>JBIIWB010000009.1:0-73903 GCA_044339125.1 Rhizomicrobium sp. | reverse complement strand
CGTGATCGCAGCCGTCAAAGACGTCTTGCCATGGTCAACATGACCAATCGTGCCGATGTTGCAATGCGGCTTGTTACGTTCAAACTTTGCCTTGGCCATAACCTGAAATCCTTGTTCTCTAACTTCGTTCTTGGCTTTCGCCGACCTTTTGAAACCTTTGGAGCGGGTGAAGGGAATCGAACCCTCGTCATCAGCTTGGAAGGCTGTTGCTCTACCATTGAGCTACACCCGCCCGTCCTTCACTCACTCACTCAAACTCGCTTCGCGTCTGCCGTACTTGGTATTGGTTTCACCGTTTTCCCAGTGCCCGACGGGACAAGGAATGGTGGGGGAAGTAGGACTCGAACCTACGAAGGCATAGCCAGCGGATTTACAATCCGCCCCCTTTGCCGCTCGGGACATTCCCCCTAATTCTTTTCCAATGAAACCAAAGGGTTGAACCCTGTCACCGGCTGGCGCTGCCCATACGGGCGAGCGAAAATCATACCTCCAAAGGGGGCTGCGAACCGCGGGTTATGGTTGTGTCGGGCCGGGGTGTCAAGGGTTTGGGTCAAAAGCCCTGCATCGCGAAAAAAGGCCGGATTCCGGCCCCGCGGGTCCCCATCCGGCCTGTCTGGCCGGTCCGGTGGACTTTACCCCAAGCCACGCTTCTTTATAAGCCCCGCCATGCGCTCCAAACCGCCATCCAAGGGTCCGTCCAAAGGCCCATTCAAAGGTTCCTCCAAAAGCGGGTCCGCCAAGGGTTCGCCCCGGGGTCCGTTCAAGGGCCCGCCCAGAGGCGCACCCCAGGGACAGTTCAAGGGCCCATCCAAGGGTGGCCCCGCCAAACCGGGTGCTTCCAAGAGCAGCCAGAAGGACCGCCGCCACTTCTATCCCAAGCCGGCGGGTAGCAAGCCCGGCGGCAGCGATCGCCCGAATCCTCCCCGGCCGCCCCGCCCCGGCAAACCCGAAAACTGGCTTTACGGCCTGCATGCCGTCATGGCCGCCCTGGGCAATCCCGACCGCAAGCTGGGCCGCATGGTGGCGACCCCCCGCGCCCTTGAGACCATCGGGCCGGATCTCCTGAGTCGGGTCCGCGCCGAAACCATGGAGCCGGGCAACATCGACCGGCTGCTGCCCCCCGGCGCGGTGCACCAGGGTGTGGCGCTGGAAGCCTTCCCCCTGCCCGCCATCGACCTGAACATCCTGCTGGAAGAACCCGCCCAGGGCCGCCGCGTGGTGCTGGTGCTGGATCAGCTTTCCGATCCTCACAATGTCGGCGCCATCCTGCGCAGCGCCGCCGCCTTCGGCGTCACCGCCGTTGTGGTGCAGGACCGTCATGCCCCGCCCCAGTCGGGCGCGCTGGCCAAGGCGGCATCAGGCGCGCTCGATACAATTCCCTATGTCGAAGTGGTGAACATCGCCCGCGCGCTGGATCAGCTCGCCAGCCACGGCTTCTGGCGCATCGCGCTGGAGCGTCCCCGAGAGGGGGAGCGACCAAGTGATAAGTCGGCGGATGGGGCGCAGAAGCTGTCCGACGCGATTCCCGACGGCGATGTGGCGCTGGTGCTGGGTTCGGAAGGCGACGGCATCCGCCGTCTGGTGCGGGAGCATTGCGAAGTGGCGGCCTTCATTCCCATCGACGGGATGGAGAGCCTGAACGTCTCCAATGCGGCGGCGATTGCCCTTTACGAATTGCGCCGCGGTTAGGGCACCGGGAACTTACACGCCCGGAACCTGTTTCCTTCCCATTCAACGGGAGGTTTGCATGCGTTCGGCTCTTCTCTGGGTTATCGGCATTCCGCTGCCGATCATCTTGATTCTCTGGCTCGTCACCGGCCACGCTTAGGAAGTTTGTTTGAACCCCCATCCGTCGCAACTCGCCTCGGCTCTGCCGAGATCTCGTTGCGACACCTTCCCCCCTTCGCTGATGCTTTGCATCGAAGGGGGAAGGAATTTTGCGGATGCTGCGGGTCGCCCGGCGGAATGCCGGGCTCGAGCCTAGAACATCACATCCGAAATGGAGTCGTCCCCGGCTCCGCTGTAATTCTCGATATTGATCAGCACGCGATAGCCTGACGCCATGCGAAGGCTGCCATCGGCAGCTTTCGCAAATCGGCCCTGGTTGCTCATCGTGTCGTTGCGGTCCACCGAGAAGCGCGGCACCTGGCCGCGATATTCCGCGCGCACCAGTTCGTTGAGTATCCTGGCGTTCTCCGGCGAAAGCTGGACGCAGCCGGCGCTGGCGCGCGTGCCCAGCTTGGCCGTGCCTTCGGCGGCATGGATGGCAAGGCCGGTCTGGATGCCCTGACGCCGCCAGTTGAAGAACATGGCATGGGGCATGGGCTGATCCCAGCTATAGGAGCGATAGCGCGTGTACATGCGCGCCGGTTCGAGCTGGTAGAATCCCGCCGGCGTGCCGGTGAAGCTGGGATTGCCGCGCGCATTGACTTCCTGCGCCTCGCGCCCGGTCGAAGCGGCCCAGTCGTAAAGCAGGCTGAGATCGCCCGCCTGCTTCTTGAAGACATACATGCGCTGCGCCAGCGGGCCTTCCGCAGCCTTGCTGACGAAAAGGAAGAGATCAAAATTGCGCCGCATATCGGGCGACAGATTGGCGATCAGCCGCGCGCGGGCGCGGGCCTGCTCGCGGGTCAGTGTCTGCGTCACAGCACGCGGCGCCGGTGCAAGGCGGGGCGTCGCAACCTCGGCGCGGCGCGGCGCGGGCTGAACCGGCACGATCTGGATGGCCTGGCGCTCCGGCGGCAGGCGCAGGGCGGGCAGCGTCGGCGCGATCACAATGGGCTTATTGAGCATGGCGAGTTCGCGTGCTTCGATGCCGGGCCGTTCGATCGGCGCCAGCTCCACCCGCGCCACGACGCGTTCTTCGGCGAGCGTGGGCGGCGCCAACTCCAGCACGACGCGGGCATCGGAGGTCGGTGCTTCCATCAGGTTGTCGGCCATGGCGCGGAAACGGATCATGGCGGGACGCCAGACCGTCTGCTCGAACACGGCCACGCGCGCGATCAGCTCCCGCCGGAAATCGGGATCGGTCTGGATGAGCTTCGCCAGACTGAAGGCCGAAGCCGAGACCAGGAAGCAGAGCGCGAGGGGACGAAGGAGCAACATGGCGGACGCCCCTTTATAGCCAAGGGCGGCCCGTCTGTCCCGTTTCGGGACAGAACAGCATTAACCCTGTTGTGGATCGGCGAACTTGTCAGCCTTGGAGAAGCCGCGCGGCGCCAGCCGCCCGGCCTGGGCGCGGGAACCTTTCCAGTCCTTCAACTCGGAGGCGGTGAAGGCGCGGCCATTGCCGTCTTTCAGCCCGTCTCTGCCCTTGTAGGCGATGGCGTCGGACAGGTGGCTGGCATTGTATTTCTGCAGGAAGACGCCCTGACCGCGCCCCATTTCCGGCACTTCGGAGAACGGGAAGAGCAGCAGCTTGTGGTTTTCGCCAACCACCGCAACGGTGTCGGCGTCGCCCGGCACGGCATGGCAGGCGACCGCCTCGATGCCCGGCTTCACATTCATCACCTGCTTGCCCTTCTTGGTCATGGCGATGGCGTCGTCTTCATTGGTGATGAAGCCATGGCCCGACGTGGCGGCAACCAGCAGGCGGCGGCCGGGCACATGCACGAACATGGCGGCGATGTCGACGTCCGGCGGCAGGTCGATGAAGCTGCGGATGGCCTCCCCATTGCCGCGCCCGCCCGGCAGCTTGATGCCGTCCAGCGTGAAGAAGCGACCATCGGTGGACAGCATCATGATCTTGTCTGTGTTCTGCGCGGCGAACCAGTAACGGCCCTTGTCGCCCTCGCGGTATTTCACCGCGTCGGATTCCTCGACATGACCCTTGAGGGCGCGCAGCCAGCCCTTTTCCGACAGCACCACCGTGATCGGCTCCTGCGCGATGGCGTTGGCCTGCTCTTCCGCCGCTTCGGCCAGGGCGGTGATTTCCGCCAGGTTGCGCCCGGCGGCAATGTCGGTGCGGCGCTTGCCCAGCGCCGTCTTGCCGCCGAACTTGGCGTCCATCTCGCGCACTTCGGCCATGAGGCGTTCCGATTTGAGCTTTTCGGACCCGAGCAGCTTGGTCAGCTCCTTCTGTTGCTTGGTCAGTTCGGCATGCTCACCGCGAATTTCCATCTCCTCCAACTTGCGCAAGGCGCGCAGGCGCATGTTGAGGATGGCCTCGGCCTGGTTGTCGGTGAGCTTGAAGGCGCGCATCAGGACGGGCTTGGGCTCGTCCTCGGTGCGGATGATCTTGATGACCTTGTCGAGGTTCAGGAAGGTGACGAGATAACCTTCCAGCACTTCCAGCCGGGAGGCGATCTTTTGCAGGCGGTGACTGGAGCGGCGTTCCAGCACTTCGCGGCGATGATCGACGAAAGCCGCCAGCGCTTCCTTCAGGCTCATCACCTTGGGCACCGTGCCCTTGTCGAGCACGTTGAGGTTCAGCGGAATGCGCACTTCCAGGTCGCACTGGCGGAACAGCGATTCCATCAGCAGCTCGGCATCGACCATGCGGGTCTTGGGCGTGAAGACGACGCGGATATCCTCGGCGCTTTCGTCATGGACGTCATCCAGCAGCGGCAGCTTCTTCTGTTCCAGCAGTTCGGCGATGCGCTCGATCAGCCGAGACTTCTGGACCTGGTACGGAATTTCCGTGACGACGATCTGCCAGGCGCCGCGATTGCCCTCTTCCTTCTCCCAGCGCGCCCGCAAGCGGAAACCGCCGCGCCCGGTCTTGTAGGCGTCGAAGATGGATTCGCGATCCTCGACCAGCGTGCCGCCGGTGGGGAAATCCGGACCCTTGATGTGCTTGTAAAGGCTGCGCTCGGCGATCTCCGGATCGTTGATCAGATCGACCAGCGCGGCGCAAAGCTCGCCGACATTGTGCGGCGGGATCGAGGTCGCCATGCCGACGGCGATGCCGTTGGAGCCATTGGCCAGCAAATTCGGGAAGGCGGCTGGCAGCACCACCGGCTCTTCTTCCGTACCGTCATAGTTGGGACGGAAATCAACCGAGTCCTCGTCCAGCCCTTCCAGCAGCGCCTTCGCCACTTCGGTCAGGCGGCTTTCGGTGTAGCGCATGGCGGCGGCGTTATCGCCATCGACATTGCCGAAATTGCCCTGGCCGTCGACCAGCGGATAGCGGACGGAGAAATCCTGCGCCAGGCGCACCAGCGCGTCATAGATCGACTGGTCGCCATGGGGATGGAAGCCGCCCATCACATCGCCGACCACCTTGGCCGACTTCTTGAACGCGGCGGTGGGATCGAGCCGCAGCCGTGCCATGCCGTAGAGGATACGGCGATGGACCGGCTTCAGCCCGTCGCGGGCATCCGGCAGGGCGCGCTGGGTGATGGTGGAGAGCGCATAGGCGAGATAGCGCTCGGACAGCGCCTTGCCGAGCTGTTCGGAACGAATGTCGTCAATGGGTGCGGGTGCGCCGGCCATGCCCGGGTTCTAACGCGATTCGGCAACCAGGAAATCAAGCCGGATGCGGGCCTGCGGCATCGCCGCGCCATGGGGCTCCAGCACCCGCTCCAACAGGAAGTGCCCGGTCAGGTGCAACGCCTCGCGGGTTTCCACTGGCGTGGGATCGGACGCGGCATCGCCCAGGAAAGGCGGCAGCTTGAACAGCCGGTCGGCATAGATGCCCGCCCCCGCCTTGGAGACCGCGCGTCCGCTGCGTGGCGAAACATAGATCAGTTCGTCCGTCGCGCCGGTGGCGGCGCATTCCGACAGATCGAGGCCGAAGCCCAGCGCCTCCAGCAGCCCCGCCTCCCAGCGGGCGAAGAGCGGCAGCCAGTGCGAAGCGTCCGACGCCACCATGGCGTCGAGCAAAATCTCGCCCACCACAAAGACCGGCGGATAGGGCTGGCGTTCCGGCAGGGCCGCGCCGCAGATAGCGGCGAAGGCGTTCAGCCCCTTGAGGCTGTCGCGGCCTTCCATCAGGGCGCCAGCGCGAGCGGTGGACAGTTCGGCGGTGTAGCTGCCCAGATGCTCGGCCAGGCGGCCGCGCCATTGCACATCCAGCGTGTTGCCTGGTTGCAGCGTGGGGCGGATGCGGCGCGAGCTGCCGCCGCGCACCAGCCCCAGATGACGGCCATGTTCGCGGGTCAGCAATTCGACGATGACACCATTCTCGCCATGCGGGCGGGTGGAGAGCACGATGGCGCTATCGGACCATTCCATGCGTTATCCTTGCCATGCGTTCCGCCGCCGAAGAAAGGAAATTCCCATGAAGCGCCTTGTATTCATTGCCCTGTTGCTGGCCACGCCTGTTTCCGCCGCCACGCCAAGCAGCTGGGCGGCTTTGGACCGGGACGCGCGGGCAGCCTGCGGCAAGGACATTGTGCGGCAGGCCGGCAAGGCGAAGGTCACCGGCACGGCGGGCAAGGTTCTGGGCATCGGCCTCGGCAAGGAGAGCGACCGGCATTATGGCCTGATCCTCACCGGCACCACCGCCGGATATCGCACCCAGTGGCTGTGTCTCTACGACAAGCGGGCGAAGACGGCGGCGGCGCGGGAAGTAGAAAAGTAGGCCTACTTCTCATCCGGCGGAAATTCGAGGCCCATCTCGCGGTAATGCTCGCGCTGCTCGGCCCAGTCCTCGCGCACCTTCACGAACAGGAAGAGGTGCACGCGGCGGCCGAACATCTGTTCCAGCTCGGTGCGTGACATCTCGCCCAGCTTCTTGATGGTGGCGCCGCCCTTGCCCAGCACGATCGCCTTCTGGCCTTCGCGCTGGACATAGATGGCCTGGTCGATCTTCACCGAACCGTCCTTGCGCTCTTCCCACTTCTCGGTTTCCACCGTGATGGCGTAGGGCAGTTCATCGTGCAGGCGCAGGTAGATCTTCTCGCGCGTCACTTCCGACGCCAGCAGGCGCGAGGGAATGTCGGCGGCTTCGTCTTCGGGATAGTGCCACGGCCCCGGCGGCATGCGGGCGCGGGTCCATTCCAGCACTTCCTCCAGCCCCTGCCCTTTCAGGGCCGAAACGAGGAAGACATCCTCGAACACGCCCGCGGCGTGGAATTTCTCGACCAGCGGCAGCAGGTCGGTGCGCTTCATGCCGTCGATCTTGTTAAGCACCAGCGCGGTCTTCTTGCCACGCCCTTCCTGCAGACCGGCAATGATGGCGTCGGTGTCGCGCGCACCCGGCGACTTGTCGTTGGCGGTGAGATCGGCGGCGTCCACCACCAGCAGAATGGCGTCGGCTTCCTCGGCCCCGCTCCAGGCGGCGCCAACCATGGCGCGGTCCAGGCGGCGGCGCGGGCGGAAGATGCCCGGCGTGTCGACAAAGACGATCTGGGTTTCCTGGCGCATGACGATGCCGCGCACATTCATGCGCGTGGTCTGCACCTTGGGGCTGACGATGGCGACCTTGGTACCAACCAGAGCATTGACCAGCGTGGACTTGCCCGCATTGGGCGCGCCGATGATGGCGGCAAAGCCGCAGCGTGTGCTGACATCATTCATTGCGGGTCCACCCGGGCCAGGAGATTGGCGGCGGCGTCCTGTTCCGCTTCGCGCTTGGAACTGCCCTCGCCCGTGGCCGGTTCATGGCCCGAGACTTTCGCCTCGACGGTGAAGCGCGGCGCATGGTCCGGACCTTTGCGCGAAATCAGCGTATAGACCGGCGCACCGCTTTCGCCGCGGCCACGGCCCTGGCTCCATTCCTGCAGCCGGGTCTTGGCGTCCCGCATCTCGGTGGTGAGGCTTTCGAACTGGCCTTCCCAATATTTCTCGATGAAGCGCCGCGCCGCATCCAGACCGCCATCGAGATAGAGCGCGGCGATCACTGCCTCGCACAGTCCCGACAGGATGGCGGGCTTGGTGCGGCCGCCGCTCATCTGCTCCGATTGCGCCAGGATAAGATGTTCCGCCAGACCGGCGGCTGTGGCGGCGCGGGCGCAGGCCGCGCCGCGCGCCAGGGCGTTGAATTTCAGCGCCAGCACGCCTTCGGCGTCGCCGGGGTAAAGCCCGTGCAGCTTTTCCGCCACCACCAGGCCCAGCACGCGGTCGCCCAGGAATTCCAGCCGCTCGTTGGAGACGGCGGCATCGGCAGAGGCGTGGGTGACCGCGCGGCGCAGCAGCGCCTTGTCGGAAAAAACGTGGCCCAGTTTATCTTCGAGCGCGTCCAACTCAGTCAATCAATGTGAAGAGGCGGGAATAGCGGATGGACATGGGCCACTTCCACACTTCCCACCAGCGGGCCGAGCTGTTCACCGAGAAGAAGCGGAACAGCGCCTTGCCTTCCAGATTGTCGGCCGGGACGTACCCGACGCCCATGCGGCTGTCATCGGAATTGTCGCGGTTGTCGCCCATCATGAAGTAATGACCGGCGGGCACGGTGTAGACGCCGGTATTGTCGCCGGGATTGTAGGGCTCGTGGTCGAGCGTCAGATAGCTTTTGCCGTTGGGCAGGGTCTCTCGGAACTGCGGCACCTTGTTCTCGATGCCGCCGGCGGTCTCGACATAATCCTCGACCCGGACCTTGGGCACGGCCTTGTCGTTGATGTGCAGAATGCCGTCCTTCATCTGGATGCGGTCGCCCGGCAGGCCGATCAGCCGCTTGATGAAGTCGGTGGAATTGTCGCGCGGGAACTTGAAGACGATGACATCGCCGCGCTCCGGCTTGAAGTCGGGGAAGCGGCCGTTCATCGACGGGCCGACGGGACCGGCGCCGAAGGGAAAGGTGTAGCGCGAATAGCCATAGGCGTACTTCTCGACGAAGAGATAGTCGCCGATCAGCAGCGTCGCTTCCATCGAAGCCGACGGAATGTTGAAGGGCTGGAACAGGAAGGTGCGGATCACCAGCGCGATGGCGCCCGCATAGATCACCGTCTTGGCGAGTTCGAGCCAGGATTCCTCGGTTTTGGGCTTGGTTTGATCGGACATGTGGGGAATCTGGGCGGTCTTTCTGGGACGGGCGGACCAAAGCGGCAGCCTGCCGCCCCTGTCAAGCCGTAACGCCTTAATTCGCCGACGGAATCGCGGAAATGATGACGATCGCCTGGGCCAGCGGGAAGTCGTCGGTGATGGTCAGCGCGATCTCGGCGCGCATGCCGGGCGGCGTGATCGCCGCCAGCCGCGCCAGCGCCCCACCGGTCAGCGCCATGGTCGGCTTGCCGCTTGGCAGGTTCACCACCCCCATGTCGCGCCAATAGACGCCCCGGTTCAGGCCGGTGCCCAGCGCCTTGGCGCACGCTTCCTTGGCGGCGAAACGCTTGGCGTAACTGGCGGCGCGGCCCACAGGCGTACCAGCGCGCCGTTCGGATTTCGCCTGCTCGATGTCGGTGAAGAGCCGTTTGATGAAACGGTCGCCACGCTCCGCCAGCGTCTTTTCGATGCGGCGGATATCGATCAGGTCGCTGCCCAGGCCGATAATCATTGCGGCGCCCTGTCGCCCTTGGAGAAGCCGACTTCGCGGCCCGCCTCGCGCATCATGCCGCGCATCCGCGCCATGGCGTTGTTGAGCCCGACAAAGATCGCTTCCCCGATCAGGAAATGGCCGATGTTGAGTTCGACGATCTGCGGGATGGCGGCGATGGCGCTGACATTGTCGTAGGTCAGACCGTGACCGGCGTGGATTTCCAGGCCGAGCGATGCGCCATAGGCAGCCGCTTCACGGATGCACGCCAGTTCCTTGTCGCGCGCCGCGCCCGTTGCATGCGCATAGGCGCCGGTATGCAGTTCCACAACCGGCGCGCCCAGCGCCTTGCTAGCGTCAATCTGTTTGCGATCCGGCTCGATGAACATGGAGACGCGGATGCCCGCCGCGACCAGTTGCGCCACGATGGGCACGAGCTGAGCCTGCATGCCCACCGCATCGATGCCGCCTTCGGTTGTGCGTTCCTCCCGCTTCTCCGGCACGATACAGGCAGCGTGCGGCGTGTGCTTCAGCGCGATGGCGAGCATTTCCGGCGTCGCCGCCATTTCCAGGTTGAGCGGAATGGTGAGATGCCGCTTGAGGGCGGCCACATCCTCGTCGCGGATATGGCGGCGATCCTCGCGCAAATGGGCGGTGATGCCGTCGGCACCCGCTTCCTGCGCCAGGCGCGCGGCGCGCACGGGATCGGGATTGTCGCCGCCGCGGGCATTCCGCACGGTGGCGACATGGTCGATGTTCACGCCAAGACGAAGCCTAGTCATTGAAACCCTTGGACTTTCCCAATGTTCGTTTGTCCATTTCCGCCTCTCCCCCCTCCCCCTGCCCGTGGCGGGAACAAGAGGCAGAGGTGGCCGCCGGATATGGGCATCCTAGCGCAAGCCGACAAGGTGGGCAGCCGCGCCGCGGACAGACGCGCCGTGCGTCAGGTGAAGACCCCGCCCGCGATCAGCAGCAGGGTGAAGAGCGCATAGGGCAACGCCACCGCCGTCATCACCACCGCCACGAAGGCGGGCCCGGGCGTGTTGGCGCGCAGCAGGCCGAACGCCCAGGCCAAGGCGAGGTTCAAGGCTATAGGTACGCCCTGGTTCACCAACAGCCCGGCCTGAACATTGGCCGTCTGGAACAGATGCGGCGCGGCGGTCCACCAGGCGATGGTCAGCACCGCCGACAGCAACAACCAGACTGGAAAGCGCCACGTCATCAGACCAGTCCGCGCGAACCCGGCTTGGTCGCGGGTTTGTTGCGCAGGTGCGGCGGCAGCTTGTCCGCAGGCCAGGCCTGCACCTTCCATTCCGCCAGCGCGATCAGCGGCACGCCGACGCGTGCCTTGCCGGCGCTGCGGTCGATCAGGCAGGCGGCGGCAACCACTTTCGCGCCCGTCTTCTTGATGGCGGCGATGCATTCGCGCGACGAGACGCCGGTGGAGACGATGTCTTCCACCATCAGCACATTCTGGCCCTTCTTCAGGCTGAAGTTGCGGCGCAGTTCGAACACGCCATCCACCCGCTCGACATACATGGCGGGCAGGCCCATCTGGCGGCCCATCTCATAGCCCGGGACGATGCCGCCAATGGCGGGCGAGACAATGGCGGTGATCTGCTCGCCGATTTCCTTCTTCACCTTCGCGGCCAGCGCCTTGCACAGCTTGGCGGTGCGCTTGGCGTCCTGAAAGACCAGCGCCTTCTGCAGGAACTTGTCCGAGTGCAGGCCCGACGAAAGAATGAAATGGCCTTCGAGCAGCGCCCCGGCCTTCTTGAATTCGTTCAAAACCTGTTCGACCTTCATATTATTTCCTGTTTTTCCTCCCCCGCCTGCGGGGAAGGTGGATTGGCGCACAGCGCCAAGACGGAGGGGGCGAACGCGGCAGCGCCCCCTTCGCCGCTACGCGGCACCTCCCCCGTAAACGGGGGAGGAAAAATCATCAAGCCGTTTCCGCCTCGCGGACGCGGTCCACCGATTCCACGGCGTCGTTGACCCGCAGTGCACCCACGATGTTCTGCAGATGGGAAACGTCGCGCACTTCGATATCCACCGTGAACTCGAAGAAGAGCGGATTGCGGCTGGTCACCTTCATGTTGAAGATGTTGCCGCCATTGGCGGCGATTGCGGTCATCACGGCCGCCAGCGAACCGGGCGAATTCTTCACCCGCACCAGCACACGGGCCACCGACAATCCGCTTTCGGCGGCGTTGCGGCCCCAGGCCACGTCCAGCCAGTCATTCATGTCATGCGCCTTGTCCAGTTCGGCGCAGTCGATGGTGTGGACCACGGTGCCCAGCTCGGGCGACATGATGCCCACGATACGGTCGCCCGGCAGCGGATGGCAGCACTGGCCCAGCGTATAGGCGATGCCTTCGGTGAGGCCGCGAATGGAGATCGGCTTGGCCTTGCCGTCTCCGCCGGCCTTGGGCGGCCTGCCAGGGCGCTTCAGTTCGGGGAATACCGCTTCCAGCACTTCATGGCCGCGCAGCGCGCCACGACCCACATCGGCATAGACGTCCGACGCGGTGGGCAGGCGCAGCTTCTTCGACACCTCCTCCATCGCCTTCTCGGTCAGTTCGCGGGCTTCGTCGGTGAAGGCTTTTTCCAGGATCTTGCGGCCGAACTTCACATGCTCGTCCCGCTGGGCGTGGCGCAGGAAGCGGCGGATTTCGGCCCGCGCCCGGCCGGTGACCACGAACTGCTCCCACACCGGCGACGGCGTCGCGTCCTTGGTGGCGATGATCTCGACCTGGTCGCCATTCTTGAGCGGCGTGTGCAGGGTGACATGATTGCCATTCACCTTGACGCCGACGGCAGTGTTGCCCAGATCGGTGTGCACGGCATAGGCGAAATCGATCGGCGTGGCGCCGCGCGGCAGCGAGATCAGCGAGCCCTTGGGCGTGAAGCAGAAGACCTGGTCCTGGTAGAGCGCCAACTTGGAATGCTCCAGCGCCTCTTCGGCCGTGTCGCCCCGCTCCAGCAGGTCAACCATGTCGCGCAGCCAGCCAAAGGTGGCGCTGTCGGGCAAGCCCTGGTCCGGCACCCGCTCGCGATAACGCCAATGGGCGGCAACGCCGCGCTCGGCGATGTCGTGCATTTCCTGGGTACGAATCTGAATTTCCACGCGCTGCTTTTCCGGCCCGATCACCGTGGTGTGGATCGAGCGGTAGCCGTTGGGCTTGGGCGTGGAGATGAAGTCCTTGAAGCGCTCCGGCACCATCTGCCAGCTGGTGTGGATGATGCCCAGCGCCTGGTAGCAGTCGGGGGTGGAGCCCAGGATCACCCGGAAGGCGAAGATGTCGGAGAGTTGCTCGAAGGAGAGCTTCTTGGTCTGCAGCTTGCGCCAGATCGAAAAGGGCCGCTTGGCCCGGCCATAGACCCAAGCTTCCAGCCCCAGCTCGGCCAGCTTGCGCTTGATCTGGTCGGCGATGCGGCCCACCCGGTCGCCGCTCTGCATGTCCAGCCGGGCGAAGTGGGTGACGATGGAATTGCGGGCCTCGGCGTCCAGCTCGGCGAAGGCCAGGTCCTCCAGCTCCTCGCGCATGTTCTGCATGCCGATACGGCCAGCCAGGGGGGCATAGATGTCGACCGTCTCCTGGGCGATGCGGCGGCGCTTCTCCGGCTTCTCGATGTAGCCAAGCGTCCGCATGTTGTGGACACGGTCGGCCAGCTTCACCAGCAGCACCCTTATGTCGCCGGTGATCGCCAGTATCAGTTTCCGGAAATTCTCGGCCTGCTTGGTGCGCTCGGAAAAGAGTTCGAGCTGAGACAGCTTGGTGACGCCATCGACCAGATTTGCGATTTCGTCGCCGAACTTTTCCTTTATATCCTCGTAGGTTACGAGCGTGTCTTCAATCGTGTCATGAAGCAGCGCAGTAGCAATGGTGGCCACGTCCAGCTTCAGGTCGGTGAGGATCGCCGCCACTTCCAGCGGGTGGGCGAAATACGGGTCGCCCGAGGCGCGGAACTGCTTTCCGTGCGCCGTCATGGCGTAAACATAGGCCTTGTTAAGCACCGCCTCGTCGGCCTGGGGGTCGTAGGACAGCACCCGCTCGACCAGGTCGGTCTGGCGCATCAGCTTCCGCCGCCCTCGACTCACCGAAGTGGGCGGCGGCGAAGGAGCCTTCGGGGCGGCCTTGTCGGCCTCCGGAATGGGCGCGTGGGTACTCATCCGGTCAAATATAGGCAGATAACCCGCAAATCAGAAATGAACCGAAAAACAAAAAGGCCGGATTTCTGCGGCCTTTTCGTATTCAGGTCTTTGGGGCGAACTACTCTTCGTAGTCGGCTTCCGGTTCCGGCTGCGGCTCGGCACGGCGCTGGGCTTCCGAAGTGAGAGCACGCAGCAGCTCTTCCTCGGTGATGGCGCGGCTGGCGGCGGCTTCGCGCTCGTCGGCCGCGGGGCGGGCTTCTTCCGGCTCGTCCACTTCGGCGTGCTTCTGCAGCGAGCGGATATAGTCTTCCTTGGCCTCGTCCGGCTTGACCAGCTTGGCCGCGATCTCGCGCAGAGCGACGACGGGGTTCTTGTCGCGGTCGCGTTCCAGCATCGGCTCGGCGCCGCCGGAGAGCTGGCGGGCGCGGAAGCCCGCGGTCAGCACCAGGTCAAAGCGGTTGGGAATCTTGTCGACGCAGTCTTCGACGGTGACGCGGGCCATGGAATTCCTTCAGTCTCAGGCGTTTAGCCGGGAATCCACGCATGAAGCGCGGAAGGCGGCGGAAACTATACAACAGACGCCTGTACCGCAAGCGCACTACTGTACCCCTGCCCTACGACGGGATATAGGATTCGGACAAGAAAAATCGCCGGAAAGCGGCGGAAATCGCGGGAAAGGGACCCCATGCTCCGGAAAGCCGCTCTTTATGCCCTGAAGTGTGGCGTGGGCATTGCCGCCGTCACCCTGGCCGCCCTTCCGGCCCTGGCCCAACCCGGCGCGGCCACGGGAACCCTCAGCGCCCGGATCGGCCGCCACGACCCCGCCAGGCTCAACACCTCCGCCAGCGTCCATGGCGGCGCTGGCCCGATGCGGTTCGGCACGCTCTTGGGGGCGCAGGCGCTGTCGACCAACCTGATCTTCGTCCACCGGGGCGAGATCCTGCCCGGCGGCGGCATCGGCCAGCACTTCCACAATCACTGTGAGGAAATGTTCGTCATCCTCAGCGAAGGTTCGGCCGAATTCACCCTCAACGGACGCACCAGCGCCATCCCAACACCCGCAGGCGTGCCCAACACGATGGGCGCCAGCCACGGCATCTACAATTCGGGTTCGACGCCGATCCAGTGGCTGAACATCAATGTCGGCATGTCGAAGACCTATGACAATTTCGACCTGGGCGACACCCGCGTTGGCGCGGCCAAGGACGCCATCCCGCAATTCATCAATTTCCGCATCGATCCCACGCTGCTGCGCCCGGCCCCGCCGATGCTCAACGCCACCGGCGCCGTCACCTTCCGCCGCCTGCTGGGGCCCAACGTGTTCTACACGCCCTGGTCCTTCTTCGATCACATCGTGATCCCGGCGGGCGGCCACATTGCCCCGGCAGCCTCGCCGACCATGAGCGTGGCCTATTACGTCTACAAGGGCGCGGGCAGCGTGAGCGTGGGCGGCGAGACGGTGGCGATCAAGGCGGGCGATGCCGTGCCTGTAGACCTGAATCAGACCGGCACCCTCACCCAGACCGGCGCGGAGCCTCTGGAAGTGCTGGCCATCGGCGTCGCCAGGGACATGGCGGCCAAGCAGGCCTATCAGGTGCTGCCACCGCCGGGTGGACGCGGCGCACCGCCGCCGCCTGCTGCCGGGCGCGGCGCGGCTACGGGCCGCGGCAACTGACCTGATCAGTCCGGCAAGCCGAAGACATAGAGCTGCTGCCCCGTCGCCGGGCGATTGACCGCGCCACGCAACAGCGTCGACGGCTTCTGCTGCGGGCTGCCGCCGCCCAACCCGCTCGCCACCGCGATATACTGCTTGCCGCCGACCGTGAAGGTCACCGGATAGCCCTGCGCCGTGTTGCCCAGACGGGTGCGCCACAGCTCCTTGCCGGTCTTGACGTCGAGAGCGCGGAAAACGCGGTCGAAATCGCCGACAAAGGCCACGCCCGGCCGCGTGCTGAGGATGGCGGTGAGGAAGGGCGATTGCTGCGTCCATTCCCAGACCGGCTTCATGGTGGTGGTGTTCACCGCCATCAGCTTGCCCATGTGCCGGTTGCTGCCGGGCTGGAAGTAGAAGCGCTGCGAGTTGGCGGTGCCGCCGCTGCCCAGCCGCAGCTCCACATCGCGGCCCGTGATCATGACGCAGCTTTGGCTGAGCGGAATGATCATCAGGTCGGTGGGCTGGTTGTAGCTGGTGGCCTGCCAGTTGTGGCCGCCTTCCGGACCCGGGCAGGAGCCGAACCATTGGTTTGTCTTCTGGTCAAGAATGTCCTGGCGATAGGTAAGCTCGCCGGTCTTGTGATTGATGTTGGAATAGACGTTCTGGAAGACGGTGGGCAGCAGCGAGATGAACTTGCCGGTCTCGCGGTCGAGCTTCCACAGGATGCCCGACTTGCCGATGGTCATCACCGTCTTCTGCTTGCCATGGTCGATCAGCACGCGCTCGAACACTTCATCCAGATCGAGCGTCTCGCCCGGAATGTGCTGGAAGTGCCATTTCAGCGTGCCGTTGTCGGGATTGAGCGCCAGAGTCGAGGAGCTGTAGAGCGCGTGCCCGCCAAAGGTCTGTCGCGAGGCGCGGAACCAGGGCTTGGCCTGGGCCGTGCCCCAATAGGTCGTGTTCAGATCGGGGTCATAGGTGCCCGCGATCCAGGTATCGACGCCGCCCTTGAAGGTGTCGGCCAGCCCGTTCCAGGTGTCGCCGCCCGGCGTGCCGTTGCGCGCAGCGGTATAGAACTTCCACTCCTGCTTGCCGGTGTCGGCGTTGTAGGCGCTGATGAAGCATTGTTCGGTCGTGTAGTTGTCGCAGCCCATCATGCCGGTCACGACCTTGCCGTTGATGACCATGACGCCGCCGGTGTTGCCCTTGGGCGGCGGGGCGATCTGGGTCTGCCAGGCGATGGCGCCGGTGCGCGCGTCCAGCGCGTACATGATGGCGTTGGTCGAAGCGAAGAAGACCTTGTCCTTGTAGATCGCGATGGAACGGGTGCCGCCATAGGCCGAGGTCGGCGCCGGGCCGATGCGGTTCTCCCAGATCAGTTCGCCGGTGGCGGCGTTCAGTGCCTGGATGGTGTTGGAGGTGTTGGACAGGAACATGATGCCGTCATGGATGATGGGCGTGACCTGGCTGGCGCCGCCCTCGTTCATCGCCCAGCTCCATTTGAGCTGCAGGTTCTTGACGTTGGCCGGCGTGATCTGGCTGAGCGGTGAATAGCTCCAGCCCTGATAGTTGCGGCGGAACATCAGCCAGTCACCCGGCGCCGGGTTCTTCAGCATGGCGTCGGTAACGTCGGTGTATTTCGCCACCTTGCCTTGCACGGTGTGGCCGCCGACAAAAGGCGGCGGCGCACCACGGCCGGCCGCGGCGGGCGGCGGCGCGATCGGCGTGCCGTTTTCGTCGGTCGGCCCAGCGGCGCCACGGCCGCCGCGTCCGGCGGCTTGCGCCAGTTGCTGCGGCGCTGTGATCACGGCGTCGCGGATGCGGCCATCGGCAATGGTGTTGATGCGCACCGCGCTCTGCGCCGTCATCGCCTGCGTGCCCGGCGCGGCGCCATTGGCGGCATAGATATAGGCGGCGATGGCGGCGTAAGTATCGACCCCCAGGCTGTTCTCGCGGCCATAGGGCATCTGGGTCTGGATGTAGCGGAAATAATCGGCGGTGCTGCGGTTGCCCCAGGCCGCCAGGAAGCCCGCCCCCGCCAGCGCGGTGGAGTTGGGCCCGCCCTGCAGCGCCGGACCGTGGCAGCCCCCGCAATTGGGACCATATGCGGCGCGGCCAGCATCGACCTGTGCCTGTGTGAAGGGACCGACACCGGCGGTGCCGGTGGTGGAGACCTGGGCATGGGCCGCATAGCCTGCCACGCCAAGCGCCAGCGCGGCGGCGGTGAAACCAAGATAGCTTTTCCTGCCGCGCATCACCGCCCCCTGTCCGCCGGAGCCGTGACCGGCTCGAACCATCCCCACAGCGATCCCGTCGTGCCGCGCACGCTGTCGATCTGCAGCATCACGGCGCGGCGGCGAAGACCCGCCAGCTGCGCCGAAGTCAGCGTGACGGTGCCGCTGATCGCGCCCGCCTGCGCCCGCGCGACGCTGAGATCGGCGAAGAAATCGCCCGGCACCGCGAAGTCCAGGCCCAGACCCAGACGCGCCGCAGTGGCGGGCGAGGTCAGGCCGGAAAACGCGCCCTGCAGCGTCAGCGTGTTGCCGTTCAGGGTGGCGGTGACGCGGCCTTCGCCGCCGACCGTGTCGCGCGTGGAATTGTCGAAGGCCACCGGATCGAGCGACAGCGCGAAGCGCGTCTGCGCCAGGCCCGGCGTTGCGGACAGAAGCAGCAGCGTCAAAGCCGCCAACCATGGATGATGTCGCAAGCTGTCCCCCCAGACGTGTCTTGGCCGGATCTCTTCGGAATCCGTGTCGGCTGTACCATGCCCCCGAACCGGGGAGCGGACAAGCCGGAAGCATTTGCGCGCCGGTGCCGACGCATTACAATCCGGAAAACATTGGGGGGCCTTCATGTTCCTTCAGCGGCGCTGATTTCCGCTTTCGCTTTCAGCGCCACGGCATCCCGCAACAGCTGCTCGAACATCGACGCCGTGGCGGCAATCACGACCGAGCCGAACCCGATCATGATGCCCATGGCGAGCCCGCCTGCCCGGTCGTCCGATGGGTCGATCGCGCCAAACACGTTGGACAGGAGGAGGATTTCCCCGCCCACGACAAAGCCGATCATGGCCAGGCCACAGACTTTCGCGGTAAGCGCCGCTTTCACGGCCTCCGGCGAGAACGCCCGGTCCTGCTTGGCATATCCCAGCACCGTGAAGGCCTGCCAGAGCACCATGAAGAACGGAATGGCGGCGATGTACGCATAGGCCAGGAAAGGATCGTTGAAATAGATCTGGAACTGGGTGGCGTACGCGTTGCGGCCCTCGATCTGCGGCATCCCCAGCAGGAAGGCCAGCGCGCCAATACCGGCGAGCAGAATCACACCCTGAAGGACTATGGTCGCGCTTTTCATGGCCGGTTCCTCTTGCTGAACCGCTTCACTCTGGCGCGGCAGCCCATGAGCGGCATGAGCAAAGCCTGAGCACGCCCTGAAAAACGCCTAATCCGGCAGCGCCGCCAGCATTTCCAAGGTTGTCAGGCCCGAAATCGGATGACGCCAGTGCGGCGCGATTTCCGCCAGCGGTTCCAGCACGAAGCGCCGCCGCGCAATCAAAGGATGCGGCAGCGAGAGCAGTTCGCTGGTCACCACCGTGTTCCCATGCGCCAGCAGATCGAGATCCAGCGGCCTTGGTGCATTCACCCGGGAACGGACCCGCCCGTAAGCCGTTTCAGTAGCGTGCAAAAGTTCCAGAAGCGCCAGCGGATTTAGCGCGGTCTGGAGGGAAGCGGCGGCATTTACGAAGGGCGGGTCTGTTGGATCGGGCCAGGCCGTTGTTTCCAAGAGGGACGAAACCTTGAGCACCGTGACGCCCGCTTCTTCCAGCGTGGCAAGCGCGGCGCGCAGGGTTTCAAACGGGGCGCCGGCCCGCGAGGGCATATTGGCCCCCAGGGCGATCAGTATTTCAGGCGTATCATTGGAGGTCATATGCTTTTTTATCCGTCGGAAAAACTGGCTTTGTTCATCGACGGCGCCAACCTGTATGGCGCGGCCAAGGGCCTGGGCTTTGACATCGACTATAAGCGGCTGCTGGAACTCTTCGCCCGCAAGGGTACTCTGGTTCGCGCCTTCTATTACACCGCCGTCGCCGAGGATCAGGAATTCTCGCCCCTGCGTCCGCTGGTGGACTGGCTGGACTATAACGGCTTCTCGGTCGTCACCAAGCCGCTGAAGGAGTTCACCGACTCCCAGGGCCGCCGCCGGGTCAAGGGCAACATGGATATCGAGCTCGCCATCGATGTAATGGAGATGGCGACCTGCGTTGACCATGTCGTGATCTTCTCCGGCGACGGCGATTTCCGCCGTCTGGTCGAAGCGGTGCAGCGGCGCGGGCGGCGGGGTCAGCGTGGTCTCCACCATTCGCACCTCCCCGCCCATGGTGGCGGACGAACTGCGCCGCCAGGCCGACAATTTCATCGAGCTGGAAGAACTGCGCCCGCAGATCGCACGCGAAGGCGGCGTCAAGCCCACGCCCTCGCCCTTCGCCTCCACCACGGCCTAGACACCGGCATTTTCGCGCTTTAGTCCGGTGGCATGAAAGCCCCCGTCGCGCCGCCGAAGGCCCCACCAAAAGATTGCCCGCTCTGTCCGCGCCTGGCCGCGTTCCGGCATGAGAACCAGAAGAAATTCCCGTCCTACTGGAATGCGCCGGTCCCCAGCTTCGGGCCGTTGGATGCGTCCATCCTGATAGCGGGGCTGGCGCCCGGGCTGCACGGGGCCAACCAGACCGGGCGCCCCTTCACCGGCGACTGGGCCGGCGACCTGCTTTACGCCACGCTGCTGAAGTTCGGGTTGGCGACGGGCAAGTATGAGGAGCGCGCCAACGATCCGCTGAAGCTGGTGGGCATCCGCATCGCCAACGCCGTGCGCTGCGTGCCGCCGCAGAACAAGCCGGAGCCCAGCGAGATCAACACCTGCCGCCAGTTCCTGATCTCCGAACTGGAGACGCTGCCGAAGATCAAGGTGATCCTGGCGCTGGGCAAGATCGCCCATGACAGCACCTGCAAGACGCTGGGCGCGCGCATCGCCACCCATCCCTTCAAGCATGGCGTCGCTTATGACATAGGCCGCTTCAAGCTGATCTCCAGCTATCACTGCTCGCGCTACAACACCAACACCGGCGTGCTGACGACGCCGATGTTCGAAAAAGTGGTGCAGGATGCGAAGACGCTGGCGGGGCTTTAGGAGCACACCTTGTCATTCCCGCGAAAGCGGGAATGACAAGAAAAACGAAGAGGCCGCTACGCCTCACCCTTTATCCCGCAGCAGCCGCGCCTTGTCGCGGGCCCAGTCGCGGTCCTTCTCGGTCTCGCGCTTGTCGTGCAGCTTCTTGCCCTTGGCGACGCCGATCTCCAGCTTCGCCTTGCCCTGGGCGTTGAAATAGAGCTTGAGCGGGATCAGCGTCATGCCTTCGCGCTGGATCGCGGCGGACAGCCGCGCGATCTCGCGCTTCTTCACCAGCAGCTTGCGGGTGCGCTTGGGCTCGTGGTTCTGCCGGTTGGCCTGGAGATATTCCGGGATGTAGCAATTGACCAGCCACAGTTCGCCATCCTTGGCGTGGGCATAGCTTTCGCCGATGGTGGTCTTGCCGCCGCGCAGCGACTTGACCTCCGACCCCATCAGCATGATGCCGGCTTCCAGCGTCTCGCCAATCGCATAGGCGTAACGGGCCTTGCGGTTGTCGGCGATGATCTTGAAGCCGTCTTCTTTCTTTTTGACCATGCGGTGAAGATAGGCGCTCGCGCGCGCTACTTCAAACCGGCAAAGGCCAGCGCTTCGCGCACCTTGGCCTGGGAGCCTTCGTCGGCCTCCACCAGCGGCAGGCGCACGTCTGCCGAACACAGCCCCAGCTGCGAGGCGGCATACTTCACCGGCGCGGGGTTGGGATTGGTGAAGAGCGCGTCGTGCAGCGGCAACAGCTTGTCCTGGATCGCCAGCGCCGCGGCATAGTCGCCCGCCCAGCAGGCGGTCTGGAACTGCGAACACAGCTTCGGCGCGACATTGGCCGTCACCGAGATGCAGCCATGGCCGCCATGGGCCATGTAGGCCAGCGCGGTGCCATCCTCGCCCGACAACAGCAACCAGTCCTTGCCGATGGCATGGCGCTCGCGCGACGGGCGCATCAGGTTGGCGGTGGCGTCCTTTACCCCGATGATGTTGGGGTGCTTGGCCAGCCGCGCCATCAGTTCCACGCCGATCTCGACGATGGCGCGGGGGGGGATGTTGTAGAGGATGATCGGAATATCAACCGCATCGGCCACCGCCATGAAATGGCGGTACTGCCCTTCCTGCGACGGCTTGTTGTAATAGCCGGTCACGGACAGCACGGCGTCGCAGCCGACCTCCCTCGCGAACTTGGTCAGCGCGATGGCTTCGACCGTCGAATTGGAACCCGCACCCGCGATCACCGGCACCCGGCCTGCCGTCTCCTCGACGCAGATCTCGATCACTCGGCGGTGTTCCTCATGGCTGAGGGTGGGCGATTCGCCGGTGGTGCCGCAGGGAACCAGGCCGTGGGTTCCTTCCGCGATCTGCCAAGAGACCAGCTTGCGGAAGGCGGCTTCGTCCAGCTTGCCGTCCTTCATCGGGGTGATGAGGGCGGTAATGGAGCCCTTGATGCGGGAAGTGGGGATGCGGTTGGCGACAGTCATGGGAATTTCCCGGTTGGTCTCATTCTTGCCCGGCCCGGTGTTCAGTATGGCCCAGGGGCGGTGCTCCGTCTAAGCTGTTCCAGCCCCCTTCGACAAGCATCGGTCCATGATTTCCACCCGTTTCATTGCTGCCATTCCCGCACTGGCCATCGCCGGCGCGCTGACCTTGGCGTTTGCCGCCCCGCCAAAGCCCAGCAGCCTGCGCGTGCTGACGGCGTCGGACCGCGAGGTTTACCAGCGCGCCTATGCGGCGGTGGACCGCGGCGACTGGATCGGGGCGCGCAGCCTGGCGGCGGGCGGCTCCAATCCCCTGCCCCGGCAATTGCTGGAATGGCGCTATGGCCGCCAGGCCAATGCCAGCTTCAGCGAGATCGACTCGGTCCTGCGGACCATCCCCGCAAACTGGCCGGGGCGGCCATTGCTTTACAATCGCGCCGAAGCCGCCATCGGGCCTGAAATGGGTCCCAGCGAGATTGTCGCCTGGTTCGGCACGCGCACGCCGTCCACCGCGCTGGGCCGCATCCGACTTGGCGGGGCGCTGATCGCCACCGGCCAGACGACACGCGGCCAGGCGCTGATCCGCGAAGCTTGGCGCAGCGGCACTTTCGACGCCAACACCGAACTTTCCATCGTGCAGAACCATGGCAGCGTGCTGACCGCCGCCGACGACCGGGCGCGGCTGGAAGCGCTGCTCTGGCGCGGCGAGATCACCGCCGCCCGCCGCGTGCTGGCGCGCATCAGCGGTGATACCGACGTGGCGCGGGCCCGCATCGCGCTGGCCGCCAGCGGCGCCAAGGGCGCGCGCACGGCGCTGGATGCCGTTTCCGGCTCCAGTGATCCCGCCCTGCTCTATGACTGGTCGGCGGCGCTGCGCCGCGACGGCCAGACCGATGCGGCCCACACCATGCTGCTGCGCATCCCGGCGGGGGCGCTGAAAGACCATGCCGACCGCTGGTGGATCGAGCACAACATCCAGGCGCGCGACGCACTGGGCGACAACGACCCGCGCATGGCGCTGCGCCTGTCGAACCATGCCGGGCTGACCAGCGGCGCGGATTATTCCGAGCAGCAATTCCTCTCCGGCTTCATCACGCTGCGCTTCCTGAAGGAGGCGCGCGAAGCCCTGCCCTATTTCCAGCGCATGGAAGCCGCCGTGGCCCGCCCCATCTCCAAGGCCAAGGCGCAATATTGGCAGGGCCGCGCTCTGGAAGCCGCGGACGACCGCATCGCGGCACTGGTGCAGTATGGCCGCGCCGCGACCTATGCCGAGACCTTTTACGGCCAGCTGGCGTTGGCCAAGACGGGTGGGCAAGTGCGCCTGACCGACGTTGCGCTGACGCCCGCGACGGATGCGGAGATGGACGCCTCGCCCCTGATGCCCGCCATCAAGGCGCTTGCCGAGCTGGGACAGACCGCCGAGCTGCGTTTGTTCGTCGATGCCGAGCTGGCGGCGCGTCCCGGCCCCGCCCGCATGAAGGCGATGATGCAGCGCCTGTCGCAATGGGGCTATCTGGAGATCGCCGTGCGCCTGGCCAAGACGCTGGGCTATGACGGTTCGCTGGTGCTGGCCTACAGCCATCCGGTGATGAACCTGCCAAGCTTCGCCGGCAGCGGCACGCCGCCGCCACAATCGCTGGTGCTGGGGCTGATCCGCCAGGAATCTGAATTCGACGCCTATGCCGTCTCCAGCGCCGGGGCGCAGGGCATCATGCAGGTGATGCCCGCGACGGCGCGCATGCAGTCCAAGGCCGTCGGCCTGCCCTTCCGCGCCGAAGCGCTGGTGGGCGACACCGACTATTCCATCCGCCTGGGCATGTCGGAGATTTCCAGCCATCTGGTGCGCTATGGCGGTTCGCTGCCGCTGGCCATCGCCGCCTACAATGCCGGGCCGGGCAATGCGACGCGCTGGGCACGGGTCAATGGCGATCCCCGCCTGCCGGGCACCGATCCTATCGACTGGATCGAGCGCATCACCTTCCCGGAGACGCGCAACTATGTGGCGCGGGTGCTGGAGAATGCCGGGGCCTATCGGGCGCGGCTGGCGGGCGGCGCGGCCCCGTCCGGCATCGTGGCGGATCTCTATGCCCCCACCAATCCGCCGCCTTCGCCAACGGGACGGTAATTACCGGAAGAACGCCGCGCCAAGGCGCGGCTGGGTAACAAAAAAGCCGCGCTGGTGGCGCGGCTGCCATCCCACGGAAGCAGGATGCGGATGACGGTCTAAAGCCGTCTTATTTGAAGATCGAGAGCCACTCGCGGGCCAGCTTCTGCGCCTGCGCGATCTGACCGGGGTTCATTTCCTCGGCGATCGTGTTGCGCCAGCGCTTGGCTTCCTCGACGCCACGCGACGCCGCCAGGTTGAACCATTTGTGCGCCACGACATAGTCGGCCGGCACGCCCTGGCCCGTCGAATAGGCGAGGCCCAGATTGTAGAGCGCATCGGCGCGCCCTGTCTTCGCGTCCTGCTCATATTGAGCAAGGCTGTCTATATCGATGCACGCCACGTCTGGTTTCCCTTCACGACTGACCGAAAGATTCCTCTTTCGTGCGAGGTGATGGTGAAGCCAAAGAAACTAAGACTAGGTAAATGGATATTAGTCTTAAATGCTAAGACGCGTTAGGTTTGGTTATCAATTGATGAACCCCCATCCGTCGCAACTCGGGTTCGCAAGCAAACACCTCGTTACGACACCTTCCCCCTTTGGGGCGCGCTACGCGCGCAAGGGGGAAGGAAGCTGGCAGATGCTGCTGGTCGCCCGGCGGAAAGCCGGGCTCGCGCCTAGTTGGGCTTGCGCAGTTCGGCGCCGACCTTCATGCCGCGCTGGACCGCGGGGCGCTTGCCGACGCGCGCGAACCACGCCGCCAGATTGGGAAAAGGGTCCAGCGGCACATGCCGCGAGGCCGACTTGACCCAAGAGTAGCAGGCAATGTCGGCGATGGAATAGGCACTAGCCAAGTGCTTCACCTTGCCCAGCCGCGTGTTCATCACGCCCAGCAGGCGGCGGACCTCCTCGACATAGCGCTTCTTGGCATAGGGCACGTCTTCCGGCGCGTAGAGGACGAAATGGTTGGCCTGGCCAGACATCGGCCCCAGCCCACCCATCTGCCAGATCAGCCACTCGTCCACCGCGACGCGGGCGCGTTCGTCCTGCGGATAGAATTTGCCGGTCTTGCGCCCGAGATACTGAAGGATCGCGCCGGACTCGAAGACCGAGATGGGACGGCCGCCCGGCCCATTCGGATCGAGGATCGCCGGGATGCGGTTGTTGGGCGACAGCTTGAGAAAGGCGGGCGCGAACTGCTCGTTCTTGTTGATATTGACGGGGTGCATCTCATAGGGGAGCCCCAGCTCCTCCAGCATGATGCTGATCTTGTGGCCGTTGGGGGTGGGCCAATAGTAGAGCTGGATAGCCCCGGGGCGCGTCGCGCCCCCATTCTTTGAAAGTGAGGCTTTAGCGGGGGCCTTCTTGGCCTTGATAGGCGCGGGTTTCACGGTCTTCCGGGCCATGACGGCCTCCCTCATGCGGTCTGCTCAAGGGGAGATGGGGCATAATCAGCGGATCAGCAAGGCTGATCGACGCTATGATATTGCAGACGCGTTCGGCACTCAAATCGGTCCCCCGGACCGATTTGATCGGCTTCGCCGGTCGCGCCTCACCCCTAAAAACAGCTTGGCCGCGGGTCCCGTTAGGGAGCCGCGGCCTTCGCTTTATTCATCGGATGCACCCCAAGTAAGCGTCAGGGGACCCGAGAAGATTTAATTGACCGAGGTCAATTACTTCTTCTTCTTGGCGGCCTTCTTCTTGGTCGCCTTCTTCTTGACGGCCTTCTTGGCCTTCTTCTTCGCAGCCATGAGTTTAACTCCTCTATCGTTCGTCCGGGTCCGAGCGACTCATCGCCGCCCCCCAAGAACACGAACAATATGAATTACTTGCATTTCGATTTGCAAATCCGTCTTGACATCGAAAAAGGCCAGAAAACGGCGATGTGCAAGAAACCCGCATTTTACAAGGGTTAAATGCATCATTCTTTGTACGGAGAAAAAATCGCGAAAAAGTCCGGGCCGGACCGCGCTTTGTGCATTTTGTGCGAATCACCCCTCGTCGGGGAGATTGAGTCGGATCTTGAGGGCGGCGTTCACTGCCGCCGGATTTGCTTTTCCACCCGTCTGCTTCATCACCTGACCGACAAACCAGGCCGCCAGTTTCGGTTTCGCCTTCACCTCTTCCACTTTTTCGGGATTGGCGGCGATCACCGCCTCGATGGCGGCATCGATGGCGCCGGTGTCGGTCACCTGGCGCAGACCGCGGCTCTCCACCACCTCTTTCGGGTCGCCGCCCTCTAGCCAGACGATGTCCAGCAGGTCCTTGGCGATCTTTCCGGAGATGGTGTTGTCCGAAATCATCCGGATGATGGCGTTGTTGGCGGCTGCCGTGACCGGCACTTCGGTAATTCCAAGCCCCGCCTTGTTCAGACGGCCCAGGATTTCGTTGTTCAGCCAGTTGGCGGCCGCCTTGGCGTCCACCCCCTTGGCCAGTTCTTCGTAATAATCGGCAAGTTCGCGTTCGCTCACCAGCACGGAAGCGTCGTAAGGCGACAGGCCGCCCTCGATGAAGCGGGCGCGCTTCTCGTCGGGCAGTTCGGGCAGGGATTTGGCGATGGCGTCGACGTAAGCCTGCTCCAGTTCGAGCGGCAAGAGGTCGGGATCGGGGAAATAGCGGTAATCGTGCGCCTCTTCCTTGCCGCGCATGGAGCGGGTCTCGCCCTGCTTGCTGTCGAACAGGCGGGTTTCCTGGCGGATCGTGCCGCCCTCTTCCAGCAGATCGACCTGGCGGCGGGCTTCATACTCCACCGCCTGGGCGATGAAACGCAGGGAGTTGACGTTCTTGATCTCGCAGCGCGTGCCCAGATGCTTGAACGAGCCGTCGGCGCGGAATTTCTCATAGCCGCCCGGGCGGCAGACCGAAACATTGACGTCGGCGCGCATCGAGCCTTCGTCCATGTTGCCGTCGCAGGTGCCCAGATAGCGCACGATGGCGCGCAGCTTCTTCAGGAAGGCCGCGGCTTCTTCCGAGGACCGCATGTGCGGCTTGGTGACGATTTCCATCAGGGCGACGCCCGAACGGTTCAGGTCAACAAAGGACTGGTCCGGGTGCTGGTCGTGGATGGATTTGCCGGCGTCCTGCTCCAGATGCAGGCGCTCGATCCCGACCAGGATGCTTGTGCCGTCCTTGAGGTCGATGGTGACCTCGCCTTCGCCCACGATGGGGTCCTTGAACTGGCTGATCTGATAGCCCTGCGGCAAGTCAGGGTAGAAATAGTTCTTGCGGTCGAACAGCGAGCGCAGATTGATCTTGGCCTTCAGGCCCAGCCCGGTACGAACCGCCTGTTCGATGCATTTCGCATTGATGACCGGCAGCATGCCGGGCATGCCGGCATCGACGAAGCTGACCTGGCTGTTGGGATCGGCGCCGAATTCGGTCGAAGCCCCAGAGAACAGCTTGGAGTTGCTGGTGACCTGGGCATGGACTTCCATGCCGATGACGATTTCCCAGTCGCCAGTCTGGCCTTTTACGATCCTGCTCATGCCGTCCACCATTTGGCGGGTTTCGCCTTGAAATCCGCCGCCGTTTCGACCGCCTGGGCCGCCCGCAACAGGGTCCCTTCATCAAAGGCCTTGCCGATCAGCTGAAGCCCCAGCGGCAGACCGCTTTCGGTCAGGCCGCCGGGCACCGAGATACCGGGCAGCCCCGCCAGGTTAACGGTCACGGTGAAGACGTCCTGCAGGTACATCTCCAGCGGATCGGAGGTCTTGGCGCCAACGCCGAAGGCCGGGCCGGGCGTGGAGGGCGTCAGCAGCACATCGCACTTCTCGAAAGCCTGATCAAAGTCGCGCTTGATCAGGGTGCGCAGCTTCTGGGCGCGAGAATAATAGGCGTCGTAATAGCCCGCCGAGAGAACATAGGTGCCGATCAGGATGCGGCGCTGCACTTCCGCGCCGAAGCCTTCGCCGCGGCTGCGCTCATACAGGTCGGTGATGTCGTGCGGGTTGGCGGCGCGGTGGCCGAAGCGGACACCGTCATAGCGCGCCAGGTTTGACGAGGCCTCGGCCGGTGCGACGATGTAATAGGTCGGCAGCGCATACTTGGTGTGGGGCAGCGAGACCTCGACGATCTCCGCGCCCTGGGCCTTCAGCCAGTCGGCCGCCTTGTCCCACAGCGCGGCGACATCGGCGGGAATGCCGTCGATGCGGTATTCCTTCGGGATGCCGACCTTCAGACCTTTCACGCCGCCGGTGAGGAAGCTCTCATAATCCGGCACCGACGTCTCGACGCTGGTGGAATCCTTCGGGTCGATGCTGGCCATGCTGGTCAGCAGGATGGCAGCGTCGCGCACAGTCTTGGTCATCGGCCCGGCCTGGTCCAGCGACGAGGCAAACGCGACGATGCCCCAGCGCGAGCAGCGGCCATAGGTGGGCTTCAGCCCGACGGTGCCGGTGACGGCGGCGGGCTGGCGGATAGAGCCGCCCGTGTCGGTGCCGGTGGCGGCCAGACACAGATCGGCGGCGACGGCGGATGACGAACCGCCGGACGATCCGCCCGGCACGAGGTTCTGGTTGGAGCCGCGCGAGCGCCACGGATTGAACACCGGGCCGAAGGCGCTGGTTTCGTTGGACGAGCCCATGGCGAATTCGTCCAGGTTGGTCTTGCCCAGCATCACCGCGCCCGCATTCCACAAATTCTGGGTGACGGTGGATTCATAGGGCGGAATGAAATTGCCCAGGATCTTCGACGCCGCTGTGGTGCGGGTGCCCTTGGTGCAGAACAGATCCTTGATCGCCAACGGCAGGCCTTCCAGAGCACCGGCCTTGCCCTCGGCGAGGCGCTTGTCGGATTCACCCGCCATCAGCAGCGCCACGTCTGCGGTCTCGGTGATGAAGGCATTGAGCCCGCGTCCGGCTTCAATCGCCTGGATGAAGGCGCCAGTCAGTTCGCGCGAGGAAATCGCCTTGGCCTTCAGCGCATCGCGCGCTTCGGCCAGGGTCATGGCGGTGGGATTGGAGGTGAGATCTGCCATGTTACTCGACCACCTTGGGCACGGTGAAGAAGTGATCCTCGCCGCCCGGCGCATTGCCCATCAGGGCATCGGCGTTGCCGCCATCGGTCACTTCGTCCTTCCGCCATTTCAGCTTCTGCGCCACCACGCTGGTGAGCGCGGGCACGCCATCGACCTGGGCTTCACCCAGCATCTCGACCCATTTGAAGATGCCGTTCAGTTCACCGGCCATCGGCTCCAGCCGTTCTTCGGGAACGGCCAGGCGGGCCAGTTTGGCGATGCGGCGCACGGTGTCCTTGTCGACGGACATGAAGGCTTCCTGTTTGCTGGAAAGGCGCTAGCTTGCTAGCAACCGGCCAGTTGGCTGGCAAGGAAATCCCCCGGCCCGGCTTGCCGGGCCGGTCAAAGAGATAACTAGCCGTGGCGCTTACGCAGCTTACAGACCTGACCCTGCCGCCCGGAAAGCGGCTGTTGGGGCTCGATCTGGGGGAAAAGACCATCGGAATCGCCCTGTCCGACACCCTGCTGACCGTGGCCACCCCCATGCAGACCCTGAAACGGGCCAAGTTCGGGGCCGACGCCGCCAAACTGGACATTATAATAAGTGCGCAGGGGGTCGGCGGCCTGGTGGTGGGCCTGCCGCTCAACATGGACGGGTCGGACGGCCCTTCTGCCCAGTCGGCCCGGGCCTTTGTCCGCAACTGGGCCGCCAACCGGGAGATTCCCATCCTTCTCCAGGACGAGCGCCTCTCCACCAGCGCTGTCACCCGCACGCTGATAGATGCCGATGCCAGCCGAGCCCGCCGCGCCGAGGTGGTGGACAAGATGGCGGCGGCCTACATTCTGCAGGGCGCGCTGGACCGGCTGCGTTACTTGAGGGGCGCATGACAACCGAAGCCGCAGACGCCCGTTTCCGCTGGCTGCCGAAAATTCTGCGGCCACCCGTGACGATGAATGTCCGCGCCGAACGCGTCATCCTGCTGGTGGGCGCGGCCGCCTTCTTCGCCGGTTACGACCAGAATGTTTTCGGGCTCGCGGCCCCGCGCATCCTGGCCGATTTCGGGCTTCCCGACAGCGAGGTGGGCCCTACCGTCGCCATCTTCCGCATCGCCACCGTGATCGCATTGCTGATCGCGGCCAGCGCCGACCTGATCGGGCGGCGGCGGCTGCTGCTGGTGACGCTGTGCGGCCAGGCGCTTTTCACGCTCTTCACCGCCTTCACGCTCACCTATGAGCAGTTCGTGGCGATGCAGTTTCTCACCCGTGTCTTCGGCTATGCCGAGGAGATGCTGTGCTTCGTGGTGGTGGCGGAGGAAATGGCGGCCCGGGCGCGCGGCTGGGCGAATGGCACGCTCAGCTCGTTCTACTATCTGGGCGCGGGCGTCGCCTCCATTATCTTCGCGCTGGTGACGGTGCTACCCTATGAATGGCGCGCCATCTATGTGATTGGCGCCATTCCCATCTTCTTCGTGGCCTGGCTGCGGCGGCGCCTGCCGGAAACACAGCGATTTGCCGAGCGGGAAAAGGTCGTTCGAACCATTTCGAAAGCCGCGGAAGCCTGGGGACTGCTGAAAAACCTTGCCCGGCAATATCCGGGGCGCGTCATCGGCGTGGTGGTCGCGGCATCCGCCTTCGGCTTCGCCATCTCGCCGGCTTCGGTGCTGGGCGCGACCTATCTGCAAACCGTCTATCGCTACGAGCCCTGGCAGACGACCGTGCTGATGGTCTCGTGCGGTCTGGTCAGCCTGGGCCTCGCCATAGGCGCGGGCCGCCTGAGCGACCGGCTGGGCCGCCGCCCGTTGGCCTTCGCCATCGTGCTGTTGGCGGGCATCAGCTTCTATTTCTTCTATAGCGGCGCCCCGGGCTGGGCGATGCCGCTGCTCTGGCTGCTGGCGTTCTTCGGATTCTTCTCCGGCGATGCGCTGATCGCAGGCTTCGCGCTGGAGATCGTGCCGACGGAATACCGTGCGACGGTGTCTGGCCTGCGATACGTCTTCGAGATTTCCTGCGGCGCAGTGGCGCTATGGCTGGAAGGCACGCTGTATCACGTCTACCAGGCGCACGCGCCCGCGATTCAGCTGTGTCTTCTGAGCCTGCCGATAACGCTTATCGTCCTCCTGCTCCTGCCCGAACCGGCGGGCAAGAGCCTGGAGGAGATGACCGGGACTTAAGGCGTGCCGGTTGTGGTGGTGCTCGGACCGGTATCGTCATTGTCGCTGGCCACAACCGCAACCGTGACAGCAATGATCGCCGCGAAGCCAATCCACAGCAGACCCGAGCCCTGCATGTTGGCTTCCTTGACGCCCGCTGGCTTGCCTGCCGGGAGCGGGGCCGAGGCCGAAGCCGCGAAGGCGCTGGTGGCCAGAAGACCGGTCAAAACAGCAGCGGTGAAGGCACGATTCATCAGACGCATCATGGAAATCCTTGGGTTACCCGGCTTTGAAATGCGGTAGCGCGCTAACGGTTCCCCAGAAAAGCGTGCTTAATCCGACATGGAACTTGCCGGGACCCGGTTCGCCCCCTATAAGCCCGGTTTTAATGACATCCGCGCCCCCGCTGCCGATCCTGAAGACCAGCCATCTGCTGGGGATCGAGGGGCTTTCCCCCGACGAAATCACCGCTCTGCTCGACCTGGCCGATTCCTATGTCGTCCAGAACCAGGCCGCCGACAAGAAGACCGCCCTGCTCAAGGGCCGGACCCTGATCAACCTGTTCTTCGAAGCCTCGACCCGCACCCAGTCCAGCTTCGAGCTGGCGGGCAAGCGCCTGGGCGCCGATGTGATGAACATGGCGGTGAAGACCAGCTCCGTCTCCAAGGGCGAGACCCTGATCGACACCGCCAGCACCCTGAACGCCATGCGGCCGGACATGCTGGTGGTGCGCCATGAGAATGCGGGCGCCGCCGAGCTGCTGTCGCGCAAGCTGACCTGCAGCGTGATCAATGCCGGCGATGGCGCCCATGAGCATCCCACCCAGGCGCTGCTGGACGCGCTGACCATCCGCCGCCGCCTGGGCGGGTTCGAGAACCGCATCGTCGCCATCTGTGGCGACATCCTGCATTCCCGCGTGGCGCGCTCGAATTTGCGCCTGCTGGCGATGATGGGCGCGCGGGTGCGGCTGGTGGCGCCGCGCACCCTGCTGCCCGCCGATGCCGACCGCTTCGGCGTCGAAGTCTGCACCGACATGCGCGAGGGCTTGAAGGACGCCGACATCGTCATGATGCTGCGGCTGCAATTGGAAAGAATGGGCGGCGCCTTTATCCCCTCCTCCCGCGAATATTTCCGCTTCTACGGTTTGGACCGCGAGAAGCTGGCCTATGCCAAGCCCGGCGCGCTGGTGATGCATCCCGGCCCGATGAACCGGGGTGTCGAGATCGCCTCGGACATCGCCGACGATGTCGAAGTCAGCCTGATCGGCGAGCAGGTCGAGATGGGCGTCGCCGCCCGCATGGCCGTTCTGGATGCGCTCTCGCGGTCAGTCCCGTGCAAGAGCGACAGCCGGGGGCACGCATGAACCGCCGCATCGCTTTCCGGAATGCGCGCCTGATCGATCCCGCCACCGGGCTGGACGTGAAAGGCGGGCTGCTGGTCGAGAATGGCCGCATAGCCGATATTGGCCCGCGCCTGTTCAACGACGCCGAGCCGAACGACCCCGAAGTGATCGATGCGCGCGGGCTGGTGCTGGCGCCGGGCCTGATCGATGCCTGTGTCCATACCGGCGAGCCGGGCGCGGAGCATCGCGAGACGTTGGCTTCGGCTTCGGATGCTGCCGCCGCCGGCGGCGTCACCACCATGGTGGTGATGCCTTCGACCAATCCGGTGATCGACGAGCCGTCGCTGGTGGATTTCCTGCTGCGCCGCGCCAGCGCCACCGCCAAGGTGCGGGTCGCGCCCGTCGCCGCCCTGACCAAGGGCCGCCTGGGCGAAACCATGACCGAGATCGGCCTGCTGCGCGAAGCGGGCGCGGTCGCCTTCAGCGACGGCGAACGCACCGTCGCAAATTCGCGGGTGCTGCGCCGCGCCCTCGCCTATGCCGCCACCTTCGACGCGCTGGTGATGGGCCATGCCGAGGATCCCGAACTGACGGCGGGCACATCGGCCACCGAAAGCGAATTCGCCACAAGGCTGGGGCTGCCCGCCGCGCCGGCCATCGCCGAAGCGATCATCGTGGCCCGCGACCTTGCCTTGATCGAACTGACCGGCGCGCGCTACCACTTCGCGCAGATTTCCACCCGTGCGGCGCTCGAGCTGATCGTGGCAGCCAAGCAGCGCGGCCTGCCCGTCACCTGCGGCGTCGCCGCCCATCACGTCATCCTGAACGAGCTGGATGTCGGCTCCTACTACACCTTCCGCAAGGTGACGCCGCCATTGCGCAGCGAGGCCGACCGCGCCGCCATGGCCGAAGGCGTCGCCAGCGGCGCCATCGATCTTTTGGTGTCTTCCCACGAACCACAGGGCGCGGATACCAAGCGCCAGCCCTTCGCAGCAGCCGCAGCCGGCACGGTGGGACTCGAGACCCTGCTGCCCACCGCCCTGTCGGTGCACCACAATGGCGCGGACCTGGCGACGGTGCTGCGCGCCGTCACCGCAGCGCCCGCGAAGCTGCTGGGGCTGCCTGGCGGCACACTGGCCAAGGGCGCGCCCGCCGACCTGGTGCTGTTCGACGAAGGCGAGCCATTCGTGGTGGAAGCCGACAAGCTGCACAGCCGCGCCCGCAACACGGCCTTTGAAGGCCGCCGCTTCCAGGGCCGCGCCCGCATGACCTTCGTGGGCGGCGAATGCGTGTTTAAACGAAACTAGTTTTCCATTATCGTCCCGCGCCATGGGGGACTTGCCAAACATTCTGATCGCACTGGGCCTGGGCTATCTGCTGGGCTCGATCCCGTTTGGCCTTTTCTTCGCCTACGCCTCGGGCGCGGGCGATGTCCGCAAGATCGGCAGCGGCAATATCGGCGCCACCAATGTCCTGCGCACCGGCAAGAAATGGGCTGCGGCGGGCACGCTGCTGTTCGACGGGCTCAAGGGCGTGGCGGCGGTGCTGCTGGCCGGGCTCTATCTGCCGGTGGGCATGGAAGTCCTTGCCGGGGCGGGCGCGGTGCTGGGCCATGTCTTTCCCATCTGGCTGCGCTTCAAGGGCGGCAAGGGCGTCGCCACCTTCATCGGCATTTCGCTGGCGCTGTGCTGGCCTGCCGGGCTTTCCGTCATCGCCACCTGGATCGGAATGGCGCTGCTGTTCCGCATCTCGTCCCTGTCTGCGCTGATCGCGATTGCGCTGTCGCCGCTCTATTTCTGGCTGGCGGCGCGGGAAATTTACCCACTCTATGGAACATATGTGCCGCACATCGAGCTGTCGGCCGCCCTTGTCATCGTCCTGCACCACGCCAACATTCGCCGGCTTCTCAACGGCACCGAACCGCGTATCGGTTCGAAGGATAAGGGTGAAGGATAGCGAACGCCGCGCCTGGCTGCGTCTTGCCCGCACCGAGAATATCGGGCCCGTCACCTTTGCCAATCTGATCGCGCGTTTCGGATCAGCCATGGACGCACTGGATGCGGTACCCCGGCTGGCGGCGCGCGGGGGAAAACGCGAATTCGTCCTGCCGCCCGAAAGCGAGATCGCACGCGAGATCGCTGCGCTGGAAAAGCTGGGTGGCCGCTTCCTGTTCTCCTGCGAGCCGGACTATCCGCACGGGTTGGCTGCGCTGGAGCCGCCGCCGCCCGTCATCGCGGTGCTGGGTCATCCGCACCTGTTGCGAAAAGAGATGGTCGCCATCGTCGGCGCCCGCAACGCTTCGGCGCTGGGGCGCAGGCTGGCCTTCTTGCTGGCGCGCGACCTGGGCGAAGCCGGCCTTGGCATCGCTTCGGGCCTGGCGCGCGGCATCGACAGCGCCGCGCACGAAGCCACGCTCGACACCGGCACCGTCGCGGTTGCGGCAGTCGGTGTCGACATCGTCTATCCGCCGGAGAATCAGGCGCTCTATGACGCCATCCGCGAACGCGGCGTCATCGTCAGCGAAATGCGGCTGGGTGAAGCGCCGCAAGCCCGCCACTTCCCGCGTCGCAACCGCCTGATCAGCGGGTTGTCGCGCGGCATCGTTGTGGTGGAAGCCGCCGAACGCTCCGGCTCGCTCATCACCGCCACCTATGCGCTGGAACAGGGGCGCGAGATCTTCACCGTGCCTGGCTCGCCGCTCGATCCCCGCGCCAAGGGGTGCAACAGGCTGTTGCGCGATGGCGCGACGCTGACCGAAAGCGCCGAGGATGTGCTGGCCGTGCTGCGGCCCATGATCGGGCGCGATTTCGATGAACCCGGCGGCCGCGCGCACCGTCCGCGCCGCCCGAAAACTGGGAGGCGGAAGCTGACAAGGTGCGGGCGCAGGTGGAAGAAGCGCTGGGTCCCGCCACCGGTGGGGGTGGACGAGCTGATCCGGCTGCTGGGGGCGCCCGCAGGCGCGGTGCTTACGGTTCTGCTGGAGCTGGAACTGGCGGGGCGCTGCGCCCGGCACCCGGGGAATCGGGTGTCCTGGCGTTAGCCGCCGCCAGGCTGTGCGCCTCGTATTGGGCGAGCTCCAGCAGGTGCGCCAGGACGCCATGCCCCTGCCGGCTGGCGATTTTTCGCAAGCATTCCAGAAAATCGGACGTGTAGCGGGCGGTTTCCGACGGCGACAACACCGCCGGCGCTGGCATTGCGGCGTCGGGACGGGGCTTTTTCTGAGCCTGGGGCATAAACGGGATCGCAATCAATTCGGCGTTTACCATAGCGGAACGACCTCCCTGATGCAACCTATGATTACATATTATGGTAAATATCTCGTTAAATACAATCACAGGTGATGGAAGCTTGTCAGCCCCGGCGTTGACAGGCCGCCACGGCTCGCATCAGTGTCCGCCGCCTTCGCCGACCCCCGGCCTTGTTTCGGGTCGCACTCCACCCCAGATGAGCCGCTTCCCCCGGACCGGCACGCGCCAAATCAAAGAGTTCCGATGAACGTCCTCATCGTCGAATCCCCCGCCAAGGCCAAGACGATCAACAAGTACCTTGGCGACAATTATAAGGTGCTGGCCTCCTTCGGCCACATCCGCGACCTGCCGTCCAAGGACGGTTCGGTGAAGCCCGATGAGGACTTCGCCATGCTCTGGGATGTCGATGCCCGGGCCCAGTCCAAGATCACCGATATCGCCAAGGCCGTGAAGGGCGCCGAAAAGCTTATTCTCGCCACCGACCCGGACCGCGAAGGCGAGGCCATTTCCTGGCACATCCTGGAAGTGCTGAAGGAAAAAGGCCTGCTCAAGATGCCGGTGGAGCGGGTGGCGTTCAACGCCATCACCAAATCCTCCATCCTGGAAGCGATGAAGCATCCCCGCCAGATCGACACCGATCTGGTCGATGCCTATCTCGCCCGCCGCGCGCTGGATTATCTCGTCGGCTTCACCCTCTCGCCCGTGCTGTGGCGCAAGCTGCCGGGCGCGCGTTCGGCCGGCCGCGTGCAGAGCGTCGCGCTGCGCCTGATCGTGGAACGCGAGACCGAGATCGAAGCCTTCCGGGCGCAGGAATACTGGTCCATCGACACCGACCTGTCGGCGGGCGCGGGCAATTTCTCCGCCCGCCTGGTGCAGCTGGATGGCAAGAAGGTGGAAAAGCTCTCGCTGGCCAACCAGGCCGATGCCGACCGCGCCATGGCTGCCATCAAGGGCCAGAAATTCAAGGTCGGCAGCGTCGAAGCCAAGCCGGTCAAGCGCAACCCCTCGCCCCCCTTCATCACCTCCAGCCTGCAGCAGGAAGCCAGCCGCAAGCTGGGCTTCAATGCCAAGCGCACCATGCAGATCGCGCAGGGGCTTTATGAAGGCGTAGAGATCGGCGGCGAAACCACCGGCCTGATCACCTATATGCGTACCGACGGCATCACCATGATACCGGAAGCCGTCGCCGACGCCCGCGACGTGATCGGCAAGAATTACGGCGCGAAGTACCTGCCGTCCCGCCCACGCGAATACACCTCCAAGGCCAAGAACGCGCAGGAAGCGCATGAAGCCATCCGCCCCACCGGCTTCGCCCGCACGCCCGAAAGCGTGGCGCGCTATCTCGATGCCGACGCCGCCCGTCTTTATGAGCTGATCTGGAAGCGCGCCATCGCCAGCCAGATGGAAAGCGCCGAGCAGGAACGCACCACGGTCGATGTGATGTCCGCCGACGGCCAGATCACCCTGCGCGCCACTGGCACCGTCACCGTGTTCGACGGCTTCCTGACGCTGTATCTTGAAGGCCAGGACGATGCCGCGGATGAGGGTGGCGCCAACCTGCCCAAGGTGAAGCAGGGCGACGCCACGGGCGTCGAAGCCGTCAACCCGGCGCAGCATTTCACCGAGCCGCCGCCGCGCTATTCCGAAGCCTCGCTGGTTGGCGCGATGGAGAAGCTGGGCATCGGCCGCCCCTCCACCTACGCCTCGACCCTGTCGACGCTGCGCGACCGCGCCTATGTGAAGATGGACCGCCAGCGTTTCATGCCGGAAGACAAGGGCCGCCTGGTCACCACCTTCCTGCAGAGCTTCTTCAAGCGTTACGTCGAATATGACTTCACCGCCGACCTGGAAGAGAAGCTGGACGAGGTCTCGGCCCACAAGCTGGATTACAAGGTTTTGCTGCGCGATTTCTGGACCGACTTTTCCGCCGCCGTCGCCGGAACCAAGGATCTTCGCATCACCCATGTGATCGACGAGCTGGAAGCGGCGATGGGCCATCACATCTTCCCGCCCGGCGAAGACGGCGTCGATCCGCGCAAATGCCCGAACTGTGAAGCGGGCCGCCTGAATTTGAAGCTGGGCCGCTTCGGCGCCTTCATCGGCTGCAGCAATTATCCGGAATGCAATTTCACCAAGCAGCTTGGCGCAAAGCCGGGCGAAGGCGAAACCGGGCCGCAGGAGATTGGCGAGCATCCCGACAATGGTGAGAAGATCACGCTGCGTTCGGGCCGCTTCGGTCCCTATGTGCAGCTCGGCGAAGGCGAGAAGCCCAAGCGCAGCGGCCTGCCCAAGGGCACCGACCGCTCCGACGTCGATCTGGAACTGGCGCTGAAGCTGCTATCGCTGCCGCGCGAAGTCGGCCTGCACCCGGAAGACGGCAAAAAGATCACCTCGAACTTCGGCCGCTTCGGGCCTTACGTCGCCCATGACGGCATCTACGCCTCGCTGGAATCGCCGGAAGATGTGTTCGAGATCGGCCTGAACCGTGCCGTCACCCTGATTGCAGAGAAGAAGGCGCGTGGCCCGGGTCGTCGCGGCCAGCAGACCCTGAAGGAACTGGGCAACGATCCCGCCGGAACCGCCATCAAGGTTCTGAAGGGCAAGTTCGGTCCCTATGTCAGCGACGGCAGCACCAACGCCACCCTGCACGAAGGCACCGAGCCGGAGAGCGTGACGCTGGAACAGGCGTTGGCGCTGATCGCCGAACGCGCGGCCAAGAGCGGCAAGAAGCCGAAAAGGGCCGCCAAGCCGAAAGCCGCGGCAAAGTCTGCCAAGGCCAAAACCGATACCAAAGAGAAGAAGGCCGCGCCTAAAAAGAAGGCCGCGACCAAAACCACAACCAAGAAGAAAGCTGCCGCAAAGCCCGTGGACAAGAAAAAGTCCAAAGAGCCCGAGCTGGCAGGCGAATAGAGAAATTGAAACAGAATAAGACACGAAACAACACGCAAGCCCTCGACAAGGCGCGCGTACTGGAACTGCTTGCCTCCAATCCGGGCGCCAACAAGCGCGACCTGGCCAAGCTGCTGGGCCTGAAAGGCTCCGACCGCATCACGCTGAAGCGCGTCTTGAAGGAACTGGAACAGGACGGCGCCATCGAAGGCACCAAGAAGCGCGGCCTGACGAAGCGCGGCGAACTGCCGGACATCACGGTAATCGAGATCACCGGCACCGACAGCGATGGCGAATTCCTCGCCCGCCCGCTGCAATGGGACAGCAATGAAGAGCCACCCCGCATCTACGTCATTCCGCCCAAGGATGGCGGCGCGCCGTCTGTCGGATCGCAATTGCTGGCCAAGCTGGAGAAGACAGGCGAGCATTACGAAGCCCGCATCATCCGCAAGCTGGAGAAGGATGCGCCGACTCGCCTGTTGGGCGTGCTGCGGGAAAACCGCTCTTCTGATTCCAGAAGTGGGGGCTTCCGGCTGGAGCCGGTCGACAAGAAGGCGCGCACCGAATACGCGCTGGAAAAGACCGATTTGGGCGGCGCCAAGCACAATGAACTGGTGGCGGTGGAATCCGTGCCGGGCCGCATCGCCGGTTTCAGCCGCGTCCGCGTGGTTGAGCGCATCGGATCGATGGATTCGCCCCGCACCATCAGCCTGATCGCCATTCACGATCACGGCATTCCCACCGAGTTTCCCGCCGCCGTCATCGCCCAGGCGCAGGCGGCGCAGCCGGTCGATCCGCGCGGCCGCACCGACCTGCGCGACATCCCGCTTCTGACCATCGATCCCGCCGACGCCCGCGACCATGACGACGCGGTATGGGCGGGGCCGGACGACGATCCGAAGAATCCGGGCGGCCAGGTCTGCCTCGTCGCCATCGCCGACGTCGCCTATTACGTCACGCCCGGCTCTGCGCTGGACAAGGAAGCCTGGAAGCGCGGCAACAGCGCCTATTTTCCCGACCGCGTCGTGCCGATGCTGCCGGAAGAACTTTCCGCCGATCTCTGCTCGTTGAAGGATGGCGTCGACCGCGCCTGCCTGGTGGTGCGCATGGTGGTCGATTCCAAGGGCCGCAAGCGCAGCCACACCTTCATGCGCGGCGTCATGCGCTCGGCAGCCCGCCTTACCTACCAGCAGGCCCAGGCCGCGTTCGACGGACGGCCGGACGCCGCCATGTCCGGCACGGTGAAGCAGGCGCTGGCGCAACTCTGGACCGCATATCAGACCCTGACCATCGAACGGGCGCATCGCGATCCGCTCGATCTCGATTTGCCGGAACGTCGCATTGTGCTGGGCGCGGATGGCAAAGTCGGCTCCATCGCCTATCGCGACCGCCTGGAATCCATGAAACTGATCGAGGAATTCATGGTGCTGGCGAATGTCTGCGCCGCCGAAAGCCTGGAAGAGAAGCGCCAGCCGCTGATCTATCGCGTGCACGACAACCCGTCGAAGGAGAAGGTTTTCGCTTTTTCCGACTTCCTGCGCACCCTGAATTTGAATTTCGCCAAGGGTCAGGTGCTGAAGCCCGGAATCTTCAACCGCATCCTAGACCAGGGCAAGGGCAAGCCGCACGAAGCGGTGCTGAACGATGTCGTGCTGCGCAGCCAGGCGCAGGCGATCTATGACGATGTGAATATCGGGCATTTCGGCCTGAACCTGGCCAAGTACGCCCACTTTACCTCGCCCATTCGCCGCTATGCCGATCTGATCGTGCACCGCGCCCTGATCCGCGCCTTCAAGTTCGGCGATGACGGCCTCAGCGATGGCGAGGCGGGCAAGCTGAAATCCACCGCCGAGCACATCACCGTCACCGAGCGCCGCGCCATGGCGGCGGAGCGCGATTCCACCGACCGCTATGTGGCGGCCTACATGGCCGACCGCATCGGGGCGGAATTCACCGCCCGCGTCACCGGCGTTACCCGTTTCGGGCTGTTCGTGCGGCTGGCCGAGACCGGCGCGGAAGGCCTGATCCCGGTGCGCTCGCTGGGCGGCGAATTCTTCCGCCATGACGAGCGCGCCCAGGCGCTGATCGGCGAACGCACCAAGCACGCCTATCGCATGGGCGACGCGGTGTCGGTCACCCTGCAGGAAGCCGCCCCGGTGACGGGGGGCCTGCGCTTCGGTCTGGCAGGGGTGGAAGCCCCGCCTGATCGGCGCAACTTCCGGCCGGGTGGGCCAAAACGGGGTGGTAAACCAGGCGAAAAATCCCGGTTTAAAGCCAAAAAACGCTAAATCCGGGCCGAAATCCTTGACAGGCCGGGGCGGCCTGCCCCATTACCCCCGCCTCAACACTTGCCGACTTTCTGGAGATTCCCATGGCGAAGCCCACCACTGCCAAGATCCGCCTCAACAGCGACGCGGGCACGGGCTTTTTCTATGTCACCAAGAAGAACACCCGCACCATGACCGAGAAGTTCTCGATCAAGAAGTACGACCCGGTGGCGCGCAAGCATGTCACCTTCAAGGAAGGAAAGATCAAGTAACCGCTTGATCGGCGCGTGAAGCGCGACCTACCCCGTCTAGCCAACCAGACATTCGATCTTCTCATCATCGGCGGCGGCGCCACCGGCTGCTTTGTTGCGCGCGATGCAGCGCTGCGCGGGTTGTCCGTGGCGCTGGTGGAACGCTGCGATTTCGCCAGCGGCACCAGCGGGCGTTCGTCGCGGCTGGCGCATGGCGGACTGCGCTATTTGCGCAACCTGGAAATCGGTCTGGTGCGCGAAAGCCTGCGCGAGCGGCTGGCGCTGATGCGGATCGCGCCGCATCTGGTGCAGAAGCTGCCCTTCCTGCTGCCGCTCTATGACACCGGCCTGTTCGGCCGCGCCAAGCTGGCGGCAGGTCTGACGCTGTATGACGCGCTCTCCTACGACCGCAACCGATTGGAAGACCCGGCGCAGCATCTGCCGCGCCATCGCTGGTTCGGCAAGCGCGCTGCGCTGGAACGCGAGCCGGTGCTGGAGGGCAAAGGCTTCAAAGGCGCCTTCGAATATCACGACGGTCAGATGTATGCGCCAGAGCGCCTGGCGCTGGAGAACCTGATCGACGCCGATGCCAACGGCGCGGTGGTGGCGAATTATGTGGCGGCGGAAAAGCTGCTGCTGCGCGATGGCAAGGTGGAAGGCGCGGGCGTGCGCGACACTGTCACCGGCAGCGCGTTCGATATCCGCGCCAAAGCCGTGCTGGTGGCGGCGGGCCCATGGGCCGACATTTTCCTGGAACAGGCCAGCGGCCGCGATACGGCGCACAAGCTGATAAGCTCCAAGGGCATTCACCTGATGGTGCCGCGCATCAGCAACGCCGCACTCACCATCGAGGCGGGCGGCGGTCATCTTTTCGCCCTGCCCTGGCGCGGTCATACGCTGCTGGCCACCACCGACACGCCCTTCAGCGGCGATCCCGCCACTGTGGCTGTAACGGAACGGGACATCGAAGGCTTCCTCGCCACCTTCCGCAAATATCTTCCCAACGCCGATCTGGCGCGCGGGCGTGTCGAATTCTTCACCGCCGGGCTGCGCCCGCTGGTCAGCGACGGCAAGAAGGACAGTTACAACACCAGCCGCCGCGCCCAGCTGGTCGATCATGCGAACGAAGGCATGGACGGGCTGTTCTCAGCGCTGGGGGGCAAGTGGACCACCTCGCGCGCGTTGGCGCAGACCGTAACCGACGCGGTGGTGAACAAGCCGGGGAAAGCCGCCGCGCCTTGCATCACCGCCACCACGCCGTTGCCCGGCGGACGCATCGACCGCTTTGACGGCCTGGTGAAAGGCTTCCGCAAAACCTATCCCGGCATCGCCGCGCTGACGCACCTGGCGCACATGCATGGCGCGCGGCTGCCACTGCTGCTCAAGGGAGCCAAGCTCACCGACCTGGTGCCGCTGGGTCCCAGCCAGGACGTTCCGGCGCAGATCGGCTTCGCCGTCACCGAGGAAATGGCGCTGACGCTGGACGATGTCGTGATGCGGCGCACCTCGCTGGGCCAGTTCGGCCGTCCGGCGCAGCCGGTGCTGGAACAGGTCAGCAGCACAATGGCCGCGCTGCTGGGCTGGAGCGACGAGAAGCGCCGGGCCGAGATTGCATCGCTCGACCGCCACTTTACAGTGGCGGCATGAGGGCCTTTGTCATTTACAATCCCGCTGCCGTCCCCCGGCGCGACTGGCCGGTGATCGCCGCGGCGCTGAAGACGGTATTCCCCCGCTGCCTCACCATGGCCAGCCCAGTGCGTGGGCAAGCGGCGCGGCTGGTGCGCGATGCGTTGCGCGACGGCCATACCGAGATCGTGGCGGTGGGCGGCGACGGCCTGATCAACGAGGCGGTCAACGGCTTTTTCGAACATGGCGCGCCGCTGTCGCCGGAAGCGGTGTTGAGCATCGTGCCCACCACGGCTGGCGACATCGGTTCCGGCCATGCGAGCGGCGTCACCGCCGCGTTGAACCTGGCGCGGGTTGACCCGCGGCCACGCGATCTGGGTCATGTCTCATGCCTGACGCTCGATGGCGCGGCGGTGACGCGCTTTTTCCTGGGTGCGGCCTCCTTCGGCATCACGGCCGACATGGCGCTGCGCATGAACCGCGCCCGCCTCGCCGCCTTGCCTGGCCCGCGCTTTGCCCGTGCCTGGAGCGAGACGTCCACCTTGGCCCGCTGGCGCGCCTGCCATGTGCGGCTAATCGCCGATCACGGCCATGACGAGATCGACGGTATCGCCGCGGTGGGCATTCTCAACGGCGCCAGCTTCGGCGGCGGCCTGAAAGCCGCCCCTGTCGCGCATCCGGCAGATGGCCAGTTCGACATCGCCATTCTGGGCGGCGGCGCGCGCAACGTCATTCGCAATACCATGGCGCGCCTGCGCAGCAGCGAGGATGCCGGGGTGCGGCGCTTGCGTTCGACCCGCCTCACCGCCGCGCCCACGATGGAAACGCGCAGGCCGGTGATGGTCGAGACCGATGGCGAAGCCGCGGGCATGCTGCCGGCCAGATTTGAGATACTGCCCAACGCGATCCGGATAAGGCTCTAGGCAGCTTCCAAAGCCGCAGATACGGCATGCGCCGCGTCCTCGAGCGCCGTGTGTGCCTGGGGCAGAACCGTCTGTAGATAGATGAAGTAATGCACCATGTCGGCATGATCGGCGATGGTGACGCTTACCCCCGCCGCGCGCAGCTTCTGCGCATAGGCCAGCCCCTCGTCATGCAGCGGATCATACCCCCCCAGCATCACATAGGCGGGCGGCAGCTTCGCGAAATCTTTTGCCCGCAGCGGCGAGACCAGCGGCAAGGCGCGGTCGGCCTCGTTCGGCGCATACTGGCTGTTGAACCATTCGATGGTGTGGCGCCCCAGGAAATAGCCCACGGCATATTCGTTGAGTGACGAAGTTTCGCCCACCATCTGGGTGTTGGGAAACATCAGAAGCTGAAAGGCCAGCGCGGGCCCACCCTTGTCGCGCGCTACTTGGGCAACGATGGCCGCCAGCATGCCGCCGGCGCTGTCGCCGCCCACCGCGATGCGGCCCGGATCGATGCCCAGCTGCGCCGCGTTGGCGGCGATCCATCCGGTGGCGGCCACCGCATCGTCCAACGCGGCAGGATAGGGATGTTCCGGTGCAAGACGGTAATCCACCGCAATGACGCGCAGATTGCCTTCGGCGCAGAGCATGCGGCAGATGCCGTCATGGGTGTCGAGCCCGCCCACCACAAAGCCGCCGCCATGGAAAAAGATCAACGCCGCATGCGGCTCGCTGCTGATCGCCACGGGGGCATAGGCGCGGGCGGCGATCTGGCGTTGCGGACCGGGGCCCGCTGTCATGGGGATGGAAAGATTCTCCACCCGGCCCACGGCGACATTCTGCGGCCCCACCAGCCCCATCATGCCGGCGAAAGACGCGCGTGCCGCGCCCGGCGGCAACTGCCACATCTTCGGGCGCGGGATCACCGCCGCCTGGTTGAGAAAGGCTTTCACCAACGGATCGAGGGGCATGGATGACCGATTCGGACGCGCGACTCGCATGCTAACGTATGGCGGCGCGAATGGAACCTGCGCTAGTGGATCGTGATGCGCTAGCTGGGATCGACCCGGTGGCTGATCACATCGCCCAGCAGCACCAGCATGACGAACCAGAAGCGGGCGCGTTCGTGATTGCCGTCGGCTTCCATGGTCATGACGGCGCGGCTGGCATAGTCACAGGCGCGCGGCCCATGCTCATCGGCAAGATCGGACGCCAGACGGTAGAGATCGCCGGTGGTCATGGTCATGAACGCACCCCCGCAAGAGAGGTGGGATCCCAGCACGAATGTCGTTAGCATTCCGTTAACCGCCGTTTGCTGGCATTCTTTCTATATAAATATCAACAGGTTATCCTTGGAACTACACGCGGCGGGCGTGAATGCCTATATATTCTAGTCACACAGCGTAGTTTTGAGCCATGCGCGGTAAAAGCGTCCTTCTGATCATCGGCGGCGGTATCGCGGCCTACAAAAGCCTGGAGCTGATCCGCCGCCTGGCGGAGCGGGGCGTGACGACCCGCGCCATCCTGACCAAGGCCGGGGCCGAATTCGTGACGCCGCTTTCCGTCGCCGCCCTCACCGGAGAGAAGGTCTATGACGACCTGTTTTCGCTGACCGAAGAAGCGGCGATGGGTCATATCGAATTGTCGCGCAGCGCCGACCTTGTCGTGATCGCGCCCGCCACCGCCGACCTGATGGCCAAGATGGCGAACGGGTTGGCCAACGACCTGGCCTCCACCGCGCTGCTGGCCACCGACAAGACCGTGCTGATGGCGCCCGCCATGAATGTGCGGATGTGGGAGAGCCCCTCGGCGAAACGGAATTTCGAAACGCTGAAGCGTGACGGCGTTCTGTTCGTTGGCCCCAATGACGGCGAGATGGCATGTGGCGAGTTCGGGCCCGGCCGCATGGCCGAGCCGCACGAGATCGTCGCCGCCATCGAGACGGCCCTTGGCGGCGAAGGCCCGCTCAAAGGCATCAAGGCGCTGGTGACGGCGGGCCCGACGCGCGAGCCGGTGGACCCGGTGCGCTTCCTGGCCAACCATTCCAGCGGCAAGCAGGGCTACGCCATCGCCGGAGCCCTGGCGGCGGCGGGGGCAGAGACCGTGCTGGTGTCCGGACCTGTCGCGCTGGCCGCGCCTGCGAACGTAAAGCTGGTGCGCGTAACCACGGCGCGCGAGATGCTGGCGGCCAGTGAAGCCGCCCTGCCCGCCGATGTGCTGGTGATGGCGGCGGCGGTGGCCGACTGGCGGCCCGACATCATCGCCAACAGCAAGCTGAAGAAATCCACCGACCGTGTCGTGCCGCTGATCCGGCTGGTCGAGAACCCGGACATATTGGCGACGCTGGCGCAGGGTGCGGCGCGCCCGCGCCTGGTGATCGGCTTCGCCGCCGAGACCGGCGATGTGGTGGAAAACGCCGTCGCCAAGCGTGGGCGCAAGGGCGCGGACTGGATCATCGCCAACGACGTCTCCGGCGACGTGATGGGCGGCGACAGGAACCGCGTCCATCTCGTCAGTGAAACCGGCGTCGAGGACTGGCCGGAAATGTCCAAACAGGAAGTCGGAGCGCGGCTAGCCGCGCGCATCGCAGAAAAGTTCAAGGAGACATAAGTGAAAGTCGGAATCAAGAAGCTGCCGCATGCGCTGGACCTGCCCCTGCCCCATTACGCCACGCCGGGCTCAGCGGGCCTCGACCTGTTGGCTGCCGTGGACGCCGAGATGGTGATCGAACCGGGCAAACGCGCCGCCGTGCCCACCGGCATCGCCATTGAATTGCCGCTGGGCGTGGAGGCGCAGGTGCGCCCGCGCTCCGGCCTTGCGCTCAACCAGGGCATCACCTGCCTGAACGCTCCTGGCACCATCGACAGCGACTATCGCGGCGAGATCAAGGCCATCCTGATCAACCATGGCGACCAGCCGTTCCGAATTTCGCGCGGCATGAAGATCGCCCAGATGGTGATTGCCCGCCACGAACAGGCGGCATTGGTGGAAGTGGACTCGCTGAGCGAAAGCGAACGCGGCGCAGGCGGCTTCGGCAGCACAGGCATGACGGTCAAAGCCTAATGCTGAAACTGTCGCGCAAAACCCTGCTGGCGCTGGAGGCGGTTATCGATATCGCCTTCAATGCGCGTCCAGAGCCGGTGCAGGCCAAGGATATTACCGCCCGCCAGGGCGTGCCGCAGCGTTACCTGGAACAGGTGATGCAGCAGTTGGTGCGAGCCGGCATCCTGAAAGGTGTGCGTGGTCCGCGCGGCGGCTATCGCCTGGCTCGGGAGCGCCGGCGCATTTCGGTGGGCGATGTGGTACGGGTGGCCGAAAGCATCGAGGACGAGGAAGAGAAGGGGGTGCCGCGCTCCGATCTGGGCCAGCGCATCGTCGCGCCCTTTGTCGCCAGCCTGCAGGACGAACTGATGGTGCGCCTGGATTCCGTGACGATCGAGGATCTGTGCCAGCGGGCGCGGGGCCAGGGCGTCAGCGACGCCATGGCCGGCGGCGCCGATTTCACGATTTGATGGCCGGCTCGCGCCCTGCGGGCTGGCCGGCCATGGAGGAATTATTATGACCAAGCCCGGACGCGGACGCATCTACAATTCCATCACCGAGACCGTCGGCGACACGCCGCTGGTGCGGCTGCGGCGCATGCCGAAGGCGGCAGGTGCGAAAGCCGCCATTCTACTGAAGCTGGAATTCTTCAATCCCCTCGCATCGGTCAAGGACCGCATCGGCGTCGCCATGATCGAGGCGATGGAAGCGCAGGGCATCATCACCCCGGGCAAGACCACGCTGATCGAGCCGACTTCGGGCAACACCGGCATCGCGCTGGCCTTCGTCGCCGCCGCCAAAGGCTATCGCCTGATCCTGGTGATGCCGGAAAGCATGTCGCTGGAACGGCGCAAGATGCTGATGATCCTGGGCGCGCAAATCGAACTGACGCCGGCCACCGCGGGCATGAAGGGCGCCATCGCCCGCGCCCATGAACTGGTGACGGAAAATCCCGATGCCGTCATCCCGCAGCAATTCGAAAACCCCGCCAATCCGGACATCCATCGCCGCAGCACCGCCGAAGAAATCTGGAACGACACCGATGGCAAGGTGGACATCATCATCTCCGGCGTCGGCACCGGCGGCACCATCAGCGGCATCGGCCAGGCGCTGAAGGGCCGCAAGCCCAGCCTGCAGATGATCGCGCTGGAGCCGGAGGACAGCCCGGTGCTGTCCGGCGGCTCGCCGGGTCCGCACAAGATCCAGGGCATCGGCGCGGGCTTCGTGCCCGCCAACCTTGACCGCAAGGTGATCGACGAGATCATCACCATCTCCAACGAAACCGCGCTGGAAACGGCGCGGCGCGCGGCGCGCGAGGAAGGCATTCCCGTGGGTATCTCATCGGGCGCGGCCATCGCGGCGGCGCTGGAAGTCGGGGCGCGGCCGGAAAATTCCGGCAAGACCATCGTGGCGATCATTCCCAGCTTCGCGGAACGCTATCTTTCGACGGCGCTATTTGAGGGCCTGTAACAGGTCCGGCCAGTCGGTGCAGATCGCATCAATTCCCAGCTTGCGCAGCTTCGCCATCTCGGCCTTTTCGTTGACGGTCCAGGTCCCGATCTTGAGGCCCCGTGCATGGGCGTCGGAAATCGCCAGGCCGGTGGCGTCGGCATGGTGGGGAAACCAGCCATCGCCGCCCGCCGCCTTGATCGCATCCAGCATGGGCAGGTAGTCGCCCTGCAGCTTGTCGGTGGTGAACCAGCAGCGGGCAGAAGGCGATTGCTGGCGTATCCGCAGCAACCTGCGCCAGTCGAAGCCCACGAAAATCACCTGATCGAGATGATCGCCGCAGGCGGTCAGCGCCGCATCGGCCAGCAAGGCGGGATCGGCGCTGGAATCGGATTTCAGCTCCACCATCAGCAGAAACGGCGCAGGCGCATCGGCGGCGAGGGCCAGCACTTCGACCAACGAGGGAATGCGCGCGCCATCGACCGGCTTCAGCATGGAATGGGCATAGGCATAGTCGCTGCCCGGCGCGGGCTGACCGATATCGAATTGCTGCAATTCGGCGAAACTGAGGTCGCGTATGCGCGGCGTCTGCCCTTCCAGCCAGCGGCCATGGGCATTGCGGGCATAGCCGGAATGGAGGTGCAAATCGTGGTGGACCACCACCATGCCATCGGCGGACAGCTGCACGTCCAGCTCTGCCCCGTCGCAGCCCAGCGCGATAGCGTTGCGGAACGCCGCCAGCGTGTTTTCGGGATACAGCGCGGCGCCGCCGCGATGGGCGATGTTGAGAGTCGGCATGGCGGGAGACTAGGTCCATGCGGACCCCTTCCACAAACGCCCTGCCCGTCACCAGCCTTCCGGAGCATCGGGCAGGCGAGCGATGCGCCAGCCTGGTATCACCATCAACAAGGCGCAGCGCGCAGCCGCCGCCCGTGCGACCAAAATCAAAGCCGCCAATCGTGAAAGAAGATGCCGCTCAGCACCCAGGGCGTCTTGCCGTCCGGCGCGAAGACGCGCAGCGCCACCAATTCGTAGCAGAGGCGCAGGCGCGCCCCTTCCATCAGCCGCACTTCAACCACAAAGGGTTCGCCGCCCTCCAGCAACCTGCGCATCTGCACCGCGTGCTGCGCGAACTGCGCTTCACCGAGAAGATGGGAGAGGTTCTCGCCGGTCATATCGCGGCCGAAGCGGCGACGCAGGGCATGGCCCGCCAGCCGGACGCGGAAATCGCCGGTGCGCAATGGCTCATACAGCGCTAGGCCTGACAGCACCCGCGCCAGGCCGCGGCTGGGCACATCGCGTCCGACCACAAAACGGCTTTCGGCTTCGCGCGCGCGCCAGGTTTCCAGCAGCAGCCGCGCGCCGCGATGCACAGGCGCGGTTCGCACGATATGCGTTTCCGTAACGGTAGAAGTACGGAGCGTGGCGGCGCCCCAGGAAAGGCCGAGAGCTTGCGTCAATTGTCCTCATTGAAGGACAGCGCACGCCCCCGGCGCACGAGCAGCTATCGTTGGTGATGCGTTATACCCACCACGGGTTGTGACCTTTTTAAGACTTGGCCGAATGTTTGATCTGCAATTCGCTAAAATTGCAGACATCGGCTTGACGGGGCTTATGGGCGGGCGTACCCACGCCGCCCCGGCAAGGCCAATTTTACGGGTTTTTTCGCGCCTTCCCGGCGACCCCGCTAAGGGTTTGTGTTTGTCCTGAGCCCTCGCCATGAATGATTTCACCCCCATCGAACTCGGCAACGCCGGTCCCCGCATTTCCTCCAGCCAGCGCGGGGCGATGTGGCTGGAAGTGAAAGCATTAACGCGCCTGGCGCTGCCACTGGCCATTACCCAACTGGCGCAGATGCTGATACTCGCCACCGACACTTTCCTGCTGGGCCATCTCAGCAAGGAAGCGCTCGCGGCTGCGGCCCTGGCGAACCAGGTCTTCTTCATGGTCTGGCTGGTCGGCATGGGGCCCGCGGCGGCCGTGCCCGCCATGATCGCGCACATCCGTGGCGCGCGTGAAAGCGACACCGCCGGCGTGCGCAACGCGCTACGCATGGGCATGTGGTCGGTGATGCTGCTGACGCCGCTGCTACTGCTTTCGCTGGTCTTCACGCGCGAAATTCTGCTGCTGCTGGGCCAGGATGCGGTGCTGGCGGACAATGCAGAGATGTTCATGTCGGCCCTGATGTGGAGCCTGCCCACCAGCCTCGCCTTCCAGGTTCTGCGCAATTTCGCCACCGCGGTGGACCGCCCGATGGTGCCGCTGATCGTGTCGGCCCTGATGGTGCTGCTCAACGCCGGGCTGGGCTATGCCCTGATCTTCGGCCATTTCGGCCTGCCACAACTCGGCCTGTTCGGATCGGGTCTGGGCAGCGCCCTGGCGCAGCTGTTCGGCTTCATCGTCATGCTGGTGTTTTGCCTGCGCAATCCGGCGCTGAAGCGCTACCGCATGCTGCGGCGCTGGCACCGGCCGCACAGGGCGCATTTGCGTGAGGTCTTCCATCTCGGCATGCCGATCGGGCTGACCATGATGTTCGAAGTGGCGCTGTTCGTCGCCGCCGCCTTCACCATGGGTCTGTTCGGCGCGGACATGCTGGCGGCGCACCAGATCGCCATCACCGTGCCATCGCTCACCTTCATGATCCCCATGGGCATCGGCATGGCCGCGACGGTGCGCGTTGGCCTGGCCATGGGCGCGGGCGACCACGCGGAAGCGCGCATCGCCGGTTTCGCCGCCATGGGCCTGGCGGCAGTGTTCATGGCGGTCAGTTCGGCGTTCCTGCTGCTGTTCCCCGGCTTCATCGCCGGACTGTGGCTGCCGCCGACGCCCGAGAATTTGCCGGTGCTGTCGCTGGCGGTGAGCTTCCTGCTGGTGGCATCGCTGTTCCAGCTTGCCGACGGTCTGCAGGTGACGGCAGCGATGAGCCTGCGTGGTCTGAAAGACGCGCGCGCACCGATGTGGATCGCGGGCGCCAGCTATTGGCTGGTCGGCTTTCCCATCTGCCTGGCCCTGGGCTTCGGCTTGAACATGCAGGGGCTGGGCATCTGGTACGGCCTGGCGGCCGGGTTGATGGTGGCGACGGTGGCGCTGGTCTGGCGCTTCAACCGGCTGTCAAAGCTGGCGCCATCAGAGCAGATGGCGCCCCAGATACATCACCAGGAAGAATAGCAGGCCCAGCATCAGCAGCAGGCCCAGCCGCACCGGCTTGGCGCGGCGCTCCTGCTCGGCCGCGATCAGCAGCGCGGTCTCCGGATGCAGGCGCACGCCGCCTTCCGCCACCATGCGCGAGAGGTCTTCGGCATTCTTCACCAGTTGCGGCAGGTCGTCCGCCAGACGGCCAAGCGCGGAGAAGCCTTCGGCGGCGCGCGCCAGCCTTGCCTCGGGCCCGAGATTGTCCGTCACCCAGCGTTCGGCCACTGGCCTTGCCGCTTCCCAGATGTCGAAATCGGGATCGAGGCCGCGCGCCACGCCTTCCACCACCACCATGGTCTTTTGCAGCAGCACCAACTGCGGCTGCGCCTGCATGTCGAAGCGGCGGGTGGTCTCGAACAGCTGCCCCAGCAATTGGGCGATGGAAATCTCGCGGGCGCTGCGGCCGAAGATGGGCTCGCCGATGGCGCGCAGCGCCTGCGCGAAGGTCTCGATCGGATGCTGCGGCGGCACGAAAGCCATATCGTAATGCAGCTGCGCGATCCGCAGATAGTCGCGCGACAGGAATCCCGCCAGCGTCCCGGCCATGAAACGGCGCAGCGGCGGCTCCAGCCGCCCCATAATGCCGAAATCCACCGCCACCAAACGGCCCTGGGCATCGACGAACAGATTGCCGGGATGCAGGTCGGCGTGGAAGAAGCCGTCGCGCAGCGCCTGGGTAAGAAAGCTGCGTACCAGAACCAGCGCGATTTTTTTCGGATCATGCCCCGCGGCAACCAGCGCGGCGGGATCGCGGATCGGGGTGCCATCGATCCATTCAGAAGTGAGAATGCGCGCGGCGCTGCGCTGCCAGTCGATGTGCGGGACGCGGAAATCGGTATCGGCGCGGGTGCGCTCGTAGAGTTCGGACGCCGCGGCGGCTTCCATCCGCAGATCCAGCTCCAGCGCCACGGATGCGGCCAGCGTTTCCTTGATGGCGATGAAACGCAGACGGCGGGCTTCCGCCGAGACGCGCTCGGCCAGACGCGCGAACAGGTCCAGCGCTTCCAGGTCGCGGGCGAAGCGCGCCTCGATGCCGGGGCGCAGGACCTTGACCGCCACTTCGGCCCCATCCGTGGTGCGGCCACGATGCACTTGCGCGATGGAGGCGGCGGCGACAGCAGGGCCCAGTTCGGAAAACAGCATCTCGACCGGCGCGCCGAGATCCTGCGCGATCACCGCGCGAGCTTGCGCCTCGGGGAATGGCGGCAGGCGATCCTGCAGATGCTCCAGCGCTCGCGACACGCGCGCACCGACAATATCGGGCCGCGTCGCCAGCATCTGCCCCAGCTTGATATAGGCGGGCCCCAGCTTCTCCAGTGCCCGCGCCAGCCTGGCACCCGCATCGGGTTTGCCGGCGCGGAAGGCCAGCACCGGGCCGATCAGCACCAGGGCCGCATGGATCAGGCGAAAAAGACTGCCCATCAGATACGTCTCATCAGATTTTCCAGGCCGAATGCATGGCGGCGATGCCGCCCGACAGCACGCGCACCTTCACCTGGCCAAGCCCGGCATCCTTGATCAGGCCTGCGAATTTCTCGCGGGTGGGAAAGCGGCGGATGCTTTCGGCGAGATAGCGATAGGATTCGGCGTCGCCCGCCACCCATGCGCCCATCTTGGGCAGCAGTTTGAAGGAATAGGCATCGTAGAGCGTGTCGAGGCCCGGCACATCCACCTGGCTGAACTCCAGGCAGAGAAAGCGGCCACCCGGCTTCAGCACCCGGCGCGCTTCGGACAGCGCCTTGTCGATATGGGTCACGTTGCGGATGCCGAAGGCGATGGTATAGGCGTCAACACTGGCATCGGGGATCGGCAACGCCTCGGCATCGCCCACTGTCCAGGTGATGGCGCCCTCGCCCTTGGTTTCAGCGCGGCGCTTGCCCTCGCCCACCATCTGCTCATTGATGTCGCACACCGTCACGGCGGCTTCGCCGCCCCGGCTGCGCGCCATCTCGACGATGCGGAAGGCGATGTCGCCGGTGCCGCCCGCCACATCCACCGTCTTCCAGCCCGGCTGGGGATTGAGATACTCGACCATCGCATCCTTCCAGATGCGGTGAACGCCAACGCTCATCACGTCGTTCATCAGGTCATAGCGCGCCGCCACCGAGGAAAAGACCTCGCGGACAAGGCCTTCCTTTTCGGCCTCCGGCACGTCGCGGAAGCCGAAGCTTGCGGTCTGCTCTGGGTTATTGCTCATGGTGCGACATGATACATTATTGCGTTGCACGGCAAATGGGTCCCGGCTCGCGCTCGCTGTGCTCGCTGGCCGGGATGACAGGTTATCAGGTATGCCCGAACTGCCCGAAGTCGAGACCGTGAAGCGGGGGATCGCCCCCGCGCTGGAAGGCCGCACCATCACCCATGCCGAGACGCGGCGGGGCGACCTGCGTCGCCCCTTCCCGCGCGACTTCGCCGCCCGGCTCAAGGGCCGCAAAGTCATCGGCCTGCGGCGGCGAGCGAAATACATCCTGGCCGACCTCGACAGCGGTGAGACGCTGGTGATCCATCTGGGCATGTCGGGCCGGATGACCGTGCAGGCCGACGGCAAGGCGGCGAGGAAGATCGGCACCTATGTCCATGAAACCAGCGATGGGGTCGGCAAGCACGACCATGTCGTGATCGAAACCGACGCCCCCGCCCGCATCCTGTTCAACGATCATCGCCGCTTCGGCCTGATGGATCTGGTCGAGACCAGCGCGCTGGAGGATGACAAGCTCTTTAGAGACATCGGCATCGAGCCGCTGTCGCCCGGCTTCAACGTGAAGCACCTGACGGCGGCGCTGGACGGCAAGAATACGCCGATCAAGTCTGCCCTGCTGGACCAGCGCGTGGTGGCGGGGCTGGGCAACATCTATGTCGCCGAAGCGCTGTTCCGCAGCCACATCTCGCCCAAGCGGCTGGCGGGCAGCCTCAAGCCGGCGGAAATCGCGGCGCTGGTGCCCGCGATCAAGAAAGTTCTGCAGGACGCCATCAAGGCCGGTGGTTCATCCCTGCGCGATCATGCCAGGCCCGACGGCGAGCTGGGCGAATTCCAGCACCATTTCCTGGTCTATGGCCGCGAAGGCGAGCCCTGCAAACTGAAGTGTCCCGGCAGCGTCAAACGCATCGTGCAGGCGGGGCGCTCTACCTTCTATTGTCCCAAATGCCAGAAGTGAGATTCAGATGTCTGAAGTTCTGACCGAGATCAAAGGCGCTGTTGGTATCGCCACCCTCAACCGGCCAGAGGCGCTCAATGCGCTGAACACGCCGCTGCTGGACGCGCTGGCCGATACGCTGGAAGCCTGGGACGCCGATCCCAAGGTGCGGGTCATCATCGTCACCGGCTCGGAGAAGGCTTTTGCCGCCGGGGCCGACGTCAAGGAGATGGCACCCAAGAGCTTCGCCCAGATGCATGCCGAGAACCTGTTCGGCCGCCAGCTCGACCGCATCACCCGCATCCGCAAGCCCATCATCGCGGCGGTGTCCGGCTTCGCCCTGGGGGGCGGCTGCGAACTGGTGATGGCGTTGGACATCGCCATCGCCGCCGACAATGCGAAATTCGGCCAGCCCGAGATCACGCTGGGAATCATGCCTGGCCTGGGCGGCAGCCAGCGGCTGGTCCGCGCCGTGGGCAAGGCCAAGGCGATGGAACTGTGCCTGTCGGGCCGGATGATGGACGCGGCCGAGGCGCTGGCCACGGGCCTGGTGGCACGGGTGGTGCCCGCCGCCGAGCTGATGCCCGAGGCGCTGAAACTGGCGGAGAAGATCGCCGCCCAGTCCCTGCCCGTCGCCGCGATGGTCAAGGACGCCGTGAACCGGGCATTCGAGAGCCCGCTGGCCGAAGGGCTGGCTTATGAGCGCCGGGCCTTTCACGCCCTGTTCGCCACCCATGACCAGAAGGAGGGCATGGCGGCCTTTTCGGCCAAGCGGAAGCCCGATTTCCGCGACGAATAGAGGGTTTTGTTTGACGCGCGACGGGCCCCGCGCTATACGCCCGCCTCTTTTGCCAAGGAAAGCCTGATGCCCAATATCGCCTCCTCCGAGAAGCGGGTCCGTACGACCGCCAAGCGCACCGCCATCAATACCTCGCGCAGGACGCGCGTGCGCGGCTTCATCCGCAAGGTCGAGGAAGCCATCAAGTCCGGCGACAAGAAGGCCGCCCTGGCCGCCCTGAAGGCCGCCGAGCCCGAGATCATGCGCGGCGTGACCAAGGGCGTGCTGCACAAGAACACCGGCAGCCGCAAGGTTTCCCGCCTCTCCAAGCGCGTCGCCAAACTGTCTTAAGCGGGAATCCGCTGGAATCTTTGGTGGATTCAATAATAGATACGGCCCGGATGCCAATCCGGGCCGTTTTTATTTGTCCGCGCACGGACAAACACCAGATTATCGCATTTTGGCAGTGCGTCACGAACGCTGTTCGGCCCAAGCCCTTGATTCAACATGGCTGTCCCAAAATGTTTTATTTTCCGTATACGGTACAGTTGGTTAGCCGCGTTCTTAAAAGTGAAAAATTTTCGCGAATCGGCCGCTGTTCGGCGTTTGTCCCCCTTGTGAGTCGCTGCCGCTTGATTCTATCTTAACCACGCGCTGGGGTGGATGCGGGCCATGAAAAAGACAAGAGAAAGTAAAAGAACAATATTCGCTAGTCAAAATGAGCCCTGGGATCGAACTTCAAAATAAATAATCATATGATTTTCTGAGATTGCAACATCTTTGTGCTGGGAACTCTTCCGGCATTGCTCAAGTTTTCCCTGTTCGGTCGGCCATGACACCTCCCTCTTCTCATGACTATGCGGGCGATATCGGCGTCCAGGAGGCCTGGGCGCTGCTCAGTGCCGAACCTGCGGCCCAGCTGGTGGATGTACGCACCATGGCGGAGTGGAACTTTGTCGGCCTGCCCGACGTCTCGGCCCTGGGCCGCCGGGTGCACTGCATCGAATGGCAGAGCTTCCCCACCATGGCCCCCAACCCCGCCTTTGCTGCGGAGGCGGAAACGGCAGTGACGGCGGCCGGCGCCGGCAAGGATACGCCGGTGCTGTTCCTCTGCCGCTCGGGCGCGCGCAGCCGCGCCGCGGCGGTGGCGCTGACCGGGCTGGGCTTCGCCAAAGCCTTCAACGTGGCGGGCGGCTTCGAAGGCGACCCTGACGGCGAACGCCACCGGGGCAACATCAATGGCTGGAAGGCGGCAGGGCTGCCCTGGCGCCAAGGCTAAGTACGAGAGTGCCGGACACGAAAACGTGCCGGAGCAAAAACAATTGGTATTGGACGAGTATTTTTCATGACTCAGGCGAAATCGGCGCGAACGGACTGGCGGGCAGCATGGGCGGGCGTGCGCGAGCGGCTGCGCCGCGAGCTGGGCGATGCGGTCTTCGAGGCCTGGATCGCGCCGCTGTCGCTGGAGAGCTTCGACAATGACGAGCTGTCCATCGGCGCGGTGAAGCCCTTCGTGCGCAACTGGGTGGCCAACCATTATGTGCCGCGTATCGAGCGCGCCTTCCGCGCCGACGGCGCCGCGCCCGCCGCCATCGCCATCGTGATGGCCGCGCCGCAAGTTGGCGGCAACGTCCCGCTCCCCCGCGACGAAGCCGCGCCCGCCACCGTGTCCTACCTGCCGCCGCGTTCCGCCGCCGCCGAGAGCGCCGAGGACGGCGCCCGCGGCTTGTGGAACCGGATGCTGCATCCGCAGCAGACCTTCGACAGCTTCATTCCCGGTGGCGCCAACGCCTTCGGCCATGGCGCGGCCAAGGATTTCGCGGAAGGCGGCCAGGCCGATCTGCCGCTGCTCTATATCCATGGCGGTTTCGGCTACGGCAAAACCCATCTGCTCAACGCCGCGGCGCTGGAATTCCGCAAGCGCGGCAAGCGCACGCTCTTCCTGCGTGCGGAAGATTTCATGCGCCACTTCCTGGGCGCGCTCTATCGCAAGGATACGCTGGCCTTCAAGGAAGAGCTGCGCACCGCCGAAGTGCTGATCATTGACGACCTGCAGCATATCTGCCGCAGCAACGCCACCGCGTCGGAGTTTCTTTACACCGTCAACGCCTTTGCCGATCTGCGCCGCCGCGTCGTCATCGCCGCCGACCGTGCGCCCACGGCGCTGGAAGGACTGGGCGCCGATGTGAAGTCGCGCCTGACCGGCGGCCTGGTGATCGCGCTGGACAAGCCGGATCGCGACACGCGCCTGGCCATCCTCAAGCGCCGCGCCGCCGATTTCTGCAAGCACAAGCCGGAAGTCGTGCTGCCAGAAGCCGTGCTGGAACGCATCGCGGACATGGATGATGCCAGCCCGCGTGAACTGATCGGCGTCTTCACCAAGATCGCCACTTACGCAGATCTCACCAAGAAGCCGGTGACGCTGGAAGTGGCCGACGAAGCGGTGGGCCTGCGCTCCTCGCCCGGCGTCAAGACCTCGATCGAGGACATACAGCGCAAGACCGCCGAGTTCTACAAGCTCGACGTCAAGGATTTCCATTCGCCGCAGCGCGCACGCCGCGTCGCGCGTCCCCGTCAGGTGGCGATGTATCTGGCCCGCAAGCTCACCACCCGTTCGTTGCCGGAAATCGGCCGGCGCTTTGGCGGACGCGACCACACCACGGTGCTGCATGCCTGCCGCCGCATCGAGGCCCTGATCGGCGAAGACGCCCTGTTCCGTCAGGAAGTGGATTTCCTCTCCCAGATGCTCCAGCGCAAGGGCGACCTGTAGGGGTTTCGGCGAGTCATGGTAAGCAATCGCCATGACCGCCTTGATCGAGGCCCATGATCTGACCAAGCGGTTCGGCGCCGTCACCGCGCTGGACCGCTTGTCGCTTTCGATCCCGCAAGGCGGCGTTTATGGCATCCTGGGCGCCAATGGCGCGGGCAAGAGCACCTTCTTCCGCATCTACCTCGACCTAATCCGCCCCACGGGCGGCGGCGTCGCGCTCCTGGGTGGCAAGCCCGGTGATACCGACCGGCGGCGGCGCATCGGCGCGATGATAGAAACGCCGCGCTACCATCCCTTTCTCACCGCCCGCGAAACCCTGACCATGCTGGCGCTGGCCAGCGGCGTGCGCGATGCGCCGGTGGAACGCTGGCTGGCGCGGGTAGGGCTGTCGGACGCGGCCCATCGCAAGGTGCATCACTTCTCGGTGGGCATGAAGCAGCGCATGGGCATCGCCGCGGCGCTGATCTCATCGCCCGAGCTTCTCATTCTCGACGAACCCACCAGCGGCATGGACCCGGTCGGCATCCAGGAGATGCGCGCTTTGATGCGCGATCTGGCGGACAAGGACGGCGTCACCATCCTGCTTTCCAGCCACCTGCTCGACGAAGTGCAGCGGGTCTGTGACCACGTCGCCATCTTCGCGCGCGGCAAGCTTGTCTCGGAAGGCCGCATCGATTTGTTGCTGGCGGGTCAGGAAAAATTGCGCCTGCTGGCGGCGTCGCCTGCCGCGCTGCTGGCAAAGCTGGAAGGGCGTGGCGTTGCGGACGGCGATGGTGTGTTGGTGGCCGTGACGCGGGCCGAAGCCCCGGCCCTGTTGCGCGAACTGGTCAATGGCGGTGTCGATCTGGTCGAAGCGCGCTGGGTGGGCGGCGAACTGGAAAAGTTCTATCTCGAGCAGGTGGGCCATGCTGGCTGACGCGCTCGCCGCTGAGACGTACAAATTCCTGCGCCAGCGCGGCGGCCTGTTCTGGGGCTTCTGCGCCGTGCCGCTGGCGGTGCTGCTGTTCAATCTGGCGCTCGATACCTGGATCGCGACCCGTTCGCCGCTGCCCGTCGGGCTCGATCTGGGCAGCCAGGTGGTGCGGGGGCTGGAGATGGGCGGCAATCCCATCTTCCAGATTTTCTTCATCGCCGGCGCGGTTTCGCTTTTCTCTGGCGAATATCGTTGGGAGACGTGGCGGCTGCTGACGCCGCGCAACAGCCGCATAAACCTGATGATGGCCAAGTTCATGGTCTATGCCGCGCTGACCCTGCTCAGCCTGCTGGCGCTCGGACTGGGAAGCGCCCTGCACACGCTCTATGCGGCCATACTTGGCGCGCGGCTGGCGCTTCCCGGCGCCGAGCTGCCGCTGCTGGCGGCAGTGACGCTGCTGGCGTGCTGGAGCGAATTGCTGGTTCTGGGGCTTTTTGCGGCTCTTGTCGCCACGGTCACGCGGGCCATGATTGGACCGCTGATCGCCGCCATCACATTCGCCTTCGCGCAATCCATGGCAATGATGGTGCTGGGCCCGGCTGATGCCCCGCTGCGCTGGTTCGCCGCCTTTCCCGGCATGTCGGCCTGGTATCTGCGCGCCTGGATCGCGCAGGCGGAGATCGCGCCCGGCGTCTTTCCGGCAGCGTCACGGGCCCTGCCCGCCGCCCTGTTCCTGCTGGCCTGGATCGCGCTGTTGGGCGGGGCGACGCTGGCGCGTTTCCAGCGCCAGGACCTGACGCGGGAATAGCCCCGGAAACGCTGGGAAAACAGGTACGAAAAAGCCGGTTTTCAGGGCCGTTTTTCTGGCCTGAACCTGTCGTTTCTGCTAGATTTCAGCTCTTGAGTCTGGGTGCCGGGAAAGGCTCTCCCAAAACCAAGAAAATCGGGGTTTTCCGGCCTCTTCCAAGGTGCCGGAAACGGGGTTCTGTCAGCAGGCGGACTGGAAATGAAAATCAACGTCGAACGTGGTGCTTTCCTCAAGGCGCTGAACCATGTCCAGAGCGTCGTCGAGCGCCGCAACACCATCCCGATCCTCTCCAACGTGCTGATCGAGGCTGGCAAGGCCGGGCTGAAGCTCACCGCCACCGACCTGGACATCGAGATCGTGGAAAGCCTGCCTGCTGACATCCTGCGCAACGGCGCGGCCACCGCCCCCGCCCACATGCTCTACGACATCGTGCGCAAGCTGCCCGATGGCGCGCAGGTGCAGGTGGAGCTGCTGTCGAGCGAAGGCGGTCGCCTGTCGGTGAGCGCCGGTTCGTCGCGCTTCGAACTTGCCTGCCTGCCGCGCGAGGATTTCCCCCAGATGGCCGCCGGGGCGCTGCCGCACAAATTCCGCCTCGCCGCTGACGACCTCAAGCGGTTGATCGACAAGACCCGCTTCGCCATCTCGACGGAAGAGACGCGCTATTACCTCAACGGTATCTATCTGCATGCTGCCAAGGAGGCCAAGCCGCCGGTGCTGCGCGCCGTCGCCACCGATGGTCACCGCCTGGCCCGCTTCGAGCTGGAGCTGCCGGACGGCAGCGCCGCCATGCCCGGCGTGATCGTGCCGCGCAAGACGATCGGCGAGCTGCGCAAGCTGCTGGACGATGCCGAAGGCGCCATCGACATTTCCCTTTCAGATACGAAGATTCAGTTCGGCTGGGGTGGCGTCGAACTCACCTCCAAGCTGATCGACGGCAATTTCCCGCCCTATGAGCGCGTCATTCCTGCAGGCAACGACAAGTCGCTGGCGCTGGAAGCCAAGGAGTTCGCCCAGTCGGTGGATCGCGTGTCCACCATCAGCGCCGACAAGACCCGCGCCGTGAAGCTAGCCCTGTCGAAGGACAAGGTGACGCTGTCTGTGGTGAACCCGGAGTCCGGCACCGCGACCGAGGATGTCGGTGCCACCTACAGTGCCGGCGCTCTGGAGATCGGCTTCAATGCCCGCTATCTGCTGGACATCACCAGCCAGATAGAAGGCAAGGAAGTGCGCTTCCTGCTGTCGGATGCGGGCTCGCCCGCCATCATCGAGGACGCCAGCGACACCCGCACGCTGTACGTCCTCATGCCGCTTCGGGTCTGAGATTGGCGTTCGCCAACGACATGCAGCCTGATCGCGGCACGCTGGTGACCGCGAAGCTGGCGGTAACGCAATTGCGGCTGACCAACTTCCGCTCCTATGCCACGGGCGCGCTGGCACTGTCAGGCGCGCCCGTGGTGCTGGCGGGCCCCAATGGCGCGGGCAAGACCAACATCCTGGACGCGATCTCGCTGCTGTCGCCCGGGCGTGGCCTGCGCGGCGCGAAGCTGGCCGAACACACCCGCAAGGGGCCGGTGGTATCCGATGCGGCGCTGTGGGCCGTGGCAGCCACTGTGGCGCGCGGCGAAACCGAATACGAGATCGGCACCGGGCTGACGCTGGGCCCCAATGGCGGCGAGAAGCGGCATGTCCGCCTTAACGGCGTTGAAGCCAAGGGCAGCGCCGATCTGGGCGACATCGTGCAAGTGATCTGGCTGACGCCCGCCATGGACCGCCTCTTTATCGAAAGCGCGGGCGGACGGCGGCGCTTCCTCGACCGGCTGGTGCTGGGTTTCGAGCCATCGCATGCCCGTCATTCCACCCGCTATGAGACCGCGATGCGCGAACGGGCGCGGCTGCTGAAATACGGACCGCGCGATCCGTCCTGGCTGGACGGGCTGGAGAATGAAATGGCCGAGGTGGGCATTGCCATCGCCCAGGCCCGTGCCGCCACGGTGCAGCGCCTCTCTCGCGCCCTGACCGAGCATGTCGGCGAGTTTCCTGCCGCTGCCTTGTCGCTGAGCGACGATTTGCATCTGTCCAGCGCCGACGATATGCGCGCCGCCTTCGCCGCTTCGCGCATCCGCGACGCCGAAGCCGGGCGCACGGGTCACGGCCCGCACACCACCGACTTGGCTGTACGCCACACGGCCAAGCGCGCCGACGCGCATGACTGTTCCACCGGCGAGCAGAAGGCGTTGCTGATTTCCATCATCTTGGCCGATGCCCGCGAACTGAGCCGCGCCCGCGAGGGCCTGGCGCCACTGCTGCTTCTGGACGAAATCGCCGCCCATCTGGATTCGCGCCGCCGCAGCGCCCTGTTCGAGGAAATCCACGCCTTGTCCGCCCAGGCCTGGATGACCGGCACCGACCTGTCTTTGTTCGATGGTTGGAATCGCAACGCCGAAATCTTCCTGGTCGAAAACGGCCAGTTCATGCGTCAGGAGTAAGCCATGGCAGAGCACGCCGTGAACAACAACGAATATAGCGCCGACAGCATCAAGGTCCTGAAGGGACTGGACGCCGTGCGCAAGCGCCCCGGCATGTATATCGGCGACACCGATGACGGTTCCGGCCTGCACCACATGGTCTATGAGGTCGTGGACAATGCCGTGGACGAAGCGCTGGCGGGCCATGCCAACCGCATCGATGTGGTGCTGAACCCGGATGGCTCCTGCACCGTGCGCGACAATGGCCGCGGCATTCCGGTGGGCATCCACAAGGAAGAAGGCGTGTCGGCGGCCGAGGTCATCATGACCCAGCTGCATGCCGGCGGTAAGTTCGACGAGAACGCCTACAAGGTCTCCGGCGGCCTGCATGGCGTCGGCGTCTCGGTGGTCAATGCGCTGAGCGAATTCCTCGACCTGCGCATCTGGCGCGACGAGAAGGAGCACTACATGCAGTTCCGCATGGGTGATCCTGTCGCGCCGCTAAAGGAAGTCGGCGCTGCCCCCGGCAAGAAGGGCACGGAAGTCACCTTCCTGCCCTCGCCCGCCACCTTCACCAAGACCCAGTTCGATTTCGGCACGCTGGAACACCGGCTGCGCGAGCTGGCCTTCCTCAATTCCGGCGTTGTCATCATTCTGGCCGACAAGCGCGGCGTCGAGGCCAAGGAAGTGACGCTGCACTATGAAGGCGGCCTGAAAGCCTTCGTGGAGTATCTCGACCGCGCCAAGCAGGCGCTGATCTCCGCCCCCGTGATGTTCGTGAACGAGCGCGAGGGCGTCACCGTCGAAGTGGCGATGACCTGGAACGACTCCTATCACGAGAGCACACTGGCCTTCACCAACAACATCCCCCAGCGCGATGGCGGCACCCATGTCGCGGGCTTCCGCGCCGCGCTGACCCGCGTCGTCACCAAATATGCCGAAGACATGGCGGGCAAAAAGGACAAGGTGGCGCTGACCGGCGATGATTGCCGCGAAGGCCTGACCTGCGTGCTGTCGGTGAAGGTGCCTGACCCGAAATTCTCCTCCCAGACCAAGGACAAACTGGTTTCGTCGGAAGTGCGCCCGATCGTGGAAGGCGCGGTCAACGACCAGCTCAGCGCCTGGTTCGAACAGCATCCTGCCGAAGCCAAAGCCATTGTCGGCAAGGTTGTGGAAGCCGCCACCGCCCGCGAAGCCGCCCGCAAGGCGCGCGAACTGACCCGCCGCAAGGGAGTGCTTGATGGCATGTCCCTGCCCGGCAAGCTGGCCGACTGCCAGGAGCGCGACCCTGCCAAGAGCGAGATCTTCATCGTCGAGGGTGACAGCGCCGGCGGCAGCGCCAAGCAGGGCCGCAACCGTTCCAACCAGGCGGTGCTGCCGTTGCGCGGCAAGATCCTGAATATCGAGCGGGCCCGCTTTGACAAGATGCTGTCCAGCGACTCGATTGTCTCGCTCATCACGGCGCTGGGCACCGGCATCGGCCGCGAGGAATTCAACGCCGACAAGCTGCGCTATCACAAGATCATCATCATGACCGACGCCGACGTGGACGGCGCGCATATCCGGACCCTGCTGCTGACCTTCTTCTACCGGCAGATGCCGGAGCTGATCGAGCGCGGCCACATCTTCATCGCCCAGCCACCGCTCTACAAGGCGACGCGCGGCAAGTCGGAACGCTACCTCAAGGACGAGGAAGAGCTGCAGAACCATCTGATCGCGGAAGGCTCAAGCGGCGCGTCGCTGACGCTGCACACCGGCGAGATGATCGCGGGACCGGACCTCGACACGCTGGTGGAACATGCCCGCACAGCGGCCTCGGCGCTGGCCAATTTCCCCCGCCATTATCCGCGCTTCGTGCTGGAGCAGGCGGCAATTTCCGGCGCGCTCAATCCCGATATCCTCAACGATGCCGAGAAGGCCAAGACGGCGGCGACCTATATCGCTTCGCGGCTGGATACGTTGTCGGGGGAGTTCGAACGCGGCTGGCATGGCGAACCCACCACCGATGGCGGCCTGAAATTCTGGCGCGAAGTGCGCGGCGTGCGCGAGACGGTGGCGATCGATGGCACCCTGATTGCATCTGCCGATGCGCGGCGGCTGGACCGCATGGCCAGCGAATTGCAGAAGACCTACCTCAAGTCCGGCACGGTGCGCCGCAAGGATGAAAGCTTCGAGGTGCGCTCGCCGTCGGAACTGCTGGAGGCAGTCTTCGCCTGGGGCCGCAAGGGTCTGGCGCTGCAACGCTATAAGGGCTTGGGCGAGATGAACCCAGAGCAGCTGTGGGAAACGACGCTGGACGAGAATGCGCGTTCGCTGCTGGTGGTGAAGGTGCAGCATGCCGACGAGGCCGGCGAGCTCTTCTCCAAGCTGATGGGTGATGTGGTCGAGCCACGCCGCGAGTTCATCCAGGACAACGCGCTGTCTGCCTCCGTGGACACCTAAATGCTCAAAGGCCTGCGCTTCCAGAAGCGGTTGCGTATGCTGCCCGGTCTGCGGGCGAACCTGTCCAAGAGCGGCGTCTCGGCCAGCCTGGGGCCGCGCGGCGCCAATGTGAATGTGGGCCGGGACGGTATCAGCACCAATGCCGGCATTCCCGGCACCGGGCTGTCCTATCGCCAGAAGATGACACCGAAGAACCGCAGCGCCTGGATCGGCGTGGTGGCGCTGCTGGCGGGGCTGGCGGGGCTGGCGGGGCTGGCCTTCGCCGGCTGGCAGAACCGGGGACACATCGCGGACTGGATGGCGCCGGATGCGCCGCCGGTGGTGGAAGCCGCCACTGCCCCTGCTCCACCCGCGCCACCTGCCAAGGCAGCGGCGCAGACTACCACATCCAAGGCCGCCACACTGACCATCGCCGCGCAGCGGGCGAAGCTGCTGGTGCCCGGCGGCACCATCTATGTCCGGCGCGCCGGATCGGTGCTGCGGGCGGCCCAGAAGACCTCGGGCGCGCCGCTGGCAAAGCTCGCGAAGGGCGCGGCCGTCATAGTGGTGGCGGCAGAAGGCCCGTGGACGCAAGTAAAAAGTGGCGACGCCACAGGTTGGATGCGCACCAGCGTGTTGGGGCCTAAGCCTTAGCGCTCACAAGCCAGCAGGCGATGCGGCAGGTGATCTGCCCATCGGTGACGGGATAGCCACGGAACGCGTCCGTGACCGCCGCCAGCACGCGGGCGCGCACATCATCATCGAACTTGGCCAGGGCGCGCGCTGTTGGGCCCAGGCTGGTGGCCTGGATGCCCGCCTGTTCGGCGGTGGCCCCCATCCGCATCACGCCATCCAGCTTGCCGATGCCGATGGCGGAAAAGCCCGCGCAGGTCAGGATGCCGCGCAGGCGATCCGGGTCCGACAGGGCGAATGGTCCGGGCGCATGCGGATCGGCAAGCGGCAGCGGCGGCATCAGGGGCTTGGCGATAGCGAACGGCATGGCGGCATATTCATTTTCCGCCACCGGCCGCCAGCATATGAAGGCCAGCCTGCCGCCGGGCGTGGCCGCGGTGCGGATATTGGCGAAGGCGGCCGCAGGATCGTCGAAGAACATCACGCCGAAGCGCGACAGCAGCAGATCATGTTCGGGCGCAAAAACGTGATGCGCCGAATCAGCCTCGACATAGCGGAGATTGGTGACGCCTTCCGCCCGATGACGCGCCAGCGCCAGCAGCGGCTTGGAGATATCGACGCCGGTCACCTGCCCGGCTATGCGCGCCGCCAGCAGGCTGGTCTCGCCGGAGCCGCAGCCGATATCCAGCACCCGTTCGCCGGGCCGCACCGCCGCCAGGGCCAGCAGGCCCGCCGTCGCGTCGGCCAGGCTGGCGTCCATGATCGCCTGGTTGCGAACCCATTTCTCGCCCGACGGACCATTCCAGTATTCGATCTGGCCGGCGTTGGCCGTCACTTCGTGTTTTTCTTCCGCATCGCCAGGGTGCGCAGGCGCAGCGCATTGAGCTTGATGAAGCCCGCTGCGTCCTTCTGGTCGTAAGCGCCCTGGTCATCCTCGAACGTCACCAGCTTCTCGCTGTAGAGCGAATAGGGCGAAGTGCGGCCCACCACGGCGACATTGCCCTTGTAGAGCTTCAGCCGCACGCTGCCCGCCACATATTCCTGGCTCTTGTCGATCAGCGCCTGCAGCATTTCGCGCTCCGGGCTGAACCAGAAGCCGTTATAGATCATCTCGGCATAGCGCGGCATGATCTCGTCCTTCAGATGCGCCGCGCCGCGATCCAGCGTGATGCTTTCGATGCCGCGATGCGCCACCAGCAAGATCGTACCGCCGGGCGTCTCGTAGACGCCGCGCGACTTCATGCCGACGAAGCGGTTCTCCACCAGGTCGAGACGGCCAATGCCGTTGGCCTTGCCCAGCGCGTTCAGCCTGGCCAGCAAATTCGCGGGTGATAAGCTCTCGCCGTCGATGCTCACCGCGTCGCCACGCTCGAACCCGACTTCGATATAGGTCGCCTTGTCCGGCGCATCTTCGGGCGCGATGGTGCGCATATAGACGATGCTCTCGGCTTCCACCGCCGGGTCTTCCAGCACCTTGCCCTCGGAAGACGAGTGCAACAGGTTGGCGTCGACCGAGAAGGGCGCATCGCCGCGCTTGTCTTTCGCAATCGGAATCTGGTGCGCCTCGGCAAACTCCAGCAGCTTCGTCCGGCTGGTCAGGTCCCATTCGCGCCACGGCGCGATCACCTTGATGCCGGGCTGCAGCGCGTAATAGCCCAGTTCGAACCGCACCTGGTCGTTGCCCTTGCCGGTGGCGCCATGGCAGACGGCGTCGGCGCCGACCTTTTGCGCGATCTCGATCTGCTTCTTGGCGATCAGCGGACGCGCAATCGACGTGCCCAGCAGATAGACGCCTTCATAGACCGCGTTGGCGCGGAACATGGGGAAGACGTAATCGCGGACGAATTCCTCGCGCACATCCTCGATAAAGATGTTTTCCGGCTTGATGCCCAAGGTGATGGCCTTCTGGCGGGCGGGCTCAATCTCCTCGCCCTGGCCCAGATCGGCGGTGAAGGTCACCACCTCGGCGCCATACTCGGTCTGCAGCCACTTCAGGATCACGGAGGTATCGAGGCCGCCCGAATAGGCCAGCACCACCTTCTTCACGCCCGACTTCGCCACGCTATCCACTCCATTCCAGACCGATTTCCCGGTTTTCCGCGGGTGTTTCGGTACCAAATTTCTGCCCCCTCCCCGGTTATCCCCCGGCGGGAAGCTGCCTTCGGAAACGCCCCCGAGGCGGGCCGAGTTGATAAAGCCCGGGCTGGAAAGGTCAAGGAGGACAGACGGGTGAGCCGTTACTAGGCCAGGGCGACGGGACGTAGCTTTTCCATCGGTATGGTGAGGCAGAATTCCGCCCCGCTTGGCGGGTAGGTGAGGCAGGCAAAACCGCCCAATTGGCGCGGCATCGCCTCTTCCAGCAGGCGCGAGCCGAAGCTCTTGTTTCCCGGCGGCGCGACGGGCGTGCCGCCCCGCTCCACCCAGTGCAGCACGAAAGCGTCGCTGACGGCGTCCTCGCGCCAGGTCAGCGCCACGCTGCCACTGGCGCGCGATAACGCCCCATACTTGGTGGCGTTGGTGCAGAGTTCGTTCAGGATCGGCGTCAGCGGCAGGATCGCGGACGGCATGACCTGCAACTCCTCGCCCGTGACCGTGATGCAGTCGGCGGTGCTGCTGTGCTGCGCCACCGCATCCTGGATCACGCTTTTCAGGTCGGCGGATTTCAGATCGGCCTTCAGCAGCAGGTCGTGCGCTCGCGCCATGGCGATCAGCCGGGTGGAAATGGCGTGCTCGGCCCCGGCCAGGCTGGTGGCGGAGCGCATGCTCTGCCGCACGATGGCGGTGACCATGGTCAGCATGTTCTTCATGCGGTGATGGATTTCGTCGGTCAGCACGCTCTGGATGCGCTTCGCCACCTCGCGTGCTTCCGCGTCGAGACCCGCCTACTTCAGCATCTCGGTCAGGTAGGCGTTGTGGATGATCAGGGACATGCAGCGGCGGCCTGCAAGCCCCGCAACCTAACCAACCTGCACCGCGGGCGCAGGCACGCGGGCTTTCTTGGGCAGGGTTCCGACCAGGCGATCGCCCTGCCGCACCGAGATCTTGTGCGAGACGCACAGGGTCTGGGCGTGAGCCATGGCGTCGGCGTCACAGGCGGCGTCGAAATCCTGCACCGTGACGACGAAATCCACCCGGTCCCGAAAAACCATTTTGTATTGCTTCAACATGCGGATACCTCCCGGAATTGTGAGCGGGAGCGCGGACAAGGCTCTGTGGTTGTCCCAAAGGTCTCTCAAGCGCAGGTGCTCAAAAAAGGCTGCCCGCGATGAAACGAGCATAGCACGAAAATTACACCGGGCCTAATTGCGGGAACGTCTCAACTAAGCCGGACGAAGGCGCGCGCGTAGTCCACCCTGCCCGTTGTCACAGGCAGCATATCCAATGGCTTCAGCATGAAGTGCGGGCCTGCATAAGGGCTGGTGAACCCGGCAGCGGCTGACAGATCAAAGCCAAAGCGGCTGTAATAGGCGGCATCGCCCAGCACGAAAACACCCTGCCAACCCTGTGCGGCGGCTTCGGCCAGTCCCGATTCGATCAGGCCGCCGCCAGACCCAAGCGCCGATGCGTGGCCAGCACCGCGACGGGCGCAAGCCCCAGCGCCCGGAATGGCGCGATCATGCGCGAGAAGAGCGCATGACCCACCACGCCGCCATCCTTCTCCGCTACCAGCGAGAGGACGGCATCGCCGTCACTGTGCAATGACGCCACTGTGCAATGACGCCACAAGATCGGCTTCGGCGGTGGTTTCAAACGCGGAAACATGCACCCGGCGAATGGCGGCATCATCGGCGGGCGTGGCGGGACGGATCAAAACTTTCCCGCAACCCAGAAGAGCAGTGACAGCACCGCGCTGACGATGATGCAGGTCATGATCGGGAAGTAGAAGCCGCCGCTTTCGCCCTGGATGGCGATGTCGCCCGGCAGGCGGCCCAGACCCAGGCGCGACAGATACGGCCAAGCCAGGCCCGCGATCACCAGACAGATGCCGCCGAGGATGAGGAGTTTTTGCATGGGGCGAGCCTATTTCATAGTCATGCCCGCGCAAGCGGGCATCCAACTTCTCCATGCCGCCAAACAAGTTGGATTCCCGCTGGAGTTTATCCTCTGGCCCGCGAAGCGGGACCGGGGGACGGGAATGACAAGTACAGCTTAATGCGGCATTCTCTGTAGCTGCGCCGACTGCTCCCGCGCCATGCGTTCCGAGGCGCGTTCCTTCACCGATTCCGATTTGAGCTGGCCGCAGGCGGCCATGATATCGCGTCCGCGCGGCGTGCGCACCGGCGAGGCGTAGCCCGCCTTGTTCACGACCTCTGCAAACTTTTCGATCTGGGCCCAGTCGGAGCATTCATACGGCGCGCCCGGCCAGGCGTTGAACGGGATCAAATTGATCTTGGCGGGAATGCCCCTCAGCAGCCGCACCAGTTCCTTGGCGTCTACCAGGCTGTCATTGACGCCCTTCAGCATCACATATTCAAACGTGATGCGGCGGGCATTGGAGGCGCCGGGATAGTCGCGGCAGGCCTGCAGCAATTCGGCAATCGGATATTTCTTGTTGATCGGCACGATGGCGTCACGCAGTTCGTCGCGCACGGCATGCAGTGATATCGCCAGGCCGGAGCCGATCTCGGTGCCCGCCCTGGGAATCATCGGCACCACGCCCGCCGTCGAGAGCGTGACGCGGCGCTTGGACAGCGCCAGCGCCCCGCCATCGGTGACGATGGCCAGCGCATCCTTCACATTGTCGAAATTGTAGAGCGGCTCGCCCATGCCCATCATGACGATGTTGGTGACGCTGCGGCCCGGCTGGGTGCTGGGCCAATCGTCCAGCGCGTCCTTGGCGATCATCACCTGCCCCAAAATCTCGGCGGGGGTCAGGTTGCGCACCAGCTTCTGGGTGCCGGTGTGGCAGAATTTGCATGTCAGCGTGCAGCCGACCTGGGAGGAGACGCAGAGCGTGCCGCGATCTTCTTCCGGAATATAGACGGTCTCGAACTCGATCCCCGCGCCGGTGCGCAGCAGCCATTTGCGGGTGCCGTCTTCGGAGACCTGCGCCGTGACGATTTCGGGCCTGTCCAGCGTGAAGCGGTCTTCCAGCACGGTGCGGAAGTCCTTCGCCACATTGCTCATGCGCTCAAAGCTGGGCGCGCCATGGACATAGAGCCAGTTCCACACCTGGCCAGTGCGCATGGCCGCGGATTTTTCGGGAACACCGGCCTCGATCAGCGCCGCCTTGAGCGCCGCGCGGTCCAGTCCGATCAGGGCCGTTCTGCTCATCACATCTTGCAGGAGTCGTGCAACTTGGCCATGGCGTCGGCAAAGCCCGCCAGCGAATAGGTGTCGGATGTGCGGGTGCCGCGCGCCGAGGTGCCGGTGGCCACCGCCGAGACGCCCTTGCCCATGATGTCGATGACGCGGCTGTTGTCGCCCAGAGACTGCAGCCAGGCGCTGGCGTTGGGATTGGCGCCTGCCCCGTTGGGGCGGGCGAAGAAGGCGAACTTGGCGGCGCCGATGGCCAGCGCGGCGGGCGCATCCGGCTTCACCGGATAGCCCAGCACGATCTGCGGCTCGGCCTTCACCTTGCGCGACGGCCAGTCGCTGACCATCAGATAGATGTCGCCGCGGCTGGCGCCGCGCGGCGTCGAGGCGCGCGGCTGCGACAGGGCATAGCAGGTCAGGCTGGAGCCGGTGCCGGAAGTATAGGCGGACCAGTTCTGGAACACGCCCAGCAGGGTGGCGGGCTCGGCCATGGCCGGTGCGGCGGCGAGCAGGATGGCGGCGATACCCAGGGGGAAGGAACGAATCATGTGACGGAACTCCAGCGCCGAAGTGCGTATTTCGGGGGCAAATCGGGCGTATCTATGGTGCGTTGCGGGGAAGATACAGGGTACGCCCGCCCCGCTCAACTTATTCCCGCAAGCCGTAACCTTTGGAGAAGAGCCGCCACGTCACCGCGCCGAGGAACACCAGCAAGGCCACAGTCAGCCCGATGCCCAGCAGGCCGGGGGTTTCATCGACGCCGATCATCGAACCGCGCAGCCCGTTGATGAAATAGAAGAAGGGATTGCTCCAGGCCAGCCAGCGCAGCCAATCCGGCAGCATGTCCACCGTGTTGAAGACGCCGCCCACCATCGACAGCGGCGTGAGGAAGAACACCACCGGCATGTTGAGCTGTTCGAAGCTCTGCGACCACAGGCCGATGATAATGCCCGCCAGGCCGAACACCGCCGAGACGCTCACCACCCAGAACAGGAACAGCGGCAGGGACTCGATATGCGTGGCGCCGAAGAACAGGCCCATCACCATGATGCCGATGCCGGTGACGGTGGCGCGCAGCACCACCACCGAGAGATGACCGGCGATCATCTCGGCATAGGAGAGCGGCGCGACCAGCGTCTCCTCGATAAACTTGATGAAGCGGGAGAAATAGATCGCCGAGGAGGATTGCAGGAAGGCGGCGTTGACGATGTTCATCATCACAATGCCGGGCAGCACGAATTCCAGATAGGGCCGCCCGCCGATGCTGTCGATGCGGCCGCCGACCACGAAGCCGAAAATGAAAATGAAAAGCAGCGCCGAGATCCAGGGCGCGATGAAAGCCTGGATGGGCACGCGGGCCATGCGCGAAACCTCGCGCCGGACCATAGTGTAGAGCCCGATCCAGTTGACGCCCATTCTTGCCAAGGGGGGGGGCGGCAGCGTTTCGCGGCTCACATTGTCACTGGGCAGCGACATGGTCAGCCTCCGCGCCGGTGGCGTTGAGATAGGCCTGCTCCAGCCCGCCGGGGCCGGCCACCATCTCGTCCTTGCTGCCTTCACGCACGATGCGCCCGACCGCGACGATGGCGATGTCGCGGCACAGACGCTCCACCTCCTCGAGATAATGGGAGGTGAGAAGGATGGTGCGGCCCTGGGCGTTGATGTCGGCCAGATAGCGCCACAGCACGCGGCGCAGTTCGACATCGACGCCCGCCGTGGGTTCATCCAGAATGATCAGCCGGGGATCGTGGATCAGGGCGCGGGCGAGCACGACGCGGCGCTTGAGGCCGCCGGACAATTCGCGGAACTGCTTCTTGCGATGCGCGGTCAGGTCGAAGCTTTCCATCAGGACATCGATGCGGCTTTTGCGCTGGGCCGCGTTCATGCCGAAATAGCCGCCCATCCAGTCCACGATCTGCACCGGGGTGGCGAAGGGATCGACGTTGAATTCCTGCGGGCACAGGCCGACCAGGCGGCGCGCCTCGCGATACTGCTTCACCGAATCCAGGCCGAAGATTTCGATGGTGCCCGCCGTGGGCTCGGCGATGCCGGTGACGCAATGGATGGTGGTGGATTTGCCCGCGCCGTTGGGCCCGAGAAAGCCGTAGAAATCACCTTCGTTGACGGTCAGCGACAGGTCATCGACCGCGACATTGCCACGGCGGCGATAGACCTTGCGCAGATTGGTGATTTTAAGGGCGGGCGGCGGCATTTGTTCGATTCTGGTTGGCCCGAATATGGGGCGGCTAGCGCGGCTTTGCCAGAGGGGCGCCCCAGGTATGTGTCGGCGGCACCGAAGCACCCTGCCCGCCAGCCTTCACGGGGCGGTCGCCGAACTGGCCCAGCGTTAAAAGGCGGTCATAAAGCGTAATCGCCCCCGCCATGCCAACATTGATGGAGAATCGCGTGGGGATCTTCACCACGAACTCGCAGGCCGCCAGCACTTCGGGCGACAGCGAATAGCGCTCGGCCCCGAAGACATAAGCGGCACGGGTGGGATGGCGGAAGCGCGGCAATTCCACCGCATCGTCGGTGATCTCCACCCCCACCAGGCGGCAGCCCAGCGGCAGGCGAAAATCCGCCTGCTTGTCGAAATGATAGAAAGGCATCACGCCCTCGGCGCGGCTGGTATCGCTGGCCTGGTCGGACAGCTTCAGGAGCGGGGCGATGGAAAAGAAGAAGCTGGCGTCGAAGGCATGGGCGATGCGAACCAGGTTGCCCAGGTTCATCGGCTTGGAAATGCCGTCTACTCCAACGCCAAAATATCCGCGCACAGCCCCTCGGCGAATCTTACGATCCGCCGAGGTTTAGCACATTAGCGGCTGTAGCGGCGTTCGCGGGCGTCCTGGCGGTCGGCCCGCTCCATCGCCGCAGTATAGGGCTGGACGCTGGTGATGACGCAGCGCTCGCGCTGGCCGCCAAAGCCGCGGCTGATCACTTCATCGCCACGGGAAACGCAGGACAGGCCGAAATTGGAGCGATTGCGGATGGCCAGCGCGCCATTGAAATCGACGCCGTCGCAAACCCGGTTGAAGCCGACCTTGTACTTGTTACGGAAGCGGTCGATCACGATGATGTTGCGCTCATCGCCCCGGATGGCCGAGAAGCTGTCGATCTGGTTGTTGCGCAGGCATTGCTGCGGGCGCGGCTGGGCCGATGCGGGGACGGCGGCGGCCAGGAAGGCGGCGGACGCGAGGGCGGCGGCGAGAATGACCTTCATGATGTTCTCCTGTGGCGGCATGGCAACCGGCGTGCCTATTATACGCGCAACCGCGCCGGTTTGATCCATTTCTGCGTTACAGACTGCCTCCCGCCCGCTGAACCGCACATGAACGAAAACCCTGGAAACGGCCTCGCCGCACGGTTGCGTACCGGGCCGTTGTGATCGGCCCCCACTGGGTGGTCCGTTTTGATTGTTAGTGCATTCCAGCCTCCAGCGCTATGGCCGGCCGTAGGTGGAGCGTAGCGGAACCGGAGGGCGGCCATAGCG
>JBIIWB010000003.1:0-262042 GCA_044339125.1 Rhizomicrobium sp. | reverse complement strand
CTCCCGAAACCGCGTCGCCGCTATGGCCGCCCTCCGGTTCCGCTACGCTCCACCTACGGCCGGCCATAGCGCTGGAGGCTGGAATGCACTAACAATCAAAACGGACCACCCAGTGGGGGCCGATCACCGAGCGGGGCTTAGAAGTTTCCCCGGGCGGCCTCTCGCAGGATCTGTTTGTCGATTGCCAATTCAGATACAGCCTGGCGAAGCCGCGCATTCTCGCGTTCCAGCTCTTTCATCCGACGCGCCTGGTCCATCTTCAGGCCGCCAAACTCTTTGCGCCAGCGGTAATAGGTCTGCTGTGTAACCCCGATCCGTCGGCTCGCATCGGCAACCGACCCGCCCTGCGAAAGCACGATCTCCGCCTCCCGTAGCTTGCCAATAACTTCCTCAGGCTGATGCCTGCGTCCCATTCCAAATCTCCTTCCAAGGTTCCAATATGATAGTCCCTGGACCACTTGGAAGGGGGCAGATCATTGGCTTGGATAAGGAGCTTGGACATGCTGAAGAAGAGACCGACGCCTGAGCAGATTGTGCTGCCGCCGCGCCCGCTGGTTCGGGATGGGATGCCGCAGCTTTGCGGAACCCGGCTATCTGGTGTAACGAGCCGGGCATGAATTTCCTTCCCGAAGACTGGCAGGACGCGATCCTGGTGGGCCGCGTCGATCTGGGCGAAGGCCCGACGCCGATCCTTGTGCACAAGGGCGAGGTCTTCGACGTCTCGGCCACCGCGCCCACCGTGTCGGCATTGCTCAATGCCTGGGATGGCGCCATCCCCAAAGGCAAGTCGCTGGGCCCGCTCGACGGTTTCGGCTTCAAGCCGCAGTGGGACGGCGACAATCGTTTGCTGTCACCTGTCGATCTGCAATGCGTCAAGGCGGCGGGCGTGACCTTCGCCGTCTCGGCGGTGGAACGGGTGATCGAGGAACGCGCCCGCGGCGATGCCGGCAAGGCCGCCGCCATCCGCGCCGATCTCACCGCGCGCGTCGGCGCCGACATCCGTTCGGTCAAGCCGGGTTCGGACGATGCCATCAAGCTGAAGCAGGTGCTGATCGCCGACGGCTTCTGGTCGCAATATCTGGAAGTCGCCATCGGGCCCGATGCCGAAGTCTTCACCAAGGCGCCGGTGCTGGCGAGCGTGGGCTGGGGCGCGGAGATCGGCATTCGCTCCAACTCGACCTGGAACAACCCCGAGCCGGAAGTGGCGATTGTCTGCGACGCAGCCGGCCGTCTGCTGGGCGCGACGCTGGGCAATGACGTCAATCTGCGCGACTTTGAAGGCCGCAGCGCGCTGTTGCTGGGCAAGGCCAAGGACAACAACGCCTCCGCAGCGTTGGGCCCCTTCATCCGCCTGTTCGACGGGACGAGCTTCACGCTGGATCATGTGCGCCAGGCGGTGATCGAGATGACGGTCGAAGGCACCGACAATTATCGGCTGGAAGGCCGCAACACGATGGGCGAGATAAGCCGCGATCCCACCGATCTTTGCGCCCAGGTGATGAGCGAGCATTTTTATCCCGACGGCTTCAGCCTCTATCTCGGCACGCTGTTTGCGCCCACCCAGGATCGTGACGATCCGGGCCGGGGCTTCACCCACAAGGTCGGCGATGTGGTGCGGGTCTCCAACCCCAAGCTGGGCGTGCTGGAAAACCGCGTGGTCTATTCCAAGAATGCCCCGCCCTGGACCTTTGGCGTTGGAGCCCTGATGGCGAACCTTGCCAAACGCGGCCTGCTCAAGTCCTAATGCGCCGCCTTGGCGCCATTCTCTTAACGCCACAGCGACCCATGTTGCAGATGCATGGCGCGGCCCCGCCGGAATGGCTTGCGCGCCTGGCGAAAGCGAATAGGTAAGGCACACAATTCCGCGGAGGCTTGCATGACGGCGCAGAAACTCACCCATTTCATCGGCGGCAAGGAAATCGCCGCCGCGACGCCGCTGGAGAGCATCAATCCCTCCAACACCGGCGAAGTCATCGCCACGTTTCCGGAAGGCACCGCCGAAGACGTCAATGACGCCGTCGAATCGGCGCGCAAGGCGCAGCCGGGCTGGGCCGCGTCATCGCCGGAAGTGCGCTCCGACATTCTCGACAAGGCGGGTTCGCTGATCCTTGAGCGCCGCGAGACCATCGGCAAGCTGCTGGCGCGCGAGGAGGGCAAGACCCTTCCCGAAGCCATTGGCGAGACCGCGCGCGCTGGCCGCATCCTGAAATATTTCGCCGGCGAGGCGCTGCGCCGCCACGGCCAGAATCTGGAATCCACCCGCCCCGGCGTCGAAGTGCAGACCTATCGCGAAGCGGTCGGCGTGTTCGGCCTGATCACGCCGTGGAATTTCCCCATCGCGATTCCCGCCTGGAAGCTGGCGCCCGCGATTGCCTTTGGCAACGCCGTGGTGCTGAAGCCCGCCAATCCTACGCCCGCCACCGCGCATGCGCTGATCTCGGTGCTGCACGAAGCGGGCCTGCCCGCCGGTGTGGTCAACATGGTGCTGGGCCGCGGCAATGTCGGCGACGCCATCGCCAAGCATCCCGATGTGCAGGGCGTGTCCTTCACGGGCTCGCAGGCCGTCGGCAGCAAGGTGGCCGCGGCCGCCGTGGCGCGCCAGGCCCGCGTGCAGCTGGAAATGGGCGGCAAGAACCCGCTGGTGGTGATGGACGATGCCGAGTTCGACCGCGCCGTACAGATCGCCGTCGATGGCGGATACTTCGCCACCGGCCAGCGCTGCACCGCCTCGAGCCGCGTCTTCGTGCAGGAAGGCATCTATGACAAGTTCATCGCCGCTGTCGCCGAACGCGCCAAGGCGCTGAAGGTGGGTGATGCGCTCGATCCTTCCACCCAGATGGGTCCGGCCGTCACCGACGCCCAGCTCGCGGGCAATCTGAAGTATGTCGATATCGCGCTGAAGCAAGGCGGCCGCCTGCTGGCTGGCGGCGCCGAAGGGCTGAAGCTGGCCACGCCCGGCTACTACATGAGCCCGACCCTGATCGTGGACACCCAGGCGGGCGACACCATCAACCAGGAAGAAGTCTTCGGCCCGGTCGTCTCAGTGGTGAAGTTCAAAACCTATGAAGAGGCGCTTGATCTCTGCAATGCGGGCAATTTCGGCCTCTCCGCCGGCATCGTCACCACCAGCCTGAAACATGCGCGCCACTTCCAGCGCAACATCAAGGCGGGCATGGTGATGATCAACCTGCCGACGGCGGGCGTGGATTATCACGTGCCGTTCGGCGGCACCCGCGGTTCCTCCTATGGCCCGCGCGAGCAGGGCTTCTCGGCGGTGGAGTTCTACACCACCATCAAGACGGCCTATTCCTTCTCTTAATAGGTACTCCAATTTCATAACTCACCATGGCCGGCCTCCGAGCCGGCCATCCAACTTCGTGTCGCTTGACGGGAAGTTGGATGGGCGGGTCAAGCCCGCCCATGGAGAGGTGGTGGCACAGGGTATTTTTCTCTATAGACCCGCCCATGGCCTCACCCCTTCTGCACCTCACCGACATCAAGCTGAGTTTCGGCAACACCCAGTTGCTGGATGGGGCGGAATTGTCGGTGATGCCGCGCGACCGGCTGTGTCTGGTGGGCCGCAACGGTTCGGGCAAGTCGACGCTGCTCAAGATCGCCGCCACCTTGATCGAGGCGGACAGCGGCAACCGCTTCGCCCAGCCGGGCGCCACCATTCGTTATCTGCCGCAGGAGCCGGACCTGTCCGGCCATGCCAGCACCCGCGCCTATGTCGAAGCCGGGCTGGTGGAGGGCGAGGATCCCAACCGCGCTTATTACCTTCTGGGCTCGCTGGGCCTGAGCGGTGAGGAAATTCCCGCAAATCTTTCTGGCGGCGAAGCGCGCCGCGCCGCGCTGGCGCGGGTGCTGGCGCCGCGCCCCGATGTGCTGCTGCTGGACGAACCCACCAACCATCTCGACCTGCCCGCCATCGAATGGCTGGAAAGCGAACTGGCCGGGATGCCGGGCGCGCTGGTGCTGATCAGCCATGACCGCCGCTTTCTGGAGACCCTGTCGCGCACCACGGTGTGGCTGGATCGCGGCCAGTCGCACCGGCTGGAAAAGGGCTTTGCCCATTTCGAAGCCTGGCGGGATGAGAAGCTGGCCGAGGAGGAAGTGCAGCGCCACAAGCTGGAGCGCCGCATCGCCGAGGAAGAACATTGGGTGCGCTATGGCGTCACCGCGCGTCGCAAGCGCAATGTCGGGCGGCTGGAGAGATTGCGCGGCATGCGCACAGAACGGCGCGAACAGCTGCGCAGCCTGGGCAACGTCAAGATGGAAGCCGCCGAAGGCGGCACCGGCGGCACCAAGGTGATCGACGCCAAGGGCATCGCTTTCGCGTATGGCGGGCGTGAGATCGTGAAGGATTTCAGCCTGCGGGTGCATCGCGGCAACCGCATCGGCGTGGTCGGGCCCAATGGCGCGGGCAAGACCACGCTGTTGAAGCTGTTGCTGGGCGAACTGCAGCCGGACAAGGGCAATGTGAAGCTGGGGCAGGGCTTGCAGATCGCGCAGCTCGATCAGAACCGCAGCAAGCTGCATCCGGAACAGTCACTGGCCGCCGCCGTTACCGATGGCAGCGGCGACATGGTGATGGTGGCGGGCAAGCCGCGCCATGTGATGAATTATTTGCAGGACTTTCTCTTCACGCCGCAACAGGCGCGCACGCCGGTGAAGGTGCTGTCGGGCGGTGAGCGGGCGCGGCTGCTGCTGGCCAAGCTGTTCGCCACGCCATCCAACTTCCTGGTGCTGGACGAACCCACCAACGATCTCGACCTGGAGACGCTCGATCTTCTGGAAGAAGTGATCGCCGACTATCCCGGCACCGCCCTGATTGTCAGCCATGATCGCGATTTCCTCGACCGGGTGGCGACGCAGATCGTCTCGGCGGAAGGCGAAGGCCGCTTCATGGAATATGCCGGCGGCTATGCCGACATGCTGGCGCAGCGCGGGGTGCCGGAACCCGCCAAGGCCAAAGCGCCCAAAAAGGAAGCAGCGGAGCGGCCGAAAAAGGACCGTCCGGCCAAGATGAATTTCAACGACGCCCATGCCCTGAAGGTGCTGCCGCAGAAGATCGCGGCGGCGGAAGTTGAAATGGCGGCGCTGGAAGAAAAGCTTGCCGATGCGGGGCTTTATGCCCGCGACCCGGCCCGGTTCGCGGAACTTTCCGGCAAGCTGGCTGCCCTCAGGACCCAGAAGGATGCCGACGAGGACCGCTGGCTGGCGCTGGAAATGGTGCGCGAAGAACTCGAAAGTTAACGAACCGGAACGCCTGCCCGGTTCCCGCGTTTTAAGCGTGAGGTTCGAAGGCAGGCCCACCATTAGCCCACCCAAAGCCCACCACAGGTCGAAAAGCAAAGCCCGATAACAAGTCGCAGGCTCACTATGCCGGGTTGATCTGTATCATGTCGCACCTTTAGCCCTACCCATACTCTAGGTGGCTATCTGGAGGCTTGGCATGCTCATCGAGCGATACACTGCGCCCGCCATATGGTTGCACTGGATGATTGCACTGCTGATTGTCAGCGCCTTCATTCTAGGGCTGACGGTGGATTTATTCCCAAAGAGTTGGGATGGCGCAGTCGTCAATACTCACGTGTTGCTGGGTTTGGGGGTTCTAGTGCTGTCCGCCGCTCGTGTGTGGTGGAGAATGACCCATCTTCCGCCTGCACTGCCAGTGGGAACATCAGAGCTGACAAGACGGCTTTCCCTGATCGGTCACATCCTTCTGTATATCGTGATGTTTGTCGTGCCGCTGATTGGAGTGCCGACACTCCTGTACAGAGGCCGCGGTATTGATTTTGGCCTGTTTCAGGTTCTGTCGCCCTTCGTACGAGATCCGCAGATTTACCGGCCACTGACAGAAAGCCATGAGATTGCCGCCTATGCACTTGTTCTGCTGGCCGCGGGCCACGCCTTGGCCGCGATCTACCATCACGTCATCCTGAAAGATCGCCTCATGCTGCGTATGATGCGTCCGCCCTCACCTTGAAGGAGCTAAGACAGGATGCAGGCGAACCTTCCAGGTCCTTTGCACCAGAACGGCCAATCTGATGCGCAATTTGCAGCAGCACCGTGAGCGCCATCTGGTCGCGCGCATCGGTTGGTTGCGGGCAGCCGTTCTGGGTGCCAATGACGGCATTGTTTCAACAGCGAGCCTGATCCTGGGGGTAGCAGCCGCAACGGCCACCAAGGGAGATATCCTGCTTTCGGGTGTTGCCGGGCTTGTTGCCGGGGCCATGTCCATGGCGGCAGGCGAGTATGTCTCGGTCAGTTCCCAGTCCGATGCCGAGACCGCCGATCTGGCGCGCGAAAAGCAGGAGCTTGCAACCAATCCCGATGCCGAGCGTGAGGAGCTGGCCGACATCTATACCAGCAGAGGCCTTGATAGAAACTTGGCTGTCATGGTCGCCCAGCAACTCATGGCCAAGGATGCGCTTGTCGCACATGCCCGCGACGAATTGGGGATTTCCGACTTCACCACTGCAAGGCCAATACAGGCAGCCATGACATCGGCGGCCACCTTCACAGTGGGGGCGGCCATGCCCCTTCTGGCCGCGCTACTGGTTTCCACCACCAGCGTCATCATTGCCGTTTCGGGCAGCTCGCTTGCTTTTCTGGCCATCCTTGGCGCCGTCGGCGCGAGGACGGGAGGAGCCAGCCCGCTCCGGGCGGCAGCCAGGGTCACATTCTGGGGCGCGCTAGCAATGGCCATTACAGCGGGCATCGGCCATCTGGTCGGCAAAGCCGTCTAGTTGCCAACCCCGTCGCCTCTCGGCAGCGCGCAAGCGTAAACTCGCGTATGATGGCTACCCAACTCTGGCACCCGCCCATGCAGGCTTTTCGCCCTTCCTCAAGGAACCAAAAATACGAAGACGGCACCCATGGTTGCCAGGCTAAGGGCAGTCAGCGCCAGGCCAACCCGCAGCCGGAAACGAAGTGTGAAGAACAGCACATAGCCTAGCAGTGACAGCAGCAACACGATGGCTCCCGCAATGTCGATGAACCAGCGCCACGTCGTGCCAACATTCTTGCCGCGATGCAGGTCATTGAGCACCATCAACATATCAGCCGGGCGGACCCTGCCGCGCGCCGCGCCGGTCTTCAGATCGATACTGACATCGGAAGCGCCCTTGACGCTCTCGAAGCGCAGGAAGGCCTTACCGCTGTTGATGTCAGCGCTGCTGTAAGCCCCCATCAGCGCCATGCGGCTGGCCGAAAGCAGGCCCAGCGCTGCGCCGGGATCAGCGCTGGCGAGCGCCGATTTGATCTCCGACGGCGGAAGTTGCGACGTAATGGTCACTGGCTCAGAAACTTCCTCGCTCAGCCATTCGGGATGATTTAGCAGGATACCTGTGGCGCTGAAGAAGATCAGAGCCAGAAAGGCGAAAGCCGAGAGATAGCCGTGCCAGTGGCGACACTGGGTATAAAAGGCAATCAGACTGAACGACCGGGGCCGGCGCTCGCGTGGTGATGCATCGGACATATTATTTGCCGAACGTAACCTTGACGGCGCCAATCTCCTGCTGCGCCGCTGCGGCCGCACTTGTGGGGTTGGCGCTCAAATCGACTTCGATCCGCTGAATATTGTGCCCTCCATGTTCGCGCGAAGCTTCTACGTTCACGGTGTAGCGACCCTGCGCCACCGGGCGCCCGGCATCGTCACGACCGTCCCAGGTGATGGAATAGGCACCGGGTGGGCGGGTGGGACGCGTCACGGCATCGACCAACGCCTGGTTGGCGGCGCCAATTTTATCCCAAAAGACGTAGTTTTCGCGCATGAAGCGAGGCTTGTCGGCATAATTTGCAAGCGTACGTACCTCTTCCCCCGCCGCGTTGGTAATCCAGATGCTGACATAGGGAACGCGCACGCGGCGACCGCCGGCAATCTGCGGGATCTCATAGTCGATCTTGAGCGAGAACCCTGTGGGCCAGGCCGGTGCAAGCATGCCAGGGCGCGGCGCGCCATTCTGCGCCAGCCTGACCCAGCCTTGCGAGACGTGGACATTGCCATCGGCCGCTACCACCTGCGCAGCGACGCCCTGCAGACTGTCCGCCAGCACCATGCTCTGCTCAGGCGGCAGGACGTGAAAAATTGTCGCCAATGCATCAGCATCGGCGGCAGTGGGCGCCACAGCAGTAACCATTCGCAAATCATGGCGCGTTTCACCGGTGACGGGATCAAGAATGGCATGGGTCCGAACACCCATGCCACTGGTCGCCACAGCCCCGTCACCGAGCGTGAGCATCTCGCAGGGCGCAGCATTATCAGCCAGGTTATGAGGATCAGCGACGCCGATGGTCCAGGCACGGCCGTTGGGCGCCATGCCCCAGCAGCGCAGGTCGCCGCCGATATCGATCATCGCACCCTGGATTCCCGGCACGCGTTGCGCCGCCTCCAGCGCGCGATCAATTATGTAGCCCTTTGCAATGGCATCTATGGCCAGCTGCATACCGGCAGGGCGCTGTATGGTGCGGGCCTGCGGATCAAGCACAAGACTGGCCTGCTGCAGCGTGGCGGCCATGGCGCCACGCGCCTCAGGCGGGGCTCCCGCCAAGGTGCCCAGGCCGAGGTGGAAGACGCCCCCACTCATCTCCCGCCACCTTTCGCCAGCGGCAACCACCTCAAACATTTCTGGGGATGCGGCGTGCAGGCTGGCGCTATTCAAACGCGCCAGTTCGCTGTCCCCGCGCCAGCCGCTTAGGATCGCATCGAGCCGATTGATCTCCGCGCGGACCTCCTGCAGGGCCAGAGACGCCATCTCGCCGCTAGCGGAAACAATGGTGACATCCATTGATGTGCCCAGCACATAGTCTTGGTGAAAGGCATGTGCCGGAACGAAATTCGGCGCGATGAACGCTGCGGTAGACCCCAGAAAAGTCGCGGCAAGGGAGGGAGGTATCAAGTGTGTCTCCAAATTCGGAAATGCCTGTTAGCCGTCTCGGTAACCGGCATGTGTGAAAGCTATACCTGTCGCACCCATGACATGAATGCAGACTGAACGCCCTTGCGATGTCGCAACCCGTAGATGACAAGCTTGAAAGAATTGGACCTTGGCCAGGCAATCTCTGCTGCCTGCAAGAAGACTTGCCAGTAGTGATGAGACCTCGTTCAGGTGCCGAGCCTCATTCATCACCCAGCGACCAGATGCGGTGTGCATCGATCATCAGCTGCAGCACGGCGCTATGGGCCGAAGCCCGCGCGCGCAGCTCGGTGCGCCGCACCTCGAAATCCTGCCGCTGCGCCAGCAGCAGTTCGGTCAGACCAATTTCGCCCAACTCCACCGCACGCTGCATCCGCACCAGCATCTGCCGGCTGCTGTCGGCCGCCAGACGGCTTTGCTGCCAGCCTGCCAGTCCCTGCTGTGCCGCGATCACGTCACGGTCGGCGGCGATCTCGACATCCCGCAGCGCCTTGCGCGCGGCAATACCGGCGGCAGAGGCCTCCGCTGCCGCCTGGTCGGCCGCAGCACTGCGCAAGGCGCCTCCAAGAGGCATCGAGAAGCCGAAGCCAAAGCCGGTCTCATGGCCGGAGCGCTCCTGGAAGGTGCGCAATTCCAGCGTGGGATCGGCAAAGCGGTCCATGGCGGCACGCTTAGCCAGCCAGTCGCGCCGTTCGGCCTCGCTCCGCGCCATCTTGATCTCGTGATTGTCGTCCAGCACGGCGGCGCGCCACTCCTCCCACGCGCCCGGCGGCGCCTGCGGATCGGGCATGGGCTGAAGCCGCAAGGCCAGCACAAGACTGGGAAAGGTCCGCTGCAACGACACCTTGCTGCTTTGCTGCACCTGGCGCGCCTGGGCGGCCAGCGCGCGCGCCTGCGCCAGCGCGGCCTGCACCTGTTCGACCTGCAGGATGGCAGCCTGGCCCAGTTCGCGGCTGCGCGTGGTGGCGCCCAGCTGGCGTTCATAGCCTGCCACTTCTTCGGTGGCGAAGGTCGCCTCGGTCTCCGCCACCACCCATTCGATATAAAGTGTCTTCAGGAGGGTCGCCGTCTCGTGGCGGGCGTCGCCGAAGCCATTCTCGGCCACCGCAATACCGGATGCCCCGATACGTTCATCAGCATTGGCCTTGCCCGGCAGGCGGAAGCCGCGCGCCACGCCGATGCTCCATTCGTTCAGGCGACCCTCAATGTTGGTGGCGCGGCTGACATACTCGCCGCGCAAGGTGAACTCATGCGGTCCCGCCGCACGCGCACGCGCCTCCGCCTCGGCGGCCTGCACCCTGGCGCGGGCCTGCAGCACGTCCGGGTCTTCCGCCATGACTCGGTCCACCATGTCGTGCGGCGGCATGAAATCCAAGCTTGGGGAACGCACGTCGGTGCGCGCGGCGGGCACGGCCGTCTGCGCCAGCGCCATGGAGGAAAGCGCCAGCAAGCTGGCCGCGATTAGCAGAGGCTTGATCTTCATGCGAAATCTCCGGCGTCATGGACGGGCTCGGTCCAGTAATGCATCTGGGGCGTGCGAAAGCGCTCCCGCAGTTCCGCCAGCAGCGGCGCTACATGCGCCGCAGGTAGGATCAGCATCATCAGCACGGTATCGACGCTGCCGCGCACTTTCTCCCGCAAGGTTGCGTTGATGAAATCTGCGCCGTGTCCGGCGGCCTGAACCGTCGTAAAGCCGCGCGCGTCCCATTCGCTTTCCAGCAGGAACTCCACCACCGTGTCGGCCATGGCGCGGGGACAGGACAGGACAAGCTTGGTCAAGGTCATGCCATATCCTCCTTCACGCGGGCCACGCCAAAGCGCTGGAACAGAATCGGCAGCAGGAACAGCGTCAGCACGGTGGAAGTGATCAGACCGCCGATCACGACGATGGCCAGCGGCTTCTGGATCTCCGATCCGGGACCGGTGGCGAATAGCAGCGGCACCAGGCCCAACGCCGCGATCGCGGCCGTCATCACCACGGGGCGCAGGCGTCGCCGCGCACCGTCATAGACTACCTCGCGCATGGGCAGCCCCTGCGCCAGCAACTGGTTGAAATAGACGATCAGCACCAGGCCGTTCAGCACCGCGATCCCCAGCAGCGCGATGAAACCCACCGAGGCCGGCACCGACAGGTATTCGCCTGACAGCCACAGCAGCAGGATACCACCGATCAGCGCCAGCGGAATGTTGGCCAGGATCAGCAGGGACTGGCGCACCGAGCCCAGCGTGGCGAAAAGAACCAGGAAAATAAGCCCCAGCGCCAATGGCACCACGATCATCAGACGCTGCGCCGCGCGTCGCTGGTTCTCGAACTCGCCGCCCCATTCCAGCCGGTACCCAGAGGGCAGCTTGACGTCCTGGGTTACCACTGCCTGCGCGGCTTCCACGAAGCTGACAAGATCGCGGCCCGACACGTTGGCCTGAACGGTGGCGAAACGCGAGGCGTTCTCGCGGTTGATCCGCACCGGGCCTTCGGGCTGTGTGATCTTTGCCACGTCAGCGACATGCACTACCCCACCCTCCTCGCCTACCATGGCAACATCGCCCAGCAGTTCGGGACGGCTGCGCAGGTCCGCGGCGCCCTTGATGACGATGGGCACGCGGCGCCCCTGCTGGATGACGACGCCGGCATCCAGCCCTTCCAGCCGGGCACGCATTTCTTCCTGAAGAACCTCGGCGGAAACTCCGGCATCGCCGGCCGCCATGCGATCGATGTCGGTCTGCAGATAACGCACGGAATCGCCGGCCATGGTGAAAACTTCCGATGCGCCCTGAACCTTGGCCACCGCCGCACGTATTTCTTCCGAAAGGCGGCCCAACGTCTGCAGGTCCGGTCCGAAGACCTTTATTGCAAGGTCGCCGCGACTACCTGTGAGCATCTCGGAGGTGCGCATCTCGATCGGCTGGGAGAAGACGTAGTCCACGCCGGGGAATTCCTGCATGACGACGCGCAGGGCTTCGATGATGTCCTCCTTGCTACCCGTTCGCCATTCCGAACGGGGCTTGAGCGCCAGGAAGAGGTCCGTTTCGTTCAGCCCCATCGGATCAAGGCCAATCTCATCGCTGCCCACCCGCGCCACGGCGCCACTGATTTCGGGAACCTGGGCCAGCACGGCCTGCTGCACCGCACGATCCACGGCAACAGACCGCTCCAGCGTGATCGAGGGCAGCTTCGCCAGCTGGATAATGATGGAGCCTTCATCCATGGTCGGCATGAAAGTCTTGCCGACCGAGATATAGGCCAACGCTGCGACGGCGAATGCCAAGCCGACACCGATATAGAGCCGGACAGGCTTTCGCAGCGCAGCCGCCAACGCCCCGGAGTAAAGCGGCATCAGCTTGCGCATCAGCCATGCTTCGCCATGGGCGCCCGGTTTCAGTACCAGCGAGGCGATCACGGGAATCAGCGTAAGCGACAGCAGCAGCGACCCCGACAAGGCAAAGATGATGGTCAACGCCACCGGCGCGAACAGCTTGCCTTCCAGCCCCTGCAGCGACAGCAGCGGCAGGAAGACCAGGCAGATGATGACGATGCCAGAGGCAACGGGCACGGCCACTTCCGACGCGGCGCGGTAGATCACATGAAGATAGGGCACCTTGCCGTCCTGGCGGTGATGGCCAAGCCTCTCCACCGTGTTCTCGACCACCACCACGGCGGCATCCACCAGCATCCCGACGGCGATGGCCAGGCCGCCCAGACTCATCAGGTTGGCAGTCAGGCCGAACAGCATCATCATCAGGAAAGTAATCAGCGCAGCAAAGGGCAGCGTCAGCGCCACCACGATAGCGGCACGCAGATTGCCCAAAAACAGCAGCAGCAGCACGGCGATCAGCAAGGTTGCTTCCAGCAGAGCATGCTCCACGGTGCTGACCGCATGGCTGATGAGATTGGCGCGATCATAGAAGACGTTGATGTGAACGCCCTCGGGCAGGTTGGCTTCCAGTTCCTGCAGCCGGGCGCGTACACCAGCCACCACCGCGCCGGTATCGGCGCCGCGAAGGCCCAGCACCAGGCCCTGCACCGCCTCGCCCACGCCATCGCGGGTCACCGCGCCATAGCGGGTCAGCGTGCCGGTGCGTATCTGCGCCACGTCCCCCAGCCGCACGCTGCCGCCACCGCGCGTTGGCACGATGACCTGCCGCAAATCTTCCAGCGTCTGGATCGCGCCCACGGCGCGAACGATCAGGGCCTCTTCGCCTTCATTGACGCGGCCTGCGCCGTCATTGCGATTGGCGGCAGCGATGGCGTCGCGGATATCGGAGACGCGCAAGCCCGCCGAGATCAGCGCCGCATCATCGGGCACCACCTCGAAGCTGCTGACATAACCACCCAGTGCGTTCACATCGGCGACACCGGCAATGGTGCGCAAGGCGGGACGGATGGTCCAGTCCAGCAAGGTGCGCCGCTCTGCCAGACTCAGCGTGCCGCCCTCGATGGTGAACATGAAGATTTCCGACAAGGGCGTGGCAATGGGAGCAAGCCCGCCACTCACCGTATCTGGCAGACTGTCCATGGCCTGCGACAGCCGTTCGCCCACCTGCTGGCGCGCCCAATAGACATCAGTGCTGTCGGTGAAATCTATGGTGATGTCGGCGATGGCATATTTCGCCATGGACCGCAGGATCACCTGATCGGGGATACCCAGCAGCTCCAATTCCAGGGGCGCGATCACGCGCTGCTCGACCTCCTCCGGCGTCATCCCCGGAGCCTTCAGGATGATCTTCACCTGGGTGGTGGAAATGTCGGGATATGCGTCGATCGGCAGGCGCGAGAAGGCATAGCCGCCCGCCGCCAGCAGCAAGCCCGCAAGCACCAGCATCAGCATCCGCTGGCTTAGGGAAAGTTCAATGATTCGGCTCAGCATGGCTATTCCCGCACGCTCGCCGCTTTCAGTTCGCTCAGGCCAGATACCGCGACGCGGTCGCCGGCAGCAAGCCTGCCGCTAACGGTGGCATCCGCCGGCCCGCGCGCCAGAACCTTCACCTGCACCGCCTCGAAGCCGCCACTGCGCACTACGAACACCGCTGGGCCGCTCGACATTTCGATCACTGCATCACGCGGCACGGTCAGGCTGCCGGAGGCCGCCCGTTGCATCAGCGTCAGGCGGACCGTTTGCCCCCCAACCAGCCCGCCCGGCGATGTCAGCCGGGCGCGCATCGTCGCGGACCGGGTCTTGGGATCAATGAAAGTGCCCGCCGCAACCACTTCGCCGGCGACACCGGCCATTCCATCCACGCGCACACCATCGCCCGGCGCGACGCGACCCACGGCGCTGGCGGGTAGCGCTCCCTCGACCCACAGCTCAGAGCGGGTATCGATGGTCATCAGCGGCTGCATGGCGGCCACCTGGTCACCCACATGCGTCTGCACAGACGTGATGCGACCGCTCTGCGGCGCGGTCAGGAGATAGCCGCCTTCCGGCATCCGGGTGGCGCGCGCCATAGCGCTGCGGCTGGCGGCAAGTTCGGCTGCCGCCGCCTGTTCGGCCGCCGTCGCTTCCTCTGCGCGCGACGGGGGTGCGATGCCTTCCTTCACAAGGGCGCGTGCCCTGTCTGCAGCGGCCTTCGTGCTGCGATACTGCGCTTCCTGTCCCTGCAGACGCCCCAGCGCCGCGCCCGCGTCGCTGCTGGCGATCACGGCCAGCGCTTCGCCTTTCCTAACACTTTCGCCTTCGAGTCGGATCAAGCTCTGCACCGATCCGGCAAATGGCGCGGATACGGGAATGCGCGAGTCCGGTGCCGGCGTGACCCGACCCAGCACTGAAACCGCGGGCTGGTATATCGCAGGCTGCGCCGGCGCGGTGCGAATGCCCAGGCGCTGCATCTGCTGCGGCGTGACCGGAATGATGGCGGCCTGCGCCACGTTGGTAAGCAGCAGCATTAGCGCCAAGGGAGCCGTAATTTTATACATGAGCGAGGTTTCTCTGCTGAAGGGAAAGTTCTACGCCTACGACGAAGCCGCCGCCCGCGTGATAGGAAATATGTAGTGCACACCAAGAAGGTGCTCAAGGCTGGTTGGGCAAGTCTTCAGCCGACCTTCTGACAGAGGGGCAGATTGATATTAGCGACCCAAATGCCAGCCTGTGACTGCAAGCAGCGGTAGTTTCGGACGCGCTCAGCCAACGGCGCAGGGTTGCAGCATCGACAGCTTTTAACAGGCATGCGCCAATTCCAGAATTTTACGACTGAATTTATGGAGAATTGACCTGGACCACATTGCACTGGATCAAGTCGCTATCGATGGGCAGGCAGGATACCTTACTCAATGTCCGCTTTGGGTCATAGGCTGCCATGCCCGCTTTGCGCCAAAAGCAGACGTTCGCTTGCGCTATCTTTTGGGCCTTTCATCGCGGATGAACCATCCGTTCATGCCTGGGTTGCCCGGAATTTTTCCGCATACCAATGATCACTACCCACGTCACTGCCTACCAGTATGGGGGCCGGACACGCGACTCGCTCTCACTAGCGTACTGCTACTCACTCTTGGCTTGAGGCCCGAATGCAGCTGGCCTGCCGGATATTTTGTACCAGCGTGATTGAGACAGCTGCATAGCTGGCGCTCCATCCAGATGGGGTGTCCCGGGCATAAAAGTTTGCGGCGCTGGTGGTCGATATCCTAGCGATGAATGGGGTCTGACAGTGTTGTAGTGCTGGCGCCATTGTTCGATGAGGACTTTGGCTTCCTTGAGGCTGCAGAAGATTTCACCATACAGCGAAGGGCTGGATACTCAAAGCGAGTTGGACTCTTACTGGACCGACCTCTACGTCACGCCCCCATTCGGGCAGCTAGCACATTTTCGGCTGGTGAAGGCGACAGCGCCAACTTTGTAGTGCGAACTACAATCAGGCGCACATGCACGAGCAATACTGCACTACCGTCGATTTGCTGCGGCCAGATATGCAGCGCGCAGCAATTTAGAGCTTTCAATTTTATGCCCAGACCGAAATTCACGAAGAGCGAGATATTCGCCGCGATTTTCTTTTGGGGTCTTGTGGGCGTAGTGACGTGGTAGTTCTTCACGTGAGAAGTGGTGGCTCTTCTGCGAGCCGCGAATAGCTACTTGGAAGGATCGTTCGTTGCCTTTAGTGCCGGCCCCTTTCGCCCCTAGTCACCGATGGGACCGGGCTTTTTTCCTGGCCTTTGCCGCCATCTCCTGGGTCGCCATTGTCATGGGCTTCGGACCTGAGCTTGGCGGGCACCTGAAAGGGCTGACGCCGTATCCGCCCCTGATCGTGCATGTCCATGTCGTCGTCTTCTCAGGCTGGATGGTCCTGTTCACGGCGCAGATCTGGCTGATCAGGTCCCGGAAGCTGCACATTCATCGCAAGCTGGGCCTCGTCGCGATGCCGCTGGTGCCGATCATGGTCGTTCTGGGCGTCGCGACGGCCCTTGTCAGCCGCGGCATGCGCTTCGAAGCCGGGCAAAACGAGATGCTGGCCTTCATGATCGTGCCGCTGACCGACATGGTGCTGTTCCCCAGCTTCGCCATTCCGGGCCTTCTATTCCGCAAGGATGCGGCACGCCACAAGAGACTGATCCTGCTGGCGACGGCAACGCTGTTGCCGGCGGCGTTCGGGCGTTGGATCGGCCCGTGGATCTTCGTCAATTTCGGGGATGGCTTTTTCGGCTTCATGGCTCAGTCTTATCTGGGTCCCAATCTCATGATCCTGATGACGATGCTATATGATCGTGCCACGCGCGGCCGCGTGCATGGCGTTTACTGGATCGCGATAGCCTGGATGCTGGTGATGCAGGCGATCACGTCCGCGATCTATCACTGGTCCGGCTGGATGTCCCTGGCACAACGTATGATTGGCTACTGAACTACTGCGTTCAAGGACACCGGGATTCGAACCAGAGCCCTAACCGTAAAAGACGGTCTGCTCTGAATTGCTTTGAGAGACGACGGGGCTTCATAATTTGCGTGCCGTCAATCAATGCGGGAGTGTGGCGGTCGAATATTCTCTTTTGAATTCAATGGTGGGCCCGGCTGGACTCGAACCAGCGACCTAACCGTTATGAGCGGTCAGCTCTAACCAACTGAGCTACAGGCCCTTACCAGGGCTGGCTATAGCAGGGTGCCGGTTCCCGTGAAACCGCCTTGCAACCGCCGCGATTTTGCCGCGCAAAAAGGGCTATTATGGCCCCGATTTGCAAAGGTGATACCCATGATGAAATCCACTTTCGGCGCGCTGGTCCTGATTCTGGCTTTGAGCGGCGCAGCCGCGGCGCAAGTGGCCGTGCCCGCGCTCCGCACCATCACCATGGGCGGCACCGGCACTGTGAAGGGCCCGCCCGACATGGCCGACATCTCGGCCGGGGTCACGACCGAGGCGCCCGCCGCCGCCGCCGCCCTGACCGCCAATACCGCCGCCATGAACAGGGTCTTCACGGCGCTGGAAAAGCAGGGCATCGCCCGGCGCAACATCCAGACCAGCAACTTCAGCGTCTCGCCCAATTATGCCAGCCGCACCCCCAACGAGGCGCCGCGCCTGATCGGCTACCGCGTCAGCAACCAGGTTCACGTCATTCTGGAAGACGTAACCAAGGTCGGCACCGCGCTGGATGCGCTGGTTACGGCAGGCGCCAACCAGATGAACGGCCTGAACTTCGGCATCAAGGAGCCCGCGCCGTTGCTGGCCAAGGCCCGCGCCGAAGCGGTGGCCGATGCCCGCCTGCGCGCCCAGCAATATGCCGCTGCCGCGGGGGTGACGCTGGGGCCGATCCTCTCCATCAGCGAGAACGGCGCGGAGCCGCCCCGCCCTATGTACCGCATGATGGCGATGGCGGCCGAAAGCAGCGTGCCGGTGGCATCGGGCGAGGAAAGCGTTTTCGCCACGGTGACGATGGTGTGGGAAATCCGCTGAGAGGCCTTATATTGGGGAGATGACAAATCCCCTTTTGCAGCCTTGGTCCGGTCCCTTCGGTGCGCCGCCGCTTTCTGCCCTGAAGCCGGAGCATTTTTCGCCCGCCTATGACCAGGCGCTGTCCGATCATACAGCCGAGATCGCTGTGATCGCCGCCGATCCCGCGCACGCGACCTTCGCCAACACGGTGACGGCGCTGGAGAAGAGCGGGGCGCTGCTTACGCGGGTGGAGATGGTGTTTTCCAATCTCGCTTTGTCGGAAACCAGCGACGCGCTGCAAGCGATCGAGATGGCGCTGGCGCCGCGCCTGGCCCGGCACTGGAATGAAATCCATCTCAATGCCGCGCTGTTTACGCGGCTGGATGCGGTACATCAGGCCCGCGCCACACTGGGTCTGTCATCCGAAGAATTGCGGGTGCTGGAACGCTATCACCTGGATTTCGTCCGCGCCGGGGCGACGCTGATCAACGAAACCCGCGCCCGCTTCGCCGCCATCGGCGAGCGGCTGGCGACGCTTTCCACCCAGTTCTCGCAGAATGTGCTGGCCGACGAGCAGGCCTATCTGCTGCCGTTGCGCGAGGAGCAACTGGTCGGTGTGCCCGAAGGCTTGCGCGCGTCGGCGGCGGCCACGGCGCAGGAGCGCGGCGCGGATAGCGTTTATGCCGTCACCCTGTCGCGTTCCGATGTGGAAAGCTTCCTGCACTTCGCGGAAGACCGCGCCTTGCGCGAGGCCCTGTTCCGCGCCTTCAACGAACGCGGCAAGGACAATGGGCCGGTGATCGCCGAGATGGTGGCGTTGCGGGAAGAGAAAGCGCGCCTGCTGGGCTATGAAAGCTTCGCCGCCTTCAAGCTGGACGATTCCATGGCCAGGACGCCGGAACGCGCCCGCGCCCTGCTGGAAGAAGTCTGGGTGCCCGCCCGCAAACAGGCATTGACCGAGCGCGATGCGTTGCAGGCGCTGGTGGCGGAAGACGGCGGCAATTTCCATATCGCGCCCTGGGACTGGCGCTTCTACGCCGAGAAGTTGCGGACGCGCCTGTACGATTTCGATGAATCGGCGCTGCGGCCCTATTTCGCGCTGGACCGCATGATCGAGGCCGCCTTCTTCACGGCGCAGAAGCTGTTCGGCACCAGCTTCCGCCCGCGAGACGATATTCCCGTCTATCACCCCGATGTGCGGGTCTGGGAAGTGCTGCGCGAGGGCACCGTGATCGGCCTGTTCTATGGCGATTATTTCGCGCGGCCGTCCAAGCAGGGCGGCGCCTGGATGTCGTCGCTGCGCGACCAGCATCGGTTGGACGGAGAGGTTCTGCCGATCATCCTGAACAATTGCAATTTCACCAAGGCCGAGCCCTGCCTGCTTTCGTTCGACGACGCCCGCACCCTGTTCCATGAGTTCGGCCACGCGCTGCACGGCCTGCTCAGCCAAGTCGTGTTCCCGCGTCTGTCGGGCACCAACGTGGCGCGCGATTTCGTCGAGTTGCCGTCGCAGATCTATGAGCACTGGCTGGAGCAGCCGGAAGTTCTTTCGCGCTTCGCCGTGCACCATGAGACGGGCGAAGCCATGCCGCGTGCCTTGCTGGACAAGCTTCTGGCAGCGCGCAACTTCAACCAGGGCTTCGCCACGGTGGAGTTTCTCGCCAGTGCCTTCATCGACATGGAATTTCATTGCAGCGGCGATGTGCGCGATGCCGATGCGGTGCAGGCCCGCGCCCTGGCGCACATCAACATGCCGGACGAGATCGCGCCCCGTCACGCGGCGCGGCATTTCGGGCACATCTTCGGCGGCGACGGCTATTCGGCGGGCTATTATGCCTATCTCTGGGCCGAAGTGCTGGATGCGGACGGCTTCCGCGCCTTTCAGGAAACGGGCAACGTCTTCGATCCGGCGCTGGCGGCGAAGCTGTACGAGCATGTCTATTCGGCGGGCGGCACCCGCGATTTCGCCGACGCCTATCGCGCCTTCCGCGGCCGCGATCCCCGCATCGAAGCGCTGCTGGCAGGGCGGGGGTTGGCGGCATGAAGAAGCTCGCGCTGATCCTGGCCGGTGGCCTGCTGCTGACGGGCGCGGCAGCGCTGCTGCTGCAGGGACCGTCCGGTGACGCCGTGCCCCGCGTTTCTCTCACCGATCTGGCGCAGCTGCCGGTGAAGATACCCGCGCCTTATAATGAGAGCGCCGATGCCACCACTGCCGTCGATGCCGCCATGGCGCGGGCGAAGCAAAGCGGCAAACGGGTGATGATCGTTCTGGGCGGCAATTGGTGCGCGGACTGCATCGTGCTGGCCAATGTCGCCGCTCTGCCGGATGTGAAGCCGTTCCTCGACAGCTACTTCGAGCGTGTTTCGGTGGATCTGGGCCGCTTTGACCGCAACCTGCATATCCCGGCGCGCTTCGGCATCACCGAGCGGCTGCGGGGTGTGCCGACAGTGCTGATCGCCACGGCGGATGGCAAGCTGGTCAATCCCGGCGATCCGTTCACCCTGGCCAATTCCACCCAGATGACGCCACAATCCATCGTGGATTGGCTGGCCCAATGGACCAAGTGAGACCGCGCTGGTTTTAGGGGCGATTTGACGGGTCATCTCATTCTTTGCTTTGGCGCAGGTTGCCAATCCGGAGATGCCGTATCTAAATGGCGGGGCGCTGTTCCGCGGGCGATGTCTTTGGCGTCCCTGCGAACAGCATAAGAAATGCGGGGGGGCGATGGCGGGAACAACAGGCAGAACATGGGCTGCGACGTCTGCGGTTGTGACGATCTTTCTGCTCGCCGCCACGCCGGCCCTGGCGCAGGAATTCACGGACCGGGATAGCACCGCCGTCTGCAGCCAGATTACCACTTATGGCGCGGTGCAGACCGCGCTTCCGCCGCCCGTGCCTGCTGCGGCTGCAGCCGGTCGCGGTGCTGGCCGTGGCGGCCGCGGCGCGGCTGCCGCCGAGCATTCCGTGGTCTTCAGCCCCGATGCGCCGCCGCTGAACTATGAGCCCGTTCCGGCGCCCGCGCCGCCCGCGGGGACCGAGTTTGGCGGCGTCGCCAACATCGATGTGATGGCGAACGGCAACGTGATCGTGTTTCAGCGCAGCCCCGTGAACACGATGCTGGAATATGATCCCGAAGGCCGGATGGTCCGCACCTTCAACAACAACATCGCGGCGCGTCCGCATGGTCTGAGAATCGACCGCCACGGCAATATCTGGATCACCGATGGCGGCTGCAACACGGTGATGAAATTGAGCCCCACCGGTGCGGTGTTGATGACGCTGGGCACCAAGGGCAAGGCCGGCACCTGGAACGAAGCCACCGGCACCCGCATGTTCGATCAGCCCAACGACGTCTCTTTTGGCCCCAACGACGATTTCTGGGTCACCACCAGCCATGGCAACGCCCCCGATCCGCGCGTGCTGCACTTCGACCGGAACGGCAAGTACATCAATGGCTGGAGCATGAAGCATGAGGACGGCTCCTCGGCCAACATCCATTCGCTGGTGGTGCGGCGCAACGGCGAACTCTATATCGCCGACCGCGAGACCCATCGCATCCTGGTGATGAACCAGCAAGGCAAGCTGCTGCGCACCATCCAGATGAAGAACCGGGTGGGTTGCCTGGTGATCGACAAGGCCGGCAATCTCTGGATGACGGCCGGCGAGGACGGGATGATCTTCAGGATCGATTGGGACGGCAAGATTCTGGGCAAGATGGGGCAGCTCGGCACGGGTCCGTACGACTATATCGAAGCCCACTACATGGCGATCTCGCCCGACATGCGGATGATCTATGTCGCGGACTCGCTCAGCAACAAGATCGTGAAGTATCGCCGCAAGGATTGATGCCGTCCTGCCGTCAGGAAGGGGGAATGTAGCGTGAACTATCGTCTGGGACTGCTCCAAGGATGAAGACCTGATCCTGCTGGTCACCGGCATGGGCCCGATGAAGACCGTGACGGTGCCGGAAAAGCTGCCCGCCAAGAAGTAGACCGCGGCGAACCTATCCTGTGTTTTTGGGCCATCTACGCTTTGCGTGAGTGGCCGTTAGATTATAGATTTTCCGAAATGCAGCGCTGCATTTCTAGGGCGAAAAAACACATGGTCTGAATGGCCGCAGCGTTGACAGCCCGGGCCGGAAAGGTACCAATCGACGAACAAGAACGAACACTTGGGAGGCGGTGATGCGGAAGAGAGATTTCCTGGCGGCGGGCATTGGCCTGGGTGCCGGCGTGGCGGCGTCGTCCGCCTGGGCCCCTGTGCTGGCCCAGGCCCAGGCCCAGGCCCAGGCCCAGGCCCAAGCTCCGGCTGCTCCGGCGACCGGTCGTGCTGCGGTGAAGACGGTGCGCGCCAAGACCACGCGCATGTTCAAATCGCCCGGCCTTTATCCCAACGGCATGGCGGTGGCGCCGGAAGGTCTGTGGCTGGGCCAGCAAAAGACTACGGTGCAGGTGGCGCGCGAATGGAACATGCCGATGCCAGACACGCGGGATGAAGCCGCCTGGCTGGTGGACTGGAACGGCAAGCTGCTCAAGACCATAATGACGCCGTGCCGCAATTGCTCCGGCACGGGCTGGGGCGGCGGTTCGCTCTGGATGGCGGCGAACGACGCGCCCTATGGCATCTTCCAGCTCGACCCCAACGGCAAGCTGATCAGCCATCGCCAGATTCCGCTGAGTTTCGACGGCAATGGCGGCGGCAGCCATGGCCTGCAATGGCACAATGGCAAGCTCTGGATCGCGGCGCTGCGGCTGGGTGGCGTGCTGCGCGTCGATCCCGTTTCCTGGGTGCCCGAAGTGCTGATCCGCGTCGCGTCGCAGGAGAAGCCGCGCCTGCACGACATCACCTTCGACAACAATGGTGACATGTGGGTGGTGACCGGTACCAACGCCAATACCTATGCCGCGGCCCGCGCCGGTCTGAACAAGTATGACGGCAAGACCGGCCAGCTGATCATGACGGTGGATATCGAGCCCGGCAGCGCCGATCCGCATGGTCTGGCCTTCCACGATGGCAAGCTGATCTCCTGCGATGCCGGCAATCACCCGGCCTGGAAGGAGAGCGAGAGCCCCCACAGTGGCTGGGTGTTCAGCATCGACTTGATCTAACGGCCAAAGGCTTGAACCCTGTCAGATAGGCAATGGTTCAACGCGGTCCATCCGCGCCGGACGGCCCTTCTGCCCAAATGCGAGGATTTTATGACGATGTCAGAAGACGAAACGAGCGTGGCCGCAAAAACCAGCCCTCCTGCAGGAACATCGCGCCGCCATGCCCTGGGCGTGGTGGGCACCGCGGTCGCCGCCGGTGTCGCGGGCGGGGCGATGGCACAATTTGGCGCACAGGCGCAAACCCCGGCTGTTGCGCCGCTGCGCATCTCCAATCCGCCGCCGCTCCTGGTGCCGCGCACGGAGCTGGTGATCGTGCCGGAGTATGAAGCGCAGGCGCGCCTTGTGCTGGGACCGGCACGGGTTGCCCCGATCCTGGGCAGCGACATGAGCGTGACCAACCGCATCACGCTTCGTCCCCGGATGAATATCAACACGCGCGGTCTGGACATGACCGCCCCTCTGTTTGGCGACGATCATTTCACGCCGATCATGGTCGGCCCGATGGCCGACCAGCGGCGCTTCCATGCCGAGGGCGAAGTCGCCACGGCGCGCGGCGCCTCCGCCGCCAAGGCCGCGATGGTGGTGAGCAGCGATTCCAGCATGCCGCTGGCGGCGATTGCACAGGCCACCACAGCGCCGCTTTACGTTCAGGTCTATGCGGGCAGCCCCAAGGTAAAGGACATTCTCGCCCAGGCTGGCGCGGTCCGGGCCAAGGCGGTGTTCGTGACGGTGGGCGCCGGCACCTCTGCCACTGCGCCCGCGACGCCGGCCGGCGCGCCCATCGACTGGGCGGCCGTCGAAGCCGTGGTGAAGGGTACGTCTCTGCCTGTGATCGTGAAGGGCATCACCCGCCCGCAGGATGCGCGCGAAGCCGTCAACCGCGGCGCCAAGGGCGTCGTGGTTTCGAACTATCGCGGCGGTAGCGCGGCGGGTCTGACGGGCACGTTGCTGCTGGTTGCGCCTGTCGTTCAGGCGGTTGGCGCCGATGTCCCGGTGCTCGTCGATGGCAGCTTCCGCCTCGGGACGGATGTTCTCAAGGCCCTGGCCTTCGGCGCCAAGGGCGTGCTGATCGGCCGGCCGGCGATGTGGGGCCTTTCGGCCTATGGCGCCGACGGCGTGCAAGGCGTCGTCCAGCGACTGCAGACCGATCTGGGGCGCTACATGTGCATGTGCGGTCTCACGTCGCTTGCGGCGGTCAATCCCAGTGTGGCGCGCGTTCGCGCGGCCCGTATCGCGGCGAGGAACTGATCATGGGTGACATTGAACGCGCCTGGCTTACCAATCCGTCCCGTCGCAAGGCGTTGGCCCGCATGGCAGGTCTTGTGGCGGGCTCGCCCGTCGCCGCCGCCATGGCGCAGATCGACCCGCATCCGCTGGGTGAGCATCGCCGCGCCCTGAGCCTGGCCGAGATCCAGACGATCTTCGACTTTGAGCCCATCTTCTTCGGCAATGTCTCCAGGACGATCTACGATTATTCGGCGCATGGCGACGGCACGGAGTGGAGCCTGCGGCGCAACCGCCAGGCGTTCGATTGGGTCGATATCATACCGGGACGCCCCGCCGTTGCCGTATCGCAGGTCGACCTCTCGTCGGAGATGCTCGGCCTGAAGATGAAATTCCCCATCGTCATCGCGCCGTCGTCGCTGCAGGTGAATCTGCATCCGGATGGCGAAATCGGCATGTACCGGGCGGCGACCGCGGCCTCGAACACGATGATGATGCTGAGCGCCAACAACCAGACGCCCGTGACCCAGGTCGCGCCCGCCGTGACCGGCGGCACCCTGTGGGCGCAGTATTACGCGCATGAGGATCTGGCCACGACCCAGCAATGGGTGAATACCTTTAATAGCGTGGGCTGCGACACCGTCGTCGTCACCGTCGACCAGCAGGCGGCCTATTATCCGCGCACGCTGCATGTCCGCAATTTCGGTGGGCGCGGCGGCCGTGGCGCGGCCGCGGGCGGCCGTGGCGCTGCCGCAGGCGCGGCGGCAGCGGCGCCGGCGCTGACCGGCGCGGCGCGGTACGGGGTCAATGGCCGTATCTGGTACACATGGCAGCATTTCGATGCCCTGCGGAAAATGGTCAAAGGCCAGTTGCTCATCAAGGGCATCATGGATCCGGAAGACGCACTGATGTCGATCCAGCACGGCGCCGATGGCATCGTCGTGTCCAACCATGGCGGCCGCTCGATGGACTACGGCCCGTCGTCGCTGGAAGCATTGCCGGAGATCGTGGCCGCCGTGAATGGCCGGGTCCCGATCCTGTTCGACAGCGGTATCCGCCGCGGCGCCGACTGCTTCAAGGCACTCGCGCTGGGCGCCAACGCCGTCTGCCTGGGCCGGGCCGCCCGCTGGGGCCTTGCGGCCTTCGGCAGCGCCGGGGCGCAACGCGCGATGGAAATCCTGCAGCAGGAACTGGTCCAGACCGCGGCCTCCGCGGGATGCACCAAACTGTCGGACATCAACAAGACAAAGATCAGGGCCGACTTCGCGTAGCGCAGTGCGGCGGCCTAAAGTGTGAAACCGCCATCCACCACGAAGCTCTGTCCGGTGGCGAACGCGCCGGCTTCGGAGGCGAGGTAGAGCGCCATGCCAGCGATTTCATCCGTTGTTCCCAGCCGTCCCATGGGCTGGCGCGCGTTGAAGGCCTTCCACGCGGCGTCATAGTCGCCGCTATCCTGCAGCCGCTGCTGCAGCGAGGGCGTATCCACCGTGCCGGGACAAATGGCGTTGCAGCGGATGCCGCGCGTGACGAAATCCGCCGCCACGGAGCGGGTCAGGCCGATCACGGCCGCCTTGCTGGCGCTGTAGATGCAGCGGTTGGGTATGCCCTTGTGCACGCCCGCCACCGAGGCGATGTTGACGATCGTGCCGCTGCCGTTTTCCAGCATGGCGGGCAGGAAGGCCTTTATCATTCGCGCCATGGCGAAGACGTTCACCGCGAACGACTTGTCCCACTGCGCGTCCTCGGCGTCCAGGATGGTGCCGCTTTCCACGAAGCCCGCGCAGTTCACCAGAATATCGATGCGCCCGATGACGGCCGCCAGCGCGGTGACGGCGGCGCTGTCGGTGACGTCGAGCGCATGCACTTGGGCATCTAGGCCCGCCAGCGCGGCAGCATCGCGGTCGGTGGCGATCACGCGCGCGCCCTGCGCGGCGTAGAGCCGGCTGACGGCGCGGCCTATGCCTGCGCCCGCGCCCGTTACCAGCGAAACTTTTCCGGTCAGCAATCCTGTCATCGCGACGCTCTCAGTCGAATCTGATGCCGTAATAAGGCTGCGGCACGATCTGGGGGAGGAAATCCGGCTTGACGCCCGCAAGACGGAACACCGCTTCAGCGATGGGCGTGATCTGGCTTGGTTCGATGTCGAGCATCACGAAATGCAGGCGGCCCTGTTCGCGCACATCGGCGTTCAGCGCACCGATGCGCTTGAGCATCAATTGCCACTTCAGATCGAAATCCGTCGCGGCCAAGGCCGGGCTTTTCGTCGGAGGGAAGGAGACCCGCATGATCAGTCTCATCGTCTCACCCGTCCACGCGTTGGAAAAAGGCGCGCGTGAGCGCTTCGGCTTCAGTGGGGTCGTCCAGCATCGTGCGCAATTCCGCCAGCAGATCGGGAAGATAGTTGGCGTGCTGCGCGGCGGGATCGCCGCCTGCGCCAGTGACAATGGCGCGCCAGCGCGGCGAAGCGGTCAACCGCTCCTGTAGCCCGACGCGCAGCAGATCCAGCCACATGGTCGGGGTGTAGGACAGGTTGAGCGACCAGCTGGGCTCGCCCGCGCTGGTGTGATGCACCGTGCCGCGCGGTATGTAAAAAAACGTTCCGGGTGTGAGCTCGGCGGTCTCTTCCGGCGGCCGCTGCGCCTGCGCCAGCAAGGGCGCGAGCGCGGCCGTGATGGCGGGCGATCCCAGCGTGTAGCTGTCGGGCGCGAAGGGCACCATCGGGGCCTGGCCCACCTGCCAGCGTTTGGCGCCGGTGAGCTGGATGGTGAAATTCTCGTTCTTGTCGAAATGCGGCACGGCCCCGCCCCCGGCAGGCGTGTAAAACAGGCTGGCGATCACTTGCCGGCGCGGCGCGCCCAGGAAATCCGCGATGGCTTCGGTCAGTGCGGGGAGCGGAACATTGATGAAGTAAAGCGTGGCGCCGGCGGCGTGGAATTTCATCGCATTGGTGGCGTCGACCGGAAAGACGCTGTGCGCGACGAAATCATTGGCCAGCCAGGCTTGCGCCTCTTCGCGCGCCAGCCCCGCCAGCCGCGCCGGATCCAGCGGCCCGATGGTCTGGCGGACGAAAGCCAGGTCTTCCTCCGCCAGCGGCATCAGCGCCATGCGCGCCTGCCAATGTTCGGCGAAGAACCGTTCCACCCCGATGGGCGCCAGCACGCGGCGCATGTCCAGCCTGTCCGTCATGAAACAAACTGCGCGACGCGGGAATTGAAGGCGATGCTGATCCGGTCTTCCTCCGACCGGCTGATGTTCACGCGATGCAAAATCCAGGAGGGGAAGATCAGCAGGTCGCCGGTCACGGGCGGGATCACCATCGCATGGCCGGTAAAGCTGTTGAAATTGGCGACGATGTCGTTCGAGATCGTATAGGTGTGTGGCGTGATGGGCGTCTTGAATTCCAGCTCGCCCTTGTCCGGTCCGCCCTTCACATAATAGACGGCGGAAAAGAGGCTGCCCGGATGGTCATGCGAATAATTGAAATGCCCCTTCTGGTTGATGTTGATCCAGGCTTCCGTGATCACCTGGCGCATGGCCGGGTTGAACTCGAAAGCGCGGTGCACCTCATCCAGCCTCTTGCGCACTTGCGCGAATAGCTCCGCCAGTTCCGGCGTCGCCAGGTCGATATTGTCGCTCTGCCAGCCGCCGCCATTGGAGACGACGCGGCCTGGGCTCTGCGCCTTCCTATCCAGGCAGAATTTTTCGATCTTGCCATTGTCGAGGCCCAGCGAATCCACCGCCAGAAAATTGATGAAGATCGGCATGATATTCATCATCAACTCTCCGGCATGATCCCTGGTGGCGACGCGGTTTTTCCGGGCGCTGTCGGGCAAGATTGTAAAAGCGCGGGCCCGGAAGGCAAGTGCGGGTTACGTGTCTGCTTCCGCCGTCTCCGGCTTCTGAACCCAGAACACGTACATGCCGCCGAACAGGCCGGGATGCTGCGTCTCGAATGCGTCCCAGCAGTCGAGATCGGTGGCCGTGCGGTCCTGCGGGAAGCTCTGCCGGTAGGCGTTCACCACGGTTTCGTTCAGGTCGAAGCCCAGGAGGCGCAGCTTCTCGTCCTTCAGGAAGCGCGCGATCTGCGGCAGCGTCAGCTGATGCTCCTGCACATGGAAAAGCAGGTCACGGCAGGCGCTCAAGGTGAAGAAATCCTGTGACTCCAGGATCGCGCCCTGCAGACGCGGATCGGGGTTCTGGATCAACGCCTGGCGGAAGGCGCGAATGTCGCCGGCGCCCAGCCCCTGCGCCGCGATGCGGGCGCGTGCTTCCACCACCGACTGGCGCGCCTTTTCGCTGTAGAAAGCCAGGAACATGACGCCGCCCGGCCGCAGCAACGGCAGCAGGGCGCGCCATCCAGCCCATGGATCGGCCATGTGGTGCAGCACGCCGATGCTTTCGATCATGTCGAATTGTCGTCCCAGGCTCCCCAGCGCGAGGATGTCGGCCTGGCCATGCGCGATCTTCAGGCCCAGTTCCTCCGCCTTGCGCCGGGCATAGCCCAGGCTGGCCAGACTGAGATCGACCGCCAGTATGTGCTGGTCGCCGAAACGCTGCGCCATGGCGATGGAGCATTGGCCGGTGCCGCATCCGGCGATCAGGATATCCTGCAGCAGACGCCCGGTTTGTCCGAAGCGTTGGGGAAATTTGGCGTTCAGGAAATTCGCGATGCTGTCCGGCGTTGCCGGTGGCTCCTTCCTCCAGCGAGGGTAGGGATTCTCCTCATACTGGTCCCGCACCAGTTGCGAGACCGGGTCTTTGATATCGGTGAGACGGGGAATACCCGCGCGCAGCCGCCCTTCTTCCTGTGGCTCGCGGATCTGCTGGATGAGGACTTGGGTCACCGCTTCCGGCCAGACCTGCGTCAGCAAGGCGTCCGCATTGGCCATGGTATGCAGCGGGAAATAGGCCGCTACCAGCAACAGCTGCAGCGGCGTCACGGCGATGCCGGCTTCCACTTCGGCGCGCGCCGCCATAGCCGCCTGCATTTCCGCATCATCGGCGAGAAAAACGTATTCGTTGATGAAGCATTGCTGCGCCAGCGCCGCGGCAATCGCTTCCGCCCGCGCGTCACCGTTGATGTGCGGCAATTCTCGCAATAGGGCGCCGCGCAGCAGGGTGAGAAAACGCTCCAGGGGAATGTCGCTATTGGGCGCCGAAACCAGCAAGGCCCGCAAAAGGGCATCGTTCGCCAAGGGCGCCAGGCCATCATCGCCAAGCAATTGCGCCAGCGAGAGACGCTGCGGGCAAGCCATGTCGGCGCGCTCCACCATCGGGCCGATGGCGGGGTGGGCGCGGATCATTCCGGCGGCGACATGGCCCAGTGCGCCGGGCCTATCCCAGGCCTCGGTGAGGGCGCGGGTCAGGAAACCGCGCATCTCGCCGCCGACGGCGCGCCCGCCCAGCCGCTGCGCCGCCTCAGCAAAGAGTTTTCTCGCCCGTGGCGTTTCCTGCACGGCCAGAGAGCGACGGATCGCCGTCATGGCTTCGACGAGCTTGCCTTGCGCCAGCAGCAGCGCGGCAAGATTGTCGAGAACCGTGCTGTCTTGCGGCTGCGCCGCCGAAGCACGGGTATAGAGTGTCTCGGCTGCCTGCAGATCGCCATCTTCCCAACGCATCTCGCCCAGGCTGACCAGTGCGGCGGCAAATCCCGGCTGCAGCGCGATCGACTTGCGAAAGCTGGCGGCGGCGGCGTCGCGCAGCCCGGCGCTGCGTTGTGCATGGCCCAGATTGGTATGCGTCACGGCATTGCCGGGCTGCAGCGCCAGCGCATGGCGGAAAGCGTCGAGTGCTTCCGCCGCGCGTCCCTGCGCCGACAGCGCGTTGCCCATGTTGTTGTAGATATTGGGGTCTTTCGGATTCAGCGACTGGGCGCGGGTGTAACCCGCCACCGCGCCGTCCAGGTCGCCCAGGGCTTGCAAGGCGAAGCCAAGATGGAAGTGGTATTGCGCGACGTCACTCCGCTGCGCGATGGCTTTGCCGATCAGTTCCAACGCTTCCGCTGGCCGGTTTTGTTGCAGTGCAACCAGGCCCAGCAGATGCAGTGCATCGGCATGCGCCGGATCGGACGCCAGAACCTGGCGATAGAGCAGGGCGGCTTGATCCAGCTGCCGCGCCTGATGCAGGCGCACAGCGTCGTCGAGCACGCTGCGGCTTTCGCGCGTGTTTTTGGGTGGAACCATGTCAGGTGCGATGGTGCATTTCCCGGAAGGGAAGCCAAGGCTAGAAAAAATGTTGCTGAACCCCAAGGTTATACGTCAGGCGTGTGACAAGCGCTTTCGGCGTTTCAGCATTGGTCGTGGGAAATCGGCTTCTATATTTCCGTGAACGGAAACAATTTGACTATTTTCTCCAACTTGTTCCGCGCAGCGGCTTGACGGCATGAACGCCCAGCTTGAATAATCTACCCAAAGCCGCATATGGTTAAGTGCCCTCCAAGGCGTGAGGGACGAAAAAAACAGTAAAAACGTTAAGGGGATACGCAATGAACGGTTTACTTCAAGGTCTGAAGCTTGGCTGCTCGTCAGCAGCAATGATTGCCATGCTGGCTTCGGCCGCGCAGGCGCAAACGCTTGGAATTGAGGAAATAACCGTCAGCACCTCGCGTATCGGTGGCGGCTTCGAAGCACCGACGCCGGTCACGGTGATCGGCACAAAGGAACTGGAAAGCGCTGCCTACGGCAACATCCAAGACTCGGTGCGCCAGCTGCCGATGGTCAACTCCCCCCCGGCGTCGTACGGCGCTTCGCAGGGCTCGGGCTCGCCCGGCACTGCAGGCGCGAACTTCCTCAATCTACGAAATCTCGGCGTTAACCGCACCCTGATCCTGTTCGACGGACAGCGCGTCGTGAACTCCAACCTCACCGGCGGCGTGGACATCACCACGCTTCCCGCGCCCGTCATCTCCCGCGTTGACGTCGTGACCGGCGGCGCTTCGGCCGCCTGGGGCTCCGATGCCGTGGCCGGTGTCGTCAACTTCATCATTGAAAAGAACTTCAAGGGCTTCAAGGGCAACGTCCAGGCGGGCACCACCACCAACAGCCTGGTTCGCCAGGTCTCGGCCAACGCCATCTGGGGCACGGACTTTGACGGCGCCCGCGGTTCGATCGAAATCGCCGGCAGCTACAATTACCGTCCCGACACAGCCTTGCTGAAAGAGCAGAAGTGGTTTCGCGGCACCTATCTGGTGTCAAACCCGGGCGTCACCGCTGCCACCGCCACCGCCGGCAGCCCCCTATTCGTCACGGCCGATCATGTCGGCCTGATCAACACCATTCCGGGCGGTATCATCGTCTCCAGCGCCGCCGGCACCGCCGCGCTCCAGCCGAACGCTGCCTTGCGCGCGCCGGCCAACGCGCTGCAATACATCCGCTTTACCCAGAATAGCCAGGTCGAACGCGTCAACCCCGGCAACGTCACGGCCGGCGTGCTGACCAACGGCGGCAGCCTGAATGAGAACGAGAGCTATGTGCCGCTGCAGACCATCGGCTACCCCACCACGACCTACACCCTGTTCGTCTACGGCAAGTACCAGCTGACGGATGCGATCCGGGCTTCGGTGCAGCTCAACTATGGCTATTTCACCGGCAAGGGCGACGCCCAATCCTACCAGCAGACCGCCCTGACGATACGGACGGACAACGCCTATCTGCCGAACTCGCTCCTCCAGACCATGACCGAAGGTGGCATCGCCAGCTTCGTCATGGGCACGATGAACACAAACAATTTCAACAACAAGACCGTCACGGGCCAGGACTATTTCAAGCAGGCCTATGATTCGCTGGCGCCCGCCACGACGATCAACCGCCGCCAGGTCCGGCGCGCCGCCTTCACCCTGGAAGGCACGCTGGGCGAGAACTGGTTCTGGAATGCCTATGCCCAGCATTCCGAGACCCGTTATTCGGTCAATGTGCGCGGCGTGGCCGTCCTCGCCAACTTGTTAGCGGCGCAGGACGCCGTGCTGGTCACGACCGCCAATCGCGCTGCGTCAGGCCTACCCTTGGGCAGCATCGTATGCCGCACGACGCTGACCGGTGTTCCGGTGGTAAATGGACGTTTCACCGCTCAGCCGGGTTGCCAGCCCCTGAACGTGTTCGGCGAGGGCGTCGCCAGCCAGTCCGCCATCCGCTATGTCACCGACAACAACAGCAACTTCCAGAGGATGTATGTCGGCCTGAGCTCGGTCGAAGCCTACATGGACGGTTCGATCCCCTCGCTGCTGGATGCGGGCGACATTTCCGTCGCTTTCGGCGGCGGCTATCGCCGGGAATCAGGTAACAATAAGGCGACGCCGGTCGGCGACTTTGGCGGCTACGCGGTGGCCAATTACACCAGCTTCCCGTCTGCCGGTGTCAGCGTGATGGAAGGTTTCTTGGAAGTGGGCGTGCCCCTTCTCAAGGACACGTTCGTGCAGTCGCTAGATTTCAACGCCGCTGGCCGCGTCACCAACTACTCCACCTCCGGCATGGTTCAGACCTGGAAGCTGGGTCTCACCACCCAGGTGATTGACGACGTCAAGTTCCGCGCCATCTGGTCGGTCGATATTCGTGCCCCCACAATTCAGGACCTGTTCGCCCCGGCCAACGTCAACACCGGCAACTGCATCGACCCCAAGACCAACATCACGGAATCCTGCATCAACAACGTGCTGGGAAATCCGTTGTTGACGCCTGAGATTGCCCGCACTGTGTCGGGCGGCGTGGTCTTGACGCCGACCTTCCTGCCCGGCTTCAACTTCTCGCTGGACTACTTCTCGATCAACCTGAACGATCAGATCAATCCCATCAGCGCCAATGTGATCCTCAACACCTGCCGGGCGCAGTGGCTGAAGGCTGGCAACCTGAACGATCCGCTCTGTTCGGCGTTGGTCTTCAGCGGGGCGCCTGGTCCTCAGGGCCCTCGACTCAACATCGTCAACCGCTCGCCGGTGAACCTCAGCTCGCTGTCCGTCTCCGGCTTCGACGTTCAGGCCGGTTATGCCACCGATCTCTGGGGCGGCACCCTGTCGCTGAACGCATCTGGCACCTATACCGACCAGATCACGTTGGTACAGCAGGGGCAGGCGGACAATGATTATGCCGGTGTTCTGGGCTCGGGCACCGCGCCGCAGAGCACGGGTTCGCCGAAGTGGCGTGGCCTGCTCTCGGCCGGCTACACCACCGGACCGTACACCGCCGGCATCCAGGCGCGTTGGTTTGGCTCCGCCATCCTCAACAACCAGTGGAACACGGGTAACCAGGCTACGGCGGCGACGCGCTGGCAGGTATCCGACGCTGTGTTCAACGTCGATCCGACCGCCTATCTGGATTTGCGCGCCTCGTATCAGTGGAGCGACAACATCCAGCTCTATGGGGCAGTCGACAATTTCCTCAACATCCCGCCGCAGATGCGTCCGCCGATGAGCAACAGCGTCCAGTCCAATGGTGGCCCGATCCATTCGAGCACCGTGTACGACTATCTGGGACGCGAAGTGCGTATCGGCGTCCGCTTCAACTACTAAAGTATCTGCATAAGCAAGTTTGGGACCCCGGACGAAAGTCCGGGGTTCTTTTTTTGGCTCGCGTGGGCTTCGTGGTGCCGGGCCGGATCAGCCAGCGGGCTGCGGCGTGCGCGGGGTCCAGCGGTCCGCCGCCGCGTCGCCAGCCTCGGTCTTCTTGGCATCCGCGCGTTGGAGCGGCATGGCGATGACGAACTCCACGCCCTTCGCCGAGCCGTCGGAGGGATCGCGGATGATCACTTGGCCGTCATGGGCATCGGCGATGGCCGCCACCAGGGAAAGCCCCAGTCCATTGCCCGGCGAAGTACGGCTGACATCGCGGCGATAAAAGCGCTGCAGCACCTTTGCGCGCTCATGCTGCGGGATGCCGCCGCCATCGTCGCGCACCAATATCCGTGCTTCGCCCTGCACGGCTTGCAAGGCGATGGTGATGGTCGTTCCGGCCGGCGTATGGATGATGCAGTTTTCCAGCAGGTTGCTCAGGAGCTGGAAGAGGAGGGCGCCATTGCCGTTGACCGCGCAGGCCTGCAGTTCCGCGACCCTGAGCCTGCGTCCGCCATCCTCCACCACGGGGAGATAGAACCCGATGACTTTCTCGGTCAGGGCGGCGAGATCAAGCCCCGGCAGGCTCTGGGAGCGCTGCCCACCCTCGATTTCCGAAAGCCGCAGCACGGCGTCGAACATCTGGAGGATTTCATCGCTGGCGACCATCGTGGATTGCAGTTCCGCCCGCAATTCTTCCGGTGTCCTGGGGCTGGCCAGCGCCTGCTCGATGCCCAGACGCAGGCGGACCATCGGCGTGCGCAGATCATGGGCGACATCGCTGCTGACCTGCCGCAGCGTGACCACCAGGTTGGAGATGCGCGCCAGCATGGCGTTCACGACCTCCGAGAGCTTGTCCAGTTCATTGTGCGGTGTGCGGACGGGCACCCGGTCGTTCAGGTTTCCGTTCATGATGGCCTGGCAGGTTTGGGAAATCGCGTCGATCCGGTTGAGGAAGCGCCGGCTGATCAGATAGCCGCCCATCGGGGCGACGACCAGAATGCCGCCCAGCACCCACAGCAGCACATAGAGCATGTGCTCCCGTACCTGGTCGAAATAGGTCATCTCGGTGCCTACAAAGACATAGACGCCCGGACCCAGCTCGGAGCCAATGCCCACCACGTCCACTTGCGGCTTGGCGGGGTTGCGGATCACGTGCTGGCCGATCTGGGGCGTCATGGCGGGCAGGTTGCCGACGATCCGCTTGCCCTGAACCTGGAGCAAATTGTGGGTGGTCGAGCCGGTGCTGGCCTGGTGGCCCACCAGGTAGCGCGCGGCGCGGTCGAGGCTGCCGGGGCCGTTTTCGTCGCCCACGGTGTAGAGGGTGCGAAGGCGCGCGAGCGTGTTTTCCGACCGGTGATAGATGAAATTGTGGAAAGCTTTCTCGGTGGAGGAGAGGGCCACCATGCCCAGCAGGCCGATGATCAGGGCAAAGGCGATGCCGAAAATGGCGGGTAACCAGAAGCTTTCGGTGCGGAAAAATCTCGGAAGCATGACAGAGACCCGCAGAAACCCCGGGCTACTCTAAAGCCACACCCCAACCCGTCAACATGGCTGGCCGCTGGGCCCAGTTATGCGGCGCTGCAACATCGCGATTGCGCGTCCGTGGCCGCGTCAAAACAACCTTGGGTTTTGCCAATCTGATCGCATCCTGAAATTGACTTGGCCGCGCCAACCCGGAAAACTCCGGCCAAACAAAAACCTATTTGGGGGAAAACGATTGTGGCTGAAAATACCAGCTCTCCTTTGGGACTGACGTCTCGCCGCAAAGCGCTTGGGGTGATGGGCACGGCCGTCGCCGCTGCCGGCGTCGCGGGCGTGGCGCTTGAGGCGCCCGCGCAAACTCCGGCCCCGGCCGCAACGACGCTTCTTCGCACGCCGGCCCGGCCTCCGGCTTTGGCGCCGCGCACCGAGCTTGTGAATGTGCTCGAGTATGAAACCCAGGCGCGCCTGGTCGTGGGCCAGGCGCGGCTTGCGCCGGTTGCGGGCAGCGACCGGACGATCACCGACCGGATCACGCTGCGTCCGCGCTGGAATATCCCCACCCGGGATCTGGACCTGACAGCGACATTGTTTGGCGATGCGCACTTCACGCCGATAATCGTCGGCCCGATGGCCGATCAGCGGCGCTTCCATGCCGATGGCGAACTCGCCACGGCGCGCGGCGCCTCCGCGGCCAAGGCCGCCATGGTGATCAGCGGCGACTCCAGCGTGCCGCTGGCGACGATTGCACAAGCCGTCACAACGCCGGTGTATGTGCAGGTCTATGCGGGCAGCCCCAAAGTGAAGGATGTGCTCGCCCAGGCGAGTGCAGCCAAGGCGAGGGCCGTGTTCGTGACGGTGGGTACAGGTTCTGCCAACGGCCCCGCGACGCCCATCGACTGGGCTGGTGTCGAAGCCGTGGTGAAGGCCACGTCTTTGCCCGTCGTGGTGAAGGGCATCACAACGCCTCAAGAGGCTCGCGAAGCCGTCAGGCGCGGCGCCAAGGGCGTGGTGGTGTCGAACTATCGCGGCGGCAACGCGGCGGCGCTTCGGGGCACGCTGCTTTTGGTCGCGCCGGTGGTGCAGGCGGTTGGCGCGCAGGTGCCGGTTCTGGTCGATGGCAGCTTCCGTCGCGGCACCGATATCGTCAAAGCTTTTGGCCTTGGCGCCAAGGGCGTGCTGATCGGCCGTCCGGTGATGTGGGGCCTTGCGGCCTACGGCGCCGACGGTGTGCAGGGCGTCGTCGAAATGCTGCAGACCGAAACAGCGCGATATATGTGCATGTGTGGCCGTCCGTCGCTCGCGTCGGTCGATTCCAGCCTGGTGCGTGTGCACGGGCTTCTTCCCCCGGCGAGGACATAATCATGGGTGATATCGAGCGCTCCTGGCTCACCAATCCGTCGCGTCGCGCGGCAATTGCCCGTGTGGCGGGTCTCATGGCGGCCTCGCCCATCGCTTCGGCTGCGGCACAGATCGACCCCAGGCCTCTGGGTGAGCATCGCCGAGCCTTGAGCTTGGCCGAGATGCAGTCGGCGTTCGACTTCGAGCCGCTGTTTTTCGGCAATGTGACCCAGTCGGTGTACGACTACACGGCGCATGCCGACGGCTCGGAGTGGAATCACCGGCGCAACCGCCAGGCCTTCGATTGGGTGGACATCCTGGCGTCGCGTACGACGGTCCCGGCATCGCAGGTCGATCTGTCGTCCACGATCCTTGGGTTCAATTCGAAGTTCCCAATCTGGATGGCGCCGACGGCGCAGATGGTGGCGCTGAATCCGGATGGCGAGATGGGCATGTTCCGGGCGTGCACGGCCGCCTCGAACACGCTGATGATCCTGAGCGCCAACACCGGTACGCAGGTCGAGCAGGTTGCGCCAGCCTCGCCAGGCGGCACGCTGTGGGCGCAGTATTATCCGCAGGAAAGCTTGACCACCACGCAGCAGTCGATTGACCGGCTGCAGAATGCCGGTTGCCATGGTATCACCGTCACCATCGACCAGACGGCGTCCTACTACGAGCGCACGCTGCAGGTCCGCAATCTCGGCGGTCGCGGTGGCCGTGGTGCTGCCCCGGGCGGCCGTGGCGGTGCGGCTGCCGGACCTGCGCCCGCACCAGTGGCGCTCACCGGCGCCGCGCGCTACCGGATCGGCGGTGGACGTATCTGGTACACATGGCAATATATCGACGCCGTGCGGAAAATGGTCAAAGGCCCGATGCTCATCAAGGGCATACTGGAAGCGGAAGATGCCCGGCTGGCGATCGAGCATGGCGCGGACGCGATCATCGTCTCCAACCATGGCGGCCGCTCGATGGACTACGGCCCGTCAACGCTGGAAGTGATGCCGGAGATTGTCGCCGCCGTGAATGGCAAGGTTCCGATCCTGTTCGACAGCGGCATCCGCCGCGGTTCCGATATCTTCAAGGCGCTCGCGCTGGGCGCCAATGGCGTCTGCCTCGGGCGCGCCGCGCGCTGGGGCCTTGCGGCGTTCGGCCAGACCGGCGCGCAGCGCGTTATCGAGATGCTGCAGCAGGAACTGGTCCAGACGGCCGCCGCCGCCGGTTGCGCCAAGCTGTCGGACATCAACCGCAGCAAGATCAAGGTCAACTTCGTCTGATCTTCAGCGCAGAAATGAAAAAGGCCCGGGCATTGCCCGGGCCTTTTTGTTTGGTGCGCGGCGCCGCCACCCGGCCGCTCGCTTTAGCTCGCGGCGTTCGGCGCGCAAATCGGTCCACTGGACCGATTTGCGCGGCTATGCCAGTCGCGCCTCACTCATTCAAAATGTAACCCGAACCGCGAATGGTGCGGATCAGTTCGCTGCGGCTGTTGCAGCCGATCTTGCTGCGCAGGCGGCTGATATGGGTCTCGACGAGATTGGTGCTGGGCGTGAAGGTGAAGTTCCAGACATTCTCCAGCAGCATCGCACGCGTCACCACCCGGCCGGCATTGTGCATCAGATATTCCATCAGATGGAATTCCTGGGGCTGAAGTTCGATCTGCTGTCCGTCGCGCTTCAGCGTGCGGCGGACCAGGTCCATTTCCAGGCTGCCCACTTTCAGCGTGGAAGACCGCCCGGTGTTGCGGCGGGTGATGGCGTTCAGCCGGGCGATCAGCTCCGCCGCCGCAAAGGGCTTGGTCAGATAGTCGTCGCCGCCGCCTTCCAGTCCCTGCACGCGATCGGTGATCGAGACCATGGTGGTGAGAAACAGGATCGGGGTTTGCAGGCCCTCCCGGCGTAGCGAGCGCACGACACTCAGCCCATCCTTGCCCGGCAGCATGCGGTCCATGATCAGCGCTTCATGCCCGCCCTTGAGGGCCCGGGCTTCGCCGTCGGGGCCGGTATAGCTTTCCTCCACCTCATAGCCGCTGGAGCGCAGATGAAAGGAGATGTGCTCGGCTGTTCGCCGGTCATCCTCTATGAGCAGGACTTTCATCGTCATAGGCCCCATTACGCTACGCCGCTATGATGGACGGACATTGGCGGCAGTCAATGCGGGGCTGAGATCAGGGTCAAAATTGCTGCCAAGGAAGGATTTCTGGGCGCACGGCCAGGAATCCGGTCATCTCAACCGGGCGTATAACATTGGCTAGCGCCAAGATCTTTTGCCGGCGGATTTGACTTCCCGGCAAAGTCCGGCAAAGTCCGAAAAAGCTAGAAAAAATTCCACCTGGGGAACGCACACCATGAAATTCTTTCGTCCTGCTCTGACGCTTCTGCTTGTCCCCGCCACCTTGGCAATTGCAGCATTGGCGTATCCCGTCTGGGCGCAAAGCGACGCGGACATGACGCGCCGCAGCATCACGCAGATGCAGAAGAATACCGGCGTCTACAACCGGCCTGCGACGGCGCGCACCCCCAACTTCGCCAGCGATCCCGGCTGGCCGCAGGTGCTGCCCAACAGCTGGCGCTTGGGCCAGGTGTCCGGTCTGTATGTCGATCACCACGACCATGTCTGGGTCCTTAACCGCCCCCGCAGCATGACCGACCAGGAAGCCGGGCTCGAAGGTCCGGTGCCCGGTGCGACCAACGAGGCGGGCGTGCCGATCAACGGCCTGGGCTTCGCACGCGCCTATGGTCCGACTTCCGATTGCTGCAAGGCCGCGCCGTCTGTTCTGGCCTTCGACGCGTCCGGCAAGCTGCTGCGGTCGTGGGGCGGTCCCGCCGATCCGGGCTGGCTGGCCAAGCATTGCCGCGAGGCCGATGGCTGCGTCTGGCCCAACAACGAGCATGGCATCTATGTCGATCACCAGGACAATGTCTGGCTTTCCGGCAATGGCGGCGGCGGTTTGGCACCGGGCCAGACTCCGGCGGCCGGGCGCGGCGGTCGCGGCAACACGCCCTGGACCACGCATGGTCCGGGCAATGACGGCTTCGTGCTGAAGTTCGACCGCGACGGAAATTTCAAGCTGCGCGTCGGCGGCCTGCCCACGGACATCAACACCAATGACCGCAACAGCGGCATCAACGCGACCCCGGTGCTGAACCGCGCCACCGACATGGTGGTCGATCCCAAAACCAACCGTCTCTACATCTCCGACGGCTATACCAACCGCCATGTCCTGATCGTGGATGCCGGCACGGGCAAGTATATCGGCTCAATCGGCGCCTATGGCAGTAACCCGGTGGACGACAAGGCCGCTGCTGCCGCCGGCACCTTTGCCGCCGACCGCGCCAGAGGCAACCGCAAGCCCGCCTTCTTCCGCAACCCGGTGCACTGCGTGAAGATCGCCAATGACGGCAAGCTCTATGTCTGCGATCGCGGCAACAACCGCATCCAGGTCTTCAATGCGCTCGACCCGAACCTGGGCCAGCCCTGCACCAATCCCGAGGGCGTGGCGGGGCGCTGCGGTTTCGTCGCCGAACAGTTCATCAGCGAGCTGACCAACACGTCGATCCCGGGCACCGCAGTTACAGTCAACTTCTCCACGGATGCGGCGCAGAGCTGCCTCTATGTTGGCGATAATTCCAACATGACGATCTACATCCTCAATCGCAGCACGCTGCAGGAGCTGGGGCGCCTTGGCCGCAGCGGCACCCAACTGGGCCAGTTCCACTGGCTGCACAATGTCAGCACCGACTCGCGCGGCAACATCTACACCGCCGAGGTGGACACTGGTAAGCGGGTGCAGAAGTTCGTCCGCTCCGGCCTGGCTGGTTGCAGTGGCACCGGCCATGCCGTCGTTGGCGGTGTGCCGGCGAACTGAGTTTTATCCTTCTTCGTGAAGGGTGAATCTTTCAAGGACGGCCATGGCAGTTTCTGCCATGGCCGTTTTTTTGCCGGACTTGTCTGCCAAAAGTGGCCGCATGTGACGGGTTGAACTCCACGCCAAACCCCGGGGAGGGCCTTCCATGAGACCGCATCTGTTTGCTGCCGCTCTGTTCGCGCTTGTTCTGCCGGTGCAGGCGGAGACGCCGCTCGCCACCACCCGCGCCGCCCACGGCCAGGCGGTCGTCGTTACCGCCGAACAGATCGCCAAACTGATCGCGACGGCGCGCGCCGCCTATGACGCCTCCAGCCCCAAGAACCCGAATGTGCGCCTGCCCATCATCGAGGGCACGCCCTACACGCTGAACATCGAATACCGCATCGGCAAGGCACCGTCGGGCATCCATCCCAATCATGCCGAACTGATGGTGGTGCTGGAAGGTGGCGCGAACATCACCACCGGCGGCACGCTGGTGAACCAGCGCGTGCTCAGCGACGTCACCATCACCGCCCCCGACATGACTGGCGGCACGCCGCAAAAGGTCACCAAGGGCGATATCTTTATGGTGCCGGATGGCATGTCGCACATGCTGACGCCGGATCCCGGCGGGCCGTTCGTGATCGCCACCGCGCTGCTGCCGCGCGCCGGCAGCTGGGCCGCGCCCGCTGCTGCGGCGGCGGCCGGTGGCCGTGGCGGCAACGCCCAGCCCAAGCTCTATGCCGCGGCTGGCGAAGTCGCACCGATCGTCGCCACCGCGCGACAGGCGCTGCCCAAGGCGGCGCGCTTTTTCTCCGGTGGTACGCTGATCTCGCTGCCGCCCTATCGCATCGGGCAGGAGCTGCGTTCGCCCAAGGGCATCGCCTCGGTTCACAAGAACAACGCCGAGTTCATGTGGGTGCTGGAAGGCGAGGGCATCATCGAAACTGGCGGCACCGTGGTCAATCCGCGCGAAACCGCCACCAGCATCGACGGCGACGCGCAAGCCGGTTCGACCATCAACCGCATGAAAGCGGGCGACTTCATCTTTGTGCCCAAAGGAGTGCCGCATCTGGCCCGCAGCGACGGGCATTTTGTGCTCGCCACCATGCATGTTCCGGGCGACGCGCCGTAATAACCGGCGGCATTAAATTTCCAATTAAATCAACATGTTAGGGCCGTTTCGTGGGCGGGCCTTGTAATAAGTCACCGTCAACTTGCCGCAGCGCGGCAGAAACCCGGTTCCGTACCGGAACCGACTTCGCTCCCGCGCGTTTCATTCCGTAGCGCCCAATTTAGATTTCCCCGTGATTTTGAAAAGCCCCAGGCCACTCCGGGGCGATCCCCGGCCTATTCGTTCCGAACTGTTCGGTCTTGAACGGCTGGAACAGCATGCGCGCACCCTGGCGAAGGCGCAGACCGTCAGCCGCAAAGCGCCCCGCAACGAACCGCTGCCGCGCCGGTTGAAAGTGAATTATGCCGCGCTCTGCGCCCATTACCGTCTGCTGGCGGAAGCGGGCAAAGCCGGCAAGTCCGTCACCTCGGCGGGCGAACTCTTCGCCATGCTCAATCCCGTCAATCATACCCGCTCGCGCTCGGCGGCGCAGCGCTATCGCGTCGAGCCTTATGTGGCCTGCGCCGATGTCTATTCGGTGACGCCGCATGTCGGGCGCGGCGGCTGGACCTGGTACACCGGCTCCGCCGCCTGGATGTACCGCGTGGGCGTCGAACATATTCTCGGCCTGCGCTTCCAGGGCGACCGGCTGCATTTGTCGCCCGCGATTCCCAGCCACTGGCCCGGCTTCGAAGCGATTGTGCGCAAGAATGGCGGCGAGCTGCGCATCGCGGTGGAGAATCCGCACGGCCTGTGCGGCGGCGTGCTGGAGATGACGCTGGACGGCCAACCCATAGACGCGGCGGCGGGCATCCCGCTGACGGCGGGCCAGCATGGCGTGCGCGTTGTCATCCGCCCGCGGGGCGCGGTGCGCCCCGAGCCGTCGCGTTCAACGAGTTTCGCGGCCCGCTAGATCAGCGCGGGTAGCCTTTAAAAGTCCATTCCAGCGATTCCGGCAGGGTTTGCGTGATCGCCCGGTTGTCACAATGGCCGGTGTTGCGCGAGAAGACGTAGCGATAGTCATAGCCTTTGGCCTTCAGTGCCGCCGCCATGCTCTGGTTGGCCATGGGCCAATTGTGCCAGCTCTGCTCGGGATCGGTGGCGTGATTGTCATTCTCGCTGACATGCATCCAGATGCGGATCGGCTTTTTGGCCGCATTGGGGATCAGGCGGGCGTGATACTCCCAGGCGCCGCGCGGCGTCTGGGGATTTTCCGGCGAAGCCTGATTTACGAAGGTTCCGGAATAACTCAGCACGCGGCTGAACCATTCGGGATGATACCAGGCCGCCGTCCAGGCCGCCGCCGCGCCGCTGCTGCAGCCGCCGATGGCGCGGCCTTCGCGGTCACTGGTGAAGGTGATGTTGCCTTCGCGCGCGGCGCGGGGCAGCACTTCGGTCTGGATGAATTCGGCATAGCGGCCGTCCAGCGTGTCATATTCCAGGCCGCGCTGGGAATTCTGCGCATCGCTGCCGCCGGAATTGACGAAGAGCACCGCGATGGCGGGAATTTTCTTCTGCGCGATCAGGCTGTCCAGCACCGGCGCCATGCGCGAGACGTAACCGACGCCATCCTGGAACACCAGGAACGGCACGGTGGGCGGCGGCGCGCCGGGCGTGCGGGTGAGGCCCGGCGGCACATAGAGCACCACCTTGCGCGCATAAGCCTGGGCGCGTGAATTGCCTTCCAGCGGCGCCGCCATGCGGTTGCCCCACGGGTCGCGGCGCGCCATCGTTTCATTGTCGATGCGCGCGATGCCGGGATAGATCTTGCTGTCGGCCGACTCCATGGTGAAGGGCACCAGCGCGCCGCGGAGAGTTCCCATTTCCGGGGCATAGTCCGGCCCGATGGTGGCCTCCGACTGGTCCGGTACCTGGGCCAGCAGCGGCGTCGCCGCCAGCAGCAGGGCCGAAATGACAGCAAGTCTTTTCATGATGCTCTCTCCCAAAAGCCGTTTCACAAAGCTGCCGTATGCGGCATTTTCGTTTCGCGGTCGCAGCAAGCGTCTGCAACTATCGCGTTGTTTTCCATGGATAGGCCGCTGATACTTGTCTGACAAGAAGGCGGGACTCGCCTCAGAACGACAAGCGCCGGCGGACGGGAAGCCGACCGGCACTAGGAAACGTACCGTGACTGCTGGCCGTGACAGGCATTTCCGACTCGCAAAGGCGCTGGTGGCATCATCCTGCGCGGTGGCGATTGCCGCCGGGGCGTTCGCCCTTTTGGGCCGCGCCAAGGCGCAGGTCGTGCCTGCGCCCGATCACCAGCGCGTGCTGACGCAGTATTGTCAGGGCTGCCACAATGACACTTCCAAGGCGGGCAATTTCTCGGTGCAGGCCTTGCGCACCGCCGATCCCGCCGCCCATGCCGACGCCTTCGAGAAAGTGCTGCGCAAGGTGCAGCTGGGCGAGATGCCGCCGCGCGGCAGGCCTGCGCCGCCCAAGCAGACGTTGCAACAATTCACTTCTTATCTGGCCGGATCGCTGGATCGCAGCGCCGCCGTCAAGCCCGATCCCGGCCGCGCCACCCTGCGCCGTCTCAACCGCGTCGAATACGCCAATGCGGTGCGCGACCTGCTCGATCTCAACATCGATGTGAGCAAGGATCTTCCGGCCGACGATTCGGGCCATGGCTTCGACAATATCGCCGAAGTGCTCACCGTCTCGCCGACGCTGATGGACCGCTATATCCGTGTCGCGGGCCGGGTCAGCCGCACCGCCACGGGCCTGGCCTCGCGCGCGCCGGTCACCACCGATTTCCGCCCGGTGCAGGACCCCTATGTCAACCAGCGCGCCAGCGATGCGCTGCCGCTGGATTCGCGCGGCGGCGGCGCCTTCCCGTTTCATGCGCCCTATGACGGCAGCTACCGGATCACGGTGGACATCAACCAGGCGTCGGGCACCGAAACGCGCCGCCTGCCGGAAAACCGCATCGAAATGACGGCGCCGTTGACCGCGGGCCAGCACAGCATCGGCGCGTCCTTCCCGCGGCGCTTGACGCTGGAACAGTCGCTGGTGCCGCTGACGCCGCAAACACTGCGCGGTCCCCGCCCCAGCACCAAGCCCGCCGATATCGCGCTGGATATCCATGTCGATGGCGCGCGGGTGAAGCGGCTGATGGTGGCGGCGCATGCCTCTGGCGTGCTCGACACCGGCGAACTGTCGCCGCAGGTGATCTATGCCCGCGATGTGCAGCAGATTTCGGTGCAGGGTCCGATCAATCCCAAGGGCGCGGGCTCCACCCCCAGTCGCCGCCGGATTTTCTCCTGCTGGCCTTCGGCCAAAATGACGGAAGCGGCCTGCGCCCGTTCCATCCTGGCGCGGCTGACGCGCCACGCCTATCGCCGCCCTGTCACCGATGCCGACCTGGCGCCGCTGCTGAAGATGTATGCGCAAGGCCGCCTGGATGGCGGCTTCGAAAACGGGATCGAAGCCGCGGTCCAGATGGTGCTGGTGTCGCCGCATTTCCTTTTTGTGCGCGAGGCCGATCCCGCCGGGGCCGCGCCGGGCGCGGTGCATCGCCTGGGCGACCTGGAACTGGCAACGCGCCTGTCGCTCTTTCTCTGGAGCAGCATTCCCGACGCGCCGCTGCTGGCGCTGGCGGAAAAGAACCAGCTCGGCAATCCCGCCATCCTCAAGCGCGAAGTGACGCGCATGCTGGCGGACCCCAAGGCGATGGCCCTGACGCAGAATTTCGCCGGCCAGTGGCTCTATCTGCGCCGTCTCGAATTCCAGACGCCGGACAAGCTGGCCTTCCCGGCGTTCGACACGCGGCTGCGCGGCGCGATGCTGACCGAGACCAACCTGTTCTTCGACTCGGTGGTGCGCGAAAACCGCAGCGCCACCGATCTGCTCGATGCTGACTATACCTTCCTCAACCAGCGCCTGGCCGAGCATTACGGCATTCCCGGCATCTACGGCTCCAGCTTCCGCCGGGTGACGCTGGACGAGGGCAGCAATCGCGGCGGCCTGCTGGGGCAGGCCAGCATCCTGACCGTGACCTCCTACAATGACCGCACCTCCATCGTGCTGCGCGGCAAGTGGATTCTGGACAATCTGCTCGCCGCGCCGCCGCCGCCGCCGCCTGCCAACGTGCCCGCGCTGGAAGACGTGAAGGGCGCCAAGCTGCTGACCGTGCGCGAGCAGATGGAACTGCATCGGGCCAATCCGGTCTGCGCCTCCTGTCATTCCCGGATGGACCCGCTGGGCTTCGCGCTGGAGAATTTCGACGCGGTGGGTGCCTGGCGCCAGACCGTCAGCGGCAGGAAGATCGATGTCGCCACCGAGATGTCCGACGGCACCAAGTTCGAAGGCCCCAAAGGCCTGCGGACCGTACTGCTGGCGCACAAGGACGCCTTCGTGGAAGCCTTCACCGAGCGGCTGATGACCTACGCCATGGGCCGCGGCGTCACGGGCGCCGACATGCCCGCCATCCGCGCCGTGCGCGATGCGGCGGCGAAAGACGATGACCGCATCCACGCCATCATTCTCGGCATTGTTCAGAGCGTACCTTTCACGATGAGAAGGACACCGCAATCATGATGATCACGCGCAAGCCGCTCGCCCGCCGCATGCTGCTCCGGGGACTTGGCGCCAGTCTGGCGCTGCCGCTGCTGGAAGGGATGAGCGTCTCGGTGAAGGCGGCCGAGGCCACTGCCGCGACGCGCAAGCGCCTGGCGGTGCTCTACCTGCCCAACGGCATGATCATGCAGAACTGGACGCCGGCGGAACTGGGCGAAAACTATGCGATGTCACCGATCCTGAAGCCCATGACGCCCTTCCGCGACAAGTTCGTGACCATCAAGGGCCTGGACCATGTGATGGCCGAGGCGATGGGCGACGGCGCCGGCGATCATGCCCGCTGCTGCGCCACCTTCCTGACCGGGGTTCACATCTACAAGAGCGACTCGGTGCTGCTGAATGGTCCGTCGATGGACCAGATCGTGGCGAAGAAGTTCGGGCAGCAGACCCAGATCGCTTCGCTGGAACTGGGCCTGGATCAGCCGAGCATGGTGGGGTCCTGCGACAGCGGTTACAGCTGCGCATACAACAACACCCTGTCCTGGACCGGCCCGAAAACGCCGCTGCCGATCACGGTCAATCCGCGCGAAGTCTTCGAGCGTCTGTTCGGCGATGGCGACCTGGCCGACGCCGACACCCGCCGCCGCCAGTTTTTGCGCCAGGCCAGCCTGCTGGATTTCGTGGCGCAAGACGCCAAGCGCTTCGCCGCGAATCTGGGTGCGGGCGACAAACAGAAGCTGGACGAATACATGACGGCGGTGCGCGACGTGGAGCGCCGCATCCAGATGGCGGAAACGCAGAATGTGGTGGCGCTGCCCAAGATGGCGCGGCCCTCCGGCATTCCGGAATCCTATTCTGCCTATGCCCGGATGATGATCGATCTGCAGGTGTTGGCGATGCAGGCCGACCTCACCCGCGTCACCACCTTCATGCTGGGCCGCGAATCCGGCGCACGCTCTTATCCGGAAGCCGGCGTGGCCGATGGCCACCATCCGCTCAGCCATCATGTCAACAATGCGCAGAAGATGGCCGACCTGACCAAGATCAACACCTATCACATGGAGCAGGTGGCCTATTACTTCCAGCGCATGAGCGAGACGATGGACGGCCAGTCAAGCCTGCTGGACAACAGCCTGGTGCTGGCGGGCGCGTCGCTGGCAGATCCCAACCGGCATGAGCATCGCGATCTGCCCATCCTGCTGGGCGGCGGCCTGGTGCAGGGCAATCGCCACATCGACGCCAAGCAGATTCCGATGTCCAACCTGATGCTCACCATGATGGACCGGTTGGGCGTCGAGGAAGCGAAATTGGGCGACAGCACCGGCCGCATGGCCGGTCTGGTCTGAGGCTGCGATGAAACGCGTCCTTGCCGCCACCTTGCTGCTTCTGAGTTCCGCGCCGGTGCTGGCCGGCCCGGCGGAAACCCGGCTGGCGCAGGCGGTGCGCGACAATGATGTGCGCGCCATGCGCGCCGCTATCGCCGCCAAGGCCACTGTCAATGCGCGGCTGCCCGACCACTCGACAGTGCTGGCCTGGGCGGTGGATCGCCAGAATGTGGAAGCGGTCCGCCTGCTGCTGGCCTCCGGGGCGCAGCCACGCGCGCTGACGCCGGGCGCGGTCTCGCCGCTGGTCCTGGCCTGCGAGCTGGGCAATCCGGCCATCGTCGCGGCGCTGCTGCGCGCGGGCGCGGAAGCGACACAGGCTTCGGTGGTGGCGCTTTGCGCCGCCGCTTCGACACCGGCCGCCTTGGCGGCGCTGCAGGCGAAGGGCGGCAACGTCAACGCCACCGACAGCCAGAACCAGACGCCGCTGATGTGGGCCGCCATGTATGGCAACACCGCCAGTATGACCTGGCTGCTGAAACACGGCGCCCGCGTCAACATGGTGGACCGGCGGGGCTTCACGCCGCTGTTCTTCGCCCTGCGCAGCAAGGTCCCCGCAGCCGCGACCCTGCTGATGGATGCAGGCGCCAATGTGAATGCGATCCTGGCCGACGGCACCTCGGTGGTGCAGGCGGCGGCGCTGGTGGGCAATGTGCATTTCGCCATGCAGGCCGTGCAGCATGGCGCCGATGTGAAGCGCGCCGATAGGGACGGGCGGCAGGTGATCCATCTGGCCGCGTCCACCGGCGACGCCGATTTCGTCAAGGCGGTGCTGGCCAAGGGCGGCGATCCCAACAGCTTCATCAGCCGGGTCGCGCCGGTCGTGACGCCCGGCGGCCGTTTAACGCCCATGCCGGTCTCGGCGACGCCGCTGCAATTCGCCGCCCGGGCCGGGTCGGTGCCGGCGATGCGGGCGCTGGCAGACGCGGGCGCCAAGCCCGACATCAAGGGGCCGGACGGCATGACGCTGGCGGTGGCGGCGGCGGGCAGCGGCAAGCTGGACGCCATGCAGTATGCCTATGAACTGGACCCGCATCTGGATGTGCTGGTGCGCGGCGGCCGCAGCCTGATGCATGTGGCCGTGGCGGCGCGCGGCACGCCGCAGCCGCTGGAAGTGATCCAGTTCCTGGTGGACAAGGGCGCGCCCCTGGCGATCGCCGATGACAGCAAGGACACGCCGGGCGATGCGCTCAATCGGGGCGGCGACCAGGCGATCCGGGAATATTACATCAAGCTGCTGCGCGACCGCAGCATCGTCAGCGAACGCCATTAAGGCTCACAGGCCCGGCACAAGTCCGGCGTCGCCATGCGCTTTCCCCGTATCAGCCGGATTCGCTGGGGCCAGCCCGCCCGCGAGGCCGATGACCTGTCGACCCTGGAAAATTGATAGACAAATGAGCGACTTACAACCGGTGGGTGGGGATTGAAGGGGCCCCGGGCAGGTGTATGATGCCGCCATACCAACAAAGCCCAGGGGAGGACTATGAGCTTTCATCTTAGCCGCGCATCCAAGCGCGCAGTATCAATTGTTTCCGTGCTCGGAACAGCCGTGGCCGGCGCCGCGCTGCTTGGCGGCGCCTTTGCGCAGCAGGCCGCTGCGCCGCTGGTCAATCCGCCCGGCGTCTCCATCTCGCGCCCGCCGCTCAACACCGATCCCAGCACCTGGGTTGGTTGCACCCATGTCGCCAAGGGTGGTCCGGCCGGCGTTCCTGGCCAGCTCTGCGCCCCTTCGATACAGACCGGCACTCCGGCGATCCAGGCCCAGCTGACCGCGCAGCGTGACGCTTACCTCGTCGCCAATCCGGCCCCGGCCGGTGGCTCTGGCGGCGCCACGCCTGCACCGCAGGCGCCGGTCGTTTGCGGTCCCAATCCGTATGTCACCGCTGCTCCGGCGCCTGCCGGTGGCCGTGGTCCGGCCCGCATGCCGCAGAACGGTCGCGGCCCGATCCGCGTCGCCTTCATCACCCAGGGCCATGAGTATGAGCGCGAGCAGCTCGCGCAGATGCTCGATTGCCTGGGCGATGACATCAAGTACAGCCACATCGAATACCCGGCGGCTGAGCTGGCCCTGACCCCGGCAGCAGGCAAGAACTTCTTCGACGTCTATGTGTTCTTCGACCTGGGCGGTCCGGGCGTTGGCGTGCCGGGCCCCAAGGGCGAACCCGGCTATCGCTTTTATCCCGATCCGTCTCCGGCGCTGAAGCGCAACTTCGAAGCGCTGGTGAAGTCGGGCAATTCGGGCATGGTGTTCCTGCACCACGCCGCCGCTGCCTGGGCCCATACTTGGCCGGAATATTCGGAAGTGGTGGGCGGCGCCTGCGACTGGTATGCGCCGGTCACCGTGCGGGGCGTGCTCGATCCGCATCACGGCTACTACGGCAACACCCAGCAGACGTTGACGATCCAGGACCGCAATCACGCCCTGGCGCGCAACCTGCCGGCCACCTATCAGGTGACAGACGAGGCGTATGCCTGCGCCTGGTTCCCGGACTCGGTGAAGCCGTTCGCGACCACCACGTTCGCGCCGCCGGATCCGCTGGTGAACCTGAACCCCAAGCGCCAGTTCTCGAACCTGGCGGCCTGGTACAAAGCTTCGGAAAACACCCCGGTCTTCTACACTCAGGTCGGTCACGGAAATTCGCCGTGGCGCGTGGCGGAGTATCAGCTGATGATCCGCAACGCGATCCGCTGGGCGGCGTCGCCGGAAGCCCATGCCTGGGCCAAGGCCAACCGCCAGCCGATCTGGAAGTAGGTCGTAAGCACACGGAACAGGGCCGGGGGACGGGAAACCGTCCTCCGGCCTTTTCCGTTTGTATTCGCCTTGTTTCGGCCACGGGAGCACCATTGACGCAGCCCAGCCAAGGGGCACTATGCTCGCGCAGCGCGTCCGCCAGTTGGAGAATGCCGTGATTGAACTTTTCAACACGCGCGCGGGGTTGCGCGCCGTTGTTGTTGCCGCTCTCCTGATCGCGTTTCCGGCGTTCGCCGCCGACTGGCCCAAGAGCGACCTGCCGCCCGATCCCACTGTCACCCTCGGCACGCTGCCCAACGGGATGCGCTATGCCATCCGCCACAACGCGACGCCCACGGGCGAAGTTTCGGTGCGCTTCCACATCGCCGCCGGCGCCTTGCAGGAAGCGCCGCAACAGCGCGGCCTGGCACACTTCCTGGAACACATGGCCTTCCGCGGTTCGGTCAAGGTCAAGGACGGCGAATATTCCCGCATGCTGGAGCGCATCGGCCTGCGCTTCGGTTCGGACACCAACGCCTCCACCGGCCAGGAAGAGACCATTTACCAGTTCGACCTGCCGCGTTCGGACGAAGTCTCGCTGGACACTGCCTTCACACTTTCGCGCGAAATCGCCAGCAACCTCATCATCGCGCCCGACGCCGCCAAGGCGGAATCCGGCGTGGTGGGCTCGGAACTGCGGCTGCGCGACGTGCCGTCGTTCCAGTCGGGCCTGACGCGGCTGGAATTCCTGCTTGGCGACAAGCGCGCGGCGCAGCTGCCGCATGGCGACGCCGCCGTGATAGCGCGCGGCTCGGTGGAGGAGCTGCGGGCCTATTACCACGCCTATTACCGGCCTCAGCGCGCCACTCTCATTGTCGTGGGGGATATAGATCCGGCGAAAATCGAAGCCCGGATCAAGCAGATTTTCGCGGACTGGAAAGGCGTCGGCCCCGCCATCGCCGACCCCAAGCTCGCCATCCCGCTGGGCCGCGGGCTGGAAGTGAAAAGCTTCAGCGGCAAGGGCGTCTCCAACACCGTTTCGCTGACGTGGGTCAGCGCGCCGCAGCCGATGCCCTCCACGATGGTGACGGAGCGGGCGCAGTTGATCGAGATGCTGGCGCTGCGCGTTCTCAATCGCCGCTACCAGGAAGAATCCGTCACGCCGCAGCGGCCCTTCACCCGCGCCAACGTCTCCACTGGGAAAAGCTACCAGGCGGTGCGCATGGCCTCGCTGTCGGTGGGCTACCAGCCGGGCCATTGGAAGACGGCCCTGGTCACCGCCGAAAAGATGCGGCTCGCCATCCTGGAAACCGGCGTCACGCAGGGCGAACTGGACCGCGCCATGACGGAATTCCGCGCCGGGCTGGAACAGCGCGCCGAAACCACGGCGACGCGGCCCACCCGCAGTATCGTCAATTCCATCCTGCAGGCGCTTGGCGACAACGAGGTTTACACCAGCGATACGCGCGACCTGGCCGCCTATGATGCCTATGTCAAAGGCTTGACCCTGGCGGAAGTCAACAAGGCGTTGCGCGATGCCTTCATCGGCGGCGGGCCGCTGATCTTCGCCAGCGGCGAGGACGCATTTGAAGGCGGCGACGAGGCGGTGAAGGCCACCTATCTGGAAGCGCAGAAGGCGGATCGCAGCGCGCTCACCGCCGCCGTGGTCAAGCCCTGGGCCTATACCGATTTCGGCGCGCCGGGCACGGTAGCCGCTACCCAGACGCTTGCCGATGTCGGCGCGACCCAGCTGCGCTTCGCCAATGGCGTGCGGTTGACGGTGAAGCCGACCAAGTTCCGCGCCAACCAGATCGAAGTGCAAGTGAAGGTGGGCAATGGCCGCCTGGATCTGCCGCGCGACCGCATCACCGTCACCTGGGCGGGCGGCGCGGTGATCTCCGGTGGCCTGAAGAAAATGACCTCGACCGAGATTTCGCGCGCCCTGGCGGGACGGCAGGTCGGCACCGGCTTCGGCATCGGCGAAGACGGCTTTGTTTTCTCGGGCTCCACCATTCCGCGCGACCTGACGCTGCAGATGGAAATGATGGCGGCCTATGTCCGCGAGCCGGGCTTCCGCGAAGACAGTTTCGAGCGGGCGCGCTTCGCCTATCTGGAACGGCTGCGCAATGCCGGCACGACGCCGGGTTCGGTGATGAGCCTGAAGCTGCCGGAAATCCTGCATGACGGCGACAAGCGCTGGGCCTCGGCCGGGATGGCAGAGGTCGAAGCGGCCAAGCCCGAGGATCTGCGCAACCTGCTGACGCCGATGCTGGAGAAGGGCGCCATTGATGTCACCATCGTGGGCAATGTGACGCTGGAACAGGCGATCGCCGCCACGGCGCGCACCTTCGGCGCCTTCGCGCCACGGACCGAGGCGCGCATTATCGCCAACGCCACCAACACCACCCGTCTGCCCGCCGGTGCCAAGGAACCGACGCGGCTGATCACCACCGACCAGAAGGGCCAGGAGATCGCCACCGTGGTGTGGCCGACGCAGGGCCGTTTCCCAGACCTCAAGGCCAGCATCACCTTGCAGGTGTTGAGTACGGTGATGAACGACCGGCTGTTCGACCGCATGCGCGGGCTGGGCGCGGTCTATAGCGCGCAGGTGAACGGAACATCGTCCAAGGTGTTCGACTATGGCTATGTCCAGGCGTTGGCGCAGTTGCAGCCTTCCGCCACCACGCTGTTCCACGAGGAGCTGGTCAAGATCGTCGCCGATCTGCAGGCGGGCAATCTGACCGAAGACGAGCTGACGCGGGCGCGCGAACCGGCGCTGGAATCGCTGCGCCGCTCGCGCGAGACCAATGATTATTGGGTCTCGGTGCTGGACGATACGTCCTACAATCCGGCCAAGCTTGAGCTGGCGCGGCAGCATGAGCCCATCCTGCGCAGCCTGACCGCCGCCGATGTCGTGGCGGCGGCGCGCAAATATCTGACGGACGCCGGGGCGATCCGGATCTCGGTGGGGCCGTCCGCCTCATAAGATTTCGCCCTCCCGCGCTTTCGCACGGGAGGGCGATGGGTCTTTGGCGCAGACTACTTCTTCAGGATTTTCGCGATCCGCGCACCGGCCAGACGCGCCGCCACCGGCATATCCGAGCCCAGCAGCGGTGCCAGGTAATTGTGGAAGTGCGCGGTGACGCCGTTTCCAGCGGCGTTGATGAATTCGTCGGGCATCACCTTGGTCAGGCCCGCGATCTGCTTCAGTTCCGAGAGCTGATATTCGGAGGCATAGTTGCCGGCGCGGTGGATGGTGACCGAACCATCCTTGTCGCCCCACATGGCGTGCTGCACCGCCTTCTCGCCCACCTCGCGCGCCTCGCGCTGGTCCACATCGCTGACGCAGCCCAGGAAGCTGCGCTGGACATAGCCGAACGTGTCGCCGCGCACGCGCTTCAGGCCCAGCTTTTCCTTCACCAGCTTGGTGAGCATGTCGGCCAGGGCACCGCCGGCCAGCTCGACATTGCCGTGCGGGTCTTTCTCCAGGGTGGAGAGCTTGGCGGCGATGGGGGTGTGGTCGGCATCGCCGATGCCTTCCGACACGGCGATGACGCAGCGGCCGTGGCGGTCCATCGTCGCCTTCACATCGCCCAGGAACTTGTCGGTGTCGAAGGCGCGTTCCGGCACATAGATCAAATGCGGGCCGTCTTCCGGATAGGTGCCGCCCAGCGCGGCGGCGGCGGTGAGGAAGCCGGCATGGCGGCCCATCACCACGCCGATATAGACGCCGGGCAACGCGCGGTTGTCGAGATTGGCCCCGGCAAAGGCCTGGGCGACGAACTTGGCGGCGCTGGGGAAGCCCGGCGTGTGGTCGTTCACCATCAGGTCGTTGTCGATGGTCTTGGGAATGTGGATGCAGCGCAGCGGATAATTGTTCTTCTGCGCCTCTTCGGAGACGATGCGGACCGTGTCGGAGCTGTCATTGCCGCCGATATAGAAGAAGCTGCCGATGCCGTGCGCCTTCACGCTCTTGAAGATTTCCTGGCAGTATTTCAGGTCGGGCTTGTCGCGAGTCGAACCCAGCGCTGCCGACGGCGTCACCGCGACGTGCTCCAGATTGGCCACGGTCTCCTGCGTCAGGTCGCAGAAATCCTCATTGACGATGCCGCGCACGCCATGAAAGGCGCCATAGACCTTGCTGACATTCGCGAATTTGCGGGCTTCCAGCACCACGCCGACGAGCGACTGGTTGATGACGGCGGTGGGGCCGCCACCCTGGGCGACAAGAATCTTCGAAGCGTTGGACGACACGGAATGCCCTCTTTTTATGTTGCAGCGCCGAAGAAGCCCGGCGCATCCGGATTGCGCGGGGAGTCATAGGCCGGAAGTTAATCGTTGTCAGCCGGGACTTTTTGCTATGATCAAACAAATCGCCGGGAAAACCGCGCCTGTGGGGGAGACGTCATGAAAATCCGTGCCGCCGTTGCAGCAATCGCCATTCTGGGTGCGCTCACCGCCGCGCTGGCGCAGGTGCCGCCGCCCACCCCAGTACCCGCTGCCGCGCCCGCGCCAGCGGCCAATCCGCCACCGCCGCAATTCCCCGTGGGCGGCACCGACAATATTTCCGACGGCGACACTGTGATCGGCCCCGACTATTCGACCGCCGACGAGATGCGCGCCAATCCCGCCTGGGCCACCGGTGAGCTGCACCAGTTCGTCATGCATGCGCAGGACAGCAGGATATATCCCGGCCGCAAGCGCAAACCCGACTATCAGGCCGATCCGGCACGTTCGCCGGGCGGGCGCGGCAACGCCGTGCCGGGCGATGTGCAGTGGGTGGATGCGCCCTACGAGCCGCGTCCGGTCTGGGTCTATATCCCGGCCGGCACCAATCCCAGAACGCCCATGCCGGTGATCATCGTGCAGGATGGCCGCGGCTATCAGGACCAGGTGCGCCGCGCCATCGATGCCGGCATCGCGCAGAAGAAGATTCCGCCGATGGTGATGGTGGCGTTGCAGCCGGGCTCGGTGCCGCTGGGCGCGCGCGTCGCGGAAGACGCGCAGGGCAGCCAGCGCGGCTATGAATATGACACTGTGAATGGCCGCTACAGCGACTTCATCGAGACCGAGGTGCTGCCGCTGGTTTCGAAGAAATACAACATCACCTTCAGCAAAGACCCTGAAGCCCGCGCCACAATGGGTGGTTCATCGGGCGCGGCGGCTGCTTTCAGCATGGCCTGGTTCCATCCAGAGCGTTATCGCCGCACCATCATCTTCTCGCCCACCTTCGTGAACCAGCAATCGCCGGTGGACCCCGCCAATCCGCGCGGCGCCTGGGAGTATCACGCCACGCTGATCCCCAATGCGCCGAAGAAGCCGCTGCGCATCTGGATGCAGGTGGGCGAGCGCGACAACCGCTTTGAAGACGTGGAAGGCACCTGGCACAATTGGGTGATGGCGGCGAACCGCACTGCGGCGGCGCTCAAGGCCAAGGGCTACAATTACCGCTATGTCTTCTCGAAGGACGCTGGTCACACCGACAACCGCGTGCGCGAGCAGACCATGGCGGCTGCGCTGGAATATGTCTGGCAGGGCTACAAGCCTACAGGGCGTTAGCCCGTCGCGGGCTGCCCGTTCCGGCGCAGCAAATCGCGCAGGTCGAGCAGGGCGGGAAAGACCTCGTTGTTGCGGTCATGTCCGGCTTCGTCCCAGGCCGCCTGTTCCTGTTCCACGATCTCCTTGTCTTCGTGAAAGATCTTCTCTGTGAACCAGGCGATGAAGGGCCAGGCGATGGCGGTGATCAGCGGAATCTTCGCCTTCTTCACCGAGAGAAAGCCGAAGGTGTGGTTGCGCTTCTGCGCCTTGCCGATCGGCGTGTAGCAGAGCCAGACGCTGAGCACCGGCTCCCCGCCGCCCACCCAGACGCGCAGCGTCTGATAGGGATATTCGGTGCGGATGGTCATCAGGTCGCGTGCCGATGTGTTGGCGCCGGGCCGGATCGCGCCCAGGATCGCGGCCTCGCCCACCGACTGGCTGCCGCCGGTGCGGCCGAAGGTGTAGTCCACCTCGCACCAGGTTTCGCCCTGGCGGCGGCCCAGGCAGGTCGCCTTGATAAGCCCCATCTGCTTGCGGTGCAGGAACTGGTGGTTCATGTCGAACAGGTTATCGTGCATGAAGCTGTAGTGGCAGGCGACATCGCGCTTCAGGTGCCGCGTGCGGTAGCGGCTGTCTGACGCCGCGCCCAATCCTTCGGGCACGCGCGCCTCCGCCAGCGCGGGGTTGCCCGGAAAGACAAAGATCAATCCGTCGCGCTCCAGCGCGGGATAGGATTTCACCCCGTTGGGCAGACGGTTCTTGCCCAGATAGGGAACGTCGATGCAGGCCCCGGCACGGTCATAGGCCCAGCCGTGATAACCGCATTTCAGCGTCTCGCCTTGCACAGCGCCCAGATGCAGCGGCACCTGGCGATGGGCGCAGCGATCCTCCAGCGCGAAGACCTTGCCGCTTTTGCCGCGCCACAGCGCGATGGGCTCGCCCGCGAACTCCCGGCCGATGACCTGGCCGGGCTTCAGGTCATCGGACCAGGCCAGCGGATACCAGTGATCGGGATGGAGGCCGACGCGCCGCAGATCAGGTTCCGGCGCCATCACAAGCGCCGCCCCGGATGCCACGGGATCAATCAGTTTCATGACGCGTCCATGCTTGCTACGCGCCCCTACGACAAGTTCCACGGCTAGCAGCCGCGACGCGGCGCGCAATGGGCCAGCCGGTTGCGCCTTAAAAGCGTTTCAAACCGCCACAATCCATAACAAGAAATGAAAACAACAGCTTAAGCCGGAATTGTACGTTCGGATTGGAACCAAGGCCATTTGGTGACGTTTTATGGACCAAGGGCAACGCCGGGGGCGATTGAAGTGCAGATGGCTTTCTCAGAATCGTTTCCGGCACGCTCGCCGCCCTTCGGCGCCAACAGCGATTCCCCGCGCCTGGTGCTGCTGTACGATCTGATGATCCGGCTCCAGGGCGTCAAGAAAACACAAGACGTCTATGACGCCGGTTCCGCCACCCTGGCGGGAAAATCCGCCGAGATTCCGTTCGCCGCCTTTTACGGCCTAAGCGAGGACGGCCAGCGCGCCCTGCTGACGGGCGTCAGCAGCGTGGCGCGCGGTTCCGTGCTGGCGCCGGAGCTGATCTCGTCGGACGCGCCGTATCTATGGTCCGTGGCCGATGTCGTGCGCACCGGCGAGATGCGCCGGGTCGGCCCGCTGGATGAATATTTCTCGGATCTCGCCACCGGCGGCTGGCGCCAGGCGCCGTCGGAAGTGCTGCTGTTGCCCCTGTCGCCGGCGGATTTCAGCGCCGCGCGCGGCGTGCTGGTGCTGGGTGTCGATCCGCGCCGCCCTTGTGATGAATCCTTCGAGCAGTTCGCCGGCGAGATTGCCCGCCGCATCGGGCAGGCGCTGCTGTCGGTGGAAGTGCTGGAAGCCGAACGCGAGCGCGCCAAGTCTGCCGACATGCTGGCGCAGGAAGTCGAGCATCGCCGCCGTATCGAACGGCAGCAGAATCTGTTGCTGGACGAACTCAATCACCGCGTGAAAAACACGCTGGCGACGGTGCAGGCCATCGCCATCCAGACCTTGAAAGGCGCAGATGCCCCGGCGCGCGACGCCTTCATCGCCCGCCTGTTCGCGCTTTCCAGCCAGCACGACCTGCTGACGCTGGGCAATTGGGAAGGCGCGGCGCTGGAAGGCGTTGTGCGCCGGGCGCTGCGGCCTTATCGCGAAGAAGGCCGCGCGGAGGGCCGCGAACGCTTTGTGGTGGAAGGCCCGCCGGTGCATCTGGCACCCAAGCGCGCCCTGGCGCTGGGCCTGGCGTTTCACGAACTCGCCACCAATGCGGCGCGCCACGGCGCGCTCTCCAACCAGGACGGCCAGGTGCATGTGACGTGGACCGTGGCAGAAGATGGCGGGGCGCTGCATCTGGTCTGGCGCGAAAGCGGCGGCCCGCGCATCAGCGCGCCCGGCCCGCGCGGTTTTGGCCTGCGCCTGATCGAACAGGGTCTGGCGCGCGAAATTTCCGGCGCGGTGGATTTGCAATTGGCGCCGGATGGTCTGGTCTGTAGCTGGGATATGAAACTGCCATGAACGACACCGGGCTGGGAAAATGCGGACGCGTCCTGATCGTCGAGGACGAGATCATGGTGGCGCTGATGCTGGAGGATCTGCTGGCGGAGTTCGGCTATGAGGTGGCGGGTGTCGCGTCCCGGCTGGAAGAAGCGATGGCGCGCGCCGAGGCGCCAGATTTCGCCGCCGCCGTGCTCGATGTGCATCTCAATTGCCGGGATGTGTTTCCCTTGGCCGACCGCCTGGCCGAACTGAATCTGCCCTTCATTTTCGCCACTGGCTATGGCGCGCGCGGCATCCCGGCTCGGCATGCCGGACGTCCGGTGCTGCAGAAGCCGTTCCTGCCCAGCGACCTGGAAAGGGCGCTGTCCAGCGTGACGGCTGCGTGAAGGCTTAGGACTTTTTGGCGGTCTTCGTGGTCTTGACGGTCTTAACCGTTTTGGCCGGAGCGCGGCGCGGCTTGACCGCCACCGGCGCCGGGCCAGCCGCCAGGTCTTCGGCTTCCTTGGCCAGCCGCAACGCGCGCAACTTGGCCGTCTTGGCGTCCGAATGGGCGTTTTCCCGCGCGATCATGTCCCGCACCAACTCGGTGCGGCGGTCATGCTGGGAATCGCGATTGGCTTGGCCGGTTGGCGGCTTTCTGGGCGGGGTCATCCTCCCATTCTAGGGTTTGCGCAATAAAATTACAAGTGGACCGCGTTTTCCGGGAACTTGGTATTCATCTTCCGGTCAGCATGTCTGCCGCCCCATGAGAGACTGTGACCGGAAAGACGCAGGAAAAACCTATGCTTTTCTTGGCCGGAACGGATGCCTCTGGTAGGGTCTTTCCAAGTCGAAGTGAGGGTTTTGAAGTCCATGCCGGTCGTTGCGCGCGCCATTGCCGCCTGCGCGATCCTTGCCGCTTTCGCGGCCGGGTCGGCCTTTGCCGCGCCTGCAGCGTCGATCCCCTCCGCCCCGCTCACGATCACCTCTGCCGGTGTCACGTCGTTCGGCGCGCCGCGCCTTCTCACCGCCAGCGAGTTGGCCAGCGTGCCCGCACTCGCCAATGCCACCCACGATAGCGGCGCGCTGCGCCTGTCCGACGGTTTCGCCGCCAGCACGGCGCTGTCGCCGACCTTGGTCTTTGACAGCGCTCATCGCGGTAACCTGTCGGGCCGCTTCGCCAGCTTCACCAACACCGCGCAGCCGATGCTGGGCAATGGCGCGTCGTTCCTGGCGCTGGCCGACGCCGGCCGTTATGGCGGCCTCACCTATGCGCCCACCAGCGATGTTCGCGTCCGCGCAGGCGTCAGCGCCTGGAATGGCCGTCTCGACAATGTGAGCTTCAATGCACCGGCCGCGACGGGCATGGCCTTTGCCGTCGATCAAAGCTCGGTCACATCGGTTCTCGCGGGCGTGTCGTGGAATCCGTCGGAGTGGGTGAGCCTGGGCGTCAACGCCGTCTCGTCCTATCGCCGCAACACGCCGCTCGCCTATGGCGCGCCGTCGCCGCTGGGCCAGACCGCCCGCACCCAGGCGGTGGAAGTGTCGGCCAGCTTCAATCTTGGCAATGACTGGGTGACCACCACCCATTTCGCGCAGGGCTTCACCCAGCTCAACCAGCGCAGCGGCGCGGCGGGCAGCAGCTTCGACAGCCAGGCCTATTCCATCACCATCGCCAAGCAGGGCGTGTTCGGCGACGACGCGCTGGGCTTCACGCTCAGCCGTCCCGCCCCCGGCATGATCGGCAGCTTCGCCGCCTTCAGCGCCGCGGGTGATCTGCCGCCGATGATGATGGCCGCGGGCCGCAACGCCGCGCCGGAAACCGATCTGCAGATCGGCTATGTCACCAGCTTCCTGAATGGCCGCCTGGCGCTGCAGACCAACGCCGGTTACCAGCTCAATGCCCAGGGCCAGACCGGCGCCACCGCCGTCTCGGTGCTTTCGCGCGCGAAGATCAACTTCTGAGGCGCGTTCTCTTTCCCCTTCTCGCCGCCGTTACGGTGCTTCTGCTGGGCGCTGCGTTCTGGATCGTGCCGTCCAGCCTGCGCGTCACCGAGCATGCCCTGTCCGCCAACTTGCCGGGCCTGAAGGGCTTCACCATCGCGGTGATCGCCGATCCGCATGCGGGCGGCCTTTTCATCGACGAGCGCAAGCTCGACGAGATCGTGACCCAGACCAACGCCGCCAATCCCGACCTGGTGCTGCTGACGGGCGATTTCGATGGCGGCATGGCGCCTGCGGCCATGGCGCAGCGCCTGTCGCGGCTGCAGGCCCGCATGGGCGTCTATGCCGTGCTGGGCGACGCCGACTTGCCGAGCGGTGATAACCCGCCCGAGATCGCGCCTGCGCTGGAAAGCCACGGCATCTTTGTGCTGCGTGGCCCCTACATCGTGCTGGGCACAGCGCAAGGGCCGGTGATCCTGACCGGCCTGAACCAAGGCGATGGCGGTCTGCGCCGCATTCCGCCGGCCGGCACGGTTCTTTGCCTGGCGGCCACGGTGCCGGATATCGCCAACCTGCCGGCGCGCTGCGCCCTGACGGTGGCCGGGCCCCAGCATGCCGACCAGTATGCGCTGCCGTTCCTGCGCCCGGCGGCGATCCGGCGTGAAGGCGGCCGGGCGCTGTTCGTCAGCCCCGGCATCGGCACCAGCGGCGTTCCCGCCCGCCTGGGCGCTGTGCCCGAAATTTCGCTGCTGAAAATCCAGTAGCGACAGGGCTTGCAGCCCGCTAAAACCGCATCACTTTTCCTGAAGGACAGATCATGGCCGGCCCGCAATTCGTCTACTACATGAAGGACCTGTCCAAGACCTATCCGGGCGGCAAGCAGGTTCTCAAGAACATCTACCTGTCCTTCTATCCCGGCGCGAAGATCGGCATTGTCGGCGTCAACGGCGCGGGCAAGTCCACCCTGATGAAGATCATGGCGGGCATGGACACCGAATATACCGGCGAGGCCTGGGCCGCAGACGGCGTGCGCATGGGCTATCTCAGCCAGGAGCCACAGCTCGATCCCACCAAGACGGTGCGCGAGAACGTCATGGAAGGCGTCGCCAAGAAGCAGGCGCTGGTGGACCGCTACAACGAGATCGCGTCGAACTATACCGACGAGACCGCCGACGAGATGGCAAAGCTGCAGGACGAGATCGAGGCCCAGGGCCTGTGGGATCTCGACAGCCAGGTAGACCAGGCGATGGACGCGCTGCGCTGCCCCGATGGCGATGCTGCGGTGGATACGCTGTCCGGCGGCGAGCGCCGCCGCGTCGCGCTGTGCAAGCTGCTGCTGGATGCGCCCGATATCCTGCTGCTGGACGAACCCACCAACCATCTCGACGCCGAGTCGGTGCAATGGCTGGAATCGACGCTGAAGGATTACAAAGGCTGCATCATCCTGGTCACCCATGACCGCTATTTCCTCGACAACGTCACCGGCTGGATTCTGGAGCTGGATCGCGGCAAGGGCATTCCGCACGAAGGCAACTACACCTCTTTCCTGGAAGTGCAGGAAAAGCGCCTGAAGCAGGAATCCAGCGAGGAACAGGCGCAGCAGCGCACCATCGCGCGCGAGCGCGAGTGGATCAAGCAGTCGCCCAAGGCGCGCCAGGCCAAGTCTAAGGCGCGCATCAACTCCTATGAAGAGCTGGTCGCCAAGTCGCAGGAACAGCGCAGCGGCACCGCCACCATCATGATCCCGGTGGCCGAACGGCTGGGCGACCTGGTGATCGAAGCGGAAAATCTCGCCAAGGGTTATGATGACCGTCTGCTCTATGAGAATGTGAACTTCAAGCTGCCGCCGGGCGGCATTGTCGGCGTCATCGGCGCCAACGGCGCGGGCAAGACCACGCTGTTCCGCATGCTCACCGGCCAGGAAACGCCCGATGCCGGCACGCTCAAGGTCGGTTCCACGGTGCAGATCGGCTATGTCGATCAGAGCCGCGACTCGCTCGACCCCAACAAGACCGTGTATCAGGAGATTTCCGGCGGCACCGACTTCATCGAGTTCGGCAAGACCAAGATCAATGCCCGGGCCTATTGCGGTCATTTTGCCTTCAAGGGCGGCGACCAGCAGAAGAAGGTCGGTCAGCTCTCGGGCGGCGAACGCAATCGCGTTCACTTGGCCAAGATGCTGCGCTCGGGCGCCAATCTGCTGCTGCTCGACGAACCCACCAACGATCTCGATGTCGATACGCTGCGGGCGCTGGAATCGGCGCTGGAGGAATTCGCCGGCTGCGCCCTGATCATCAGTCATGATCGCTGGTTCCTGGACCGCATCGCTACCCACATGCTGGCCTTTGAAGGCGACAGCCACGTGGAATGGTTCGAAGGCAACTTCCAGGACTATGAAGCGGACAAGAAGCGCCGCCTGGGCGTCGATGCCGACCAGCCGCATAAAATTAAATATAAGCGCTTCACCAGAGCCTAAGCGCCAGGCCTGATGTCCTGCGCATGCGGCGGGTAGGGTGCAGCCTCGCGCTCTTCCGGTAGGCCGGACAGCGTGTTGGCGAAGCCGTGATTGACGTCGCGGTGATGCGCTTCGTCGGCGCGCACCACCAGCACGACATCGCGCAGGGTCGCGCCGTCCGGCAGCTTCCAGTAATGCCGCGCGATGGCGGGGGCGGCGACATTGGGTGCCCGGCCTTCGTCGATCTCTTTCAGGTAAAGCGTGTAGCTCAGCACCGCTTCCTCCTCGAAGTATCCCACCACCCGGTGTGCCGTGCGGCGTGACACCAGATAGAGCGTGAAAAAGGCGATCCAGAACAGCCACTGCACAAAGAGAATCAGCCAGCGTTCGAACAGGCTGGGTCGGGCGATCTCGATGAAGGTCATCAGGTGCATGCGCTCGTTTTCCGCTTCCTCCATCAGGGTGCGGATCCAGCCGCCGTCATCCTCCATGCGGCGCAGGGCCGTGAGATGCGTCAGCATCGCGCCCACCATGCCGGGCACGCCCGCCACGGTTTCCAGCACCACGGCGCGATGGCCATAGCGTTTGGCGAAAAACGTGTCGGCGCAGAAGCGCAGGGATTTGGTGAAGCCCAGGGCGACGCGATCGGAAAGCCCGTGCGGTGCGTGATGGATCGCGGGTTCCGCGGCTTTCTCTTCAGCGCGCGCCTGTGGCCCGGGCGCCAGAATATTGTTCGCCATCCTGCACCATCCTTTGCGGCGCAGCGTGGCACTGTGCGCGTAGCTTAAGCCAGTTTCACCCCGCCATTGCAGTGGCGCCGTCGCAGGCGGCACCCTGCCGCAGTCTTTTTGGAAAAGGTATTCGCGTGCCACGCGTTCCGGCAATCCTGCCGCAGCGTAACCGCAGGTCTGTCGCGGTCTAACGCCGGGGCGTGGCGTTCATGCCGCGCCAGCGCGACACGGTTTCTTCCAGCATGCGGCGATCCATGTTGGGATTGGCTCAACGCTTGGTGAAATCGTCCTGGCTCTTGCCGGGCAGGGTGGCCATCGGCAGTTCCTGGAACTTGATCCGCATGGGCATGGGCGCGCCGCGGCCCAGCACGATCGCCTCGCGGTCGGACAGCGGCGGCAGATAATCCAGAATGCCGAAGGTGGAGTCGTGGACATTGGCGCGCATCACGCGCTGGTCGGTCTCGGTGGACAGCCGCATCGCCAGGATGGTGCTGCACTGGGAAAGAATGGTGCTGTCCAGTTCGCTGGGGCGCTGGGTCAGCAGCGCCAGCGAGATGCCGTATTCGCGGCCTTCCTTGGCGATGCGGGACAGCGCTTCGCGCGTGGGCAGGAAGCCCTTGCGGTCATCGGCCGGGATGTAGCGATGGGCTTCCTCGCACACCAGCAGCACCGGCAAGCCGCCATCGCTCCATACGCCCAGATCGAAGGTCAGGCGCGCGATCAGCGGCACCACAACGTCCAGAATTTCTTCCGGCACCGAAGACAGTTCGATTACGGTGATGGGGCGGCCGTCATTGGGAATGCGGAACAGACGGGCCAGCACCTCGACCATGGTATCTTCGACATTGGCGTTGCCGAACATGAAGGCATAGCGCGGATCGGTGGTCAGGGTTTCGATGCGCGCCTTGAGGCGGCGATAGGCCAGCGTCGGATAGGGGCGCTCCAGGCGGCCCAGCTGCTCGTCGATATAGGTGAGCAGGTCGGAAAGCCGGAATGGCGTCGGGCTGTCCACAGTGCCGTTGGCCGTGTCGACGGCGCGGCTGCGCACCCGGCCGGTGGTGATTTCGAAGAAGTGCTTCTTCGCCACCAGGATGGCGTCGTGCAGGATCTCGGTCTGGGCGTCGTAATGGTCATCGCGGCTGGTGAGGACCGAACGCAGTTCCTGGAAGTTCAGCAGCCAGAAGGGCAGGGGCAGGTCGCGCGCGCCGATCACCTCGGCCTGGTTGCCGAAGGCGCGGTGATACTCGCCATGCATGTCCAGGATCAGGACATGGGCATGATGATGGGCGTGCAGCGCCTGGCGCAGGATGCAGGTCAGGGCGCAGGACTTGCCGCTGCCGGTGGTGCCGACAATGGCGAAATGCTTGGAGAAGAGATCATTCGCCATCAGCCGGGCTGTGATCGCCGGGTCCTGATAGAGCGTACCGACATTCAGCGTCGCCAGTTCGGTCTGATCATAGACCCGCGCCAGGTCGGCGCCGCCCGCCAGGGAAGCCTCGTCACCGATGCAGGGGAAATGCACCACGCCGCGATGGAAGCGCAGGCCGGTGCCTTCGTCGCGCAGTTCGCCGACCAGCACCAGTTCCAGAACGACCTTCTCGCCGCCGGGGGCGGGCTTCACCGACAGGGCGGAGATGATGCCGATCGCCTCGGCGGTGCGGGTACGGACCTTGGCCATGGCGCCGATCTCGGCGCGGGTCGGTGTGGGGCCGGGCACCAGTTCGATCTGCGCGGCGCAGCCCTGCACGTTGATGACGCGGCCGATCTTTTGCGCCGGCAGCATAGCGGATGCGGGACGCGCGGGCGCAACCTGGCTGGGCGCCATCGCTGCAGGCGGCTGGGGAATGGGTGCGGGCGGCGCCGGTTGGGCGAGCAGCGGCCGGTGGCGTTTCCGCCTTTGGTCGCCAAACTTCGTTCACGCAGATCCCCGGCCGATGAGTTCGGCAATTCTGCCTTGGCGGGGGTTAATGCCGGTTAAAGGGTGAGAAACCCTGCGGAATCAGATCCGGAACTGCTTGGACAGTTCCGACAAATGCGTGATCAGCAGCTTCACATTGCCGTTGTTCTGGCCCAGGAACGCGACGAACTGATCGCGCTGCTGCAGCGACAGCCAGACCCCTTCCACCGAAACATCGGTCACCACCGGGCGCGGGCCATCGCTGCGGACGCGGAAGCTGACTTCCAGCGGCGGACCGGACTTGGCCGGATCGATCAACTGGGTGGACACGATGGTATCGGTGGGCGCGCGCTGGGTGGAGCCGGTCACCTTCAGCGTCTGGCCGGAATATTTCGAGAAGTAGAACTGATAGACCGAGACGGCATAGTTTTGGAACGCTGTCTGGAACGCCGCAACATCGGCGGGCGAGGCGCTGCGGCGATACTGGCCCAGCGTGAAGTCCGCGATGCGCTTCAGGTCGGTGAGGTCGAGCAGGAAGCCTTCGAACTGGTCGCGCTTGGCGGCCGGGGCCAGCGCCTTGTTGTTCAGCAGCGCAAGGCCCTTCTGGATGCTGCCCGAGACGAAGGTCTCCGCCGAATTCTGGGCCAGGGCCTGCATCGCCAGGAACGGCACCGCCAGGGCGGCGGTCAGCACGGATCGGCGGGCCGGGCAGAAGGGCATGCTCATAGGGAAATCTTTCGCGGGTGGTCCAGAAGAATTGCGGGTTGCTGTGGCAAGTTCAAGGCCGGAAGGGCCCGATTTTTCCTAGAAATCCGGCAAATCCGCGGCTGGCGTGGGGGCGCCGTCCCGAATCTCGTTATCGCGCGCCTGGCGGTAAAGGTTCCGCAACGCGGCGTAATAATCCACCGAGCTGCGCTCGATGCCCTGCAGCGTCTCGAAGGTCTGGGAACGCAGGTCCAGCACGTTGAGATATTGGCGTCCTGCCGCCCACCAGAAATGCTGCTTGAAATGAATATGGTTGGTGGGGTCGGTGCCGAACGTATCCACCGCCAGCCCCAGCGTGTCGCGGGGATTGCTGGGCCCCAGCAGCGGCAGCATCAGATAGGGGCCTTCATCAACGCCCCATATCGACAGGGTCTGGCCGAAATCCTCGCCGTGATAGGGCGCGCCCAGCCGGGTGGCCGGATCGAAAAGCCCGCCCAGCCCGACGCTGGAGTTGATGACAAAGCGCGCCACGGTGCAGCCCGCGCGCGCCGGCTTGGCCTGCAGCGTGTCGTTCACGAAGATGGTGGGCAGGGCCAGATTGCGCAGGAAATTGTGCAAGCCGGTCCGCACCTCTTCCGGCAGCCAGCGATAACGCTTGAGGGCAGGAAGGAAGAAGATCTGGTCGAACTGCTGGTTCAGCGCCAGCATGCCCCGGTTGGTGGGTTCATAGGGGTCATTGGCGGCCAAGGCGTCCGGCGACGTCGTGGTGGCGCAGCCTGCCAGCGCCAGTCCGCAAACTCCTAGAAAAAGCGCCCCAACCCCGCGCATGCCAAAACCGTTCATTCTCTGTGAATACCGATGCTTTTGCCGCGTTTGCGCTGCAAAATCCAGACGGAACACTGCCGCGCCCACACCCCTTGCGGTGGGGTTCTGCATGATCATATAAAGATATGTTTATATGTTGTCGGAGGACGGTCAAGTGGAGCGGCTGGTGGCCATGTTGCGTGCGGCGGGGGATCCTACCCGCCTGCGCCTGCTGCTGCTGCTGCGCGAAGCCGAGCTGACCGTGAGCGAACTGATCGAGATTGTGGGCCAGTCCCAGCCCCGCGTTTCCCGGCATCTCAAGCTGCTGGGCGAAGCTGGTCTGCTGGAGCGTTTTAAGGAAGGCAGTTGGGTCTTTTATCGCGCCGCCGATCGCGGCATGGGTACTGGCCTGAGCCGCACGGTGGCCGAATTGTCGGGCGGTCATGCCGCCGACCTGGCCCGGCTGCAACATGTGCGGGCCCAGCGCGCCGCCCGCGCCACCGCTTATTTCAAGGCCAATGCCCCCGAATGGGCGCGCATTCGCAGTCATCACGCGCCTGAGAAAGATGTGGAGGCGGCGATCCTGCGCCACCTGCCGCAAACCATCGGAAACCTGCTGGACATCGGCACCGGCACCGGACGGATGCTGGAACTGCTGGGCCCGCGCGCCCAGCGCGCCGTCGGCGTCGATGTCAGTCCCGAAATGCTGTCCATCGCGCGCGACAAGCTGCTGAACCAGAAACTGTCCAATGCCCAGGTGCGGCTGGGCGATCTCTATCGCCTGCCGTTCGATGACAATGCCGGATTCGATGCGGTGCTGTTCCACCAGGTCCTGCATTATCTCGACGATCCCGGCGCGGCGGTGATGGAAGCAGCGCGGGTGATGACCCGGGGCGGCCGCCTGCTGATCGCCGATTTCGCGCCGCATGGCCTGGAGTTCCTGCGCGACGAATATGCCCATCGCCGGCTGGGCTTTTCCGACCGCGAAGTGGAAGGCTGGCTGGCGGCGGCGGGGCTGACGCCGGCCGCCACCGAAACCATTGCACCGGAAGCGTCCGGGGCCGAGAAACTCACCGTCAAACTGTGGCTTGCCACGCACAACGGCAAAGAGGCCGCATGAGCTTGAAAGACCTGATCGGAAACGGCGGCGCACCCAGCGTGTCGTTCGAATTCTCCCCGCCCAAGAATGACGAGGCGGAGGAAAAATTGTGGGAGGCGATCAAGCGGCTGGAGCCGCTGTCGCCTGCTTTTGTCTCCGTCACCTATGGCGCGGGCGGCTCCACGCGCGAGCGCACCCATGCCACAGTCAAACGCATCGTGGACGAAACCACGCTCAAGCCCGCCGCGCACCTGACCTGTGTCGGCCATGCGCGGGACGAGATCGCCGAGATCGTGCGCGGCTATTGGGATGCGGGCATCAAGCATATCGTGGCGCTGCGCGGCGACATGCCGGGCATGAGCGGCGCCTATTGCGCCCATCCAGACGGTTACCAGTCCACGCCGGAACTGATCGCGGGGCTGAAGAAGATCGCGCCGTTCGAGGTCAGCGTCTCTTTCTATCCCGAGCGCCACCCGGATTCGCCCAGTCACGGCCATGACATCGCATTGCTGAAGAAGAAACAGGATGCGGGCGCGACGCGGGCGCTGGGCCAGTTCTGCTATGACGACGACGCCACGGCGCGCTTCCGCGACGATGCGGCGGCGGCCGGCATCACCATTCCGATCGTGCCGGGCGTCATGCCCACCACCAATTTCCGCGGCGTCGAGCGCATGGCGGGCAAGGCCGGGGCCTCCATTCCCGCCTGGCTGGGAAAAGCCTATGACGGGCTGGATGACGATGTGGAAAGCCGCCGCATCGTCGCCGCCGCCGTTCTCGCCGACCAGGTGCAAGGCTTGCGCGCCCGTGGCTTCCACCATTTCCACTTCTACACGCTCAACCAGGCCAATCTCAGCTATGCGGCCGCCCGCCTGCTGGGCATGCGGCCCCAGGAAATCTGACATGGCTTTCGACCGTACCGCCCGCATCGACTGGATGAAGCAAGAAGCGAAGAAGCGCCTGCTGCTGCTCGACGGCTCCTGGGGCGTGATGATCCAGGGTTATTCGCTGGGCGAATCCGATTTTCGCGGCCAGCGCTTCGACAACCATCCCTCGGATCTGAAGGGCAACAACGACCTGTTGACCCTGACCAAGCCAGAGATCATCCAGTCCATCGGCCGCCAGTATCTCGATGCGGGCGTCGATTTCATCGAAACCAACACCTTCAACTCCAACTTCACCAGCCAGGAAGATTATGGCCTGGGCCATCTGGTCAGCGAGCTGAACGAAGCGGGCGCGCGGCTGGCGCGTGAATTGTGCGATGAATATTCCACCGCCGATCGCCCGCGTCTGGTCGCGGGCGTGCTGGGTCCAGCCAACCGCACCGCCACCATCTCGCCCGACGTCAACGATCCGGCTTTCCGCAACATCACTTTCGACCAGTTGCGCCAGACCTATCGCGACGGCACGCGCGGCCTGATCAAGGGCGGCAGCGACGTCATCATGATCGAGACGGTGTTCGACACGCTGAACTGCAAGGCGGCGATCTATGCCATCAAGGAAGTCTATGAAGAGATGGGCGTGGAGCTGCCGGTGTGGATTTCCGGCACCATCACGGACCTGTCGGGCCGCACCCTGACAGGCCAGACGCCGGAAGCCTTCTGGCATTCGGTGCGCCATGCCAACCCCTTCGCCATAGGCCTGAACTGCGCTCTGGGCGCCAAGGAATTGCGCCCCTACGTGGCCGAACTGGCGGGCGCCTGCGACACGCTGGTGTCGGCGCATCCCAATGCCGGCCTGCCCAACGAGTTCGGCGGCTATGATGAATCGCCCGAGCAGATGGCGGAGATGATCCGCGAATTCGCCACCTCCGGCCTGGTCAACATTGTCGGCGGCTGCTGCGGCACCAAACCGGAGCACATCGCCGCCTTCGGCAAGGCGATCAAGGATGTGCCGCCGCGCCAGATTCCGGTGAAGCCGAAATATATGCGCTTGTCAGGGCTGGAGCCGTTCACGCTGACGCCTGACCTCAACTTCATCAATGTCGGCGAGCGCACCAACATCACCGGCAGCGCCAAGTTCCGCAAGCTGATTGTCGCGAACGATTACGAAGCGGCGCTGAGCGTGGCGCGCGAGCAGGTCGAGAATGGCGCCCAGGTCATCGACATCAACATGGACGAGGGCATGATCGACGGCGAGGCGGCGATGACCCGCTTCGTCAACATGATGGCGGGCGAGCCGGACATTTCCAAAGTGCCGCTGATGATCGACAGCTCCAAGTGGCATGTAATCCAGGCGGGCCTGAAATGCTGCCAGGGCAAGGTCATCGTCAACTCGATCTCGCTGAAGGAAGGCGAGGAGCAGTTCCTCAAGCACGCCAAGGAAGTGATGCGCTTCGGCGCCGCCGTGGTGGTGATGGCGTTCGACGAGGTCGGCCAGGCCGACACCAAGGAACGCAAGATCGAAATCTGCAAGCGCGTCTATGACACGCTGGTGCAGAAGCTGAACTTCCCGCCGGAAGACATCATCTTCGATCCCAACATCTTCGCTGTCGCCACCGGCCTGGAAGAGCATAACGAATACGGCAAGGCCTTCGTCGAAGCGGCGGAGGTCATCCGCGCCCAGAATCCGCACGCCCATATCAGCGGCGGCGTCTCCAACTTCTCCTTCTCCTTCCGGGGCAATGAGAAGGTGCGCGAGGCGATGCATTCGGTGTTTCTGTTCCACGCCATCAAGGCGGGCATGGACATGGGCATCGTCAATGCCGGCCAGCTCACCGTCTATCAGGACATTCCCACACCACTGCGCGAAGGCATCGAAGATGTCTTCTTCAACCGCCGCCCGGATGCGACCGAGCGGCTGCTGGAACTGGCGCAGCAATATCGCGGCGACGGCAAGGTGGCCGATGTGGCCGACGCCGCCTGGCGCAGCCTGCCGGTGAACGAACGAATTTCCCACGCCATGGTGCAGGGCATCGACGCCTTCATCATCGAGGACACCGAGGAAGCGCGCCTGGCCGCCGAACGGCCGCTCCATGTCATCGAAGGCCCACTGATGGCGGGCATGAATGTGGTGGGCGACCTGTTCGGTTCGGGCAAGATGTTCCTGCCGCAGGTGGTGAAGTCTGCCCGCGTCATGAAGAAGGCGGTGGCCCACCTGCTGCCCTTCATGGAAAACGACAAGAACGAGGTCAAGGAACCGGCCGGCCGCATCGTCATGGCGACGGTGAAGGGCGATGTGCACGACATCGGCAAGAACATTGTCGGCGTCGTCCTGCAGTGCAACGGCTATGAAGTGATCGACATGGGCGTGATGGTGCCCATGCAGAAAATTCTCGACGCCGCCAAGGAGCACAAGGCCAACATTATCGGTCTGTCCGGTCTGATCACGCCCTCGCTGGACGAGATGGTGACGGTGGCCTCCGAGATGGAACGCCAGGGCTTCGACATTCCGCTGATGATCGGCGGCGCCACCACTTCCAAGGTGCATACGGCGGTGAAAATCGATCCCAGCTATCGCCGTGGCCAGACCGTGTATGTCACCGACGCCAGCCGCGCGGTCGGTGTCGCCTCCCGTCTTCTGCAAAAGGAAACCGGGGCGCAGTACGCCGCGGACATCCGCGCCGAGTATGAGAAGATGGCGGCGGGCCACGCCAACCAGCGCGCCGGCGGCAAGCGTCTCGCCATCGCCGATGCACGGACCAACCGCGCCAAGACCGATTTCGCCAAGGTCGCGCCCGCGCCGAAATTCTTCGGCACCCGCGTCTTCAATGACTATGACCTGGCCGAGCTGGCGAAGTACATCGACTGGACGCCGTTCTTCCAGACCTGGGAGCTGGCGGGCCGCTATCCCGACATTCTCACCGACGACAAGGTGGGCAAGGCGGCCAGCGATCTTTTCCGCGACGCGCAGGCGATGCTGAAGAAGGTCATCGACGAGAAATGGCTGGAAGCCCGGGCCGTGATCGGCTTCTGGCCCGCCAACAGCGACCCCAAGAATGTCGATGACATTCTGGTGTTTGGCGACAAGGCGCGGAAATTCCCCATCGAGACGCTGCACACGCTGCGCCAGCAGATGGTGCGCGAGGCGGGCCGCCCCAACCTGGCGCTGTCCGACTTCATCGCGCCGCCCGGAACCGAAGACTATATCGGCGGCTTCGCGGTGACAGCGGGTATCGGCGAGGAAAAGCACCTGGAAGCCTTCCGCGCCGCCAAGGACGATTACTCCGCCATCCTGCTGTCGGCGCTGGCCGACCGCCTGGCCGAAGCCTTTGCCGAGCGCCTGCACGAGAAGGTGCGCAAGGACTATTGGGGTTACGCCGCCGACGAAGCATTGGGCAATGACGATCTCATCAAGGAAGCTTATCAGGGCATCCGCCCCGCACCGGGCTATCCCGCCCAGCCGGAGCACAGCGAGAAGGGCACGCTCTTCAAGCTGCTCGACGTCGAAGACAAGATCGGCGTCAAGCTGACGGAAAGTTATGCCATGTGGCCGGGCTCGTCGGTATCGGGTTTTTACTACGCCCATCCCGAAAGCCGCTATTTCGGCATCGGCAAGATCGAGCGCGACCAGGTGGCGGATTATGCCGCGCGCAAGGGCTGGGACAGGGCCACCGCCGAACGCTGGCTTGCCCCGCTGCTGAATTACAATCCGCGCGCCGTGGAAGCCGCCGAGTGAAGCTGGCGCGCATCCTCGCGCTTCTGCTGGTGGCGGCGGGCATCGCGCTGGCGGTGCTGTATCGCGACATCATCGATCCGGTGGCGATCCGCGACGCCATCACGGGCAACCCGTTCTCGCCCGCGATCTTCGTGGCGCTGCAAGTGGCCGCCAGCCTGCTTTTCATTCCGCGCACGGTGCTGGGCATCGCCGCGGGTCTTGTGTTCGGCTTTGTCTGGGGCACGGTTTGGGCGCTCACTGGCGCCATGCTGGGCGCGACCGCCGGGTTCGCGCTCACGCGCTGGCTTGGCGCGGGCGGCATGCTCGACACTTCGCCGGGCATGGGCCGCCTGGTGCAGCGCGCCGAAGAGGGCGGCTGGCGCGCCGTCGCCATCCTGCGCCTGACGCCGTTGCCGCATGGCGTCGCCAACACGCTGCTGGGCATGACCAACCTGACATGGCGCGATTACCTGCTGGGGTCATTCACCGGCATGCTGCCCATGACGCTGGCGCAGGTGGAAGTCGGCGCGGCCGGTGGCGCGGTGCTGGATGGACGTGGCCCCTGGCTGCTGGCCTGCCTGTTCCTGGCGGCGGGCCTGCTCGCCACCTTCCTGCTGAAGCGCGCCGGTGCGAAGCGGGGTTCGCAATCGGATCAGGACCCACTAGGCTAGGCCCATGTCGATCTGGGGCAAGGTGAGTGGCGCGGGCGCCGGTTTTCTGGTGGGCGGGCCGCTGGGCGCGCTTGTCGGGGCCGTGGCGGGGCATTTCATCTTCGACCGTGAATCCGATCCCGGCGTGGTCTTCACCATCGCCATCGTCGCCTTGTCGGGCAAGATGGCGCGCGCCGACGGCGTCATCAGCGACCGCGAGTTCGACATTTTCCGCCGCGTCTTCGGCATGGCGCCGCAGGAAGAAGCCCATGTGCGTCGCATCTTCCACCTGGCCCGCCAGGACATGGCCGGCTACGAGGCCTATGCGGCGCAGATCGCCCGTCTCTTCGCGGGCAGGCCGTCGCTGCTGGAAGACGTGCTGGACGGCTTGTTCGAAATCGCCAAGGCCGACGGCTTGCTGCATCCGGGCGAAGCGGCGTTCCTGGAACGGGTGGCGGAAATCTTCGGCTTCGCGCCCGGCGAATTCCGCCGCATTCGCGCCAGCCATTTCGCGCCCGAGCTGACCGATCCCTATGTCATTCTCGGCCTGGCCTATGACGCGAATGACGATGAACTCAAGCAGACCTATCGCCGTCTGGTGCGCGAAAACCATCCCGACAGCCTGATGGCGCGCGGCGTGCCACCCGAGTTCGAGAAGCTGGCCAATGACAAGCTGGCCGCGATCAACACGGCCTATGAGAAGATCCAGGCGGAGCGGGGGCTCAAATGAAGCGCGTGGAAATGCCGTCCCCCAATCACGATGAACGCAATGCGCCCATCGACATGCTGGTGCTGCACTATACCGGCATGACCAGCGCGCAAGCGGCATTGTCGCGCCTCACCGATCCGGCGGCGAAGGTTTCGGCGCATTACACCATCGACGAGGACGGCACCATTTACGCGCATGTGCCGGAAGTGCGGCGCGCCTGGCATGCGGGCGTTTCGCACTGGGCCGGCGCCACCGACATCAATGCCCGTTCCATCGGCATCGAGATCGTCAATCCCGGCCATGAATTCGGCTATCGCCCCTTTCCGGAAGACCAGATCGCGGCGCTGACCACGCTGTGCCATTCCATCCTGGTGCGCCATTCCATCCCGTCGGCGCGCGTGCTGGGTCACAGCGACGTCGCCCCGGCGCGCAAGGACGATCCGGGCGAGTATTTTCCCTGGGCAAGGCTGGCCAAGGCGGGCATCGGCCTGTGGCCCGAGCGCAAGGCGAGCAATCTAGAAGCCAGCGCGCTTGCCCGTTTCGGTTATGATCCCGATGCACCACTGGACAAGGTAATCATCGCATTCCAGCGCCATTTCCGTCCCAACCTGCTGAACGGGCTATGGGATGACGAGTGTGCCGAGCTGCTGCACGGGCTGCTGGATAAGTTCAGCCGTCCCGCGCTATAACCCGCCGTCAGATGGCCGGGTGACCGCGGGCTTCGCAAGAGGTTCGAGGAAAGTCCGGGCTCCACGGAGAAACGGTGCCGGTTAATGGCCGGCGGGGGCGACCCCAGGGATAGCGCCACAGAAATCAAACCGCCGAATTCCCCAACACTTCGGTGAAACGGGAATGGCAAGGTTGAAATGGTGCGGTAAGAGCGCACCGCGCGACTGGCAACAGAAGCGGCACGGCAAGCCCCACCGGGAGCAAGACCAAATAGGGACGGCAGGTTGCGTTTTCCGCGTAGCCGTCCGGGTCGGTCGCGAGAGGTGTGGGGCAACTCACATCCCAGAGGAATGGTCACCCCTTCGCAAGAAGGACAGAACCCGGCTTACAGGCCATCTGATGCTTTCTTTTTGAACCCCTCCGCCCTTCGCTGGCTTAATCGGCGCTTCGCGCCTGGCCAGCTACGGGCACCTCCCCTTTCGTGCGCTTCGCGCAAAGGGGAGGCGGGCCTTTGCCCTAGCGGTTGGTCGCGCCGCGGCTTTGCTGCGGCGCTTGTGATCTCTGGAATTCTTAGCTGGGCAACGCGAACGCGTAGAGCATGTTACCCGCGGTGACGGCGACGAACTGCTTGCCGTTCACCGAATAGCTCACCGGCGCGCCCGCCATGGCGCCAGCGGCGAGAAAATTCCACAGCAGCTTGCCGCCCTTGGCGTCCAGCGCCACCATTTGGCCATCCGCCAGCGTGGCGAAGACCACCCCGCCGCGCGTCGCCAGAAGCCCACGCACCTCCGCGATCATGGCGCTCTGCCACAGTATCTTGCCGCTGCGCGAATCCACCGCCGCCGCCGCCTTGCCCAGCCCGGCATAAAGAATGGCGCTGCTGCGGTCGAAGGACAGCGCAGGCGTTGCGATCCGTTCCTTCGACAAGGATTGCGTCAGAACGGTTTTGCCGCTGGCGCGGTCCAGCACGGTGAGCAGCCCATCGCGGCCCAGATGCAGAAGAGCTAAGCTCTTGTCCCGTTCCGCCAGCACCACATTGTCGCCGCCCGCGCCCGCCGCCAGCTTGTGCGTCCACGCCACCGCGCCGGTGTTGGCATTGAGCGCGAGAATGGCGTCGCTGTTGGGGTTGTCATCGCTGGCCCGCGCGGTGCTCCAGTAGAGCATCGTGCTCTGTGCTTCATAGGCGCCCATTATCGCCGTCATCCCGCCCGATGCATTGGCGGGCGCGGCGGCAAAACGCCAGAGCGGTTTGCCGGTGGCGGGCTCGAAGGCTTCCAGCCAGCCGCGCGCCTTGCCGCCCGCGCCCGCCACACCCGTTACCACGCGTGTGCGGAGCGCCAGCGGCGCGCCGGTCATGGCAGTGCCATCCAGCGTGCTGGCGGTCTGGCGTTCCCACAATTGCCGCCCGCTATTGGCATCGAGCGCGATCAGCTTGTTGTCGGCGGTGCCGACAAAGACGCGGCCATCCAGCATCGCCACGCCGCGATTGCCGCCGGGCAAGGCGGGATTGTCCAGCACCGGCCGGCGTTCGAAACGCCATATGGGAATGCCGCTCTGCGCGTCGAAGGCGTAAGTATTTCCCGCCGCGCCCGAAACATAGATCACGCCATCCACCACCAGCGGCGTCGCGGCGGTGGCGCCGTCGCCCAGGCTGGCGCTCCAGCGCGCCTGCAGCCGCGCCGCGCCTGCCGCGTTGATGCCGGCCAGGGCAGAGAAATTGCTGCCGTCCAGCCCGCCGCGTTGCGTCACCCAGTTGCGGACATCCGGCGCGGCGATGCGGGGATAGGCCAGCACGGCAGGGGGTATCAGCTTCACCGTCTCCGCCAGGTTGCGCGCCTTGCGCTGCGACAGATAGGCGATGATGTCGGCCGTTTCCGGCTCGCTGAGCGGCAGCGGCAGCATCGGATTGGCGGCGCTGGCGACACTGCGGATGGCGCCCTTCTGCAGGATCGCCAGTTTGCCGTCGCGCTGCTTGAGATGCAGCGTGAACAGGTCTTCACCCCGAACGATGCCCGACACGCGTGGCCCCTGCGCCATCGTCACGGTGACGAAACGCTGCGGCATCGGTTCGTGCTTCAGGGCGTTGCGGATGTCGATGGGCGTCTTCAATCCCGCTGTCGAGAGGTCCGACGCCAGATCGCGCCCCAGGCCATCCACTTCATGGCAGGCGGTGCAGCCGCCGCGGCCGAAGAACAGCGTCTCGCCCGTGCGCGCGCTGGCGGCGGCGACCAGCGGTATGGGCGCGGCCGCACCGGCGATCAGGCCACGGACATAGCTGATAATGCGCCAGATGTTGTCGTCCGACAGCGCCGGAAAGCCCGGCATCTTGGTCTCGGGAATGCCGTCGCGGATGATGCGGAACAGGGCGGCGTCATCGGCGGCGCGGCTCAAGGTGCGGTTCAGCGGCAAGCCCGTACCGCCGACGCCCGCGCCGCCATGACAGGATACGCAGGTGGAATCATAGATCACTTTGCCCGCGATGGCGGCATCGGCATCGCCCGCGAAGGGATTGGCCGCCGGCGCATCCTGCGCCAATGCCAGGGCCGCTGACAGCGCCAGCCCGGAAGCGGCGAAAGAGATCAGAAGCGCGCGCATCGGAAAGTCTAGACGCCCGCTTTCTTCGCCGAGACTTCGCCGATGGCCGACCAGTCCTTGTCCTGCCAGCCCCAGCGAACCGCTTCGTCGTAATTGGTCTTCAGCAGGTCGGCGGTGGGCAGCGTCATGCCCAGCCCTTCCGCCGCCGCGCGCGCCAGATTGACGTCCTTCAGTCCCAGCGTCAGGGCGAAGCCCGCCGGTTCATACTGCCGGTCCAGCACCATCTGGCCGTAATTCTTGAACACCGCGCCGGTGAAGAGACGCCCCGCCAGCACATCGTGGAACAGGGCCGGATCGACGCCGCCCTTGCGCAACAGCGCGAAGGCTTCGCCCGTCGCCTGCATCTCGCTGGCGATCATGAAGTTGCCCGCGATCTTGAACAGATTGGCTTTCTCGGCGGCATCGCCCACCGGCACGGTGCGGCTGCCGATCTGGTCCAGCACCGGCTGCATGGTGGCGATCGCGGCGGCGTCGCCGCCCGCCACCAGCACCAGCTGCGCCGCCGCCGCCATTTCGGGGCGGCCGAACACCGGCGCGGAAATATAGGCAAGCCCGGCCTTGGCGTGCGCCGCCTGCAATTCGCGGGCGAGCGCGGCGGAAATCGTCGCCAAATTCACATGGATCAGGCCCTTGGCGGCGCGGTCCAGCAGCGGCCCGGCAAAACCGACCTCGCGCATCACCGCGTCGTTGGAGAGCATGGAAAAGACCGCGTCGCCCTGCATGGCGTCCTGCGGCGTGGCGGCGGTCAATGCGCCCTTGGCGACCAGCGCCTGCACCGGGGCAGGCGAGCGGTTCCACACCGTCACCGTGTGCCCGGCCTTGAGCAGATTGGCCGCGATATTGCCGCCCATCCGGCCCAGGCCTACAAAGCCGATCTTCATGCTGCGCTCCCCGTCATTCGTCCGAATCATGGCTGCCGCTATCCGGCGCCGGGCGCACCATAACGCCGGCCCGGGCCGGGTCGAGGGCGGCGGCGTTAACCTTTCGTTTACACCGGTAACGACACTCTTACGGCGTTGCGGTTTTGTTCCGGGAACCGCAACCCTTGGGGGGTAGGCCCGAGTCAAAATCTAGCCAAGCCCCTCAAAAATATGGACTTTTGGTTTGACCGGCAATCCCGTCCCATGTTATCCCATACTGTCCCATGGACCTGAAAAGTCCGCCTTAGCCGCCGCCGGGGGTCCGTCGGCCTGAGGGCGTGGGGTAGGGGGGTATCTGCTGGCCATGACCATCCCGGTCCAGCCATTCATCACGACGTTCGCGGGCTCGCTGGATGCGAAGGGCCGGGTGTGCATCCCGGCGACCTATCGCACCATCCTGACCGCGCAGGGCACGCCCGGCGTCTATGTCACCCCCAGCTTCATCGATGCGGCGCTGGATTGCTTCGGCCAACTGCTGCTCGACGAGACCGCCGCGCGCCTTGCCACGCATGACGCCTTTATGTCGCCGTCCTTCGACGACGAAGCCACCACGCTGATTGCGCGCACCCACATTCTGACGCCGGATGAAAATGGCCGCGTCCGGTTGCCCGACGCGCTGATCGAACATGCGGCGCTGAAAGACCGCATCGTTTTCGCCGGCAAGGTGAAGAAATTCCAGATCTGGGATGCCGAGCGCTATGCCGCGCTGGAAGCCGAAGCGGTTGCCCGCATGAAGGCGCGTTATGCCGAAGGGCGCGGCGCATGAGCGGTCACGTTCCGGTGATGCTGAACGAAGTGATCGCGGCGCTCGCGCCCCGTAACGGCGCGCACTACATCGACGGCACCTTTGGCGGCGGCGGCTATACCCAGGCCATTCTCGAAGCCGCCGATTGCCGCGTGCTGGGCATCGACCGCGACCCCGCGGCCATCCAGCGTGGTCAGGATCTGGTGAAGCGCTTTGACGGCCGCCTGACGCTGGTGGAAGGCGAGTTCAGCCGCATGGACGAATTCGCCTCGCAGACCGACGGCGTGGTGCTCGATCTCGGCGTGTCGTCGTTCCAGTTCGACCAGCCCGAGCGCGGCTTCTCCTTCCGCGAGGATGGCCCGCTCGACATGCGCATGAGCCTGTCGGGCATGAGCGCCGCTGATTTCGTCAACAGCGCCGATCATCCCACGCTGGCTTCGGTCATCGCCCGCCTTGGCGAAGAGAAGAACGCCCGTCGCATCGCTACCGCCATCATCGCGGCGCGCCCGGTCACCGGCACGGCGCAGCTCGCCGCCATCGTCTCCGAAGCCCAGGGCCGCGCCGCGCTGCGTTTCCCCATTCATCCCGCCACCCGCACCTTCCAGGCGCTGCGCATCCATGTGAATGACGAACTGGGCGAGCTGACGCGCGGGCTGGAAGCGGCGCAGACCGTGCTGAAGCCGGCAGGCCGCCTGGTGGTGGTCTCGTTCCACAGCCTGGAAGATCGCATCGTCAAGCAGTTCCTCAGCGGCCGTTCCGACGCCGCGCCGCGCGCTTCGCGCCACATGCCGGACGCCGCCGCGCCCACGCCGCTGTTTCATCTCCTCACCGCCAAGGCCCGCGTTCCGGGCGAGGCCGAGATCTCCACCAATCCCCGTGCCCGTTCCGCCAAGCTGCGGGCCGGCGAAAAACTTGCCGCATAGGAGCCACCATGGTCCGCATGCTCAACATCGCCTGTGTCGTTCTGATCACCCTGACGGTGCTTGTGCTCTACAACGTCTCCGAGCGCACGCGGGTGACGCGGCTGGAACTGAACCGGGCCGAGCAGCAGATCGCCAAGCAGCGCCGCGCCATCGCCGTGCTGGAAACCGAATGGCAGAGCGTCGCCGCCCCCAGCCGGGTGCAGCATTTCGCGGGCCTGCAGGGCATGAACGACGCCGCCTCGGTCCAGCTTTCCGCTTTCGAACAGCTGCCGCATCGCGGCGAGAACGCGCCGCTGAATGGCGGCCCGGTGCGCAACGCCAGCGCCGAAGTCTCCACCACCGTCCCCACCGCCCAGCACGGGTTCTGATCGCGCGATGCAAGAGACTCCCACCGTCTTCCAGCGGCGCATCGTGATCGGTGCGGGAGTCTGTGTCGCCGCCTTCCTGCTGGTCGGCCTGCGCCTGGTCGATGTCACGCTGCTTAGCGGCGGCGGCAAAGGCGGCGGCGCCAGTTTCGCCGCGGTGGCCCGCGCCGATCTCACGGACCGCAATGGGGAATTGCTGGCGCGCGACCTGCCGGTGAAGGACCTGTATGCCCGGCCCAAGGAATTCTGGAACAAGGCGGAAGCCGCCCGCCAGCTGGCCGAAGCCACCGGCGCGGGCGAAGCGCGGCTGCTGCGCGGCTTCAACACCGCCAAGACGCCCTATGTGCTGGTGGCGCGCCAGATCACGCCCGACGCCGAAGCCCGGGTGATGAAGCTGGGCCTGCCGGGCCTGGAATTCGAGAACACCGCCAAGCGCTACTATCCCGATGGCCGCATCACCGCGCAGCTGGTGGGCACGACCGACCCCGACAATAACGGCCTCTCCGGCCTGGAACTGGGGTTGCAGCCGCAGCTGCACCGTGCCGCGGCGCGGGGCGAGACGGCGGTCGCCGCTTCCATCGATGCGCGGGTGCAGTTCATCCTGGCGCATGAAGTGGCGGAAGCGCGCAAGACCTTCAGCGCCAAGGCCGCTGGCGGCATCGTGATGGATGTGAAGACCGGCGAGATCATCGCCATGACCTCGCAGCCCGATTTCGATCCCAACCAGCACGGCCTGCCGGAAGGCGACTCCCGGCGCAACATAATGGCGCAGGATGTTTATGAGCTGGGATCGATCTTCAAGGTCTTCGCCTTCACCCTGGCGATGGAGGATCACACCGTCCGTCTCGACGAAATGCTGCCCATCGGCCGCAGCTTCAGGATCGGCAAGCGTTCCATCGGCGATTCTCACCACATGCCCGCCGCGATGGCGGCGCGCGATGTGCTGGCAGAAAGCTCCAACATCGGCACGGCGCAGATCGCGCTGCGTTCCGGCGGCGTGCGCCAGCGGCAGTTCCTCACCAGCTTGGGACTGCTCTCGCCGGTGAAGAGCGAACTGCCGGAAACGGCGCGCCCGCTCTATCCGCGCACGCAATGGGGCGCGATCGAAACCGCCACGGTGGGCTTCGGCCATGGCGTCGGCGTCAGCCCGCTCAGCTTCGTCACCGCCATGGCCACCGTGGTCAATGGCGGCCGCCGCATCGCGCCGACCTTCCTGAAACAGGAAGCGGGCGCCGACAATCGCGGCGCGCAGGTGATCAAGCCGGAAACCAGCGCCACCATGCGCGATCTGCTGCGCTATGTCGTCACCAACGGCACCGGCCGCAACGCCGACGCCATCGGCTATGATGTGGGCGGCAAGACCGGCTCGGCGGAAATGCCCGGACCGCGCGGCGGCTATATCAAGAATGCGCTGATGACCTCGTTCGCCGCCGTCTTCCCGGCGCATGACCCGCGCTACATCGTGATGGTGCTGATGGCGCAGCCGCAGGGCACCAAGGAAAGTTTCGGCTTCCGCACCGCGGGCTATACCGCCGCGCCGCAGACCGGCCGCGTCATCGCCCGCATCGCGCCGTTGCTGGGCGTGCCGCATGTGCCGCCCCCGGCGCGTGTTGCCGATGGGCGGGCGCTATGAACGATGCGCGGGAATTCGCCGGCCTGACCAGCGACAGCCGCAAGGTGGCGCCGGGCTTTCTGTTTGCGGCGCTGTCCGGCAGCAAGACGGATGGCGGCAAGTTCCTGAAGGATGCCGTGGCGCGGGGTGCATCCGCCGTATTGGGTACGCCCGATCTGGCCGCCGATGCCGCCGCGCTGAATGTGCGCTTCATTCCCGCCGCCAATCCCCGCGCGGCGCTGGCGGCCTTCGCCGCGGCCTTCTATGGTAAGCAGCCCGAGTTGGTCGCCGCCGTCACCGGCACCAAGGGCAAATCCTCCATCGTCGCCTTCCTGCGCGAAATCTGGACTCACACTGGTCACGCCGCCGCCAGCCTCGGCACGGTGGGCGTGATCGGCCCCAAGGGCGCGATACCGCTGTCGCACACCACGCCCGATCCGGTGGAAATCCACGCCCTGCTGGCGACGCTGGCGGAAGAGGGCGTCGATCATCTGGCGGTGGAAGCCTCCAGCCATGGCCTCGACCAGCACCGGCTGGACGGTGTGCGCATCCGGGCTTGCGGCTTCACCAACATCACCCGCGACCACATGGATTATCATTCCACCTTCGAGCATTACCTTGCCGCCAAGCTGCGGCTGTTCTCCGACGTGGTGCAGGATGGCGGCATCGCGGTGGTCAATGCCGATGCCGAGCATAGCGACAAATTCATCGCCGCCGCGAAAGCGCGCAATCTGACGCTGCTGACGGTGGGCGAAAAGGGCGAAAGCATCACCCTGACGCAGCGCGCCAGCATCGGGGATGCGCAGCAGCTTTCCATCAGCCATGCCGGCAACAGCTATGATGTGACGCTGCCGCTGGCCGGTGCCTTCCAGACATCCAACGCATTGGTCGCGGCGGGACTCGCCATCGGCCTGGGCGAAGATGCGGGCAAGACCTTCGCCGCGCTGGCAACACTGAAAGGTGCGCCGGGCCGGATGGAGAAGGTGGCCTTCGCCGCCAGCGGCGCGCCGATCTATGTCGATTACGCCCACACCCCGGATTCGCTGGAAAAGGTACTGGAAGCGCTGCGCCCGCACACCAAAGCCAAGCTGCACATCGTGTTCGGCTGTGGCGGCGACCGCGACAAGGGCAAGCGCCCCTTGATGGGCGCTGTCGCGGCGAAGCTGGCGGATCAGGTCATCATCACCGACGACAATCCCCGCACCGAGAACGCCGCCGCCATCCGTGCCGAAATTCTCGCCGCCGCGCCGAACGCCAGTGAGATCGGCGACCGCCGCGAGGCCATCCGCGCCGCCATCGCCGACCTGCAAACCGGCGATGTGCTGGTGCTGGCGGGCAAGGGCCATGAAACCGGCCAATACATCAACGGCGTCACCCATCCCTTTTCCGACCGCGACGAAGCCCTTGCCGCCGCCCTGGCCTGGGGAGGGCGCGCGGCATGACGCTGTGGACGCACCTTGAGGCCGAAGCCGCCACGCTGGGCAAAGCCAACGCGCCCTTTGGCACGGGCGGCCTCAGCATCGACACGCGCAAGCTCAAGCCCGGCGACCTGTTCGTGGCCCTGAAGGGCGATGCGCGCGACGGCCATGATTATGTGCAGGCGGCGTTTGACGCCAAGGCCGGTGCGGCTTTGGTATCGCGTGCGGTCGAAGGCGTTACCGGCCCACAATTGCTGGTGGCGCATACCCAGCGCGGTCTGGAAGACCTAGCCCGGGCGTCGCGCGCCCGCAGCAACGCCAAGGTGATCGCAGTCACCGGCAGCGCGGGCAAGACCACCACCAAGGAAATTCTCCGCGTCGCCTTCGATGCGCTGGGCCGCACCTACGCCTCCGCCGCCAGCCACAACAATCACTGGGGCGTGCCGCTGTCGCTGGCGTCACTGCCGCGCGACGCCGAATATGGCGTCTTTGAAGTCGGCATGAACCATTTCGGCGAAATTCGCACCTTGGTGGACATGGTGCGGCCGCACCTGGCGCTGATCACCACCATCGCGCCGGCGCATCTAGAATTCTTCGGCAATTGCGAATCCATCGCCGATGCCAAGTCGGAAGTCTTTGAAGGCTTGGCGCCGGGCGGCAGCGCCCTGATCCCGTCCGACAGCCCTTACGCCGAACGCCTTGCGGCGCGGGCGAAGCAGGCGCGGGTCGCCATCCTGGCGCGCTTCGGCGCGGCGGCGGGCAGCGAAGCGCGACTGCTCTCCCATGACAATGACGGCGACGGCATGCGGCTGAAGGCCGACATCTTCGGCATCCTGGTCGATTGCAAGGTCGGCGCGCCGGGCGCGCACATCGCCGCCAATGCGGTGGCGGCGCTGGCGGCGGTGCATCTGGCGGGCGGCGATGTGCTGAACGCGGCGGCGGCCCTAAAGAATTTCACCGCTCTCAAGGGACGCGGCGCGCGTATTGAACTTAAGGGCCTGACCGTGATCGACGAAAGCTACAACGCCAATCCCGCCTCGATGGCTGCAGCGCTGGCGCTGCTGGGTGACAGCCCCTCTGCCAAAAATGGGGGCCGCAAGATTGCCGTACTGGGCGACATGCTGGAGATGGGCGAGGGCGGCATCGCCCATCATGCCGGTCTCGCCGCGCCCATCGAGACGAACAAAGTCGATCTGGTCTTCGCCGCCGGAACCCAGATGCGCGCACTGTGGGAGGCGTTGCCCGCGTCCCGCCGCGGCGCCTATGCCGAAACCGCCGCCCTGCTGACGCCGCTAGTCACCGCCGCGTTGCAGCCCGGCGATACCGTATTGATCAAGGGGTCGAACGGCTCCCGCATGTCCCTCATTCTCGATGCGTTGAAGGTGTAGCCAATGCTGTCCTATCTCGCGCTTCTGACTCACACCGACCAGTTCGCCTTCTTCCGCCTGTTCGGCTATCTCAGCTTCCGCGCCATCATGGCGGTGGTGACGGCGCTGGTGATCGCTTTCTGGCTCAATCCCATGCTGATCCGCTGGCTGAAAGCCAAGCAGGGCAAGGGCCAGCCTATCCGCGCCGACGGCCCCCAGCGCCACATCATCGAAAAGGCGGGCACGCCCACCATGGGCGGTTTGCTGATCCTGATTCCCTGGATCGGTTCGACCCTGCTCTGGACCAGCCTTTCCAACCGCTATGTCTGGATCGTGCTGATGGTGACGCTGGCCTTCGGCCTGCTGGGCTTCCTGGACGACTATTATAAGGTGACCAAGCGCACCTCGGACGGCCTTTCCAGCCGTTCGCGCCTCGTGATCGAGTTCGGCGTCGCGGCCCTGGCCACCTGGCTGATCATGCAGATCGAGGCGCCCAACCTGTCCGGCGCGCTGGCGATCCCGTTCTTCAAGTCGCTGCTGCTGCCCATGGGCCTGTTTTTTGTGGTGATCGGGATGATCACCATCGCGGGCGCCGCCAATGCGGTGAACTTCACCGACGGGCTGGACGGCCTGGCCATCATGCCGGTGATGATCGCGGCCGCCACCTTCGCGCTGATCGTCTATCTGGTCGGCAATGAGCGTTATTCCGAGTATCTGCAAATTTCCCATGTGCCCGGCGCGGGCGAATTGTCGGTGTTCCTGGCGGCGCTGGTCGGGGCGGGCCTGGGCTTCCTCTGGTACAACGCCCCGCCTGCCATGATCTTCATGGGCGATACTGGCTCGCTGCCGCTGGGCGGCGCGCTGGGCGCGGTGGCGGTGGTGGCCAAGCATGAGATCGTGCTGATCATCGTGGGCGGTCTCTTTGTCGTGGAGACCCTGTCGGTCATCGTGCAGGTGATCAGCTTCAAGCTCACCGGCAAGCGCGTCTTCCGCATGGCGCCGATTCATCATCATTACGAGCAACTGGGCTGGACCGAGCCCACCATCGTGATCCGTTTCTGGATCGTGGCGGTGGTGCTGGCGCTGATCGGCCTCGCCACCCTGAAGCTGCGGTGAACGAAGAATGATCATCTCCCACGCCTTTGCCGGAAAGAAAGTCGCGGTGTTCGGGCTGGCCCGCACCGGGCTTTCCGCCGTCGCGTCGCTGGCGGCGAGCGGGGCAGAGGTGCTGGCCTGGGACGACAATTCCGCAGCCCGCGATCTGGGCGGACAGGCGGGCGCGGAGATCACGCCATGGCGCGAATGGGGCTGGAGCGGCATCTCCGCCCTGGTGCTGTCGCCGGGCGTGCCGCTGACCCATCCCAAGCCGCATGAAGTCGTTTTGCACGCCCAGCGCGCCGGTGTTCCCGTGATCGGTGATGTTGAACTCTTCGCCCGCGAAATTCGCCCCGATCCCAATGCCAAGGGCCGCGCCCCCGTCATCGCCATCACCGGCACCAACGGCAAATCCACCACCACGGCGCTGATCGGGCATGTGCTGACGGCCTGTGGTTTCGACGCCCAGGTGGGCGGCAATATCGGCAAGGGGGTTCTGGATCTCAATCCGCCCACGGCGCGCACCATCTATGTGATCGAGATGTCCACCTTCCAGATCGATCTGGCGCCGGGTCTGGCTGCCGATGTCGGCATCCTTTCCAACCTTTCGCCCGACCATATCGACCGTCATGGCAGCATGGAGAACTATGCCGCCATCAAGGCGCGGCTGATGAAGGCTGTGCCCAAGGACGGCCAGACCGCCATCGGCGTCGATGACGCGCACACCTCCGCCATCTTCACGTCGCTGGGCGGCACCAATGCCACCCCGGTTTCGGTGGGCAAGGTGCTGGGGCGCGGCATCTTCGTGGTCGATGGCACTTTGTACGACGCCCAGAACGGCGCGGCGGTGAAGGTCATGGCGCTGGATGAAGCGGCGAACCTGCCGGGCGCGCACAATTGGCAGAATGCAGCGCTGGCCTATGTCGCCGTGAAGCCCTTCGTGAAAGAGACGCGCGCCATCGCCGAGGCTATCGCCTCTTTCCCCGGCCTGGCACACCGGATGGAAAGCGTCAGCGCCATCGGCAAGACCCGCTTCGTCAATGACAGCAAGGCCACCAATGCCGATGCCGCCGCCAAGGCGCTGGCGGTCTATCCCGACATTTTCTGGATCGCGGGCGGCAAGGCCAAGGATGGCGGCATCGAACCGTTGGCCCCGTTCTTTGGCCGCATCCGCCGCGCCTATCTGATCGGTGACGCCGCGCCGCAATTCGCGCGCGCGCTCGACGGCAAGGCCCCCTATGTCATGGCAGGCACGCTGGAGCGCGCCGTCGAACTGGCCGCCGCCGATGCCGAGACCAGCGCGGCGGCGTCGCCGGTGGTGCTGCTGTCGCCGGCCTGTGCGTCCTACGATCAGTTCAAGGATTTCGAGCATCGCGGCGATGTCTTCCGCGATGCCGTGGCGAAGTTTAGACTATTGAAGGTGTCGGCATGAACCGGGCGGATCGCAGCGGCTTCGCGGCGTGGTGGTTCTCGGTGGACCGGCTGGCGCTATGCTTCATGCTGGCGCTGCTGGGGATCGGCCTGCTGCTGTCGTTCGCCGCCAGCCCCGCCATCAGCGGCGGTCCCGGTTCGGCGGGCGATTTCCGCTATGCGCTGCGCCAGCTCTCCTATGCCGTGATGGCGGTGGGCATCGTGGCGGGCGTCTCCATGCTGGGCCTGCGCCAGATCAAGATTCTGGCGGCGGTGGTGTTCGCCGGTGCGCTGGTGGGCTCCTTCCTGGTGCTGTTCCTGGGCGACGAGATGCTGGGCGCGCGCCGCCAGCTCAATCTGGGCTTCTTCAATCTGCAGCCGTCCGAATTCCTCAAGCCCAGCTTCGCCGTGCTGGCCGCCGCCGTGCTGTCGGATCGCGGCAAGCTGCCGGTCCCGGCGCCCGTCATGACCTTCCTGCTGCTGCTGCCTGCGCTGCTGATCCTGCTGTTGCAGCCCGATGTGGGCCAGACCGGCCTGCTGCTGTCGCTGTGGGGCGCGATGCTGTTCTTCTGGGGCCTGCCGCTGCTCTGGGTGGCGGCGATGGCCGGTTGCGCGGGCGGGCTGGCATCAGCTGCCTATGTGATCTTCCCGCATGTTCACAATCGCGTGAACCAGTATCTCGGCCATTCCGAGATCGGCTATCAGGCCGGTCTGGGGCTGAAGGCGTTCGCCAATGGTGGCCTGACCGGGGTCGGCCCCGGCGCGGGCACCATCAAATATCGTCTGCCCGACGCCCATGCCGACTTCGTCTTCGCCACCGCGGGCGAGGAATTCGGCCTGCTGCTGTGCGCCACCATCGCCGCGCTGTTCTGCGCCCTGACGGTGCGGCTGCTGCTGCGCGCCGCCGCTGCGCGCGAAGGCTTCGCCCAGCTGGCGGGCGCGGGCCTCGCCATCGTCACCGCCGTGCAGGCCTTCATCAATATGGGCGTGGCGGTGTCGTTGCTGCCCGCCAAGGGCATGACGCTGCCCTTCATCTCCTATGGCGGCTCCTCGCTCTTCGCCATCGCGCTGACCATGGGTCTGGCGCTGGCGCTGACACGGCACCGGCCGAAAATCTCTGTGCGCGCCGATGGCGTGCTGCAATGGGCCAGAGCATGAGAAAATGGGCATGAGCGGAACCATCGTCCTGGCAGCCGGCGGCACGGGAGGTCATCTCTTCCCGGCCCAGGCGCTTGCCGGGGTGCTGGCAAGGCGCGGCTGGAAGATCGTGGTGATGACCGACGCCCGCTTCGCTAACTATGCCACCCAGTTTCCGGGCGCCAGCATCGAAACGGCGCCGTCCTCGCCTTTCTCCTCCATTCTCGCCCCGTTCAAGATACTGGCGGGCATCGTGGCCGCCTTCGCCAAGCTGCGGCGGTTGAAGCCCGCCGCCGTGGTGGGGTTCGGCGGCTATCCGAGCGTGCCGGTGATGATGGGCGCCATTGCCGCCCGGTTGCCCACCGCCGTGATCGAGCAGAATGCCGTGACCGGACGCGCCAACCGGCTGGTGATGGACCATGTCGACCGCTTTGCCGCAGCGTTTCCTATTGCCCGTTTCGCGCCCCGTGATCCTGCCAAAATCGTGCTCACGGGAAACCCGCTGCGGCCGGAGGTCGAGACTTTATATGGCCGCGCCTATGACGCGCCGCTGGCGGGCGGACCGCTGCGGCTGCTGGTGTTCGGCGGCAGCCAGGGCGCGCGCGCCTTCAGCGAGATCGTGCCCGCCGCGCTGACCCACCTGCCGCATGAGCTCAAGCTGCGCCTGTCGGTGGTGCAGCAATGCCGCGCCGAAGACCTGGAAGCGGTCAAGACCATCTACGCCAATGCCGAGATCCGCGCCGATTTGCGGCCATTCTTCAATGATTTGCCGCAGCGCATGGCCGAAGCGCATCTGGTGATCGGCCGCTCCGGCGCCGGCACGGTGGCGGAGCTGATGGCGATTGGCCGTCCCGCCATCCTGGTGCCGCTGCCCACGGCAATGGACGACCACCAGAGCGACAATGCCGCCATCCTGTCGCGGGCGGGCGCGGGTTGGCTGGTGCCGCAGAAAAGCCTGACCGCCGAGACGCTGGCGGAGCTGCTGCAACAGCTCTTCCATGATCCATCGCAGCTTGCGGCGCGGGCCGAAGCAGCCCACAAGCTGGCCATCCCCCAGGCGTCCGAGAATCTCGCCGACATGGTCGAACAGCTAGCCAGGAAGCCCGCGTAATGGCGTCGCCCGTCACCACCCGCGTTCCGCTCGATATCGGCGCCATCCATTTCATCGGCATTGGCGGCATCGGCATGAGCGGCATCGCCGAGATCATGCACAATCTCGGCTACAAGGTGCAGGGCAGCGACAGCGCCGACAATGCCAACGTCAAGCGCCTGCGTGCCATGGGCATTCCCGTGGCGGTGGGCCACAGCGCCGAAAACCTGAAAGACGCGCACGCCGTGGTCTATTCCTCGGCGGTGAAGCCCGGCAATGCCGAGTTCGACGAAGCCCGCCGCCTGGCGCTGCCGCTGGTGCGCCGCGCCGAGATGCTGGCCGAGATCATGCGCCTGCGGTCCTGCATCGCGGTGGCTGGCACCAACGGCAAGACCACCACCACGACGCTGGTGGCGGCGCTGCTGGATGCGGGCGGCATGGACCCCACCGTGGTCAATGGCGGCATTATCAATGCCTATGGCACCAATGCCCGGCTGGGCGCTGGCGAATGGGTGGTGGTGGAAGCGGACGAAAGCGACGGGACTTTCCTGCGCCTGCCCGCCACCGTGGCCATCGTCACCAACGAAGACCCGGATCATCTGGATTTCTACGGCACCTTCGAGAACATGCGCGACGCCTTCCAGCGCTTTGTCGAAAATGTGCCCTTCTACGGTTTCGCGGTGCTGTGCATCGATCATCCCGAAGTGCAGGCCATGGTCGGCCGCATCACCGACCGCAAGATGATCACCTATGGCTTCAGCCCGCAGGCCGACGCCCGCGCGGTCAATGTTTCCTTCAGCGCGGGCGCCTCGCATTTCGACATGGTCTTCACCGACCGCCGCAGTGGCAGCGAGACCCGGCTGGAAGGTCTCAGCCTGCCCATGCCGGGCGAGCATAATGTCCAGAACGCCGTCGCGGCCATCGTGGTGGCGCGCCAGCTGGGCGTGCCAGATGCGGTGATCGCCAAGGGCCTGGCCGAGTTCAAGGGCGTGGGCCGCCGCTTCACCAAGGTGGGCGAATGGAACGGCGCCGCCATCATCGACGATTACGCCCACAACCCCTTCAAGATCGCCGCCGCCGTGCGCGCCGCGCGCCAGGCCTATGCCGGGCCGGTGGTCGCCGTGGTGCAGCCGCACCGCTACACCCGCCTGCGCGACACTTTCGAGCAGTTCGCCACCTGTCTCAACGACGCCGATGTGGCGGTGATCGCGCCGGTCTATGCCGCGGGCGAACAGCCCATCGATGGCATCACGCGCGACACCTATGCCGAAGCGCTGCGCGCCCATGGCCATCGCAATGTTCTCACCATCGAGGGCGAGGCCGACCTGGCCGCTGTCGTGAAGCCTTATCTCAAGCCCGGCGCGGCCATTGTCGGCACCGGCGCCGGTTCGATCACGGGCTGGATGCACAATCTCCAGAAGAAGCTGGAGGGCGGATGAGCAAGGCTTGTGAAGCGTTACCTCCCGTTCGCGGTTCGCTTACCCATGAAGCGCCGCTGAAGGATCTGGTCTGGTTCCGGGCCGGTGGTCCGGCGGAATGGCTGTTTCGGCCCGCCGATATGGACGATCTGGCGACCTTCCTGGCCGCGCGGCCCGATGATCTGCGCCTGTCGGTGATCGGCGTCGGCTCGAATTTGCTGGTGCGCGATGGCGGTATTCCCGGGGTGGTCATTCGTCTGTCGTCAGCCTTCGGCAAGATTGAAGCATCGGGAACGCGGGTGCGCGCCGGCGCGGCGGCGCTGGACGGCGCGGTGGCGCGGGCGGCGGCGGATGCCGGCATCGCGGGCATGGAATTCCTGCGCGGCGTGCCCGGCACCATCGGCGGCGCCCTGAAGATGAATGCGGGCTGCTATGGCCGCGAAATCAAGGATATCTTTGTCGAAGCGATAGCTTTGGATTCGCGCGGCAACAAGATCAAGCTGACGCCCGCCGACATGAACTTCGTCTATCGCAAGACCCAGGTCCGCGACGAACTGATCTTCCTGGAGGCGGTGTTCGAAGGCCATGTCGACACGCCCGAAGCGATCAAGGCCCGCACGGAAGAACTTTCCGCCAACCGCGAGGCCGCCCAGCCGATCAAGTCGCGCACGGGAGGCTCCACCTTCAAGAACCCGCCCGGCCACAAGGCTTGGCAGTTGGTCGATCAGGCCGGCTGCCGGGGCCTGCGCCGGGGCGACGCCCAGGTGAGCGAGAAGCACACCAACTTCCTCATCAACACCGGCGAAGCCACCGCTGCCGACCTGGAAGCGCTGGGCGAGGACGTGCGCAAGCGAGTCAAGGAAAAGTCCGGCATCGAACTGGAATGGGAAATCAAGCGCGTCGGTATCGCAGGAGAAAAACTGTGACCGCCTACAAGCGCATCGCCGTTTTGATGGGTGGCCGCTCCGCCGAACGCGAAGTCTCGCTGTCCTCGGGCCGTGGCGTGATGCAGGCGCTGGCGGAAGAGGGCTTTGATCCGGTCAGCATCGATCCCGGCGACAATCCGGGACAGCAGCTTTTCGACGCCAGGCCCGACGCGGTGTTCAACGCCCTGCATGGCCGCTTTGGCGAGGACGGCACGGTGCAGGGCCTGCTGGAGCTGATGCGCCTGCCGTATACGCATTCCGGCGTGCTGTCGTCGGCACTGGCGATGCACAAGGAACGCACCAAGGACATTTACCGCGCCGCCGGTCTGCCCGTTGTGAAGTCCATCGTCGCCGACCGCCGCGAGGCGGGCGCGCGTCACCTGATGGAGCCGCCCTATGTGGTCAAGCCCGTCAATGAAGGCTCCTCGGTCGGCATCTTCATTGTCAAGCAGGGCGCCAACCGGCCACCGGCGGCGCTGTTGGCGGACGACTGGAATATTTCCGACGAGATGATGGTGGAGGAATTCGTCCCCGGCCGCGAACTCACCGTGGCGGTGATGGGCGACAAGCCTCTTGGCGTGACCGAGATCACCACCGAACTGGAATTCTACGACTACGAAGCCAAGTATGCGCCCGGCGGATCGAAGCACATCCTGCCCGCCAAACTGTCCAAGGCGATCGCTGACGAAACGATGGCGCTGGCGGTACGCGCCCATCAGGTGCTGGGCTGCCGCGGCGTGTCGCGCACCGATTTCCGCTTCGACGAAAGCGGTTCGAAACCCCGCCTGATCCTGCTGGAAACCAACACCCAGCCCGGCATGACGCCGACTTCGCTGGTGCCCGAGCAGGCCGCCCATAACGGGATCACATACGCAAAACTGTGCCGCTGGATGGTGGAGGACGCATCATGCGACCGGTAAGCGATCGCAAATCCCGCAGCCGCGCCGCCGCCCGCCAGGCGGTGCGCCCCGCGCGCGATCTGCCCAAGGTGCAGCCCGGCACGGCCCGCCGTGGCGCCAAGGCGCCCAAGCCCGGCTTTCTCGCGCGGCTGATGCCGTCCAAGACCATCATCGCCATGACCTGCACCGGCGCGGTCATCACGCTGCTGCTGGCGCTGCTGGTCACCGGCGTGCTGGGCCGCAGCTTCCAGGGCATGAAGCTCGCCACCGACACGGTGGTGAACGATGCCGGCTTCACCATCCGCAACATCGTCATCAAGGGCCATCAGCGCACGCCCTACACCACCATCGAAGCGGCGCTGGATCTGCGCCAGGACCAGAGCATCTTCGCCGCCGACCTCACCGCGGCGCTGGCCCGCCTGCTGGCGCTGGACTGGGTGGCCTCCGCCGAAGTGGTGCGGCGCTATCCCGACAGCATCACCGTTACCATCCTGGAAAAGCGGCCCTTCGCCCTGTGGCAGGTTCCGCCCGGCGCCACTGGCGGCGGTGCCATCGCCGTGGTCGAGCGCAATGGCCGTGTCATCACCACGCAAGGCATCGAGCCATTCGCCCGCCTGCCCAAGCTGGTGGGCGCGGGCGCGCCCCAGCTTTCCGCCGAACTGATCGACTCCGTGCAGAACCACCGCGCCGTCACCGCCCGCATCGCCTATTTCGAACTGGTGTCGCAGCGGCGCTGGAATCTGGTTCTCAATGACGGCGTCACCGTCAAGCTGCCGGAACAGAACTGGGCAAAGGAAATCGACGCGCTGGAGCATCTGATCATCGACAAGGGCGTTCTCGAACGCGATGTCGCCGAGATCGATCTGCGTTCGGCGACGCATTATTTTTTCCTGCTGCGCAGCGGCGACAAGCAGGATATCGCGCGGGGTAAGGAAACGTGAGTGAGGCGCTGCGCCTGCGGGTGAACAACGAGATCCCGGCTTATCGCCCCGGCCTTGTGGCGGCGCTGGATGTCGGCACCTCCAAGATCGTCTGCGTCATCGGCCGCGCCGAAAGCGGCACGCTGAAGGTGCTGGGCTCTGCCTTGCGGGAATCCGCAGGGCTCAAGGCGGGCACCGTCACCAGCCTGGATGCGGCGGAAGAAAGCATCCGCGATTGCGTCGCCGCCGCCGAGAACATGGCCGATGCCCGCATCCAGAATGTGCTGATCGGGGTCAATTGCGGCCAGCCGGTGTCCGTCACCAGCCGGGCGGTGATGGCGCTGGATGGCGCGCTGGTGGAAGACGAACATCTGCGCGCCCTGCTGCGCGAAGGCCGCTCCCGCGCCAAGCTGGAAGGCCATGAGATCATCCAGTCCGCGCCCACCACCTATGTGGTGGACGAGGCGCGGGGCGTGAAGAACCCGTCGGGCATGTTCTGCCAGAAAATTGGCGTCGCCATGCATGCCGTGGCGGTGAAGCCCAGCCCGGTGCAGAATCTGCGCCTGGCGGTTGAACGCTGCCAGCTCAATGTCGTGGGCTCGCTGTTCGGGGCCTATGCCTCGGGCCTGGCGGTGCTGACGGAAGACGAAAAGCAGATCGGCTGCACCGTGATCGACATGGGCGGCGGCGTCACCTCCATCGCCGTCTTCCTGGAAGGCAATCTGGTCTATGCCGATGTCGTGCCGGTGGGCGGTTTCGCCGTCACCTCCGACATTTCCCGCATGCTGTCGGCCCCGCTGTCGGCCGCCGAACGGGTCAAGACGCTGTTCGGGGCGGCGCTGGGCGAAATGGATGCCGGCACCGACGTGGTGGCCGTGCCGCAGATGGGCGAACAGGGCGAAGACACCGCCCTGCGCGTGCCCCGTTCCATGCTCACCCGCATTATCCAGGCCCGGCTGGAGGAGATTTTCGCCGCCGTGCAGGAGCGGCTGACCGCGTCGGGCTTCGATGTGGCGGCGGGCAAGCGCGCCGTGCTCACTGGCGGCGGCAGCCAGATGGCGGGTGTGCGCGATCTGGCGGCGCGGATGCTGGGCAAGCAGGTCCGTCTGGGCCGCCCGCAGGCCTTTCCGGGCCTGGCGGCCGCCTCGGCGGGGCCGGATTACGCCACCGTCATCGGCCTTCTCATGGCGGGCGCCACCATGCCGCCGGAGATCATCAATCCCGAGCTTGCCGACAAGATGCATGCGGCGGGCACAAAAAATGGTCCTTCTTGGCTAGCAAGGTTGACCGGCCGGTGGCTGGAATGATTCAACAATATGACGCGAATCAACGAGCGATTCGGGCTGGTCAAGGTGACTTTGAACAAGCTGCCTGCAAGTCCACAGGCGACGTCACTGAGGAGAGAGTGAAATGGCGATCAATCTGAACGTTCCCGTATCCAAGGAATTGCGTCCCCGCATCGTCGTTCTGGGCGTGGGCGGCGCCGGCGGCAACGCCGTCAACAACATGATCGATGCCCATCTCGAAGGGGTGGAGTTCATCGTCGCCAACACCGACGCTCAGGCCCTGGCCGGGTCCAAGTGCCCCAAGCGCATCCAGCTCGGCGCCACCGCCACCGAAGGCCTGGGCGCGGGCGCCCAGCCTGACGTCGGCCGCGCGGGCGCGGAAGAATCGCTCCCCGAAATCCTGGAAGCCCTGTCGGGCGCCCACATGGTCTTCATCACCGCCGGCATGGGCGGCGGCACTGGCACCGGCGCTGCGCCCGTCATCGCCCGCGCCGTGCGCGAGGCTGGCATCCTGACCGTCGGCGTCGTCACCAAGCCCTTCGCCTTTGAAGGCGACAAGCGCATGCGCTCTGCCGAACGCGGCATCTCCGAGCTGCAGGCCTTCGTGCATACCCTGATCGTCATTCCCAACCAGAACCTGTTCCGCGTCGCCAACGACCGCACCACCTTCGCCCAGGCCTTCGCCATGGCCGATGAAGTGCTGCATGCCGGCGTGCGCGGCGTCACCGATCTCATTGTCATGCCTGGCCTGATCAATCTCGACTTCGCCGACATCAAGTCGGTGATCTCCGAGATGGGCAAGGCGATGATGGGCACCGGCGAGGCCGAAGGCGAGGACCGCGCCGCCAAGGCCGCCGACATGGCGATCTCCAATCCGCTGCTGGACGATGTCACGATGAAGGGCGCCAAGGGCGTGCTGATCAACATCACCGGCGGTCCGGACCTGATGCTGTTCGAAGTCGAGCAGGCCGCCAACCGCATCCGCGCCGAAGTCGATCCCGACGCCAACATCATCTTCGGCAACACCATCCTGGACGAGATGGAAGGCCGCATCCGCGTCTCCGTCGTCGCCACCGGCATCGACGCCGAGCAGATGGCGCTGCCGGAAAAGAAGGTCACGCCGCTGCGCACCGCCTTCAAGGCGCAGCCCTTCAAGGCCGCGCCGGTTGCGCAGCAGCCCCAGCCCGTGGCCAGCCCCGTGCACATGCAGCAGGAAGCCCTGGCGGCGGAACTGGGCGCGTCGTCGTCCACGCCCAGCCAGGCTGAGGACTATATTCTGGGCGGCGAAGACTCGCCGGAAATCCCGGAGGATGTGATCCTCGCCGCCGCCGCGCGCTATGTGGCGACCGAGACAGTGCACTCGCCCGCCGACATGCCACTGGCCACCAAGGCGCCGGAGCCGAAGAAGAGCGGCTGGGGCCTGTTCGGCCGCAAGAAGGCCGCTGCACCCGACCTGCGCCAGGAACCGGCGCCGCAACCGCGCGCCAATGTGGCGCCGATGGAACGCCCCGCGGCTTCGTCTTCCGACGATCTGTTCCCGGAGCATGGCAGCGACGAGCAGTTCGAGATTCCCGCCTTCCTGCGCCGCCAGTCCGGCCAGTAACAATCGGCATTGAAAAGCCAAAGGGCGGCGTGATCTTCACGCCGCCCTTTTTTGCTATAAGGCCCGCATGACTGGCCGCACCACCCTTGCGCGAGAGATCACCGCCACCGGCATCGCCCTGCATGCGGGCGTCGCCGTGACCATGACCCTGTCACCCGCATCGGCGGGTGCTGGCGTGGTCTTTGTCCGCGCCGATCTGGACGGCGCGCGTATTCCGGCGGTGTACGACCAGGTGGGCGAAACCCGGCTGGGCACGGTGATCGGGCAGGGCCAGGCCAGAGTGGGCGTGGTCGAGCATCTGATGGCTGCTGTGTCGGGCCTGGAGATCGACGATCTCACCGTGACGCTGGACGGGCCGGAGCCGCCCATTCTGGACGGCGACGCGCTGTCCTATGCGGCGCTGCTGGAACAGGCGGGACGCCAGGCGCAGGACATGCCGCGCACCGCCATCCAGGTGCTGCGCGAAGTCTGGGTGGAAGAAGGCCAGGAAGGAAAGAAGGGCCACGCCATCCTCAAGCCCGCCGAACATCTCTCCTATCGTCTGGAAATCATCTATCCCACCGCCGTGATCGGCACCCAGGCTTTCGAGTTCATCGCCTCGCGTGAAGCCTTCCTGCGCGAGATCGCGCCCGCCCGCACCTTCGGCTTTCTGCACGAACTGGATTATCTCAAGAGCATCAATCGCGGCCATGGCGCCTCGCTGGACAACACGCTCGCCATTGACGGCGATGCTGTGATGAACCGCGAGAAGATGCGCTTTCCCGACGAATTCGTGCGCCACAAGATTCTGGATGCCATCGGCGACATGGCCCTGGCGGGCGCGCCCCTGATTGGGCGGTTCGAAGGCTCCCGGTCCGGCCACGGCCTCAACAATGCCCTGCTGCGGGCGCTGTTTTCTGATGCCCGGAACTTCGAAAAAGTGACCCTTTCCTGACCGGCTCCTGGCCATGTATAAGGTGTGCACCGCGCGCCCTGCCGGATCAGCGCCTTAGTAAGGCATTGTTTCCGCTGTGGAAATCGCGCCACATACGGAACACATGATGACGCCCCGCCTTCCGCGCCGTGCGCGCGCCGCCGTCCTGGTCCTGTCGCTGGCCGCCGCCAGCACCTTGCTGACCGGCTGCTCGCTGTTCGGCGAGGGGGAAAACGAGCGCAACAATCTCAACCGCGACGCCGCCAATTACCGCGAGCGCCCCATCGACATGATCTATGGCGATGCCTGGGCCCTGCTGCGCAACGGCAACTGGATTCTGGCCGCCGCCCAGTTCAACGAGATGGAGCGCCAGCATCCCTATTCGCCCTGGGCGCGCCGCGCCATGCTGATGAGCGCCTTCTGCTCCTATCAGGGCAACGCCTATGCCGACGCCATCGCCACGGCGGACCAGTACATCGCGCTGCATCCGGGCAGCAACGAAGTCTCCTATGCCTTCTATCTCAAGGCGGTGTCGCTCTATGAGCAGATCGTCGATGTGGGCCGCGACCAGAGCGCCACGCGCGACGCGCTGGTGGCGCTGCAGGACGTGGTGCAGCGGTTCCCCGACACCGAATATGCCCGCGACGCCAGCCTGAAGATCGACCTCACGCTGGACCATCTCGCCGGCAAGGAGATGGCGGTGGGCCGCTATTACCTGATGCGGCGCGATTATATCGGCGCCATCAACCGCTTCCGGGTGGTGGTGGAGCAGTACCAGACCACGCCGCAGATCGCCGAGTCGCTGTCGCGCCTGACCGAGGCCTATTACAGCCTGGGCCTGGACAATGAGGCCCAGACCGCCGCCGCCGTGCTGGGCGCCAACTATCCCGGATCGGCCTGGTACCAGAACGCCTATGGCATCCTGCGCGGCCGCAATCTGCGCCCGGTGGCAGACAGCGGCTCCTGGATCAGCCAGGCTTTCCGCAAGGTTCTCTGATTTTTATGGTGGCCGCATTTTCTGCGGCAAAGACTTTGTCCGCCGAGTCGGGCAAACTCTTTCCTTGAAAATGCTCCCGGGGCCGGTTCCGTCGTGCTCTCCGCACTCACCATTCGCGACATCGTTCTGATCGAACAGGCGGCGCTGGAATTCGCGCCAGGCCTGAACGTGCTCACGGGGGAGACTGGCGCGGGCAAATCCATCCTGCTGGATTCGCTGGGGCTGGCCGCCGGGGGCCGCGGACGCACCACGGTGCGGGCCGGGGCGGCACAGGGCGCTGCGACCGCCGTGTTCGACCCGCCCGCGAAGCATCCTGCTCGCGCCCTGCTCAAGGCGCAGGACATGACCGCCGATGGCGAGATCGTGCTGCGCCGGTCGCTGGCCGCCGACGGAAAATCCCGCGCCTTCGTCAATGACGAAGCGGTGGGCGTTGGCCTGCTGAAGGAACTGGGCGGCCTCTTGCTGGAAGTGCATGGCCAGCAGGATGACCGCGGCCTGTTCGACACCGCCACGCACCGCGTGCTGCTGGATTCGTTCGGCGGCTTGGACACCGCCCCGGTGGCCCAGGCCCATGCGGCGCTCAGCGCCGCCCGCGCGAAGCTGGAAGACCTCAAGGCGCTGGCGGCGCAGGCCCAGGCCGACGCCGATTTCACCCGCGCCGCCGCGCGCGAGCTGGCCGATTTCGCAGCCATTGCGGGCGAAGAAGAAAAGCTGGCGGCGCAGCGGGCGCTGATGATGAACGCCAGCAAGCTAGGGGAAGAGATTTCGGCGGCGTCCGATGCGCTGTCGGGCGAGCTCGGCGCGGAAAGCCAACTGGCGGCGGCTTTGAAGAAGCTGTCGCGCATGCCGGTGGAAGCGCGCGCCCTGACGCAAGCCGCCGAAACGGCGCTGGAACAGGCCTATGCGCAGGCGGAGGAAGCGCGTCGCGAACTGGATTCGCTGCTGACCCGGCTGGACACCGACACCGGCGCGCTGGAAAAGGCGGAGGAGCGCCTGTTCGCCCTGCGCGCCCTGGCCCGCAAATATGGCGTGGCGACGAATGCGCTGCCTGCGCTGACCGAGGAATACCGCGCCAAGGAAGAGGCGCTGGTCAGCGGCGGCAGCCAGATCAAGAAGGCGGAGGCCGAAGTCGCCGCCCTGCGGACGAAATATCTGGAAGCCGCGCAGGCGCTGTCGAAGGCCCGCGCCGCCGCTGCCGGAAAACTGGAAGCCGCCGTCGCCGCCGAACTGACGCCGCTCAAGCTGGGCCATGCCAAATTCCGCGCCACCCTGACGCCCTTGGAAGACGGCAATGCCACCGGCATGGAACGGGTCGGCTTCGAGATCGCCACGGTGGAAGGCGCCGCCTTCGGTTCGCTGTCGAAGATCGCTTCGGGCGGCGAACTGGCGCGCTTCTCGCTGGCGCTGAAGGTGGCGCTGGCGGGGGCCTCGTCGCCCGCCGCCATGGTGTTCGACGAAGTGGATCGCGGCGTTGGCGGCGCGGTGGCCGATGCGGTGGGCGAGCGGCTGCAGCGCCTGGCCGAGAACACGCAGGTGCTGCTGGTGACGCACAGTCCGCAGGTGGCGGCCCGCGCCGCGCGGCATTTCCGCATCTCGCGTTCCAAGGACAAGACCAGGATCGAGATGCTGGATGATGCCGAGCGGCTGGAGGAGATCGCCCGCATGCTGTCGGGCGCCAATGTCACCGACGAGGCCCGCGCCGCTGCCCGCCGCCTGATGGCCGAAGCCGCCGTGCCGCCGAAGAAGCAGCGCAAGCGCGCATGAGTGCCAAGGCGGTCGACAAGCTGACTTCCGCCGAAGCGGAAAAGGAACTGGACAAGCTCGCCCGCGACATCGCGGAACATGACCGTCGCTATCACGGCGAGGACGCCCCCGCTATCTCCGATGCCGACTATGATGCGCTGCGCCGCCGCAATGCGCAGATCGAAGACCGCTTCCCGTTGCTGGTGCGCCCCGACAGTCCCAGCCACCGCGTCGGCGCGAAGGTTTCGCCAAAATTCGCCAAGGTCACGCACAGCGTGCCCATGCTGTCGCTGGGCAATGCCTTCAGCGACGAGGATGTGGGTGATTTCCTGGCGCGCGTGCGCCGTTTCCTGGGCCTGAAAGAAGAAGACGAAGTCGCCGTCACCGCCGAACCCAAGATCGACGGCCTCTCCGCGTCGCTGCGCTATGTGGATTGCCTGCTGGTGCAGGGCGCGACGCGCGGCGACGGCGCCGAAGGCGAAGACATCACTGCCAACCTCAGGACCATCGCCGGTATTCCGCTGCGTCTGACGGGCAAGCCGCCCAAGGTTCTCGAAGTGCGCGGCGAGGTTTACATGACCCACAAAGCCTTCGCGGCGTTGAACAAGCGGCAGGAAAAAGATAGCAAGCCTACCTATGCCAACCCGCGCAATGCCGCGGCCGGTTCGGTGCGCCAGATCGACCCCGCCATCACCAAATCGCGCGAGCTGAATTTCTTCGCCTATACTTGGGGCGAGATTTCGGAGCTGCCGGCGCAGACGCAAAGCGGCGTGGTCGAGAAATTCGCCAGCTACGGCCTGCCGGTGAATCCGCTGATGCAGCGCTGCGAGACGCTGGAGCAGTTGCTGAAGGTCTATCGCCAGATCGAGGCGAGGCGGGCCAGGCTGGGCTATGACATTGACGGCGTGGTGTACAAGATCGACAGCCTGAAGCTGCAGGAGCGTCTTGGCTTCGTCTCGCGCAGCCCGCGCTGGGCCATCGCCCACAAATTCCCCGCCGAGCAGGCCGAGACCGTGCTGGAGGATATCGAGATCCAGGTCGGTCGCACCGGCAAGCTGGCCCCGGTGGCGCGGCTGCGGCCCGTGACGGTAGGCGGCGTCGTCGTCGCCAACGCCACGCTGCACAATGAAGACCAGATCGCCCGCCTGGATGCCCGCATCGGCGACACGGTGGTGATCCAGCGCGCCGGTGACGTCATTCCGCAAGTTATCGGCGTGGTTCAGGGCAAGCGGCCGAAGAATTCAAGCCCATACCATTTTCCTAGAAAATGCCCCGTGTGCGGCAGTCATGCTGTCAAAGAAGTAAATCCGCGAACTGGAAAACTCGACGTTGATAGACGCTGTGCTGGTGGATTGGTTTGTGCAGCGCAAGCTGTCGAGAAGTTGAAGCACTTTGTCTCGAGAAATGCTTTTGACATTGAAGGCTTAGGCGAAAAAACCATTCAAGAATTTTTTGCCGATGGAGAATTATCACAGCCTTCTGACATCTTCCGCTTGGGAGAAAGAATTGAAGAAAATCAGTTTGACCTGGCTTCTCGGGAGGGTTGGGGAGAGCAGAGCGCCATAAACCTCTCTAACGCCATTCGAGATAGAAGATCGGTAGCTCTCGATAGATTTATTTTTTCTCTTGGAATCCCGGATGTCGGAGAGGCTACCGCAAAGGCGCTGGCCAGGCATTTTCGGAGTGATAAGGGCTTTGTCACGACTTTCGAGGGCTGTGTTTCGCAAATGCTCGATATATGGCGTGAGGATTTGGAAAGAAATCTAAAGAAATCTCATCTGCCCAACGACCTCGATCTTAAAGAGGTCTTCGACTTCTTTCACGAAAAGTACGAGTGGGACGAGTTTTGCTTTGGAAAGTTGCGTTATTTAAAGGGCGTCGGACCTGTCAAGGCTTTCCAACTAGTCACATTCCTAGCGGACGATAAAAGCTCGGGCATCTCTGAGGTTCAGTGGCACACGTTTCTGAAAGGCGTCTTGGGGAAGGCTTATGGGCAGTTAGAATCTCACAGCGGAATGGCTATCAGCGACGAAGCTCTCTTTGTTCTTGCCAGTTCAGTGAATCGAGATTGCCGTCAGAATTGGCAGATGGCGTTTGCAGAGTTTGAAGATCGCGTCGGCCTGAAACTTTATTCGAGCAATTACGACAAGTTGTTCGAGAAAGGCTGGGTGCAGGTGCACAATCACGTTCGAAATGTGATTGCTCACGAGCACCAAGGGTTCTCAGACTTGATGAGTCTGAAAGACTTTGGGCCCGTCGCGTTCTATTCGACAGCAAGATTCTTTATGGAAAGTCGCAATGATCAGGCGGTTTGGTCATTGCTCAAATATGTTGCCGTTCAGAATTGGGATGAGAAAATCATCCAATCACTAATAACAGGCAAGACCGTGGTCTTCACCGGTACGCTAGAGAAGATGACAAGACAAGAAGCCAAAGCGCGGGCGGAAGCGCTGGGCGCCAAGGTCTCGGGCTCGGTTTCGGCCAAGACCGATATCGTCGTGGCCGGTCCCGGCGCGGGCTCGAAGCTGAAAGACGCGCAGAAGCACAATGTCCAGGTGATGGACGAAGACGCCTGGCTGAAACTTATTGGCTAGATCGCCCCCTGTCGCGCGTCGCGCGACAATCAAATTGCTAATGTCGCCCGTTCCAGCCAGGCGCGGGTTTCTTCATCCACCAGATGCGACAGCGTCTCGCGCACCTGGGCGTGATAGAGGTTGAGCCATTCCCGCTCTTCCGCCGTCATAAAATTGGGATCGACCAGGTTCAGATCGATCGGCGCCATGGTCAGGGTTTCGAAGCCCATCATCCGGCGGTCGCCGCCGGCATCCTTCAGCGGCGTCACCACCACCAGATTTTCGATCCGGATGCCATATGCGCCCGCCTTGTAATAGCCGGGCTCGTTGGAGCAGATCATACCGGGCAGCAGCGGCTGGCCCACGGGCTTCTTGGAGATATTCTGCGGCCCTTCATGCACCGACAGATACGATCCCACGCCATGGCCGGTGCCATGGTCGTAATCCAGCCCCGCTTCCCATAGCGGGCGGCGCGCGAAGCTGTCCAATTGCATGCCGATGGTGCCTTCGGGGAAGCGCGCCGTCGCCAGCGCGATATGGCCCTTCAGCACACGGGTGAAGCGGTCCTTCATTTCCGCCGTGGCGGTTCCCACCATGATGGTGCGGGTGACGTCGGTGGTGCCGTCGGGATATTGTGCGCCCGAATCCAGCAGGAAAATCTCGTTACGGTTGATCTTGCGGTTGCTCGAGCGGGTGACGCGGTAATGCACGATGGCGCCGTTGCTGCCCGCGCCGGTGATGGAATCGAACGACAGGTCGGACAGGCAGCCGGTGGCGCGGCGGAAGCCTTCTAGCTTTTCCGCCGCCTCGATCTCCGTCAGGCCACCATTGGCCGACGCCACCGCGAACCAGGCGAGAAAACGCGACAGCGCCGCGCCGTCGCGGATGTGCGCTTTCCGCATGCCCTCGATTTCCAGCGGGTTCTTGCAGGCCTTGGGCAACTGGCAGGGGTCGGGCGCGCGGATGATGCGTGCGCCCTGTTTGCTCAGCCGCTCGAAGATGGCGTTGGCGGCGGTGGCGGGATCAACCAGCACGGCATGGCCGGTCAGGCCGTTCAGCGCCGCTTCAAATTCCCCCGGGTCGCGCAGCCGCACGCCATCGCCCAGATGCGCGATCAGGTCGGGGCTGTGCTTGGCCGCGTCCAGGAACAGCTCGCTGGTCGCGTCATTGTAGAGAATGGCGAAGCCCAGCACGAAAGGCGTGTGCGGCAGGTCGCTGCCGCGGATGTTGTGCAGCCAGCAGACGGAATCGGCCAGGGTGATCACCGCCGCCCGCGCGCCGCGTTTCTTCAGGTCATCGGCTAGCCGCGCCCGCTTGGCCTGCGCTTCCTCGCCCGAAAGATTAAAGGCATGCGGCACCGCGTGTCGTGTCGGCGGCGCGGGCTGATCCGCCCAGATCGCGTCGATGGGATTGCTCTCCAGCGCCACCAGTGTCGCGCCTGCCTGCTCGCAGGCCCGCGCCAGATGCGCCGCCCCATTGGTGGTGGACAGCCAGGGGTCGTAACCGATGCGCGCGCCGCGTTTGACATGGCCGGGAATCCATCCCTGCGGTGCTTCGGAAACCAGATCGCGCGCCGCGAACAGCGCCAGGTCTGTCTGGCCCTGCACCTGCAACGTATAGCGGCCATCCACAAAGACGGCGGCCTTGTCCATCAGCACCACCGCCGCTCCGGCCGAGCCGGTGAAGGCGGTCAGCCAGGCCAGCCGCTCGTCATGGGGCGCGAGATATTCGTTCTGCTGCGTATCGCTGCGCGCCACCACGAAACCGTCCAGCCCGCGCCGGTGCAGTTCGGCCCGCAGCAACGCCAGGCGCGGGGCGCATTGCGCCTTGTCGGAAACATCGTCGAAGCTCTGGAGCGGGGCATGCTGGTTCATGGCCCGATGCTAGCGCTACGCCTTTTCCAGCACCAGCGCAGACCACGGCCCGTCGCGGTGGCGGCATACAAAACGCAGCCCGGTATAGAAGCTGATCACCATCAATTCCTGGTTCCGCAGCAGGCCCGACAGCACCAGCGTTCCGCCGGGGGCCAGGGCCCGCTGGATCGACGGCGCCAGCCGGGTCAGGGGGCTGGCCAGGATGTTGGCCACGATCAGGTCGTAAGGCGCGCTGTTCTTGAGCAGGGGATTGTCCAGCCCGTCCGCCACCACCGCCGTCACCAGCGGCCCCACGCCATTGGCGCGGGCATTCTCGCGCGTCACCTCGACGGCGACGGGGTCGATGTCCGACGCCAGCACCTTCTTCTTCCACAGCTTGGCCGCGCCGATGGCGAGAAGGCCGGTGCCGGTGCCCAGATCGAGCACATTGCGGTAAGCCGCCTGGCCCTTGGCAAGATCGCTGAGCACAGACAGGCACAGCGCCGTGGTTTCGTGATGGCCGGTGCCGAAGGCCAATCCCGCCTCGATCTTCATCGGGATGACGCCATGGGGCACCGCGCCCGCATCATGCGCGCCATAGACGAAGAAGCGTCCGGCCCGCACCGGCGGCAGGCCTTCCTGGCTCAGGCGAATCCAGTCCTGGTCGGGCAGGGGGGCCACGGCGACGGTGCGCGCTGCCACCCGGCTGAGATAGGCGGTGTCGGGTTCTTCCGTATACAGAGCTTCCACCACCGCGCCATCGGCGAAAGGCTCCTCGGCGATCAGCACCGCCTGGGCGCTGCCTTCCAGCTCCAGCGCCGCCGCCAGATCGCCCGCCTCGGTCTTGATGCAGGCAATCGTGGCTTTCCAGAGGGGGGGATTGATCATACGAAATGGGGTCCGGTGGCTGGCGCGCGCGGTATGGCGTGATAGTCTGCCGCCGTCAAATAACCCGTCCAATAACATATGGGAAACGCCATGAAATCCTATCTTCTCGCCGCTGCGCTGCTGCTGCCCGCTTCCGCCGTGCTGGCGCAGGCCCCGGCGCCCGCGCCTGCCGCGGGCCGTGGCGCGACGCCGGCGATCGCCACCAGCAACGCCGCCAGCGGCCAGGCCGTGGTCGTCACCGCCGAGCAGATCACCGCCCTGGCCCAGCAGCAGCGCCAGGCCTATGCCGCCGCCACCACCAAGAACCCCAATGTGCGCAACATCATCATCCAGGCCACGCCCTATCAGCTCGGGCTCGAGTATCGCATCGGCAAGGCCCCTTCCTCGATCCATGCCGACCGCTCGGAAGTGATGATCATTCTGGAAGGCTCCGGCGTTTACACCACGGATGGCACGTTGGTGAATCCCGTCACGACGGGCGCCAACACGGCCGGCACCGACGTCGCGGCCGGCACGGTGCGCAATATCACCAGGGGCGACATGTTCATCGTTCCGGAAGGCAAGCCGCACATGCTGCTGCCTGACCCCGGCGGCCCGCTGCTGGTAGCCACCATCCATGTGCCGCGCACTGGCGCGTGGGGCCCGCAAACCGCCGCGCCCGCCGCGGGCCGTGGCGCGCCCGCCGCGAACAAGCTGATCGCGCTGGCGGCCGACACGCCGGCCATGGTCGCCACCGCCCGCCAGGCGCTGCCCACCGCGCCGCGCTTCTTCTCCGGCGGCACGCTGATCTCGCTGGCGCCGTATCGCATCGGGCTGGAAGTGCGTTCGGCCAAGGGCATCGCTTCGGTGCACAAGAACAATGCCGAGTTCATGTATGTAATCGACGGCGAAGGCATCATCGAAACTGGCGGCACCGTGGTGAACCCGCGCGACACCGGCGCGAACATCGATGGCGACAGCCAGGCCGGTTCGACCATCAACCGCATGAAGAAGGGCGACTTCATCTTCGTGCCCAAGGGGGTGCCGCACCTGGCCCGCACCGAAGGCAGCACCTTCGTGCTCGCCACCATGCATGTGCCAGGCGACGCGCCGTAAGAAAGCAAAAAATCGAGAATGAAAAAGGCGCTCCGGTGGGGCGCCTTTTTTCTTGTCTCAGGCGCGCGAGACGAACTGATCGATGACCTTCTTCTCGCCCGCCTTGTCGAAATCCACCGTCAGCTTGTTGCCTTCGACGGCGTTGACGCGGCCATAGCCGAACTTCTGGTGAAAAACCCGCTCGCCGCACGCATAGACGCTGGCGCCGGGATCGGAGGTCTGGGCGCTCCAGGCATGGGCCTCGATCAGGGGCGGACGGCCACGGACAAAGCCCGCCGCCGTGTTGGCCTGGGCGCGCTTCCAGCCGGGTGAATCATAGGTGCTACCGAAGCTTTGCGACCCGGCATTGTCGCGGAAGGCCGAGGCGCCGCCATAAAAGCTGTCATCGACGATGGTCTCGACATGGTTCTCGGGAATTTCCTTCAGGAAGCGCGAGGGCAGGGCGCTTTGCCAGGAACCGTGGACGCGGCGATTGGCAGCGAAGGACAGCCGGAGTCGCAGCCTCGCCCGCGTCAGGCCGACATACGCCAGGCGGCGTTCTTCCTCCAAACCGGCCAGGCCGTTCTCGTCCATGGTGCGCTGGGACGGAAACAGACCTTCCTCCCAGCCGGGCAGGAAGACGGTGTCGAACTCCAGCCCCTTGGCGGCATGCAGGGTCATCAAATTGATGCGGTCGCCCGATTCATCCTGCGCGATTTCCATCACCAGACTGACATGCTCCAGAAAGCCGGCCAGGCTTTCAAAGCCTTCCATCGAGCGGACGAATTCCTTGAGATTGTCCAGACGGCCTGGGGCTTCCGCCGATTTGTCGGCCTTGAGCATGTCGGTATAGCCGCATTCGTCCAGCACCATCTCGGCCAGTTCGGTGTGCGGCAGCACGCGCGCCGTCTCGCTCCAGCGGGCGAAATTGGCGGCCAGTTCGGTCAGCGCCTTGCGCGCCTTGGGCGGCAATTCGTCGGTGTCGGCGATCTCGCGCGCCGCCGCCAGCAACGGTAGCTGGCGCACCCGGGCATAGGCGTGAAGCGACGCCACGCTGGCATCGCCGATGCCGCGCTTGGGCTTGTTGACGATGCGCTCGAAGGCTAGATCGTCATCGCCCTGCGCGATCAGGCGCAAATACGCCATGGCGTCGCGCACTTCGGCGCGCTCATAGAAGCGCGGACCGCCAATGACGCGATAGGGCAGGCCAAGGCTGATGAAGCGGTCTTCGAATTCGCGCATCTGGAAGGAGGCGCGCACCAGAATGGCCATCTGGGCAAAAGCGTGGCCCTGGCGGTGCTGGTCTTCCGCCTCAGCGGCGACGTTGCGGGCTTCTTCTTCCGCATCCCAGACGCCACTGACACGAATCTTTTCGCCCGGATCGCCTTCGGTCCACAGCGTCTTGCCCAAACGGCCCTTGTTCGCCGCAATAAGTCCCGATGCCGCGCCCAGAATGACGGGCGTGGAGCGGTAGTTGCGCTCCAGCCGGATGACTTTCGCGCCGGGAAAGTCGCGCTCGAAGCGCAGGATGTTTTCCACTTCCGCGCCGCGCCAGCCATAGATCGATTGATCGTCATCGCCCACGACGCAGACATTGCCACCCAATCCACTTTTTGGGGGCGCTGCCAGCAGCTTCAACCAGAGATACTGCACCACATTGGTGTCCTGGTATTCGTCCACCAGCATATAGCGGAAGCGGTCGCGATACTCGGCCAGAATGTCGGGATGGCTGCGCAGGATGTGCAGCACCTCCAGCAGCAGGTCGCCAAAGTCGGCGGCGTTCAACGCCTTCAGCCGGTCCTGGTACTGGCGATAGAGCGACTTGCCCTTGCCGAAGGCATAGCCCTGGCCTTCGCCATCGGAGACATCATCGGGGCGCAGGCCGCGATTCTTCCAGCCATCGATCATCGACGCCAGGGTGCGGGCGGGCCAGCGCTTCTCATCGACGCCTTCGGCTTCGATCAGCTGCTTCATCAGGCGAAGCTGGTCGTCGGTGTCGAGAATGGTGAAGTTGGATTTCAGCCCCGCCAGCTCGGCATGGCGGCGCAGCATCTTGGCGCCGATGGAGTGGAAGGTGCCCAGCCACTGCATGCCTTCGACCACGCCGCCAATCAGGGCGCCGATGCGCTCCTTCATCTCGCGCGCCGCCTTGTTGGTGAAGGTGACGCACAGCATCTGGCCCGGCCAGGCGCGGTGGGTGGCCAGGATATGGGCCAGCCGCGTTGTCAGCACGCGGGTCTTGCCGGTGCCCGCGCCCGCCAGCACCAGCACGGGGCCGTCCACCGCTTCGACCGCGGCGCGCTGTTCGGGGTTCAGGCCCTTGAGATAGTCGGGCTCGCGCGGCACCGGCGGCGTGGTGTCACCGCCGAAAGCGGCATCCAGCGGGTCGGAATAATAGCCACTCACGGCATACACACGGAATCTGGAAGCATGAGAACGATATTAGAACGCGGAGTTGGAAAAACCCATCTAATTATCTTGGTCCGGCTTTTCCAGCGCATGGCCGGAGAGCCGTTCCGCCGCCTGATCCTTGCGCGCCTGTTCCAGCTTTTTCAGCGCCTTCGGAGTTCCGTGGGCGACGCGGTTGCCGTCCGCCACCTTGTCTTTTTCGGTGCGGGCCTTGGCCTTGCGGACGCGGCGCAGATTGATGATCTCGGCCATGCGGGAAAGTTATTGGCCGTTCCGCACCAGCGCAAGCGCATGAAGGCGCAAGGCGCTGGCCAGGGGGCGCTCGCCTCGCTGGGCGTCCACCTTCGCCACCAGCGCCGCCAGGCTGCTGCCCTGCGCGGCACTGTCCAGCACCGCCCAGAACTCCGACTCCAGCGCCACGCTGGTGCGATGCCCGGCGAGGGAAAAGGAGCGCTTTTTCAGGCTCATCTGATGGCCCGCCAATTCAGAACTGCCAATTCGCGCTTCAGCTTCGGCCCGCCGGGCTTCGGCGGCATCAGCACACGCGGCTTGGTGAGTGATGCCGCCTTGCCTGCCGCGATCACGGCGTTGCGGTCGATCCAGCCATCGGTGTCGAGCAGGCGCACGCCGCGCCACTGTTTGCGCAGCCGCCGCACCAGATCATCGGGCGTGGCGTCGTCATCATCGTCCACTATCACATTCATCAGGAACAGGCCTCCGGGCTTCAGCCGCGACTTGGCCAGCTTGAAGAAGGCATCGGTCTTGAACTTGGCCGGCATGCCGCCCGCGCCGAAGGCATCGAGGATCAGCGCGTCATGCCGGGCGGGATGCTTTTTCAGATAGGCCACGCCGTCGGAAACATGACAATCCACCGTGGCGGGCAGGGCGAAGTAATCCCGCGCGATGTCGAAGGACAGCTTGTGCAGATCGACCACCGTCACCTTCACGCCCTTGGCGGTCAGCATAGTGGCCAAGGTGCCGCCGCCACAGCCGATCATAAGAACGTCCTTCGCCTGAACCTGGCGCAGGAAGAAATACATGGCGTGGATATAATCGGCGGTAGAGGTACCACGCGCGTCGGCGGCGCTCTGGTGATATTCCTTCTGCCAATAGGAAACCTTGCCGCTGCGATTGTCCTGCAAAATGACATGGCCTGGCGCGACGCTTCTGCGGCTCACGATGTTTTCCACTCTGCCGGAACGTCCGGCTTGGTCGCGGCGGCGATGGCGATGGCGGTGCGGCCCTCCGGCGTGGCGCGCAGGCGTTCCCGCAATTGCTGCCACACCCGCGCTTTGGCTTGCGGCTTCAGGGCATCGAAGGCGTTGCTGTAGAGCATGTAGCTGAGCGGATAGCGGAACAGCTTCGTCTTCAGGTCATGCTCGCGCAAGCTACGGCCAGTCGCGTCGCGCGGGCCTGTCGCGGCGAACCGCGCCGTGAAGCCGCCACTGCCCTGGATCGGGCCGGGCAACGCCGCCTCGCCCGCGAAGGTCATATAGGCCGCCAGATCGTCGGCGCGGCCGTCGGAATAGTCCGCGTTCAGCGCGGCGGCGCGGTTGATGAAACCGGCCTGGTGCTCCAGCGTCATCAGCGCCACCACATCGCTGCCCGGCTGCAGCACCTGCCTGGCGTCGAAGCGGCCCGACAGATCGCTGACGTTCAGGCCCTGGTCGGTGGGCAAGTCCGACGCCCCCATCGGCAGCGTGACATTGCCATGATGGCGAATGCTGCCGGTGGTGCCGGTGACGTACCAGCCGCCCCAGCGATTCTCGAACGGCGTCGCATGGTCGGTGTGATCGAAGCCGGGATCGCCGCGCCGCGCCGTGGCGAAGGTATAGAAGGCGGGCCCGCCATTGCGGCCATTGGTGATCAGTTCGACCACGCGGCCGCCCTGCGCCACGCTGACCGCGACATCGTCGTTGAAATAGATGGCGCGCGGCTGTTTCGGGTTGATCAGATTGCCCAGGAACGAACTGCTAGTGAAGGGCAGCACCTGGGATTCCTCTGGCACGTCCAGCGCCTTCAGCAGGCCGCGCAGATAGCCGTGACCGTTTTCATAGGCGATTCGGACTTCGCCCTTTTCCAGCTGCTGCTGCAGCCGTTCGACCGGGTTGGGCGGCGCTTCCGGCGCCCGCAGCGGCAGCAAGGCCGCGCCCGCCAGCAGCGGCAACAGCAGCAGGCTGGCGAAGCGTCCGCGCACTATTTCGGCGCAATCATGTCTTCAGGCCGCACTAGGCGATCGAACTCCGCTTCGGTGACATAGCCGCCGCCCACCGCTTCGTCCTTCAAGGTGGTGCCGTTCTTGTGCGCCGTCTTGGCGATCTTGGCGGCGTTGTCATAGCCGATCTTGGGCGCCAGCGCCGTCACCAGCATCAGCGAACGGTTCAGACCCGCCTGGATATTGTCCAGGCGCGGTTCGATGCCCGCCACGCAATTGTCGGTGAAGCTCACCGCCGCGTCGCTCATCAACTGCACCGATTGCAGGAAATTGTAGGCCATCACCGGATTGAAGACGTTCAATTCGAAATGGCCCTGGCTTCCGGCAATGGTCAGTGCGGCATTGTTGCCGAAGATCTGGATGCAGACCTGGGTCAGCGCCTCGCACTGGGTCGGGTTGACCTTGCCCGGCATGATGGAGGAGCCGGGCTCGTTTTCCGGCAGCGAAAGCTCGCCCAGGCCCGAACGCGGCCCCGATCCCAGGAAGCGGATGTCGTTTGCGATCTTGAACAGCGAAGCGGCCACCGTGTTGATGGCGCCGTGGCTGAACACCATGGCGTCATGGGCGGCCAGCGCCTCGAACTTGTTGGGCGCGGTGGTGAAGGGCAGGCCAGTGATGGCGGCGATGCGGTCCGCCACCATCTTGTCGAACCCGACGGGCGCGTTCAGGCCGGTGCCGACAGCGGTGCCGCCCTGCGCCAGTTCCATCAGGCGCGGTAGGGTCTGTTCGATGCGGGCGATACCATTGGCGACCTGCGCCGCATAGCCGGAGAATTCCTGTCCCAGCGTGATCGGCGTCGCATCCTGGGTGTGGGTGCGGCCGATCTTGATGATCGACTGCCAGGCCTTGGCTTTGGCGTCCAGCGCCGCATGCAGATGTTTCAGCGCCGGAATCAGCTTGCGCACGACCTCTTCCGCCGCCGCCACATGCATCGCGGTGGGATAGGTGTCGTTGGACGACTGGCTCATGTTGACGTGATCATTGGGATGCACGGGCTTCTTGGAGCCCATCGTTCCGCCCAGCATCTCGATGGCGCGGTTGGAGATCACTTCATTGGCGTTCATGTTCGACTGGGTGCCCGAACCTGTCTGCCAGACTGACAGCGGGAAATGCTCGTACAGCTTGCCGTCGATCACTTCCTGGGCGGCGGCGATTATGGTCTCGCCGATCTTCGCATCCAGTCCCGACAACTTCATATTGGCTTGCGCGGCGGCCTGCTTGATGATGCCAAGGGCGCGGATGATCGAGGCGGGCTGCTTCTCCCAGCCGATCTTGAAATTGCCCAGCGAGCGCTGCGCCTGCGCGCCCCAATAGCGGGAGGCGTCGACTTCGATGGGGCCGAAAGTGTCGGATTCGGTGCGGGTTTTGCTCATGGATGGCCCCGGAAAGCGGCGTTAGGCGAGAGCCGGACCGCCGCAAATTAAAATGTCCGTCCGGGTACTATTTCTTGCGGAAAGAGTCGAGGCTGACGACTTCGCCCGCCGGCGCGGCCTTGTCCGGGGCCACCACCGGATCGGGCGCTTCTTCCGCCTTTTCCGGCGTCTCGGCCATGGGCGCAGGCACCATCACCGGCGACGGCGTTCCGGCCGCCTTGGCCTCGGCCTCGCTGCGGAACTGAAGCCCGAACTGCACGCCCGGATCGAAGAAGGCGGTCAGGGCCGAGAAGGGAATGTGCAACGGCGCGGGCAACTTCTTGAAGGTCAACGTCACCTCGAAATAATCATCCTTCACCTTCAGCGCCCAATATTGGTGCTGGATGATGATGGTCATCTCGTCCGGATATTGCTCCTTGAGGAAATCCGGAATGTCCACGCCATCGGCGTGGGTCTTGAAGGTGAGATAGAAGTGGTGCGCCCCGATCAGGCCCGACTTCTCGATACGGCGCAAAGACTCGCGCACGACGCCGCGCAGCGCCGCGTCGGTCAAAGCCTGGTAGCCGATAAAGTCTTTTGTCATGGGTGGCCAAGACTAAGCGTGGGCACGCCCAAGTCAATCGCCCGTCGTGCGCGGCGAAAAGCCCGGATTTGTCATAATTCCAAGGAGGCTTTGCGGGGGAAGTGGTGGGTGCTTCTGCCGTCTCGCCCGCTATGCGGGCTCGCCTGCGCCGGCTTTTCTAGGCTCGCTTCGCTCTCCAAGAAAAGCTAGGCGTGCCCGGACACCCAAGCGCGTAGGCGAGAGCCGGAGCGCCCTTAAAAAAGAGGGAGTTACACCGCAAACTGGGTGTGAAAGTGGGAGCTGCTTCTGTCGTCTCGCCGCTGCGCGGCTCGCTTGCGCCAGGGTTTCTAAGCTCGCTTCACTCGCCAAGAAACCCTAGGCGTGCCCGGCGCAAAGTGGTGGGTGATTCTGTTGCCCGGACACCCACCGAAACCGCGCTTGGCTAACCGTAGTTAGGCAGCGAGGGCCATTTCATTATCGTTGGCACCTAAACAATAGCCCGATGACGGCGGAACCATACCGGGAGAAAGGACAGCCTTTACACGTTCGTCGATCCTGTTTCGCCCCCACAAAAACCCACTGCAATTCCCTTTTGGGAAAGTGGACTTATGGTGGAGGCGCCGGGTACCGCCCCCGGGTCCGAGCCGCTTATTACGAAGCCGTTTATCGCCATAGACGTCCGGGCGAACCCGGATGACCTTCACAATATAGGTGCTGGCGGTTAAGAAATGAAGGGTGAGCCGCGTCTTAAAAAACAGTCCAGTGGACCGTTTTCGCGGCGAACGCGGCGATTTTGAACGAGCCGCCGGATGGCCAAGGGAACAAATGCGCCAATACCTCGATCTGCTGCGTCTCGCCCTGGAAACGGGAGCGGAAAAACATGATCGCACCGGCACCGGCACGCGCTCCATTTTCGGCCACCAGATGCGCTTCGACCTGTGTGCGGGTTTTCCGATGGTCACCACCAAGAAGCTGCACCTGAAATCCATCATCTATGAACTGCTCTGGTTCCTGCGCGGCGAAACCAATGTCCGCTGGCTGCAGGAACGCGGCGTCACCATCTGGGACGAATGGGCCGATGCGGCGGGCGAACTGGGCCCGGTCTATGGCTCGCAGTGGCGGTCATGGCCTTCAAAAGGCGATGGCACCATCGACCAGATCAGCAACCTGATCGCCGACATCAAGTGCAATCCGGACTCGCGCCGCCTGATCGTCACCGCCTGGAACCCGGCGGATATTCCCAAGATGGCGCTGCCGCCCTGCCATTGCCTGTTCCAGTTCTATGTCGCGGACGGCAAACTGAGCTGCCAGCTCTACCAGCGCAGCGCCGATATCTTCCTCGGCGTGCCGTTCAACATCGCCTCCTATGCGCTGCTGACGCTGATGGTGGCGCAGGTGACGGGGCTGAAGCCGGGCGAATTCGTGCACAGCCTGGGCGACGCGCATCTCTACCTGAACCACATCGACCAGGCGAAGGAGCAGCTCTCGCGTTCGCCGCTGCCGCTGCCTGCGATGCGCCTGAACCCGGCGGTGAAGGATATCTTCGATTTCAAGTTCGAGGATTTCACGCTTGAGAATTATCAGGCGCATTCGTCGATCAAGGCGCCGATAGCGGTCTAATTATTTATCTCACCATGGGCGGGCCAACTTCTCATTGAAGAATGGCCGCCCATCCAACTTTGTGCCGCTTGATAGAAAGTTGGATGGCCGGCTCGGAGGCCGGCCATGGAGAGTGTGTGGGAGAATGAGCGCTAACCCCGCGCCGCCTTGAAGGCTTCCACCGTGGCCCTGGCGCGCTTGGCGATTTCGGCATCGTCGTAAGACGGCTTGAACAGGTCGCTGCCCAGGCCGAAGCCCACCGCACCGGCCTTCAACCATTCCGCCATGTTGCCCGGATTGACCCCGCCCACGGCATAGAGCCTGGCGTCCGGCGGCAGGATCACCTTGATGGCGCTGAGATGGCCTACGCCCAGGCTGGCGGCGGGAAAGAGCTTGAGGTCGCGCGCGCCCGCCTTCAGCGCGACATAGCATTCGCTGGGCGTCATCACGCCGGGCATGGGATGCAGTCCCTTCTTCACCGCATGGGCGATCACGGCGGCGTCGGTGTGCGGCGACACCGCCAGCTTGCCGCCCGCATTGGCGACACGATCCACTTCATCCGGGCTGGTGACCGTGCCCGCGCCCGTCAAAGCCTCGGTGAATTTCTTCGCCATGATTTCGATGCTCTTGTACGGATCGGGCGAGTTCAGCGGCACTTCGATGGCGCGGATGCCGGCCTCGAAGATCGCGCCCGCGACTTTTTCAATGCGGTCCGGCGTTACGCCGCGCAGGATGGCGACCAGCGGCAGTTCGGCAAGGATATCGGTCATGCTGCACCCAACAAGGCTTGATGGACAAAGGCAAGGCCGGACAGCGCCGCGTCATCGCCGGAAACACTATCGCTGCCGATAGCGTGTTGCTCCAGCGCCTGCGCATACAGCGCGGCCAGATCCGGCGCGCCGATCAGCGTCACCGGGCCGTCCGGCGCGAACAAGCGCACACTGGCCGCCACATCCGTGCCGATCACCAGGCCGGAGAGATAGGACGCGGCGTCTTCCTGCGCGATCTCGCCCGCCAGCTGGCGGCTGCGTGTGCTGAACAGCAGATGCAGCAGCCCCGCCTGGGTTTGCCCGCACGCCACGTTCAGCCCTTCGGCAAAGGCGGGATGCGCGCCATTCACCGCGCCCGCGCCACGCGCCAGCACGCTGTGCGCCGACAGCAGGGCGAACAGCTCCCCCGACAGCGCGGTGTGGAAGTGCATCACCTGGCCGCCTTTCACCGCCGCCCATTTGGTGTGGGTGCCGGGCAGGCAGAAGAGATGACGGCCTTGCGCCAGATCGGGCCGCAGCCGCAGCGCGCCCAGCAATTGCGTTTCCTCGCCCCGCATCACATCGAACAGCCCGGCGTCATTGCGGCAGGACAGGCCCGGCACGATGGCGACCTGCCGTCCGTCATGGGTGAAGCGCAGCGCGCCTTGCGCGATGACGCCCGCCGCGGCAGGGCACGAAAGATAGCGTGCTTCACGCCAGCCGATGGTCGAACCCACCATGCCGCACAGGATGGCGGGCAGGGATTTGTCCCAGTCCGCCGTCAGGCCAGCGAATATCGCGCCAGAGCGCGCACCCGCTTCCGCTGCGCCGGGGCCTTCGGCCCGCGCCAGCACCGCGCCGTGGCGGTCGCACAGGAAAAGCCTGAGCCGGGTGGTGCCCCAGTCGCCACCGATGAAGGCGGCCCCTGTCATGTCAGATGGCTCACGCCTGCTGCGCCTTCAGCGTGGCCGCCATGGCCGCGAAGACCGATGCCCAGTCACCGGGCGCGTCCTGGCGGAACAGCGACATGCCCGGATACCAGGGCGTCGTTTTTTCCTGCAGCGTCCAGCGCCATTCGGGCTGGTGCTTCAAGGCGGTCCAGCAGGGCCGCCCCAGCGCGCCCGCCAGATGCGCCACCGAAGTGTCGCAGCTGATGATCAGGTCCAGGCTTTGCATCGCGGCGGCGGTGTCCACAAAGGCGTCCGGTCCGGAATCGAAATCGTCGCCCAGCGTTTCCACCGTCATGCCCGATGGCAGGTCCGCCAACTGGTCCAGACCATCGACCTGTTGCAGCGAAATAAAACGCACGCCGGGAATGGCGGCGAGCGGCGCCAGCGCCTTCAAGGGAAAGGAACGGTCGATGCCCATGTCGGTGTTGTTGCTGCCGGTCCAGCAAATGCCGATCTTGAAACCGTCCGCGCCGATGCGCTGCCACCACTTTTCCACCAGCGCCGGTTCGGCATGCAGATAGGGCGTTTGCGCGGGCAGGCTGTCGGGCTGGGTGCCGAAGGCCAGCGGCATGCTCATCAGCGGCGTATGATAGTCGAATTGCGGCGGTGGGATCAGGTTGGGCAGGATCTCCAGCGCGGGATCCAGGCTCTGCATCAGCCGCGCCAGCTTGTCCTGCGGCGAGAAGACGACCTTGGCGCCGCGCGCCCTCAGCAGCGGCAGATAGCGGGAGAAATGGATGATGTCGCCCAGGCCCTGCTCGCCATAGACATAGATCGTCTTGCCCTCCACCGCTTCGCCGCCCAGCCATTCCGGCTGCGGATAGCGTGGCATCGTGACGGGATTTTCCTTGGTGCGGCGGGCTTCATACAGCTTCCAGCCTTCTTCCCAGTCGCCGCGCTGCAGCAGCAGGAAGGCGCTGCTGAATTCCGCTTCGCTCTTGAAGGCCGGATTTTTGGTCAGCTCGCGGTTATAGGCCAGTGCCTCGTCGATGCGGCCCGCCGCCACCAGCGCGCCGCTGCGGCCGGTATGGGCGCTGAGCAGGTCCGGCGCCAGCGCGATGGCGCGGTCGAAACAGGCCAGGGCTTCGGTCGCGCGTCCCAGCCGCGTCAGCACCAGGCCGCGATTGACCTGCGCATCGGCCAGCCCCGGCTTCAGCGCCACCGCCCTGTCGAGAACGGCCAGCGCTTCGTTCAGACGGTCCAGCGCCATCAGCGGGCCGGCCAGATTGTAGTGCAGCTCGCCATTGTCGGGCTCCAGCGCGACGGCGGCTTCCAGATGGGGCAGCGCATCGGCGTGACGGCCCAGGCGGACCAGCGCGGCGCCGCAATTGCTGTGCGCCATGGGGTTGACGCGGGCATGCTCCAGCGCGCGTGAAAAGCTCTCGAACGCGTCGTCGAAACGGCCCAGATGTGTCAGCACGATGGCGCGGTAATTGTGCGCCGGGGCGGACTCCGGCTGCAGCGCGACGGCGCGGCCCAGCGACGCCAGGGCGGCTTCGGGTTCGGGCTCCATCAGCGCTATCCCGCGCTGGAAATGTGCCGGGAAAAACCCGTCATCGAGCGTCAGGGCCTGATCGAAGCTGCGCAGCGCATCCGCCGGACGGCCGGCCTGCGCATAGCCCGTGCCCAGGGAGACATGGAAAGCAGGATTGGCGGGCTGCAGCGTCACGACATGTTCCAGGATCGGCACGGCGGCCTGCGGCAGGCCCGCATCCAGCGCCAGCGTGCCCAGCAGATGGCCGACCTCCGCGTTGGCGGGATCGCGCGCCAGGATGGCGCGATAGGCCTGTTCGGCTTCGGGCAGACGGCCCTGACGGTGCAGGGCGATGGCTTGTTCGAGCATGACTTTTTCTGGTTTCCGGGAAGCGGCGGGATACTAGGCGATCCCCCCGGCCCAAGGAAAGCGCTGGAAAAAGCAGGGCCCGAAACGCAAATGGCCCCGCCGGTTTCCCGGCGGGGCCATGCGATGCAGTGAAAAGCTATTCGACGACTCTGGTTTCCGTAACCGTCGTCTTCTGGATGACCGCCTTCTCCCGCTGGGGAGGCGCTTCCGGCGTCACCACGATCACTTCGGCCGGCTTCGGCTTGGATTCTTCTTCCGTGACGATGATGGTGTCACGCATGGAAATCTCCTGTTGTGTCGCGTTAGCGGTTCGGCTGGGTCACGACGATCGCCTTGGGGGCGCCGCCGCTCTTGTAATTGTCCCACATGAAGAAGCCGACCACGCCCACCGCCAGCAGGACCGCGCCGAGAATGACACCCAGAAACGTGAAACCACCGGCGCCGCTGCTGCCGCCGTCCTTGTTGATAATGACCGCCATTGAGATCTCCCGTTTGTGCTCACAGACCCAACGGGTTCCTCGCCACTAGGTTCCCTGGGATCGGCAGCGCGGCGCGGGTGGCGGGTTATTTGACCCGGCGGACCTTGTAGCGGTCGGGTTCGGCGTCGAAGCCGAGATTGAAGGTGTTCATCGCACCCTTCCAGATCGTGACAGTGTGCGTCTGGGGCCCGTTGCGCCAGCGCGTGAACCGGGGCTGGCCGTCTATCTGCATCCATTCCTGGCCGTTCGCCAGAACGACGAGGAAGCTGCCGCCGCCCGTATAGGATTTGATCGCAACCTTCGACACCAGCGCGTCGCCGCCGGTCAGAAATTCCAATGTCCGGCCCACAGGCCCCGGGGCCGCGGGGCGCGCGGCGGCAGTCTGTGCCGGGCGCATGGCCAGAGCAGGGATGGGTGCCCCGGGGACGGGCGCGGGGACCAGGGCCGTCTGGGCGGCGGGCGCAGGCGGCAGTTGCAACTGGCCGCGCATGGGCTGGGCGGCGCCGTAATAGCAATCCAGCCAGATGCGATCATCCGTGATGGCCGCACAGCGCTGACTGGCCGAATAGACGTCGTCGCGCGGGGCCGCCATCGCGGGCGCGACCGCCAGCAAGGCGAGCGGGAATAAAGCGTACCGGACCATCTGCGTCCCCCATTGTATTTACGGCAAGGTTGGGGCCTTTCCCGCGCGGGCGTCAAGACGATGCGCCATACGGGCTGGGGAAAGCCCGAGCCTTATGCTATCAGTCCCGGCACGCGGGCGCAGCTCAATGGGTGAGCGGCGGTTCGCGTAGCGAACGAGCAGGTCCGGTGGACCTGCGAGAGCTGCGAACGCCCGAAGCGAAAGCGACGGGCCGGACGAAGACACCGGCCCCCAATACGACGGGGCTGCGGATGCGGGCGTAGTTCAATGGTAGAACGGCAGCTTCCCAAGCTGCATACACGGGTTCGATTCCCGTCGCCCGCTCCAATGTCTCTTTTGAATGACGCGGTCGCGGCTCACCCCTTCGCCCGCTCCATCATTTGAAATCACTTTTGGCTGGGGCTGTCGTCCACGGCCAGGTCGCCGGCGGCGTACTGGATGCCCGCGGTGATCTGCTTGAGGATGGCCGGCATCGCCATGACATGCTCGCTATGGCCCAGCACCTCATAGAAGACGCGGCCCTTGCCTTCGCGGCGGATCCAGCTGAGCGCATAGTCGCCATCGGTGCGCCGTGTCGCTGCCGGTTCCTGCGCCTTGTCCGCGTCGCTCATCTTCGCATAGTCGAGGCTGGTCAGGACGCGGACATTCTTCCGCGAGAAGGAATCCTGGGCGAAGGTGTAGATCTCGTCGTGAATGATGAACGGCTTGCCGCCGAAGCCCGCATTGATCGGATTCTTGGGATCGTCGATCTTCACGCTGACCTGCTGGGGATAGACCCAGTGATATTTTGAAAATCCCGCCGACGGTTTTGTTCCACTCCGGCCAGGTCCCGATCGGTCCAGTGGGACTGTTGGCGCGATAGGAATCGCCGACGGCGTGGGTCAGCACCAGGCCGTGGCCGCTGCGGACATACTCGAGCAGCGCGGCCTTGCGGGCGGCGGTGCCCGCGGCGTCGTTCGGGTCGTCCAGAAAAGCGCCGGTGGTGCTGACCAGCACCAGCACATCGTAGTTGGCCAGGTCGGCCGCCGTGAAGTCATCCTGCTCGTAGCTGATGGTGGCCGACCAGGCGCCGGTCTTCTTGCCCAGTTCGTCGATGGCGAAGGCCGTGATCGGAACCGACGAATGGGCGTAGCCGCGGGCACGGGCATACACCAGAATCTTTCGCGCCCTTTTCGGCTTGGCCGGGGCGCTATCGGGCAGCGCATCAAGGACGGCAAACACATCCTCAAATTGCGGGACCCGGGTCTGCACCCCGCCCACGATGCCTTGCGGGCGATACCCCGGGAAGCTGCCGCCGCCCGGCGGGGCCGCGTTGGGCATCGCGCCGCCGGGGCCTGGCCTGGGGATCATGCGCGGATCGCTGGTTACGGCGGGCGGGGCGCCAGCGGGCGCTTGCGCCATCGCGAAGCCGGCGACGAGCGCCGCCGCCGCGATGCAGCTCAATCCGATCAGCAGGCCCGGTCTGGCTGTCAGTTGATCCGCTCCAGCTTCTTGATGTCGTTGTTGACGGCGTCGCTGATGTAGATGGTCTTGCCGTCGGGCGTCATGGTCATGTAATGCGCTTCGCCGAAATCATTCTCGCCGAAACCTTCCTTGCCGATGTAGGCCAGAATGTTTCCGTTCCAGTCCAGCCGCATCAACTGGCCGTCCCGGCCGCTCGTCATCCAGAGCTGGCCCTTCGTGTCGACGTAAAAGCCGCAGATCAGGTTCTTCATCTGGATGTCGCGCACAGGCTTGCCGTTCAGGTCGAAGATGCGGATGACCTTCACTTCACGGTCGCTGACCCAGACCTGCCCCTTGTGCACCATCAGGGTGTGAACCACGGGCGACGGGCCGCTTTCGCGGGCCAGGCTCCAGCTGGTTTTGTACTTGCCGTTCCGGTCGAAGCGCAGCACGCGGGGGTAGGTGCCGCCATGGCTCTGTGAGACGAAGATGTCGCCGTTTGGTCCAAAGGACACATCGGTGGGCTGGTGCAGCAAATGATCGCCCTTGGCTTCGTCCCAGACGCCGGTCTTGCCCGCTGTGCCGATCGTCATCAGCACATCGCCGCGCGGGTTCATCTTGATGACGATGTGGCAGCTCTGGTCGGTCATCCAGATATTGTCGTTGGCGTCGATCCGCATGCCGTGCGGGCGCCCCATGATATTGGGGTTGATGACACGGAGCAGTTGGCCCCGGGCGTCATATTCCAGGATGCTGAACATCGGCATGCGGTGCAGCACCATCAGATGGCCGTTCTTGAGCAGGACGACACCGGAGACATTGGAAAAGCCCGTGATGCCGTTGGGGGGGCGCGGTGGCTCCACGAAGCGATACGGCAATGTCGGCGCGTCGGGAACGAAGACGTCGCGCGAGCCTGGGCCGATATAAGTGCCGCCGCCGCGGCCGCGGCCCGCAGCGGCCGGCGCCGTCACGGTTTCGGCGGCCGGCGCTGCCACGGGGGCGGTCGGACCATAGACCACGGGCGCAGGGCCGGGCGGCGGCATCTGGCCGTAGTTGGTGAGCTGGTCGCAGGCGGGGCCCGCTCCCGCATCGGAGCCCCGGGGCACCGGGACATGGTGCGGGCGCGCGGGCAGGGGTGCGCGCGGCGGGGCTTCCTGCGCGAAGGCGGCTGTGGCCAGCGCAACGCCCAGCAACAGGAAAACAAAACCCGATTTCATGCATCCCCCGGATGGCAGCCTTGATGCCGCCTTGAGCCCTGCAAACTAGACGCTTTCCGGTGCCGCGGCGAAGGGCTTCGGTCCCACGCCTTGACGCTGGGCGGCAAATATTCCCTGCTTTTTCAGACACGATCGGTTTCGCCAGATCATGACGGTCCTCTCGGTCCTGCAGGATGCCGTGACGTTGCAGCGGGCGGGCAAGCTGACCGAGGCCGAACAACTGTGCCTTGGCATCCTGCACGCCGCGCCCGAATTCGCACCGGCCCATCATCTGCTGGCAATGATCCAGCTGCAGCAGGGGCGCGCCGCCGACGCCTTGACCTCTGTCGAAGCCGCGCTGGCCATGGCGGAAACGCCCGCCATTCTCGCAAGCCACGCCCCGGCCTGCAGGACTGGCAGGCGGAAGAGGCGCTGATCCGGGGGCGGCGGCTGGACGAAACCGGGCCGGGCCATGGCCTGGGGCTGGCGATTGCGCGCGATCTGGTCGAGGCGCGCGGCGGCGCCATCGCGCTGAAGCGCTCGGAGCTGGGCGGCCTCCAGGTGAAGATGATCTGGCCGCAGGCGTGATCCGGCGCTAAGAAGCGGCATGACCATGAACGATGCCGAATTGCGGGCCGCCAGCGAACTGCTCCATCGCCATTGGCGGGATAAAACGCGGATCGACGCCCTGCCGGACAATCTGCGTCCCCGCGATCGCGCCGAAGGCTACCGCGTTCAGGCCTGTATCGAAGAACACACGGAAGCGCCCCTGTTCGGCTGGAAGATCGCCGCCACCAGCGTGGCGGGACAGAAGCACATCAATGTCGATGGTCCCATCGCCGGACGGCTGCTGGCGGAGCGTGTCATCGAAGATGGCGGCGTCTTCGTCATCGGCGGCAGCCATATGCGGCTGGCCGAAATGGAGTTCGCCTTCCGCATGGCGCGCGATCTGCCGCCGCGCGAGGCACCCTACACCCAGGACGAGGTGATGGCCGCCATCGCCACGTTGCATCCCGCCATCGAGCTGCCGGACACGCGCTACACCGACGTCACCCAGGCGGGCGTGGCGCAACTGGTGGCGGACAATGCCTGCGCCCACAAATTCGTGCTGGGTCCGGCGACGGACGCCGACTGGCGTGCCCTCGATCTCGCCGCCCATCCGGTGCAGGCCCTGATCCAGGCCAGGGGTGCGGGCGAAGGCGTCGGCGCCAATGTGCTGGGCGATCCGCGTATCGCGCTCACCTGGCTGGTGAATGAATTGTCCCGCTACGGCCTGACCCTGAAGGCGGGCGAAGTGGTGACGACGGGAACCTGCCTCAAACCTGTGGAAATCGCCCCGGGCGACCGGCTGCGCGGCGATTTCGGGCCGCTGGGCCAGGTTTCTATAGCGATTTCATGAGCTTGTGACCAAATGTCAGACATTTTCCTCCGCCCTTTGTCATGCTATGAAGCTGGCAAATGATAACGGGTGCGCCGCGAGCGGACCCGATGGGAGCCGTGCTTGACCGTGCTGATCAGGACCCTGGCGCTGACCGCAATGGCGGTGTCTTCCGTGGTGGCCTTCCACGCCATCGCCGCTGAACCCGCCGCGCCCGCGCCTTTGCCGCCATGGCAGCTGGCGCAAGCGGCGCCGGCCCCGCCCGCCGCACCCGCTGCCGCGCCCGCCGGCAACACCCATGTCGCCGTCCTCACCAAATATTGCGGCGGCTGCCATGGCGGCAGCACGCCGCGCGGCGATGTCAGCCTGCGCTTCAAAGATGATGCCGAAGCCATCGCTAGCGCGTCGAAGGACGAGATGTGGACCGCCGTGGCGCGCGAAGTCAGCGGCAAGCACATGCCGCCCGCCAATGTCGCCAACAAGCCCAGCGACGCGGAACGCATGCTGCTGGTGGATTTCGTCAACAACCGCGTGCTGCCCAGCATCAAGCCCGATCCGGGCCCGTTCATCGTACGCCGCCTGAACAACCGAGAATACGCCAACTCGCTGCGCGACCTGCTCTATCTGCCCGCGACCTGGAACGCCTCGGCCGATTTCCCCGCCGACGAGCGCGGCGAAAGCTTCGACAACAACGCCGACACGCTGACCCTGTCGCCGCTGTTGATCGAGCGCTATCTCGAAGCCGCCCGGAAGGCGAGCGTCGAGGCGATGAAGGACACGCCGGGCGTCGAAAGGCCCCCGGCGCGCTTCTCCAGCCTGGCGGGCAGCACCTCGCGGCTCAACGATCCCAGCAAGGATTTCAGGACCGATTACGCCAATCCGATGGAGAAGGTGCGCATCAACCTTCTCGCCTTCGCGCCGCGCGCCTTCCGCCGTCCGGTCAGCGACGCCGAGATCGCGGGCCTGATGAAGTTCGTCAACATGGCCTTCACCCAGGAAGGTCTTTCGGATGAATCCGTGGATCGCGGCATGTCGCTGGCGATCCGCGCCGCGCTGATGTCGCCGGAATTCCTCTTCCGCATGGAGCGCAACAGCCAGGCCGACGGCAAGGGCGCCATCTTCGCGCTCAACGATTACCAGCTCGCCAGCCGGCTCTCCTATTTCCTCTGGAGCTCGATGCCGGACGACGCCCTGTATGCGGAAGCCAAGGCGGGCACGCTGAAGCAGAACCTGGAAACCCAGGTGGCGCGCATGCTGAAAGACCCGAAGGGCATTTCGCTGACCAAGGATTTCCTGGGCCAGTGGCTGGAAATCCGCAGCCTGGAAGCGACGCCGAATGTGGACAAGGCGCTGCTGACCTCGATGAAGAGCGAGACCGAGCAGTTCTTCAATTACATCGTCACCAACAACCGCCCCATCACCGACCTGCTCTATGCCGACTACACCTTCGTCGATGCGCGGCTGGCCAAGCTCTATGGCATCAGCGGCGTCACCGGCGATGAATTCCGCAAGGTGCCTGTCGATCTGGCGCAGCGCGGCGGCATCATGACCCAGGCTTCGATCCTGACGCTGACTTCCAAGCCGCTGGGCGAGGGCCTGCGCACCTCGCCGGTGGTGCGCGGCAAGTTCATCCTGGAAAATCTTTTCAACCAGAAACTGCCGCCGCCGCCGCCGGATGTCCCGGCGCTGGCGCTGGACACCAACACCCAGCTCAAGGGCACGGTGCGGCAGATATTCGAGCAGCATCGCAACTTCCCCTCCTGCGCCGGCTGCCATGCCCGCATGGACCCCTATGGTTTCGCGCTGGAGAATTACGCCGGCAACGGCGCCTGGCGCCTGGCCGACAATGGCGACGCGGTGGATGCGTCGGGCATGATCGACGGCAAGGCGTTTGCCGGGCCGGTCGAATTCCGCCGGATGCTGGCCGACCGCAAGGATGATTTCCGCCGCGCCTTCATCCGCAAGATGCTCTCCTATGCGCTGGGGCGCGGCATCCAGGGCTTCGGCCGCCCTGCGGTGGAAGACATCGTCGCCAAGGTGAAGGCCGATGGCGACACCTTCGCCAGCGTCATACTCAACGTCGCCCGCAGCTACCCCTTCCAGAATGCCCGCGGCAGCCTGGTATCGGGCGAAAAACCGGCTGCCGGTGGCAAGCTGATCCCGGTCTCCGCCGAAAGCCGCAATTAGCCGCCGCTATTCTACTTCCGGTTGTAGGATGTGGCGGCTTGGCCTGTTGTCCTTAACCGGCTCTGAACCCCTTGAACGCTATCTTTGCGGGCAATTCGCCGGGGTTTAGTCGTGTCTCTGCCGGGCTCGCGCGCCAAGCGCCAGAAAAGCGGACTGCTTGCGAGGTATTCCGAAACCCTCGGCGAGATCAATCTGCGCAAGCATACGGAAAAGGCCATCCGCGCCGCGCGCCAGGAAGCGGAACTGAATGCGCGCTCCAAATCGGCCTTTCTCTCCACCATGAGCCACGAGCTGCGCACGCCGCTCAACGCCATCATCGGCTTCTCCGACCTGATGCGCGAACCGGGCGCCGTCACCGCCGCCGACAATGCCGAATATGCCAGCCATATCGCCAAGGCGGGCCGCCGCCTGCTCGATGTGGTGGGCGATGTGCTCGACATGTCGAAGCTGGAATCCGGCAGCCTGTCGCTGAACAAGGCCCCCGTCGCCATCGGCGATGTCGTCGCCGCGGCGGCGGAGCAGATCAAGCCGGAGTTCGACGCCAAGAAGCAGCTTCTCGATATCCGGCTCGACCATTCGCTGCGCGAGATCGAGGTCGATCACAAGCGGGTGCGCCAGATCCTGGTCAATCTGCTGTCCAACGCCTCCAAATTCACCTCGCCCGGCGGCCGCGTGCTGCTGATGGCGCGGCCCGCCGCCGATGGCGGCGTCACCATCGCCATCGCCGACACCGGCATCGGCATGACCCATGAAGAGATCATGCTGGCGCTGCAGCCCTTCGCACAGGTCGATGCCCGCCGCGCCCGCAGCCAGGAAGGCACCGGCCTGGGCTTGCCGCTGGCACTGGGCCTGGCCCGCCTGCATGGCGGCACGCTGCACATCGAAAGCCAGCCGGGCGCCGGCACCACCGTGGTGCTGACCCTGCCGGGGCGTAGCGCAGGCGCTGCGTCTCTCACCGCCACTGCTCAAGGACGCGCGGCATGACCCTGCATATCGAACGTCCCGCATCGCCGTCTTCCGCGCCCAAGCCTGCCGCGCCCGCCGGGTCCGCGCCCGTGTTCCGCGAACGCCGCGGCATGCCGTCGGCGCCGCCCGTTCGCCTGGCGCATATCGTTTCGGTCTCGGGCAGCCATGCCGTCGCCATGCTGGAACGGCAGGACGCCATCACCGGCGCCGACAGCCGCATGCAGATCGGCGCGCTGGTGAAAGTCATCACGCCGATTTCCGCCGTGATGGGCATCGTCGCTGCCATCAGTTCGCCCATGACGGCCAGTGAAGGCGAGGCGGCGACCGGCCTGATCGAGATCAACCTGATGGGCGAAGTGGCGATGGATGCGTCCAAGCGCCTGACCTTCCGCCGCGGCGTCTCCGCCCTGCCCACCCTGGGCGACGGCGTGCTGCTGGCCGACAAGCACGATCTGACGCGCGTCTATGCCCCGCCCCAGGCCGCCAGCATCAAGATCGGCAGCCTGTTCCAGGATGCCAGCGTGCCCGCGCGCCTGATGATCGACGATCTGCTGGCCAAGCATTTCCTGGTGGTGGGTTCGACCGGCTCGGGCAAGTCCTCGGCGCTGACCTGCATCCTGCAGCGTCTGCTGGCCGAACACACCCACGCCCATGTCGTGATCCTGGATGTGCACAATGAATATGCCGCCTCGTTCGGCGGCCTGGTCGAGCCCATCAGCCTGGACACCTTCCACCTGCCATTCTGGATGCTGGATTTTCCGGAAATGACGGCGGCGCTGGTCTCCAGAGACGCCCATCACGACGCCGAAGTGGAGATTCTCTCCGAAGGCGTGGTGCAGGCCAAGCGCCGCTACAGCGAAAGCGCCACCAGCCGTTCCGGCGCCCTGGTCGCCCGCAAGAGCGCCGACAGCGCCGTGATCACCGTCGATACGCCCACCCCGTTCCGCATGTCGGACGTCATCGCCTTCATCGACGAGCAACTGGGCCGCCTGGAGCGTTCGCAGCTGGCGCTGCCCTATCGCCGCCTGCGCACCCGTATCGAAACCCTGGTTTCCGACCAGCGCTACAATTTCATGTTCGGCAGCCTGTCGGTGCAGGACACGATGGGCGATGTGCTGGCGCGCCTGTTCCGCGTGCCCGCCGAAGGCCGCCCCATCAGCGTCATCGACCTCTCCACCGTGCCGCCGGAAATTCTCGACGTGGTGATCTCGGTGATCTCGCGCCTGGCCTTCGACCTGGCGGTGTGGAGCAAGGGCGGTCTGCCCATGCTGCTGGTCTGCGAGGAAGCGCATCGCTACGCCCCCGCCGACAGCCAGAAATTCGTCCCCACCCGCCACGCCTTGTCGCGCATCGCCAAGGAAGGCCGCAAATACGGCCTGTCTCTGGCGCTGGTGACGCAGCGGCCCAGCGAACTGGACGCCACCATCGTCTCGCAATGCGGCACCGCCATCGTGCTGCGCCTGTCGAGCGAGCGCGACCAGGAAGTGATCTGCGGCTCCACCTATGAAGGCATGTCCGACCTGATCGAATTCCTGCCGCTGCTGGGCGACCGCGAGGCGCTGGTGCTGGGGCAGGGCGTCTCCATGCCCATGCGGGTGCGCTTCGACGATATCGGCAAGCGCGTCGTGCCGCCCGGCGGCCATGGCAGCTTCTCCAAGAGCTGGAAGGCTCCGAATATGGACCGCGAAGGTCTGGACACCATTGTTTCCCGCTGGCGTAACGCGGGCCGCGACAGGTCTTAAACTTTCCGCGTGGTTCCAGTAGGCTCCCGCCGTTGAAGCTGGAGGCCGCGTGTCGCCGCAATTCGTCCTTTTCGGGCCGTCGCATCTGGCGGCTGTCGCGCTGACATTTCTGGTGCCGCTGGCGATGGCGCTGGCGGCGCGGCACGAGCATCTGGGCCCCCGCTGTGACCGCGCCACCCGCCACGGCCTGGCGGCGCTGCTGCTGGGCGGCTGGATTTTCTGGTACGGGCTGAACGCGGTGCGGGGCGACCTGGCGCTGGAACGCTCGCTGCCGATGCATCTGTGCGACTGGGCGCAGATCGCGCTGATGACCGCGCTGGTGACGCGCAACCAGTTCGCCTACGAGCTGGTCTATTTCTGGGGCCTGGGCGGCACGCTGCAAGGCCTGATCACGCCCACCGTCTATTATGACTATCCCGACGCGGCCTATTTCGCCTTCTTCATCCAGCATGGCGGCGTCATCGCCGCGCTGCTGTATCTGACGCTGGGAACGCGGATGCGCCCGGCATGGCGCTCGCTGCCGCGCGTGGCGCTGGCCAGCCTGGTCTATCTGGCGGCGGCGGGATTGGTGGATTGGCTGCTGGCGGTCAATTACGGCTTCCTGCGCGAAAAGCCGCTGGGCCAGAATCTGCTGACCATGCTGGCGCCCTGGCCCTGGTACATCCCGCAACTGGTGGGAATCGGCATGCTGTCGCTCGGCATTTATTATCTGCCGTTCGCCATCGCGGATTTGGTGGTGCGGAAAAAGAGGCCGGAAAGAACATGAGGCGGCCGGCACATTTGCGCCGTAGCCGCCTCACTTCTGCCCCCTTGAATTGGACCTTCGGAAGTTTCCTTCCAAACACTGCGGGGTTTCCCCAAACCGTCCATCCGCAGCGCCTCTAATGTGCCGTAGCGGTAACCGGACGCAACGGGGTTGTGCGGTTCCAGCAGCCTTTACGCGCTTTTGGGGCGATGCTGTGTGTTTCCCGCAACATGCGGCGCTGGCGGCAAAATAATCCGTGCCCGGATAATGGGCGGCAGCGGAACCTGGCCCCGCGCCCTACGGCTCGCGGAAATGCTTGGAAAGCTTGAGGCCCTGGCGCTGGTAATTGGAACCCAGGCCCTCGCCATACGACTGGGGCGGTGGATCGGTCAGGCGTTCGAACACCAGCCGCCCGATCACCTGCCCATGTTCCAGAATGAAGGGCACTTCGCGCGACCGCACTTCCAGCACGGCGCGCGCGCTGGGTGGCGCGGCCGATTCCACCCCGAAACCGGGATCGAAGAAGCCCGCATAATGAACCCGGAACTCGCCCACCAGCGGATTGAAGGGCTCCATCTCGGCGGCATGATCGAGCGGAATGGCGACACGCTCGCGGCTGGCCAGGATGTAAAACTCGTCCGGGTCCAGCACCAGGCAGCCGCCGGGATCGGCCATGATCGGGTCCCAATATTGCCAGGGATCGAGCAGGCCGGGCTTGTCGACATCGATCAGCCCGGTGTGACGCTTGGCGCGCCAGCCGATGCGGCCGCTCTGTGGGTCGGCGCTCTTCAGGTCGATGGACAGGCAAAGTCCGCCCTCAATCGTCGGCGTCGTGTCAGTGAGTGGGCTGCGCAGATGCAGTTCCTTCAGCGCCGTATCGGATGAAGTCGGCGCGCCATGGCGTAGCCGCAGCTGGTTCAGGCGCGAACCCTTGCGCACCAGTACCGGGAAGGTGCGCGGGCTGATCTCGGCGAACAGCGGCCCGGTATAGCCCGGCGCGATGCGGTCGAATGCGGCGGCATAATCGGTGATCAACCGCACAAAGACATCGATGCGTCCGGTGGAGCTTTTGGGATTGGCGGCGCCGGAAATGCCGGGGCTTAAGCAGGCGCTTTCCAGCAGCGGTACGATATAGACGCAGTCGGTTTCCAGCACCGCGCCGTTGGTCAGGTCGATCTCATGCATGAAGACCGATGCCAGGCGTTCGGCCACCGTCGCACGTGGGCCGGGCAGGAAGCTGGCGCGCACCCGCCACGCCTTGGCCCCCAACCGCAGATCGAGACTGGCGGGCTGCACCTGGCCCGGCACCAGCGGCTCGGCGGGAATGATTTCGCGGCCATCCGCGATCAACCGTTCCAGCACATGGCTGGGCAGGATGCCACTGGCGTGGCAGCCGTAATGACCATTTGGGTCGGAGTCCGGGGTCTGGGCGGGTTGGGCCATCAGGGACTTATAAGTGGGGCGCTCGCCTCCGTCCCCAGGAACATCCGGATATCCCCAATCACCTCGGCCAGCCCGGCCCGTTTCACCGGGGCTTCCGGCGGCAATCCGCTCAAAAGCCGCGATGGCGTCGCCCCTTCCAGAATCACGAAGCAGCCCTGGTCGCCTTCGCCGCGGATCAGCCGCCCAAAGGCCTGCTTGAGGCGGAAGCGGGTGATGAGGTCGTCATAGCCCTTGCCGAAGCGGGAGCGCCGCGCCTTGTGCAGGATGGTGGGTTTGGGCCAGGGCACCTTGTCGAACACCACCAGCCGCAGCGAGCGGCCGGGCACATCGACGCCATCGCGCAGCGCATCGGTGCCCAGCAGGCAGGCATTTTCTTCGGCGCGGAACAGGTCCACCAGCGCGCCGGTGTCGAGCCGGTCGATATGCTGGGCATAAAGCGGCAGCCCGGCATGGGCGAGCGGCTCGGTGATGCGGGCGGCCACGTCTTTCAAGGCGCGCACGGCGGTGAACAATCCCAGCGCGCCGCCGCCGGAGGCAAGAAACAATTCGCGCATCGCCGCCGCCAAGGCTTCCGGCTCGCGGCGTGGGAGATCGGTGACCACGAAGATGCGCGCCTGTTTCGCATAATCGAAAGGCGAGCCGAACATGGCGCGGCGCGGCGGCTCCAGCAGATGGCTGGCGCCGGTGCGGATTTCGGCGGCGGTCCAGTCATCCGCGCTGCTGTCGCGCAACGTTGCGGAGGTCACCAGCGCGCCATGCGCAGGCGCGAAGACTTCCTTCGCCAGCGGAATGGTGGGATCGATCCAGTGCCGCTCCAGCCCGATATCGCTGTCGCGGCCATCCTCGCGCTTGAGTTCGAACCAGTCGATGAACTCGTCATTCAGTTCGCCGGTCTCCAGCGTTTCCAGCATCGCCATCCAGGCAGGCAGAATGCGCTTGGCTCTCCTGTCCAGCCCGCGCGCGGCGGCATCCAGCCGGGCGCGGGTGTGCGGCTCGATCTCGGCGGTCTTGTCGGCCATCTTCTTGCGCAGCAGGTGCGCCAGATGCGCCAAGGGATCGGCCAGCCGCTTCAGGGCGCGTGACAGGCCGCGCACCGCCTCCGCCAAATCCTCCGGCATTGGATGCGGTTCGGCTTCCAAAGTGTAGAAACTGTCCTGGTCGCCGCTGCGGGCGCGCACGTGGCTGTAGGCGAGGGCGAGAAAGACTTCGCCCGACCCGCGTGGGCTGCTCAGACGCTGCGTCCAGCCTTCGCCCGCCAGCGCCGATGACGCCATCACGGCGTCTTCCAGGGCCCGCTGCGCCCGCTCGTCGTCCGCGATAAGGTCTTTCAAGCGTTCTTCCAGCCCGCGCATGCGGCTGCGGGTGCGTTGCTCCGGTCCCCGCACCCAGCGGCGCAGTTCGGACATCTCGCGGCCTGACAGCAGCGCCGCGAAGCCGCTATCGGCGGCGTCGAACAGGTGATGGCCTTCATCGAAGACATAGCGCAGCCGCCGTTCCGCCGGGGCATCGGTGGCCTCATCCGTCGCCAGCCAGTCCTGCGCGGCCCCTTCTTCTTGAGAAGAGAGCGCAATCACCAGCGCATGGTTGGCGATGACGATGGGGGCGTTGCGCGCCTTGCGCACCGTGCGCTCGATGAAGCATTGGCGGTAATGCGGGCAGGCGGTATAGATGCATTCGCCCCGCCGATCGGTGACGGCGGACAGCGGCATCGACGCGGCGAGAAAGGCAGGAAAGCCGACGCCGGAAATATCGCCATCGGTGCCGGACGCGGCCCAGCGCGCGATCAGCCCCAGCGCAATGCTGCGCGGGCCCGGCGCCAGCGCGGTGCGCTTCGCCGCTTCTTCAAAGTTCAGCAGGCAGAGATAATTCTCGCGCCCCTTGCGCACCACCGCCTTCTCGGCGCGCTCCACCGGATCGGGATAGAGCCGCGCGATCTCCTGCACGATCTGGCGTTGCAGGTTGCGGGTGTAGGTCGAGATCCACAGGCCCGGTCCGTTCTTCTCCGCCCACAGGCTGGCGGGCGCGAGATAGCCCAGCGTCTTGCCGGTGCCGGTCCCCGCTTCCAGCAGCGCCACCTTGGGCGCGCCCGCAACGTCGCGCGGACTGAAGGCGTATGTCGCCGCCTTGCTGTAGGCTTCCTGCTCGGGTCGCGTTTCGCTCACCAGCCGCGCCAGGCGCGTGGCGGCTTCCTCCGGCGACACGGCTTGCGTTCCCGGCTGGCCCGGCGGCGCTTCGTCTTCCCACAAGGGCAGCCCGCGCCACACTTCCAGACCCGCGATGGGCGAGCCGTGCGGCACCGCGCCAACGATATCCTGCAACAGCTTGGCCCAGCGCCAGCCCGCCCGTTCCAGCGTGCCGACCAGCGGCGCCAGCGCCGCTTTCAGCTCGGGCGACAGGCTTTCCACTTCGCGCAGCAGGTGGCGTGCGATCTGCGACAGCAGCGCCGCGCTCTCTTCCGGCATTTTGGGAAAGCCCAATCCCAGAATCCGCGCCATGCCGCTGGCCGACGGCACAAAGGCCTGGCCTGGCCGCACAAAGGCGAAGAGTTCGATCACATCGAATGGCGCGGTCCCGCCACGCACGCCCAGCCGTCCCGCCGTGAAACCGGCATGGGCCACCAGCACCTCGCCGGTTTCGAACAGGGCGCGGGCGTCGCGCAGTTCGGCGCGGCGCGCGGCGCCATCAAAAATGGCGGCGCCGGGTGGCGCGGGAACCAGCGCGGGGAGCGACTCGAGGGGCGTGGAGGACATGAGCGCGCATCTTAAGCGCCGTCGTGTCAGGTTCAAGCGACGTCGGGATACAGGTGTGTGAGCGCCTGTTTCGAGCGCATATGCTCGCCCAACACCATCTGGGCGGCGTTGCGCAGGCTGTGCTGGTCTTCGCCGTCGCGCGACTTCTGTGCGAAGAGGCGCGCCGCCTGGGTGACGGCGGTGAGGCCCAAGCCGCCCGCCGCGCCGACAATGTCCTGGGCCAGGCGCGCTGCCTCATCCCACTTTTCCTCGGCGCAGGCTTCCCCCAACGCGGTGGTTAGCTGCTCGGCGGTGGCGATGTAGCATTGCAGGATGTCCACCAGCGCATGCACGCCGACCGACTTTTCCAGCGTGGAGAAGGCCATGGCGTCGATGGCCGCGGGGCGTTCGGGCGCCCGGTCCAGCGCCGCATCCGCTTCATCCCGCTGCATGACATAGGACGCCAGCGCGGCATACAGCGCGTCCGGCTCCACCGGCCAGCGCAGAGCTGCGTCGGTGGCGGCGGGCGCGCGTTCGCCGCGCAGCAGCACCGCGATCAGCGGTGCGGTCACGCCGGGCGATGCCGCCAACGTGTCGGTGTCGTTGGCGCCGGCGATGATGGCGTCGAAGCGGGTCTTGCCCGCGCGTTCCACCGCGTCGGCCAGCGAGGCGGCGACGATGATGGTGTTGCCGAACGGCTCCAGCAGATTGGCGAGGCCGGCGGCGACGCCCGGCACGGTGGCGTGCAGCAGCAGCGTCAGGCCCGACGGCGGCGGCTGGCTGGTTTCGCCGCCCGAGATGCCGCCCGGCGCGGATTGCGATGCGGTGCCGGAAACGGGAAGCGTGAAGAAGAATTGCGCGCCTTCGCCAAGGGTGCTGTCGAAGCCGATTTCGCCGCCCGCCTGGGAGACGATGCGTTTTGCCACCGCCAGGCCCAGGCCCGCGCCCTGTTGCGCGCGGGTATAGGAATTGTCGCCGGGCGTGAAGGGGCTGAACAGCAGGTGCGCCACTTCCGGCGCCACGCCCAGGCCCGTATCAGCGACGGTGAAGCGCACGAAGCGGCCGCCCTTGCCGTCATGCATCGCATCGAGGCGTACTTCGACCAGGCCGCGGTCGGTGAATTTCAGCGCATTGTCGGCCAGCTTGAGCAGCACCTGGCGGACGCGGCGCGGATCGGCGGCGACGCGCGGCAGGCTGCCGGAGGCGGTGAGCGACAGGCGCAGATGTTTTTCCCAGGCGCGCGGCTGCAACAGGCGCACCACGGCGCGGGCGGTCTGCAGCGGATCGCAATCCTCGTCTTCCAGTTGCTCGGAATCGTCGCGGGTCAGCGCGATGACATCGTCCAGCAGGGTTTGCAGGCCACGGCCCGCTTCCAGCATGACTTTGACATGGTCGGCCTGCTGCTTGGGCAGGTCGGCGCGCTCCAGCAGCTGCGCCATGCCCAGCAGGCCGTTCATCGGCGTGCGCAGTTCGTGGCTGATATTGGCGATGAAGGCCGACTTGGCCAGCGCGCTGGCTTCGGCGCTGTCGCGGGCGGCGATGGTTTCGGTCTTCTCGCGCTGCAGCCGCACCACAAGGTCGGAATTCTCGTTGCGCAACGACACGCTTTCATCCAGCAGCCGCGCCATCCAGTTGCAATAGCTGATCAGCACCCCGGCGAAGAGGATCACCAGGATGGCGGTCATGGCGGCATAAAGGCCGCCCTGCAGCGCCAGCAGCAGCACCAGCGGCCCCAGCGAGAACAGCGTATGGGCGGCAAAGGCGGGGCGATGCGCCGAGCGGGCGATGAACTCCGTCGCGGTCATGCCCAGAAAGGCCAGCGCCAGATAGGCCTGGGCCGGGAAGGAACCCCAGACGAACCAGAACATCGCGCCCAGGCCCCAGCTGGCGCCCGCGATGGCGGAGACGAAGGTGTAGCGGCGCGCCCAGTAACCGGGATCGTCGGGATGCTCGCCGCGTTCATGGCGCTTGCGATAGGCGGTGGTAAGCTGTTCGGCGGCGATCACGACCGCCATCTGGATCAGCAGCGGCGTGAAGGGCAGGGCGCCGGGCGCGGCGCCGGCCAGCAGCGTGGCGGGCACGCACAGCACCGCGAAAGGCAGGGACAGATAGTGCCTGCCGAGCGCATAGAGGATATCGATGCGCCCGGCGAACACCGCGCGCGATTCCTCCTGGTAGGCAGGGTCTTTCCCGGTCATTGACGCTGTCCCTCGCAAAATCCTAGCTTTCGCGCCCTTTCAAATGGCTTAAACTGCCGGTTACCAAAGGATAAATTTCGCCGTGAAAACGTTGCGTGAGCAGGCATTTGAAGCCAAGGCCTGGCCTTTTGAGGAGGCGCGGCGGCTGTTGGCGCGCGTCGACGCGCGCCGGGCCCGGGGCGAAACCGTCACCGGCGTGCTGTTCGAGACCGGCTATGGCCCCTCGGGCCTGCCGCATATCGGCACCTTTGGCGAGGTGGCGCGCACCAGCTGGGTGCGCAAGGCGTTCGAGACCATCAGCGATGTGCCGACGCATCTGATCGCCTTCAGCGACGACATGGATGGGCTGCGCAAGGTGCCGGACAACCTGCCCAACCAAGCGATGATCGCCGCCAATCTGGGCAAGCCGCTCACCGTCATTCCCGATCCCTTCGGCACCCATGAGAGTTTCGGCGCGCACATGAATGCGCGGCTGCGTTCCTTTCTGGACAGCTTCGGCTTCCGCTACGAGTTCTGGTCCTCCACCGCCACCTACAAGTCGGGCCGCTTCGACGCGGCGCTGCTCAAGATCCTGGCCGAGTACGACAAGGTGATGGCGGTGATGCTGCCCACCCTGGGCGAGGAGCGCCAGGAAACCTATTCGCCATTTCTTCCGGTCAGCCCGCGCTCCGGCAAGGTGCTGTTGGCCAAGGTGGTGGATCGCGATGTCGCGGCCGGCACCATCACGTATGTGGAAGAAGACGGCAGCCACGAGACCGTTCCCGTCACCGGCGGCCATTGCAAGCTGCAATGGAAGCCCGACATGGGCATGCGCTGGGCGGCGCTGGGCGTCGATTACGAGATGTACGGCAAGGATCATTTGAGCCAGGCGCCGCTCTACAGCGCCATCTGCAAGATCGCGGGCGGCAATCCGCCCGACCAGTACATGTACGAGATGTTCCTGGACGATACCGGCCAGAAGATTTCCAAATCCAAGGGCAACGGCATTTCGATCGAAGACTGGCTGAAATATGGCTCGCCGGAATCGCTGGCGCTGTTCATGTTCCAGAAGCCGCGCACCGCCAAGCGACTTTACTTCGATGTTATTCCGAAGGCCGTGGACGAGTATATCGGCCTGCTGGAGTCTTATCATTCGAATGAGGCCAGCGAAGCGCAGCGGCTGGAAAATCCGGTCTGGCACATCCATGGCGGCGCGCCACCGGATGAGCGCTATCCGGTCAGCTTCGCGCTGCTGCTCAATCTGGTGTCGGCGTCGAACGCGCACACCCGCGAAGTGCTGTGGGGCAATATCCGCGCCTATGCGCCGGGCGCGAGCCCGCAGGCCAATCCGGGCCTCGACAAGCTGGCGGGCTATGCGCTCGCCTATTACGAAGACTTTGTGAAACCGGCGAAGAAATACCGCGCCGCCGACGATCGCGAACGCGCGGCGCTGGAAGATCTGGCGAACAGGCTGGATGCGATGGGCGACGAGCGCGACGGCGCCCTTGTGCAGAACATGGTCTATGAAGTAGGCAAGGCGCACGGCTTCGAGCCGCTGCGCGCCTGGTTCGCGGCGCTGTACGAAGTGCTGTTCGGCCAGAGCGCCGGGCCGCGCTTCGGCTCCTTCGCCGCTTTGTTCGGCACGCGCGACACCGCCGCCATGATCCGCAAGGCGCTGGCGGGCGAGTTCGTCAAGCCATGAGAAGTGTGTTGCCGTTCGCCCTCATGGTTCGACAAGCTCACCATGAGACCGCTTCAAACATTCCTCATCCTGAGCCTGTCGAAGGATGAGGTCTGTTAGCGCCATGAAGCGGCTGGTGCTCGCGCTGCTTCTGCTGACGCTGCCCGTCTCCGCCGCGACACCCGTTCCACCGGCGCTCTATGATCTCTATGCGCGCGGGCGTTACGAAGACGCGATCCGCGCCGGCGAGGCTTCGCGCAGCGCCGTCGGCTATGCGCTGGCGGCCCGCGCCGCGCTGGGCGATGCGGCCCTGCGCGATGCGCCCTGTCTGGAGTGCCTCAAGCGAGCCGAAACACTGGCGCGTCAGGCGGTGACACTCTATCCCAAACTGGCCGACGGTCAGGCCTGGCTGGCGGCGTCGCTGGGCTATCAGGCGCGCATCATGGGGCTCATCCGGGCGCGGCTACAAAACCTGCCGGGCCAGGCCAAGGCGGCGCTGGATGCGGCGGTGGCGGCCGAACCTGACAATGCTTACGCGGCGGCGGCGCTGGGCGGCTGGAATATCGAAGTGGTGAAGGCGGGCGGGCCGTTCCTGGCGCGGCGGCTCTATGGCGCGACGTTGGACGGCGGCTTCGCGCTGTTCGACCGCGCCGTGACACTCGCGCCCGGCAATGTCGCGGTGCGCTATCAGGTGGCGCTGACCCTGTCGGGCTTCGATCCTGTCGCCAACCGCGCCCGCATCACCGCCGAACTGGACGCCGCCCTGCGCGCCGCGCCCGCGACGTCCTATGAGCGCGCCATGCAGGGAAGGGCCTCACAGTTGAAGGCGGCGCTGTCCGGCGACCGTGTGTCTTTCGACACGCTGGTGCGGAAGTTTCAGGGGTATCCTTGATTTGATTTCCCCCCCATCCGTCGCAACTCGGGTCTGCCAAGAAGCAGACACCTCGTTGCGACACCTTCCCCCGCTCGTCGCTCCGCTCGCGGGGGAAGGAAGCTGTCAGATGCTGCGGGTCGCGCCGCGGCTCTGCTGCGGCGCTCGAGCCATATGGAATGCCGCTTCTGACCCAAAGCGGACAGCGCGCACCCAAGAGGTGCCGCGATCATCCCTTAGGAATCGCTTCAACGGTAAGGAAGGATTTTCCGGAAGACCGATTCGTAGGAATGCGCGCTGAAGCCACAAAAAGCAGATTTCAAATATTTGTATTGGAAGATGCCAACAATTTCCTCCTCATAACCCGATGAACTGCTTTGGTTATTTGGCCTGCCAAAAATAGTGCGCGCCAATAGCGATAGCTCTCTTGACCATTATCCATTTGCCATCCTCCATACCTCTTGTTCGGAGTCATTCAGTTTTTGAATGAAGGACTCCGTCAAATGCCCCGAAAATTGAAGTCATGGTCAAAAGGCATTGTGGCCTACGTCCCCGCCTTGAATTTATTGTGGGACATCGTGAAGACCCTGAGAGCTTGGCTCCTCTGACGGTCGATCAAGCAAACAAACAGTGGCGCCTAGCATTCAAACCGATTGCCGCCCCAGTGCAAAGGCTGAGGATTTGAACGGCAATCCTCTAGCTTTTCCAACGCGCCCCGCGTGGATAGCGCGGGGAAATCTTTTTCCCCTCTTTCGCTTCGCAAAAATCAGCCTAACTTTCTCATCGCCTGACCCGTGCGGGGACGTTCCGGACGTCTGCAACGTGGGCCAGGACGGCGTCGTGGGACGTGCCGGATGACGAACCGGCCACGAACACGAGGTCGCGATGGGTATCCCTCACGGGCCGGGCGGGGACGTCCGCGTAGGTCCGCGAGGCACAAGACGATTGTGCAGCGGCCGGTTCGATCCTGAAATGGGAGAGCCGGCAGAACCGCCGAATGGCGGTGCTGAGCAGGCGTAGCCGCTCTCGAAGCGGCACATGCGAGCAAGGCTTGGCACTACCCGCATGTCCGCCTGACGATGCTGGTGTATCCGGGCGCGGTCCAAAATCGCCGGGCGTGGCAATGCCGTGAGGCTTACGCGAGCCCTTCACAGGGCTGCCGCTCTGAAAAGGAGCAGCCGAAACATCTGGCCGCTTCACGGCGATGCCATGCCGTCCCCGCGTTTTTTGCCGGGTGCGCTGACGCGCGCCTCAAATTCTCACTGTCATGGCCACTTTACGTGGGCCATCGAGGGCAACAAACACGGTGCTCGCGGCCCTGGATGGCCCGCGCGGAGGCGGGCCATGACACCGACTTAACTTCGGAACGGAGGTTTTACTGCGAGGCCCAGATGATCCGATGCACGAACGCCACTTCGCTCAGCGCAAATCCCCGATCCTCGAAGGCGGGATTGAAGCTCTTCAGATCGATGCGCTGCGCCGTCAGGCGGCCCAGCTGCTTGGCCATCACTTCGCCGCCATGGGTCTTCACCACGACGCGGTCGCCGCGCCGCAGATTGCCCGACGGCGCCACGATGATGCGGTCGCCGTCGCGGTAAACCGGCAGCATGGAATCGCCGGTGATCTCCAACGCATAGCAATGTTCGTCGGCCAGCTCGGGGAAGGCGATCTCTTCCCAGCCCGTACCGGCGGGAAAGCCCGCATCGTCGAAAAAGCCGTGCGTGCCTGCCTGGGCCATGCCGATCAGCGGCACCATCCGGGTCGCGCGCTGCGGCGACTCAGCCACCAGGGCGACGAAATCCTCCAGGCTGGCGCTGGTGGCGGTCAGCACCTTGGCGATGCTCTCGGTCGAGGGCCAGCGCAGCTTGCCGCCCGCGCCGCGCTTGGACTTGTTGAAAGTCGTGGGATCGAGGCCCGCCAGCTTGGCCAAACCCGAGGGCGACATGTTATGCCGCGCGGCAAGCGCATCGAGGGCGCGCCAGATTTGCAGGTGTGTCAGCATCGCCGCGTTAACTATTTTAAGAAATCAATCCGGATTTTCGGTTATTATTCCTATAGTCGGCTTTATAGGGCAAGCCCATACACCCGTCTAGAGTGCAATAAAGGCTGTGGTATGCATCCTCCGGTTGTGGAAGAAGGTGGAAATGCTGGACTTCGGAGCCTCCCTGCTGCGCCGCCTGCCGGCGGAAACCGCGCACGACCTGACGCTGGTGCTGATGGCGCGGCTGCCACTGCCGCCGCGGCGGCTGGCCGACCCGCCCCTCCTTGGGGTGCAGGCGCTGGGACTCAGCTTCCCCAACCCGGTGGGGTTGGCAGCGGGCTTCGACAAGAACGCGGCCGTGCCCGACGCAATGGGCAAGCTGGGCTTTGGCTTTGTCGAATGCGGCACCGTCACACCCCGCCCCCAGGCGGGCAACCCGAAGCCCCGTCTGTTCCGGCTGGGCGAAGATCGCGCCGTCATCAACCGCATGGGCTTCAACAATGGCGGCATGTGGAAGGCGGCAAAAAATCTGCAGCGCCGCAAAGGTGAAGGCATAGTCGGCATCAATGTTGGAGCCAACAAAGACAGCGAAGACCGCATCGCCGATTACTGCAACGCTTTCGCGATGCTGGCGCCTTTGGCGAGCTATGTCACTGCGAACATTTCGTCGCCCAACACGCCGGGCTTGCGAGGTCTACAAAACAAGCATGAATTGGCACGGTTGATTGACCGACTGCTGGAAGCGCGTGGTGGACGCAAAGTTCCTATCTTGATCAAGATCGCGCCTGATCTTGATGAAACAGCGCTGGACGAGATCGCGGCGGTGGCGCTGATGTCGGGCATAGATGGCCTGATCGTCTCCAACACCACCATCGCGCGGCCAGTGCTGAAGAGCGCGCATGCGGGCGAAACCGGCGGCCTGTCCGGTGCGCCGCTGCTGGCGCCGTCGACGAAAATCTTGCGCGGCGTGCGCCAGCGCACCGGCAACAAGCTGACGCTGATCGGCGCGGGCGGCATCGCCTCGGGTGCGGATGCTTATGCCAAGATTCGCGCCGGGGCCTCGTTGGTGCAGCTTTATTCGGCGCTGGTGTTCGAAGGGCCGGGTCTGGTGGAGCGCATTAAAAGCGAATTGGCCGAATGCCTGACCAAGGACGGGTATGACAGTATAGCGGAAGCTGTTGGTGTGGACGCTTAAGCGCCGATGGCCTTTTGGTATTCGGCCCAAAGCTGGTCATGCTCGCGGCCCAGCTTGCCCAGAAAATCCCAGCTGTAGAGGCCGCTGTCATGGCCGTCATCGAAGACGATGCGCACGGCGTAATTTCCCACCGGCTCCAGCGCGCTGATCTTGATATTCTCCTTGCCCCGCACAATCTGCTTAGGTCCGCCGCCATGACCGCGCACTTCTGCGGAGGGGCTCTCCACCCGCAGATACTCCGCCCCCAGTGCGAAGCGCTCATCATTGTCGAAGGCGATGGTCAGGGTATCACGCGCGGGGTTGAGGCGCAGTTCCGTCGGCCAGGTCATGCTCGTTCAGCATCGGTCAAAGCGCGCGCCTGGTTCGCCAGCATCACCGGCACGCCGTCGCGGATGGGAAAGGCCAGTCCTGCCGCCTTCGACACCAGTTCCTGGCGTTCGCGATCATAGGTTAGCCGCGTCCGCGTCAGCGGGCAGACCAGGATTTCCATCAGCTTGGGGTCGGTTGGCATGGGGCCTCATATAGCGAAGCGATAGGCCATATATAGCGAAGCGATAGGCCATCAAAAAAGTCAGTTTAATGTCTGCGGGCCGCCGAATTCGCTGCGCGCCATTTCCAGGATCGCCACCAGCGTGGAAACACGCTCGTCGAAGCTGGGTGCTTCCAGCAGCGCCTGCTTTTCCGCCGGTTCGAAGGGGCACGTCATCGCCAGCGCGTTGACTAGTGCTTCGGGCGGGGCGCTGATCACGCTCTTCCAGTCCGCCTTCATGTCGCGGGTGTTGAGATAGCTTTTCAGCGCCGCCATCAGGCGGTCGCGGGGAAAGTCGCCTTCTTCGCTGCTTTCCGCAAAATCACTCGCGAAGGCGGAGAAATCGCAGTTGCCAATGCGATAGGGCGTGTCGCCCGATGTTTCGCCGGTCAGGCGAAAGCGGCACAGGCCCGAAAGGGTGATGAGATAGCGGTTGTCGTCGGTTTCTCGGAAGGAGACGATGCGGCCCGCCGCGCCGACGGCGGAAAGCGATGGCTTCAACACGCGATCCGGATCTTCCGAAGGCTGGATGATGCCGATCAGGCGGTCGCCCTTCAGCGCGTCATCCACCATCTTGAGATAGCGCGGCTCGAAAATGTTGAGCGGCAGCGCGCCCCGCGGCAGCAGCACCACGCCGGGAAGCGGAAAGAGCGGCAGGTTCGCCGGCAGATCGGTGAAACTGTGGAACAGCTGGGACATGCCGCTACTCTATCACTTCTTCGCAGGGCCGGGAGTGCTCATGTTGGCTTGCACCTTCCAGACGCCGCGTCTGTCTTTGGTCCACACGGTGAGATAGTGGCCGCTGGCAACCGCCGCGCCGCGCGCGACCACTTCCCAGCGTCCATCGGTCCAGCCCATGTTGCCGTCGCCCGAAACGCCTGCGCCCGCAGGCTCCCAGCGCATGCGCTGGTTCTGGCCGCGCGCCAGGGCGCGAAACGCCTGGGCCCGGCCATAGAGGGGCAGGGCAGCGCCTTCCCCGAACAGGCGGGCATTGTTCGCCGCCATGGTTAGGAAAGCATAGGCGCGGCCGCGCGTGTTTGCGAGGCGGGAGAAATTGCGGTCGGCAGACAACAGTTTCTGCTGAGGCGTTTGCGGAACGATGGCGCGCACCGGCTGGGCGGCGGCTTCGCCGCCCAGCACCAGCACAAGAAGCGCCGCCGCCAGTTTCATGAGAAGACCCACTTCATGAAAATAGAAGAGAGGACAGCTTGCGCCGCGCCTCGATGGTGCGCGGATCGGTGGGGCCCATCGCTTCGAACAGGGTGACGAGCTGCTTGCGGCCCGCATCCTCGTTCCATTTGCGGTCGCGCTTCACCAGGTCGAGCAGCTCGGCGATGGCGCAGTCGCGGTCGCCCGCGGCATCCACGGCCAGCGCCAGGTCGTAGCGCGCCTGGTGATCGTTCGGGTCGGCGGCCAGCTTGGCCTCCAGTTCGGCATGCGCGCCTGCCACGGGCGCGACTGCGGCGGCGCTTTCGCGCAGCGTCAGCTCGGCTTCCACCGCGCGGATGGCTTCGTCGTTGGCGCCATCGGGACGCACCAGTTGCAATGTCGAGCGGGCGCGGTCGGCATCGCCGCCCAGCAGGAAGCAGCGCGCCAGTCCGGCCACCGCTGCCGGATGGCCCGGCTCGTCCTGCAGCACATGGCCATAGGCATGCGCGGCCGTCGCCAGGTCGCCCGCCGTTACGGCTTCCTCCGCCACGGCAAGGACTTCGGCGGTGTGCTCCGGGCCGCCGTGACCATGGCCGTGGCCGTCGCCCGTCAGCCCGGCGACGAACTGCTTCACCTGGCTTTCGGGCAGCGCGCCCTGGAAGCCGTCCACCGGCTGGCCGTTCTTGAAGGCATAGACGGTGGGAATGGACTGAATGCGCAGCTGCTGCGCGATCTCGGGATTCTGGTCGATATCGACCTTCACCAGCTTCACCGCGCCCTGGGCTTCGTTGACGGCTTTTTCCAGCGCCGGACCCAGCTGCTTGCAGGGGCCGCACCAGGGGGCCCAGAAATCCACGATCACCGGCACGTCGCGGCTGGCTTCCAGCACGTCGGCGGCGAAGGTCTGGAGCCCCGAATCCTTGATCCAGGGACTGGCCGGGCTGGCGGCGGCCGCGTTCTGGGCGGGCTGGGAGGTGACGGGACGTCCGCCGGGGCCAATCAGAGCCATGTGTGCGATTTTCCTGCGATTTCGGGCCAAAGATGGGCGTTCAGGGCGGGAAAGAAAAGCCCCCGGAACTTCCCCCGACCGTCATCTTTTCATCACAGGGGGCGGCAAAGTACGGTCACACTGTTGCGGTGCAGCAATTCTCGTTGACACCAAAACCTCGCATCGCGACATTCAGCCCATAACAAAGGCGTGCCCAACCGCGCGCCACAGGGACATGGGGATTTTTGATCGAGGACGGCATTTCCGCCGTCCCAAAAAAATTCGCATGGAGTGCCCGATGACTTCGAAGATCTTCCGCAAGAGCGCCGCCGTCCTGATGGGCTGCGCCTCCCTCATCGCGCTGGCCAGCTCGGCGATGGCGCAGGAGCTGGAGACCATCATGGTCACGGTCGATCGCCGCTCCGAGAACCAGCAGGACGTCCCGGTTTCGACCTCGACGCTGGCGGGCGAACGCCTGGGCATGATCTTCCAGTCCGGCCAGGACGTGAAGGCGATCGCCAACCATGTCCCCAGCCTCTATGCGGAATCCTCCAACGGCCGCGTCGCGCCGCGCTTCTATATTCGCGGCCTGGGCAATGCCGATTTCGATATCGCCGCCTCCCAGCCGGTCTCGATCATCATGGACGGCGTGGTGATGGAAAATGTCGTGCTGAAGAGCCAGCCGCTCTTCGATACGCAGAATGTCGAAATCGCCCGCGGTCCGCAGGGCACGCTGTTCGGCCGCAACACCACTGCCGGCATTATCTCCTTCACCACCGCAAAGCCGACCCAGGAGCAGACCTATTACCTGAACGGCTCCTATGGCGCGCTGGACACCGCCAATGTCGAAGGCGCCTATGGCATCGGCCTGACCGACACGCTCTCCGTGCGCGTCTCGGGCCTGTGGCAGAACCGTTCCAACTACATCGACAATACCTTCACCGGCCAAAAAAGCGCGCTGGACGGTTATCAGGAGCGCGCCGGCCGCGTGCAGCTGCTGTGGGAGCCGGCCGAGAATTTCTCCGCCCTGCTCAACGTCCATGGCCGCTCCTTCTCGGGCACCGCGGCCGTGTTCCGCGCCAATATCCTCACGCGGGGCAGCAACGACCTCAACGCCAACTACGTCTACAACAAGGTCTCGTTCGATGGCGGCGCCAACAACCCGGCCGCCTATAACGGCATCGGCGGCGGCCTGACCATGACCTGGAACCCGCTGCCGGACGTGAAGGTGACCTCGATCACCGGCTACGAGACCACCCATGGCTATAGCCGCGGCGACATCGACGGCGGCAACATGGTCACGGGCCCGGGCTTCATTCCCTTCCCGTCGGACACCAAGGACGGCCTGGATTACCTGCACCAGTTCACCCAGGAAATTCACGTCGCCAGCGACGACGCCCAGAACCCGCTCTCCTGGCAGTTCGGCGCCTATTATTTCAGCCACGACTTCCAGAACTCGACCGACCCGGGCTTCGTGCCGCCCACCGCCGTGCGCCAGGGCAACAGCTCCGTCGCGCTGTTCGGCCAGGCCAGCTACAAGCTCGACGCCTGGACCTTCACCGGCGGCGTGCGCTGGACCTCGGACGTCAAGAGCATGACCGCCAACGGTCCGCTGATCTTCCTGCCGGGCAACGTCCAGCCCCTGGTCAAGCTGCGCGGCAATTTCGTCAGCTGGGACGCCAGCATCGCCTATGCGCTGACGGATGACACCAATCTCTATGCCCGTGGCGCCACCGGCTTCCGCGCCCCGTCGATCCAGGGCCGCAACCTGGCCTTCGGCAGCGGCTTCTCCACCGCGCGGTCGGAGAACGTGATGTCCTACGAAGCGGGCATCAAGAGCGACGTGACCGACACGCTGCGCGTCAACCTCAGCGGCTTCCAGTACTATGTCCACAATATGCAGTTCTCCGCCGTTGGCGGCGCTGCGGTGGGCAACTTCATCGTCCTGCTCAACGCCCGTGGCGGCGAGGCCTATGGCATGGAAGCGGATGTCACCTGGCTGCCGATGAGCAACCTCACCATCAACCTGGGCGCCAGCTGGACCCACACCGCCATCCGCGATGCGGGCCTGCGGTCGGGCATCTGCGCCCAGTGCACCGTCACCGATCCGCTCACTGTTACGCCCGCCGGGACCTTTGCCTCGATCAACAACAACCCGTTCCCGCAGGCGCCGGACTTCCTGCTCTCGCTCTCGGCCAACTACTCCTATCCGCTGGCCGGCGGCGATACGCTGTTCTTCAACACCAGCTGGTGGATGCAGGGCTACACCAACCTGTTCCTCTACACCTCGCGCGAGTTCAACACGAACGGCAACTACCAGGGCGATCTGAAGGTGGGCTACTCCTGGCCCAGCGGCAATTACGAGATCTATGGCTATGCCCAGAACATCACGGACAAGCAGAACCTTCAGGGCGGCATCGACTTCAACAACCTGACCGGCTTCGTGGGCGATCCCCGCGTGTTCGGCCTGGGCCTGACCATCCGCTACTAAGCGGGATACCGAAACGCAAAAGCCCCGCGCGCGAGCGCGGGGCTTTTTTGTTGCTTTCTTGATGACGCTCCGGCTCGCGCCTACGCGCTCTGGCGGGAAATACGCCGCTGCCAGACCCAGAGCAGGGGCGTGACGCCCAGCTCCATCGCCAGCGGCAGCCGCACCGACGGTGACCAGACGCCCAGCCGGAAGGCCATCAGCAGCCGTGCCACGCCGCCCAGCACGACAATGGCGGCCAGCAGCGTGAAGAGGCGGTTCTGCCGCTCGATGGACGGGACCAGCGCCCAGAAGACCAGCCCGATGCCTAGCAGCAGCCCGCTGAGATAGGCGGCATGGGTGGTGGCGGACGGCGTGGTGCCCAGATCCAGCAGCGCCGGATCGAACATGCCCAACGTGCCCGCCGTCACCGGCACCAGCCCGGCGAGGGCGACGGCAAACTGGAGGGCGGTTTTTTCGTTCAAGGAACCAGCTTTGCGATCCAGTTCGGCAGCGCGAACGCGGCCGCATGGATTTCCGGGTTGTAATAGTCGCATTTGAGCTTGCTGCGCTTGTACGCCGCCTTGGCCTTCTTCAGCCCTGCCGGAGTACCCAGCGCCTTGCCGCCCTTGCTGGCCCAGGACAGGGCCATGAAGCCGCCGATATAGGTCGGCACCACGGTGAGGTAGAGGCCGCATTTGGGGAAGAAGCGCTTCAGTTCCTGCAGCGCCTCGGTGATTTCCCAGGGCTGGTAGAAGGGCACGCCGGTCTGGAAGGTGGCATAGCCGCCCTTCTTCAGCGCGCCGTTGATGCGGTCATAGAAGGTCTCGCCGAACAGCGCCTTGCCGGGGCCGACCGGATCGGGACGGTCGGCGATGATCAGGTCGAAGCGGTTCTTGGAGGATTTGCGGCCCAGATATTCGAAGGCGTCCGCCGCCTCGATCACCATGCGCTTATCCTTGAAGGCCTTGGCGTTGATTTCGCCGAAATGCTTGCGGCAGGCCTCGATCACCTGGCCGTCGATATCGACCAGCACAACCTCTTTCACGTTCTTGTGCTTGAGGGCTTCGTCAGCGATGGAGAGGTCGCCGCCGCCCACGATCATCACCGAGCTGACCTTGCCATGCTCCAGCATGGGCAGGTGGGTGAGCATGTCGGCATAGGCGCTCTCGTCGCGGCTGGTGACCTGAACGATGTCGTCCAGCGTCATCACCCGGCCATTGGCCACCGTGTCGAAGATGCGGATGTGCTGGAACTGGCTCTGCTCGTCCGCCAGCACCTTGGTGATCTCCATCGACTGGGCGTAACCCTGGTGCAGGCGTTCCTCTTGGCTGTCGTCAACGGCCTTGTGGGCGGCTTTCTTCTTCGGCTGGGGCTGGGAGCGTGCCATAACGTTTCCTTAGCGATTGTGACAGCGGTTGAAGCTGCCGGTGGCTGGCGCCGCCTCTTACGGCCAGCGCGCGCGCCTGTCTACCGCGAGTCGCGCTCCCGAGATGCGTTTGGCGTCGGTTTGGCGGGCCTTTCCGCGCCGTGCACGCCGCCGCCACGCTGCTTGTCCACAGGCTCCGGAGAGTCGCGCGCGCCATGGCGGAGAAAAAAATTGCCCGCGGGGGGATTTTTTTCTTGCATGGGGGGGCAGCAGGCCCTATTTCCCATTTCGACCCGGCGAGAAAAAAAGCCGGACGAAGCGACGAATGGGTGACCCCCGTCCGTCGCTTTCTTCTTTAAGGCGCGTCCGGAAGTCCGCAAGACCAAGGCGTGGGTGTCAACTCTAAGACGGGTAGGTGTCTCATGGCTCGACTGAATTTGGTTGCGGCGAATCCGCAAAAAGAAATCAAGATCCGCGCGCCGAAGGCGCCGCGTCCTGTTGTTGTGACTCCGTCCAACGACGACATGAAGGATCACTTCATCAACAAGAACGGCATCTCCTATGCCGGCAGCCACGTCATCATCGACCTGTGGGAAGCCACCGGCCTGAACGAGCGTGACCGCATCGAGGCCGCCCTGATCGACGCCGTCAACGAAGCCGGCGCCACCCTGCTGCACATCCACCTCCACACCTTCGAGGAAGGCGGCGGCATCTCTGGCGTGGCCGTGCTGGCGGAAAGCCACATCTCCGTCCACACCTGGCCGGAGAAGGGCTTCGCGGCCTTCGATGTGTTCATGTGCGGCGACGCGGAACCCCGCAAGGCGATCGAAGTCTTCAAGCGTGCCTTCAATCCCGGCCGCGTCGTGGTCGGCGAGCACAAGCGCGGCGTCGTCTAAGCGCCACCTGTTAACGCATTAAGCAAAAGGGCGGAAACCTCGTTTCCGCCCTTTTCTGCTGTGCGTATTCTCCTGAAGAGACCCGCAGGATCGTTAACAGCGTGCGTTACGACGTGGCCATCATCGGCGCGGGCGCGGACGGCTTGGCCGCCGCGTCGCTGCTGGCGCGCGCCGGGCGCAGCGTCGTGGTGGTGGAACGCGCCGCCCATGCCGGCGGCCGCTGCGTCACCTCCGAATTCGCGCCGGGCTTTTACGCCTCGCCCTATGCCGACACGGTGGCGGCGCCGCCGCCCATGCTGCTGCCGCTGCTGGGCATGCCCGAAGGCCTGATCGAGGATTTCTCGCCGGTGGGCGCCGACATCGTCCAGCGCCGCACCCGCGCCTTGGCTCGTGTGCTGGCGGAAGCGGTGAAGCTGCCGCCGCGTGGGCTGGTCGAAAGGCTGAAGGCGGCGCTGCCGCAGCCGCACCGCCCGTGGCCGGGCAGCGACTGGGCCGACCGCAGCATCACGGAACTGCGGGCCCATAGCGGGCAGAATGACTGGCGCGCCGCGCTGGCGGGCCGCGCCGCCGATCCGGAACTGGCGGGCAGCGCGCTGACATTGTTCGCCGCGCCACAGGTGCGCGCCCGCCAGGGCGGCCTGGGGGCCATCGGCGCGGCGCTGGAGGCGCGGGCGCAGCGGCTGGGCGTCGAACTGCGCCACAGCCAGGAAGTCTCCGAGATCGTTCTCAGCGAAGGTCGCGCAGCGGGCGTGTGCCTGCCTGACGGCAAGCTGGAGGCGCGCGCCGTCATTTCCACGCTGGACTTCAAGCGCACCTTTCTCAGCCTGTTCCGCTGGAGCGATTTGGGGCCCGACCTGCTGCGCGACACCGGCGCCTGGCGGATGGAAGGCGCGCGGGTGCGCCTGCTGCTGGGGTTGGAGGCGGCGCCGGGCTTCACCAGGCCCTTCTATGTTCCAGACGACGCGGACGCGCGCAGCCAGTTCCGCCAAAGCGTGGTGCCGTTGAACCCGCCCATGCTAGTGGACCCGGTGTCGGTCCGCGATGCGTCGCTGGCGCCAGCGGGCAGGGCGGTGGTGACGCTGACCCTGGCCTGCGTGCCCGCACAGCCCTTTGACGGACCCTGGACGGCAGAGAAGCGCGCGCTGCTGCTGGCGCGGGCGCTGGAGCGGCTGAAGCCGCTGAACCTGCCCCGCGTCACGGCGGCGGCGACCATCGTGCCGCCTGACATCGAGGCGGCGCTGGGCCTCACGGGCGGCGATCTGGATGGTGGCATGCTGGCGCCGGACCAGATGCTGGCGTTCCGCCCCGGTCCGCGCACCGCCGTGCGGCGTCTCTACCTTGCCGGACCTTCCAGCGCCGCCGGTCCTCTGGGCCTGGGCGCGGCGGGCATCGCCGCCGCCATGGCGGTGATGACGGATCTGGGTGCTGCCCGATGAGCCGCGATGTCGACTTCATCATCGGCGCCAGCGTTGGCGGGCTGGCCGCCGCCGCCTATCTCGCCCATGGCGGCGCGCGGGTGCTGGTGCTGGAAAAGGAAGCGGCGCCGCCGGAACCGCGCGGCCCGCTCTTCGCGCTCGATCCGGCGATGATCGCCGGTCTCAAGCTGGCGGAGCATGGTCTCTCTTTCCGCAGCGGCGATCTGGGTCTCACCGGCTGGGACGATGAGGAAGCACCGCTGACGCTGCCGCGCGATCGCCGCGCCGCCCAGCGCGCCATCGCGGCCCTGAGTCAGGCCGATGCGGAAACCTGGGGGCCGTTCCAGGCGGAACTGCACGCGCGCGCCCGCACCCTGCGGCGCTGGTGGGCGGATGCGCGGCAAGAGGGCCGCGCCGCCGATCTGCTCTGGCAGCCTGCCGCGCGCGATGGTTTCGCCCGCGAATGCGTCACGGGCGCGGCGGATTTCCTCAGCCGTCACTTCGAGTCGCCGCAACTGATCGGTACGCTGCTGCACGACACGCTGGCGGGCGGCTTTGCGCCGTCCGAGCCCGGCTCGGCGCTGGCGCTGATCTGGCGCGCCAGCCTGGAGATGGCCGGTCAGCCCGGCGCCATGGCGCTGGCGGTGCCCGGCACGCTGACGGCGGCGCTGCGGCGCGCGTCGAACGCAGAATTGCAGACGGACTGCACGGTGGCCGAGATACTGGTCACGCGCGGTCGTGCGGTGGGCGTGCGGTTGCAAGGTGGCGAGACAATTGGCGCTCGCGCCGTGCTCTCCAGCCGGACGCGCGGCGCCAGCGCGGCGCTGGCGGGACTGGAGCGGCCGCAGACATTCAGCGAGGCGGGCGACGCCCGTATCGTCTTCACACTGGGCGAAGGCGTGACATTGCCGCCCGCGCTGGCGGCGGGCCGCTGCGTCGCCGCCTTGCCGCCTGCCGATTGCGCCGACGCGCATGAAGCGGCGCGCGCGGGCCGGTTGCCGCGGCTGGTGCCGTTCGCCGTGACGGCGGAAACGCCGCGTTCGCTGGTGGTGGATTTGCCGCTGATGCCGGTATCGCCGCCGGAAGGCTGGACGGCGCTCAAAGCGCCGCTGGCGGCGGGGTTGATCAAGACGCTGTCGCGGCAGGTACCGGGCCTGGCCCGGGCGCTGACCGGCGTGACGGTGACGCCGCCCCGGCTGCGGCCGCGCGCCTCGCTTGCGCAATTGCTGGCGCCCGCCTTTGAGCGCGCCGTGACGCGGGTGCCGGGGCTTTATCTCTGCGGCGAAGACGCCGAGCCGGTGCCGTGTGTGTCAGGCCGCGCGGGCCGCTTCGCAGCGCACTTCGCGCTCAAGTCGCGCTGAGACTATTTAGGAGCCTCAGCAACACCGGCGCGCAGCTCCGTCCAGGCGTTGATGAGCTTTTCCTTGTCCTTGAGACGGCGCTGGAAGATGCCGCTCTTGAGGAAGCTGTCCACGTCGCGCGACAGGCGCAGATTTTCGAACACCGCGTCCGGCACCTGTTTCAGCGCCGCCTCGTTGGCGGGCTCGTCGCCGATATCCTCGATGCTGTAGCGCGCCGCCGCGTCGGAGAGCGAAGAGTCGATCAGCGCCAGCGCCTTGTCCTCGTTCTGCGTCTCGGCATGCATCACCAACCCGCAGACATAGGTGAACATGCCGCCTTCGGGTTCGAGATAGGCCACCGGCCTGCCTTCCTTGTGCAGTCCCGCAAAAGTGGTGCGCCAGCTCATGGCGGCCACCAGTTCGCCCGAGGCCAGGCCCTGCGCCAGCGCCGTGTCGTCGGAGGAGACGAAGCGCAGCTGCGGCATCAACTGCTTCAGCTTGGCCTGGATCTTCTGCCAGCCCGCTTCATCCATGCTGTAGGCATCGACGCCGATCATGCGGCCGATGAAGGGAATGACGTCGTCAACGCCGTCCAGCACCGCGACGCGGCCCTTGTATTTGGGATCGAACAGGATGTCCCAGCTTTGCGACTTGGCATATTCCGGCGCCAGGTCGGTGCGGATGGTGACCGAGGTGTTGCCCCAGTAATGCGGCACGAACCAGACCCGTCCATCGCCGGCATCGATGCCCGGCAAGGTACGCAGGGTGGCGGAGATCTTGCTCCAGTTCTTCAGCTTCGACGTGTCGATGGGCTTGATCAGCCCCGCTTCCTGCCAGCGTGGGAATTCATAGTAGCAAGGCCCCATCACGTCCGGCTTGAAGCCGGCGCGCATCTTGGCGAAGGCTTCGTCCTCGTCGGCGAAAATCGCGGTCTGGGGCTTGTCGGGATAGGCCTTCTCATAGTCGGCCAGGAAGGGCGCGCTGGTGTAGTCCTCCCACTGGAACAGGGTGACCGCGCCGCCGCCATTGCCCTGCGGCCGCTGCAGGAGATACGCGCCTGTAGCCACCGCCGCGATGACGGCCAGGCCGCCCACCAGAAGAGATTTGCGCATGCTTGGTCCGCCAGAAGCCACGCGCCAAGCTAACGGCGCAAGGCGCAGGCGATCAAGCGGCTTGGATTACCAGAGGGAGAAGCGGCTGGCGCGGGCCGGGCCGCCAAAGCCCAGAGTCATGCTGAGGCCCGCGCTGGTCTCGCCGCCGGTCAGGCCTTGCGTGCGCGAGACGTTGGAGCGGCGCGCACCCAGTTCGAAGTCCAGCCCCGGCACGGGACTGTAGCGGATGGAAAGGCCATAAAGACCGCCGCCGGTCTTGGCATAGCGGTCATAGACATAGCCGCCATAGACATCGAACCAGAGCCCGTCCCACAGCGCGCCCGAGGAGAGCGAAGTCGTCAGCGCATGCGTCTCCATGTTGCGGATCGAGAGCGGCACATAGGGCGAGGGCACGGTGCCGGTCAGGGTGGTGTAATCCAGCCGGTACTCGCCCTGGCCGTCATAGCTCAGACCGGCGGACAGCCCGCCCATGTCGTAATCCCAACGCAGATTGCCGTCCCAGCCTGCGGTCTGCACCGCGTTCTTGGCGGTGGCGGTGCCGTAATTCAGGTAGCGGCCCTGGAAGCTTCCCCACAGGCCCCAGCCCAGGCGGCTGGCGCCGGCGATCTCGATCCCGTCGGTGCGGCCCTTGTTGAGAATGGTCTCCGCCGTGGTTAGCAGGGGCTGGTGATAGATCAGGTTGGCGGAGAGGAAGCCTTCCGGGCTGCCGCCATAGACACCCAGCTTGCCGCCGGCCGTGCCGTTGCCGATCAGGCCTTCCAGCGTCAGCTCGGTGTCAGGGCCCATTTCCAGCGAGACACCGGCGGAGCCTGTCAGCACGTTGCGCTTGTCGGCGGCGAAGGTGCCGGTGGCGGTGCGCACCACGGCGGCTTCGGAATCCACATCGTAGATGCTGCCCAGCAGGGCGATGCCGCTGCCCAGCGCCACCTTCACATGGGCTCGGGAGGCCAGGATGCGGTCATTGTTCTTGAAGCTCTTGATCTCCACCCCGAAGCCGCCCTCGGAGTCGCCCTGCATCGCGGCGCGGCCATGCGCCTTGGCCCAAACCGGATCGGCACGGCGCTCGGCGATGCGCAGGCCGTAATAGTTGCGCGCGGCGCCATAGGTTTCATAGGGCGCGAAAGGAACGGGCGGCGGCGGTCCCGCCTGCGGCTGCGGCGGATAACCTGGCGGCGGATAGCCGGGCGGCGGCGCGGGTGGCTGGGGATAGGGCGCCATCACCGGACCCTGCGCCATGGGGCCAGCCAGGGGTTGCGGCGCACTCGGCGCGGGCACCATGGGCCCAGGCGTAGCGGCATTGCGCGGCTGCATCCGCAGCGAGAAGCCGTCGGTTTCCTGGCGGGTGAGGAAGGTGACCGGCCGCGCCGCCCGGATCACGCCATTGTCATAGGTGGTGTAGGCCATGCCGACCCATTGCGGCAGCTGGCGGGCCAGATTGTCGAAGATGGCGGGATCGACCGGCTGGTTGAAATCGAGCGACAGGGCGTTCTGGTTGTCGTCGGCGCGCACACTTTTGAGCGGAATGCCGCGGAAGCGCAGCTCCAGCGCGGGACCATCGACGACGACCTGAAAGCCGGGGCCCTGGGCCTGGGCGATGCTGGGCGGGCACAGAAGGGCGGCGCTGGTAAGCGCACCTGCCGCAAACTGCTTCAAACCCCGCATTGCAAACCCCAGCTTCGCCCCAGGGCAACGCCCTGATTCGTTTTGGGATTATGAGCCTCGTCGAGTCACGGGGGAATCCCTGCCGGGACTAGCCGAGCATCTTCGAGACGATTTCAAACAGGTTGGGCGAAATGCCGGGCAGGGCCTTGATCGCCTCCAGCTGCGCCCGCATCAGCCCCTGGCGCTTCTCGCCATAGCGCCGCCAGCTTTCGAAGCTGCCGGCCAGCCGGGCCGAGATCTGGGGATTGATGGGATCGAGCTGGCGGATCACGCCGCCGACCAGGACATAGCCGCCGCCATCGGCGCCATGGAAGCGCAGGTGATTGACGCTGAAGGCGCCGATCAGGGCGCGGACCCGGTTGGGATTGCGGATGTCGAAAGCGGGATGCTTCATCAGCTCGCTCACCGCCAGCACGGTTTCGGGCAGGATCGAGCCCGCCTGCAGCCCCATCCACTTGTCCATCACCAGCGGATCGGACTTGAAGCGGTCATGGAAGTGGGTGAAGGCCGCGTCGCGTCGCGGCGACTCCATGCGGGTGAGCGCCGCCAGGCCCACCATCATGTCGGTCATGTTGGTGGCGGTGCGGTAATGGGCGTCGGCCAGGCCCGCCGAGGCTTCGTCGTCTTCCGCCGTGAGATAGCGCAGGCAGGCATTGCGCAGGGCGCGGCGGCCCGCCGATTTGGCGTCGGGGCTGTATTGCCCGGCCTCGCCCTGCGATCCCTCGTAAAGTTCGGCAAAGCGTTTGCCATGGGTGTTGGCCACGGCGCGAACCAGGGCCATGCGCGCGCCATGGATGGCGTCGGGATCGACCGGCGTGCGCTTGGCGGCCAGTTCGCTTTCGGTCGGCGGCATCAGCATCTGGGCGGCGAAGGCGGGATCGTCTTCCGCGTGACGCAGAACTTCGCCGATGGCGGCGACGTAGGCGGCGCTGTCGCCGCTGGTGCCGGGCACGGCGACGTCCAGCATGATCTCGGCGGCCAGGATCTGGCCCGCCTCCCAGCGATTGAAAGCGTCGCTGTCGCAGCCCATCAGTACGGCGCGGTCATGGCGCGTGTGGGAGGTCTTGAAAATGGCGGGGGCGGAGAAGCCGCGGCCCAGCGACAGCAGCGGTTCCTCCGCCACGCCAGTGAAGACGATGCGCTGGAAGGCATCAGTCAACTCCACCACCCGTGTTTCCGGGCCGGTCTCGTTCTCGCCCTCCAGTGTCAGCGGCAGATGCGCACCCTTCTGGCCGACAAGCCCTAGCCGCACGGGAATATGCAGCGGCAGCTTCTCCGGCTGGCCCGGCGTGGGCGCCAGCGATTGCGTCAGGTCCAGCATGTAGGTCCTGGCGGCGGCATCATAGGCGCCGCGCGCTTCCACCAGAGGTGTACCAGCCTGATGATACCAGCGGCGGAATTGGGTCAGGTCGCGGCCGCAGGCATCTTCGAAACACTTCACCCAGTTCTCGATGGTGGTGGCTTCGCCGTCATGGCGTTCGAAATAGAGATCGGTCGCCGCGCGGTAGCCTTCCGCCCCCACCAGCGTCTTCAGCATGCCGATGACTTCGGAGCCCTTCTCGTAGATCGTCGAAGTGTAGAAATTGTTGATCTCGATATAGCTGGCGGGCTGCACCGGATGCGCCAGCGGCCCCGCATCCTCCGGGAACTGGCGCGCGCGCAAGGCGCGTACATCCTGGATGCGCTGCACGCCATGGCTGCGGACATCGCCGGAAAAACTCTGGTCGCGGAAAACGGTGAGACCTTCCTTCAGCGAGAGCTGGAACCAGTCGCGGCAGGTGATGCGGTTGCCGGTCCAGTTGTGGAAATACTCATGCGCCACCACGCTTTCGATGCGGGCATAGTCATCGTCGGTGGCGGTTTCCGGCGAGGCCAGCAGCACCTTGTCATTGAAGATGTTGAGGCCCTTATTCTCCATCGCCCCCATGTTGAAGGCGCTGACCGCCACGATCATGAAGATGTCGAGGTCATATTCCCGGCCATAGGCTTCCTCGTCCCACTTCATGGAACGCTTCAGTGCACCCATGGCGTAATGGGCGCGGGGCTCGTTGCCATGCTCGACGAAGATATCGAGCGCGATACTGCGGCCCGTCATGGTGGTGAAACTGTCATGGATGCTGCCCAGGTCACCCGCCACCAGGGCGAAGAGATAGGCGGGCTTGGGGAAGGGGTCGTGCCAGATCGCGAAGTGGCGGCCGCCGTCAAGCTGGCCGGCCTGGACACGGTTGCCGTTGGAAAGCAGCACCGGATATTGCTGCCGGTCGGCTTCGATCCGCACCGTGAAGATGGAAAGATTGTCGGGCCGGTCGATGAAATAGGTGATGCGGCGGAAACCCTCCGGCTCGCACTGGGTGCAGAACATGCCGCCCGACTGGTAGAGCCCTTCCAGCGCCGTGTTGGCGGCAGGCGCGATCTCGCTGACGATCTCCAGCGTGAACTTATCTGGGACGGAAGCGATGGTCAGGCTCTTGTCGTCGAGCAGGTAGTCGCTCGGCGCCAGGGCGCGGCCATCCAGCGTCACCGACAGCAGTTTCTGATCTTCGCCATCCAGCCGCAGCGGCGCGTTGGCCGCGCCCTTGCGCACGATCACCAGTTTCGATGTGACCTTGGTCGCCTGCGGATCGAGCGCGAAATCCAGCGCCACCGTCTCGATGCGGAAATCGGGCGCCTTGTAATTGGCAAGATGAATGGCGCGGGGTTCGTCGGTACGCATCAGGGCCTCGATTGGAAGGCCGCGAACCTAGCGAACCGGACTGGGGTTGTTAACCCTGCCCTTTGACGTGCGAGAGGATATCCTGCGCCTGGTGCGCCAGATCGGCCAGAGAATCGGGCATGTCTTCGCCCGACTTACGCACCCAGTCCACCAATCCACCGGCGAAGGCGGCCAACTTGGGCGCGCTGGCGATCAGGCGGGCCTGTTCCTCCACCTTGCCGGGATCAAGATCGTATTCGGCGCCCGGCACGCGCCAGCCGCCCCAGTCTTCCCGTCCGGTGATCACCACCGGATAGGTGCCCGGCACGGGATGGCGGGCGCAGTCCTCGGTGGGCTGCCACTTGTTGCGGGCGCGGACCACACGCCAGCTTTCGGCTGAGGCGGCCACCTTGTCGCCCATCGGCTCTTCACTCACCAGTTCGTCGGCGGTGAACTCGCGGCCCAGACCGACGTCGTAATGCACGCGGATCGGCTCATCCAGGCCCTTGGCCCAGTGCGGCACGACATGCTCGATCAACGCCCAGGTGCCCACAGGCTTGACGTACACACGCTGGTTCTTGTGGAACGCGGCCTTGGCCATGAGGGACTTCCGGAAAATCGCCCGGGATTGTCGCTCTCGCGCTGTTAAGCCGCGGTTAAGGTCGTTGTACGCTTTCGAGCGAAAAGGCCATAATTCCTGCCATGCCGAGCCCTTGCGTGAAAGTTTGCGGCTATGGCGCGGCCCGCGACCTCTGTCGCGGCTGCGGCCGCACGCTTGCGGAAATCGAACGCTGGCCGGAGATGAGCGAGGCGGAACAGCTCGCCATCATGGCGGAACTTGCTGACAGGCTCAGGCCGAAGCCGCCGCAAGCCAGTTGAGCTCCTTCGCCAGCTTCACATTCTCGCCGATGACGATGATGGAAAGGGCGGGGCTGGTTTCCGCCGCCGCGCCAAGCCCGCCCAGCGTCGTCACAATCACGCTCTGGTCGGGCCGCGCCGCATTGGCGACGATGGCTGCGGGCTCATGGGCGTCGCGCCCGCCTGCGATCAGCACATTGGCAATCTCGCCCGCGAAGCGGCGGCCCATATAGAAGACCAGCGTCGGCGCGCTTTTCGCGACGCGGCCCCAATCCAGATGCGGCAGCTTGCCGTCGCTGCCATGGCCGGTGATGAAGGTGACGGCGTGGTTGGTGTCGCGGTGTGTCACCGGGATGCCTGCGTAAGCCAGGCCGCCGATCCCCGCCGTGATGCCGGGCACGATGCGGAACGGCACGCCAGCGCGCGCCAGCGACTGGGCTTCCTCGCCGCCGCGCCCGAACACAAAGGGATCGCCGCCCTTCAGCCGCAACACGCGCTTGCCCGCTTGCGCATTGCGTATCAGTTCGTCGCTGATTTCGTCCTGCTTGCAGCTTTTCACGCCCGCGCGCTTGCCGGCATAGATGCGTTCTGCATCGGGCCGCGCCAGCGCCAGCAGCCGCTCGTCGATCAGCGCGTCGTGCAGGATGACATCGGCTTCGGCCAGCGCCTTCAGGCCCAGGGCGGTGATCAGGCCGGGATCGCCCGGTCCGCCGCCCACCAGCCATACCCAGCCCGGCGCCAGCGCGGGCAGGGCGGCCCAGAAATCTTTGGGAATTGTACCGTTTGTCATGGTGCCGATCCTAGCACGGCGCGTTCCCGTTAGAAGGTTGCGCTTTGCCGTCGCCCCGCCTAAACCGCCCCCAAAGCTCATTTGCAGGACCGCCATGCAGAAGCCCCGCGCCGACCTCAAGCCCAACACCCTGGACTACGAGAATGTGCCGCTGGTCACGGCCAATGGTTTCCGCGAGTACGACGCGCGCTGGCTGTTCGGCAAGGACATCAACCTGCTGGGCATCACCGCGCTGGGCATGGGCCTGGGCACCTATCTGGGCGAGATCGGCGTGCCGCTGAAAATCGTCACCGGCCATGACTTCCGCTCTTATTCTCTGTCGATCAAGCAGGCGCTGACGCTGGGCCTGCTGCGCGCCGGCTGCGAAGTGCATGACATCGGCTTGGCGCTGTCGCCGGTGGCTTACTTCGCGCAGTTCGCGCTGGATTGCCCGGCCGTGGCGATGGTCACCGCCAGCCACAACGAGAATGGCTGGACCGGCGTGAAGATGGGCGCCAAGCGCCCGCTGACCTTCGGCCCAGACGAAATGACCCGCTTGAAGGAAATCGTGCTGGGCGGGGCGTGGAAGGAACGCGCGGGCGGTTCTTACATCGCCGTGCCCGACATGCGTGAGACCTATCTGCAGGACGTCACCAAGGGCATCAAGCTGTCGCGTCCGATCAAGGTGGTGGCCGCCACCGGCAATGGCACGGCGGGCGCCTTTGCGCCGGAAGCGCTGCGCCGCATCGGCGCCGAAGTGATCCCGATGGACAATGAGCTGGATTTCACCTTCCCGAAATACAATCCCAACCCGGAAGACATGCACATGCTGCACGCCATGGGCGATGCGGTGAAGGCGTCTGGCGCGGAACTGTGCCTTGGTTTTGACGGCGATGGCGACCGCTGCGGCGTGGTGGACGATGCAGGCCGCGAAATCTTCGCCGACAAGATCGGCGTGCTGCTGGCGCGCGATCTGTCCGCGAAATTCCCCAACCCGCAATTCGTGGTCGACGTGAAATCCACTGGCCTCTATCTCACCGATCCGGTGCTGAAGGAACGCGGCGTCAAGACCGATTACTGGAAGACCGGCCATTCCTACATCAAGCGCCGCACCAGCGAACTCAACGCGCTGGCGGGCTTCGAGAAGTCGGGCCACTTCTTCTTCAATGCGCCCATCGGCAAGGGTTATGACGACGGCATCGTGGCGGGCATCGCCGTGTTGCAGATGCTGGACCATGCCAGCGGTAAAAAGCTGTCGGCGCTGTATGACGGCCTTCCCAAGACCTATGGTTCGCCGACCATGGCGCCCGAATGCCCGGACGAGAAGAAGTATGCCGTGGTAGAGACGCTGGTGAAGGATTTCACCGCGCTGCACGAAAAGGGCGAGAAGCTGCTGGGCCAGAAGATCGCCAGCGTCGTGACGGTTAACGGTGTTCGCGTGACGCTGGAGGATGGCACCTGGGGCCTGGTGCGCGCCTCGTCCAACAAGCCGTCGCTGGTGGTGGTGGTGGAAAGCCCGGTTTCGGAAGAGAAGATGCGCGCCATGTTCGCCGAGATCGATGGCCGACTGAGCAAATTCCCGGAGGTCGGGGAGTACGACCAGAAGATCTAGTCGAGCTTTAGCCCCGCCAGCAGCGCGGCGTGGAAGCGCGCCGGGTCCTGAATCTGCGGCGAATGGCCCATATCGGCGAAGCGCACCAGCCTGGCATTGGGAATCCGTTTCGCCGCCGCTTCGCTCATGGCGGGGAAATCACCCGTCACCACGCCCGGCGGGGCGCGGTTGCTGCGCCCGGTGGTGTCGCGATCGCCGATCAGCAGCAGCACCGGCATCTTCAACCGTTCCAGTTCATGCACCACCGGCTGGGTGGCGATCATCTCGGAGGTGAGCGCGCTGTTCCACGCCATGATCTCCTTGCCCGCGCCGCGATACATGCCTGCCTGCATCTCCACCCACTTGTCATATTCGGGCTTCCAGGTGCCGGCGTAATAGACGCTCTGCTGGTAGCTCTTGATGCTGGCGGCGGTGGTGTTCAGGGCGCCTTTGTAGCTGTCATCGACGCTGGTCGGCGGCACGCCCTTGGCGCGGCCATCCTCAAGTCCCAGCGGATTGACCGAGACCAGTTGCTCGGTCATTTCGGGATAGGTGAGGGCGAAGCGCGTCGCCAGCATGCCGCCCATCGAATGACCCATCACCGTCACCCGCGAAAGCCCCAGCAATTGCAGCAGGGCGCGGGTGTTGGCCGCCAGCTGTTCGAAGGAATATTGGTAATGCTCTGGCTTGGTGGATTTGCAGAAGCCGACCTGGTCGGGCGCGATGACGCGATAGCCTGCGCCCGTCAGCGCCGCGATGGTGCCTTCCCAGGTGGCGGCGCAGAAATTCTTGCCATGCAGCAGCACCACGGTACGGACTTCTTGATTGGCCGCTCCGGCTCGCCCCGGCGCTCCTGGCGCCGTGGGGCGTACATCCATATACGCCATCTCCATCGCCGTCTTTTGCGAGGTGAAGCGGAACATCTGCACCTGATGGGGGTAAGCGAAGCCTTCCAGTCGCGCGCCATAGGCGGGACCATCCTGCGCCAGCGCAGGCGTCGCTAGAAAAAGCAGCAGCGTCAGTGTCTTGCGCATCAAGCTGCTTCCTGTCGGGATTGCACCAGCGCCAGCGCCTCGCGCAGCACAGATATCCCAGCGCCATCGCGCACGGCGTTCTCGCTGAGATGACGGCGGAACTGGCGTGCGCCGGGCCGCCCGTTGAACAGGCCCAGCATCGGCTTGACCAGCGTATGAAGCCGCATGCCGCCCGCCAGGGCGCGTTCGACATGGTCGCAATAGACCGCCACCGCATCGTCCAGCGCGATGGTTTCGCCGCCGAAGATGTGCGCGTCCACCTGCGTCAGCAGGGCCGGGTTCTGGTAGGCGGCGCGGCCCAGCATCACGCCATCGACATGGGTCAGATGCGCCTGCGCCTGCTCCAGCGTTTCGATTCCGCCATTGATGACGATGGTCAGGGGCGGATTCTCGCGCTTGATGCGATAGACCAGGTCGTAATCCAGCGGCGGCACGTCGCGGTTTTCCTTGGGCGAAAGGCCCTCCAGCCAGGCCTTGCGGGCATGGATGGTGAAATGCGTCACGCCCGCGGCCACGCAATCCGCGACCAGCGCGCGCAGCGACACTTCCGGGTCCTGGTCGTCCACGCCGATGCGGCACTTCATCGTCACGGGGATGTCCACCGCGTGCTTCATCGCCGCCATGCAGTCCGCCACCAGCGCGGGCTCGCGCATCAGGCAAGCGCCGAAGCGGCCCGACTGCACCCGGTCGGATGGGCAGCCGACATTCAGATTCACTTCGTCATAGCCGAAATCCTGCGCGATCTTCGCGGTTTGGGCCAGCTTGGCCGGATCGCTGCCGCCCAGTTGCAACGCCAGCGGATGCTCTGCTGCGTCGAAGCCCAGCAGCCGCGTCCGGTCGCCATGCAGGATCGCATCGGCGGTCACCATCTCGGTATAGAGCAGCGCATGCCGCGTCAGGGCGCGGTGCAGCACCCGGCAGGGACTGTCGGTCCAGTCCATCATCGGCGCGACGGAAAAGCGATGTGGCGTCACGGCTGGATCGCCCAGAAGGCGCGGGTCTCGCCGTTGCGCGCGGTGACGCCGAAGCCGCTCACATTGCGCTCGGCGGCGGCGCGCGCGGCGGGCGTGACCGACGCGATGATGACGTCGAAAATCATGGCCTGATCGGGCGGCACCAGGCCGTTGCCCCCGCCCTTGCTGCCAAAAGCCAGCATGGGCGGCAACGTCATTTCCCAGCGGTCGCCTTCGCGCATCGCCGCCAGGCCTTCGCCCAGGCCCTTCAGTGTCTGCGCCGGGTCGAGAGGCGCGGGCAGACCCGGCGTGGTGCCGTCCACCACCGTGCCGTTGATGAGTTTTGCCGTGTAATAGATTTGCAGCGCGTCGCCGGGTGCAAAGCGGCGGCCGCCGCCATTCTTCAGGATGCGCACCTGCAAGCCGCTGGGCCGCACCGTCACCCCGGGCGCGCGGGCATTTGTGGCGAGATGCGTTTGGCTCGCGGCGGGCGCCAGCGCGGACTGCGCCCAGGCGGGCGACGCGGCGAGCAAGGCGGTGGCAAGGATCAGCGGGCGCATGGTCTCCCGCTTCTAGCCGAAAAGGCGTTGCGGCGCTATTTCTGCGCGGAAGTTAAAGCGAAAACAGCGCCTTGCGGGTCCATCGCCTGCAAAATCCAGCCGCCGCCCGGCACCTGCATCGGCGGAACCAGAACTTGGCCGCCGCCCGCGGCGATCTTCTTTTCCGCCGCCTCGACCGACGGCGCCACGATGTAATAGTTCCAATAGGCCACCGGCACCTGCTGCGGCCGGTTGATCATGCCGCCGATATCGCCATCGCCTGCCGAGAAGAGCTGGTAGGTGCCCATCGGCCCCATATCCACCGGCGTCGTCTTGGTCCAGCCGAACAGCTTCTCATAGAAGGGCCACACCGCCTGCCAATCGGTGGTGTAAAGCTCGTGCCAGCCGATATTGCCCGGCGCGTTGCGGGGCAGGCGCGGCGGCGCGTCTTTCGGGATCGGCTGCGCGATCAGGAAGGATGCCCCCTGCGGGTCGGCCACCACCGCGAAGGTGATGACGCCTTCGATGGTCACCGGGCCTTTCCAGATATTGCCGCCTGCTTCGCGGATGGCTTCCATCATGGTGGGCACGTCGGCGACCTGGATGTAGCCCATCCAGGCAGGCCGCGCGCCCATGGCGGCGGCGTCTTCCGGCACCGCCATCAGCCCCGCCACGCCCGCGCCATCCACGGTCAGCGCGGTGTAGCCGGGCGAACCGGAGTCCTGCGGCACCCAGCCCACCACATCGGCATAGAATTTCGTCGCCGCGCCGGTGTCGGTGGTCATGACGTCGTACCAGAAGAAATTGCTGGGCATGAAAGCTCCTCGCGATTGTCAGACTCTTCTAACGCTCCGTCCCCATCTTGAGCATGACGTTTTTCTGACCGTTGACGGTTCCAGTGTCGAGCCATTCGCGCGAAGCCGCGAACAGCAACAGATGGTCCCGCTCCCACATGGCGTTGTGCGAGGAGCAGGCCATCTCGACGAAGACTTTCTCGCCGCCATAATCCTCATACAGGTTGCGCACATTCTGCGGATTGACCTGGCCATCGGTGGCGCCCACCACCATCAGGGTGGGAATCCTCATGTTGCGGGCCATGTCATAGGTCCAGCCGGCGCTGGGCGCGGTGACGGGCGCGCGGCGTCCGGCCGGCGTCCATTTCGCACCGACAGGATCGGAGGCCAGCATCTCGCTCCACACCGACTGCTTCGCGGCGGGATCATACTGACCCTTGCACGGCGCCTGCTTGTCCCAGTTGGCGGTGAACTCCGCTTCGCTCTGGGTGTTGAAGGCGGCGATATTGGGCGTAGGCGGCGTCGCGCCCGGCGCGGGCAACTGGCCCGTGGCGCGGTTATAGGCGGGCGCCAGCACCACCAGCTTGTTGACGCGATGCGGATTGAGCGCGGCCCAGCCGCCGGTGCGCGGGCCGCCCTGCGACCAGCCCACCAGCGAAACCTTGGCGCCGCCGCGCAGGCGGGTGATGTAGTTCACCGCCGCGGTGATGTCGTTCCAGTCCGAGACCAGCGAAGTGGAGCCGCCTTCATGGCTGCGCTTGCAGTCGGCGGGCGCCTGGTGCTGCGTGCGCTGCGCGTCGGACAGATTGCATTTGTCGGCCATGGAGGCCGGACGCTGCGAGCGGCCGTAACCTTCCATGTCCACCGAGAAGACGTCGTAGCCGGCCTCTGCCAGGTAGGCCATCCAGCTATAGGTGGAATGGGGCACGTCGAAGCTCACTTCGGCGGGGGTGCCCGCGCCATGGACGAACAGCACCAGCTTGTTCGGGTCGGGCTTGGCGCCGGCGCGAATGCGTTCGCGCAGATAGAGCCGCATGGTCCGCCCCTGCGCCGACGGCGCGGCCGAAACGACATTGGTGGCGTGATCGACACTGAGGATGCGGGGTTTGGTCTGCGCCAGGGTGGGCGAAGCCGCCAGCGCCAGTCCGGCCAGGATCATCCAGCTCTTCTTCATGTCGTTCTCCCCTTAATTGTCTGTGTTGTTGCCGCTATCCTAAGCGCAGGGGGCGGGCCGCGCACAGCCCCGTGACAGGTCATTTCGCAGGTGCAATAATCCAAACATGAACGCTCCCTCCGCCGCTCCCGCCGGGCTCAAAAGCCCTCCCGATATCCGCCTGCTGGGCCGCCTGCTGGGCGAAGTCGTCAGCGAACAGCATGGCGCCGCCACGCTGGCTTTGATCGAGGAGGTGCGCCGCCAGTCCATCGGCGATTACCGCAGCGGCGCCGACCTGACGGTGCTGGCCAAGCGCATCGCCGAAGTGTCGGAAGCCGACCTGCTGCTGCTGATCCGCGCCTTCACCATCTTCTCCCAGCTCGCCAACATCGCCGACGACCATGTGCTGCGCGCCGAAGCGCGCCAGGCCCGCTCGCTGCAGGTGGAAGAAGTGGCGGGCCGCGTCGATGCCGCCAAGGCCCGCGCCTTCCTGCGCGAGGCGCTGCTGGCGCCCGTGCTCACCGCCCATCCCACCGAGGTCCGGCGCAAATCCATCCTGGATCGCGACGCCGCTATCAGCGCCTTGCTGGAGGAACGCCAGCCCTGGTGCGAGGCGGACGTGGATGCGCGGCTGAAGCGCGAGATCCGCATCCTGTGGCAGACGCGCATGCTGCGTTCCATCCGCATCCATGTCACCGACGAGATCAAGAATGCGCTGTCGGTCTTCCGCAGCACCTTTATTGGTCAGGTGCCGATCGTGCAGCGCAAGGTGGCCAAGCTGTTCGGCCTGCAGACGCCGGCCGCCTTTCTGCGTCCCGGCTCCTGGGTGGGCGGCGACCGCGATGGCAATCCCTTCGTCTCGCCCGAAACGCTGGAATATGCGGTGCGCAACCAGTCCGAGGCGGTGCTGACGCATTATCTGACGGAAATCCACGGTTTGGGCGTGGAGCTGTCGGTCTCGGACGATCTGGTTTCCACCAGCGAAGACCTGAAGGCGTTGCGCGCGCCGCTCGAACACACGTCCGACCAGCAGGCCGATGAACCTTATCGCCGCGCCCTGATCACCTGCTATGCCCGCCTGGCCGCGGCCCGCCTGGCGTTGCTGGGCGACGGGCCAAAGAATCCGCCGCGCTTCACCGCGCCCGCCTATGAAACGCCGGAAGCCTTCGTCGCCGACCTGGATGTGCTGATCCAGTCGCTGCGCGAGAATGGTGACGCCGATCTGGCGGAAGGCCGGCTCAGCGAATTGCGCGAAGCGGTGGGGTCCTTTGGCTTTCATCTTGCCGCGATGGATGTGCGCCAGAATTCCGATGTGCATGAACGCGCGGTGGCCGAGTTGCTGGCGGCGGCCAAGGTGGCGCCCGATTACCTGGCCCTGGACGAGAAAGCCCGGGTGGCGTTGCTGTTGGCCGAGCTGGCCAGCCCGCGCCCGTTGCGCTCACCCTATGCCGAATACACGCCCGAGACGCTGCGCGAGCTGGCGATCGCCGACCGCGCCGCGATGCTGAAGCGCCGCTTCGGCGATGGCGCGGTGGCCAACTACGTTATCTCCAAGGCCGCCAGTGTCTCCGACATGCTGGAAACCGCCATCCTGATGAAGGAAGCGGGCCTTTTCGTGCCGGGTGAAATTCCCAAGGCGTCGTTGCGGATCGTGCCGCTGTTCGAAACCGTGGGCGACCTGCGCGCCAGCGAAGACATCATGCGCGAATATTTCCACTATCCGCTGGTGCGCGCCATGCTGGGGGCGCAGGGCAATCTGCAGGAAGTGATGATCGGCTATTCCGACAGCAACAAGGATGGCGGCTACGTCACTTCGACCTACGAAATCCGCATGGGCATTTCCGGCCTGGTGGCGCTGGGGCAGGAAGCCGGTATCCGCATGCGCTTCTTCCATGGCCGCGGCGGCGCGGTGGGCCGTGGCGGCGGCTCCAGCTTCGACGCTGTGCGCGCGTTGCCGCAAGGCGCTTCGGTGCTGGGCCTGCGCATCACCGAGCAGGGCGAAGTGGTCTCCAGCAAATATGGCGATCCCGACACGGGCCGCGCCAGCCTGGAGACCATCGTGGTCGCCAATCTGCTGGCCGAACTCGAGCCGGGCACGGACGCCGCCGATACGATGGGCGCCACCGATCTCGCGGCTTTGAGCATGGCCGCCTTCAAGCATTATCGCGGCCTGGTCTATGAAACGCCGGGCTTCGAAGTTTATTTCCGCCAATCCACCCCGCTGCCGGAGATCGCCGATCTCAAGATTGGCAGCCGTCCCGCCTCGCGCAGCAAGTCCGGCGCGATTGAAGATTTGCGCGCCATTCCCTGGGTCTTCTCCTGGTCGCAGGCGCGCGTGATGTTGCCGGGCTGGTTCGGCTTCGGCACGGCGGCGCATGCGGTCGGGCTGGACAAGCTGCGGGCGATCTATGAGGTGTCGCCCTTCTTCCGCACCACCATCGCCAACATGGAAATGGTGCTGGCCAAGTCCAGCATGGCGCTGGCGAAGCAGTATGCCGGGCTGGTGGAAGACCGCGCCCTGGCTGACAGAGTCTTCGCCCGCATCGAGGCGGAGTGGAACGCCACCCACGCTGCGGTGCTGGCGATCAGTGGCCAGAAGACGCTGCTGGAGAAAAATCCCCAGCTGGCGGAATCGATCAACCGCCGCATGCCCTACGTCAACGCGCTGGGCCATCTGCAGATCAACCTGCTGCGCCGCCGCCGCGCCGGCGACGAGAGCGAAGAGATCCATCGCGGCATTCACATGTCGATCAATGGCGTCTCGGCCGGCCTGCGCAACTCTGGTTGACCCTCTCCGCTCTTCGCACCTAACGGTGCTACGGGCACCTCCCCCTCTTGCGCGCTGGCGCGCGCGAAGGGGAGGCGGGCTGAACTGCCGGCAAAGAAAAAGGCCCGCCGTCCGAAAGGATGGCGGGCCTTGTCTTTTTGTAAGCTGTCTTACTTGTGCTTCTGCAGCCGGGTGTTCACCAGCAGGAAGAACACCGGCACGAAGAAGATGGCGAGAATGGTGGCCGAGATCATGCCGCCCGCCACGCCGGTGCCGATGGCGTTCTGGCTGCCGGCGCCCGCGCCGTTGGCCAGGGCCAACGGCGTGACGCCCGCCACGAAGGCGATCGAGGTCATCAGGATGGGCCGCAGGCGCAGGCGCGCCGCCTCCATCGCCGCGTCCCAGGCGGTTGCGCCGCGCTTCTCGGCGTCCACCGCGAACTCCACGATCAGGATGGCGTTCTTGGCGGACAGGCCGATGGTGGTGAGCAGGCCGACCTGGAAGTAGATGTCGTTGAACAAGCCGCGCCCATAGGTGGCGATCAGCGCGCCGATCACGCCCAGCGGGATCACCAGCATCACCGACATCGGGATCGCCCAGCTTTCATACAGGGCGGCGAGGCAGAGATAGATCACCAGGATGGACAGCGCATAAAGCAGCGGCGCCTGCGCACCGGCCTGGCTTTCCTCGAAGGAGAGGCCGGTCAGCTCATAGCCCACGCCAGGCGGCAGCTTCTGGAACAGCTTGTCCACTTCCTGCAGCGCGGTGCCCGAGCTGATGCCCGGCGCGCCCGCACCCTGGATCTGGATCGAGGGCAGGCCGTTATAGCGGTTGAGCGAGGCCGGTCCGATCCGCCAGCGCGCGGTGGCGAAGGACGAGAAGGGGACCATCGCGCCGCTCGCCGAACGCACATGCCAGCGGTCTAAATCTTGCGGCGACATGCGATAGGGCGCGTCGCCCTGCATGTAGACGCGCTTGACGCGGCCGCGATCAACGAAATCGTTGATGTAGGACGAACCCCAGGCGGCGCTGAGCGTCTGGTTGATGTCGGAAAGCTGCACGCCCAGCGATCCGGCCTTGGCCTGGTCGATGTCGATGTGCAACTGCGGCGTGTCGTCCAGACTGTTGGGACGTACGCCCATCAGCATCGGGTTCTGCGCCGCCATGCCCAGAAGCTGGTTGCGGGCCGCGATCATCCCGTCATGGCCGACATTGCCGCGATCCTGCATCTGGATGTCGAAGCCGGTGGCGTTGCCCAGTTCCTGCACCGACGGCGGCACCAGGGCGTAGATCTGCGCGTCGCGGATGCCGAAGAAGTTCATGTTGGCGCGGTTGGCGATGGCGGGCGCGCGGTTTTCGGAGCCGCTGCGCAGGCTCCAGTCGCGCAGGCGGGTGAACGCCATGCCGGTGTTCTGGCCCGAACCGGCGAAAGAGAATCCGGCCACGGCGAAGACGAACTCGACGTTATCCTTTTCCTTGTCGAGATAATGCTTGGCCACGGTCTGAGCCACTTCCAGCGTCTTGGGCTGGGTGCTGCCGGCAGGAAGAGTGATCAGGTTGAAGATGAAGCCCTGGTCCTCATCCGGCAGAAAGCCGGTTGGCAGGCGTACGAACAGAAGCGCCATAACCGCCACGATCGCCGCATAGCCCGTCATTGTCAGCCAGGGGCGGCGCATGACGCGCGTCAGCCATTTGCGATACCAGTCGCGGAAGCGGTCGAAGCCGTTGTTGAACCAGCCGAACCACTTTTTGGCGTGGGCCTTGTCTTCTTCCTCGACCGGCCGCAGCAGCGTGGCGCAGAGCGCCGGCGACAGGATCAGCGCCACCAGGATCGACAGCACCATGGCCGAGACAATGGTGACCGAGAATTGCCGGTAGATCGCGCCGGTGGAGCCGCCGAAGAAGGCCATGGGCAGGAACACCGCCGTCAGCACCAGGCCGATGCCGATCAGGGCGCCGGTGATTTCGCTCATGCTCTTCAAGGTGGCCTCGCGCGGCGGCAGACCTTCCTCGTGCATGATGCGCTCGACATTTTCGACCACCACGATGGCGTCGTCGACCAAGAGGCCGATGACCAGCACCAGTGCGAAGAGGGTCAGCGTGTTGATGGAATAGCCGAACAGGGCCAGGATTCCGAACGTGCCCAGCAGCACCACCGGCACCGCGACGGCCGGGATCAGCGTGGCGCGCCAGTTCTGCAGGAAGATGAACATCACCAGCACGACCAGGATGATAGCTTCGATCAGCGTTTTGATGACGTCCTGGATCGAAAGGCGGATGAAGTCGGTGTTGTCCACCGGATAGCTCATCTTCATGCCCGGCGGCAGCGAGGCGCGCAGGGTTTCCGCGCGCTCCTTGACCGCAGCCACAGTGGTGAGCGCGTTGGCGCCCGGCGCCAGCATCACCGCGAGACCGGCGGCGGGCATGCCGTTGAACAGGCTGACAAAGCCGTAGCTTTCCGCGCCCAGTTCAATCCGGGCGACATCGCCCAGGCGCACGATGGCGCCGGTGACCCCGGTCTTGAGAATGATGTCACGGAACTGCTGCGGCGTCTGCAAGCGCGACTGCGCCGTGACGGTGGCGTTGATCGCCTGGTCCGCCACGGTGGGCTGGGCGCCGATCTGGCCGGCCGAGACTTGCACGTTCTGGGTCTGCACCGCGGCATAGACGTCGGACGGCTGCAGGTTGAAGTTCTTCAGCTTGTAGGGGTCCAGCCAGATGCGCATGGCGTATTGCGAGCCGAACACCTGGGTGGTGCCGACGCCGGCGGCGCGGCTGATCGGGTCCTGCATCCGCGAGGTCACGAAGTCGGCGATATCGGTGTTGCTGTAGCGGCCGGTATCGTCATAGGCGGCGACGATGACAAGGAAGTTGGATTGCGCCTTCTGCACGCGCACGCCAAGCTGCTGCACGGCGGCCGGCAGCAGCGGCACGGCCGACTGCACCTTGTTCTGCACCTGCACCTGCGCGATGTCCGGATCGGTGCCCGAGGCGAAGGTGGCCGTGATGGTGGCCATGCCGTCCGCCGTCGAGGAAGCGGAGAAGTAGAGCAGTCCGTCCAGCCCGTTGAGCTGCTGCTCGATCACCTGCGTGACGGAGTTCTGCAGGCTCTGCGCATCGGCGCCGGGATACATGGCGTTGATGGTGATCGCGGGCGGGGCGATGCTGGGATACTGCTCGATCGGCAGCGACAGGGCGGCGATGCCGCCGGCCAGCATGGTGACGATGGCGATGACCCAGGCGAAAACCGGGCGATCGATGAAGAAGCGGGAGAAACCCATCTGTCTGTCCTACTTTTTCGCCGCAATTTCCTGGGGCGCAACCGGCATGTCCGGCATGACCTTGGCCAGGCCTTCCACGATCACCTTTTCGCCCACCTTCAGGCCTTCCAGCACATGCCACTGGTTGCCCACGGCGCGGCCGGTCCGGATGGGACGCAGGCGGGCGAAGTTCTTGGCATCCACCACCAGCACGGTGGGATCGCCCTTGGGATCGCGGCCCACCGCGTTCTGCGGCAGCAGGATGCCGTGCACATCGACGCCCTGGGTCACCGCGGCGCGGACATAAAGGCCAGGCAGCAGCAGGCCTTCCGGATTGGGGAAGAGGGCGCGCAGGCGCACCGCGCCGGTGGCGGCGTCGACCGTGACATCGGTGAATTGCAGCTTGCCGGGATGGGCATAGGCGGTGCCGTCATCGAACTTCAGTGTCACCACCGCGGCGGCGGGCGTCTTGGAATCGACGCTGCCCAGCTGCACCTGGCGCTGCAGCGCGATCAGTTCGTTGCTGGACTGGTCGATGTCGACATAGATCGGATCGAGGGTGGAGATGGTCGCCAGCGCCGTCGGCTGCTGCGCCGTCACCAGCGCGCCTTCGGTCACGGCGGAAGCGCCGATGCGGCCGCTGATCGGCGCGACAATGCGGGTATAGTTCATGTTGATGCGGGCGCTCTGCGCCGCGGCCTGCGCCGCCTTGTAGGCGGCCTGGGCGTCATCGGTATCCTGGGCGCTGATCGCGCCCTGCTTCAGCAGCGACGCATAGCGTTCGGCGCGGGTGCGGGCGGATGACAGCGTGGCCTCGGCGCTGTCGAGCACGGCGCGATAAGGCGCGGGATCGATCTGGTAGAGCGGTTGCCCCGCCTTCACGTTCGAGCCTTCGGTGAAGAGGCGGCGCTGCACGATGCCGGAAATCTGCGGACGCACTTCAGAAACCGCGAAGGGGCTGGTGCGCCCGGGCAGTTCGTTGGAGAGCGCCACGCGCTGTTCGGTGATGGTGAGCACGCCCACCGAGGCGGGCGGCATCTGCGGCGGCGGACCGGCCTGTTCGCCACAGCCCGCGAGCAAGGCGGCGCCGAGCGTGCCAACGATCAGAAAACTGCGCATGAAATCCCCCAAGATATTGGTTCGGAAGCTGACAATGTCAGCAGCATATGGCCCTTCCGCCGCCTCTAAATAGTCACGCTGGCGGACATTGGAAGGGGGTAATCGGACCAAAGTGCGATTAGAGACGATTCGACACTTGTCGCATTGTCGATTTGACACAGACGGGCCTTGGCGGCCCGCCTTTGCGCCGCATCGGCAGGCAAAAATGCCTGTTCGACGTACCAGCCAAGGTGTTTGCGGAAAATTTTCAGGCCCAATGCATCGCCGTAGAATTTCAGCGTGTCGCTGAAATGTTGAAGCACCACATCCAGACGGTGCGAAAGGCCTGGCTCGGATTCCATGCCGCCATCAGGGTGATTGAGGCTGCGATCAATCGCGGCCATCGCCCAGGGACGGCCATAGGCGCCGCGCCCGATCATCACGCCATCGGCGCCCGAAAGGCGCATCGCTTCGCGTGCGGTGGCGGCGCAGGTGATGTCGCCATTGACGATCAGGGGCAGGGTGGTGGCGCTGCGCACGGCCGCGACGGCGCGCCAATCGGCGTTGCCCTTGTAGAACTGGTTGCGCGTGCGGGCATGCACGGTGATGGCCTGGATACCCAGCGCCTGCGCCATCGCGGCGAATTCGGGCGCGTTGCGGCTGCTCTCGTCCCAGCCCAGCCGCATTTTCAGTGTTACGGGACGGCTGGTGGCATCCACCGCCGCGCCGATGATCCGCGCCGCCAGCTCCGGCTCGCGCATCAGGGCCGAACCGGACAGCGCGCCAGTCACTTCCTTGCACGGGCAGCCGAAATTCAGGTCGATGATATCGGCGCCGGCCTGTTCGGCCAGCTTGGCCCCCGCCGCCACCCATTGCGGCTCGCGACCCACCAGCTGGATCACCCGCAGGGGCAGGTCTTCTCCCGCCGCCCGGCGCACCACATCGGGGCGGCCCTGGGCAAAAGCGTCACAGGCGACCATCTCGGTGGCGACATAAGGGGCGCCTTGCGCCACCGCGATCCGGCGGGCGGGCAGGTCGGTGACTCCCGTCATGGGGGCGGCGAGCACCCGGCCTGGAATCGTTACAGTGCCGATCTGGAGTTTGGTCATGGTTCAAGGACGCCGGAGCGGCACTTCTTACGACTTCGCAACTGCGAATACCCGGTATTTTTGCAGCAGTTGGGCGGCATGGAGCGGCAAACGGCACCAGGAGTTCCCATAAAACAAATAAAATCATGGGGTTAAGAAACGATTGGTCGCAATCTGTGTCCAAATCAGTGCTTGGCGCTGCGGGTGCGAATGCCTAATAAGGTGCAAAGCAGGGTGGGCGCCCAGTACCTATGGATATGGCGATTGTTTTCACTGTAATCGGATGGACGCTGGCGGGCCTTGCCCTGCTGGGCGCGGGCTATGCCCTGTTCGCCGCTTTCAGCGTCCGCCGCTTCATGGCGGCCGCGCCCGACGGCCCAAAGGCGCATCCGCCGGTCAGCATCCTCAAGCCGCTGCATCGCTGCGAGCCGGGCCTGTTCGAAAATCTCGAAAGCTTCTGCCGCCAGGATTATCCCGGCGCGGTCCAGATCGTGTTCGGCGTGCATGACGAAAGCGATCCCGCCCTCGCGGTTGTGAAGATGCTGCAGGCTAAGTATCCGGCACTGGATACGGCGATCACGGTGGAGACGGTCAGCCATGGCGCCAACGCCAAGGTCTCCAACCTCATCAGCATGATGACGCTGGCCAAGCACGACACGCTGGTGCTGGCCGACAGCGATATCGCGGTGCAGCCGCATTGGCTGTCACAGGTCACGGCGGCGTTGCAGCGCCCCGGCGTCGGTGTCGTCACCTGTCTCTACACCGGCGAAGTGGCGAAGGGCGATGACAGCTTGTGGTCCAAGCTGGCGGCGATGGGCATCTCCTATGAATTTCTGCCCAATGTCGTGGTCGGCACCTCGCTGGGCCTGGCGTCGCCCTGCTTCGGCTCCACCATCGCACTGCGTCGCGAGACGCTGGAGCAGGTCGGCGGCTTCGCCACCTTCGCCGACTGCCTGGCCGACGATTACGAAATCGGCCGCGCCGTGCGCGCCATGGGCCACACGCTCGCCATTCCGGCGCTGGGCGTGGCCCACACCGCCGCCGAGCCGAGCTTTCTCGAACTCTTCCGGCATGAGCGCCGCTGGCGCCACACCACCCACCGCATCGACCCGGCGGGCAATCTGGGCAGCATCGTGACTTTCGGCTTCGCCTTTGCAGCGCTGTCGGCGCTGTGCAGCGGCTTCGCACCGATCAGCCTCGTCGCGCTCGCAGCCACTCTGTCGGCCCGGCTTTATCTCAAGCATCGCATCGATGCCCAGTTCGGTACCTATGCCGGCCCGTTCTGGCTGGTGCCGCTGCGCGACCTGCTGAGCTTCGCCGTGTTCGTCAACGCCCTGTTCGGCGAGACCGTGCATTGGCGCGGCGCCCGTTTCGAAATCGCGCCGTCCGGCGCCATGACCCAATCCGTGAACTGAAGGACTGATCCGAATGTCGATGCGTACCCTTTTCCTGCAGGCTCCCTCGTTTGACGGCTTTGATGGCGGCGCCGGTTCGCGCTACCAGGCCAAGCGCGAGATCAAGAGCTTCTGGTATCCCACCTGGCTGGCCCAGCCCGCCGCGCTGGTGGAAAATTCCAAGCTGATCGACGCGCCGCCACACAACACGCAGCTGTCGGAAGTCGTGGCCCAGGCCAAGGATTTCGACCTGGTCGTGGCGCACACTTCGGTGCCGTCCTTCGCCTCCGATGTGAAGGTGATCGAGGCGCTGAAGGCCGCCAACCCGAACCTCAAGGCCGGTCTGATCGGCGCCAAGGTGGCGGTCGATGCCGAAGGCTCGATGATCAAGGCGCCGGCGGTGGATTTCGTCGCCCGCAACGAGTTCGACTTCACCATCAAGGATGTCGCCGACGATCAGCCATGGGCCGACATCAAGGGCATCTCGTACCGCAACAAGTCGGGCGTCATCACCCACAATGCCGACCGCCCCATCATCGAGAACATGGATTCGCTGCCCTGGGTGACCCCGGTCTACAAGCGCGACCTGGAGATGGAGAAATACTTCATCGGCTATCTCAAGCACCCCTACATCTCGATCTATACCGGCCGCGGCTGCAAATCGCGTTGCACCTTCTGCCTGTGGCCCCAGACCGTGGGCGGCCACAATTACCGCACCCGTTCGGTCAGCCATGTGGTCGAAGAGATCAAGTGGGCGATGAAGGCTTTCCCGCAGACCAAGGAGTTCTTCTTCGACGACGACACCTTCACCGACGATCTGCCGCGCGCCGAAGCCATCGCCGCCGAACTGGGCAAGCTGGGCATCTCCTGGGCCTGCAACGCCAAGGCGAACGTGCCCTATGCCTCGTTGAAGAAGCTGAAGGAAGGCGGTCTGCGTCTGCTGCTCGTCGGCTACGAGTCCGGCAACCAGCAGATTTTGCACAACATCAAGAAGGGCATGCGCATCGAAGTCGCCGAGCAGTTCACCAAGGACTGCCACGCGCTGGGCATCCAGATTCACGGCACATTCATTCTGGGCCTGCCGGGCGAAACGCTGGAGACGATGCGCGAGACCCGCGAATTCGCCAAGCGCATCAACCCGCACACGGTGCAGATCTCGCTGGCCGCGCCCTATCCGGGCACGTTCCTCTACAATCAGGCGGTGCAGAATGGCTGGCTCGACGCCGCCAATGCCGAGCTGGTGACCGATGACGGCATCCAGATTGCGCCGCTGCATTATCCGCATCTGAGCCACAAGGAAATCTTCGACTCGTTGGAGACTTTCTATCGCCAGTTCTATTTCCGCCCGAGCAAGATCGGCTCGATCGTTAAGGAGATGGTCACACAGGAGGGCATGATGAAGCGCCGCCTGCGCGAAGGCGTGGAGTTCTTCCAGTTCCTGCGCGATCGCCAGAACCAGAACGCCGCTTGAGTTGAAGCGTCTCGTCGTTACCGCGGACGACTTTGGCGCCGCGCGTGAGGTGAACGACGCGGTGCTGGAAACGCACGCCAATGGCATTCTCACCGCCGCCAGCCTGATGGTGGGCGCGCCGTTCGCCGCCGACGCGGTGGAGCGGGCCAAGGCGATGCCGTCGCTGCGGGTGGGCCTGCATCTGGTGCTGGTGGAAGGCAGGCCGGTGTTGCCGCGTTCGCAGGTGCCGGACCTGGTCGACGGCTACGGCAATTTCCGCACTGACATGGCGCGGGCGGGCGCGGCGATGTTCTTTCTTCCCTCTGTGAAACGGCAGCTGGCGGCCGAGATCGCGGCCCAGTTCGACGCCTTCCGCGCCACCGGGCTGGCGCTGGATCACGTCAACGCCCACAAGCATTTCCATCTGCATCCCACCATCGCGGCGCTGATGCTTTCCATCGGCCGTGATTTCGGGCTGAAGGCGGCGCGGGTGCCGCTGGAACCTGCCGCGACGCTGGCGCAAATCGAATCATACAAAGGCTCGTCCGTCGCCGCGCTGACGCGGCCCTTCGCGCAAGGGTTGCGCCGCCGCTTTGCCAGGGCGGGCATCGCCTCGCCCGATGCGGTGTTTGGTCTGGCCTGGTCCGGCGCGATGACGGCGCCGCGCCTGCAAGGCATCCTCGCGCATCTGCCCGATGGCCTCTCGGAGATCTATCTGCATCCTGCCACGGGCAGCTATTCCGGCGCCGCGCCGGGCTACGCTTACGCCGAAGAACGCGCCGCTTTGCTCGACCCCGCCGTTATCGCCGCGACAAAGGCTCCGGATATCCGCCTTGGCGGCTTTTCCGACTTTCCGGTACATTAAGGCCCAAGATGAGCACGCACGCTTTCGCCGTTCCGCCCGACCTTTCCCGCGACACCGGCAACTGGCCGGACGACGGCCCGATCCGCTTTGGCTCGGATGAACACAAGCGCCTGTTCTGCAAGACGCTGCTCGACACCTTCGATCCCTATCGCCCGGCGGTGCTGGACTGGCCCAAGCTGGATGCGGAAGCCGAAAAGCGCATCACCAGCCTGCCGATCTGGGACATCGCGGTGCAGACCGAGAACAAGGCGGGCATGAATGTCTGCACCTATGCCGAAGGCGTGCCCGATCCGCTGCTGCGCAAGGCGATCGAGCTGAACGGCTTCGAGGAGCGCCGCCACCGCCATGTTCTGGCCAATCTGGTTGAGGCTTACGGCGTCAAGCTGGCGCCCGAGCCTGTGCCGGAAAAGCCAAAGAACCCGGAATGGGCCTTCATGGTCACCGGCTATAGCGAATGCATCGACAGCTTCTTCGCTTTCGGCCTGTTCAAGGCGGCAAGGGACACCGGCTATTTCCCGCCGGAACTGGTGCAGACCTTCGATCCGGTGGTGAATGAGGAAGCCCGTCACATCCTGTTCTTCGTCAACTGGATCTCGTGGCATCGCCGCAATATGCCGCTCTGGCGCCGGCCTTATTTCGAACTGAAGGTGCTCGCGGTCTGGATCTTCCTGATCTATGAGCGCATCGGCATCGCCAAGGATGTCGGCCATGGCGAACAGGACGCCAACTTCACCGTCAACGGAGCAGAGGCGCTGGGCTCCGATCTCGATGTCGGCGGTCTGGTGGCGGTCTGCCTGGAAGAGAATGACCGCCGCCTGGCGCCCTATGACAAGCGCCTCAAGCGGCCCCGTTTCGTGCCCTTCATGGCGCGGCTCGCGCTGAAGTTCATCGGCCCCAAGAAGCCGCTCGAAAAGAAAGCGGCGTGATGGAGACGGGCGCGCAGCCTGGGCCGCGCGATGCCGGGTCTGCGGCGGGGCCAAAGGCCCGCGCCTCCCATTATTATGTCCGGCCGCAGGATTTCTGGATGTTGATCGTGGGCGGCAAGACCGATGCGCGCATCGCCGCGCTGGAAGCGGCGCAGGGCAAGCATGCGGCATTCGAAGCCCTGTACGACGCCAGCGAAGATCCCTGGGATACGCTCAATCCCCGCTTCAGCTATCAAAGCCGCAAATATAACCGGCTGATGGCGCAGCTGCCGCAGCGGCGTTTCCGCCGGGCGCTGGATTTGGGCAGCGGCCTGGGCACCCTGTCGCGCCTGCTGGCGTCGCGCGCCGACCAGGTCGTGGGCATGGATGTGGCGCAAGCGGCGGTGGAGCGGGCCCGCCATCGCCACGGCGCGGCCGGCAATTTGCAATTCCAGCGCGGCGACATCGCCGATCTGCCGGGCGCTCTGGAAGGCTGCTTCGACCTCATCACCATCATGGACACGCTTTATTATCTGCCCGACACCAGCGACGCCGCGCTGGATGATGTCGTCGCGCGCATCGCTGCCCTGCTGGAGCCGGGCGGGTTGGTCGTGCTCAGCAATCACCTGTTTGCGGGCGGCTGGGACAAAGCCACGCGGCTGTCGCGCCGCATTGATCGGGCTTTTTGCCGCTCGCCGCGCCTGGCGCTGGTGTCTCGTCACTGGCAGCCCTTCTTCCAGACCACCGTGCTGGCGGCTCTGCCGCCCGGCACGCAATAGGCTTGATGCGCATGGCATGGGCCTCAAAAGTTGGAGTCGTCACCGCGTTGCTCGCGGGCCTCGTCGCGGCCGTCTGGATCATATGGGGGGTGGGCTTTGGCGATGTCTGGGCCGCCATCGCGCAGGCAGGTTTCACAGGACTGGTTCTGTTGTGCCTTTACGCCGCCGTGATGCTGTTGATCGCGGCTTTCGGCTGGGCCTGCATCCTGCCGCGCGAACAGCGGCCGCCGTTGCATGATTTCTACATCGCGCGGCTGGTGCGCGATTCCATCGGTGATCTTTCGCCCTTCTCGCCGCTGGGCGGCATGGTGGCGGGCGCGCGCCTGATGATCGTGAAAGGCATGAACGGCGCTTATGCCTCTGCCGCCGTGGCGGTGGATTACACCACTGAAGCGATGGCGCAGGTGGTGTTCCTGGCTCTGGGCTTGGCCATCGCAGTGGCCGCCTTGAGCGGGCAGGGCGAGATGGGCCCGCTGCTGCAAACGCTGATGGCGGCGCTGCTGCTGGCTGTGCCCGCCATCTTCGCCATGATCCTGCTGCAGAAGCGCGGCGCGGGTTTTTTCGAGCGCATCACGGCGCGGTTCTTTCCGCAGATGAAGGATGGCGTCTCCTTCCGCCAGGCCATCCACGACCTGTATGAATCGCCGGCCCGCTTGGCCGCGTCGGCCTTTTGGCACCTGATCGGCTGGCTGATGTCCGGCGGCGCCTGCTGGCTTTCCTTCCGCCTGGTCGGCGTCGAAGTTTCGTTGCTGGACGCGATGGCGATCGAGGCGCTGCTCTGCACCTTGCGCTCCATGGCAGTGTTCGTGCCCGCTGCGGTGGGCGTGCAGGAAGGCGGCTATGCCGCGCTGGCCGCCATGTTCGGCCTGCCGCCGGAAAGCGGCGTCGCGGTCTCGCTGCTGAAGCGGGCGCGCGAGATCGTGCTGGGCGTGCCCGCGCTGCTTTACTGGCAATCGATGGAAGCGGCCGCCCTGCGCGCCGCCCGCGCCGTTGGCGGGGCGCCATGAGCGACACCGTTCTGGTCACCGGCGCCTCCGGCTTTGTCGGCGCCGCCGTTGCCCGCGCGGCGGTGGCGCGCGGTTTCAAGGTCAAGGTGCTGATGCGCGCGGCCGCCAACCACGCCAACATTGCCGGGCTGGATGTCGAAGCCGTCACCGGCGACATGCGCGATCTGGATTCGATGACGCGCGCCCTGGATGGCGTGCGCCATCTCTTCCATGTCGCCGCCGATTATCGCCTCTGGGCCCGTGATCCGAACGAGATCGCCCGCAACAATCTGGAAGGCGCGCATGCCGTGATGGGCGCGGCCAAGGCGGCGGGCGTGGAGCGCATCGTTTATACCTCCTCCGTCGCCGCCCTGAAGCCGGTCAACGGCATGGCGGTGGACGAAACCTCGCGCCACACGCCGCAAAGCGTGATCGGCGCCTACAAGCTTTCCAAGCTGCTGGCCGAACGCGAAGTGGAGCGGCGCATCGCGCAAGAAGCGCTGCCCTGCATCATCGTTTCTCCCTCCACGCCCATCGGCCCGCGCGACATCAAGCCCACGCCGACCGGCCGTATCATCGTGGAGATGGCGAACGGCAAGATGCCCGCCTTTCTCGACACCGGCCTCAACCTGGCCCATGTCGAGGACGTCGCCGAAGGCCATTTCCTGGCGCTGGAAAAAGGCAGGATCGGCGAGAACTATATCCTGGGCGGCGAGGACGTGCCGCTGCAGGCGATGCTGGGCGATATCGGCGCCATGGTTGGGCGCAAGGCGCCGCGGGTGAAGCTGCCGCGTGGTCCGCTGTTCCCGCTGGCCTATGCGGCGGAAGCGGTGGCCCGCTTCACCGGCAAGGAGCCGTTCCTTACGGCGGACGCGCTGCGCATGTCGCGCTACCGCATGTTCTTTTCCTCCGAGAAGGCGAAGCGCGAACTGGGTTACCAAGCCCGGCCCTATCGCGCCGGTCTGGAAGATGCGTTGGCCTGGTTCGGCGGCAACGGATACCTGAAATGATGGACCTGCTGACCTGGCCGTGGCGCAATATCGCCGGCTTTGTTTTCGGCATCGTGCCGCTGCTGGTGTGGCTGTATCTGGCGTTCGGCCGCGACCTGTTCTGGCTGTTCCGCGAGCGGGACACCGATCAGAAATTGCTTGGTCCCGTGCCCTGGCCGTCGGTGGTGGCGGTGGTCCCGGCCCGCGACGAGGCCGACGTCATCGCTCGCTCGCTGGGCAGCCTGATCGCACAGAGTTATGCCGGCGACTTTCACATCATCCTGGTGGACGACCAGAGCGATGACGGCACCGCCATCGCCGCCCGCGCGCTGGGTTCGGCCCGCGTCACGGTTTTGAACGGTGCGCCGCGGCCTCCTGGCTGGACCGGCAAGCTCTGGGCGATGCATCAGGGTCTGGAGGCGGGCCGCGCCCGCGCGCCAGACTTTATCTGGTTCACCGACGCAGATATCAGCCATACCCCCGACAATCTGGCCCGGCTGGTGGCGCGGGCGGAAGAATCCGGTCTGGTGCTGACCTCGCAGATGGCGAAGCTTTCGGCGCTCACGCTGGTGGAGCATTTCCTGATCCCCGCCTTCGTCTTCTTTTTCGCCATGCTCTATCCCTTCGGCGCGGTGAACGATCCCAAGCGGAAACTGGCGGCGGCCGCCGGCGGCTGCATGCTGGCGCGCCGCGACGCGCTGGAGGCGGTGGGCGGCATCGAAGCCATCCGGCGCAACATCATCGACGATGTCAGCCTCGGCAAGCTGATGAAGCAGCGGGGTCCGATCTGGTTGGGTCTTTCCAATCGCGCCGTCAGCTTGCGTCCCTATGAGAGCCTGACGGAGATACGGCGCATGGTGGCGCGCTCGGCCTTCGCCGAACTGGATTATTCCGTTCTGAAGCTGGCGGGCACGCTGGCGGGTCTGGTGCTGGTCTATCTGGCACCGCCCGCCGTGGCGCAGTTCGCCAACGGCCCGTCGCAGATGGCGGGCTGGATCGCCTGTATTATCATGGTGTTGATGATGCAGCCGATACTGCGCTTCTATCGCCTGTCGCCGCTCTGGGCTTTCACCCTGCCGATCATCGCCGCCTTCTATGCCTTCTTCACGCTGGATTCGGCGGTGAAATATTGGCAGGGCAAGGGCGGCATGTGGAAGGGCCGCGCCCAGAGTGCGGCGCGGAGTGAGTCATGAGCGCTGCCCCTCTTCAGGCCACAAGCTTGCAATCCGGCAAGGATCACACCGGCGAGAACTTTCCTGTTGCGTCGAAGCTGATCGCGCCGCAATACCGCCCGCCGGTGATGGCCTTCTACAAATTCGTGCGCTTTGCCGACGACATTTCCGACCATGAAAGCGCCGCGCCGGACGAAAAGCTGCGCCTGCTGGAAGAGATGCGCGCCACCTTGGCCGGGGAAAGCGACGCTTCCCCCGAAGGAGTGCGCCTGCGCGCCAGCTTGGCCGAACGCGCTCTATCGCCGGTGCATGCCTTCGATCTGCTGGAAGCCTTTCGCCGCGACTGTACCAAGCTGCGCACTGCCGACTGGGATGACCTGATCGATTATTGCTGCTATTCCGCCATGCCGGTGGGCCGTTTCGTGCTGGCGGTGCATGGTGAAAGCGAAAGCCTCTGGCCCGCCAATGACGCGCTCTGCGCCGCGCTGCAGGTGATCAACCATCTGCAGGATTGCGCCAAGGATTACTGGGGGCTGAACCGGGTCTATCTGCCCGAAGACATGCTGACGGCGGCGGGAGCCCGGGCCGAGGATCTGGCGGCACCGCAGGCCAGCCCCGCGCTGAAGGCGGTCATCCACAGGCTGGCGGCGAAAAACGCCGAATTGCTGGCCCGCGCCAAGCCGTTCGCCCGTGGCATCCGCAACGGGCGGCTTGCCTTGGAAGTCGATCTCATTCAAACCCTCGCCGAGGATCTGAACGCCAAGCTGATGCGCCGAGACCCCCTGTCCGAGCCCGTACATCATTCCAAACTGGCCGTCGCGCGCCTGTTCCTGGGCCGCTTGCCCACCTTCGCTTTCAACCGTCTTGCGAGACGAACATGACCAGCACGCTGGATGCGCCCCAGGCCAAGGCGGTGAAGAAAAAGGCCAGCAATAGCTCCTTCTATCTCGCCATGCGGCTGATGCCGGAGGCCGAACGCGACGCCATGTTCGCGATCTATGCCTTCTGCCGCAAGGTGGATGACATCGCCGATGACGGCGTCGGCACCCGCGAAGAGCGCCGCCGCAAGCTCGATGTCTGGCGCGACGATATCGGCGCGCTTTATCGCGGCGAACCTGCGGGCCAGGCGCAGTTCCTGTCCGGCATCGTGACGCAATATGGCCTGCGGCAGGCGGATTTCATCGCCGTGCTGGACGGCATGGCGATGGACGTAGCCGAAGACATCGTCGCGCCTGACCTGGCGACGCTCGATCTGTATTGCGACCGGGTGGCCAGCGCGGTGGGGCGGCTTTCCATCAAGGTCTTCGGCATGGAAGAAGGCCCGGGCTTCGAGCTGGCGCATCATCTGGGCCGCGCCCTGCAATTGACCAACATCCTGCGCGATGTGGACGAGGACGCCGCCATCGGCCGCCTCTATCTGCCGCGCGAATATCTGTTCGAACTGGCCTGCGCCAAGTCGCTCGATCCGGACTGGATCGTGGCCCAGCCGCAGATCGACGGCGTCTGCCGCAAGGTGGCGGTGCTGGCGCACACCCATTATGAAGCCGCGAAGGCGATCATGGCCGCGAAGCCGAAGGGCCGCATCGCCACGCCCGCCCTGATGGGCGCGGTCTATTCCGAGATCCTGGCGGAAAGCGAGAAGGCGGGTTTCGCCAGCCCGCGCCGCCGCGTCTCGCTGGGCAAGTGGCGGCTGCTCATGCTCGTCGTGAAGCATGGCCTCGGGTAAGGCTTATGTTATCGGCGGCGGCGTGGCGGGGCTGGCGGCGGCGACGGCGCTGGCCGAACGCGGCATTGCCGTGACGCTGTTCGAGGCCGGACCACAGGCGGGCGGCCGTTGCCGCTCCTATTTCGATCCCGCCATGGGCGCGATGATCGACAATGGCAATCATCTGGTGCTGTCCGGCAACCGCGGCGTCAACACCTACCTGGCGCGCATCGGCGCGAAAGATGCGCTGACGGGCCCGGAGCAGGCGGTGGTCGATTTCGTCGATCTGGCCGATGACCGGCGCTGGCGCCTGGAATTGAGCGAAGGCGTCTTCCCGGCCTGGGTGTTCGCGCGGGAGCGTCGCGTGCCGGATACCAGGCCCGCCGATTATGCGGCCTATGCACCGTTATTGTGGGCCGGGCGCAACGCCACCATTGGAGAAACCGTGCAGGATCGCGGCACGTTGTGGCGGCGGCTGATGCAGCCCTTTCTTGTTTCGGCCCTGAACACGGAAGCGGAAACCGCGTCCGCCGCGCTGGCGGGTTCGGTCATCCGCCAAAGCCTGGCGCGCGGCGGCCATGCCAGCTGCCCGCGCATCGCCCATCCCACCCTGGCGGCCGCCTTCGTCGATCCGGCGCTGAAATATCTCGAAGCAAAGGGCGCAACGGTGCATCTGGGTACCCGCCTGCGCGGCTTCGGCATCGCGGGCCGCGCAGCGCGGGCGCTGGAATTCCCCGATGGCAGCATCACCACCGGCATGAAGGACGCCATCATCCTGGCGGTGAACGCGCCAGTGGCGCAGGGCCTGCTGCCCGGCACCACCGCGCCCGATGAATTTCGCGCCATCGTCAATGCCCATTTCAAGATCGCGCCGCCCGCCGGGACGCCCGCAATGCTGGGGGTGATCGGCGGCATGGCGGAATGGATTTTCAGTTTTACGGACCGCATCTCCACCACAACTTCCGCCGCCGACGCGCTGGTGGACCAGGACCGCGAGGCGCTGGCCGCCCGCATCTGGCAGGATGTGCAAAAGGCCCTGAAGATCGACGCGCCCATGCCCGCCTGGCAGGTGGTGAAGGAAAAGCGCGCCACCTTCGCGGCCACCCCGGCGCAGGACGCCAAGCGGCCGGGCCCGCGGGGCACGATCCGCAACATCATCCTGGCCGGCGACTGGACCCGGACCGGCCTGCCCGCCACCATCGAAGGGGCGATCCGCTCCGGCGAGACCGCCGCCCGCTTGGCGGCCAAGCATCTGCGCTTATAGTCGTCCCATGAACGCGCCCGTCGATACCTCGGAACTGGAACGCGCCATCAAGGCCGCGACCGACGGCCTGTTGCGCGAACAGCGGCCCGACGGACATTGGGTCTATGAGCTGGAAGCCGACGCCACCATTCCGGCGGAGTATGTGCTGCTGGTGCACTACCTGGCCGAGACGCCCAGCCTGGAGCTTGAGCGCAAGATCGGCAATTACCTGCGCCGCATCCAGGGCGATCATGGCGGCTGGCCGCTGTATCATGCCGGCGCCTTCGACATCTCGGCGACGGTGAAAGCCTATTTCGCGCTGAAGATGATCGGCGATGACATCAACGCGCCGCACATGGCGCGGGCCCGTGAGGCCATCCATCAGCGCGGTGGCGCCATCAAGGCCAATGTCTTCACCCGCATCCTGCTGGCGCTGTACGGCGAATGTTCCTGGAACGATGTGCCGACCGTGCCGCCGGAACTGATCCTGCTGCCGCGCTGGTTTCCGGTGCATCTGTCGAAGATGAGCTATTGGGCCCGCACGGTGATCGGGCCGTTGCTGGTGCTGTGCGCGATGAAGCCGCTGGCGCGCAATCCGCGCGGCGTGCATGTGGCCGAACTGTTCGTGCCGGGCGTGCCCGCCGCCAATCCGCGCGCGCCGCACCAGAACAAATACTGGTCGGCCTTCTTCACCGTTCTGGATAAAGTGCTGAAGAAGGTGCAGTGGCCGGAAGGGCCTCGCTCGCGCGCCATCGAAAAATGCCGCGCCTGGACCACCGAACGCCTGAACGGCGAAGACGGTCTGGGCGCGATCTATCCCGCCATGGCCAACAGCGTGATGATGTACGACCTGCTGGGCTATCCCCAGGATCATCCGGACTACGCCATCGCCCGCAAGTCGGTCGAGAACCTGCTGGTGGTGAAAGACGATGAAGCATATTGCCAGCCTTGCGTCTCGCCGGTGTGGGACACCGCTTTGGTGGCGCATGCCCTGCTGGAAGCCAAGACACCGGCAGCCGACGCCGCCGTGGCGCGCGGGTTGGCATGGTTGAAGCCCTTGCAGGTGCTGGACGTGAAGGGTGACTGGGCGGAAGAGCGGCCCGATGTCCGCCCCGGCGGCTGGGCCTTCCAGTATCGCAACGATCACTATCCTGATCTCGACGACACCGCCGTGGTGGTGATGGCGATGGACCGGGCTCAGAAAGCCGGCATCGCTGGCGGCTATGACACTGCCATCGCGCGCGGTGATGAATGGGTGCAGGGGCTGCAAAGCAAGGGTGGCGGCTGGGGCGCCTTCGACGCCGACAACTCCTATTATTATCTCAACAACATTCCCTTCGCTGATCATGGCGCGCTGCTCGATCCGCCGACCGAGGATGTCTCCGGCCGCTGCGTCGGCATGCTGGCGCAACTGGGCCAGGACGGCGCGCGGCTGGACGAGGGCGTGGAGTACTTACGCAAGACTCAGCGCGCGGACGGAAGCTGGTGGGGCCGCTGGGGCGTCAATTATGTCTACGGCACCTGGTCGGCGCTGGCGGGGCTGAACGGCGCGGGCGTGCCGCCGACCGATGATGTGATGCAGCGTGGGGCCGACTGGCTGATCACCATCCAGAATGCGGATGGCGGCTGGGGCGAGGACTGCAGCAGCTACAAGCTGGATTACAAGGCATACGAACCCGCGCCTTCCACCGCCTCGCAGACCGCCTGGGCGTTGCTGGGCCTGATGGCGGCGGGACAGGTCGATCACCCGGCGCTGGCGCGCGGCGTCGCCTGGCTGACGGCGCGGCAGGAGGCGGACGGTCTCTGGACCCAGGCGCATTACACCGGCGGCGGCTTTCCGCGCGTCTTCTATCTCAACTATCACGGCTATCCGCGCTTCTTTCCGCTCTGGGCGCTGGCGCGTTATCGCAATCTCAAATCCAGCAACACCCGCCGCGTTGAGTACGGCCTGTGATCCTCGCTGTTTGCGGCCTGACCCGCGAAGCCGAGATCGCCGGTACCGATGGCGTGATCGCTGTGGCAGGCGGCGGCGATGCCGTGGGGCTGGCGAAGAAGCTCGATGCCTTGCATGGCGACATAACCGGCGTCATCTCCATCGGTCTGGGCGGGGCGCTGTCGCCGCACCTGAAGGTGGGCGATGTGGTGATCGGCGAAAGCGTCGTCGCCGGGCCCGAAATCCATGCTTGCGATTCCAAGTGGCGGGTGCTGCTGGCGGCCCGCACCGGCGCCCTGCATCAGGGCGCGATCACCGGCAGCGACACCGTGATCGACAGCGCGGCGGCGAAAGCCGAACTCTTTCACGCCTCGGGCGGGGCGCTGGTGGTGGACATGGAATCCCAGGTCGCAGCGCGTTTTGCCGCGAAGCGCGGCCTGAAGCTGGCGGTGCTGCGGGTAATCTCGGATGACGCATCCCACGCCCTGCCGCCTGCGGCGCTGGTGGCGATGCAGCCGGATGGCAGCATCTCGACCGAACGGGTGCTGTGGTCTCTGGTCAAGAATCCGCTGCAACTGCCGGCGCTAATCCGCACCGGCAGACATTCGGGCAAGGCGTTTCAGGAATTACTCCGCTGCCGTGGCTGTCTCGGACCCGGCCTGGGTGGCCCGGGCTTTGGCGGCGTGGATCTCTGACATCCTCTTCTGCACGTGCTGGGAGAAATTATACTCCGCAGGACGCTGGTTGGAGAGGTCGATATCCGGCGCCATCGGGCCGTCGGTCTTGATGCCGCGCAGCATGATCGGCAACGCCTTGAGCGGGTTCTTGATCATGTCCTTGGCGGCGGTGCCTTCGAAGCCGCAATGCACCATGCAGTCGGCGCACTTCTCATACTTGCCGACGCCATACTTCTCCCACTCCGTGCCTTCCATCAGCTCGGTGAAGGTCTTGGCATAGCCTTCGCCCAGCAGGTAGCAGGGCTTCTGCCAGCCGAACACGGTGTAGAGCGGCATCGACCAGGGCGTGCATTCATAGGTCTGATTGCCCGCCAAGAAGTCCATGAAGAGGCCGGAATTGGTGAAGTCCCAGTTCCTGCCGCCGCGGCCGCGCTTCAGGATTTCGCGGAACATCGTCTTGGTGCGCTCGCGGTTCAGGAAATGCTCCTGGTCGGGCGCGCGCTCATAGGCATAGCCGGGCGACACGGTGATGCCGTCCACGCCCATCTCCATCATCTCGTCAAAGAAGGCGGCAGTGCGCTCGGGATCGGCGCCGTCGAACAGGGTGCAGTTGATCTGGGTGCGGAAGCCCCGCTCCTTGCTCATCTTGATCGCGGCCACGGCCTTGTCATAGGTACCGTCCAGGCACACCGACTTGTCGTGCATCACCTTGTCGCCATCCAGGTGGATCGACCAGGTGAAGTTCGGATGCGGCTTGTACTGGTCGATCTTCTTGGCCAGCAGCAGCGCGTTGGTGCACAGGATCACGAACTTGTCTCGCTCCAGATAGCCTTCGACGATCTTGGGCATGTCGCGATGGAGCAGGGGCTCGCCGCCAGCGATGGAAACGGCGGGCGCACCGCATTCGTCGATGGCATCCATGCATTGCTGCACGCTCAGGCGCTGATTCAGGATGTCATCGGGATAATCGATCTTGCCGCAGCCGGAACAGGCCAAGTTGCAGCGGAACAGCGGCTCCAGCATCAGCACCAGCGGATACTTGGTCTGGCCGGTGATGTGCTTCTTCATCACATAGGCGCCGATCTTGGCGGCCTGCATCAGCGGTAAGGAAGCCATTTTTAAGCCCTCAGCTCGGCCGGCAGGCGAAATTCGATATGTTCCTTCTTGCCGGCCATGGTTTCGACGATGACGGGTTCGATGCGCTCCAGCGCCTCGATGACATGCCGCACCAGTTCTTCGGGGGCCGAGGCGCCGGCGGTGAGGCCCACCACCTTCTTGCCCTTGACCCATTCGGGTTTCAGTTCGCTGCCGTCGTTGATCAGGTAGGAAGGCAGGCCCTCCTCGATGCCGATCTCGCGCAGGCGATTGGAGTTCGACGAATTCGCCGCGCCCACCACCAGGATGACGTCGGCCAGCTTGGCCAGTTCGCGCACCGATGTCTGGCGGTTCTGGGTGGCGTAGCAGATGTCGCTGGTTTCCGGGCCGACAATGTCGGTGAAGCGCAGCTTCAGCTTAGCGATGATACCCTTGGTGTCGTCGATCGAAAGCGTGGTCTGGGTGATGTAGGCCACGGGCGTATCGGTCGGGATGGTCAGGGCATCGACCTCGGCCTCGTCCTGCACCAGCGTCACCGGGGCGCCGACCTGGCTCATGGTGCCTTCGACTTCCGGGTGACCGGCATGGCCGATGAGGATGAGCGTGCGGCCATGGGCGACGTAACGCTTGCCCTGATTGTGCACCTTGGAAACCAGCGGGCAGGTGGCGTCCAGAACGGGAAGGCCGCGATCCTTGGCGGTGTTGACCACCGACAGCGGCACGCCATGGGCGGAGAAAACGGTGACGGCGCCTTCGGGGACTTCGTCCAGTTCCTCGACGAAGCGGGCGCCCTTGTTCTTCAACGACTCCACGACATGCTTGTTGTGCACGATCTCGTGGCGCACATAGACGGGCTGGCCGTATTTATCGAGCGCCTTCTCGACGATATCGATGGCGCGGACGACGCCGGCGCAAAAGCCGCGTGGCTGGGCAAGAATAACGCGCATGACGCTCCCGGTGCTGGCGCAAAAGGGGCCGCCCCGAACGGGGCTGACCGCATTGCAGCATTGTCCCGCATTTTGGGGGGCTGCCGCAACCCTTTACCCATGGCTTCCTGTGGCGAAATAGCCGCGTTGCGCAAAGGGGTTAGCGGAAATAGGGCGGGGGACTGGCGGATTTGGCCGCCGGAAGGCTAAAAGCGGCGTTCCGGCCGGTTTTGGGGCAAGACCGGACTTTCCGCAGAAACGAGACCAATTTGACCGCGCGCACCTACGACGCTCAATCCCTCAAGACCGCCATCGCCGAATCGGCGGGGCTGGTGGACGCCGCCCTGGACGCGATGCTGCCCCCGCCGCAGGGCAAACGGGCCCGGGTTCAGGAAGCCATGCGCTACGCCATCCAGGCGGGCGGCAAGCGCTTACGCCCCTTTCTGGTGCTGCAATCGGCGCGGCTGTTCGGGGTGCCGGATGCGCGGGCCTTGCGCGTCGGCGCCGCCATCGAAGCCCTGCACACCTATTCGCTGGTGCATGACGATCTGCCCTGCATGGATGACGACGATCTTCGCCGCGGCCGTCCCACCACCCATATCGCTTTCGACGAGATGACGGCGGTGCTGGCGGGCGATGCGCTGCTCACCATCGCCTTTGAATTCCTGGCGGGCGCACAAACCCATGCCAATGCCGAAGTGCGTTCCGCCCTTGTTTTGCGGCTTGCCCAGGCTTCCGGCCATGTTGGCATGATCGGCGGCCAGATCATCGACATGCTGGCCGATGAAAGTTTTGGCATCGCCGACGTGATCGAGTTGCAGGGCAAGAAGACCGGCCAGCTGTTCCAGTTTTCCTGCGAGGCGGGACCGATCCTGGGCGAAGCCTCCGCCGAAGATCGCGCCCGCCTAAAGGCCTATGCCGAGGAGATGGGCGTAGTCTTCCAGATCACCGACGATCTGCTCGACGTCACCTCGACGGCCGAAAAAACCGGCAAGGCCGTGGGCAAGGATGCCGAGATGGGCAAGCAGACCCTGGTGACCCTGCTGGGGATCGAAGGCGCCCGCGCCGAAGCGCTGCGCCGCGCCCAGGCGGCCGTGGATGCGCTGGGCCCCCATGCCGCCCGCGCGCCCCAGCTGGTGGCGCTGCCATTTTATTTTCTGGATAGAGACTCCTAGGGTCTGGACACCCGCCTTCGCGGGGGCTGCCCGTCACGGCACGCGCATTTTGCGCATGCCGTCCGGGCAGATTTTCGCCTGATTCCCGTGGCACTTTCCCCGGATTGCGCGTTTTATCGCAAGAGTTCCCGAGGTTGATGCCATGATCGCTCTCTCCCGCCGCCATACCCTGTTCCTGACCGCTGCTGCCCTGGTCCTGCCGGGGACGGCCTTCGCCCAGAGCGACCCCGCCGCCCAGGTGGTGCAGGGTTTCTATGACGCGCTGGTGGCGCAGATGAAAAAGGGCGGCCCGGCCCGGGCGCGCTTCGACATGTTCCGCCCGGCGGTGCAGAAGGCTTTCGACATTCCCGGCATGACGGCGGTGGCGGTGGGCCCGACCTGGGCCTCGCTCTCGGCGGGCGACCAGAAGGCGCTGACGGATGCGTTCGAGCGCATGACCGTCGCCAACTATGTGAAGAATTTCGGCAGCTTCGGCGGCGAGAAGTTCACCGTCGATCCGGCCCCCGTGCCGCGCGGTGCGGAAAAACTCATCCGCAGCAAGCTGGTGGCGGGCACCGACACCATCCCCTTCAACTACCGCATGCGGCAGGTGAATGGCGACTGGAAGGTGTTCGACATCTTCCTGAACGGCAATATCAGCCAGATGGCGCAGAAGCGTTCCGACTTCGCGTCGACGCTGGCCTCGGCGGGGCCGCAAGGTTTGGCGAAGCGGCTCAACGCGCTCGCCGATCAGGAACTCAGCTAAAGAAAAAGGCGCCTTCGGGCGCCTTTTTTATGTCTGCGGTGCTGTTGGCGTTAGTGAATCAACGCCGCATCGACACGATCTTTCTTCGCGGGCGGCGGGCCCAGCAGCGCTGGCGACAGGAACAACGTCGTCATCAGTGTCCAGAACAGCGAGATCAGCAGCAATTCGCCCATGCTCGACGTGCCGGGATGGATCGACAGCCAGAGCGGCCCGAAGCCGGTGGCGGTGGTGGCGGCGCTGAAGATCACGGCCCGGGTCAGGCTGGATTGCAGCAGGTTGCGCGCGCCCGCGCGCCAGGCCACCACGAAATAGATGTTGAAGGCGACGCCGATGCCCAGCAGCAGCGGCAGGGCGATGATGTTGGCGAAGTTGAGCCGCTGGCCCATCACCACACAGGTCGCCAGCGTCAAGAGCCCGGTCAGGATCAGCGGCAGCAGGGTCATCAGCACGTCGAACACCCGGCGCAGCGTGATGAACAGCAGGATGATGATGGCGATGAAGCTCAGCACGCCCGCCTGCAGGAAGGCGCCGACGATGGTCTTGCCCGATTCATAGATCGAGATCGGCGCGCCGGTGGCGCCCGGCGCCACGGCCCGTACCGCATTGGTGAAGGCCAGCACCGATTCCGGCGAGTTCGAGGTGTCCTTGGGCGAGGCCTGGATGCGGGCGGTGCCGTTCGGTGCGACCCAGTCACGGCGCATTTCCGGCGGCATGCTCTGCGGCGTCACTTCCTGCGCCTGCAGCGACATCGCCACCTGGTCCAGCATGGTCTTGAGACCCGGCACCAGCGCCTCGGTCGCGCGGGCGCGCGCGCCGGCGCCCGCCTTCACCACGGCGTCCAGCGCCGCGGCCAGGCGGCGGGCATCCTGCGCAGGCGCACTGTTGCCCCCTTTTTCATTAGAAGATTGGGCGGCGGTGCGCAGCTGGGCGGCTGTGCCGGTAAGCGCGGTGATCACCTGCGCATCGGTGGGCGGCTCCATCACTTCAAACGGCGCGATGGTGATGCCCAGCAAATTGTTGGCGTCCGCGATCAGCGACAGCTTCTTGTCCTGATCGGCGGGAATGAAGCTGGACAGGGTAATGGTCTGGCCCACTTCCGGGATCGCCGCGATCTTTTCCGCCAGACGGTCGGCTTCCGCCAGCGAGGGAGCGGTGATGTCGATGGTGTTGGGCGAGGTCATGGGCGAGTTCATCAGGTCGCGCAACGTCGCCACCGATTCCACCGCCGGACTGCGCAGGTTGAGCGGATCGGAATCGAAGCGCACGAAGAACATCAGGCCCGCGCAGACGACGCCCAGCACGCCCGCGCCGATGACGATGGCGCGGCGGTTGCGGGTGACGAAATGATCGGCGGGCGCCATCCAGGTGAAGCCCACTTCCTCGCCTTCGGAGCGGGGCTTCAGCAGCTTGACCAGCGCCGGCAACAGCGTGATCGACAGCAGGAAGGCGATCACCATGCCGATGCCCGCGACCATGCCGAGTTCGGCCACCCCGGTATAGGTGGTGGGCAGGAAAGAGAAGAAACCCGCCGCCGTCGCGCCCGCCGCCAGCGCCAGCGGCGCGCCCAGCGCGGCGCCGGTGCAGGACAGGGCGTGGTTCAAATCCTTGGTATGCAGCCGCTCATGGCGATAGCGCACGGCGAACTGGATCCCGAAATCGATGCCAAGGCCGATGAACAGGGCGATGAAGGCGATGGAGATGATGTTGAAGACGCCCACCGTCAGCAGGCCCGCCGCCATGGTCATGATCAGGCCCGCGAACAGCGTCACCAGCACGGCCGCCATCAGACGGACCGAGCGCAGCGCCAGCCACAGCAGCAGCAGCACGCCTGCCAGCGTCGCCGCCGCCATCAGTTCGGCGCGGTCGGCCAGGGTGGCGAATTCCTCGTCTGACATCGGCACGTCGCCGGTCAGGCGCACCGTCACGCCATGGGCGGGATCGATGTTCAGGCCGCGTGCTTCGGCGCGGATAGCCTCGCTGGCGCGCTGGCCGGGCTGCAGGGCGGAAAAATCCAGCGCCGGCTGCACCGTGATGAAGCGGCGGATCTCTTCCGGCTTGGGCGCGGCGCCAGTGATCAGTCCGCGCCAGGACAGGTAATTCAACTGGCCCTTGGCGGCGTCTTCGAACACCGGCGTCAGCGCTTTCATCGCCGCGCCAATATCCGCCAGCGTCGCCTGACCCGCGCTGATGCCCATCATCACCGTGTCCAGGCTGCTCATCAGGCCGCGCAACGACGGATCGGAGGCCAGCGAACCCAGGAAGGGCTGCGCCTGGATCAGTTGCGCGGTGGTGTCCTGCACTTCTTTCTCGGAGAGAAAGAGCAGGCCGTTCTGGTTGAAGAAGGCGCCGCCATCGGGACGGCGCACCGTGGTGAAAAGTTCGGGCCGCGCCTGCAGCCGGGCGGTGAGGCGCGCGGTGGCGGATTCCGCCAGCTCGGGCGTCTTGCCGTCGATCACCACCAGGATCAGGTTGGTGCCGCCGGGAAAGGTGGCGTCATACTGCGCCTGCCGCATGCGCCAGGCCACCTCGGCATTGATGAGCTGCGAGGAGTCCGTGTTCATGGCGAAATTGTTCGCCACCAGCGTGAAGGCGCCCGCGGCCAGAGCGGCGCATATCACCACCACGGCGACGGCATGGCGGGAGCAGGCGGCGACAAGGCGCTGGATGATGGACATGGTGGGATAACGCGGTGGCTGGGGAATGGGGCATCTTTATCGCCGCATTCGCCCGGCCTGTCCATAAAACAGGCTGCCCCGGAATTGCCTGATTTCGGCGAACTAAAAGTCCGGCAGTTCCGCCGTCATGACCTGCTTCTGCTCGATCAGCTGCGCCCGGCGCTGCAGGTAACGCGAGCGCATGGTGGCGTAGTAATCCACCGAATTGCGTTCGATCTCGCGATAGGCCTCGAGGTTGCGGGAACGGTTGTCCACCGTGCTGATCACGTTCTTGAACAGGCCGACATACTGGCGTCCGTCATAGCGGCCGACATAGCGCAGCGGCGAGAAATAGCCGTCGACATATGAACCGGCCAGGTCGCGCAGCGCCGAGGAGCCGCCGAAGGGGATCACCAGATAGGGGCCTTCCGGCACGCCATAGGTGCCCAGCGTCAGGCCCATGTCGCGGGTGCGATAGGACATGTCCCAGTCGGTGGCGACATCGAACAGGCCTACCAGGCCGATGGTGCTGTTGACGATGAAGCGTCCGGCGGCTTCGCCGGCATAGGTCACTTCACCTTGCAGCAGATAATTGGCGGCGGTCACGGGGCCGCTGAGATTGAACAGCACATTGTGAACGCGAACGCGCACCGGATCAGGCACGGTCTCGGCGTAATAGGTGGCGGCGGGCAGGGCCGCATTGCGGTCCAGACGCTGGTTGAAGTCGAAGACGACGCGGTTGATGGGCTCCAGCGGATCCATCGGCTCATCGGGCAGCGAAGCGCAGCCTGAAAGCCCGGCGCACAACGCCATGGCCGCGAAAATGGAAAGACCGCTGAAACTGCGCTTCTTCATGTCCCAACACTCGCTATTCGGTGTTCCGGATTTGTCGCGAGCCCCTATACTCAGGAGGGACTATAGCGGGAGACCAGCCTTGAGTCCTGCGATGGTCACCCGAATATTTACGATAACCGGAAATTTCGATCCGCTTGGCGGTTCCGCGTTTTTCGGCGTACACAGAATGCCTGCGTATTGATCACGAGACCTGCTGTGAGCGACCCGGAACTGCTGCGACTGCGAAATAGCATCGACAATCTCGATGCGGCGCTGATCCACTTGTTGGCGGAACGCTTCAAGTGCACGCAAGCTGTGGGGGTCTACAAGGCGGCGCACAATCTGCCCGCCGCCGACGCGGCCCGGGAAGCGGCCCAGATCGCCCGCCTGCGCCAGCTCGCCCAGGACGCCAGGCTGGACCCGGACTTCGCCGAGAAGTTCTTCAACTTCGTGGTGAATGAGGTCATCCGCCACCACGAAGCCCTCCGTACAAAGTCATAACGTCGCTTACGAACCCTAGAAGCTCAGATCGCGCGCCATGCGGACGGCGGGCAGCTTGCTGATCTTCGTGAGCAGCGCCTCATCCACCTTGCCGTCCACTTCCACCAGGCAGATCGCGTCCTGCCCCGGGGCGCTACGGCCAAGCGTGAAGTTGGCGATATTGACCGACGCATCGCCGAGCAATGTGCCCAGGCGGCCGATGAAGCCTGGCTTGTCCTCGTTCACCACATAAAGCATGTGCGGCGCGAATTCGGAATCCAGGTCGATGTCCTTGATCTGGATCAGGCGCGGGCGTCCATCCGAGAACACGGTGCCCGCGACGCGGCGGGTGGTCTCCACGCCCTGCGCGTCCGTCATGGTGACGACGATCTTGATATAGCCTTCATAGATTCCTTCCGCGTCGCGACGGGTTTCGCTGACGCGCACGCCGCGCTCCTTGGCGATCACCGGCGCGTTGACCATGTTCACGCCGGTCAGCATCGGTTGCAGCAGGCCCGCAATCGCGGCCTGCGTCATCGCCTTGGTGTTCAGCGCGCTGGGCGTGCCTTCATAGACGATCTCCACGCCGGTCAGGCTGGTGCCGGTGAGCTGGCCCGCGAAGGAACCCAGCTTCTCGGCCAGGTTGATCCAGGGCTTCACCTTCACCGCTTCCGCCGCCGAGATGGACGGCATGTTCAGCGCATTCACCACCGCACCCGTCAGAAGATAGTCGCTGATCTGCTCGGCCACCTGCAGCGCCACATTCTCCTGCGCCTCGCTGGTCGAGGCGCCCAGATGCGGCGTCGCCACCAGCTTGTCGCTGCCGAACAGGATGTTCTCTGTGGCAGGTTCGGTCTCGAACACATCCAGCGCCGCGCCCGCGACATGGCCGCTGTCCAGCGCCGCCTTCAGGGCGAATTCATCGACCAGTCCGCCGCGGGCGCAGTTGATTATGTGCACGCCTTTCTTGGTCTTGGCGATGGCGTCGGCGGACAGCACATTCTTGGTCTCCGCCGTCAGCGGCACATGAAGGGTGATGAAATCGGCACGGGCCAGCAGGTCGTTGAGCTCGACCTTCTCCACCCCCAGTTCCACCGCCCGCTCCGGCGACAGATAGGGGTCGAAGGCGACGACCCGCATCTTCAGGCCGCGGGCGCGGTCGGCGACGATGCTGCCGATATTGCCGGCGCCGATCAGGCCCAGCACCTTGCCGGTGATCTCCACGCCCATGAAGCGGTTCTTCTCCCACTTGCCCGCCTGGGTCGAAGCGTTGGCGGCGGGAAGCTCGCGCGCCAATGCCAGCATCAGCGAGATGGCGTGCTCGGCGGTGGTGATGGAGTTGCCGAAGGGTGTGTTCATCACGATCACGCCGGCGGCGGTGGCGGCGGGAATGTCGACATTGTCGACGCCTATGCCGGCGCGGCCGACCACTTTCAGCTTCGTCGCCTTGGCGAGAACGTCCTTGGTGATCTTGGTGGCCGAGCGGATGGCGATGCCGTCATATTGATCGACGCAAGCCAGCAGCTCGTCCTTGCTCATGCCGGGCTTGTTGTCAAAGTCGAGGCCGCGCTCCTTAAAGATGGCAATGGCGGCGGGCGAAAGCTTGTCGGCGATAAGAACTTTGGGCATGGAAAACTCCATGTTGGAATGGAAAGGGAAAGCCCGCGCGCCGCAGCGCGCGGAAGGATCAGGCGCCTTTGACCTGGGACCAGGCCCAGTCGAGCCAGTGCGTCAGGGCCGCGATATCGGCGCTGTCCACAGTGGCGCCGCACCAGATGCGCAGGCCCGGCGGCGCGGAACGATAACCCGCGATGTCGTGGGCGACGCCTTCCTTGTCCAGCAGCGCCGTCAACTTCTTGAGTTTTTCATCCTTCGCGGCATCGGGCAGAGCCGCGAACGCCGGATCGACAACGCTGAGGCAGACGCTGGTGTTGGAGCGGATGGCTGCATCGCGCGCCAGGAAACCGGCCCAATCGCTTTTCGTCACCCACTCTTCCAGCACCGCCAGATTGGCGTTGGAACGCGCGATCAGGCCCTTCAGGCTGCCCACGCTTTCGGCCCAACCGAGCGCATCGAGATAGTCTTCCACCGCGATCATCGACGGCGTGTTGATGGTCTCGCCTTCAAAGATTCCTTCCACAATCTTGCCGCCCTTGGTCATGCGGAAGATTTTCGGCATCGGCCAGGCGGGGGTGTGGCTTTCCAGGCGCTGCACGGCGCGGGGGCTGAGGATCAGCATGCCGTGCGCGGCCTCGCCGCCCAGCACCTTCTGCCAACTGAACGTCACGACATCGAGCTTGTCCCAGGGCAGCTCCATCGCGAAAGCGGCGCTGGTGGCGTCGCAGATGGTCAGGCCGCCGCGATCGGCGGGAATCCAGTCGCCGTTCGGCAGCTTCACGCCGCTGGTGGTGCCGTTCCAGACGAACACCGCGTCATGGCCGGGCAGATATTGGCTCATGTCGGGCAGCTCGCCATACGGCGCTTTCAGCACCCGCGTGTTCGCGATGCGCAACTGCTTCACCGCATCGGTGACCCAGTCTTCGGAAAAGCTTTCCCAGGCGAAGAGATCGACCGGGCGCGCGCCCAGCAGCGACCACAGCGCCATCTCCACCGCGCCGGTGTCGGAAGCAGGCACGATGGCGCAGCGATAATCCGCTGGAACGCCCAGCAGGGCTTTCGTGCGATCGATGGCGGCTTTCAGCTTGGCCTTGCCGGGCTTGGAGCGGTGGGACCGTCCCACCAGCGCGTCTGAAAGGGCTTGAGGGTTCCAGCCGGGGCGCTTGGCGCAGGGTCCTGACGAAAAAAAAGGCCGCGCGGGACGCACAGCCGGCCTTTCCCTTGCGGGAGCAATATCAGTCATCACAATTCATTCCTTCCAGAATGATAGCACCTCGTTGGGGAGGCGTGGCCCGCGTCCGATATAGGTCCGCGCCACAGAGGCGTCAATCGCGCGGGTTGTGGAACAGGGGCAGGAACTCGCGCGTTCTCTCCCTCGCAAACACTATTTCCCAAGGACTTCCGATGGTTCAGACCATTACTGCCGCCAATGACCGCACCCCGGAAAAGTCCGTGCCGGAGCTGGATCTGCCGCTGGACACGCTGGCCTTCATCATCGTGAAAGCGCGCGAGTTCGATGTGAAGGTGGCGGATGACGACGTCGATTCCGGCTCCAGTCCCGCTGATGACGGACAGACCGACGTGCTGCAGGACACCGCCGATGACCCGGTGCAGGAGGAATTTCTCGCCGCCATCAATGGACTGCGTGACGACCAGCAGATCAGGCTGGTCGCGCTAGCCTGGCTGGGCCGCTGCACCTTCGACATCGACGAATGGGACGAGGCGGTGAAGACCGCGCGCGACGAACACAACAAGCGCACCGGCCAGTATCTATTGGGCCTGCCGCTGCTGGGCGACTATCTGGAAGACGGCTCGCCATGTTCGGCGAAGGCATCGTCGATGATGCCGACCGGCGCGAAGGTCTCGATGGCGAGAACGAACCGCTCGGTAATATGACCGACAAGCCGCCGCGCCAGTAGCTACGCAGGCGCGCTCAATTGCCTGGGCGTCGTATTCGCCGCCGCCATCATCGCTTTTTGCAGCTTCTCGAAAGCGCGCACTTCGATCTGGCGCACGCGTTCGCGCGAAATGCCGAACTTCTGCGACAAATCTTCCAGCGTCGACGGTTCGTCGCGCAGGCGGCGGGCGCGGATGATTTCCTGCTCGCGCTCGGTGAGTTCGCCCATGGCGTTTTCCAGAAGATTGTGGCGGTCGCCCATTTCCTCGCGCTCGGCCAGGCGGGTTTCCTGATCCGGCGCGTCATCGGCCAGCCAGTCCTGCCATTCGCTTTCGCCTTCGCTGCGCAGCGGCGCATTGAGCGAGGAGTCGCCGCCCGAAAGGCGGCGGTTCATCTCCGTCAATTCCCTTTCGGTGACGCCCAGCCGGTCGGTCAGGGTCGCGACATGCTCGGGCGTGAGGTCGCCTTCCTCGATGGCGCCGATATGGTTCTTGGCCTTGCGCAGATTGAAGAACAGCTTCTTCTGCGCCGCCGTGGTGCCGAGCTTCACCATGCTCCACGAGCGCAGCACATATTCCTGGATGGCGGCGCGGATCCACCACATCGCATAAGTGGCGAGGCGGAAGCCCTTGTCCGGCTCGAAGCGCTTAACGGCCTGCATCAGGCCGACATTGCCTTCGGAAACGATCTCGGAGACCGGCAGGCCATAGCCGCGATAGCCCATCGCGATCTTTGCGACGAGGCGCAAATGGCTGGTGACGAGCTGGCGCGCGGCTTCGGGGTCTTCATGCTCCTGCCAGCGCTTGGCGAACATGTATTCGTCCTGCGCCGACAGCAGCGGAAACTTGCGGATTTCCGTCAGATAGCGCGACAGACCGCTTTCGCCTGCCAGAACCGGTAAACCCTTGGCCATCACTTCCCCTTTGCTCCGGCCGCAAATGGCCGGTGGGTGAAGGGACTCTAACGCCCGAACCTGCGTTTTGGCCGGAATTTTGCCCCTTCCGCCCGTAACGAGATCAGATATGTACGCTCTATGACGGGTTCAAGCCTCGGAGGGCTGCCACAAGGGCCGCGAAATCGGCGGGCCAGGGGGACTCGAAACGCAGGGTCTTGTGGCGGCTAGGATGCTGAAAACCCAGCACCAGCGCATGCAGCGCCTGGCGGGAAAAATTGGTTGCCGCTGTAAACGCGATTTCTTCGGCCGGGGTCTTGGGCCGGGGCGCCTGGCGGGCGCGGCCATATTGCGGATCGCCGATCAGGGGATGGCCCAGATGGGTGAGGTGGACGCGGATCTGGTGCGTGCGGCCCGTCTCCAGCCGGCATTCCACCAGGCTGGCGAAAGGCCGCTCCGCCGGGCCGAAACTTTCCAGCACCTTATAGTTTGTGCGCGCCGTCTTGCCGCCGCTGCGCAAGACCGCCATGCGCTTGCGATCGAACTGGCTGCGCCCGATCTGGCTTTCGATGGCGCCATGCGATGGGCGCGGGCTGCCCCACACCAGCGCATGATAGGCGCGTTCGATGGTGTGGTTGGCGAACTGCTTGGCCAGGCTGGCCATGGCCCGCTCATTCTTGGCGGCGACCATCAGGCCGGAGGTATCCTTGTCGAGGCGATGCACGATGCCGGGCCGCGCTTCGCCGCCAATGCCGATCAGCTCGTCGCCGCAATGGGCGATCAGGGCGTTGACCAGCGTGCCATCCGGATTGCCCGCCGCCGGATGCACCACCAGACCGGCGGGCTTCTCGATCACGATCAGGTCCTTGTCTTCGTGCACCACGGTCAGCGGAATGTCCTGGCCTTGCGGGCGCGCCCCGCGCGCAGGCGGCACATCGACATCATAGGCGTCGCCCGCTTTGACCCGGTGGTTGGCATCTTCTACCGTCCGGCCCGAAAGCGTCACCGCGCCTTCGCCCAGCAATTGCTGGAGACGGGCGCGGCTGAATTCGGGCAGGGTGGCCGCGAGGAAACGGTCCAGCCGCCAGCCCACATGGCTTTCCTCCGCCACGGCGCGGCGCAGTGTTTCGTTGATGGAGTTATCGTCCGTGTCCGACATGCCGTCTCAAGGTATCCCACAGGAAAATCCGGCCCGCCGCCGGACCGCCTGGATTCTGGTGATTACCATGTCGCTGCTGCTGGCGCTCGCTTTCCTGGGGCTGGTCTGGGGTTTCATGCGCCAGGGCCGCGTCATGATGGCGGCGAAAGAGGCGCAGACCCAGGCCGTACCGGCGGGGGATTCCCTCGCCTCGGTCCGGATCATCCTGACGCCGGGCGTCCGCATCGTTTCGGCATCGCCGGACGGCGGAAAGCTGGTGCTGCATCTCACCGGCCCCACCGGTGACGAGGTGCAGGTGCTGGATCTGGCGACCGGCGCCCTGACGCATCAGGTGCGCACCGCGCCGTCTCCATGAAACTGCTGCTGCCCGATAGGCTGCGGGCGCAGATCTTGAGCGCGGCGCAGGCTGTGCACCCCAATGAATGTTGTGGTCTGGTAATCGGCACACGCAGGGGCGTCGAAGCGGTGGCGGTGTCGCTGCATCCCGCCCGCAATCTGGCAAGCCGCGCCGACCTTTTCGAGATCGATCCCGCAGATCATTTCGCGGCGTTGAAGGCGGCCCGTGCGGTGGGCCTCGGCGTCATCGGCTGCTACCACTCGCATCCCAACGGCATGGCACAGCCATCCGCCACCGATCTGGCGGGCGCGGGCGAGGAAGGATTCTTCTGGCTGATCGCGGCGGGCGGCGATGTCGCCGCCTTCGTCTATTTCACCGGCCGGCTGACCGGCGCCGATTTGGTGACATCGTCCTCATAGCTGCGCAGCTTGCCATGGCTGAACAGGACGTCCTTGGAACTCACCACATCCAGCACATGACCGGTTTCATCGGTGATCTCGATCTGGCGATGATTCAGCGATCCGCCATGCAGCAGCCGCTCGCTCATCATCTCGCGATTGCAGTTCACCGCTTCGCGCCTCGCCGCCTCCATGTTGCTGAATTCCTGGCCCTCACGGTCCTGGCTGACATCGGCGCCGTCGCGGACATTGAAATAAAAACGGGGCATTGCACGCCTTGAGAACCGATTGCAGGAAAACAACGGGCAGGTGGAGCGGTCGTTCCGTTCCCGTTTGCTGGAATTCATCAGCCGGACAGGGACTTAAACCCGGTTTCCGGCGGGGATTGGGAACTTGCCGCCGGGAATGCGCCTCGGTATAAGCGCGGCCTTGCGCGATGTTCCCATCGTCTAGCGGTTAGGACGCGGCCCTCTCAAGGCTGAAACCGGGGTTCAATTCCCCGTGGGAGCACCAGTTTTTCTTGGTGAGCGTAGCGAGCTTAGAAAAACTGAGTGCCACGGAGCGCCCGCAGGGCGCGCGTGGCACCTGCCATCCCGCACAATTCGAAAAGCGCTTTCCCGCCCGCCACAAAAGACTTCGCCGCCGGTTGCCCGGCGGCGAAGCGATATCGTCCGATGTGAAGCGGCTTACTTCTTCGGAAGCGGCTTGCCGCTGGTGTCGACGAACACGGTCGAGACCGGGCCTTCGCCATACAGATAGATGATGGCGGGCGTCGGATCGCCGGTGCGCGAGCCGTCCCAGTGGATCGCGTTCTGCTCGTCGGTGGCGGTGGTGCCGGCGACCAGCGGGAAGGTGGTCTTCTCGTTATAGCTGCTGGACGAGCTTACCCACCAGGTGCCCTGGACCACGACGATGTGGCGGACCTTGTCGTGGAAGTGCGGACGCGAGAAAGCGCCCTGGTGCCAGCGATACAGCACGGCATAGGGGCCGGGCTTGGACGGATCGCCATAGACGTTGGAGATGTCGGCTTCACCCGGCTTGGTGCCCGGCGGGCCGTTGGGACGCCACTTGATGTCCTTGGGCAGGACAAACGGCACCTGCTTGGCGCTGGGCGGCGAGCCGGCGGCATCCTTGCTGGTGGCATGCATCGCGGCCGGAATATCAGCCTTGGTACCGGTGACCCAGTACTGGTTGCTGACATTGCCGTTCTGCGGATGAAACTGGGCGGCGGCGGTGGCGAAAATGCCTGCGATGCCGAGGCACGCGGCCACGCTGGTCGCCTTAAGAAGCTTGGACGTCATGCGGCTATCCTCCAGGGTGCGTCCTTCTTTGCTCCCCCAATGGGCGAGAACGCATTTTGGATTCTTAACGCAAATTCATGGAAGGCGGCAAGCGCGGACGGCTTTACGCTTTTGCGAACTGGGAAAAGCGCGCATGCGACTTCTGGATGTGCCGCCGCATCGACGCTTCGGCCGCGTCGGCGTCCCGAGTCTCGATCGCCCTGAAAAGGATTTCATGCTCCTCATGGGCGTTGCTGGTGATGTTGCCCGCGTAGCAGAGCCGGAAAATGTGCAGATGGATGTGCATGCGGGCCAGCGAGTCCGCAATCAGGGGGTTGCCGGTGGCCTGGGCGATGCGCTCATGAAGCTCGGAATCCTGCTCGGCGAAGAGGTCGTAGGAGCTGCGCGTCTCCGCGTCTTTCCTCGGCCGCATTTTCGCCAGCAACCGGCCCAGCTCGCCGATGGCCTCTTCGCTCATCTTCAAGGCGGCCTGCCGCGCCGCATAGGGCTCGATCAGCAGGCGGATTTCGTGAATGTCCTCGAACTGCGCCCGGTTGAGAATGGGCGCGGTGCAATAGCCGATCAGGTGCTGCTTGGTGACCAGCCCCTTGGCTTCCAGCATCGACAAGGCTTCGCGGATCGGGGTCTGCGAGACCCCCAGCGTGCGCGCCAGGCTTTCAATGGTGATGCGGGTGTCCGGCGGAATCTTAAGCGACATGATGTCAGCCCGGACGCGGTTATAGACCTCGTCCACCAGCCCGGCAGGGCGGCGGATGGGCATGACCACCGCCTCGGCCTGGGGCTCCGGCGCAGACCTTATCTTCTCGATGCCGGTTTTGGGCGGAACCATGTGCAATCTCTCGATTGCAGCCTCCCTGGGGTCAAGTCCTCCGGTTGATTTCTGGGCAGGCGGGTGTCATAACCCCGGGCAGATCAGATATCATATATGATTTAATGCTGGTTTCTCAGGATGACTTGTTGGCCTTGGTAGAGCGGGTGCTGGTCCGGCATGGCGTTCCCGCCGCGCATGCCCGCATCCAGGCCAAGCTCTTTGTCGGGGCGCAGATGCGGGGCACTGCCAGCCATGGGCTGCTGCGCTTGCGCCGGGTGGTCGAGCGCCTGCGGGCCGGACTGGCCGTGGCGGGCGAAATCGGCCAGCAGGATTGGACCGCGCCGGGTTTCCTGGCGGTGGACGGCAAGCGGGGCCTGGGCCCGGTGGTGGCGCTGGCGGCGCTGGACGCCGTCATTCCCCGCGCCCGCGAAACCGGCATCGCCATCGCCGCCATTCGCAACGCCAATCATCTGGGCGCCATCGCCTTCTATGCCGATTATGTCGCCCGCCAGGGTCTGACCGTGATCGCGCTTACCATCAGCGAAGCGCTGGTGCATCCGTATGGTGGACGGCGCGCCATGATCGGCACCAATCCCGTCGCCATCGGTGTACCCGCCGATCCGGAACCGCTGGTGCTGGACATGGCCACCAGTCTGGTCTCGATGGGCAAGATTCACGATCACGCCAATCGCGATGCGCCAATTCCCGAAGGCTGGGCGCTGGATGCGGATGGAAACCCCACCACCGATGCCACAGCGGCCAAGGATGGCGCCATCGCACCCTTTGGCGGTGCAAAAGGCTATGCCCTAGGCCTGGCCTTTGAAGTGCTGGTGGCGTCGCTGGCAGAATCCGCCATCGGCAGGGGCGTGAAGGGAACACTGGATTCCGAGCATGCCAGCAACAAGGGCGATCTCTTCATCGTTATCGCACCGCCGCATGCCGAGGCGGCCAAGGCGTTGGTAACGCAGTATTTGACTGAGGTGCGGGCTTCGCCTCCAATGGACGCTGGCCGCCCTGTCCTGATACCGGGCGACCGCGCGCATGCGGCCCGCGACACAGCAAAAGTGCAGGGTGTTCATCTGGATGAAGATCTTTGGGAGGACCTGCGCAAGCTGGACGGCGAGTCACGAGAGGAAAAAAATCATGACGAATATTTTCGGCGCTTTGCGCCTGCCGGCTTCGGTCGTGTTCGGTTCCGGCCAGCGCGCAGGTATCGGCATGATGACGGCCCAGATCGGCAAGCGCGCGCTAGTCTGCACCGACGCCCGCATGGGGCAGGATGCCGAATTCAAGGCCATCATCGAGAACATCCGCGGCGCTGGCGTCGAAGTGCATGTCTATGACCGCACCGAGGCCGACCTGCCCATGGAAGGCATCACGGCTTGCGTCGAGGAGTATAAGGACCTCAATCCCGATGTCGTGCTCGGCATCGGCGGCGGCTCCTGCATGGACATGGCCAAATGCGTTGCGGTGCTGCTGAAGCATGGCGGCTCGCTGCGCGACTATTACGGCGAGAACAAGATTCCCGGTCCCGTCGCGCCGGTGATCGCGGTGCCCACCACGGCGGGAACCGGCTCGGAAGTGACGCCGGTGGCGGTGATCGCCGATACGGAGCGCGGCACCAAGGTCGGCATTTCCTCGCCCTATCTGATCCCGCGCGTGGCTGTGTGCGATCCGGAACTCACGCTGACCTGTCCGCCCGGCCTGACCGCCGTCAGCGGCGCCGACGCGCTGACCCACGCCATCGAAAGCTTCACCGCCGCCCGCCGCGAGGTGACGGCTGACCTGACGGTGAAAAGCGTTTTCGTGGGCAAGAACGCCCTGAGTGATGTCTTCGGCCTACTCGCCTTGAAGAACATTTTCCGTTCGCTGCGCACCGCGGTGAAGGACGGCAAGAACATCCATGCGCGTGAAGAGATGATGCTGGCCTCGCTGGCCGCGGGCTGCGCCTTTGGCACCGCGGGCACCGCCGCGGCGCATGCCATCCAGTATCCGGTGGGCAACGAGACCCACACCCCGCACGGCATGGGCGTGGCGCTGCTGATGCCCTATGTGATGGAGTTCAACCGTCCCACTTGCGTCGATTGCTTCGCCGAGATCGGAAAGGCCATCGGCCTGAGCGGCACGGACGAGGAAATCTCGCGCAAGCTAATCGATGAGGTCGCCTCGCTGCTGAAAGATATCGGCATCCCGGTGACGCTGAAGGATCTGGGCCTGCCGGAAGACAAGCAGGACTGGACCGCCGAAAGCGCCATCGGCGCCGCCCGCCTGGTCAACAACAATCCGCGCAAGCTCGACCTGGACGCCATCAAGGCGATTACCCGCGCCGCCTATAGCGGCGACCGCGCTTCGATTGCGTCGTAAGACATTCCGTTAGAGAGACCCATGACCAACAGCTTCAAGCTTCCCGATCCCAAGACCGGCCCCAAGCCCTTTCCGATCCCCACCGATCTGTGGATTGGCGGCAAGTGGGTGGAATCCAACACCAGGAAGCGCATCGACGTTTTCAATCCCTCCAATGGCGAGAAGATCACCGACATCGCCGATTGCGATGATACGGACTCCCAGGCCGCGGTGGACGCCGCCGACAAGGCCGCTGCCGGCTGGGCCGCGACGAGCCCGCGCGCCCGCGCCGAGATCCTGCGCAAATGCTACGAGAAGATTATCGAAAATATCGAGTGGCTGACCTATCTGATCAGCCTGGAAAACGGCAAGGCGCTGCCGGATTCGCGCAGCGAAGTCCTCTACGCCGCCGAATTCTTCCGCTGGTATGCGGAAGAGACCTGTCATGTGCTGGGCGAGATGGCGATGGCCCCCGCCAGTGGCGCCCGCATCATGGTCCAGTACCAGCCCATTGGCATCGCGCTTCTGATCACGCCCTGGAACTATCCGGCGGCGATGGCGACGCGCAAGATCGCGCCCGCGCTGGCGGCGGGCTGCACTTGCATCCTCAAGCCCGCTACCGAAACACCACTCACCGCCTTTGCCGTTGCGCAGATCCTGCATGATTGCGGCGTCCCGGCCGGTGTGGTGAACGTGCTGACCACCTCCAAGTCCAGCGCCCTGTCGAAGAAGATTTTGCACGACCGCCGCGTGCGCAAGATTTCCTTCACCGGCTCGACCGGCGTCGGCGCGGCGCTGCTGAAGGAAGCGGCGGACGAAGTGGTGTCGCCCGCGATGGAGCTGGGCGGCAACGCGCCCTTCATCGTCTGCAAGGACGCTGACCTGAACGCGGCCCTCGACGGCGCCATGCTGGCCAAAATGCGCAATTCTGGCGAAGCCTGCACGGCGGCGAACCGCTTCTATATCCACAAGGACCTCTACAAGGGCTTCACCGACGGCATTGTGGAGCGCATGTCCAAGATCGTGCTGGGCGATGCGGTCGATCCGGCATCGACACTGGGCCCGATGGTCAACGAAAAGGCCGTCATCAAGATCGGCGAACTGGTCGATGACGCTGTCGCCAAGGGCGCCAAGCTGCTCCTGGGCGGCAAGCGTCTCAACCGGCCAGGCTCGTATTTCCCGCCCACCGTGCTGGCCGACGTGCCGGACAATGCCGACATGATCCGCGAGGAAATCTTCGGGCCGGTGGTGTCGATGCAGTCCTTCGACGACGAGGCCGAAGCCATCCGCAAAGCCAACGACACCGAGTATGGCCTGGCGGCCTATGTCTATACCCAGGACCTCAAGCGCGGCTTCCAGATCTGCGAGAAGATCGAAGCGGGCATGATCGGTCTCAATCGCGGCATCATGTCGGACCCGGCCGCGCCGTTCGGCGGCGTCAAGGCGTCGGGCCTGGGCCGTGAAGGCTCGCATCACGGCTTGATCGAGTTCTGCGAGGCGAAGTACGTCTCGGTAATTTGGTAGCCGCCGGATTGTGACGCAACAAAGGCCGGTGAGGGTGATCTCACCGGCCTTTTGCTTTGGGGCGGACAACGCTAAACTCCAGAAAAATCCGGAGGAATGCGATGCGGAAGTCGATGCTTGTTCTGGCCCTGTCACTGTTGCCGCTGTTCGCGGCTTCGGCGCAGGCGGCGGAAATCACCGTCTACAGCGTCGGTCTGGTGGGCAGCGCCTTCGATCGTATCGTGGTGAACTTCCAGAAGAAGACCGGCCACACAGTGAAGACGCCGCTGCCGCTGGCAAATTCGCCGCTGGGCGTCATCCTCACCACCATGGACAAGGAGCAGGCCGATATCGTGATCCTGCCCGGTTCCGAAATGCCGGCCCAGATCGCCAAATATCGCTGGGGCACGGTGCGCGACATTGGCCGCGTGCTGTTCAGCTTAGGGATGCGCACCGCCGATGGCGCCGCGCCGCGCATCGCCACCGAAGCCGAGTTCAAGGCGGCGCTGGCCGGCAAGACTGTCCTCACCAACGATCCCATCGCCAGCCTCAATGGCCGCATGGTCAAGGCGGTGCTGGATCGCCCCGGTTTCGAGACCGTCAAGCAGGTGAGCGCGTCCGGCAATTCGGCGCTCGTCTTCAACGACCGCAAGGAAGCCAACTATGTGCTGAGCGTGCTGCCGGAACAGCTGATGGCCGCGCCCGCGGTGAAGGTGGCGGGCGAAGTGCCGGCCTCGCTCGCCTTGCGGATCGATTTCACCGCCGGCGTTCTCACCAAGGCGCAGAACCCCGAATTGGCGCTGGAATTCCTCAACTATCTCACCAGCCCTGAAGCGCAGAGCGTGTGGAAGTCGGGCGGCGTCGCGGTGCCGATTCCCTGATAGCGGCGGCTACTCGGCGGCAGACGTCGCCGCGTTCTTTTCTTCCTTCTTCCGGCTCTGCATGGCGCGGCGCGCCATCAGGGTCGAGCCCGTCGGAAACGCCTTGCGGCCCAGCGCGGCGGCGGCTTCCAGCAGCGCTTCGCGCAACAGGGCCTGGCGCGCCGGAGACATGTTTTCCGGCCGCCCGGTCACCGACATCGACGCCACGGTGCGGCCGTCGCCGTCCTGCACCGGCACGGCGACGCAGGAAATGTCCATTCGGGATTCACGGTCGTCCAGCGCATAGCCATTGGCGCGGACATTGGTCAGCTCGGCCATCAGCGCGGCGCGGTCGGTGAGGGTGTGCGGCGTCAACGCCACCAGCTCGCCTTCGAGAATGAAATTGTCCAGCTCGCTCTGGGGCAGCGACGACAGCAGCACCTTTCCCAGGCCGGAACTGTAGGGCTCGAGCTGCGCGCCGGGCCGCGTATGGGTCTGGCACGACTCGGCGGTGAAGAATTTGGCGATGTAGGTGACCATGCCGTTGTCCAGACGGCCCAGATGCGCCGTCACGTTCAGGCGGGTGGACATCTCCGACATGATCTCGCGGGCGGCTTCGCGCATGCAGTCATCGACCGCCACATTCTGCGATAGCGACATCAGCAGCAGGCCGGGCCGGTAGCGGCCGCGTTCGCCGCGCACCACCGCGCCGATTTCCTCCAGCGTCTGGATCAGGCGATAGCCAGAGGCTTCGGGCAGCTTGGCGCGGCGGCTGAGTTCGCTGCTCGTCACCCATTCTTCCGGGTGCCGAAACGATTTCAGCATCGTGAACGCCTTGAGTACCGAATGATTTCGCGGGGTCGCCAAAGGATGCTCCTTTCAGCTCGCTGCTTGTTGAGATTTTAGCATGTCCAACGCCACATCGGTGATCATGTCTTCCTGCCCGCCCACCATGCGACGGCGGCCAAGCTCCACCAGGATCGCGCGGGTATCGACGCCATAATCCTCGCTCGCCTTTTCGGCATGTCGCAGGAAGGACGAGTAGACGCCGGCGTAACCGAGGCTGAGCGTCTCGCGATCCACGCGCACGGGGCGATCCTGCAGCGGCCGCACCAAATCTTCCGCAGCGTCCATCAGCTTGTAGAGATCGCAATTGTGCTGCCAGCCCTTGCGGTTGGCGGCGGCGATGAAGACTTCCAGCGGCGCGTTGCCCGCGCCCGCGCCCATGCCCGTCAGGCTGGCGTCGATGCGGATCGCGCCGTTCTGCGCGCCGACCATGGAGTTGGCGACGCCGAGCGAAAGATTGTGGTGGGCGTGAATGCCACGCTGCGTTTCAGGGCGCAGCACGCGGTCATAGGCTTCGAGACGGGCCTTGTAGCCGTCCATGTCGAGCGCGCCGCCGCTATCGGTGACATAGACGCAGTCGGAGCCATAATCCTCCATCATCTTGGCCTGCTTGGCGAGCGCGTCCGGCTCCGACATATGGCTCATCATCAGGAAGCCGGAGACATCCATGCCGATCTTCTTGGCGTAGCCGATATGCTGCTTGGAAATGTCCGCCTCGGTGCAGTGCGTGGCGATGCGGACCGATGTGACGCCCAGATCATGGGCATGGTGCAGATCTTCCACGGTGCCGATGCCGGGCAGCAGCAGGGTGGTCAGCTTCGCTTTCTTCACGGTCTTGCCGACCGCTTCGATCCACTCCCAGTCGGTGTGGGCGCCGAAGCCGTAATTGAAGGAGGAGCCGTTCAGCCCGTCGCCATGCGCGACTTCGATGGCGTCCACGCCCGCTTCGTCCAGCGCCTTGGCGATGTCGATCACATTCTGGATGGAATAGCGGTGGCGGATGGCATGCATGCCGTCGCGCAGCGTCACGTCCTGGATGTAGAGTTTTTCGTTCAGCGGATCGAACATGGATCAGGCGGCTTTCTTGAGCAGTTTGCGGGTAGCGATCTTTTCCGCCGTCTTCAGGCCCGCCGAGGTCATGATGTCGAGATTGCCGGCATAGGCGGGCAGGTAGTGCGCCGCGCCTTCGACTTCCAGAAACACGGAGGTCTTGAGACCTTCGAAAGTGCCGACGCCGGGAATGCTGACCGGATTGTTGGCGCCGAAGCGTTCGAACTGCACCTTCTGCTTCAGGCGATAGCCGGGCACATAGGCCTGCACCTTCGCCACCATGTCGTTGACTGACTTTTCGATGGCTTCCTCGCTTCCACCGGAGGAAAGCGTGAAGACCGTGTCGCGCATGATCATGGGCGGCTCGGCGGGATTGAGGATGATGATGGCCTTGCCCTTGGCGGCGCCGCCCACCATCTCGATGCCCTTGGAGGTGGTCTCGGTGAATTCGTCGATATTGGCGCGGGTGCCGGGGCCGGCCGACTTGGAGGAGATCGAAGCGACGATCTCGCCGTAATGCACTTTCGCCACCTGGCTCACGGCCGCGACGATCGGAATGGTGGCCTGTCCGCCGCAGGTCACCATGTTGACGTTCATCTTGTCGAGATGCTCGTCGCCATTCACCGGCGGGATGACATAGGGGCCGATGGCGGCAGGGGTGAGATCGATCATCACCTTGCCGGCCGCGTTGCAGATATCGCTGTTCTTCTTGTGCGCGCTGGCGCTGGTGGCGTCGAAGACGATGCCGATTTCCGGCCACACCGGCAGCCTGGTCAGACCATCGATGCCTTCATGCGTGATGGCCACGCCCAGGCGCGCGGCGCGCTTCAGGCCGTCGCTCTCCGGATCGATGCCGACAAAGGCGCCCATCTCCAGCACATCGGAGGTGCGCATGATCTTGATCATCAGATCGGTGCCGATATTGCCCGAACCGATGATGGCGACCTTGATCTTGTTCGGAGCGTCCTTGCTCATTTTGTTCTGACTCCACTTGGCGACGGGGACCCTGATGAGGCGGCCCGCAAAACTCAAAGCCGCGCTGACCATTTCTCTCACTAGATGAGAGTTTGTGCGACCGCTTCGATTTACAGGAAGGGGGGGTATTCCTAAGCATTTTGTGGAGGCTCGAAGGGCGGTGCATCTGCGCGCCGTCTCTGTCAGGCTGACGCGTTGGTAAGCTCCCGCAGCCATGACGGGGCACCATCAGGGAGAACCGAATGTCGAGAATTTATATACATAACAAGGCTTTAGTTGCCGTCGCGGCCATTGCCGCCATGGTTCCGGCGTTCAGCAGCCTCACCCAGTCCGTGCAGGCGCAGGATGCCCCCGCCTCAGGCCGCGGCGCCGCCGCTGGTGGCGGCCGTGGTGCTGCCGCGGCGCCCGGCCCCCGCAGTGAGGGCGACCGCGCGCTGGTCAATCCCTATTCCGTCAACAATGCTTGGTACACCATGCCCAAGGGCCGGTATTTGGGCTCCTCCAGCGCCATCGATGTCGACCGCGACGGCACCTCGATCTGGATCGCTGAACGCTGCGGCGGCCAGGACCTTTGCGCCGGTTCCAACGTCAATCCGGTGATGCGCTTCAACGCCGCCGGCCAGGTCACCGCCCAGTTCGGCGCCAACGAGATCAGCTATCCGCACGGCATCCATGTCGACAGCGAGGGCAATGTGTGGGTGGCGGACCTGCAGTCCAACACCGACAACGCCGCCCGCGCGGGCCGTGGCGCCTTCCCCAATCCTGCTCCCGGCTCGATCAAGAACGTGGCCGGCGCGCAGGTGCTGAAGTATTCGCCGCAGGGTAAGCTGCTGCTGCGCATCGGCACCCCGGGCGTTTATGGCAAGGATGCGACCCATCTCAGCCAGCCTTCCGACATGGTGACCAGCCCCAGGACCGGCGAAGTCTTCGTCTCCGACGTGCATGACACGCAACCCGCCAACAACCGCATCGTGGTGTTCGATCGCAACGGCAAGTATCTGCGCGAATGGGCCTGCGATCCGGGCGCGCGCGGGCTGGATTGCAGTCACGGCATCGCCATGGACAGCCGCGGCTACATCTATTCGGCCAACCGCGCCCAGAGCCGCGTCGATGTCTTCGACAGCCAAGGCAAGCTGCTGCACATGTGGCCGCAGTTCGGCAGCGCGACCGGCATTCATATCGACAAGAACGACATCCTGTATGTCTCGGATTCCAATTCGGGCCCAACATCGTCCTACCTGCGCGGCATCCATGTCGGCAGCGCGCGCACCGGCATCGTCACCGCCTTCCTTCCCGATCCCTGGGGCGTTCCGTCGAACAACAATGCGATGCGCGGCACGTCCAGCCCCGAAGCCGTGGTCGCCGACTCGCGCGGCATCATCTACGGCTCGGGCGTGACGCCGCCGGGCATCACCAAGTATCAGCTGCAGACCAACACGCTGCCGACCAATGCGCAGGGCCGTGGTCCGGGTTCGCCTGCCAGCCCGCCCATGGGCAGCCCGGTGCCGACGGTGTCACCGCCGGCCGGCCAGTAACATCTATAAGCCTTAGGGGGCGGGCTCCAGCCGGAGTCCGCCCTTTCCCTTTCAACAGCATCGCCGGAGTTGTCATGAGCACTTCCTCCCCCGTGATCCGCTCCCTGGCCGAAAAGCTTGATGCGGCCTTGCGCGAGAGGGCGCCTATCCCGCACTTCGCCGTCAGCGTAAGCGTGAGCGATCTTGCCGATGCGTATGCGGTCCAGACCGAATGGACGAAGATGCGGCTGGCGCGTGGCGACAAGATCGCGGGCCGCAAGATCGGTCTCACCGCCAAGGCGGTGCAGGAGCAGTTGGGCGTCGATCAGCCTGACTATGGCACGCTCTGGCAATCCAGCTTCTACGAAACGAAGAACGGCAAGCTCACCATACCGGCGTCCGATTTCATCGCGCCGCGCATCGAGGGCGAAGTGGCTTTCCTGATCGGCAAGCCGCTCAAGGGCCCTAACATCACGCCCGAACAGGTGCTGGCCGCCACCGATGCCTGCGCCCTGGGTGTGGAGCTGGTCGATAGCCGCATCGCCGACTGGAAGATCAAGATCGGCGACACCATCGCCGACAACGCCTCTTATGGCGGCTTCACCGTCGGGCCCTGGGACAAGACGCTACGCGACTCCGACTTGGCCGCCTTGCGCATGACCCAGTCCCAGAACGGCGAAGTGGTGGGTGAAGGCACCGGCGCGGCGGTGCTGGGCAGCCCACTGATCTCCTGCACCTGGCTGGCCAACAAGCTGGAGGAGTTCGGCGTCGGCCTCGAGCCGGGGGATGTCGTTATCTCCGGCGCCCTGATGAAGATGCTGCCGTTCAAGGCAGGGGATGAATTCGTTTTCTCGCTGGAAGGCCAGCCGCCCCTGACGGTCACCATCGTCTGAGCCCCGTTTACTGGGTGAAAAAGGCGCCGTGCCCGCGGCGCCTTTTTCTGTCTGGCGCGAAGCGGAAGAGTCGTGTGCCCAAAACAACCGCGCCTGTGATTCCCACGGAGAGGCGATGCAGCGACTCAATGCTTCCGCGCGCATCAATACAGCGGCGTCGCGTTAACAATTGATCGCCTACAGACTAGTTGCACAAATGTAACGCGCCGTTCTCATTTGATTGGATTGTGGCAAAAAACCCAGGAATGGTGCGGCGCACCATGATTTTATCGATTGACTAATATTGTCGACATTAGGCAAAACAGCGAACCAATTGCCCTCAAAAGGCATGCGAACAAACATATAAACTCTCTCGGGGGCGTACCAAATGAACAAGTTGCTCAAGACCCTTCTGCTCGGCGGCTCTGCTTCGGCCCTGGCGGCTGGCGCCGCGATGGCGCAGAGCGCGCTGGAAATCGAGGAAATTCAATCCTCGGTGTCGCGCATCGACCTGAAGGGCTTTGAAGCCCCGACCCCGGTGACCGTGGTCGGCATCGAGCAGATCCAGCGCGACGCGCGCGTTCAGCTCGGCGACCAGATCCGCGACCTGCCGCAGGTTCGTGGTACGGGCGGTTCGCTCTCCGCCGGTTCGGTCTCGGGCAACCTGGTGCAGATCAACGCCGGTGTCGACAGCGTCCAGATCCGTGGCCTCGGCGCCCAGCGCAACCTGGTTCTGTTCGACCGCCAGCGCGTCGTTTCCGACACCATTCAGGAAAACGTCGTCAACCTCTCCCTCATCCCCTCCTCCCTGGTGCAGCGCGTCGACGTCGTGACCGGCGGCGCCTCCGCCTCCTGGGGTTCGGACGCGGTGACGGGCGTCATCAACATCGTCATCAACAAGACCTTTGAAGGCTTCAAGGGCAGCGTCACCTATTCGGACAGCAGCGCGGTCACCAAGCCGGTCTACAAACTGTCGCTCGCCTGGGGTACCAGCTTCCTGGATGGCCGCGGCCACACCGTGGTCGGCTGGGACTACACCCGTGACGACCATGCCATATACGGCGGCGAAGTTGACCGCGCCTACCAGAACAATGGCCGCTCCTATGTCTACAACACTGCTTATTGCAACGCTGGCAACATCGTCGCCGTTCCCGGCACCAGCACCAGCACCTGCGCCAGCAGAAATGCCGGCCAGCCGCTGCTGGTCTATGCCTATGGCGTCGGCAACACCCAGAACGTCGTTGGCGGCCTGGTCAATAACAACACCGTCGGCCAGGCCGGTTCGGGCCTGACCGCCACCACCGCGCTCAAGGGCGTGATGTTCTCGGGCGAGAACGCCACCCCAACGCAGTTCAACTACGGCACCATCTACAACGCCAACAGCTGCTACAATGGTTGCACCAACGACCAGTTCGGCAGCGGCGGCTGGGGCGCGACCAACCCCTACCATTCCAGCGTGTTCTTCAACTACACCAGCTTCCAGATCCTGCCGGACCTGAAGGCCTCGGTGCAGCTGAACTTCTCCCGTCTGTCGCTGCGCGGCGGTGGTGGCACCATCAACGGAAACGGCCGCGTTATCGCTGCCGACAACCCCTACCTCCCCACTGAGATCGCGGGACGCTTCGTCTGTAACCCGGCTGCCCCGGTTGGCGTCGCGGCTTGCGCGGCTGGCACCACCGTGCTGTCGAACGGCTACAATCCGTTCACGAAGCAGTACGAAATCGGTGTTGCCCCCTCCGGCGCCAGCTACGACACGCTGGATGAGCGCCAGGCCCGTCCGTCCCAGACCCTGAACATGGGCTTCGAGTTTTCGGGCAATCGCATGAATTCCAGCCCGAGCAGCACCACGTCGGTCCGCAACATCAAATATGACTATGAAGAGCGTTGCGACAGCATCCTCCAGAACTGCGGCTACTACCACAAGCAGATGGCCCGCGGCGTCTTCACGCTGGAAGGCGTGATCGGCGACAGCTGGAGCTGGAATTCCTACATCTTGTGGGGCCAGGCCCGCGTGAAGGAAAACCTCGCCAGCCAGGTCAACATCCGCGTCGCCAATGCGCTGGACGCTGTGCGCATCACCTCCGGCAACCAGGGCACCTCGGGCCTGCCGATCGGCTCGGTCCAGTGCCGCGGCCTGCTCAACGAAACCCTGGCCAGCCAGGTTCCGACCATTTCGGTGCAGGGCGCCTTCACGCTGGCGGAAGCGGCATCGCTCGGCATCACGCGCGCCTCGGAAGTGGCGGGCTGCGTGCCCTTCAATCCGTTCGGCACTGGCGAGGCCAGCAACGCCACCCGCAATTACATCCAACCCGGCCTCAATCCCGCCAAATCGGGCACCTTCGCCACCGTGCTGGCGCGTTCCACCCAGACCGCCGCTGCCTTCACCTTGAACGGCGTGCTGCCCTGGCAGCTTCCGGCCGGTGAAATCGGCGTCGCGACGGGCGCTGAGTGGCGTATGGAACGTTCGGGCCAGTACAACATCGACCCCCGTTCGCAGATCGGCATGTATGGTTCGGGCAATTTCGGCCGCCCCTATGAAGGCAAGCTGCATGCCGAAGAAGGCTTCCTGGAAGTTGCGATCCCGATCCTGAAGAACGACATCGTTCAGTCCCTCAGCATCGACCTGGCCGGCCGCCTGACGCACTACTCGAACAGCGGCCTGAGCAAAACCTGGAAGATCGGCCTGCAGAGCCAGATCAACGACGATCTGCGCTTCCGCATGACCTGGTCGGCCGACATTCGCGCCCCGAACATCTACGAGCTGTTCGCTGGCCCGAACCAGTCCCAGCAACAGTGCGCCTCGTTCATCGATGGTCCCACCGGCTCCAATGACGGCAAGGCGAGCACGTGCTTCGCGATCACGCGGGGTCTCGCCACCCTGACGCCGGAAACGGCCAATACCCTTTCGGCGGGCTTCGTCATCACCCCGACCTTTGTCGAGGGCCTGACGATGTCGGTGGACTGGTACCAGATCGTCCTGAAGAACGCGATCGTGACCCCGGGCCAGACCGAGGCGCTGACCCGTTGTAAGGCCGGCGAGCTGGTCTACTGCTCGCAGCTGGTCTTCACCAATCCGGTGAACAACCAGAGTTTCCGTTATCCGAACGGCACGAACTTCCCGGTCACCCAGGTCGAGCGCACCTCGCTCAACGCCGGTTCAGTTTCCACCGGGGGCGTCGACTTCAACATCGCCTATGGCTTCGACCTCTTCACGGGCCAGATGGATTTGTCGGCGAACGGCAACTATGTCTATGACTTCTCGCGCACCCAGTTGGGCGTCACCTACCAGGGTGCCGGCTGCTCGGGCGGTGCCTGCTACTACTCCGGCGGCGCCAAGTTCGAAGGCGCGCTGAGCGCCGTCTACCGCGAAGATGCGTGGACGTTCGGTGTCAACTTCGACATCACCGGCGAGTCGGTGATGGACCTGGGCACCCAGGGCCAGCCGGGTCTCTCGGAGCAGATCGTACGCTACAGTTCTGCAGGCATTCCCAGCGTCACGACCGGTCAGCGCAACCTGATCACCGGCGCGGAGACCAACTACAACGCCGCCATGGTTCGCACCGACCTGCGCGTCCAGTATCGCTGGAACAACAACATCACGCTGTACGCAGCAGTCGACAACGTCCAGGGCCTGCCGATGTTTGGCCAGATGCGTCGCCAGTACCGTGGCGGTGTCCGCTTCAATTACTAAGACACGCTCCGGCTCGCCGGGGCGTACTGAAACAGAAGGGCCGGCTGCACCCGCAGCCGGCCTTTTTGCTTTGGCGAATTGCGGCTGAGATGGTCCCGCCGCGCAACAATTGACAATTGCGGCCGGACTGAAAGATTGACGGAATAGAACAGCCGCTCCGTTTCGGGATGCCGGCATTGGGGGGATGGCATGTTTGACGCGCTGCGGGGCTGGACGTCGAGGCAGAAGCACGTCGTGGCGGCCAGCTATCTCGGCTGGGCGCTGGATGCGATGGATTTCTTCCTGCTCGTCTTCGTCTTCAACGAGATCGCGGCCGAGTTCGGCGTCACCCGGAACACCGTTACCTGGGCGGTGATGCTCACCCTTTGTTGCCGGCCCTTGGGCGCAGTCATTTTCGGGCGGCTGGCCGACAAGTTCGGGCGCCGGCCGATCCTGATGCTGAACATCGCGGTCTATTCGCTGTTCAACGTCTCAACCGCCTTCGTCACCGACCTCACCACATTCTTCATCGTGCGCGCCCTGTTCGGCATCGGCATGGGCGGCGTCTGGGGCATTGGCGCCTCGCTCTGCATGGAGACGATCAATCCCAAATCGCGCGGGGTGGTTTCCGGCCTGCTGCAGTCCGGCTATTGCTCAGGCTACCTGATCGCCTCGGCGGTCTATGCCCTGGCGTTCCAGTATGTCGGCTGGCGCGGCCTGTTCCTGGTCGGCTTCCTGCCGTCGCTGGCGCTGATCCCCTATATCTGGTTCGCGGTGCAGGAATCGCCGGTCTTCGATCGTGCCAAGGCCAAGTCGGCCTCGCTGTTCCGGGTGCTGCGCGAGAACTGGAAGCTGTCCGTCTACGCCATCATCATGATGACGGCCTTCAACTTCTTCAGCCATGGCTCGCAGGACATCTACCCGAACTACCTCCAGTTCCGCAGCTTCCCGCCCGAACTGGTCGGCACCATCGCCGTCATCTACAATATCGGCGGCATCCTGGGCTGCTGGATCATCGCCAGTCTCAGCCAGAAATATGGCCGCCGCCGCACCATGATCACGACGGCGCTGATCGCCATTCCGACCATTCTGCCCTGGGCTTTCTCGCCCTCGATCCTCTGGATCATCGTGGGCGCCTTCCTGATCAACTTCTTCGTCCAGGGCACCTGGAGCGTGATGCCGGCGCATCTCAACGAGCTGTCGCCTTCGGCGGTGCGTGGTACCTTCCCAGGCACGGTCTACCAGCTGGGCAATCTGTTCGCGTCCGCCTGCATCAACATCCAGCTCGAGGTGGCGGCGCGTTTCGACTATGCCATTGCGCTGGCCTGCGTACCCTTCCTGGCCGCGATCGCCATCGCCCTGCTGTTGTGGAAAGGCCCGGAAGCCCATGGCGCCGAGATGAAGGGGCTTTGACGGGCAGGCTTGGCCGGGTCGCCGGGTTAGTATAAAAATTGTCAGGCCCGCTGCCCCGGCGGGAAAAGTCCTGCTTTTTCAGCTGTTTGGCTGACAAGGCGGGCTCGATTTGAGAGACGCCATGCCTCTGCTGCGCTTCATCCCCGAAACCACCAATGTGGACTTCGTCAAGTATCGCTGGTGGGCCTTCGGCGTGGACGGGCTGCTGCTGATCATGTCGCTGGTCGCCTTCACCGTGCTGGGCTTCAACATGGGTCTGGATTTCACCGGCGGCGTGCAGATGCAGGTGCGCTCGGCCCAGACCATCGACATCGGCACGCTGCGCGGCCAGGTCGAGGCGCTGAATTTCGGCCATCCCACCATCACCACCTTTGGCGGTGGCGCCTGCAACCAGCCGGTGGACAGCTGCGCCGTGATCCGCGTGCAGCCGCAGGAAATCGAAGGGCTCGACGCCAACCAGTCCAATGAGCGCGTGGTGCAGACCGTGCGCAATACGCTGGGCTCGGCCTACACCTTCACCAACACCGAGATCATCGGTCCCAAGGTGTCTGGCGAACTGTTCCGCGACGGCATCTGGGCCACCGTGCTGGCGGTGCTGATGATCTCGGTCTGGGTCTGGTTCCGTTTCGAATGGCAGTATGGCGTGGGCGCGCTGATCGCCACGGGTCATGACGTGCTGGTGGTGGCGGGCTTCTATGCCCTGTTCCAGTGGGAGTTCAATCTCAACACCGTGGCGGCGCTGCTGCTGCTGGCGGGCTATTCGATCAACGACACGGTGGTGGTGTTCGACCGCGTGCGCGAAAACCGGCGCAAGTACAAGCGCATGAGCCTGCCCGACCTCATCAACCTCTCCACCAACCATATCGCCACCCGCACCACTCTGGTGTCGGTGGCCACCGCCCTGTCGGTGCTGCCGCTGCTGTTCGGCGGTCCCGTGCTGCTGAATTTCAGCCGCGCCATTCTGCTGGGCATCCTGGTGGGGACGTTCTCCTCCACCTATGTCGCCTCGGCGCTGCTGCTCTATATGCCGCCGGTGGGCGGCAAGGGCGTGGGCACGGGCAAGGAAGAGCCCGCCGACGCTGCGGCTTAACACCAGATTGCCGCGCAGGGTTTTGTTTCCTGGCCAGGAGCGAGGAGAGATGTGTGCTTAAACGCACATGAGCGACGAGCGGCGCCGCCAGGGAGCAAAAGCCCAGCGGCTAGAGCGGGAACCAGTCGCGGCTTTGGGAATAGACCTGATAGTGCGCGTTGACGCCCGCGCGCAGGCCGACGCCGGTGCGCATCGGCGCCAGCGTCACGCCGCCCGAGCGCATATAGTTGATGCCCAGGCCCGCCACGACATAGAAGCTGCCTTCGACGCCGGGATAGCGCTGATAAAGCCGCCGGTCATCGCGCAGATTGTAGACCAGGGTGAACGACTTGGCGGCATTGCCGCCGGCATCGAACCCCACCGAAGGTCCGCGCCAGTAGACGCGCTGCGGCTCGCGCGACTTGCGCACCAGCCAGCCCGAGCCATAGCGCACACCGACCACGAAGGCGCCCGAGCCTTCATCGCCCTTGATATAGGCGTCCGGTTGGCCGAGATCGCCGAAAACCCGCTGCACGCCCTTGGCCATCGCCTCGGTGGCGATGCCGAAGAAACCCGAACCCGCCTGGGTGATTTCATCGGCGGTATATTTGAGGTCGGTGACAAGGTGGCTGTCATGCTGCGCTTGTTGCGCCAGTGCGGGCGTGGGCAGGGCGCCTAGCGCCAGTAGCCCGCTGACGAATTGCTTGCGGCTCATGGCTTTGCTGTTTTCGTCCGACATGGAATGCCTCCTGGCCCGAATCAATGCCCCCGAGACCCGCATTCTCGCCCAGAATCCGGCATTTTTATAGCTGCCGCCGCCGATGTCTTGAGACAGACGCCCTCCCACCCTATTTTTAATGCAAGGCCGCCCGATACGGGCGATGCTGACCGGGAAAACGGAGGGGCGGGCTGTGGCGATGATGGAATTTGTCTTGGCATTTCTGGTGCTGGCGATTGTCGTCATCTTCGCCGGCGTCAAATCCGTGCCGCAGGGCCGGGAATGGACGGTGGAGCGCTTCGGCCGCTTCACCACCGTGCTCAGGCCCGGCCTGAACCTGATCGTGCCCTTTGTGGACCGCATCGGCCGCAAGCTCTCGATGATGGAAGAAGTGCTGGAAATCCCCAGCCAGGTCGTGATCACGCGCGACAACGCGACGGTCACGGCCGACGCCATCGCCTTTTTCCAGGTGGTGGACAGCGCCAAGGCCGCCTATGAGGTCGGCAATCTGGAGCAGGGCATCACCAATCTCTGCCTGACCAACGCCCGCACCGTGATCGGCGCCATGGATCTGGACGAAGTGCTGTCCAAGCGCGACGAGATCAACCAGCGCCTGCTGTCGGTGGTGGACCAGGCCACCCATCCCTGGGGCGTGAAGGTCACGCGCATCGAGATCAAGGACCTGTCGCCGCCGGTGGACATCACCGAAGCGATGGCCCGCCAGATGAAGGCCGAGCGCTATCGCCGCGCCGAAGTCACCCAGGCGGACGGCGAGAAGCAGGGCGCCATCCTGCGCGCCGAGGGCGCCAAGCAGAGCGCCATTCTTCAGGCCGAGGGCCGCAAGGAAGCCGCGTTCCGCGACGCCGAGGCGCGCGAGCGACTGGCCGAAGCCGAAGCCAAGGCGACCGAAATGGTCTCCAACGCCATCGAGGAAGGCAATGTGAATGCGCTGAACTACTTCCTGGGCCAGAAATATGTCGATGCCTTCGCGCAGCTTGCCACCGCGCCGAACCAGAAACTCGTCATCCTGCCGATGGAGTCTGCGGGCTTGTTGGGCTCCATCGCCGGCATCGCCGAGATGACCAAGGATGCGGTGGCGCAGCAGGCGCATACCAGCGCCACGCCCAAGGTGACGCGCGCCGCGGCGGGCACGGCGATCCCACCCACCGGCCCCGGCCGCCCGGCGGGAACGTGACGCCATGACCTTCCTCAGCGAAGCGATGATCTTCGCCGACCAGCTTATCGCCTGGCATTGGCTGGCGCTGGGCGTGGTGCTGCTGGTGCTGGAGATCGCCACACCCACAAACTATCTGCTGTGGCCCGGCATTGCCGCGCTGCTGATGGGCGCGCTGAAATTCCTGCTGCCGGGTCTTGATGGCGTGCTCAGCATCTTCCTGTTCGCCGTGCTGTCGGTGGCCGCCACTGTGGTGTGGCAGCGTTCCGGCTTCGGCATGGCGGCGGCCAGTCCGCCCAACCATCTCAACGCCCGGATGGACACCTATCTGGGCCGCAAAGGCGCGGCCTCGGGCGATTTCGTGGCGGGCCGGGGCGCGATCCTGCTGGACGACACGCGCTGGAGCGCTTCTGTGGTGGACGGGTCAGAGCCGAAAAACGGTGAGATGCTGCAAGTCACCGGCGCCGATGGGATAGTGCTACGTGTCCGCGCCGCTTCCTGACACGCTGCGCAAGCGGCTGGGCCCCGGCGGATGGTTCATCCTGATCGCGCTTCTGGCGCTGCTCGCCGCGTCCGTCTTTTATGCGCTGGATATCTGGAATGCCATGGATGTCGGCATGAGCGGCTGGGGCTGGGGTTTCCTGATCGCCGGTGTGGTTGTCAGCGTCGGACTGGGCGGCGGTCTGATGGCGCTCGTCTTTTATTCAAGCCGCCACGACTACGACCGTTAGAAGCCGCGCGCCACAAACCCCGGATTCTCGAAGCCCGGCTTGCCATTGATGAACGGTTCGCCGTCCCACAGCGTCATACTGCCGCCCGCCGCCAGCAGCACCGCCTGTCCCGCCGCCGTGTCCCATTCCATGGTGCGCCCGGCGCGGGCATAGATATCGGCTTCGCCCGCCGCCACCAGGCAGAATTTCAGCGACGACCCGGCGCTGATGAAATCCGTCACCGCGAACTGTTTCAGAAATTCCTCGGTCTTGGCGTCATTGTGGCTGCGGCTGCCCACCGCCACCAGGCCACCGGACGGCGCGGGCCGCACGGCGATGGCGCGGACGTTCGATAGCTCGCCGGTCATCTCGAAAGCGCCCAGCCCGAGCCCGCCCACGAACAGCCGGTCCTTGGCCGGGGCATGCACCACCCCCATCACCGGCACGCCGTCGCGGATCTCGGCGATGTTGACCGTGAACTCGCCATTGCCGGTCAGGAACTCGCGGGTGCCATCCAGCGGATCGACCAGGAAGAAGCGCGACGCCGCTGCCACCTCGGCCCCTGCCGCCATCATCTCCTCCGCCACCACCGGCACGCCGGGAAAGCGTTCCGTCAGCCGGGCCAGGATCAGGGCCTCGGCCTCCTCGTCGGCATCGGTGACGGGGGAGCGGTCGGCCTTCACCCGCGCCGCTGCTCCGGCCGCATAGTGGCGCATCACCACCCGTCCGGCCTCGGCCGCGATCCGGGCGAGGTCGAAAAGGGATTCCCCCGGAGCGCCACTCATATTAATACTTCCTTAAGATGCTTCGGCGTCTTTACCATTTGCAAAGACATAAGGCACCGCTTGCAAAGACATAAGGCACCGCCATGTTCGCCCAGTCTTCCGAAAACACGGCCTTTGAACAGCCGAAACCCGCCCCGCAGGGCCCCATGAGCGAGATCGAATTCGCCGCCCTGCTGGTCAGCCGCGTCTGCCACGACCTTGTCGGGCCCCTGGGCGCGGTGGTCAACGGCATGGAAGTGCTGGAGGACGAGCGCGACGCCGACATGCGCGCCGACGCCATTCGCCTGGTCACCAGCAGCGCCGAGCAGGCGCTGGCCCGCATCCAGTTCATGCGCATCGCCTTTGGCGCTGCGGGCTCCGCCGGGGCCGAACTTGACCTGTCCGAGATCGGGCGGCTGATTACCGGCCTCTTGGCGGGCGGCAAGACCAGCCTGACCTGGGACGTGGGCGCCGCCTATTGGGGCAAGGACTGGGCGAAGCTGATCATGAACGCCACCCTGCTGGCGGCCGATTGCCTGCCGCGCGGCGGCAAGGTGATGGTGCGCATCGGGCCCGATCCGTCGGTTCCCAGCTTCCATATTCGTGGCGAGGGCACCCATATCCGGGTGGCCGAAGACGTGCAGCGGTTGCTGGCCGGGGAACCGCTTTCCAACGCCGTGGACGCGCGTGGGGTGCAGCCCTATCTCACCCACAAGCTGTCCCGCACGGTGAATGGCGGCCTGGTCCTGATCCAGGGCGAAGGCTTTGTCGAGCTGACCGCCGGTTAACATCCGGGTTTAACCCCGGCGTAATCGGATTTTTACCACCCGCCGCTAGGGTTTCCCATCTCGCGTTGCCGCTTTTGGGGCGCGAGCCGGGAAATACTCTGCCCATGACCCTGTCCAAAAATGCCCTGGTGGTCGACGACAGCCGCGTATTGCGCACGGTCGCCCGCCGCATCTTCGAGGAACTGAAGTTCGAGGTCGCCGAGGCCGAGGATGGCATGGCGGCGTTGCGCGCGGTGCGCGAAAAGATGCCCGATCTCATCCTGTTCGACGGCAATCTGCCCAGCATGAAGGGCGTCGATTTTCTCAAGAGTGTGCGCGGCCAACAGGGCGGCGACCGCCCGGTGATCCTGGTGGCTACCACCGAAAGCGACATCGAGGAGATCACGCAGGTGATCAACGCCGGCGCCAACGAATATCTGATGAAGCCGTTCGACCGCGGTTCGATGCGCGCCAAGCTGTCCGAAATCGGCGTCACGCTCTAAGGCGGCCGCTTATGACGCCGGAAGATTTCTCCTTTCTGGCCCGTCTGCTGCGCCGCCGTTCCGGTCTCTCGCTGGCGCCCGCCAAGCTCGAGCTGGTGAAACGCCGTCTTGCCCCCGTGATGCGCCGCTTCGGCTTCCGCGACGCCGCCGGTCTGGTGCGTGAATTGCGCCTGGGCCGTGAGACGCTGGCCGCTGCCGTCACCGAGGCGGTGACCGTCAACGAGACATCCTTCTTCCGCGACGAGAAAGTGTTCGCGCATTTCAAGACCGTGCTGTTGCCCGCCATGCTGCAGGCGCGCAGCGGGCAGAAGCGGCTGCGCCTGTGGTCGGCCGCCTGTTCCACCGGGCAGGAGGTCTGGTCCATCGCCATGCTGCAGGACAGCATGGGCCTGGCGGCGCAGGGCTGGTCCATCGACCTGATCGCCACCGACATCTCGCGCGAGGCGATCGCCCGCGCCGAGGAAGGCCGTTACGACGCGCTGGAAATGGCGCGCGGTGTTTCCGACGACCAGCGGGCAAGCTGGTTCCGCCCCAGCGGCGAGCATTGGTGCGTCAACGAGCAACTGCGCCGCATGGTGGATTTCCGCGTCTTCAACCTGCTGGATTCCTTCGGCTGGCTGGACGATCTGGATTTCATCTTCTGCCGCAACGCGCTGCTCTATTTCGACCGCATCGCCAAGGCGGTGGTGCTGGAGCGCATGGCCGATACCTTGGCGCCCGACGGCGTGCTGCTGCTGGGCGACACAGAGACGCCAGAGCCGGTGCTGAGCCAGTTCATAACGCTGCCGGGCCGCGACAGCGTCTATGGGCGGGCGCGCACGCCGGTGGCGCGGCTTGCTTAAACCTCTTCGAGCGCGGAATAGACCAGCGTGCGCAGGTCACGGCGCAGCCGCATCCGCCGCACCTGGTTGTCGATCACCTGGGTCATGAAAATCAGGATCATCTCTTCCCTGGGATCGACGAAGAAGAAGGTGCCCGCCAGGCCGCCCCAGCCATATTCGCCGATGCTGCCGGGGAGGGCGGCATGCGACAGGTTCTGCATCACCGCCACGCCCAGCCCGAAGCCGACGCCGCGATAGCCGGTCTCGTTGAAAAGATCGGAGGCGGGCATCATGTCGGCGATCTCCGCGCCGCCGGGCAGGTGGTTCATGGTCATCAACTGCACGGTCTTGGGCGAGAGATAGCGCACACCGTCCAGTTCGCCCTGGTTCAGCAGCATGCGGGCGAAACGCAGATAATCGCTGGCCGTGCCCGCGAGACCGCCGCCGCCGGATTCCAGTGCGGGCGGCGCGCCATAGAGCTTTGTCTTCACGCCATCGTCCCATAGCGCCAGCCGGTCGTCCTTGTTTGACCAATAGCAGGTGGCGAGGCGTGCTCGTCTGTCTTCGGCCACGAAGAAATCGGTGTCGCTCATGCCCAGCGGGCCCAGCAGGCGCTTGTGGAAGAACTGGCGCAGCGTCATGCCGCTGGCCAGCTCCACCACATGTCCCAAGACATCGGTGGCGACGGAATAATTGAAGGCCTCGCCGGGCGGGAATTCCAGTGGCAACGTCGCCAGCAGGCGCATCATCTCCGGCAGGCCGCCTTCCAGGTCGGGCTCGGCCAGGCGCAGGCGGCGATACTCGGCATCGATGCCGGTACGGTAGAGAAAGCCATAGGTGAGGCCGGAGGTGTGGCGCATCAAATCCAGCACCGTCATGGCGCGGCCTGCGTCGCGGGTGATGAAGTGGCCGGGTCCGCCGCCCGCATACACTTTGAGGTCCGCAAAGGCGGGAATGAATTTCGCCACCGGATCGTCCAGCGCGATGGCGCCTTCTTCCAGCAGCATCAGCGCCGCCACGCTCGTCATCGGCTTGGTCATGGAATAGATGCGGTGGATGGTGTCCTGTTCCATCGCTGTGCCGCGCACCCGGTCGCGCAGGCCCACCACTTCATTCAGCACGGTTTCGCCCCGGCGCCAGAGCAGCAGCTGCGCCCCGGGCAGCACGCCGGTGTCGAGATGGTTGCGGTTGAGAAACGGCGCGATGCGCGCCAGCCGCGCGGCGGAGAAGCCCTGGCGCATCAGAGGATCCGGCCCTCATCGGCGGCATAGACGGTGAATTTGCGGTCTGAAACGCCCAGCCCGGCAATGGCGTCGCGCCACACCCCGATCTGCGGCGCGGTCAGGTGCCGGTCCAGCGCCGCCTGATCGGGCCATTCCTCGGAATAGCGGATCAGGCCGGGGTCGAAGAGGTCTTCCGCCACGTCATAGGAGACGCAGCCATCATGGGCGCGGGTCTCCATCACCAGCCGCTGCAAATGCGGGCGCACCCGGGCCATGTTCGAGGGCGGAAAGCGCAGCGTACCCAAAATGACGATCATGCCTGGTCTTTCCGATAACGCGAGGCTGCGATTATACTGGCGAACCATGGCAGGCGCACCCCCGATCGACATCCCGGAAGACGAGCTGAAGGAGCGCTTTGTGCGCGCTTCGGGCCCAGGCGGGCAGAACGTCAACAAGGTCTCCACGGCGGTGGAGCTGCGCTTCGATGTGCGCAACTCCAAAAGCATCTCGGAGCTGGCCCGGACGGTGCTGCTGTTCGGCGGGCAGCTGACCAAGCTGGGCGTTCTGGTGATCCAGGCACAGCGCTTCGCCACCCAGGACCGCAACCGCGCCGATGCCCGCGCCCGGCTGCACGACATCATCGCCCGCGCCTCGGTGCCGCCCAAGAAGCGGACCAAGACCAAAATTCCCAAGAGCAGCAAGAAGAAGCGTCTGGAGGGCAAGAAGCGCCGCTCCGACGTGAAGAAGGGCCGGGCCCGCCCGGCAGACTAGCGCAGTGCCGACAGCGACAGCAGCAGCGCAAAGCCCGCCAGCACGACGGCGCCGGCGCGTGCGATCCAGCGCGGGTGCATCATGCGGCCTTGCGCCAGTGCCGCGCCCAAACCAATCCAGCTCAGGCTTGCCGCCAGGATCATCGCCGTCAGCGCCAGCAGCTGCGGCAGCGCGGCGGACCAGCCGCCAGCCAGCGGCGGCAGCACCACAAAGGCAAAGACCAGCGCCTTCGGATTCAACAACGTCACGATGAAGACCTTGGCGGGCGTCACCGTCTGGCGCTGCAACAGCGCCGCATCGCTGCGCCACAGCCGCAGCGCCAGCCAGAGTAGATAGAGCCCCAGCCCCAAGCGCAGCACGATCTGGGCGGACGGCGCCTGCACCAGCAGCCCCAGCGCAAAGGCCAGCAGGTGGATCGCCGCCATGTAACCAGCCAGTTCGGCCAGCGGCAGCAGCCAGGAGCGGCGCAGGCCCGCCATCGCCCCACCCACCGCTAGCAGCGTGTTGGTGGGGCCGGGCGTGAACAGCAGACCCGCGGACATCAGGAAAAAAGCCAGGCTCATGGCGGCGCTATAGCACGATCAGGCGATTAACCTTTCAGAAGGTTGTTAGTGATAATAATGCACGCAAAAGTTGCAAAAGCGGATGGGGAGATGCGGATTTCCCTGATTGCAGTTCTGACGATGCTGGCCGCGCCAGCCTGGGCGGCGGGTACGGCCACGGGCCAGTTCGACGTCACGGCGACGGTGCTGGAGAATTGCGCCGTCACCGCCAGCGACTTTGGCCTTCGGCAATTACGCGGCCAGCTCCGGCGCGGCCGCCACGGCCAGCACCACGCTGCAAGTCACCTGCACAGCCAACCTCGGCAACACCATCGCGTTGGATGGCGGCACCACCACCTGCGCCGTCGCGGCTCGCGCCATGAAGGACAGCGGCGCGCATCAACTCAATTACGGCCTCTACACCAGCGTCGGCTACAGCACGGTCTGGGGCGATGGCAGCGCCGCCAGCGTGGAGCGGAATTTCGACGCCCTGCTGTCCCTGGGCTCGATCAGTTTCATCGGCTTTGGCCGCGTCCCCTCCGGCCAGTTCATCGCTGCGTGGACCTATACTGACCGCATCACCGTCACGGTCATTTTCTAGCGCGCGCAACCCGTTACCACCCCGTCGCAATCGCGGCTATGATGGCCGGATGATGGAATCGATCCGCAACCTGCGCGGCGGCATCTGGCTGGGCCTTGCGGGCGTCGTCCTGGGCGGCGCGCTGGTGGCGGCGCTGGGCAACGAGGTGCTGTGGGGCGTCGCCGCGCTGACGCTGGCGGCTTTGCTGATCGCGCGCTTCATTTCCTTCGAGCCGCCGGTGGTGAGCGTGGCCACTGCACCGGAAGATCCTCTGGCGTTGCTGCCGCCTTTGACCCGTACCCTGTTCGAGCGCCTGCCGCTGCCGGTGATGCTGCTGGATGCGGGCCAGCGCGTGCTCTTCGTCAACCGCGACATGCGCGCCGTGCTGGGGCCGGGGCTGGAGCGCCGCAATGTCAGCGCCGCGCTGCGCCATCCCGGCGTGCTGAACGCCATCGCCGAAGCGCAGGCCAGCAGCGAGCCCACCTTTGCCCCCTTCACCATCGCCGGGCCGGTGGACCGGCATTACGAAGCCTATGCCGCGCGCATCGATGGCGGTCTGGTGGCGCTCTTGCTGCACGAAGTCACCGCCATCCGCCGCAGCGAACAGATGCGCGCTGATTTCGTCGCCAATGCCAGCCATGAGCTGCGCACGCCGCTGGCAGCGGTGACCGGCTTCATCGAGACGCTGCAAGGTCCCGCGCGCGACGATACGGCGGCGCGCGAGCAGTTCCTGGGCATCATGGCGACGGAAGCGGCGCGGATGCGGCGGCTGATCGACGATCTGCTGTCGCTGACCCGCATCGAGCAGAACGAGCATGTCCGGCCCAATGCCCCTGTGGCGCTGGCGCCGGTGGTGCGCCAGGCGGCGGCGGCGCTGGCGCCATTGGCGCAGAAGGACCGCATCCGGGTCACTATCGCCGGCGAGACGCCGGAGGTGCGCGGCGACCATGACGAGCTGGTGCAGCTGTTCCAGAACCTGGTGCACAACGCCATCAAGTATGGCCGCGAGGGCGGCGCGGTCACCGTCACGCTGGGGCAGGACACCACGCAAGGTGGGGGTCACGCCTTTGTCTCGGTGCGCGACGAGGGCGAAGGCATCCCGCGCGAGGCGCTGCCCCGCCTGACCGAACGGTTTTACCGGGTGGACGTGAAGCGCAGCCGGGAACGCGGTGGCACCGGCCTGGGGCTGGCCATCGTCAAACACATCGTCAGCCGCCACCAGGGCCGCCTCGCCATCGAAAGCGTGGTGGGGGAGGGCAGTGTCTTCACAGTTTTCCTGCCCGTGATCCCGCCGGAAACCCCGGAAACCCCGGAAAACCAGGAAGTCTCTATCCATGTCACGGAAGTGTTATAAATCTGTCGCATAGAGTTGGCGCGGACCTCCTATGGCCGTGGGGTAGATACAGCTCGCGAGTCGCAGATGAACGATCACACCGTCAAATCCTTCGACGACCAGCTTCAGGCCCTCTCCACTTTGGTGGCGCAGATGGGCGGGCTGGCGGAAGCCCAGCTTGCCGCCGCCATCGAAGCCATCGCCCGGCGTGACAGCGCCTCGGCCGAGATCGCCGTGGCCGGTGACGGCCGCATCGACGCCTTACAGATCGAAATCGAGGAACGTGCCGTCAAGCTGCTGGCCCTGCGCCAGCCCATGGCGGTCGACCTGCGTGACACCCTGGCCGCGATCAAGATCGCGGGCGAACTGGAGCGCATCGGCGACTTGGCCAAGAACATCGCCAAGCGCGCCTTGGTGCTGAACCGCGAACCGCCGATCCGCCTGACCCAGTCGCTGGCGCGCATGGGCAAAGTGGCGATGGGCCAGCTCAAGCAGGTGCTGGATTCCTTTTCCAACCGCAACGCCGACGACGCCGAAGCGGTGTGGCGCCGCGATGGCGAGATCGACGAGATCTACAACAGCCTGTTCCGCGAGCTTCTGACCTACATGATGGAAGACCCGCGCACCATTGGGCTCTGCACCCATCTTCTGTTCGTCGCCAAGAACATCGAGCGCAGCGGCGACCACTGCACCAACATCGCGGAAGTTGTCTATCACATGGTCAAGGCGGGGCATCTGAGCGCCGCCCGTCCCAAGGCGGACACCACCAGCGAAACCCCGATCTTTCACAGCGACAAGCCCTACGAGACGCACGCATGAGCAAGCCGACCATTCTCGTCGCGGAAGACGAAAGCGCCCTGATCACCCTGCTGCGCTACAATCTGGAGCGTGAAGGCTATCGCGTGGTGGAAGCCCGTGACGGCGAAGAGGCCCTGCTGGTCGCCGCCGAGGAAAAGCCCGATCTGGTCATCCTCGACTGGATGATGCCGCAACTGTCCGGCATCGAGGTTTGCCGCCGCCTGCGCGGCCGCCAGGAAACCCGCAACGTCCCCATCCTGATGCTGACGGCGCGCGGCGAGGAAACTGACCGCATCCGCGGCCTGGATACCGGCGCCGACGATTATCTCACCAAGCCCTTCTCCATGACCGAATTGCTGGCGCGCCTGCGCGCCGTGCTGCGCCGTATCCGCCCCAGCCTGGCGGAAGATGTGGTGCAGGTCGGCGACATCGAGATGGATCGCGGCGCCCATCGCGTCCGCCGCCGGGGCACCGAAGTGCATCTGGGCCCGACGGAATACCGCCTGCTCGATCATCTGATCCAGCATCCGGGCCGCGTCTTCAGCCGCGAACAGCTGCTGGATGCCGTCTGGGGTTCGGATGTCTATGTCGAAGCCCGCACCGTCGATGTCCATGTCGGCCGCCTGCGGAAGGCGCTGAACATCGAAGGCACCGAAGACCCGATCCGTACGGTTCGTTCTGCCGGTTATTCGCTGGACGAGAGCGCGCTCAAGGTGGCGTCGTAACCGCCGAGCGCAGCAGGGTTTTTCCCGTTTAACGCGATTTTTTCCTCAGCTCTCCTAAGCTGCAGGAATGAGCGAAGGCACGATCTTGCCCTTGAAGCGGAAGCTGCAGAAACCGCTGAAACCAAGCGGAAGCTATTCCCGTGGGTTTGTGCGTGGCCTGGCTGTCGGGTTGGGCTTGACCGCGGTTTTACTGGCCGTCTTCGTCAAGCCGGGCGCGAAGGGAAAAATCTCTTCTCCCTGTCTACTATCCCAACTGCAAGGCCGCGCATGAAGCGGGCGTCTATTCCATTCGCCGGGGCGAGGCGGGCTATCGTTCGAAGCTCGACGCTGAAAATGATGGGTTCGCCTGCGAACCGATCCCGGTCGCACCGAACTAGCTACAGCAGTTTGCGAATAGGTTCTTCCAGTTCTTCCGGCTTCGCCTGGGGCGCGAAGCGCGTTACCGGATTGCCGTCGCGGTCCACCAGGAATTTGGTGAAATTCCACTTGATGGAATCGGTGCCCAGCAGGCCGCGTTTTTCCTTCTTCAGATACTGGAACAGCGGATGGGCATCGGGGCCGTTGACCTCGATCTTCTCGAACAGCGGGAAGGTGATGCGGTATTTGCGGGCGCAGAAATCCGCGATGGCGGCGGCATTGCCCGGCTCCTGCTGGCCGAACTGGTTGCAGGGAAAGCCCAGCACCGTCAGGCCGTCATCGCCGAACTCCTCATAGAGGTCTTCCAGCCCGGCATATTGCGGGGTGAAGCCGCAGGCGCTGGCGGTGTTGACGATCAGCAGCACGCGCCCGCGCCAGCGCGACAGCGGCGTTTCCTCACCGTTCAACAGGTGGGCGGAAAAGTCATAGACATTTGTCATGGCGCATTGTCATTCCCGCGAAAGCGGGAATCCAGCTTTTTTGAACGAAGACCTGGATACCGCTGGCGCGGGCATGACAGAGACGAACTGGCGTCAGCCAGTCATCCGCCCATTGCCCTTGTCGCGGCGTGCCTGCTGCGGCTGGTAGGCCTTGCGGGCATGGGCCTCGCAATAGGGCGAACCGGCCTTGGGGCCGCGGCCGCAGAAATGGAACTCGGTGGCGGCGGGATCGCCGATCGGCCAGCGGCACATGCGGTCGCTGATGGTCAGCACGGTGGCGAAATTGCCGTCATCCAGCTGCAGCGGATCTTCCTCGACCGCCGGGGCGGCGACCACGGCGTTACGCAGGGTCGATGCCTTGGGGGCCGATGGCAGGCGCGGGCGGTCGGCGCGGGCCGGGCTGGCGCGGCCAGCCAGGCCCAGGCGATGGACCTTGCCGATCACGGCGTTGCGGGTGACGCCGCCCAGGGCGCGGGCGATCTGGCTGGCCGAAAGACCTTCGGTCCAGAGGCTCTTCAGCTGCTCAACCCGGTCATCGGACCAGACTGCTGCCTGTGTCATTTGCGAAAGCTCCATAAGCCAGCCCCTCTGTTGGCGGCTCCCGGTCAGCGACACGCCCCGGGCCTCCAGCCACAAGATATCGTACCGCCCTTGCCGCGCCGCACAAGCGTTGCACGGCCACCGCAACCCCTTGTCCACAAGAGTCCGACTCTGACCGCATGGCCGCTGTCATCGCCGCGCAACTTGTCTCGGGCAAGGCAAAGGCCGATAACTCCCCGCTTTCCGGGGGGGATTCCCCCTGCCCGAGGAGGCCGCTTTGTTTCCCGCCGTTCTTCCCACCTATAACCGGGCGGATGTCGCATTCGTCCGTGGCGAAGGCTCGTACCTTTTCGCCGAGGATGGGACGCGATATCTCGACTTCGGGTCGGGCGTGGCGGTGAATGCCTTCGGCCATGCCAATCCCCGCCTGATCAAGGCGCTGACCGAACAGGCGGCCAAGGTCTGGCACACCTCCAACCTCTATCGCGTGCCCGGTCAGGAAACGCTGGCGGGCAAGCTGGTCGCCAACTCGTTTGCCGACACGGTGTTCTTCACCAATTCGGGCACCGAGGCGATTGAGCTGTCGATCAAGATGGCGCGCCGCTTCCATTTCGTGAACGGCAAGCCGGAGCGCTTCCACATCCTCACCTTTGAGGGCGCCTTCCATGGGCGCACGCTGGCGGCCATCGCGGCGGGCGGCAATCCGAAATACCTGGAAGGCTTCGGCCCCAAGCTGGAAGGCTTCCACCAGGTGGCGCTGAACGACCTGAAAGCGACGAAAGCCGCAATCACCGACCAGACCGCCGCCCTGCTGATCGAACCGATCCAGGGTGAAGGCGGCATGCGCACCGCCGATCCGGAATTCCTGCGCGCCTTGCGCCAGCTGGCCGACGATCATGGCATCCTGCTGATCTTCGACGAGATCCAGTGCGGCGCCGGACGCACCGGCAAGTTTTTCGCCCATGAATGGGCGGGCGTGACGCCCGACATCTTGGCCGCGGCCAAGGGCATTGGCGGCGGCTTTCCCATCGGCGCGGTGCTGGCCACGGCCGACGCCGCCAAGGGCATGACCGCCGGCACGCATGGCAGCACCTATGGCGGCAATCCGCTGGGCATGGCCGTCGGCGTCGAGGCGGTGAGCATGATGCTGGAGCCGGGTTTCCTCGATCAGGTGAACAGCAGCGCCAATTATCTGCGCCAGCAATTGGCGGGGTTGGTGTCGGCGCATCCCGATGTGTTCGAGGAACTGCGCGGTTCCGGCCTGCTGCTGGGGCTCAAGCTCAAGCCGCCGGTGGGCGATTTCGTCAATGCCGCGCGAGCGGAAGGTCTGCTCACGGTTGGGGCGGGCGAGAATGTGGTGCGCATCCTGCCGCCGCTGAATGTCAGCGAGGCGGAAATGCGCGAAGCCGTGGCGATGCTGGAGAAGGCCGCCATGGCGATGGAAAAGCAGAAGGAAGCCGCGCAATGAATGCGCCCCTGAAGAATAGCGTGAAGCACTTCCTGGATATCTCGGACCATGACGCCGCCACGCTGCGCGCCATTATCGAGGACGCCAAGGCGCGTAAGGCCGGCCGCAAGGGCCGCCCCAAGGGCATGGCGGATGACGACCAGCCGCTGCTGGGCCGCACCCTGGCGATGATCTTCGACAAGCAATCCACCCGCACGCGCATTTCCTTCGACATGGCGGCACGGCAGCTGGGCGGCTCCACCCTGATGCTGACCGGCAGCGATATGCAGCTGGCGCGCGAGGAAACCATCGCCGACACGGCGCGGGTGATCTCGCGCTATGTCGATGCGGTGATGATCCGCCTGCTGGACCATGAGATGGTCGAGGAACTGGCGCACAACGCCACCATTCCGGTCATCAACGGCCTCACCAAATGGTCCCATCCCTGCCAGATCATGGCGGATGTGCAGACCTTCGAAGAGCATCGCGGCTCCATCAAGGGCGCCAAGGTGGCCTGGACCGGCGACGGCAACAATGTTCTGACCTCGCTGATCCATGCGGCGGTGAAGTTCGGCTTCAAGCTGGATGTCGCAAGCCCGCGCGAATTTCCCATCGATCCGGAAGTGCTGGATTGGGCGCGGGGTAGCGACCTTGTGACCTTCGGCACCGATCCGGAAAAGGCCACGAAGGATGCCGATTGCGTCGTCACCGATACCTGGGTCTCGATGGGCGACGACAACGCCACCAAGCGTCGCGCCCTGCTCAAGCCGTATCAGGTCAATCGCCAACTGATGAGCTTGGCGGCGAAGGATGCGCTGTTCATGCACTGCCTGCCGGCGCATCGCGGCGACGAAGTCACCGACGAAGTGATCGACGGGCCGCAGAGCGTGGTCTGGGACGAGGCCGAGAACCGCTTGCACGCCCAGAAGGCCATCCTCGCTTGGGCTCTGTCGTGAAGACGCTTTCTTGAAACTGGCGCGATAAGCGCCATATTGGCCTGATGTCCCAGGTTCCAGAACACGGCGATTTCATCCTGCCGTTCGATCTTCCCAAGGCGGGCGTGCGCGGCCGCCTGGTGCGGCTCGGCGCCAGTTCCACGCGCGCCCTGTCGGCCCATGCCCTGCCGGAAGATGCGGCGCGGGTGGTGGGCGAAGGACTGGCGCTGTCGGCCATCCTGGGTTCTGCTCTGAAACTCGATGGCCGCCTGACGCTGCAGACCAAGGGCGACGGCCCGCTCGATCTGGTGACGGTGGACTACTATGGCGTCGATGGCGAAAAGCCGCGCGGCGTGCGCGCCTTTGGCCGCCTGGACCCGGAGCGCTTCGCCGCTCGTACCGAAAAGAATTTTGCCGCGCTGGCGGGGCAGGGCGTGATGGCCATCACCATCGAGCCGCGCGTCGGCGGACAGTCCTATCAGGGCATCACGGCGCTATCCGCCGATGGCATCGCGCCGTCGGCCGAGGAATATTTCCTCCAGTCCGAGCAACTGCCTACCGCGATCAAGCTGTCCGCCGCGCCGCTCTTCGTCGCGGGCGACAAGGCTCCGCACTGGCGCAGCGGCGGCATCATGCTGCAGGTGACGCCGGACTCGGCTGTGGAAACCGCGCCCGAAACCGCCAAGACCAGCGACGACTGGGAGCGGCTGTCGCTGATCCTGCGCACCGTCGAGGACATCGAACTGGTCGATACCGCGCTGGCGCCGGAAACCTTGTTGTGGCGTCTGTTCCACGAGGATGAGGTGCGGGTGCATCCGCCCGAGCCCGTCACCTTCCGCTGCGAGTGCGACGGCGAGCGCATTGCCCGCATCCTGAAAGGCTATTCGGTGCAGGAGCGCGCCGGACTGGCCGATCCCGACGGCATCATCCGCGCGTCATGCGAATTCTGCGGCACGGTGCACGAGATCACGCCGGAAGCGCTGGCATGAGGGCGAAGATCACACGCGGCATCGCGCATTTCGCGGCGCGCCGCATCGCGGGCCGCATGCTGCGCCGTGTCGGCCTGCTGCGGCTGTTGCCGGCCGGGTTGCTGCCGATGCTGCTGGCGGAAGGGGCGCTGCTGGCGTGGCGCGAATTGCAGGCGCGGCCGGAACTCAGGCAGCGGATTTGGCAATCACTTTCCGCAAAAACGCCGCGCAGGAAGCCAGCTCGCTGAGCAACACGAACTCGTCGGGCCGGTGCGCCTGTTCGATCGAGCCGGGACCGCAGATCACCGCCGGAATGCCGTAACTCTGGAAATGCCCGGCCTCGGTGCCGTAGCTGACGGCCTCCACCTGGTTGGCGCCGGTGATCTCGCGCGCCAGCCGCACGGCGGGCGAATCCTCATCCATGCGCAGGCCGGGATAGACCGCATGAATGCGGGTCTGGAAGGTGGCTTCCGCCGCGCGGGCGCGATATTTCGGCAATATGTCCTGCACGGCGCGCTGTTCGACGCGATCCAGTATCGCTTGCGGATCGCGGTCGGGCAGGCAGCGATATTCCCAGGTAACGTCGGCTTCTTTTGCCAGGATGTTCACCGCCGTGCCGCCGCCGACCACCGTGGCCTGCACCGTGGAATGGGGCGGGTCGAAACGCGGATCGGGATCGGCGCGCAATTCGTCCCACACACTGTCCAGCATGGCGACGAACGCGCCCGCCATCATCACGGCGTTGGCGCCCTTCTCGGGCGCGCTGGAATGGCCTTCACGGCCGCAAGCGTGCGTCACCAGCTTGGCGCCGCCCTTGTGCGCGCCCACGATCTTCATCAGCGTGGGCTCACCGATAATCGCCAGCGCGGGCTTGATGCCTTCGCGCTTCAGGTCGTCCAGCAGGCCGGTGACGCCGACGCAGCCCACTTCCTCGTCGTAAGACAGCGCCAAATGCAGTGGTCGGGTCAGCTTGGCGGTGGCGATGACCGGCAGCAGCGACAGCGCCACCCCCAGAAAGCCTTTCATGTCGCAGGCGCCCCGCCCAAACAGCTTGCCGTCGCGTATCACCGCGTCGAACGGATCGGACGACCAGTTCTGCCCGTCCACCGGCACCACATCGGTATGGCCCGACAGCACGATGCCGCCATCGCCTTCGGGGCCGAACGTCGCGAACAAATTCGCTTTCGCGCCGGTGGCGTCATGGGTACGGCGGCAGCGCCCGCCCGCCTGTTCGATCAGGCCCTGTGCGAAATCGATCAGCGCCAGGTTGGAGCCGCGGCTGGTGGTGTCGAAGGCGATCAGGGCCTTCGTCATCTCGGCCGCAGACTGGCTCATCGGTCTGCGCTGGAAACGGGATTTCCGATCACGGCCAGGAATTCGCGCCGCGTGTCGGAATTCTCGCGGAAGGCCCCGAACATGGTGGATGTCACCATGGTGACGCCGGTCTTGTGCACGCCGCGCGTCGTCATGCACTGGTGCGCCGCTTCGATCACCACCGCCACGCCCTTGGGCTCCAGCACCTTCTGGATGCAGTGGGCGATCTGGGCGTTCATCTTTTCCTGCACCTGCAGGCGGCGGGCAAAGGCTTCCACCACCCGCGCCAGCTTGGAAATGCCCACCACCCGCTTGGTCGGCAGGTAGCCGACATGGGCCCGCCCGATGATGGGGGCGAGGTGATGCTCGCAATGGCTCTCGAAGCGGATGTCCTTCAGGATCACCATGTCATCATAGCCGGCGACCTCCTCAAAGGTGCGCTTGAGATATTCCTCCGGGTCCTGGTCATAGCCGCTGAACCAGTCCTCGAACGCGCGGGCGACGCGCTTGGGCGTGTCCACCAGCCCTTCGCGGGCGGGATCATCGCCCGCCCAGCGCAGCAGGGTGCGCACCGCCGCTTCCGCCTCGTCGCGGCTGGGCCGGTCGGGCGTCGCCTTCGCGCAGGGATTGCTGAAATCTGTGGGCGCCATGGGGAGGTCCGCAATGGAAAGGCGGATTAAACGCGCGAAGGGCGGGGTGTTTCAACCACAGGATAAGCAGGGCTTAGTGGATTTGCCGCCGCTCATAGGGGCTTTCCAGCAGGAAGGCCGGGATTTCGGCTTCGAAGCTTTCGCCGGATTCGACGCTCATCATCTGGTAGCGGCCCACCATGTGGCCGGACGAGGTCTCCAGCGGGCAGCCGCTGGTGTACTGGAAGCTCTCGCCCGGCGCGATCACCGGCTGGGCCCCGACCACGCCCGGGCCGCGCACCTGCTGGGTGCGCCCGGCGGCGTCGGTGATGTTCCATAGCCGCGACATCAGCTGCACCGGCTCCGGACCCTTGTTCTCGATGGTGACGGTATAGGACCAGACATAGCGATCGTCTTCCGGGTCCGACTGGTCGTCGAGATAGGCAGGCTTCACCGCCACCTTGATGGAGCCGGTTTCGCTCTCATAGCGGAAGTCCTTGCCCTTGCGGCGGTCTTCGCGGCGGCGTTCGTTCTGATCGTACATGCAAGCAGTATCGGGCCGGGTTTTCGCCCGCGCAAGCGACGTAACGGCGCAGTTTGGAATATCCCTAATGCGGCTTTTTCAGCCCCTCCGCCTTTCGCTGACCGAGAAAGTGCGCGATTTTCGCGCACTTTCTCGGTCAGCTACAGGCACCTCCCCTTCCTGCGCGCTTCGCGCGCGAAGGGGAGGGGTGGAACCTGACGGCACGGCAGCGCGTGAAATTTATCGCGGTTCAACCGTGACTTGGGTCTTCACCGAGCTGGCGATGAAGCAGGCCTCATGCGCCAAATGGTGAATTCCCAGCAAGGTGGCGGCGTCCGAATCGGCCCGCACCTTGGGCCGCAGCGTCACCCTGGTCAGCCACAGCCTGCCGCCATCCTTCTCCAGTATGCCGGTGGCGTCGTCATCATAGGCTTCCACCGTGATGCGCTTTTTTGCGCAGATCGCCAGAAAACTGAGCATGTGACAGGAGGACAGCGCCGCCACCAGCAGGTCTTCCGGATCGGCCTTGGACGGATCGCCCAGATAAGTAGGTGAAGCCGAGAAGATCTGCGGCGCGCCGTCCTTGAAGGTGACGGTGTGGTTGCGCGGATAGGTGTCGTAGGTGAAGGGCACGTCGCCCTTGAACCATTTCAGCGCGATCTTGTGCTCGGACATGCCTGCGTCCCGATTCCGAAATTCGTAATAGCTTGATATCCGACTTCGGACGAATTTCGGAATCGAAAGGACGCAGGCTACTTATTTAATTCCTAGGGCCGCTTTGGTTTCGAGGTTCGCTTGAGTGCCGATATCGAGGTTTGGCGAACCTCGAAACCACGGCCCTAGGCCACCTTGAGGGCTTGCTCAAGGTCTTCGCAAAGATCGTCCGGATCTTCCAAACCAACCGACAGCCGTAGCAGCCCGCTGGTGATGCCCTGTTCGGCCCGCATCTCCGGCGTCAGCTTCTGGTGCGTCGTGGTCTCGGGATGGGTGATCAGGCTCTTGGCGTCGCCGAAATTGTTGGAGACATCGATCAATCCCAGCGCATTGGCCAGTTTGAAGGCCGCCTTCTTGCCGCCTTCCACTTCGAAAGTGACGATGCCGCCGCCGCCCGACATCTGGGCGCGGGCCAGATTGTGCTGCGGATGGTCGGGGCGGAAGGGGTAGAGGGTCTTGATCACCTTCTTCTGGCTGGCGAGGAAGTCGGCCACCTTGGCCGCATTCTCGCAATGCTGCTTCATGCGCAGGTCCAGCGTCTCCAGGCTCTTGAGATGCAGCCAGGCATTGAACGGGCTGATGATCGGGCCGGTGTTGCGGAGGAAGAGGTTCAGATTCTCATCCAGGAAATCCTGGCGGCAGAGGATCATGCCGCCCAGGGCGCGGCCCTGGCCGTCGGTCCATTTGGTGGTGGAATGCACCACGATATGCGCGCCGAAATCCATCGGCCGCTGGATGGCCGGGCTGGCCATGGCGCCGTCCACCACCAGCCGCGCCCCCGCCTTGTCGGCGATGGCGGAAATGGCCTTGAGATCGAACACCGTTAGGGTCGGGTTGGAGGGGCTCTCCAGGAACAGCATGCGCGTGTTGGGGCGCATCGCCGCCTGCCAGTTCTCGATGGCGCTGCCATCGATGAAGGTGGTCTCGACGCCGAAGCGCGACATCACATTTTCCAGCACATAACGGCAGGAGCCGAACAGGGCGTTGGCCGCCACGACATGATCGCCGGTCTTCAGCCCGGCCATGAAGACGGCGCTGACCGCCGCCATGCCGGTGGTGGTGGCGCGGGCGACGGGCGCCCCTTCCAGCGCCGCCATGCGCTGTTCGAACATGGTGACGGTGGGGTTGGAAATGCGGCTGTACTGGTAACCGGGGCTCTCGCCCTTGAAGCGGGCTTCGCCTTCCTCGGCATTCTCATAGGCATAGCCCGCGGTGAAAAACAGCGGCTCGCAGGTTTCCTGGAACGGCGAGCGCAGCTGGCCGCCGCGCACCGCCAGGGTGCGCTTTTTCCAGTTGCCTTGTTTCTTGTTGGTGGCCATGGGCTTGCTCGAAAAGTGGCGTGTTTTGTCGCGCTTGCCGGGGGGCGGGTCAAGCGCCTAGCCTTCTGGTTGGTTATGCGGGATTTGCAGCCTTGCGTCGTTTGCTGCTGTTAAGACATGCCAAGGCCGAACCGGCAGGGCCGGAGCAGGACGACCATGACCGGGCGCTGGTCGAGCGGGGGCTGGCGGATGCCGCCGCCATGGCGCGCTACCTCAAGCGGCAGGGCTATGACGCGGCCCGCATCCTCGCCTCCACCAGCACCCGCACGCGCCAGACGGCGGAAGCGGTTCTGCGCGGCACGCCGGCGCCGGTGGAATGGCTGGCGGCGCTCTACCTCGCCCCGCCGGGCAAGATCGTGGCCCTGATCCAGGACGCCGACGATGCCGACGATGTGCTGATGGTGGTGGGGCACAATCCGGGGCTGGAGCAATGCGCCACGCTTCTGGCGCGCGATCCGGTGCGGCCCCGGGAGCAGCATCGCCACGATGTGATGGAAGAAAAATTCCCCACCGCCGCGCTGGCGGTGCTGGATTTCGAAATTTCCAGTTGGAAGAAGATCACGCCTTGCGGCGCGAAGCTGGTGGATTTCGTGCGGCCCAGAGATCTCTAGCTCACGGCTGATAGTCGATGGTGCAGATATTGCCGCCCGCATCCGACTCCAGCTTGTTGGAAATGTGGACGATATAGCGGCCGGGCCGGGTGAATATCTTCACCAGCATGCCCTTGGGCGGCCCATAGCCCAGCGTATTTTCATGCAGTGTCGCGCGGCTGGCCGCCGCGAAGGCCTTCGGCGTCATGAAGTGCTGTTTCTCAGGGCCGCCTGTCACAATGAAGTACCAGTCGCTTGTGCCGCTAAGCTGGATCGCCAGTTCAGCCCCGTGATTGGGGCCAAGCCGCAGCGTGATCGCGCATCCCTTTCTTCAGGATGCCGGGCGCGCAGGCGGGAATGCGTGGATTATTCACCCAATCGCTGTCCTGCGCGTGCGCGGTTGCCGCGATGCCCAGCGTGGCCGCGACTGCGAGGAATATCCGAGCCGCGATCAGGAACGCAGAACCTTGTCGCCGACAAGGAGGCGCTTCCAGCCGAACGCGACTTCGGGCGTGTCTTCGCCGACCAGCCGGGTGAGGCGGGTGCCGACGTGCTTGCCGCCCATTGCCTCGTAGAAATAGCAGGCATTGTTTCTGGCATGGGACCAGATCACGCAGGAGCGATACTTCTTGTTCATCAGCGTCGAGAAGGACGCCTGCAGCAGCGCCCGGCCCGCGCCCATCCCCAGATAGGCCGGATCGACATAGAGCGTGTAAATCTCGCCATCCAGACCCAGGCCCTTGTCGCGCGCAGGCCCCAGGCTGGCGAGCCCAATGGGCCCAACGCTGGCGTCTTCGGCGATCAGAACCGCGCCGGGGCCACGCATGGTCTGTTGCCAGCGCGCGGCCTGGCCCTTGTGCGACATGGCGGAGAGAAGCGCGTTGGAAAGGACGCCGGCATAGGTGTCTTGCCAGGATTCGATGTAGATGCGCGCGAGGTCTGCGGCATCTACAGGCCGCGCTTGCCTGACGCTCAGCGCGAGTTCGTCCATGCGCAAAGCATTATCCAGGTGCGGGCGTCGCGCAAGTGTCATTTCGCCGGATAAAAATTATTTCTTCTCATTGCAGCGTTCAGCTGCGGTTCAGGAGAGCGCTGGCTTGTCCTGCAACCGGGCGAGAAATTTCGTGTTCTGCTCGCCGCCCTGACCATAGGGCTTGGCCGTCGACCAGTCGGCAATCGCGTCCCACTGCGCCGCGATGTCTTCGGCGCTCGCCTGGTGACCAAGATTGACGCCATCCGTCTCTTCCAGCCTTGCCGTGGCGAAGACGCCCGCCGCCGCCGTGAGAATCACGCCGCTGGGCGCATCCTCGCTCGCCAGATAGGCCACGGCTGGCGAGATATATTCCGGCTTCAGCATTTCCTGGATCGCGGGCGGCAGCAGATTCTCGGTCATGCGGGTGGCGGCGACCGGGCAGATGGCGTTGACGCGGATATTGTCCTTCGCCCCTTCCAGCTTCAGCGAATGCATGAAGCCGACCAGCGAGGCCTTGGCGGCCCCGTAATTGGTCTGGCCGAAATTGCCGTACAGGCCGGTGGAGGAGGTGGTGACCACGATGCGGCCATAGCCCTGGTCCTTCATGATCTGCCACACCGCCTTGGCGGGCTTGACCGTGCCCATCAGATGCACCGCCATCACGGCCTCGAAATCCTTCAGCTCCATCTTGCCGAAGCTCTTGTCGCGCAGGATGCCGGCATTGGCGATGAGGATGTCGATGCGGCCCCATGTGTCCATGGTTTGCTTGACCAGATGCGCCACGCCCGCGTCGTCGCTGACCGACGCGCCATTGGCGATGGCTTCGCCGCCGGCGGCCTTGATCTCGGCCACGACCTTTTCGGCCGCCGCGGAATTGCCGCCGCTGCCGTCCAAGGCCCCGCCCAGATCGTTGATCACCACTTTCGCGCCGCGCCGCGCCAGTTCCAGCGCATGGCAGCGGCCCAGCCCACCGCCGGCTCCGGTGACGATGGCGACCTTGCCGGCGAAGGAAATGGTCATGGCGCTATCCCTGTGCTTTTTGCTTATGTGATGCCCGATGGTGGCGCTTGCGGGCGCGGGCGGTCAAGCTGCGCCCGCAGCCATTTCGCCACCGGCACTTCGATCTTTTCGGCCAGCAGCGCCCCCCAGGCGGTGCAAACTGCCAGCAGCGCCAGCGGCTCCAGCCAGAAAATCAGGCTGGAGAAGGGCATGCCCAACACCAGCGTGTCGGGCGCGGGATAGAAGCGGAACTCGATCACCCGCATATATTGCAGCCAGAAGGTCTGGCCCAGATAGATGCCATACGACCATTCACCCAGATGCTGCGGCAGCCGCAGCTTCAGCAGGTCGGCGACGATGCCCTTGTCGAAGGCCAGCGCCGGGATCAGCGCTTGCATCGCCAGCGCCGTGTAGATGTCGCGGCCGGTGTGCGACCAGCCGGTGTTGGTGAAGATGAACAGCATGAAACCCACCAGCCCAAGCTGCAGCACGCTGTGGACCCAGACCGGAATGCGGTCCTTCTGCACGGCATGGAACAGCCGCGCCATGCCGACGCCGATGGCGAAATTGGCCATGCCGCGGAAGATGCCGTTGCGAAAAGTCAGATCGAGACCGTGGCGCGAGAAGGCCAGCAACAGCAGGAGCCCCGCAATGCCCGCCGCCACCAGCGCGAACCCACGCCAGGCGCGGCCATCCTGCAGCCAGATGAACAGGGGGAACATGAGGCAGAGCGCGAACTCGACGCTGACGAACCAGGACGCGCCGTTCCAGGTCAGCGAAGCCAGCGTGTTCCAGCCATTGACCAGCAACAGGCTGGCGACGAAGCCTTCCGGCGTCATGTTGGGGTGATAGCTGGGCCGGTCATAGATCGAGACATAGCCGCCATAATCGGCGGCGGCCCGCACGCTCACCAGCAGCACCAGCAGCGCCAGCAGCATGAAGAGGTGCAGGGGATAGAGCCGGATCAGCCGCGACTTGAGGAAGCCGAAATAGCCGCCGCGCGTCCACAGATCGCGCACGCGGCTGGCATAGACATGGGTGAGGATGAAGCCGGAGAGAGCGAAGAAGAACTCCACCCAGAGATAGCCGCGCGTGGCGACCAGATCGAGCAGCCGCACACCAAAATAATGATGCCCCTCGCAATAGTGATAGAGCACGATCAGCAGCGGCGGGATCGCGCGCGCGCCCGCCAGCGCCGCGATGGTCGAAGGTTTCCTTGTTCCGGATTGCGTCCCCATGCGCCTTAAAATGTAGCGGTTTGCCTTCTTTATGTCATGGCGGCACCGACCAAAAGCTGTAATGCTTGATTTTCCTCCCCCGCACTGCGGGGGAGGTGCCCGTAGCTGGCAGGGCGCCAATTCTTTTTTGGCGACCGTCGTCAGCGAAGGGCGGAGGGGGCGTTGAAGAAGTATGGATACTGCATTGCTGCATGCCCAATCGGCGCTGGGCATCGTCGTCATCATCGCCCTGGCCTGGGCGGTGTCGGAGAATCGCCGCGCATTCGACTGGCGCATCGTCGCCTCGGGCCTGGGCGTGCAGCTGATCATCGCCCTGGTGCTGCTGAAGCTGCCGGTGGCGCGCGATGTGCTGTTCGGCCTCAATGGCGTCGTCACCACCCTCAATGAGGCGACCCGCGCCGGATCGGGCTTCGTCTTCGGCTATATCGGCGGCGGGCCGCTGCCCTTCACCGCGATCTCGCCCAACAATCTCACCAGCCTGGCTTTCGGCGTGCTGCCGCTGGTGATGGTGATCTCGACCTTATCTGCCATCCTGTGGCATTGGGGCATTCTGGGCCGCATCGTCAGCGCCATCGCCTTTGTGCTGCGCCGGGTGATGGGCATCGGCGGCGCTGTCGGATTGGGCGCGGCGGCCACCGTCTTTCTCGGCAATGTCGAAGGCGCGCTGGTGGTGCGGCCCTATCTGGCGCGCATGAGCCGCACGGAATTGTTCATTCTGATGACCACGGGCCTGGCGGTGATCGCGGGCACGGTCTTCGTGCTCTATGCCACCATCCTGACGCCGGTGATGCCCGACTCGCTGGGCCATCTGCTGGTCGCCTCGATGATGTCGCTGCCCGCGGCCATCATGATCGCGCGCATCATGGTGCCGGGCAAAGCCGACACCGACCATTCCGGCAAGACCGGGCATGAATACCGCTCCACCATGGATGCGATGGCCGACGGCACCGAGAACGGCCTGAAGATCTGGCTGCAGATCATCGCCATGCTGCTGGTGACGGTGGCGCTGGTGGCGCTGGTCAACGCCATCCTGGCCTATCTGCCCGCGCTGGGCGGCGCACCGCTGACGCTGGAGCGCATCCTGGGCTGGATCTTCGCGCCCGTGGTCTGGCTTTATGGCGTGCCGGCCGCCGATGCGGTGACGGCAGGCGGCTTGATGGGCACCAAGATCGTGCTCAACGAACTGATCTCTTACGTCAACATGGCGAACCTGCCGCCCGGCACGCTCAGCCAGCGCAGCATCCACATCATGGTTTACGCCATGTGCGGCTTCGCCAACCTCGCTTCGGTGGGCATCCTGATCGCGGGCATGGGCGCCTTGTTGCCCGACCGGCGTGACGAAATCGTGCCGCTGGCCCTGAAAGCGCTGCTGTCGGGCGCCATGGCCACGGGGCTGTCAGCCTGCTGGATCGGGCTGCTGCCACTTTAGTAGGACTAATCTCATCGGTTACCGTGACGGCGGCACCGGGCTGGGCTACACAGGGGGCAATGTCATTCTCCGCCGTCGCCACCGATCCCCGCCTGCCCGAGCAATCCCGCGGCGACATCCTTCCGATCGAGCGGCTGGATGCCGAGCTGGTCCGCACCGGCATTTCCTATTGGCGCTCGCTGAAGCGCGACCGGCGATTTCCCGGCCGCGCTTCGCTGATGTCCTGCCTGTCGCCGCGCATGCGGCCGGGCCTCCTGCTGGTGGAACCGCTGGAGGACGGCGCCGATTATGCATTCCGCGAAGTGGGCGCGGACCTGATCCGCGCCTTTGACGAGGATTTCACGGGCAGGCGGCTGTCGGACATCATTCACACCGCGCCCAAGTTCGGCCTGGGCCTGCGCATGCTGTACGAAATGGTGCGCGCCAGCGGCGAGCCGCTGGGCTATCGCGGTTGGGTCGGCCGCGACTTGCCGGGCGCGGGCTTCGTCTATCACGAGAACGCCGTGCTGCCCTTGGGCGAGGACGATGCGGTGGATCACATCCTGGTGGTGACGGCACTGGTCATGAAAGACCCTACTGCGGCATAGTCGTCGCATGAACCGTCTCGTGTTGCTTTTGACGCTGGCGCTCGTTGCCTGTGCACCCATGACCGCTCCGCCCGGCCTCACGCCTTCCATGCCCATATTGCGCGGCGAGACGCTGCTGCTGCGCGACGGGCTGCAAGTGCCGGTGCGGTGCTGGACGCCAGACGACAGTCCCAAGGCCGTCATAATCGCCCTGCATGGCATGGGCGATTATGCCAATGCCTTCGCCATGCCGGGCGCGAAATGGGCGAAGCGCGGCATTCTCACCATCGCCTATGACCAGCGCGGTTTTGGCCGCGCCCCCAATCCCGGCCTGTGGGCAGGGGCGGAGACGATGCGCAACGATCTGCGCGACGCGGTGGCGGCGGTGAAGAACGCCTATCCCGATGCGCCGGTCTTCGTGCTGGGCGAAAGCATGGGCGGGGCGGTGACGCTGACGACGCTGGAACAGAAGCTCGATGTGAAAGGCGCGATCCTGGTGGCGCCCGCCGTGTGGAGCCGTGGCGACATGCCGTTTCACTATCGCGTGGCGCTGTTCCTGGCGGCGCGGTTGATGCCGGGGCTGGTGTTGAGCAACAGCGCCGCCTCGCGGATCGTCACCATCGTGCCGTCCGACAATATCGAGATGCTGCGGGCTTTGGGGCGCGATCCCCTGGTGCAGCGGCGCACCCGTTCCGATGTGCTGTTCGGCCTCACCAACCTGATGGACGAGGCCCGCACCGCACCGGCCCGTCTCCCTGCCGCTCCGCCGATGCTCGTCGTCTATGGCGCCAGGGACCAGATCATTCCCGCGCGTCCCACCGAAGCGGTGATCGCCGCGTTGGGTGCCCGCGCCAAGGTGAAGAAATATGACACCGGCTATCACATGCTGTTGCGCGATCTGAGCCGGGCCTTGCCGACCGATGACATATCCGACTGGGTGCTGGGAACCGCAACGAAAGCCGCCCCCTGACGTTACTCTCAGGAATGTTCAGCGGAGAGTAAAATGAGCCATCAAAAGCACGACCTGCGTGACCAGAAGAAGCCGCAGCCCGGCGTGACGACCACCAACACGGATGTGGAATTCGCAGGCGCCCCCAACCCGAAGGTGATGCCGAGTTCCGGCCGCTTGGTGACGCCCGACCCCGGCAATGTCGTGGAAGGCCAGAACAGAAAGATGTAATGCCGGTAACGCGCGTGGGCAGGACGCCCACGCGCGTTTCGCATATGCGAAACGCTTGGCGGCAACGGTTCCATCGGGCATAAGCCCGATATGTCCACGCCCAAAGCCCTGCAAAGCCCCCATATCGTCAACATCGCGGATTTGCGCGCCCTGGCGCGACACCGCCTGCCCAACGCCGCCTTCGACTATCTCGACGGCGCGGCCGATGATGAGATCACGGCGAAGGACAATATCGCCGCCTTCTCTGAAGTGATCTTCAAGCCGCGCCAGGCGGTGATTACCAATCCCGATCTTTCCACCGCCGTGCTGGGCGTGGACCTTTCCATGCCCGCGATCCTGTCGCCCATCGGTTACAGTCGCATGCTGCATCCGCGCGGCGAACTGGCGGGCGCGGGCGGGGCGGCGCGCGCGGGCACAGGCTATATCCTCTCCACCATCTCGGGCCATCCGCTGGAGAAGGTGCGCGAGCAGAACGAGAAAGTCTTCTTCCAGGTCTATCTGATGGGCGGGCGCGAGGCGACCAAGCGCGCCTTCACCCGCGCCAAGGCGCTGGGGTATAAAGGCCTGTTCGTCACCATCGACACGGCGGTGGCGGGCAACCGCGAACGCGATCCGCGCAACGGCATGCGGCCGCTGATGGGAAAGGCGCTTCTGCCCAAGCTGCGCTATGTGCCCGAGATCATGATGCATCCGCGCTGGCTGCTGCGCTTCCTGATGGATGGCGGCATGCCCGGCCTGCCCAATGTCGTCACCGAGACCGGCCCGCTGGTCGCCACCGATGTCGCCCGCGCCTTGGAAAATGCCCATGTCTGCTGGGACGATCTCAGCTGGATTCGCGAAAGCTGGGACGGCCCCATCGTCATCAAGGGCGTGATGACCGCCGACGACGCGCAGCGCGCGGTGGAAGCGGGGGCCGACGGCATCGTGGTCTCAAACCATGCCGGACGCCAGCTCGACAGCGTGGCGGGTTCGCTGCGCGTGCTGCCGGGCATCGTCGAGCGCGTGAAGGGCAAGACCACCATCATCTTCGACGGCGGCATCCGCCGCGGCGGCGACATCGCCAAGGCGCTGTGCCTGGGCGCGGATGCGGTGCTGGTGGGCCGCGCCTATGCCTACGGCATGGCGGCGGCGGGCGATGCCGGCGTGGACCGGGCGCTGGAAATCCTCAAGGCCGACCTGGTGCGGACCATGAAGCTGCTGGGCGCGAATTCGGTGAAGGAGTTGAATTCCGACCTGGTGGCGCTGAAGCCCGGCTTCCGGGTGGACTAGCGGTCCACGGTATAATCCAACTGATAGCGCGATTGGTTCGGGTTGCGCGTTTGCGCCTGGATTTTGATGGCGGGCTCGCGCGCCGCCAGGCTGTTCACCAGATAGGCCGAGATGCGGCCCTGATGATTGTTCTCCAGCGCAAGCGTGTGGGCGCCCGCGCCCGACAGCGCCGTGGCGCTGAGATTGATGCGGATTTGCCCCAGCCCTTCCTTCATCGAGGCGGGCGCCGGCATTTCCACCATCCCCATCCGCAGCGCCAGCGTCTTGCCGTCCAGCGTCAGGCGTAGATCGCCCAGAAGATGCCCGGCATAGGCGCGGCCTTCGGCTCGGGAAATGGCGCCGTCCTTGTCGGAGTCGATGAGCGGCAGCACCTGGCCCGCCACCTGCGCGCCCGGCATCAGCCGCAGCGACAGGTGGATGCGATCCTTCTCCACCGAAAGCAGCGCCGCCTGCACATACTCGTCCAACGCATGCGCCAGGGCGGTGTGGGCAGTAACGCAAGCGCGACGATGGCGGCTTTCATCGACCGGTCAACCTGCGGCCATAGTCGTTGGTGGGATCGCGATACATGGTGTGGACATGCAGCGCCGGGTCGCCGCGCTGCGGTGCATATTCGATCACCAATTGCGGTCCCTGGATGCGGTAATAGGATTCGATGTTGGTGCCGGGTGTGGCGGTCGAAGGGCCGCTCCATGCGAACCAGGTATCGGCCATCCCGGCGCGGATTTCCGCCATGCGCTGCGCCGTGCCTTCGTCATTGATGATGCCCGCCCATTCCGCCACCACTTCCAGCAGCAGGGCGCGCTGCTTCTCATTCATCGCCGATGCTTTCAGGCCTTCCGGCTGGATGGTGCGGCCATCTTGGCCCGGCCCCAGCACCAGATCGGCAACCCGGCTGCCCAGCACCGCCTGCTTGCGCTGCACTGCATCAAGGGTGTTGAACAGCGTGGCCGCCTTGTCGCTCTCGCCGCCCAACGGCCGCACGGTGCGGTCATTTCGCGTGAAGAGCGCGGGCTGCGCCGCCGTCAATGTCGGCGTGAGGACACCACGCGCCCCCGCCACGGTGATGTTCAGCGCCAGGTGATGGCCGCTGAACTGCAGCATCCACGGCGTCGTGGCCGACGGCGTGCCCAAGAAGGAAAAGAAATACAGATCCTGGCCGAAGCGCGGCCCGCCGCCGCCGCGTTGCTTCAGTACTTCATCGCCTTCCATGATCGCCTGCACTTTTTGCAGGCCGGTGCGGCTGAGGGCGGCGGCCAGCAGCGCCATCGCAGCCTTGCGTTGGCCTTCATTCATGCTTTCAAAACTGACGCCGCTGCGCGGCACCATCTGCAGCGGCAGGTTGGACCAGCGTGCGCGCTGCTGCGCGTCGTCAAAAGCGAAGACCGTGTTCTTGCGCTGCGCTGCATCGAGTGTGGCGAGGAAAGCGTTGGCGGCCTCGGTCATGCGCGCTGCCGTCTGCGCCTGCGCGCCCGGCATGACGACCAACAAAAGACCCAGGATTGCAAGAAAGCGGATGGCGGGTGTTTTCATTGTCTTTTCTCCCGATGCCGTGGCCGGTAGCTTACGCCCGGCGGCCTGCTTTACCAGCCCTTGTCGCCGAAATGCGCCGAATAGAGTGGCCCTGCTTCGACGCGGATTTCGCCGCCCAGCTTCGCGCCCAGCGCGATGCCATCTTCCAGCGTCGCCGTGCAATCGCTTTGCCGCCGCCAGCGATGCTTGCCATCCGGCGTCAGCACTTCGCCGACAAAGCGGAGTTTGCCGCCTTCGATCTGCGCCAGCGCCGCAATAGGCGTGCGGCAGGAACCATCCAGCGCCGCCAGGAAGGAACGCTCGGTGGCGGTGGCGATGTTGAATTCCGCGATGTTCAACGGTGTCAGCAGCGCCAGCGTCTTCATGTCATTGGCCCGCGCCGTGATCGCCAGCGCGCCCTGCGCCGGGGCGGGCGGCATCGCTTCCACATCGACGATGCTGGCGATGTGCTGCTCCAGCTTCAGGCGCTTCAGCCCCGCCAGCGCCAGATAGGTGGCGTCGAACGCACCGGCCTCGATCTTGGCCAGCCGTGTCTCAACCCGTCCGCGCAGCAATTCCACCTTCAGGTCGGGGCGCAGGTTCAGCGTCTGCGCCTGCCGCCGCAGCGATGCCGTGCCCACCGTCGCGCCTTCAGGCAGCGCGGCTAGCGTCTTGGCCCGCGTGGCGATGAAACCGTCGCGCGGGTCTTCGCGCGTCGGCACCGCCGCCAGCACGATGCCTTCGGGCAGGCGCGTCGGCAGGTCCTTCATCGAATGCACGGCGCAGTCGATGCGCCCGTCCAGCAGGGCTTCGTCCAGTTCCTTGGTGAACAGCCCTTTGCCGCCCTGTTCCTGCAAGCGGCCTTGCAGCCTATCGCCGCTTGTCATGAAGGCTTCGATGGGGAAGGTGTTGGCATCGGCATGGCCGTCGCGCTGCGCCAGCATCCCCGCCACCTGGCGCGCCTGCGCCAGGGCGAGGGGAGAACCGCGAGAGCCGATGATCATGCCCACTCCGCGCCTACTTCCATTCTGCAGAAGGCGGCATCGACGAGAGAATGCTCTCGACATTGCCGCCGGTCTTGAGGCCGAAGGTGGTGCCCCGGTCATACAGCAGGTTGAACTCGACATAGCGGCCGCGCCACTTGGCCTGTTCGTGGCGCTCGGCCTCGGTCCAGCTTTCGTTCATGCGCGCGCGCACGATCCCGGGATAAACGCCGCGAAAGGCTTCACCGACGCCCTGGGTAAAAGCGAAATCGCGATCCCAATCGCCGGTGTTGTGATGGTCGTAGAAGATGCCGCCGACGCCGCGCGGCTCGCCGCGATGCGGCAGCCAGAAATATTCGTCGGCCCATTTCTTGTATTTGGGATGGAAGCCGGCATCGAAGGCGTCGCAGGACTCCTTCATCGCGGCATGAAACGTCACCGCATCGGGGTTGGTTTCGGTACGCGCCGCATCCAGTGTCGGGTTCAAGTCAGCGCCGCCGCCGAACCAGCTTTCGCTGGTGACTATCAGGCGCGTGTTCATGTGCACAGCGGGAATGCGCGGGTTGCGCATATGGGCGATCAGGCTGATGCCGCTGGCCCAGAACATGCGCTGCTCGCCCGCGCCCTTCACCTGCTTGGCGAATTCCGGCGAGAGCAGGCCATGCACGGTGGAGGTGTGCACGCCCACTTTCTCGAACAGGCGGCCGCGCATCATGCCCATGGTGCCGCCGCCCTGGTCTTCGCCGTTCTCGCCCAGCGTGCGCTTCCACGGCGTCTTGGCGAAACGGCCCGCCGCGCCGGGATAGAGCGATGAGGGCGCTTCGTCTTCCAGCGCCTCGAAATCCGCCACGATGCGGCCCTGCAGCGACTCGAACCAGGCGCGGGCGGCGATTTTGTTGTTTTCGTCCATCGCGGCGGACACTGGCGGAAGGCTCATGGGCGGTCAACGCGGCAAAAAAGGCGGTAATCCGCCATTTTCACCTGAACGGCGGATAAATTTCGCGTCCAGATTGGGTTCAGCCGCGGGCGCGCAATCTCGATCCCAAGGTGCACATGCGCACCACACGGCCTCAAGCAGCGAAGCGATAGGCCAAACGAATAAGGAGAAGGCCAATGAAAAATATTTTCAGCGCGATTGTTGCCAGTGCGATCCTGGTCACCGCCGCCGCCCCCGCGATGGCGCAGCCCCGCGGCTATAACAATGGCTATAGCCGCCACTATGACCGCGGTCACAACAACACCGGCGCGGCCATCGGCCTGGGCCTCGGCCTGTTCGCGCTGGGCGCGATCATCGCCTCGCAGAACCGGTATGAGCCGCGCTACGAGCCTCGCTATGCGCCGCGCTATGTCCCGCCGCCCCCGCCGCGCTACCGCTATGACGGTTACGGCTATGACGACGGTTATTATGGCCGCTAAACGCGGATGATGTGAAAGACGCGGCGGCCCCGGTGGAAACACCGGGGCCGTTTCGCTGCGTTTTCATGGTCAACAAAAGCTTAACGCGCCCGCCGCCTCAGGACGCAAGCAAGCATTCCTTAGCCACCCCTTCCATAGAATGAGACCAAGCCGGGCCGCAGAGCGCCGGGCCGGGAGTTTGCCTTATGATTCTGGCCGCGGCACGGCGCGACATCGCGGCAGGTTTCTTCCATCCCGGCTTTCGCCGCACGGTGGAGAATTACTGCAAGCTGCTGGCGGGCACCTCTGCCCGGCTGGGCCTGCAAGCCGTCTATTTCTTTCTGCTCGCCAACACGCTCAGTCTCGCGGCGATGGGCGTGTTCGCCTCGGCCTCCGCGGTGGGGCTGATGCTGGCCAGCTTTTCCGGCTTCGGCTTCGGCAGCCTGGCGTTTCGCGCCGCGGCGGGTAAACCACGCCTGCTGGGCAATTACCTCGGCCTCTTCTATGGCGGGCTGCTGCTGACGACGCCGCTGGGTCTGCTGGCGGCGCTACCGCTCTATTACGGGCTGTTCGACGGTTCGATCACGCTGACCGCCTTTCTCGGCATCATCTTCGTCGAAGCCGTGCTGTGGCGCATCGTCGATGTCATGGCGCTGAGCCATAACGGCCTGGGCCGCTTCACCACCGGGGCGCTGGTGGTCACGATGGCGTCCGCCATCCGCGCCGTCGGCGCGGTGGCGTTCGTGCTGTGGGGCGGCGGCGATGTCGAGCGCTGGGCCCTGTTCTATTTCGTCTCCAATGCGGGCGCGCTGCTGGCCGTGCTGGCGGTCTTTCCGGCGCCGGTGCGGCCGCGCTGGCGCACGCGGCTGTTCCTGTCGCGCTTCCGCGACGGGGCGATGTTCGCGTTGTCCTATTTCGCCCTGAACGCCCAGGGCCAGATCGACAAGCTGATCGTGCTGTCGCTGGCCGATGCCCGCTTCGCCGGCATCTACGCCATTTCCAGTCGCATCGTGGATTTCACGGCGCTGCCGTTCCGGTCCTTCTACACCCTCTATACCCGCAAGCTGTCCGGCGAAGGCAAGCGCATCAAGAATGCGCTGGGCCGCACCCTGAAGGTGGAGGGCGCCATCATGGCGCTGTCGCTGCTGGGCTTCGCGGTTCTGGCGATGTTGCTGTGGCAATGGCCGCTGCTGCTGGGCCCCAATGTGGCGGTGGCGGCGCATCTCTTCCTGCTGATGCTGCTGGTGCCCGCCTTCCGCAACCTGATGGAATTCCATGGCGAGCTGTTCTTCGTGCATGGCCGCATGAGCGCCCGCGCCGCCGTGGCGGTGGGGCTGGTGGTGCTGAACGCCGCCGCGCTGGCGCTGCTGCTGACGCTGGCCAAGGGTAGCGTCACCATCGGCCTGTGGCTGAACGCGGTGTATGGCGGGCTCTATCTGCTCTCCGCCGCCGCGCTCTACAATTTCGTTACCCGGAGCGACACGCCATGACGCCCCTGGTCCGCAGGCAGCCGCCGCCCGAAGACGCCCACCCGCCGCTGGGGCTGGTGGCGCGCCTGCGCCACAGCATCGCGACGCACTTGCCGGTGTCGCCGTTCAACGCCACCTCGGATGCGCCGTCGGTCAGCTTCACCTTCGACGATGTCCCGGTCTCCGCCGCCACCGAAGGCGCGCGGTTGCTGGAGGAGGCGGGCGCCCGCGCCACCTACTATGTCGCCGGCGGCCTGCTGGGGATGCAGGAACATCACTGGCAGGTGATGGATGCCGATGCCATGGTGGATCTGCATGCGCGCGGCCATGAGATCGGCTGCCACAGCCACAGCCACAAGCGCGCCGACGAGATCAGCGCCGACGAATTCGCCGCCGACATCGCCCGCAATCATGCCCTGCTAAAGGCGATCGAGCCGTCGCTGACGCTGGAGAATTTCGCCTATCCGTACGGCTACGCCAATCTGGCGTGGAAGCGCCGCCTCAAAAGCTGTTTCCGCTCCAGCCGCGGCATCCGCCCCCGCATCAATCATGGCACCGTCGATGCCCAGAGCCTGCATTCGCTGCCGCTGGTGAACCGCGAGATCGACGAAGGCCAGATCGACCGCGCCTTCGAGGAAGCGGCGCGGCGCAAGGGCTGGCTGATCTTCTACTCCCACGATGTCCGCGTGGGGCCCAGCGACTATGGCTGCAGCCCCAAGCTGCTGCGCCATGCCCTGACGGCGGCGAAGCGCTTCGGCGTGCGGATTGAAACCGTGCAGGCGGCGCTGACTCGCATCGGCGCGCAGGCCAGCACCGTCTGGCTGCTTTTGTTGCCCGTGATCTAGTTTTCTTCGCGGCTGGGCGGCTTGCCCAGCAGGCGGCGCACCGTTTCGTGAGTGCGGGGATGGCTGCGCAGCAGTGCGCCGGCCTCGGCGCGCAGCAGGGCGAGCGTGCCCAGCGGCGTCGCCGCCGACACCAGATCATAAAGCGACGTGCGGGTCGGGCCGAAGCGGCGCTTGTAGGGATAGTTGCCGATGCTGAAATCGAAGCGGCGATAGCCCTCGCCATGCAGCTGGTGCAGCGTGCGGTGGATCAGCAGCCGTCCCGGCGAAACCTTGGCCCAGTCGCCCGGCGCATGTACCAGCCGGATCATCAGATAGGTTTCGGCGTCGCGCACGCCCAGCAGCGCCGCCACCAGTTCGCCGCCCGAGGTCAGCACGGTGAGGCAGGTGAAGCCGGTCGGCACGCCGTCGCGCAGCAGGCGGCGATGGAAGTCGGCCGTGACCGGCGCATCCATGCCATAGACTTCGCCCAGGCTGCCGATGCGCGCCTTCTGCACCTGGTTGATGGTTTCCAGCATCGCCAGCGCCTCATCGGCGTCGGTGATGTGGCGGTATTGCGTATGCGGCGCCCGGCTGAAGACGCGCCAGCTGCGTTCCAGCTCCTTGCGCACGGTCTTTTCCAGACCGAAATGGAAATCGTCCCAGGCATCGCCCATCAGCAGCAGATTGCCGTTGACCGCCGAGAGATGACCCGGCCTGGCCAACAGCAGCGGGTTGGGCCGCCCGCCGATCTGCGGCGGCATCTTGGTGAAACTGAGCAGATCGTGCGGCGGTAGCGCCGCCTTGAGGGCGCGCAAGGCGCGCGCGGCCGCATCGGCGGAGCAGGGCGCGGCGGGCCCCAGCAGCGGCGCGTTGAAATCGGTCATGTTGAGATCGGCAAAGCTGATCCGCCGCAAACGGCCGCGACACAGCAGCAGCGGCAGGCGATAGGCCAGCGCGCCGTCTTCGTCCGTCACCTCCGCCACCAGCGGCGCGGCGTCGGGGTGGTGCGCGGCCACCGCCGCATAGAAGGGCGTCAGCCAGTCGCGGGTCTGGAACAGCGTCGCCTCGCCAGGGCGCGGCATCCAGTCTTCCGGGCGAAAGGCGGTGAGGCGGGCGCGAAAGCCCGCCACGCTGGCGGCAACAGGTTGGGCAATTTCGGCGAGGCTCATTCGGCGGCCATCCTGTCCGCGGGTGGCGTTTCCAGCTTGAACTCGACGGCGCGGCGCATGGCGCGCTGGCGGCGTACCCAGGCGCCATCGCGCATCAATTTTTGCAGCATCGCCTTGGCGTAGAAGCCTGCGCCTTCGATGCGGCTTCTGTGCGGCGCATGGCCGAAGCGGTGGCGCAGCAGGCCGTTGGCCAGATGGACGATCTCGCGCCTCCTGCTTTCGCGCGACGAGAAGGACACCGTCATGGAGATGTTGACGCCTTCCAGATTTTCGACCCGGTGCGGCGCGTTCAGCGGCCAGGACAGCATCTGGCCCGGCGCCAGATCGAAGGCCCGCGCATGCTCGTCGTACCAGGGCGCATAGGGCATATCGACCTCGACATCGAACAGGGCGATGTCTTCCAGCTGCTCCGGCGTGATGAAGGGGGCGCTGTTGGGATAGAGAAAGACGCGCTTGCGTCCAGCGATCTGCCACAGCAGCTGGCCCGGCAAATCGGCATGGTAATAGACCTGGGCCGAGGGCGAGGAAATCAGGATGCCGCTCTGCCATTTGCGGGCGTCGAAGCCCGGCATGGCGTCCTGCAATTCGTGGAAGATGCCATCCAGCATCGCGCCATGGGCGTCGTTGACATGGGAGACGTTGCGCAGGTTCAGCCACAGCCGTCCCGCCGCGATGGCGTCCAGAACCGCTTCGCCGCTTGCGCCGCCCAGATCGCCTTCGCGCCAGGCCCTGTTCTCGCCCGCGCCGTCCATGGCGATCAGGCTGTAATGTTCGCGGGGATAGGTTTCGATCAGCCGCGCCAGCGCCGCGCGCGCGAAAAGCGGGCTTTCGTGCAGGCGATGGGGCGTGCGTAGCGGCCGCTGTCCGAACAGCAGCCGTTCGCGTTCGCCAAAAGCGGTCAATATCCCGGTCATGGCGGCGATCCTGCCACGCACGCCCTTAACGCCCGGTTCAGCCTTTGGCGGCGTCTTGCGCCAAATTGAGACGGTCCGCTTGGCGGCCACCATCCCTTTCGGGCATAAGCAGGCGCATGCCCCGGATGAACGACCCCCGCATCGTCAATATTTCCGATCTGCGCGACGCGGCGCAGCAGCGCCTTCCCAAACCTGTGTTCGATTATCTCGACGGCACCGCCGATGACGGCGTCACCGGCCGCGACAACATCGCCGCCTTCAGCGAGATCACCTTCAAGCCGCGCCAGGCGGTGATGACCCATCCCGATCTTTCCACCAATGTGCTGGGAACGAAGCTGGGCCTGCCCTTCCTGCTGACGCCCATCGGCTATTGCCGCCTGCTGCATCCGGATGGCGACATTGCGGTGGCGGCGGCGGCGCGGGATGCCGACACCGGCTATGTCCTGGCCACCGGCGCGGGCCATGGCCTGGACGAGGTCGCGCCGCACAATGACCGGCTGTTCTTCCAGGTCTATCAGATGGGTGGACGCGGCGCGGTCGAGCGCGCCTTGGCGCGGGCCCGGGCGCTGGGCGTGCGCGGCATCTTCGTCACGGTGGACACGCCGGTGGGCGGCAACCGCGAGCGCGATCCCCGCAACGGCATGGCGGCGCTGATGGGCCAGAAGCTGTTACCCAAGATTCCCCATGTGCCCGAAGTGCTGGCGCATCCGCGCTGGCTGGCGCGCTTTCTGCTCGATGGCGGCGTGCCGCCCATGCCCAACGTCACGGCCGAGGATGGCAGCCCGCTGCCCGCCACCGATGTCGCCGTGGCGCTGTCGCGCGCCAACATCAACTGGACCGACCTGGGCTGGATTCGCAAAGCCTGGGACGGGCCCATTGTCGTGAAGGGCATCCTGCGCCCCGACGATGCGAAGCGCGCGGTGGACGAGGGCGCCGATGGCATCTCGGTCTCCAACCATGGCGGCCGCCAGCTCGACTGCGTCGCGGCGAGCATTCGTGCGTTGCCCGCCATCGCCGATGCGGTGAAGGGCAAGACCACCATCTTCATGGATGGCGGCATCCGCCGCGGTGGCGACATCGTCAAGGCGCTGTGCCTGGGCGCCGACGCCGTGCTGGTAGGCCGCGCCTATGGCTATGGCCTGGCGGCGGGCGGCGGTGCGGGCGTGCGCAAGGCGCTGGAGATTCTGCGCGCCGACCTGCTGCGCACCATGAAGCTGCTGGGCGCCGACACAGTCGCGGACCTGCATCCCGGCCTGGTCCGGCTCAAGCCCGATTTTCGCGTCGACTAGCTACCTTGCATAAAAAGGTAGTTGCCGGTAAAGCTGCGGCGGCTGGTGAAATTGTCCGAGGACTGGGGCGCATCCCCTTGTCGGCACAAGGGACAATCCCCAGATGAGGGCGGGCTGCTCAGGGGCGGGTCTTTTATGTCTGACATCGCGTGGTATCGGCGCATCTTCCAGCGCCGCTGGTGGAGCAAGACCAAGATTGCCGTGGCGGCGGTTCTGCTGCTGGGCATCGGCGCGGCGGTGTTTTGGCCGCGCGGCCCCGCCGTGGAATTCGAGACCGCCAAGCTGGCGCGCGGCAATCTCACTGTCACGGTCAGCGCCACCGGCAAGCTCGCGCCGGGCAACCGTGTGGATGTCGGCACCGAAGTGTCGGGCAAGGTGGACCAGATCCTGGTCGACTCCAACGACCGGGTGACAAAGGGCCAGCTGATGGCCGTCATCAACACCGATACGGTGCAATCGCAGCTCGACCAGTTCCGCGCCGCGCTGGCGCAGGCGCGCGCCTCGCTCGCCACCGCGCGGGCCACGGTGCAGCAGAACGAAGCCAAGCGCGCCCGCTATCGCATCCTGTCGGCCACCGGCGCGGCCTCGACCCAGGATCTGCAGACGGCGGAAGCCGATTACGCCCGCGCTATTGCCTCCGTTGCCGAGGCGCAAGGCAAGATCCAGAGCGCCGAAGCCCAGGTCGCCAACAGCCAGACCCAGATGGGCAAGGCGCAGGTGACGGCGCCGATCGACGGCGTGGTGCTGTCGCGCGCCGTGTCGGTGGGCCAGACCGTGCAGGCGTCGTTCAGCGCCCCGGTGCTGTTCACGCTCGCCAGCGACCTGAAGGTGATGCAATTGTCGGTGGACATCGATGAGGCCGATATCGGCACGGTGAAAGAAGGGCAGAAGGCCACCTTCACGGTCGACGCCTTTCCCAACCTCAAGTTCAACGCCCAGCTGGTGACGCTTTACAATTCGCCGGCCACCACCAACGGCGTCGTGACCTTTCCCGGCTCGCTGCTGGTGGACAACCGCTCGCTGCTGCTGCGCCCCGGCCTGACCGCCACCGCCGAAATCCTGGTGGCGGAAGTGAAGAATGTGCTGCTGGTGCATAATGCGGCGCTGCGCTTCACGCCGCCGCCCGCCGCGCTGGACAACAAGCCGCCGCCGCCGGCACCCAAGCCGCAGGACGGCAAGGCCCAGGGCCGTGTCTGGATGCAGCCCGATCTTAAGAAACCGCCGGAGCCGCGCGACCTGGTGCTAGGCAAGAGCGACGGCATCTCGACTCAGGTGCTGTCGGGAAAGCTGGCGATGGGTGACACGGTGCTGACCGACATCAAGTCGCAAATCGTGCGGCCCACCAACCAGTGACCCATCCGCTGATCCGCTTCGAGCAAGTGCGGAAGACCTATGGCGCGGGTGAAGCGACGGTGCATGCGTTGGCGGGCGTCGATCTGGCCATCCGCACGGGCGAGTTCGTCGCCGTGCTGGGCCCCTCGGGCTCGGGAAAATCCACCTGCATGAACATATTGGGCGCGCTGGATACGCCCACTGCGGGCCGTTATCTGTTCAACGGCGTCGATGTCGGCACTCTCAGCCGCGACCAGCGCGCCATCTTCCGCCGCGACAATATCGGCTTCGTCTTTCAGGGCTTCAATCTGCTCAAGCGCACCACGGCGGTGGAAAATCTCGAACTGCCGCTGATCTATCGCGGCATCCCCCATGCCGAGCGCCGCCGCATGGCGGAAGAAACCCTGGCCCGGGTCGGCCTGGCGGATCGAGGCCATCACACCGCCTCCGAACTGTCCGGCGGCCAGCAGCAGCGCGTCGCCATCGCCCGCGCCCTGGTCACCAATCCCAACGTGATCTTCGCCGACGAGCCCACCGGCAATCTGGATTCGCACCGCACCCACGAGATCATGGCCTTCTTCAGCGAACTCAACCGCAAGAATGGCCTCACCATCGTGATGGTGACGCATGAGGAGGAAGTGGCGGCCTATGCCGGGCGCCAGATCCGCTTCCGCGACGGGCATATCGAATCCGATATGGTCAATGCGAAGCGGGCGGGGGTGCCCGCATGATCTGGGATGCTGTTCTGCTCGCCATCCGCGAACTGCGCCGCAACCTGATGCGGGCGCTGCTCACCACCCTGGGCGTGGTGATCGGCGTTTCCGCCGTCATAGCCATGGTCACCATGGGCAACGGCGCCACCGCCAGCATCGCCAACCAGATCGCTTCGCTGGGCCGCAATGCCTTGATCCTGACGCCTTTTGTCGAAGGTGGCAGCCCCACCGACCGGCGCGCCTTCACCATGGGCGATGTGGCGGCGCTGCGCCGCGATGTCAGCCATGTCCGCGTGGTGTCGCCCGAAGTGACGGCGGCCGTCACGGCAGTGGCGGGCAGCAACAACCACAGCACCCAGGTCACGGGCGGCGATGAGGGCTATTTCATCCTGCACGAAACCCAACTGGCCAGCGGCCGCTCGTTCAACGAGGCCGAAATCCGCTCAGGACGCGCCGCCTGCATCCTGGGCGAAACGGTGCGCAAGCAGCTGTTCGGCAGCGGCGATCCGCTGGGTCAGACCATCCGGGTAAAGAATGTGGCCTGCCAGGTGATCGGTCTGCTGGTGGCAGAGGGCCCGGATACCTTCGGCAACGACCGCGACAACAATATGCTGATGCCGCTCAAGGCGGTGCAGCGCCGTCTCAACGGCAACAACGACATTCCCTTCGTCTGGCTGGCGGGTGACACGGCGCAGGCGGTGCCGGACATCATCAAGCAGGTGCAGGAGCTGATGCGCGAGCGCCGCCGCATCGCACCGGGCGAGAAAGATAATTTCAATGTCGAGGATTTGGCCCAGATCACCCAGACCATCGGGCAGGTGACCGGCGTGATGACACTGTTCGTCGCCGCCGTGGCCGGGGTCAGCCTGCTTGTGGGCGGCATCGGCATCATGAACATCATGCTGGTGTCCGTGACCGAGCGCACCCGCGAGATCGGCATCCGCCTGGCCATCGGCGCGCGTGAAAAGGATGTGCTGACCCAGTTCCTGGTCGAGGCGGTGATGATGTCGGTGCTGGGCGGAATTATCGGCATCCTGCTGGGACTGGGCCTGTCCTATGCCGGCACCAGCCTGTTCAATTTCCCCTTCATCCCCTCCATGGCGATCATCGTCATCGCCTTTGTGTTTTCCGCCGCCATCGGCATCGGCTTCGGCTTTTTCCCGGCGCGCAAGGCGGCGCGGCTCGATCCCATCGAGGCGCTGCGGCACGAATAGCCTGTGCGGGGCGCCGGTCTGATCGAATTCGCCCTGATTTGCCTGCCACCCCTTCTGTCTTTATGGAAGGCTAGGAGTTTTCAGCGCGCCTGTCATGCCCGACGCCATCTTGAAGCATGTTCCCGGCATGGCGGCGGCGACCCCGGTTCCCACGCTGGACGCGGTCGGACTGAGCGAAGCCGAATTCCGCAACACCTATGTCGCCCACAGCCGTCTGACCTGCATGGCTCTTTTTGTACCAAGCGAATTGATAGAAATTGGCTTGGAGTGGTTGTCTCAATAACGCTGGTGCAAAATATCCTGCAGGACATGGTCACGAAGAAAAACCACTCGCCCTAACACGGTGGAATTACGCCCCAGGTTCTGGTTTTCCCGGCGGCGGGATACATTGACTAGCGTCCAACTTGGCTTTCGCCTTCAGGGTTTAACTTCTTATAAGAACCCCTACCTCACGCTTACGTAGGCGAGCGTAGGTTTCCATAAACAATTCATATCTATTTATATAAGCGGAACGCCCCGGAGCCTCTTTCCGCCCCCTTCGTATTGTTCATCAGGGATCCACTAAGCCTCTTAGGGGCTCGTAGAGGGCGGTCTAGGCGGCAGTTGATAGGCTCGGGGACCAGATACGAAAAAGCCCCAACGGTGTTAGCCGTCAGGGCTTTAAATTTCTTAGCTACAAGCTAGATCGCTTACTTCACAGCAAACGACGAACGGTTCTTACCAGCCTTCTCAGCTGCCACGATCCACAGTGGGGCACGTCCACGACCTGTCCACTTGTTCCCATCACTGTCCTTAAACTTCACGGGGGCTTTCTTACCCTTGAGCTTGCTGACCCGCTTGGACTTCTTGGCGCCCTTAGCGGGACGACCAGCCTTGCCTGAAAAGGCGTGCTTGAGGTCAGCGAGGGTAAGCTTGTGCTTCTTGATCAGGGCGACGGCTTTGTCGACACCAGGCTTCACCTTGGTCTCAAGGGCTACAGCCTTCTTCTGAAGCTCAGCGATACGAGCCTGGATAGTTTTGAGTGAGATAGTACGCGGCATTTATTTTCTCTTAGATTTTTGGTTTAAATAACCGTTTCGAGTATATATTTTGATCGAAATTAAAAAAGGATAAATTAATTACTACATCTCCAATTATAGCTCAGAATATGCCCTATATGGTAGATGTTCAGGCAGGTAAAACTTACTACTGGTGTTCCTGTGGGCTTAGCAAGAAGCAGCCGTATTGCGATGGAAGCCACACCGGGACCGACTTGGCTCCCTTAGCTTACAAAGCAACCGAGACTAAAACTGTGGCTATGTGTGGCTGTAAGTATTCAGGAAATACGCCACTTTGTGATGGCGCTCACGCTAAGCTCTGAGAACCGCTTTAGTGTCTCATTGGATGTCATAGAGGCTCGTAGTTGGCCTGCCGGATATTTTGTACCAGCGTGATTGAGACTACTGCATAGCTTGCGCTCCATCCAGATGGGGTGTCCCGGGCATAAAAGCCTGCGGCGCTGGTGGTCGATATCCTAGTGATGAATGGGGTCTGACAGTGTTGTAGCGGTGGCGCCATTGTTCGATGAGGACTTT
>JBIIWB010000020.1:0-25103 GCA_044339125.1 Rhizomicrobium sp. | reverse complement strand
AATCCTTGCAAAATGGAGCAGCCCGATACCGGTGAAAACGGCTGAGATCATTAGTGCAGTGCGCTTGCGGCTCATGGCGGCTTCCTCCTAATCACACTGCTTGAAGTTAGACGCCTGACACTTGCGAGCCATTGCTTGGGCTTCTGCGATTTGTGCGGGGGTCATCTTGGCGGCACATAGGCGATGCCCCAGAGCTTGATCAATTGCTTGTACAACTGGTGCGCGTGCCGACTGTGTTACAGCTTGTGGAAACTCCCAGTCTCGCCTTCTGCGCCGCATCGGCATTGTTGATGCCATTGAGAAAGGCTCCTGCCAAACCTAACAACGCCCTATCATCTCTCTGAGCAGCTTTGTGCGCTACCAAAGCCTACTCTTTAGCCTTTCCCGCTAAGTATGCATCAGGATCGAATTTACTGTTTGCAGAAGGCGTCCTTGAAACAACTTTCCATTTGTCAGCAGCTTCTTGATCCTCAGGCGAAAGTAGTGTTTGCCTAAAAATATAAGGACCAGATTGGATTATGCATTTTCGGTCGACATGACCCTTAGATATTTGGAACACCGCTTTCCATTTTGTATAGGAAATAGCTTTAGTAAGCCCGTCTTTGGAAATGCTCGTAAAATCTGGCTTTCCAAGTCTTTGAACTATGTCTTCCTCACTCGCGTAATAGCTGAAACCGAGCAGTTCCGTATAGCCTTCTGCGGTGCAGACGGAGCTCACCTTCGTTCTATATTTATCTGGTCCACTGAATCTTATCCATAGATTCGGACTTTCATATAAATAGTAAAAGCTAGTTTCTGCCCCTTTGATTGTTGGTTCCTCGGCCGTATCAGGTTTCCCTAACGCGAGCGTCACATCCGTTGGCGACATACCAAGCTTCACGCCAGCTAGTTCCGTGACAACAGTAGGTTCGGGCGGCAGATCAGAGACATAGCTCCAAGCATAAAGGCCGCCGCCTATAACTGCGCACACAGCTACGAACCTTGCTGCGATCTTCCCTGTGAGCTTCCATTTATGTCGAGCGGTGATCTGCCATATCGCGATGGCAAGCAGCACCAAGACTGTCGAAGCGAATATCCCAGTACCGAGCGTCATCCCACAGCCCCCATTTCCACCTAGCATAGCCCCTTTTGCCCGCCCTGTGCAGCCCGGCTGGATGGCTCGCCGGGCTGATCTAGGCTAGGTTTTGCGCGGATTTAGGCGGGGCGGGCCATGTCACTAAGCACCATGAACTGGAAGCGCGGGCTGCTGCGGCTGTGGGCTGTCGCGGCTGTGCTGTGGGTGGGCGTTGCGTTCTATAGCAATGACACCGTGCAGCGGGTCGATGCTGCATACGCTCTCGCGCATAATCTAACGCCGCCTTGGGTTTCGTATCAGCAGGACGCCAAACTGAAACAAGCGGGATTTAGCGATCAAGAAATCCAAGCTGATCATGATAGGCAACGCAGCATCTGGCCGCCGCTCTTAGACTTCGCCAAGCTTGCATTCATACCGCCGCTATTGCTGCTCGCGCTGGGCTACATTGGCTTATGGGTCGGGCGCGGGTTTAGGAGATAAAGGCGATGCGCTATTGGTGGGTCAATCAGAACCAAACGTACAAGACCGAAGTGCCTGTTAGATTTCTGCTAGTCATTTTTGCAGCAATTGCTATTTGCAGCCCCAGCTTTTCTCACGCCCAAACGCAGTTCAAATCGAAAGAAATTGGCGAAATTGTTCTGCGACTAGGAAACCTAAAAGCTGATCTCGCAGATGCTCAGACTGACCTCTCCAATTCAATCTTTAGCCAGCCTCTAGGGGGCGGAAAACTTCGGATAGGCGAAGAGATCAGATGTCTTCGAGGCATGGAGGATGCCCTTGGCTCCATGAACGTCACCCTGAATCAACATTGGACGGCATATACAATCCGAGACATGATGAAACATCAGGAAGATATAAAGTCGGCAACCGAAATAACTGAAGTCACGCTCAAATATTTCAGAAACGACATTGAGCGTTCTGAAAAAGAAATAAATGATATCCGCCGTCTGTGTTCAGATAGCGAGATTGTCAATCAATGGGGGCTAAAGGCTTCTGAGTTGCTATCAGAACCATTTTTCAAAAAAGTCCTCTCTCAATTACCGCCGGGCTGAAATCTTTAAGTCCTAAGGGTGATCTGGGCCAGTCCGCATTCGACTGATTTAGTGACGTTCCGTCCTTAAATCCCTAGAGGCTAATTCTAGTCTGTGGTGACTATCCTCAGGCCATCGCTATTTAATCCGTACACGAACTAATGTAGTGTCCTTCCGTATTTTGCAGCGGATTGCGGATGGCTCGAAGTTCCACCTCAGGACAAGGCCGCCCTAAAGGGGCGCTGAACCGGTCAACCATAGAAGTCCGGGAGGCGGCGCGGGCCTACACCGCTGAGGCCTTAAAGACCCTTGCATCAATCATGCGCCACGGCACGACCGAGGCTGCCCAGATACTGGCGGCCAAGGAACTGCTGGATCGGGGCTATGGCAGGCCTGCACAGGCCGCTAGCGAGCATGAGCCGACCCTGATTGAAGCGCGGCCAGTGAGCCTCGATGTGGCTCGACTTAGCCCAGCGTCTCGGGCGGCTCTCAAGGCTGCGCTGCTTGAGATGCAGGCTTTGGGGGGCTAGTAAACTGGACCAGTTTTTTGGCACAAATCTGTCACAACGAGCATCGATTTCTGCCTCCAACAGGCCTTTAGTTGAGTTGTGTTACTTCTCCCGTAGTCCTATGATTTAGGTTAAAATAGCGTTTGTTTGCATGGTTTTATGGGTAATCAGGTCTATGTTCTGAGTTAGGCCATTGGCGTTGTTAAGCGCTGATGCACTACGTTCGGGACGTAGGGGCCGGAGGTTCGAATCCTCTCTCTCCGACCATTCATTTTCCGCGGAACGTGGAAAATGAATGCCAAGCCCGCCCGCCGCGACAGTGGAGGGAGGCGGGCACGGCAGGGCCAAAAGCCACAGACTCTTCTTCAATTCGCCGCCGCCGGTGCTGCGCCTTCCGCCGCCGCGCCCCGGCCACGGCCGCCTGCGGCGGGCGCGGGCGGAACGCGATAGGTCTTGTGGCATTCGGCGCAATCGGCCTGCAGCTCTCGCATGGCGACGGCCATGGCCAGCCGGTCGGGAATGGCCGCCTGCAATTTCCGCGCATTGGCGATGAAGCGGTCATTGACGGCCTTGAAGCCTGCCGCATCGGTCCAGATTGCGGGTTGCGCGCGGGGGTCGTTCCGGTCGGTGCCCGCTGCGAACAGGGTGGCGATCTTGGCGCCATTGTCGATCAATGTCTGGGCGGCGGCCCTGGCGGCGTCTGGCTCCATGATGCTGATGGTGATCGCGCTGTAGGAGGCTGCGGCGGTGCGGTTGGACTGCATCACGGCCTGGCGCGGCGTTGGCGGCACCGGCGCCGCTGCGGGCGCGGCTGCTGGGGCCGGCGCCTGTGCGATGGCGGCGGTCATGCCCGCCAGAGCGAAGGCCGTGAGCACGGCGATGATCTTCTGCATCTTGTCCCCCGTTGTGCCTGTCGCACACGCTTGGCGCCCAGAGGAACCGGCTTTCCCGGCAAAGGCAAGGGCGGGCCGCTTGGTCCCGTTCCGGTTTCTGGCTACAACCGCGCGCATGCTGCTCGGCAATATTTTTCAGCAGGCGTCTGACGCGCACCGGCGGGGCAACCTGCCGGAGGCGGAGCGTCTCTGCCGCCAGTTGATCACCCTGGCGCCGCAGGAAGACGCGGGCCGGATCATGCTGGGGGTGCTGAAGCAGCAACAGGGTCTGTTCGACGAGGCGCTGGGTGTGCTGGACGGCGCGCGCAACAAGGATGCCGTCTTCTGGACCAAGCGCGGCAATGTTCTGGTCGCCATGCAGCGGGGCGAGGAGGCGGAGGCCGCCTATCGCCGCGCCCTCAAGCTGGACGCCAAGGCGCCGGAAGCGCTGCTCAACCGCGCCCTGTTGCGGTTCAACGATGGCCGCCATGCCGAAGCGCTGGCGGACTATGACGCCGGGCTGGCGGTGGCGCCGGCCTATGCCGACGGCCACAACAATCGCGGCTGGTGCCTGCTCAACCTGCGCCGCCTGCCGGAAGCCTTTGCTGCGTTCGAGAACGCGCTGGCCGTCAACCCGAACCTGGCAGGCGCGCGCCTGAACCAGGGGGTCTGGCATCTGCTGCAAGGCAATTACGCGGCGGGGCTGCCGCTCTATGAATTCCGCAAGCGTCTGCCCCAACCGGTGGAGCAGCGCGTCTATCCACAGCCGCTCTGGACCGGCCGCGAGGAGATCGCGGGCACGCATGTCTTTCTCTATCTCGAGCAGGGGCTGGGCGACGCCGTCCAGTATTTCCGTTTCGTCGATCTGCTGCTGGCCAAGGGGGCGCAGTTGACGCTCGCCGCGCCCAGGCCGGTGCTGCCGCTGCTGCAAGCGGCGGGCAGGCCGGTCCGGCTCATCGATCTGAACACGCCGCCGGGAGCCGTTCGTTTTTCATATCCCGCTGATGAGCCTGCCGTTGGCGCTGGGCCTGCGGCTGGAGACGATGCCAACGCCCATGCCGTATCTGGCCGCCGAACCGGCGCGCCTGGCGTCCTGGCGCGAAAAACTGGGCGAGGGCTTCCGCATCGGCATCGCCTGGCAGGGTGCGGCGGCGCGCGGCGCGGCGGGCAAGGATGTACCGCTGGAGATGTTCGAAGCGCTCGCCACCCTTCCCGGCGTGACGCTTTTCTCTCTGCAAAAAGCGGACGACGCGGATGCGCTTCCGGATTGGCTGACGCCGCTGCCGGGGCTGGATGCGGACAAGCCTTTCCTCGACACTGCGGCGGTCATCGCCAGCCTCGATCTCGTCATCACCGCCGACACGGTGATCGCGCATCTGGCGGGCGCGCTGGGCGCGCCGGTCTGGCTGGCGCTGAAACATGTCCCCAACTGGCGCTGGATGCTCGATCGCACGGATTCGCCCTGGTATCCCACCGCCCGTCTCTTCCGTCAGTCTGAACCGGACGATTGGGAGCCGGTGTTCGCCGGGATCGCGCAGGCTCTGGTGCAACGCCAGGCCGAAAAGCTGTAGTCTCAGCCGTCACATCGCCGAAAGGTCGCGCCATGAAACATCTTCTCCCCGCCGCCGCCGCGTTGCTGCTGGCCTTGTTCATCGCCGCGCCGCCGTCCGCCATGGCGCAGAACAACGCCGCCCTGCAGGGCCGGATCGACCAGGCGGTGCGGGTGCAGGAAAAGGCCGCGGCGGACGCCGAACTCGCGGATCGCAACAACCGCGCGGCGGCGCGCTGGCAAGCGCTGGCCAGCGCGCCGGGCTCGCCGGTTCTGGGCAATGCCAATGGCGACGTCACCATCGTCGCCTTCTTCGATTACGCCTGTCCCTATTGCCGCGTGGCCGAGCCCAAGCTGATGGCGCTGGCGCAGGCCGACCGCCGCGTGAAGGTGGTGATGAAGGAGTTTCCCATCCTGACGCCGCAATCGCTCACCGCCGCGCGCATGGCGCTGGCGGCGGCGCGGCAGGGCCGCTACGAGGCCTTCCACCAGGGCGTGATGACCATGCCTGGCCAGCTCAATGTGTCCGACATGGAAGCGCTGGCGCGTTCGCTGCGGCTGGACATGGTGCGCCTACGCCGCGACATGACGGGGCCGGACGTGAATGACGAGATCATCGCGAACTTCAATCTGGCGCGCGGCATCCGCGCGTTCCAGACGCCGACCTATATCGTCAATCGCCGCATCCTCACCCAGGACAGCGGCGATATCGATTTCGCGCGCGAAGCCGCGGCGGCGAAACGCGGCCGCTAGGTTTCGCAAGTTCCGGTCGCAGGACGCAGGAACTTGTTGCCGCCATGAAACAAATTGCACGCAATGTCGTTGTCTCTTCCACAATTCAGGAGAGAAACACCCAATGAAAAAACTTCTTCTCGCGGCAGCGATCACGCTGCTTCCCGTCGCGGCCATCGCCCAGGTGCCCCAGGACGCGGCGCGTTCCAAGGAGCTCTCGGTCGGCGGCCCGACATCGGCGCCGGCCAATAGCGTCGGTACGTCAGCGCGCGATGGTTGCGTCAACAATCCGGGGATGGCCCACAATTCGGCGGATTGCTCGCGCATTCCGGCCAGCGATATGAATACGGCGCGCAACAATACTTCCACCGACGCCGCGGGCCGCCCCACTGGCGCGACGGAAAATGCCGCCCGCAACCAGCGCATCCTGTCGGGCCAATCCAGCAACTAAGTCCAGCAACTAGCTGTATGGCCCGACACGAAAGGCGGCGTTTCTCCGGAAGCGCCGCCTTTTGGCGTTCGCGCGCCGCATGTGTGGACGGATTGCGGGGCTCCGCGTTATGAAGACATCGTAATCCTGCCCCGAGGCCCTTCATGAGAATTCTCATCGCGTCCGCCGTCCTGCTGTCCAAGCCCTATCGCAAGGACGAACTGGCGCGGAAGCTGCGCAGCGTGCTGGAAGGCACCGCCCGCGGCCCCATCAGCCAGAAAGCGGCGGCGGCATCAGAGAAGCCCACTGCCGACAGCGGCAAGGTGCTGGTGGTGGAAGATGTGGCGCTGATCCGCATGGCCACGGTGGATATGGTGGAGCAGCTTGGCTACGCGGCGCTGGAAGCGGCGGATGCGCCTGAAGCATTGGCCATCCTGAAATCGGACGAAGCCATCGCCATCCTGCTCACCGATCTGGGGCTGCCCGGCATGAATGGGCGCCAGCTGGTGGAAGAGGCGCTGAAGCTCAAGCCCGGCCTGAAGATCATCATCGCGTCAGGCTATTCCACCGAAGGCGAAGAGAGTGAAGCCTTCAAGGGCAAGGTCGCGCATCTGACGAAGCCGTTCGACATGGCGCAGCTTAAGCGGGCGCTTACCGGGTAGCAGCTTCAGGAATCTCAAGCCCGGCATTCCGCCGGGCGACCATCAGCATGAACCAGCTGCGGATGGTGTTCAAAAATCAAACTGCACAAAGACAACCCCGCCAGACTCGCGTCTGGCGGGGTTGTTTCTTCGACGGTCCCTAAATTACCAGGGGAACGACGAGATATTATACGTCAGCGTCGCCACGACGGTAGAGCCGCAGGCGTTGGCGGTGGACATGTAGAACAGGCCACACTGGGCCTTGCTCAGGTCGGTGTCCACGAAGCGCAGATCCAGCGCGAAGTTGCGATAGGTCGCGGTCGCGCCGATGTCGAAGTGGGTGTAGTCGCTGGAGCCGGCATACTTGGCGGCCTGGACCCACTGGTGGCCGACGGTGCCGCTGACGGACAGCCAGTCATTGAGCGGGATCACGGCCTGACCGTTCAGGTAGTTGGCGGTGCTGCCGCCCAGGCTGAATTCCGGCGACCAGGCCCAGGTGAAGTTGGTGGTGAAACCGCCCCAGTCCTTGCTGAAGGTATTGATCAGCTCGAGGTAGCTGGCGTTGCTAGTGGCGGCGAAGAGGCCGGTCGTGCGCGCGTCCGAATAAGCATAGTAATAAACCTGCGCGTTCCAGTTGAAGAGGCCGAACACGTCGGTGTTCTTGCCGGCATAGAAGTCCACTTCATAGGACGGGCTGTTGGTGCCGTTCAGGGCCCAGTTGGTCTTGGAGGTCCAGGCGCCGGCATAGAAACCTTCCGGGCCGGTGACGTTGATGGTGGCCTGCGGCGCGGGCTCGCGGTCGTTCTGGCTGATGCCACGGAAGCGATAATCGCTCTGCACCGCGACGGCGGCCGACATCGCGAAGGGCGACTCGTCCTGGGCATAGGCGGCGCCGGCAACGCTGGTGAGGGCCATCGCGCCAAACAGCGCCTTGGTCAGGTTCTTCATTTAAAATCCTCTCATTGGACGCATCTTGGGATGCGTGGGGACCGGATGTTCCGGCTTGAGGGGAATCTCTCGTCTAAGGGGCTTGTTTTCAATATGACAATTGCTGCGCAATACGCATCTCGTCCCTTATTTGGCGGGATTTTCCACACCGTTGTTGCGATGCAACACGCGATTGCATAATTGCTGTGCACATCGCCAAAAGGCCAGGCAAATAGGCGGCTGTCTTAATGAGGCGTTAAAGTGGCCACGACTCGTTAAGGAGGTCAGGCGTGCAGTCCGGGGTGCGAAGGTTGGCAGAGATTCGCATGGATGGGCGGACATGACGGGACGGACTTTGCGTATCGTCCTGGTGCGGCACGGCCAGCCCGCGATTGCGCTGGCGCCCTCCACCGGGCATCGCGGCTTTCACACTTATATCGGCGACTATGAAGCCGCAGGCCTGGACCCTGCCAGCCTGCCGCCGCCCGAACTGGCGGAACTGCGGCGCGAACTGACGGCTGTGTACGCCAGTGACCGGCCGCGCGCGCATCAGAGCGCCCGCGCGCTGGGCGAAGGGGTGGAGCCCATCCTGGACCCGATGTTCGCCGAAGCGCCGCTGGCCAGCCCGCCCTTTCCGCTGCTGAAGATGAGTGTGCCCTGGTGGGCGGTGATTTCGCGTATCCTCTGGCATCTGGGTTTTTCCCCCGGCATCGAAAATGCCCGCGCCGCGAAGCTGCGGGCCGAAAAGGCGGCCGAGGCGCTGATCGCCAAGGCGCAGGAAACGGTAACGGTGGCGCTGGTAGCGCATGGCTATTTCAACTGGATGATCGGCCGCGTGCTGGCGCGCAAAGGCTTTGCCAGGCGCGGCAGCCATCGCGCCCGCTACTGGAACACGGTGATCTATGAGCGCCGGGACGGTTGAAGCGGACTCTATATTGAAGTGCGTGGGGGGCTCCGTTACCCCTGAGGCAGAGGGTGATTCGTCCGATGCGCCGCGCCGCGTTTCTTAGCTTCGCATTGCTGCTGGCCGCCACGGCGGCTGATGCCGCGCCCGCCCGCTTTGTCAGCCAGCGCGAGGGCAACGCCTACATGCGCGAAGGCCCTTCCTACAATCACCGCGTTCTCTGGGTCTACAAGCACAAGGGCTATCCCTTCGAAGTGATTGCCCGCTACGACGTCTGGCGGCGGGTGCGGGCCCATGACGGCACCACCGGCTGGATGAGCGCCGCCATGCTGATAGACCGCCGCACCGTGCTGGTAACGGGCCGCCAGCGCGCGCCGCTCTATGCCGATCCCGAACCCCGCGCCAAGCTGGTCGCCTATGCCATGCCGGGCGCGACGGCGCAGGTGGAAGCCTGCGCGTTACGCTCCTGCCGCGTCAGCGCGCCAGGCTTGAAGGGCTGGATCGACAAGGATCGGGTCTGGGGCGTCGGCCGCGACGAAGTCTTCAAATAGCATTCGGAGGTTCGGAAATGATGCTCGAATGCGAAATTCGCGCTGGGGCTCGATGGGATATCGTAGATATCTCCGAGGCGCTTTCACTCAAAGATATTCAGATGCGTTGCGTTGAATGCCGCGGACCTGTTTGTGCGCATAAGAAATATAGCAACGGTACGCCCGCGCATTTTGAGCATCTAAGTACTCACGAAGGATGCTCGCAGATCGAGGCAACTTTCTCGGGGCATAAATTTTTTCATCCTGATGCCCTAAAATAACCTGCCTTCTAGCGGTTAGTGCAGGAAGTGCCGGACGCCGGTGAAGACCATCGCCAGACCGGCTTCGTCCGCTGCGTCGATTACCTTCTGGTCGTTCATCGAGCCGCCGGGCTGGATCACCGCCGTGGCGCCTGCTTCCGCCACCGTCAACAAGCCATCGGGGAAGGGGAAGAAGGCTTCCGACGCCGCGGCCGAACCGATGGTGCGCGGCTCTGCCCAGCCCGCGATCTTCGCCGCATCCTTGGCCTTCAGCGCCGCGATGCGCGCTGAATCCACGCGGCTCATCTGACCCGCGCCGATGCCGGCGGTGGAGCCGTCCTTCACATAGACGATGGCGTTGGACTTCACATGCTTGCCGATGGTGAAGGCCAGCAGCATATCGGTGAATTCCTGTTCGGTGGGCTGGCGCCTGGTCACAACCTTCAGCATCGCGCGGGTGACGCGGCCATTGTCGCGCGTCTGCACCAGGAAGCCGCCTGCCACCGTGCGATAGGTCAGGGTCGGGGCCAGCGGATCGGGCAGGCCGCCCGCCGTCAGCAGGCGCAGATTCTTCTTCGCCGCCAGTATGCGGCGCGCATCGTCATCGGCATCGGGGGCAATGATCACTTCAGTGAAGATCTTGCTGATCTCTTCCGCCGTTTCGCCGTCCAGCTTTTGATTGAAGGCCAGCACGCCGCCAAAGGCCGAGGTCGTGTCGCAGGCCAGCGCTTTCAGGTAGGCATCCTTCAGGCTTGTTCCCAGCGCCACGCCGGAGGGATTGGCGTGCTTGATGATGGAGCAGGCGGGCGCCGCCTTCGGATCGAACTCCGCCACCAACTCATAAGCGGCGTTGGTGTCGTTGATGTTGTTGTAGGACAGCTCCTTGCCCTGCAATTGCGCCGCCGTTGCCACGCCCGGGCGGTTCGAGCCATCGGCGTAAAATGCGGCCTGCTGGTGCGGGTTCTCGCCATAGCGCAGGCCTTGGCGCAGCAGCCCGCCAAAGGCGCGGCGGCGCGGCGGCTCTGCGTTACCGTCCTTGGCCAGTTCGCCCACGAACCAGCCAGACACGGCGGCGTCATAGGCGGCGGTGCGGGCGAAGGCGCGCTGCGCCAGCGTGCGCCGCAGGGCCAGCGTGGTCGCACCCTTGTTGGCGGCCATCTCGGCCAGCACGGCGCTGTAATCTTCCACATCGACCACCACGGTGGTCCAGTCATGGTTCTTGGCGGCGCTGCGGGTCATGGCCGGGCCGCCAATGTCGATATTCTCGATGGTGGTGTCGAAATCGGCGCCGCGCGCCACCGTCGCTTCGAACGGGTAAAGGTTGCACACCAGCAGGTCGATACCTTCGATGCCGTGGTCCTTCATGCTGGCGGCATGGTCGGCCTTGTCGCGCAGCGCCAGCAGGCCGCCATGCACATTCGGATGCAGCGTCTTCACCCGGCCATCCATCATCTCCGGGAAGTTGGTGATCTCGGAAACGTCCAGCACGGTAAGGTCCGCCTCGCGCAGCGTCTTGGCGGTGCCGCCGGTGGAGATCAGCGTGACGCCATGCCCCGCAAGCCCCTGGGCGAATTCGAGCAGCCCGGTCTTGTCGGAGACCGAAAGCAGGGCGCGGGAAATCTTGCGGAGGGACATGTGCGACTCGGCTTTTGTGGGCGGTGTCGCGGGGTGATTACTTCTTCATGATCCAATAGAAAAGGCCCATCGCCACACTTGCGCACAGCGAATAGGTGGCCGGTATCCGCATTGGCCGCCCGGCGATCTCCAGCACGAAATCCCAGGGCTGGGGTTCCAGCTCCAGGAACATGAAAACTGGCGCCATCACGGCGGCGCCCACCACCACGATCACCAGCAGAAGGAATATCCGATGCATGGTCAGTGGCCCGCCCTCATGGGGCTTAATCCCAGCCGCGCGAACAGGGCCTGGTCTTCCGCCGCCACCGGGTTGGGCGTGGTCAGCAGCTTCTCGCCATAGAAAATCGAATTGGCCCCGGCCAGGATGCAGAGCGCCTGGGTTTCCTCCGACATGGTTTCGCGGCCCGCCGAGAGGCGGACCATCGAACGCGGCATGGTGATACGCGCCACCGCGATCATGCGGACGAAATCGATGGGATCGAGCGGCTGGGCCATGCCCTGCGGCGTGCCTTCGATCTGCACCAGGGCGTTGATCGGCACGCTTTCGGGATGGGTGGGCAGGGTGGCCAAGGCATGCACCAGGCCGATACGGTCTTCCGCGCTTTCGCCCATGCCGACAATGCCGCCGCAGCAGACATTGATGCCCGCGCCGCGGACACGCTCCAGCGTGTCGAGCCTCTCCTGATATGTCCGTGTGCTGATGACATGGCGGTAATACTCGGGCGAGGTGTCGAGATTGTGGTTGTAGTAATCCAGGCCTGCGCCTTTCAGGCGCTGCGCCTGCGGCATGGTCAGCATGCCCAGCGTGACGCAGGTTTCCATGCCCATCGCCTTGACGCCTTCGACCATGGCGCAGACGGCGTCCAGGTCCTTGTCCTTGGGCTCGCGCCAGGCCGCACCCATACAGAAGCGGCTGGCCCCTGCCGCCTTGGCCTTGGCGGCGTCGGCCAGCACGGCGTCAATCGACATCAGCTTGGACGCCTTCAGGCCGGTGTCGTGCTTCGACGACTGGCTGCAATAGCCGCAATCCTCCGGGCAACCGCCGGTCTTGATCGAGAGCAGGGTGCTGATCTGCACCTGGGTCGGATCGAAATGGGCGCGGTGCACGCTGGCGGCGCGGAACATAAGTTCGGGGAAGGGCAGGGCGAACAGCGCGGCGATTTCCTCGCGCGTCCAGTCGGAACGGGGGGCGGTATGCAGGCTGGGTGCAGGGGCGTTCATGTATGCATTCTAGGTGGCTTCCTCCGCCGGTAAAAGGGTGGACGGAAGCGGCCCAAAACGCTAACAAAACGGCCTGTGCCCCAGTGGTGGAATGGTAGACGCGGCAGACTCAAAATCTGTTGCCGCAAGGCGTGCTGGTTCAAGTCCGGCCTGGGGCACCAAATCGGGCGGGGCGCGATTTTATGCCCCAGGCCGATTCTTTGTTTTTGCTCGTCCTCGTGCCTTGGCACTGCGGGCGAGTGGGGCTGGGGCACCATAGATAAATGCGATAACGTTCCGAAAACGATAGGGGGAAAGTCATGCGTCCCATCATTCTGCTTGTCGCCGCCGCGCTGGCTTTGACGCCCGCACTGGCCCAGCCGCTGCCTGTTCCCGCGTCCTTTCCGCCCATCACCCCATCGCGCGGCGTGCTCGCCACGCATGAATTGTCGCTGGACCTGGCCGAGAAGATCGCACGCGCCGCCATCGAGTCCTGCCGCAAGATGGGTTTCCGCACCACTATCGCGGTGGTGAATTCCAGCGGCACGCTGAAGACCTTCCTGCGCGATGAAGGCACGGGGCCGCACACTATAAACCTGGCGCAGGACAAGGCCTATACCGCGCTTACACTGGCTTCGCGCTTCGCCACCTCGCTGACCTTCGCCAATGCGCGGGGCGGCACGCTGGGCACGCCCATGCCCAACATTCGCGGCGTCACCACTGTGGGCGGCGGTGTGCCCATCAAGTATCGCGGCGAGGTAATCGGCGCGATTGGATCATCGGGCGCGGTGGGCGCCGACAAGGATGAACTCTGCGTCCAGGCGGGGATCGATGCGGCGGCGGCGGAACTGCGCTAGCCGCCTAGAGACGCAGCAGCGATTTTCGCATGCCGGCGTCGGATGTGTTGGGCGAAAGCCAGATGCCGAAAAAGTCTCGCGCGAAACCCGCGCCGGCGATCTGTCCAGTTCGCACGCCATTCTTGTAGAACATCACCGGCTTGCCCGGCAGATGCAGCGCCGTGACGCGGTCTCCGGACTTCACCGCCGGAAAGCTGCGGGTCAGCGAAGCAGTCATGGCGGCGCTGGGCTGGAAGGCCGGGTTGACGTGCTCCATTTCCTTGACGGTGCACTCAACGATCTCATCGCTGTCGAAATTCATGTCGTAACGGATGGTCAGGGCGAACGGCTTGGCCATCGACCATCTGGGCGCATCGGTCCACAGCGTCGCGGTGTAGGCCTTGATGAATAGGGCGCTGGCCGTGGCCTCGCCGTAAGGTGCCTTGGCGCGAATGGTTTTCGCAACTTCCGCAGGGGCCGCCAGAGCAGGAACGGCCAATAACAGGGCAGCGGCAATCAACGAGAATTTGCGCATGCATGCACAGCGCGCAGAAAGCCTGAAAGTTCCCTAGGCCGCCGTCCAGCCGCCATCAATGCTGATGATCGCGCCGGTGATCGACTTGGCCATGTCGCCGGACAGATAAAGCGCCAGGGCCGCGACCTCCTCCACCGTGACGAATTCCTTGGTCGGCTGTGCCGACAGCAGCACATCCTTGATCACCTGCTCGCGCGTCAAGCCGCGCGCCGCCATGGTGTCGGGGATTTGCTTTTCCACCAGCGGCGTCCAGACATAACCGGGGCAGATGGCGTTAACGGTGATGCCGTGGGCGGCGGTTTCCAGCGCCACCGTCTTGGTCAGGCCCGCGACGCCATGCTTGGCCGAAACGTAAGCCGATTTGAAGGGCGATGCGACCAGCGCATGCGCCGACGCGGTGTTGATGATGCGGCCCCATTTGCGCGCCTTCATGCCGGGCACGGCGGCGCGGATGGCGTGGAAGGCGGCCGACAGGTTGATGGCGAGGATCTGGTTCCACTTGTCGATGGGGAATTCCTCCACCGGCGAGACGAACTGGATGCCGGCATTGTTCACCAGGATATCGACCGAACCGAATTCCTTTTCCGCCAGGGCGATCATGCCGGCGATCTCGTCACCCTTGCTCATGTCGGCGGACGAATAGAGCGCACGCACGCCGAATGCGTTCTCGATGCTGACCCGCTCTTCCTCGATGGCGGCGGCGTCGCCAAAGCCATTGATGACGACATGGCAGCCCTGGCCCGCATAGGTCTTGGCCAGGGCCAGGCCGATGCCGCTGGTCGAACCGGTGACGACCGCCACTTTGTCTTTGAGCATAAGAACTTCCCCACTGCCGCCCGCCCATGATGGCGGGGGTCCGGCTCCGCGCCAAGGGAAATGCTGCAGTGGCGAAAGATCGCGGGCGCAGCGGCGCGAATCCGCGTAGTCTTATCGGATTGGACAGCAAGCCGATGCCGGAAACGGCGGCGCCCTGGCGCCCCAAGGGTTGCGAGCGCGTCGTGCTGGTGCTGCAAGGCGGCGGCGCCCTGGGCGGCTATCAGGGCGGCGTCTATGAAGCCCTGCAGGAAGCTGGCATCGAGCCCGACTGGATTTCCGGCGTCTCCATCGGCGCCATTAACGCGGCCCTGATAGCGGGCAACCGCCGCGCCGACCGCCTGCCTGCCCTGCGCGAATTCTGGCGCCGCATCACCGACCGCACCCTGTGGGTGAATGCGCCCGATGGCGATGTCTTTCGCCAGGGCCGCAACGCCTTCAGCTCCTTCACCAGCGCCCTGTTCGGCCAGCCCGGCTTCTTCGAGCCGAAAAAGCTCAGTCCCTGGCTGCTGCCCGCCGGGGCCAAGGACGCCACCAGCTATTACGACATCGCGCCGCTGCGCCAGACCCTGAACGAGCTGGTGGATTTCGACCTGATCAACAGCAAGCAGGTGCGCTTCTCGGTGGACGCGGTGAATGTGCTGACCGGCAATTTCGTTTTCTTCGACAATGCCCGCGAGACCATCACCGCGTCGCATGTCCTGGCGTCCGGCGCGCTGCCGCCCGCCTTCCTCATGACGCAGGTGGGCACCGATTATTTCTGGGACGGCGGCATCGTTTCCAACACGCCGCTGCAGCATCTGCTGGCGCAGGACGACAACCTCAATTCCATGGTCTTCCAGGTCGATCTGTTCAGCGCCAATGGTCCGTTGCCGCGCACCATCCAGGACATGATGGCCCGTCACAAGGACATCATGTATTCCTCGCGCACCCGCCAGGTCACCGACATGTTAGCGCGGCTGTAGCGCTGGAAATATCGCTGCTACGAAGCGCTGATTAAGATTTCGGAAAGCGAACTTTCCGACGAACAGCGCGAGATGCGCGACAAGCTTTCCGACCTGCCGCGCGCCACCATCCTGCAGCTGATCTACCAGAAGCAGGCTTATGAAGGCGCGGCGCGCGACTATGAATTCTCGGCCGATTCCATGCACGAGCATTGGCTCAACGGCCATGAGGACACCCACAAGACGCTGGCGCACAAGGCCTGGCTGGAAATCCCGTCCAAGGCGGGCGGCATTGTCAACCACGATTTGCACAGGAATTACGGGCGTTAAGGCGCGGGTCTTTTAGCCGCCGAGTGTGTCGGCCGTGCTCACGTACGCTGGGTACGCTCCGCGCGGCCTCCTTCTCGGACGGCCAAAATCCCTCGCGCCTTAATGGTTTACGCATCTTAATCTTTTGCTGGCAATTTCGCGCTACCCTTCGGAGATGCGCAAAACCATCCTTGCCTTGTTGCTGCTTGGCGTCACGCCGGCCTTCGCCGCCGAAGGCAAGGTGATGCTGGTCACCGTCAAGTGTCACGACCTGTTCGTGGTCGAGATGGGCCAGAAGCGCTATGCCCTGCTGGAATGGTATGGCGGCTATCGGCCGGAAAAAGGCGACATCGTCACCGGCAACTTCCTCCATTTCGGTGTGCAGAACATGCTGGTGGGCCAGCGCCGCCTGCGCGTCTGGGTGGACGATTACGACCTCAGCCAGGACCAGATCAACGACAAGCTCGCCGGCAAGTGTGATTGATCTGATTGCGGTAGCGGCCTAAAACCGCCACATGAACTATCGCCACGGCTATCATGCGGGCAATTTCGCCGATGTGGTCAAGCACATCGCGCTGATCGCCATTCTCGCGCATCTGAAGAAGAAGGATGCGCCCTTTGCGGTGATCGACACCCATGGCGGGCGCGGGTCTTACGATCTGTCCGGTGAACAGGCGCGCAAGACCGGCGAGGCCGCCAACGGCATCGGACGGCTGGCGAAACTCCCGGGCGATCTGCCGCCCGCGCTGGCCGCTTATATGGAGTGCGTCGGCCAACAAGATGGAAAATTGGGCGGCATCTATCCCGGCTCGCCGCTGATTGCGGCCCGGCTGATGCGGCCGCAGGATCGGCTGATCGCCATCGAGAAACATCGGGAAGAAGCGGCGCTGCTGCAGGATGCGTTGGCGCTGTGGCGCAAGGCCAGCGTCGAGATCGCCGATGGCTATGCCCGCCTGCCCAAGCTGCTGCCGCCGCCGGAGCGGCGCGGCCTGGTCCTGATCGATCCGCCCTTTGAAGCGGCGGACGAGTTTGAACAGCTCGCCGCCGCCCTGCGCGCCGCTTATCGCCGCTTCGAGACCGGCATCTATCTGGTCTGGTATCCGGTGAAAACCCAAAGCGCCGCCGACGGCTTTATCGGCGAGGCGCTGACCACAGGCGCGAAGGCGCTGACCATCGAGATCGGGATCGATGCGCCGCCCACTTCCGATGGCAAAGCCAAGCTGGCGCGCTCGGGCCTGCTGGTGCTGAACCCGCCCTTCGGCTTCGGGGACGAGATGCGGGCGGTCCTGGCGCGGCTGGAACCTGCCCTGGTGGCCCAAACAAGGCTGGAAATCCGGGCCTGAGATCAAAGTGTTGGGCGATACTTGCCTTGCGGCCCCGCCTCAATTATCAGGGCCCTACGGACAGGTGGCAGAGTGGTTGAATGTACCGCACTCGAAATGCGGCGTAGGTGAAAGCCTACCGTGAGTTCGAATCTCACCCTGTCCGCCACTACAACCAACAATATCAATGACTTATATACTAATTTAGGTTTCTACCCCCAAGCCTACCCCCAAGGCACTAATCGCGCCCCTCTGCGGCCCGTTAGTGGAATTGGCTTAAATCAGAAACGCTCCTCTACGCCGGTCTACTGGAGTTTACTTGCGTCCATAGAGCAGGCATTCACGTTCCTGCGCGAGCGGCGCCCCCGCAGCAGTTTTCAAAACGGCGAAGGTGTTGGAGATGTTTCCAATAAAGGCCGAACAGCTAGCCCTGACGGAAATTGCTGACTACTGGGCACGGGACATAAAGCCTAGTGCCACCCACGCAGAGCTCCTCACCACCCTAGCGAAAGCTTGGTTTGGCGGCGAGTTGAAGAGCGTCGGGCGGACAAACCGTCTCGATCTGCTACGTGCAATGTTCAAGTCGACGCAAGACGACCTCGTGTTTCTTGTAGGAGACGAACCGGGGCCGGCTGAATTACAAGAGCTTGAAGACGGTGGTGCCCTGGTCGACCCGCGCCCGCGCGTGAAGGTCCCGTCATCCAACCAAAAAAACTGGACTGAGGAGGAGTGCTCCGATGCATTTGCGGTCATTGCGGAACAATGGAGCCCCGATTGGGATATCGAGGAGTGCAAGATTTTTGTCCCCTCTGTCGAAGTTGTGCATGGCGAATTTTATCGGTGGCTAGAAACGCAAGGCTACGCGCCAGCTGAATTTTGGCGCAAAAATATGATTGCCGCCCCCCTGGAAGAACCAAAACTGCCACTGCATCAAAGTGCCGGGCAGTCAAAACAAAAATATTCTAAAGCGAAACTCGATGCTGCGTATCGGGACTATGTTGCAGAGAAAACTAAGGAAGGTGGCACATCTCCAAACCGAGAGCAGGATTTAGCTGCGATGAAAGAGCTTTTTCCTGATGTAGGTTTTACAGCAGTTAAAGACCTGCGCAGAAGGCTGGCACCACGGGAGTGGACCGAGCGCGGCCGTCGGCCGCAGAAGCAGTCCTAGTTCACTAAACTGGGTAATTTAAACTGGACGCTATTAAACTGGACGCCAGTTTTCCAGTTTAGCTAGAAGCCCTTATCGCGGCTAATAACACTGTCCATCGCACCGGATCGTCTGGTGCCCCTGTAAGGGTCGGACATGAAAAAGCGCAACCGCAAGAAACGCAAAGTAGCCCTCGCAAGAATTTGCAGAGCAGCCCCCCCCGTCTATCGCCCGGACGATCCTCTGCTGAAGGCCGAAGACGCTGCCGTTGAGACAGGGCGGGCGATATCAACTTTCTGGCGAGACGTACGGGATGGCATCCTGCCGCCGCCATACTACGTCATGCCTAAAACGCCCAGGTGGCGCCGCTCGGACCTGAGGTCCGTCATCGATGCGTCGCCGCGTGCACCTGGAAGGAAAGCTAGGCTTGTTCAGGTTGCTAGCCTGAAAGCCCTTGTTGGTGCGTCTGTCGGTCTCGGGAAGTCTGGCTCATGACAAATGAAGCAGAACTTCAGGAGTTCTTCACCAACACCATTCCCGACCAGATACATCTGACGGCCATACGTCCCGACAGTCAGGACATTGTCACCAGAGATTTTGGCACAAACGTCGGTGCCGCGATCGAGTGTGCAATGGCGCGCAATGCAGAGGGGATGAACGTCTACTTCACCGCCAACCGGGTTAAGGATGGCGTGAACAAGAAGCCGACTAAGGACAATATTGAAGGGATCCGCTTTATTCACGTCGACATTGACCCGCCGAAGGATGGATCGGCCTGGGACATAAAAGCGGCGCACAGGCGCCTCATGGAGCACGAGCCGCGGCCTAGTACAGTAATCTGCTCCGGCAACGGCTTGCAGGCGCTCTGGCGCACGCGAGACTGCACTTTGAAGCAGGCTGAGGCCATAAATAGCAGCCTGATCAAGACGCACGCGGGCGACACTGGCACTCATAACGCCGACCGACTGCTGCGCGTTCCAGGGCTGATAAACTACCCCAATAAGAAGAAGGAAGCTGCTGGACGTAATCCAGTGCTCGCCTTCACCGCTGAAAAAGACGACGGGTCGGTCTACACCGCAGCGGAGCTCATAGAGAAATTGGGTACCGAGACCGATGCGGTGAGGTCAGAGCGGAAGGCGGGCGTAGCTGCCGCCTTAGGCCACTACGAGTATGCAAGCAGCAAAGATTTGGGCCTCGCTGCGGACGACAATCTGCGTAACCTGATCGATGCGCCAAAGTGCGAAGACAGGAGCGCAGACACCTATCGCGTGGCCTGTGAAATGGGCCGCCGGGGCTACACCCGAGAACAGATCGCCGGAGTCTTGCTTAACCCCGAGAACGCCATCAACGCGCATTGCGCCGATCAGGCCGAACCTGAGCGTGCCGCGAGACGCGCCATCGACGCAGCATTCGCACAGGAAGACGTTATGCGGCGGCGCCAACAACGCGAGCGCACCCGCATGATCGGCGATGGCTCAGATGAGATCCCTTCGACTGAGATATTCACAGTTGACGAAATGCTCGCGCGGTTTGTCTACATCAAAGACGGCGAGCAGGTTTCTGACCGGTACCGCCTACAATCACGGCTGTTGCTAAAAGAGTTTCGGAACGCAACGGCCGGCTCGTCACAGGACGTGGTAATAATAAACAAGGTGCCTAAGAGAACCCCGTGCGTAGAGTTGTGGCTTAGGCATCCGGATCGGCTAGATGCTGAGACGGTGACGTTCCGCGCCGGACATGGGGAGATGACAACTGCGCCAAACGGGCAGTCCGCGCTAAATCTCTGGGCACCGCCTGTTCGGACAGAAGCGCCTGCAGACTGGGCTGAACAATCGCGTGTATTTGTCGATCATATCTCCTGGCTGTTCGGCGAGCATTCAGAGGCATTTCTTGACTGGCTAGCCCACATTGAGCAGAAGCCGGGTCAGCTGCCTCACTTCGGTTGGCTTCACATTTCGAAAGTTCATGGGAAAGGTCGCGGCTGGATTTCGTCTGTGCTCGCGAGACTTTGGCGTGGCAATGTCGCGGCTTCGTTCGACCTAGTTGCCACGCTAGTGAACGGTTTCAACGGGCGGCTTTCGCGCTGCCTCTTGGCGATCGTAGACGAGATACATGAAGGTGGTAACAGCACCTATCGCCACGCCCAAACGCTGCGTCAGATGGTTACGGCGGAGGAGCGGTTGATAAATAAAAAATATGGCCGTCAGCATGTAGAGTGGAACTCGCTCCGCTGGTTGATTTTTAGCAACCACATCAGTGCTATTCCTCTAGACGAGAATGATAGGCGGTTTTACGTCGTCGATCATGATGGCCCTGTCCGCCCCCCGGAATACTACTCATCGCTGTATGCTAAGCTGGAAGATCCTCAATTTATCTCCTCTTTAGCTAAATATCTCCAATCTCGAGACATCTCTGGCTTCAACCCAGGCGCATCTCCGCCCATTACCGCCGCTAAGAAAGCTCTGATTGCTGCATCCATGAGCGAATACGACACTGTTCTAGCTGAGATGGCCGAGCGGTGGCCGGTTGATGTTATCAGCTGGGAAGAGATTAAGGATTTATGCGGCGAGCATGTACCCAAGGGAGCAGCTGCAAGGCATGCACTTGAACGCGCTGGGCTTGTGAAAGTGGGAAAGATCAGATTGCCGCTTCAGTGTTTTGGATCTGAGATTTCGAAGCAGACGCCCATTTATGCAATTCGAAATCACAGCACGTGGATCAAGGCTTCGCCAGAAGCTTTGCGTAATGAGATCAACCGATGCACCCGTGATCAGAAAGATTGGGAGTTTTTGTGCGAAACCTACAGAATGGACGATGGCAGTGATCTGGTGTGACTGCTGTTACGTCCATTGAGGCGGCTGTCACCTCGTGCGTGATCTCGCTGTTCTCGCTGTTCTCGTACTTCTAAAAACGTATATAGAAAATAATGTAGTTATAACTATTGTCAGAATAGGGGATCAGCGAGATCTTCGAGATCAGACTGATAAATTGCTATATATTGATCGCCGCAGCACCGCTATTGGGCTATTATCGCAAAGACGTATTCGCATAGCGCTTCTGTTGTCGGCGCCATCTACATGCAGGAATTTGCAAGTGGAAATTATTCCAGCACAGCGCGACCCGCTCGGCAGGGTACTGCCGGGCACGAGCCTCAATCCGGCGGGTAAGGCCAAGGGCACACTTAGCGAGGCGGGTCGGATTAGGGCTGCTCTTTCGGGCGACCTGCCCGAGATACTCGCCGCCGTCGTGCAGAGAGCTAAGGAGGGCGACCTGCAGGCCGCTCGCATCATCCTGGATCGCGTCCTGCCGCCTTTACGGGCAGAGGCCGCGCCGATGAGCCTAGCGGGCCTTGATGGCGATGCGCCACTGACCGAGCGGGCCACGCTCGTCTTCAAGGCAGCAACGGCCGGAGACATCTCCGTGGAGTCCGCCTCGACGCTCATCACGGCGCTGTCGGGCTTGAGCCGCCTCCGGGAGGCAGATGAGCTGGCTGCCCGTGTGGCGCGCCTGGAGGCGCGCTACGGGGCATGATAACGCGCCGGGCGACTGTCGTGACACCTAGGACGCTGTCGGCGCGGATCGCCAAGCTGGAGGAAGCGCGTCCGTCAGACGAGGTGAGCCAGGCCCTAGCTAGGGAGCTTATGGAGCTGCTGAGGCGCCGCAAGCGGGCAGGGCTGAGGCCGCTTGTCGCTCAGATGTGGCAGTCGACTGAACGGCTCGCGTCAGGCGACGACCACTAGTCGATTTAACCCAGGCCGCGTGATTGCCCTGCTGGGGAGGCGGTGCAACTGGGCGCCACATCCGTTGCGATTTGTTCAACGTCCAATCGGTGTCAGGTTTCCGGGAGGAGGAAATCGCGGGTCAAAAGTTTCAACAGTGCCATCCGGGCGGTATTTGGTTCTGATGATCTTACTCCAACCGGAACCGGGAATTGCCTCAAAGCCTTGATGTAGCGCATCCCAAACGTGTTTGGTTTTGTCGTTGTACCAACGATCAGGAAATTGGTAGCCGGGATGGCCCACACCAACCTCTTTGCCATTGTCCCGCATACCTGTGGGCGGTGCGTTAATTGGATCGAATGAAAGAACCCGGCCGTCAGGGCCGTAGTTTGTCGATTTTACCATCCGCCAGCCGGAACCAGGTTCAGCCTGATACCCCCCGGTAGGCGCTGTATACCGCTGCCCAGTTTTCTCATTGTACCAGGGGACGAGGGCCTGGGTGGCCCCTCCATCTGGAGGCGATAATCCAGGCGGCAGCGTTACGTAGGTCGAATTCTGCTGAGGCGGCTGCTGTAGCTTTGGCGCGCCCGCGACCGGCACCGCAACGGGCGTGACGTTTTCAGCCATACTTACCTCACTTGTGATCCCCATCAGCATGATGGCTGCCGAGATGACTGAAGCTCGCATTCTAGGCTCCTGTGGGAGTTGCCCCCGGGGGCAAAAGACCGCCATCCCTAGTTCTAGGGGCTTTTGCTTCGCCAACCGTTACTATACCCGCGAAATGGAAACAGTAAGTACCTGACAACTAGGCCGTCCTAACGCGCTGTTATCATGCATCTAAAAGGCAAAAGGGTGCCCTAACAGGCCAAGTTCTGCACTCCTCCGTGCCGGGGCCCGCCAGGGCCAGGCCTTGTGTTCATGTATGAATAGGCCAACCACAAATTAAAGACTGAGCTTCAGCCGGTGATTTAGGCTAGGTTACCCGAAGAAATTGTCGTTCGACCATTTCATGACGAGCCTAGTTATCCAACTGCTTAGACGGAATGTCGCGACAGCTTAGGCAGCGCGAAATGACTACTTTCCCTTGGGGGGGGCAAATGAAAGCCAATTTTATTGGGTTGCGGCGGCAGGCATTTCTCGCGCTGCTTATGTCGACAGTTTCATTTCCTGCAAATGCGCAATTCGTTGTCGACACCGAATACAATGCGATGGGCGGCCTTGGAACAATCAACGCGGCATCCGCCTACAACCTCGGGCTTTCAGGTCTCGGCGTAAAAGTCGGCGTCATCGATAGCGGCATCAACCCGAACCATAGTGAGTTCAATGGGGCGATTTCTGCCAGCTATGATTTTATTACAAATTCCTCAGTTCTCACAGATGCGGATGGGCATGGGTCGCACGTCGCGGGGATTATAGGTGCTCGACGCAACGGCGTCGGCATGCATGGGGTGGCCTATAACTCGAGCTTGATAATCAGTCGAGTAATAGATACGGGTGGAACGTTTGATAAAACCGCGTCTGCTATAGATTTCGCTGTCGCTAACGGGGCACGAGTTATAAACAATAGTTGGGCGTTGATGCCGTTACCGTCGCCTGCGGGCGCCGTACCGTTCAATCTTTATTCAAAAGCCGAGCTCGCCGCGTATATCCCGACAATAATAACATCGCTCCAGAATGCCGTATCCGCTGGAGCTGTTATCGTTTTTGCAAATGGCAATGGAAATTTAAACTCCCCTCAACAAGGATATCTAAATCCAAACCTTGGGGGGTTACCATATTATTACCCTGAACTTACGGGTAACTGGATAACTGTCGCGGCGCTGGATGTTACGGGAACTATACTATCGGGTTATTCCAACCAGTGCGGATTGGCAAAAAATTGGTGCATCTCAGCACCTGGTGGCAACCAACCACTAAGTCTTACCAGCCCTACTGACGCGGGTATTTACTCGGTCGATGCCTCAACAAATTCTTCCTACAAAAGTAGTTCCGGCACCTCAATGGCTGCACCTGTGGTCACGGGCGCGGTCGCGTTAGTTGCGGAGCGTTTTCCGTGGATGACCGGCGCACAGTTGACCAGCACAGTTCTCACAACTGGATCGCTAGCTGCATCGCCCAGTGATGTGTACGGCCGCGGACTGCTTGATGTCGGTAAAGCGGTCAAGGGCCCGGGCATTTTCGAGGCGGCATTTGCTGCGAATACCGCTGGCTATAATTCGACTTTTTCTAACAACATCTCCGGCACTGGCGCGCTGACCAAGTCTGGCGATGGCACGCTCACGCTCTCGGGCGCCAATACGTACTCGGGCGGCACGACGGTCGCCGGCGGGACGCTTAGCCTTGGCAGCAATACCGCGGCGGGCACCGGTTCTATTACCACCACCGGCTCGGTGATCGACTATGCCAACGGCATCGCGGTCGCCAACGCCATTGTCATCAACAGCAATAATACCCAGTTGCAGACACTTGCAGGTGTTTCGGCAACCCAAAGTGGCGTGATCTCTGAAACGGGTGGAGCTCGCCCGCTTGAGAAAATTGGCACCGGTACCCTGATCCTCACGGGCGCTAACACCTACACCGGCTACACCACCATCAGTGCTGGTACATTAGCACTGTCTGGTACAGGCACTATTGCCGCTTCACCTTCAATGTATAACTACGGCATCTTCGATATTTCTGCGACCACCTCGGGCGCATCTATTGCCGAGCTGTCAGGTAACGGCTCAATAGTCTTAGGTGCAAAAAATCTAAATATGGTTAATCCGGTTTCTTATTTCACAGGAGTTATAAGCGGTACTGGATCGATCACTTTAACAAAAACAGCAACAGATAGCCTTTCTTACGTAGCAAGACTTGCGGGCGCTAATACTTATACTGGTGGCACAACAATTAATAACGAAACAGAATTAACTATTGGTTCGGACGGCGGTGCTGGTCACCCAGATGGCTTAACGACTGGCTCTATTATTGGCAATGTAGTTACTAATGGTACCGGAGTTCTACGTTTTGGTCGCTCTAATGCATACACATTCAGTGGTGTTATTTCTGGCTCTGGACAAGTCCGGCAGGATGGCGTTGGGACTATCACGCTCACTGGTGCCAACACCTACACCGGCGGCACGACTGTCAGTGCTGGCACACTGGCACTATCAGGCACGGGCAGTATTGCTAATTCGTCAAGTC
>JBIIWB010000008.1:0-90040 GCA_044339125.1 Rhizomicrobium sp. | reverse complement strand
TCCCGAAACCGCGTCGCCGCTATGGCCGCCCTCCGGTTCCGCTACGCTCCACCTACGGCCGGCCATAGCGCTGGAGGCTGGAATGCACTAACAATCAAAACGGACCACCCAGTGGGGGCCGATCAGTTGATCAGCGCCACGGTGCGGGCAATCTTTTCGTCGCCGGGCTGCGAGGTGCTCTGCGCCATCGCGATCATCTGGCGGGCGCCTTCCGGATCCTTCGCCAGCAGGCGCGACAGGGCATAATTGTTCAGCACGCTGGAATCGCCTGGCCGCAGCGCCAGGGCGCGGTCATAGGCGGCGCGGGCGTTCACCTGATCGCCGGTCTGGTCATAGGCCACGCCCAGCGCGGAAAAGAAGCTCCACTCGTTGGGCGACAATTCGACGGCGCGGCGCAGGAACTGGGTGGCGTCGTGCGAACGGCCGCGCTGCGCCAGCGCCTTGCCATATTCGCCGACGATGCGGCCATCATCGGCGGCGACCAGCATCAACTGCGACAGGATGCGGATGGCTTCGTCATGCTTGCCCGCCAGCCGCAACAGCTGCGCCTGGCGCAGATTGCCGTCCAGATCGGTGGCGACATTCTTGGGCGCGGGAATCTTTTCGTTGACGGCTTTTTCTGCCAGCGTCGCATTGCCGCCCATCATGGAGCAGCCAGCAAGCGCGGCGGAGGCCATCAGGATGGCGAGCAGACGGGGGGCGAAGCGCGGCATGGGAACAGCCCTGACATATAGAGATGTGCCGCGAGCATGCCGTCTGTCGGGTCAACAAACACTTAAGCATCTTTGTTGAACATGAGATAAAGCATTGCCCAAGCCTTAAACTTCGGCTGGCCGCGCCACGCCGCAAGGAGTTGTTAACTTAAAACCGATGCAGCAGCGTCTCGCCGCCCTTTTCGCGCTTGCCGCCTTCGCCGCCCTGGTGCTGTGGGCGCTGAACTGGCGCGGCCCGCCGATGGGCGAGGGGACCGGCGGGCGGGTCTCGTTCCAGATCGCCACTGGCCCCAGCGGCGGCACCTTCTTCACCATCGGCCAGGCCATCGCCGGGATCATCAGCCATCCGCCGGGCATGGGGCGCTGCCAGACCTCGATGGTCTGCGGCCCGTCGGGCACCATCCTGTCGGCGCGCACGGCGCGGGGGTCGTTCGACAATCTGCGCGCGGTCAATGACGGGCTTGTGGATTCGGCGCTGGTGCAGGCCGACATGGCGGAAGCGGCCATGGGCGGCACCGGCCCGTTCCGCCGCTTCGGGCCGCAGCGGAATATCCGCGTCATCGCCGCCCTGTTTCCGGAAGAAGTGCAACTGGTCGCCAGCGCCAGCGCCGGCATCGCCGATGTGCGCGGTCTGTCGCGCAAGCGGGTCTGGCTGGGGCTGCCCGACACCGATGCGGGCATCACGGCGCGGCGCATCCTGGCGGCCTTCCGCGTTTCGGTGCGGGTGGTGGAAGGCGAGGATCCCGGCGCGCTGTTGGCGCAGGGCAAGATCGACGCTTTCTTCCTGACCGCCGCCGCGCCGTTCGGGCCGGTGGCGCAGGCGCTGGAAGGCGGCGCGGCCTGGCTGGTGCCGATCGAAGGTCCTGCGCTGGAACGGCTGCTGCGGCAGGAACCGCAATTGCAGCACGCCACGCTGGCGGCGGAAACCTATGCCAAGGCGCCCGCGGTCAACACCATCGCCACCCGCACGCTGTGGGTGGTGAATGCCCGCGCCCCCGATGCGCGCGTCTATGGCATCACCCGCGCGCTGTTCAATCCCGCCAACCAGGACGCGCTGGTGGCCAGCCATCCCTCGGCGCACCAGATCGGGCTCGAAGGTGCGGCGCTGGAATTGCCCGCGCCGCTGCATGCGGGCGCCAGGCGCTACTATCGAGAAGCTGGTGTTTTAGCGCGATAGCAAATCCAGTTCGACTTCCTTTTGCGCCATGCGGCCCCAGGCGATCATGCCGGGCAGGGCCATGACGCGCGCCATATAGGCGCTGACGGCGGGCGGCGTCTTCACGCCGTAGGTCACAAAGCGCGACACCACTGGCGCATACATGGCATCGGCGATGGAGAAACGGCCGAACAGGAACGGCCCCTTGTGAGACTTCAAGGCGGTTTGCCACGACGCCATGATACGCGCGATCTCGGCCTGCGTGTTCTCCCGCAGATCGGGCAGCGGCAGGGCCTTGGCGAATTGCAGGTCGAGCTGATCGCGGACATTGGGAAAGCCGGAATGCATTTCCGCCGCTATGGCGCGCGCGGTGGCGCGGGTGGCGGCATCGGCGGGCCACAGCTTTGCCTTGGGGTGGCGTTCGGCCAGCGTCTCGCAGATCGCCAGGCTGTCCCAGACCTTGAGCGTCTTGCCACGTTCCACAATCTTCAGCACCGGCACCTTCCCCGACGGCGAATGCGCCAAGATGGTCTTCTTGCTGACGCCCGGCACCCGCAGCGGAATCATCACGGTCTGGAAATCCGCACCGATATGGTGGAGCGCCAGATAGGGCCGCAGCGACCAGCTCGACCAGTTGGCGGTGCCGATCACCAGCGTATAAAGGGCGGGCATGGGGGTTTCCTTGCAAGCAGCGCCCGCCATTCATAGTGTCTGCATCAGAAGAACATAAGAGCTTTCCATGCACCCCAGTCTTGTCCGTGCCGCAAAGAATGCCGTGCCGGTGCATCTGGTGACGGCCCGCGACGCCAAGGCGTTCCTGGCGGGTCACCGCAGCCGCGCCGGTCTGGCCGCCACGGGCTTTGCCGGGCGCGAAGGCGAGCCCGTGCCGCTGATGCTGGGCGCGAAGGTCAGCGCCTGGGTGCTGGGTTTGGGCGAAGGCAACGACATCTTCGCCGCTGCGACCCTGGCGGAAAAGTTGCCCGACGGCATTTATCGCCTGGACGAGATGCCCGCCGCGATTAGCGCCGAACAGGCCGTGCTGGCCTGGCTGCTGGGGACCTACAGCTTCAGCCGCTACAAGGCCAAGGCGCGTAAAGCCCCGCGTCTGCTGCTGCCCGAAGGCGTCGATGGCGCGGAGATCAGCCGGATCGCGCAGGCCATCTTCCTGGCGCGTGACCTGATCAACACGCCCGCCAACGACATGGGGCCGGACGAACTGGCCGCCGCCGCCAAGGCGCTGGCCGCCAGCCACGGCGCCAGGGTCAGCATCATCAAGGGCGCGGCGCTGAAAAAGGATTTCCCGCTGATCGAAGCGGTGGGCCGTGGTTCGTCGCGCCCGCCCTGCCTGATCGATTTGCGCTGGGGCAACGCATCCGCGCCGCGCGTCACGCTGGTGGGCAAGGGCGTCTGCTTCGACACGGGCGGGCTCGACCTCAAGCCGTCGGCCGGCATGCTGACCATGAAGAAAGACATGGGCGGCGCGGCGGTGGCGCTGGGGATCGCGGCCATGGTGATGGGCGCGAAGCTGAAGCTGAATTTGCGGGTGCTGATCCCGGCGGTGGAGAATGCGGTGTCGGGCAACGCCTTCCGCCCCAGCGACGTCTTCACCAGCCGCAAGGGCCTGACGGTGGAAATCGGCAACACCGATGCCGAAGGCCGTCTTGTCCTGGCTGACGCGCTGGCGCTGGCCGATGAAGAGACGCCGGAGCTGCTGCTCGACATCGCGACATTGACGGGGGCGGCGCGCGCCGCCACCGGAATGGAGTTGCCGCCCTTCTTCACCAATGATGAAATCCTCGCCGCCGAATTGTCGCGCCTTTCCATGGCGGTGAGCGATCCGCTGTGGCGGCTGCCGCTGTGGCAGGGTTACGATTTCTCGCTGGGCAGCCGCGTCGCCGATCTCAACAACAATCCGGCCTATGCCTATGCGGGCGCGATCACGGCGGCGCTCTTCCTCAAGCGCTTCGTCACCAAAACGCGCGGCTGGGCGCATCTCGACATTCCGGCCTGGAGCGACCGCGCCCGTCCCGGGCGCCCCATCGGCGGCGAAGCCAACAGCGCCCGCGCCGTCTATGCGCTGCTGAAGGAGCGGTACGCCAAATGACGTTGGATCGCCGCATTCATGCTTTCCGCCCCGATCTCGCCGCCGCCCAGCTCAAGGGCAAGGTGGAAGCGATGCGCTTTGTCGAAGGCGAAACCGCTTCCATCACGGTGGGCCGTGGGAGCCTGCGCACCGCGCCCGCAAGCGATGCGGCGCAGGATACCGAATTACTGCATGGCGAGCGCGTCACCGTCTATGAGCGCAAGGATGGCTGGGCCTGGGTGCAGGCCGACAATGATTCCTATGTCGGCTATCTGCGCGAAGACTGTCTCGGCAAGCCGTTCGAACCGCAATTGCAGGTCTCGGCGCTGATGACGCCGGTGTTTCCCAGGCCCGATCTGAAAACGCCGGTGCGCGATATGCTGCCCATGACGGCGGAAATCGCGCTGCTGGACCGCGAAGGCGATTATCTCAAGATCGCACCCGACGCCTGGGTGCATCGTCATCATGTCGGCCTGCTGGCGGAAGCGCAGCCCGACTGGGTCGCGGTGGCGGAAGCCTTTTTCGGCGTGCCTTACGTCTGGGGCGGCAAGACCTTCGCCGGGCTGGATTGCTCCGGCCTGATCCAGACCGCGCTGGCGGCGTCGGGCATGCGCAGCCCGCGCGACACCGACATGATGGAACGCCAGTTCGGCGACAGCCCGGACATCACGCTGTTTCGCGGCGACCTGATTTTCTGGAAGGGCCATGTCGGCGTGATGCTGGACGACCAGCGGCTGCTGCACGCCAACGCCTTTCACATGATGGTGGCGATTGAAGACCTGGCCGAAGCGATTCCGCGCATCGAAAAGATCGCGGGGCCTGTCACGTCGATGAAGCGGCCGCGCTGAAAGCAAAAGGGCCGGTCTTGTGACCGGCCCTGTGCGTCTTTTCAAAGAAGATTTTAGTTTGCGCCGGCCTTGCCGGTGGCGCCGCCTTCCGGACCGACCGGCGCGGCAGCGCCTTCGGCGGGCTTGGCGCCGGCAGCAGCCGGAGCCGCCGCGCCTTCCGCCGGAGCGGCGGCTTCGGCGGGCTTGGGCGCCGGGATGGCGGCGGGCGTGTCGGCATTGCTGCGCAGGAAGGCGATCAGGTTGATGCGATCCTGGGCGTTGCGGATACCGGCGAAGCTCATCTTGGTGCCGGGCATGTTGGCGCCGGGCGAACGCAGGAAGGTGAACAGCTCGTCATAATTCCAGTTGCCGCCACGGGTCTTCAGCGCGGCGGAATAGGCGAAGCCTTCATGCATCGCCTTCTGATGCTCGACCACGCCAAAGATGTTCGGGCCGATCTTGTTGGCGCCGCCCTTTTCCAGGGTGTGGCACTGCAGGCAGCGGCTGGAGATTTCCTTGCCCTTGGCGGCGTCGGCGGAAGCCAGCACCGTGCCCCAGTCGGGCGCGGCTTCGGCCACGGGCGCAGCGGCGGCGCCAGGGCCTTCCTCGACCACGCCTTCGACGACATAGCCGGGCTTCTCCGGCGTTTCGGCCTCATAAAGGGTCTCGGCGGCGATCCTGACCACAAAGACGAAGACCAGGGTGCCCAGAACGGCGCCGAAGATCTTGTTCCATTCGAAGGAATCCATGCGGGCAAGCTCCCTTGAACCGGCTGCTCGGGGCCGGCAGAAATACGGGGGGACATTACCCGCCCGGCCCCAGCCGTCATTGCGGCGTAGCGTCGCATAAAATATAGAGCCCGCCTGACCTTAGAGCAGGTTCCCGTGAAACCCGTCGTGATCATCCCGGCCCGCATGGCCTCGACCCGTCTGCCCGGCAAGCCGCTGGCCGATATCGGGGGGGTGCCGATGATCGTCCGGGTCTGGGCCCAGGCCATGAAAGCCGGGGTTGGGCCGGTGATCGTGGCCGCCGCCGAGCAGGAAATCGCCGACGCGGTGGAGCGGGCGGGGGGCCATGCCGTCCTCACCCACCCGGACCTGCCCTCGGGCTCGGACCGGATTTTCGCAGCCCTGGAGGGGGTGGACCCGCCCAATGAAAAGGGTGAAGGGCGTTATGACACGGTGATCAACCTGCAGGGCGACCTGCCGGCCCTGGACCCGGCCCAGATCCGGGCCGCCGCCAACGCCTTGGCCGGGCATGACATCGCCACCCTGGCCGCCCCCATCACCGACGCGGCCGACCGGGACAACCCGGCGGTGGTCAAGGCGGTGGTGGCCTGGGCGCCGGACGGCGACCGGGGCCGGGCGCTGTATTTCAGCCGGGCCGCCGTGCCCACCGGCGCAGGGGAGCATTTCTACCATGTCGGCATCTATGCCTTCACGCGGGCGGCGCTGACCCGCTTCGTCCAGCTGCCGCCCTCGGCCCTGGAGCGGCGCGAGAAGCTGGAGCAGTTGCGCGCCCTGGAAGCGGGGATGTCCATTGCCGTGGCGAAGGTGGACAGCGTGCCGCTTTCGGTGGATACGCCTGAAGACTTGGAATACGCGCGAAAGTTGATCCTGTGACGAACGCCATCGCATCCGCAAAGCGCATCGCCTTCCAGGGCGAGCCCGGCGCCTATGCCAATCTGGCGGCGCGCGAAGCGGTGCCGCATGCGGCGGCGATCCCGCAGCCCAGCTTCGAAGGCGCCATCGAGGCGGTGCGCAGCGGCGATTGCGATCTCTGCGTCATCCCGGTGGAGAATTCGCTGATCGGCCGCATCGCCGACATTCATCACCTGCTGCCGGATTCCGGCCTGCATATCGTGGGTGAGAATTTCCTGCCCATCCGGCATCAGCTTCTGGGCCTGAAGATGGCGATGCTGGACGGCGTCACCGATGTCTATTCGCAGCTTCCGGCGCTGGCCCAGTGCCGCAACGTCATCCGCGCCCGCAAGCTGAAAGAGCATCACTGGTACGACACGGCGGGCTCGGCCAAGCACATCGCCGAACTGAACGACCCGAAGGCCGCCGCCATCGCTTCGACCTTGGCGGGCGAGATTTACGGCCTGAAGGTGTTGGCGGCGGATGTGGAAGACGAACACCACAACGCCACCCGCTTCCTCATCATGTCGAAGTCGGAGGCCATGCCGAAGAACGAAGGCAAGGTCGTCACCACGCTCATCTTCCAGGTGAAAAACGCGCCCGCCTCGCTCTACAAGGCGATCGGCTGCTTCGCCACCGCGGGCATCAACATCACCAAGCTGGAAAGCTACCAGCTGGGTGGGTCCTTCAATGCCACCCAGTTCTATGCCGACATCCAGGGCCATCCCGACGCGCCGAATGTGCATCAGGCTCTGGAAGAATTGCGCTTTCAGACCGCAAAAATGGCTGTGATGGGCGTCTATCCAGCTTCGCCTTTCCGCGAAGACATGCCGTAAGCGCAGCGGACCCGCGCCGGACGCACGGGCGCTGTCTTGTGGGGCCCTGCCGGGATGACCAGATACCGCTCGTAGCAATGACGGCGCAGCGCCGCGGGGAGGTGCCATGAAAAAGATCGAGAAGGTTTTGCAGGCCCAGGGCGGCCATTGGGTGGGCGACGGTTTCCCCGTCCGCTCGCTCTTTTCCTATGACCGCGAGGCCCAGGAAAACAGCCCCTTCCTGCTCTTCGACTATGCCGGTCCCTACAACTTCCCGCCCGCAACGACGCCGCGCGGCGTCGGCCAGCATCCCCATCGCGGCTTCGAGACTGTGACCATCGCCTATGAAGGCGAAGTCTCGCACCGCGACTCCACCGGCGGCGGCGGCACCATCAAACCGGGCGACGTGCAGTGGATGACGGCGGCGGGCGGCATCATCCATGAGGAATTCCATTCCCCGGCCTTCACCAAGACCGGCGGTCCGTTCCGCATGGTGCAGCTGTGGGTGAACCTGCCGCAGAAAGACAAGATGACCAAGGCGGGTTACCAGGGCATCACCAGCGACGACATTCCGGTGGTCGAACTCGCCAACGGTGCGGGCAAGGCGCGCATCATCGCCGGTGATTTCGCGGGCGTACACGGCCCGGCGCGCACCTTCAGTCCCATCAATCTGTGGGATGTGAAGCTGAACCGCGATGCCGAGGTCACGCTCGATCTGCCGGAAGGCCATACCGCATTGATCGCGGTGCTGACCGGCCATGTCACGGTTGGCGATACCGGGGCGGGCGAGGCGGAGATCATCCGTTTCGCGCGCGAAGGCTCGGATGTGACGCTGCGCGCCGATGGCGACAGTCAGTTGCTGGTGCTGACCGGCGAACCGCTGAACGAGCCGGTGTTCGGCTATGGCCCCTTCGTCATGACCAGCGAGGCAGAAATCCGCCAGGCGGTCACCGACTTCAACAGCGGACGCTTCGGCCAGGTCGGAGCCTGAACCTGCATAGCGCCTTTGTGCGGAACCGCACGAAGGCGCTATAATGCGCTCTCGTCAGCGGAGGGAATCGGCATGAGCAGTTTTCCAGCCAGCACCATCAAGGTCACATCCGTCGAACCCTGCGGCGAAGGCAAGGTCTGCATCACCATGCAGATGGTGGTCGATGTTCATCGGATGGCCGAAGTCTCCGGCGAGATGATGCGGATGTCGGTGAAGCAGATGAAAACCGGGACGGCCAAGAGCAAGAAATAGGCGCGAGAATTTTTGCGGGCTTATTTTGCTCCGTCAGTGCGCGCGCTTCTTCTCGATGATCTCCGCCGCCATGCGGGTGTAACGCGCGGCTTCGGCCAGGCCGCCCAGCGCCAAAAGCTCGCTGGCGCGGCGCAGGCACGCGGCGGGATCGCGATCCGGTTGCGTCTCGACGGGGACCGGGTCGATCCGCAGGGCGTTTTTCTGGGTCATGGGCGCGGGACTGTGCCTCAAGCGGATGCCAAATCAATACACGCAAATAGGGGGTTTGGGTTGCAGCGCCGCAATCTTATGTCGCTGATACGGCGCGCTGGCCGATCCGGTTCACACTCTCATTGTCATGGCCCACTTTACGTGGGCCATCCAGGGCAACCAGCGCCGGTGCTTCCGGCCCTGGATGGCCCGGTCAAGCCGGGCCATGACAGTTGTACCAAATGTCATGGCCCGCGAATAAGGGCCGTGAGAGGCGGCGCGCGCAGCGCGTGAGCGGGTCCGGTGGACCCGCGAAAGAGACGAACGCCGCGAGCCAAAGCGAGCGGCCCGGGACTGGGCAGCGTCTACCATCTGTGTAGGGCGAGAGCGGCAGCGAGTACGGGTGCAATCCGGACAATAGCCCGAATGGTAATCGCGTACTTGCCGTAAAGGCCCCCACCACCCCGCCATTCCACTCTGTCTTTCATCATTCCGCGCAATACCGCCTCCACCTGCAAATAGATCAACTATATTGAGCAAATTTGGCCTGCTCACTCGCCACCACCCGCGATGGCCGATGGGACCTGGTCAATATCTGTGAAGTCCTGCCTCACGCGGTAGGCGGGAATAGGCGGGAATTGTTTTTCCGCAGATTTCCGTCTTTTTCTGACGGATAGGCGGAAACTACTTTTCCGCCCAGTCCTTCAGGAGATGATGCGCGATGGCGATGGGCGCCGTCACGCGCATGCCGTCCATCACTTCGTCCTGCAGCCACTGACGCGCCTGCGCTTTCGTCACCCAGCGCGCCTCGACGATCTCGGTGCCGTCCAGCGTAAAGTCCTGCGACGACACTTCGGCATAGCAGCCCAGCATCAGCGAAGACGGGAAGGGCCAGGGCTGGCTGCGGTGATAGCGCACCGTCTTCACGATCAGCCCGGTCTCTTCCCGCACTTCGCGCGCCACCGCTTCTTCCATGGTCTCGCCCGGTTCGACGAAACCGGCAAAGGCGGAAAACAGGCCATTCAAAAAGCGCGCATTGCGGCCCACCAGGCAGGAATCGCCAAAGGTGGGCAGCATGATCACCACCGGATCGGTGCGGGGAAAATGCTCGGCGGCGCAAGCCGGGCAGACGCGGCGATAGCCGCCGTCACGCATCTCGGTGGCGTGGCCGCAGGCGGGGCAGAAACCGTGCCGCGCGTGCCAGTCCAGCAGCGCTTTGGCCTGACCGGCGATGGCGGCGTCGCGCCCCGGCAAGACATGCGCCGCCGCGCGCATATCCTTGAATTCGCCATTCAGTTCAGGCGGCGTCTCATCTGCGCCCAGATCGACCGCGAACAGGGGCTGCTCCCCGTCCAGGCCCAGGAAAATGACAGGGCGGCCTTCCCACTCCGCCCGCCAGGGCAGGAAGCGGGCGCGGTCCTCCAGCAACAGCGGCTTGAACTGCCACAGGGGCAGGAACTGGCCCTTGGTGCGCCGCACGGCCAGCCAGTCCTCGCCCGGCCGTTCGGCGCTGGCCCGGTCCAGTGGATTTCCGGCAAAAGTGATGGGGTCCATGGCTCCGGACTCGCATTTTTTGGCCCCATTGCCTATATCCCCGCTCGGAAGTCGGTGGACGTAACTGTCGCTAACCTGGTCAGGCCGGGAACGGAGCAGCCACACCGAATTTGTTGCGGGTTGCCGGCTTCCACCTTATTTTTGGTCGCTCCGGCTCGCGCCGACGCTCCGTCCACAAATTCCCGCCAAATCCCCGGACTCCTGCGGCGCCTCATTGCTATAGTCCGGCCATGGCCAAGACCACCGAACCTGCCCAGCCCTACCGGGTGCTGGCCCGCAAGTACCGCCCCGCCGATTTCACCGGCCTGATCGGGCAGGAAGCGCTGGTCCGCACCCTGTCGAACGCGTTCGCCACGGGGCGCATCGCCCATGCCTTCATGCTCACCGGCGTGCGCGGCGTCGGCAAGACCACCACCGCCCGCATCATCGCCCGCGCCCTGAACTGCATCGGCGCCGACGGCAAAGGCAAGGAACCCACCATCCAGCCCTGCGGCGTCTGCGAGCCCTGCACCTCCATCGCCGAGTCGCGCAATGTCGATGTGCAGGAGATGGACGCCGCCTCCCGCACCGGCATCGACGATATCCGCGAGATCATCGAAGGCGTGCGCTATGCCCCGGTCGCGGCGCGCTACAAGGTCTACATCATCGACGAAGTGCACATGCTGTCGAAGCAGGCTTTCAACGGTCTGCTCAAGACGCTGGAAGAGCCGCCGCCGCATGTGAAGTTCATCTTCGCCACCACCGAGATTCGCAAAGTGCCGGTCACGGTGCTGTCGCGCTGCCAGCGTTTCGATTTGCGCCGGATCGAAAGCGCCGAACTGGCCGCCTATCTCGGCACGCTGGCGCAGAAGGAAAGCGTCAAGATCGAGGACGGCGCGCTGGCACTGATCGCCCGCGCCGCCGAAGGCTCGGCCCGCGATGGCCTGTCGCTGCTCGATCAGGCCATCGCGCATGGTTCGCTGGAAGGTGGCAGCATCACCGCCGAGATGGTGCGCGCCATGCTGGGCCTGGCCGACCGTGGCCGCATTCTCGACCTGTTCGAAAAATTAATGGGCGGCAAGCTGCCCGAGGCGTTGGCCGATGTGACGTCGCTGTACGATGCCGGGGCCGATCCGCTGGCGGTGATGCAGGACCTGCTGGAGACGACGCATTTTCTCACCCGCATCAAGGTCGCGCCCGCCGCCCAGGGCTTCTTCGATGGTGGCAGCGCCGAAGCCAAGCGCGCCGCCGATATGGCCGCGAAATTGTCGGTGCCGACGCTCACCCGCGCCTGGCAGATGCTGCTCAAGGGCCTGATGGAAGTGCGCGACGCCACAAGGCCGATCTCGGCGCTGGAGATGGCGCTGATCCGCGTCTCCTACGCCGCCGACCTGCCGCCCACCGACAAGCTGGTGCGCGATATCCTGGATGGCGGGGCGGTGCCCGCGCCGCGCGGCGGGGTCACGCCCGCGCCGTCTTCCGCGCCGCGCGGTCCCGTTGCCTCGGGCTCCGCCCAGCGCGCGCCGCAGCCGCATATGGCGCAAGGCGTTCCGACCCTGCGCGGGCTGGAAGATATCGCCGCGCTGGCGATGACCAACAACGCGCCGATCCTGCGAGTGCAGATCGAAAACAACATGCATCTGGTGCGGCTGGAACCGGGCCTGCTGGAATTCCGCCCCAACGCGGCGGCGCCGCGCACCCTGGCGGGCGACCTGCAGCAGAAACTGAATGCCTGGACCGGCATGCGCTGGAACATCTCCATCGCCCGCGAAGGCGGCGCGCCGACCCTGTCGGAGCAGAAGAAGGCCGCCAAGGCGGCGCGCATGGAAAGCGTCAGCCAGGAGCCGATGGTGCGCGCCGTGCTGGATCGCTTCCCCGGCGCCGAAATCGTGCAGGTGCGCGAAGCGGTGATCGAGCCGATCACCATGGCGATGCCGGACGGCAGCGACGACGCATAAATGGCCATCGGTTCCGAGATTGAGCGTCTGATCCAGCTCATGTCCAAGCTGCCCGGCCTGGGACCGCGTTCGGCCCGCCGCGCGGCGCTGGCGCTGCTGAAGAAGCGCGACACGCTGCTGGAGCCGCTGGCCGGGGCGATGCAGGACGCGGCGCGCGCCATCCGCGACTGCGAAATCTGCGGCAATCTCGACACTACCTCTCCTTGCGGCATTTGCAGCGACAGCCGCCGCGACGGTCACATTCTCTGCGTGGTGGAGGATGTCGCCGATCTCTGGGCGCTGGAACGGGCGGGCGTTTTTCGCGGCCGCTATCATGTGCTGGGCGGGGCGTTGTCGGCGCTGGATGGCGTCACGCCCGACAAGCTCAACGTCGCCGGCCTGACCGCGCGCACGCAATCCGGCGTCGATGAAGTCATCCTGGCGATGAACGCCACGGTCGAAGGCCAGACCACGGCGCATTACCTGATGGACCTGCTGACCGATGTGAAGGTGACGCGCCTGGCCCATGGCGTGCCGGTGGGCGGCGAACTCGATTATCTCGATGAAGGCACGCTCTCCGCAGCCTTCAAGGCTCGCCGCAGCCTTTAAGCCCTTCGCGTCGCCAACCAGGGCAACACCAGGCTGGCGCTGACAACCAGCGCCGCCGTCAGGCCGGGATCAATACCGGACACTGCCTGCCACAGCACGGGTTCAAGCCCCGGCATCAGCAGCGCCAGCAGCAGCGTCACGGCCAGCGTCAAGGCGATGTTGAGAATCATCCCGCGCTGGAAGCGCCGCTGTTCGATCTTCGCCATCACGGCGAGCTGGAACGCGAAGTCGCGCCCCGCCGGGGCATCCGCCGCCAGCATCCGCGCCACGGTTTCGTTGCGTTCGCTCATGTCTCGTCTCCCAGCAGGCCGGCCAGTTTCGTCCGCCCCCGTGCGATGTGCGATTTTACCGTGCCCAGCGGCAAAGCCAATGCCTGCGCCGCCTCCTCATGGGTGAAATCCAGCCCCAGGCAGAGCAGGATCGCAGCCCGTTGGTCGGGCGGCAGCGCGGCGCAGGCGGCCGTCAGGTCCAGCCGCAGGCCGGGATCGTCGGCTGGTGACGGTGTCGCGGCTCTGCGCCCAGCGCGTGTCCCGCGCCAGCAGCCGCCGCCAGCCGCGCCGGCTTTGGCAGAATTTGCGCCAGGCGATGCCGAACAGCCAGGCGCGGAATGGCCGCTGCGGATCGCAGCGCGCGATTTTTCCCAGACAAAGACGAAGGTATCCTGCGCCAGGGCTTCGGCTTCGGCGGCGTTGCGGGTCAGGCGGCGCAGGAAAGCGCGCAGCGCCTCGTTGTGCGCCGCCACCAATTGGCCGAAGGCTTGGGACGAACCGGCCTGGGCGGCAACCACCCAGGTCCGCTCGGCGGCGGGATCGCTCACCGTGGCGGGGCCCGGTCACGCTCGCGCTGCCGCACCAGTTGCATCACCAGCGTGCCCAGGCACAGGCCGCTCATCACAATGGCGGCGAAGAAGAAAGGCACCATCTCCCGAAGATCGCCTTCGCCCCGCACCAATCCGAACAGGACGAAACCCGCCGCGAGCGCGCCGAACAGAAAAACCGGCACCCAGCCGGCCCCGTTGTACCGGGTCTCGCCATGAACATTGCCCTTGGGGTCGAGGAATTTGAGCAGCTCGGGCGGCGGCTCCTTACCCTGGTCGACATAGCTCTTGATCAGATCCATGCCGTGCCGGGCGCGCTTGTGCCGGGCCGACAGGTCGATCATCCCCCATACCATCCCCATTACGGGAAAAATCAGCCAGAAAAACCGCTGGAAAAGTTCGCCGAAATCCATGGGCGCCCCCTTGTTTCATCCGTACTTGGCCGCCGGGCGGCCTTCTGGATGCAGATTGGGCCTATCCACCATCCGGAACCATCATTTTTGCAAGGCTCCTCCGGCGTTTGGGTGGAAAAATGCCCGGCCGCATATCCGCGTTCCTGTCCCCGCCGCTTCTTTTTATCCTGCGCGGGTTTAAAGGAGCGCACATGAAGCCCAGAACCGTCGAAGACCTGCTGAACGACCAGCTCGCCGCCTGTGTGGCGGCGACAGAGAATTGCCTGGCCCAGTCGCGGCGGACCGAGGACGACCCGCACGGCCATAAACGCCGCAACGATGTCGCCTATCTCGCCAAGCTGATGAAGGCATCCGCCCGCCTGACCGAGGCGTTGGCGCAACTGCGCGGCGAGCGCCATCAGACCATTCATGTGAAGCGTGAGCACGTAGGCGAGAGCCGGAGTGCCATCAAAAAAGGGGATAAGGAGGGGGGTTGAGAAAATTCCGTCCCAAAAGCCCCGCCGAACGCCTGCGTTTGATGGCGCTGGAGCGGCTGATAGCGGACAGCGAAAGTCTGGCGGCGCAGGCCGAGGCGCTAGCCCAGCGCCTTCGGTTCATCCGTGGGGGCGAGTTCGACCTTTTCGATCTTGTCGGCGCGGCTAGTGATCTTGGCCGTCGAGACCAGGATATCCTTGATGTCGCCCTCGGCCTGCCCCAGATGCCGCTGCAGCTTCACGGTGCGATCGTCCAGCAGCCGCACATCCTTGAGCAGCAGCCCGACTTCCTTGCGGATCATGTCGGCCTGCTCGCGCATGCGGGCGTCGCGCATCAGCCCTTGCAGGGTGCTGATGATCAGCATGAAGACATGCGGGCTGGCGAGGATGACCTGATCCTGCCGCGCCTTGCGCAGCGTTTCCGGAAAGTTGGCGTGCAGTTCGGCATAGATGGAGTCCGACGGCACGAACAGTATGGCGGGGGTCTGCACCTCGCCGGGGATCAGGTACTTCTCCTTGATGTCCTTGACATGCTTGGCCATGGAATCGCGCACGAACACCATGGCGGCCTTGCGCTGGTCTTCGATGTCCGCGACGCGCAGCGCCTCGAAGGCTTCCAGTGGAAATTTGGAATCCACTACGATGCGCGCCGCCACATTGGGAATGCGGATGGCGCAATCGGGCCGCTTGCCGTTCGACAGCGTCGCCTGGAATTCATACTGGTCGGGCGACAGATGCTCGGCGACGATGGCCTCCATCTGGTCCTGGCTGATGGCGCCGCGCGCCTGCTTGTCGGAGAAGATCGCCTTCAGCGACACGACATGGCCGGACAGTTCGGTGATGTTCTTCTGGGCGGTGTCGATCACGGTCAGCCGCTCGGTGATGCTGACAAAGGTATCGCCGGTCTGTTTGGTGCTGGCCGCCAGGCTTTCGCCCATGCGTTTTTCCAGCGCTTCCAGCCGCTCGCCCAGGGTGCGGGCCAGCTCGCCCTGCGCCGCCACCGTCTGGGTGAACTGGCCGCCGATTTCGCCCTGCTTGGCCAGCAGCGTGTCCAGCCGCGGATCGGGCGCGGGCGGCGGAACGGCCACAGCTTTTGGCCGGGCGAACGCGAAAATCGCCGCCGCGGCAACCACCGCCACCGCCAGAATTATTAGGCCCCCACTTATTCCAATAAAGTCCATAACTTGACCCTGCGGGCCGGGGCGCTTATCTGACGCCTATGGCCATTCGCCCCATCCTGACCGCACCCGATCCGCGCCTCAAGGCCGTCTCGACCGATGTCGCGGTGGTGGATAGCGCGATTCGCACGCTTATCGAGGACATGGCCGACAGTATGTATGCGGCGGACGGCATCGGCCTGGCCGCCGTCCAGATCGGCGTCGCCAAGCGGGTGCTGGTGATCGACCTGGATCAGAAAGAGGGCAAGAAGAATCCGGTCGCCTATATCAATCCCAAGATCGTCTGGGCTTCGGACGAGCTGGCGGTATTCGAGGAAGGCTGCCTTTCGGTGCCGGAGATCTGGGACGATGTCGAACGGCCCGCCCGCATCAAATGCGAATATCTCGACAGCGACGGCAAGGCGCAGGTGCTGGAAGCCGACGGCATGCTGGCCACCTGCCTGCAGCATGAGATGGATCATCTCAACGGCGTGCTGTTCATCGACCATCTCTCGCGCCTGAAGCGCTCGATGGCGGTCAAGAAGCTGACCAAGCTGAAGAAGCCGTCAGTGCCGGCATGATCCACACCCTTCGACAAGCTCAGGGTGAGGATAAAATCAAGACCCTCATGCTGAGCCCGTCGAAGCATGAGGGCTGGTCGTGACTCTCCGCCTCGCGTTCATGGGCACCCCGGATTTCGCGGTGCCGACGCTGGCTGAATTGCTGGCGCAGGGCCATGACATCGCCGCCGTTTACTCCCAGCCGCCGCGCCCCAAGGGCCGGGGCATGGATGTGGTGCCCGGCCCGGTGCACCAATTCGCCCTGGCGCATGGCATTCCGGTGCGCACGCCGCTGTCCCTGAAAGACGAAACCGAGCAGGCGGAATTCGCCGCCCTTGATCTCGATGCCGCCATCGTCGTCGCGTATGGCCTGTTGCTGCCCCAGGCGATTCTGGATGCGCCGCGCCTGGGCTGTTTCAACCTGCATGGTTCGCTGTTGCCGCGCTGGCGCGGCGCCGCCCCGATCCAGCGCGCCGTGATGGCGGGTGACGCCGAGACCGGCGTCATGGTGATGCAGATGGAAGCGGGGCTGGACACCGGCCCAGTGCTGATGGCCGAGCGCGTGGCGGTGGGCCGCAAGACATCGGGCGAGCTGACCGAACAACTGTCACGCCTGGGCGCGGACCTGATGGTGCGGACGCTGGGGGCGCTGCAGCGCGGCGCTGTCGCGGCGCATGCGCAAGCGGAAGACGGCGTCACTTATGCGAAGAAGATCGCCAAGGATGAAGCACGCATCGACTGGACGAAGAGTGCCGCCGAGATCGACGCCTTGGTGCGCGGCCTGTCGCCCTGGCCCGGTGCCTTCACGGAAGTGAAGGGCGAGCGGCTCAAGGTGCTGTTTGCCGAGCCGGTCGCCGGAAAGGGCGCGCCGGGCGACGTCATCGGCGACGATCTCACCATTGCCTGCGGTGATAGAGCCTTGCGCCTGAAGCGGGTGCAGCGGGCAGGCTCCAAGGTGATGGCGGCGGACGAGTTGCGACACGGCTTCGACCTTCCAGTTGGCACGAAGTTCGGCTGATGCCGCGCTACCGCCTGACCATCGAATATGACGGCGGACCCTTTGTCGGCTGGCAGCGGCAGGCCGAGGGCGCGTCGGTACAGGGCGCGCTGGAAGACGCCATCGAGAAGCTCTCGCAGCAGCGCGTCACCGTAACGGGCGCAGGCCGCACCGATGCCGGGGTGCATGCCCTGGGGCAGGTGGTGCATTTCGATGTCGAAAAGGATTTTGCCGCCGACAAGGTGCGCGACGCGCTGAACCATTATCTGCGGCCCGCGCCGGTGGTAGTGCTGGACGCGATGGTGGCGGCGGACGATTTCCACGCCCGCTTTTCCGCGTGCGCGCGGCACTATCTGTTCCGTATCCTGAACCGCCGCGCCCCACCCGCGCTGGACGCAGGAAAAGTCTGGCATGTGCCGGTGGCGCTGGATGCCGAGGCCATGCACCATGCGGCGCAAGCGCTGCTGGGCACTCACGACTTTACGACGTTCCGCGCCGCCGAATGCCAGGCCCAGTCGCCGGTCAAGACGCTGGACAAGATCGACGTCTCGCGCCGGGGTGAGGAAATCCATCTCACCACCTCGGCGCGCTCTTTCCTGCATCATCAGGTGCGGTCGTTTGTCGGCTCGCTGAAACAGGTGGGCGAAGGAAAATGGTCGGCGCGCGATCTCAAGGCCGCGCTGGAGGCGCGCGAGCGCAGCGCCTGCGGCCCGGTTTCGCCGCCGGATGGATTGTATCTGGTGAAAGTGGATTACTAGAGGTCCACTAGCGTGACCGCGCCTGGATCAATCGCTTCGCCCAGGAAGATCTGTCCCAGATGGGCGAAGCGGCCCGGCGCATCGGTGCAGAGGAAGCGCGACGAGCCCGCGCCCTGTGCCAGAAGATTTTTCTCGCGCAGGATCGCTTCCACCGCCTTGGCCGTGGTCTCGGCGCTGTCGATAATGGCTACGTCTGGTCCAGCCACTGCGCCGATGACATCCTTCAGCAACGGAAAATGCGTGCAGCCCAGCACCAGTCCTTTGGGGCGCGGCAGTGTGGCCAGCAGCGGCGTCAGGTAACGCTCCGCCACCAGCCGGGCGATCTCGCCCTGGCGCAAACCCTCTTCCGCCAGCGCCACGAATAGCGGTGCGGCCTGTTGCACCACCGGCATGTCGGGCGCGATGGCTTGAGTGGCCCGCACATACGCCCCACCTTTGACCGTGCCTTCGGTGGCGATGATGGCGATGGGCCCGGCGGGCGCTGCTGCCACGGCCGCCGCCGCGCCCGGCTCGATCACGCCCACCACCGGCAAGGGCGCGAGACTTTCGATCAGCGTTGGCAGCGCAGCCGCGCTGGCGGTGTTGCAGGCCACCACCAGCAGTTTGATGTCATGCGCCAGCAGGGCGCGCGCTGCCTGCACGGCGTAACGCGTCACCGTCTCGGGACTCTTAGTGCCGTAGGGCAGCCGCGCCGTGTCGCCCAGATAAAGAAAGGACTCGCCCGGAAGCCGCGCCTTCAACGCCCGCATCACGGTCAGGCCGCCCATGCCGGAGTCGAAGATGCCAATGGTCATTTGGGAGGGTTGTCGAAGTACGCTTCCAGCAGCGCCGTATAGATATCGGCCAGCGCCGTGATCTCGGCCACCGGCACGCATTCATCGACCTTGTGCATGGTGGCCCCGGCCAGGCCCAGTTCCACCACCGGGCAGGCATCCTTGATGAAGCGCGCGTCGGACGTGCCGCCGCTGGTGGAGAAGACAGGCGCGGCGCCGGTGACGCTCTTCACCGCATCGGACACCAAGGCGGTGAAGTCGCCTGGCGCAGTCAGGAACGACACGCCGCTGATCTGCGGCGTGACGGCGATTTCGGTTCCGGTCTCCGCCGCCACCTTGACGGCCTCCTGCTGCAGCCAGCCGATCAGGCTGTCCGGCGTATGCAGGTCGTTGAAACGGATGTTCAGCCGCGCCCGCGCTTCGCCGGGAATGACGTTGGTGGTGGGATTGCCGACATCGATGGTGGTGAAGCTGAGCGTCGAAGGATCGAAATGCGCGCTGCCGTCATCCAGCTTTTGCGCGCACAGCCGCGTCACCAGTAGCGCCAGCGGCGGAATGGGATTCTTGGCGCGGGCCGGATAGCCAACATGGCCCTGCACGCCAATGGCCGCCAGTTCGATATTGATCGAGCCGCGCCGCCCGATCTTCAGCGTGTCGCCCGCGCGCGCCGTGGCGGTGGGTTCACCCACCACGCAATGATCGATGGTTTCGCCCTGTTCCTTGAGCCAGCCCAGCACCTTGATGGTGCCATTGATCCCGATGCCTTCCTCGTCGCCAGTGATGAGCAGGCTGATAGAGCCTTCATCCGGTTCGCCATGACGTTGCGCGGCGGCGACAAAGGCGGCGATGGCCGACTTCATGTCGGCGGCGCCGCGGCCATACAGCGTGCAATTGTCGATCTTGGCGGCGAAGGGATCGTGCCGCCAGCCATCGCCCGGCGGCACCACATCGGTGTGGCCGGCAAAGCAGAAATTCGGCGCATCGTCGCCCAGCCGGGCATAGAGGTTATCGACATCGCCAAAAGGCAGCCGGCGGCAGGAGAAACCCAATTCCTCCAGTACGCTCTGCAGGATATCCAGCGCGCCCGCATCCATCGGCGTTACCGATGGACAGCGGATCAGGTCCTGCGCGAGTGCAACAGGATCGATGGCGGCCGTTTCAGTCACGCAGCAGCTCGTTGATAGAGGTCTTGGCACGGGTCTTCTCGTCCACCCGCTTGACGATCACTGCGCAGTACAAATTCGGCCCGCCGCCGCTTGACGGCGCGGAGCCGGACACCACCACCGAATAGGGCGGCACCTTGCCGAGGAACACTTCACCACTGGCGCGGTCGATGATGCGGGTGGAACCCGACAGATAGACGCCCATGGAAAGGACGCTGCCTTCGCCCACGATCACGCCTTCGGCCACTTCGGCGCGGGCGCCGATGAAGCAATTGTCCTCGATGATGGTGGGCGTGGCCTGCAACGGCTCCAGCACGCCGCCGATGCCGGCACCGCCCGAGATATGGCAATGCGCGCCGATCTGGGCGCAGGAACCCACCGTGGCCCAGGTATCGACCATGGTGCCTTCTCCGACATAGGCACCAACATTGACGAAGCTGGGCAACAGCACCGCGCCCTTGGCGATGAAGGCGCTGCGGCGCACAATGCTGCCCGGCACGGCGCGGAAGCCCGCGGCGCGGAAGCGGGCTTCGTCCCAGCCTGCGAACTTGGACGGCACTTTGTCCCACCACACCGCCTCGCCGGGGCCGCCTTCGATGATGGCGTTGTCGTTGAGACGGAAGGACAGCAGGATAGCCTTCTTCACCCATTCATTAGCCTTCCAGGCGCCGTCGACCTTTTCGGCGGCGCGCAGCTTGCCATCATCCAGTGCAGCCAGCACAGCGTCCACCGCGTCACGGTGCGCGCCCGCGCTGGAAGCGTTCAGGCCTTCGCGCGCGCTCCAGGCGGCTTCGATGGCAGCAGAGAGATCAGTCATTGTTCAGATCCTGATGGCGTGAAGAAAGGCGGTGAGATTATCGGTCTCATGATCGATATGGCTATTGCAGTTGGCCGCTTCCGGCCCGCCATGGGAAAATTCCGAGCCGGTGTTGAGCCACACGGTGGTCATGCCCAGCCCCCGCGCCGCCAGCAGATTGTGCGGAATGTCATCGAACATGGCCGCGCCCTTGGGATCAAGCCCGGAGGCCGCCACCACCATGTCATAGGCCGCCGGGTCGGGCTTGGGCGTGAAGCCGATGGTGCGGATGTCCCAGATGTCCTCGAACAGGTGATCCAGACCGATGCGCCACAGAATGCGCCCGGCATGATGGCGGCAGCCATTAGTGAAGATGGTGCGCGTTCCCGGCAGCCGCGTGATCGCTGCCGTCAGGCTGGCGTCGGGCTTCAGCGGCGAAAGGTCGATGTCGTGTACGAAGGACAGGTAATCGTCCGGCGCAATGCCGTGCAGCTTCATCATTCCGTTCAGGGTGGTGCCGTGCTGGCGGTAGAGCGACTTCTGCAGCGCGCGGGCTTCCTCGCGCGGCAGGCCGGTGAAGTTGGCGACATAGTCGGTCATGCGCCGTTCGATCTGGGCGAAGACGCCGCAATGGGCATCATACAGCGTGTTGTCCAGGTCGAAGATCCAGTGCTGCACATGCCGGAAATCCGGCCCGGGCAGGGGGGCGGTGCTGGTGGCCTGGGCGGTTTCTGGCGCGCTCATGGCCGGGACCATGGCCCGGTCGCCGGGCCCGCGCAAGACAGCGTTAACGCACATCCACCATGCCTCTTTATGGCCTGTTAAAGCGCCGGGGCGGACAATCGCGCTTGCCAAGGACGAAGGCGGCAATGACCCTACGCGACAATAAAAACCGCACTCCCGCGCCGGAGACGCTCGACGGCCGCTCGGCGCTGGAAAGTCTCGAAGCCCGCACCCGCGAGGCGCAGGATGTGCTGGCGCGCCGCGACGATGCCGGTCCGGACGTACTGCATTATTTGGCCACCCAGGGCGCGCCTGCCACGCGTGCCGCCGTCGCCGCCAATCCCGCCGCCAACGCCGCCACCAACCGTCTGCTGGCCGAGGATGGCGAAACCGATGTGCGCGTCGAACTGGCCACCAAGATCGCCCGGCTGATGCCAGGCCTGTCGCGGGAAGAAAACACCCACACCTTCGCCCTGACGCTGGAGACACTGGACCGCCTGTCCCGAGACGCCGCCGTGACGGTGCGCGCCATACTCGCGGAGGAGATCAAGAGCCTTACCTGCGTGCCGCCCGACATCATCAAGCGGCTGGCGCAGGATGCCGAATCCATGGTGGCCATTCCCATCCTAGAATATTCGCCGCTGCTGTCCGATGCCGACCTGATAGAGGTCATCGCCTGTGGCCAGGCGCATGAGGTGTTGCAGGCGGTGGCACGGCGAAAGCCGTTGGGCGCCGATGTCAGCACCGCCATCGCCATGTCGCTGGACGTTCCAGCCATCGCCGCGTTGCTGACCAACGCAGACGCGAAGATCCGCAAGGAGACGCTGGACCGCATCATCGAGCAGGCGGAAACCGTCAGCGATTGGCATGTGCCGCTGGCGCTGCGCGCCGATCTTTCTGCCCGCGCTATCCGCCGCCTGGCAGGCTTTGTGGGCGCAGCGCTGGTCGAGCGGCTGGCGGCGCGCCATGATCTCAGTGACGCGACCCGCCAGTATCTGTCGCGCGAACTGCGCGCCCGCCTGGCCGAAAGCGAGATCGTGGCGGGCGCGCCGGTTCCTCCCGGCCGCGCCGCCGAATTGGTGACGGCCGCCAAGGCGCAGGGACGGCTAGACGCGGTTTTCCTGGAGCAGGCGGCGCAGGCCGGCAACCGCGACCTCACCCTGGCGGCGCTGACCGAACTCTCGGGCGTGCCGGCCGCCACTGTGCGGCGTATCCTGGCGTCACGCAACGCCAAGCCCATCGTGGCGCTGGTCTGGCATGCGCATCTGCCGATGCGCGCGGCCCTCAAGATCCAGACCTACATTATGCGGTTGCCCAGCCATGAATTGCTTCCGGCGCGGGGCGGCACCGGCTTCCCGCTTTCGAAAGAAGAGATGCGCTGGCATCTCGGCTATTTCGATATCGTGACCTGAGCCGCGCTGGCGGCGCTGAGCCCCGCCTTGCCAATGCGCGCGGTGTAACCGCCCAGTCCGCCCGTCTGCGTCCGCACGAAGCCCGCTTCCTGCTGCTTGCGGGCGGCGCAATCGCCGCGCACTGCGATCTCGAAGGCGGCGGGCGCGATGCAGAACATCTCTTTACCGCTCGCCACGGGGGTGCCGTCCTTGCGGCGGGCGAACAGGTAATAGGCGGCGTCTTTCGCCAGGGGTGCGGTACTCGCCCGGGCGCAGGCGCCGCGCGGCACGGTCCACCAGCCGCGGGAGACAGGCTTGCTCTTCGCCACTTCGGCCAGCGCCACATCCAGGGGCGCGTCAGCATCATTGCAAACGGTATAACCCGAAGGCGCGTTGGTCCGCCGCGCTTCGCTTTCCAGCCGCACGAACAGCGCCACATTGTCGAGTTTCTCCGCCGCGAACTTCTTGCGCGCCGCCATTAGCGCTACGCCGGTGAATTTGCTGGTGCTGCCATCGATGGGGCCGGGATCGAAGCCATTGTCGCGCAGCAACCGCTTGGCGCCCGCCAATTGCGCGGCGGTCAGCGACGCCAGTGCGGGCTGTTCGTCCAGCGTCATCGTCCAGTTGGCGCGCCCGCCCGTGTCCAAGGCGGCAAATGGCAGCGCGAAGCTGCCCTCGGTGCTGCATACCGCCATGGCGCCGGATTGCGTGAGGTTGAAGTCGGTGTCCTTCACGCACATGGGAAAGCCGCCGCCCCAAGCCCGCGCCGGTCCGGAATGCGACAGAGACGAGCGCGCATGCACCAGATAGGTCTCGGCGGCGAGCGCTTCCTTGCGCGCCACCTGGCATTCGCCCGGCGCGACGCGGGTCCATCCCTGCGTCTGCGATTGCGGTGTCTTGATCGCGGCCGTCGCCGCATACAGCACATAACTGGTGCGGTTGCAGAGGGTGAGCGCGGCGCGCGCGGGCGTGACGGCGCAGAGCAGCGCCAGGCCAAGACCCAGAAGCAAGAACCTCATTCGGCGGTGATGAGCGTGCCCGCGCCGTGCTCGGTGAAGAGTTCGAGCAGCAGAACGTGCGGGATGCGCCCGTCCAGGATCACCGCGGCCTTGACGCCCGCTTCCACTGCGTCGATCGCGGTCTGGATCTTGGGGATCATGCCCCCGGAAATGGTGCCGTCGGCGATCAGGGCACGGGCCTCGCGCACAGTCAGCCGCGACACCAGCTTCTTGTCCTTGTCCAGCACGCCCTCGACATCGGTCAGCAGAACCAGACGCTCGGCATTCAAGGCGCCCGCGACTGCGCCCGCCACTGTGTCGGCGTTGATGTTGTAGGTCTCGCCTTTGGTGCCGACCCCAATTGGGGCGATCACCGGAATGATCTCCGACTTCATCATGGTGTGCAGCACTTCGGGATTGATCTTGTCCGGTTCGCCGACAAAACCCAGATCGACCGCTTCCTTTTGCCCGGTCTCAGGATTGGTCTTGGTCATGGCGACCTTGCGCGCCACCACCATGTTGCCGTCCTTGCCCGACAGGCCCACGGCGCGGCCGCCCGCAGCGTTGATGGCTGTCACGATCTGCTTGTTGATGGAGCCGGTCAGCACCATCTCAACGATTTCCACCGCGGCGGCGTCGGTGACGCGCAGGCCATCGACGAAGGTGGAGTTGATGTTCATCTTCTGCAGCATGGCGCCGATCTGCGGCCCGCCGCCATGGACCACGACGGGGTCGATGCCCGTCTGCTTCATCAGCACGATGTCCTGGCTGAAATCGTCGGTGCCGCCATCGCCGGTCATGGCGTTGCCGCCATACTTCACCACGATGGTCTTCTGGTCGTAGTTGAGGATGTAGGGCAACGCCTCGATCAGCACCCGGCCGGTCTGGCGCCAGCGCGCCATCACCCGCAGGTTGCGATCTTCAGCAGTGTCGTCGGACCCGGCCATGCCATCCTCGAAGAAACAGGCGGGGGCGTTATAGAACCCCGGCTCGCTGAATCCAATGGATTAAAGCCTATTGCGAGGTAAGAGCGAAGAGGTGATCCCGCAGGGCCGGGATGCCCTCGCCGGTCTGCGCAGAGGTGGTAAGCACTTCCTGCAACGCCACAGTATGGCGGGCCGCTTCGGCCTGGGCCGCCTCCAGCACGGCGGCGCGGTCTCTCGTAGCCACCTCGTCGAACTTGGTCAGCACTATCAGGGTGGAAACCGCCGCCTGGTTGAGCAGCTCCAGCACCTGGCGGTCGCTGTCCATGGGGCCGCGCCGTGCATCCACCAGCAGCAGCACCCTCCGCAGCGGCGCCCGCCCCAGGAGATAGTGATAGATCATCTCCTGCCAGGCGGCGGCCTCACTCTTGGATACCTTGGCAAAGCCGAAGCCGGGCAGGTCGGCCAGCATCAGCGTGGAGCCGAGATCGAAGAAATTGATCTGCCGCGTCGCGCCCGGCGTCTGCGAGACGCGGGCCAGCGTCTTGCGGCCCGTCAGCGCGTTCACCAGGCTGGACTTGCCGACATTGGAACGGCCGACAAAGGCCACTTCCGGCAGCTTGGCCGGCGGCAGGGCGTCGCCAGTCTTCTGCACGCCCCAGACGAAATCGCACGGACCCGCGAAGAGCTTGCGTGCGGCTTCGCTATGCTCAGGCGTCATTCGCAGCGGGCTTCTTCTTGCCCCAACCTTCGAACAGTTGAATCTCCACGCCCTCGCGCCGCATGATGTACCATTGCTGGATGATCGTGAGGATGTTGTTCCAGGTGTAATAGATCACCAGGCCGGCCGGGAAACTGCCGAACAGGAAGGTGAAGATCAGCGGCATGAACGCGAACATCTTCTGCTGCACCGGATCGGTGGGCGCCGGATTGAGCTTCTGCTGAACCCACATGGTAAGGCCGTACAGGATCGGCCAGACACCCAGCGACAGGAACAGCAGGACGTGCGGCAGGGCGGTGTGCGGGTTGAACGGCAGTAAGCCGAACAGGTTGATGTAGGAGGTGGGATCCGGCGCTGAAAGATCGCGAATCCAGCCATAGAAGGGCGCGTGGCGCATTTCGATGGTGACGAAGAGCACCTTGTAGAGCGCGAAGAAGACTGGGATCGTCAGCAGGATCGGGACGCAGCCCGCGATCGGGTTGGCCTTCTCGCGCTTGTAAAGCTCCATCATCGCCGCCTGGAACTTCTGCGGATCCTCGCTGTGTTCCTTCTTCAGCTGCTCCATCTGCGGCTGCAGCTTCTTCATCTTGCTCATGGCGCGGAACGAGGCGTTGGCCAGCGGGAAGAAGAGCACCTTCACCACCACGGTCAGCGCCAGGATGGCGAGGCCGAAATTGCCCAGCAGCTTGTTGAACCAGTCCAGCACCGAGAAGAAGGGCCGGGTGAGGAACCAGAACCAGCCCCAGTCCACCGCATTGGTGAACATGGCGATCTGCTGGCGCTCTTCGTAATCCTGCAGCACGCTGACCACCTTGGCGCCCGCGAACAGGCGATGGATGACGGTGACGGCGCCACCCGCGGCGACGCGGCGCGCGCCCAGGCGATAATTGGCCTGGTAGGCCTGCACGCCCGCGGGCGTGCGCGAGCCCAGATACTGGCCGTCGAACGCTTCGCTCTGCGGCGGGATCACGGCCGCCATCCAGAATTTGTCTGTGATGCCGGCCCAGCCGCCGGTGGTGTTGAAATTCACCGGCGGCGTGCCGGGCTCGGCGAAGTCGCTATAGGGCGCGTCGACCTGGCTGCCATTGGCGACACCGACAAAGCCGGTGTGCAGGATGAAGTTGCCTTCGTGCAGCGGCGCGTTTTGCCGCTCCACCGCGCCGTAAGGATAGATCGTCACTTCGCGGCCCGAATTGTTCTTTACGCTGTCGGCGATGGTGAACATGTAGCGGTCGTCGATGGCGACGACGCGGCTGAAGACCAGGCCCTGGCCATTGTCCCAGCTCAGCGTCACCGGCTTGCCCGGGGCGAGCACGTCGCCGCTGGTCTGCTTCCACACGCTCTGGGCGTTGGGGGTGCGCACGCCCTGCGCCACCCAGCCGAACTCGGCATAATAGGGATAGGCGGTGGTGCGCGGCGCCAGCAGCACGATCTCGTCGCTCTTGGGATCGATGGTCTCGCGGTAATTCTTCAGGCGCAGATCATCCATCCGCGCGCCGGTGAGCTGGATCGAGCCATCCACCATCGGCGCGTCGATGGCGACGCGCGCGCCACCGGCCTTCAGCGCAGCTTCGCGGCCGAGCGCGGCGGCAGCCTGCGCCGCGGCCATGCCGGGGGCGGCGGGTGGCGCAGCGGAGCGTTCCTGCTTGGTGAGTTCGGCCTGGCGCGCGCGCTCGGCCTCCATCTGGGGCGTGGCGACGAAATACTGCCACACCGCGAAGACCAGCAGCGACAGCGCCAGCGCGATCAGGAAATTCTTGTTGTTGCCTTCATTCATGGGTGCAGGTCTTGCCGTGAGTATGAGGAACAGGATCGAAGCCGGACGAACCGCCCAGCCAGGTGATGGGATGGCAGCGCGACAGGCGGCGCAGCGTCAGCGCAAAGCCCTTGAGCACGCCATGCTCAGCGACTGCCTCGAGCGCATAGGCGGAGCAGGTCGGCGTGAAGCGGCAGGAGGGTGGCTTCAGCGGCGACAGAAAGCGGCGATAGAAGCGCAAGCCCGCCATTGCGGCGCGCGCGGCCAGATTGACGTGTCCTTCCGCGCTCACGTGCCTTCTCCTGTTTTCCGGTCCAGCCCGCGATGCGCGGCACTGAGTGCCGCCGTCACATCCGCCAGCAAGGCATCGAACGCTCTCGTTCCAGTGCTCGCTCGCGCGACCAGAACATAGTCATGCCCCTCCCGCGCCAAAAGGGGCAGAAGCTGCGACGCAGCAGCCCGCAGGCGGCGCTTGGCGCGGTTGCGGGCCACGGCGTTACCCACCTTGCGGCTGGCGGTGAAGCCGACGCGCCAGGGGCCTTCCGCGATGTCGGGGGTCTTGCAGATTTCCAAGGTGATGGCGCCTTCAACGCGGCGCACACCCTTGGCGGCTCGCAGGAATTCGGCGCGTTTTCTCAGGCGTTCCATGGGCTCCAAGCCTCATAGCCCGGAGCGGATAGAGCGGTTCCAGGAAAAGTGTGAAGCGCCGATACGCTGTCGCTATCGGCTCCGTCCGGAACCGCGACCACTAAAAAAGTCAGGCAGAGAGGCGCTTGCGGCCATGGGCGCGGCGGCGGGCGACGACCTTGCGGCCGCCAGCGGTTGCCATGCGCGAACGATAGCCGTGACGGCGCTTGCGCACGAGTTTGCTCGGCTGATAGGTGCGCTTCATGACGGCAGGCTCCGAAAAGGCGGTTTTCCGCCCAAAATCTGCTTGGGCCGGACGAAAGAGCGCGGTTTCTAGAGGCTAGGCGGCAGGGCTGTCAACCTGCTGCTTTGAAAGAAAATTACTCGCCCACCACAACGCCATCCCGGCGGGGGTCGGCTCCGCCCAGATAGCCGCCCGGAACCTTCCGGATGGCGTGCAGGCCGCTGCCTTCACCGCCCGCTGTACGCACGCTATGGCCCATTGCGGTGAGGCCGGCGGCGACCTGATCGGCCCAAGGCGAGCGTTCCAGGGTTGTGCCGGTATTGGGGTTGAGGTGACGGGGCAGGCTGATGGCCTCCTGCGGGCTGAGGCCCCCGTCCAGCACCGCCACCAGCGACTGCGCGACATAGGAAATGATCGACGGTCCGCCCGGCGAGCCGATCCCCAGCACGAAGTTCCCGCCTTTGTCGAAGACGATGGTGGGCGACATGGCCGAGAGCGGCCGCTTGCCCGCGGCGGGCGCGTTGGCGACGGGCGCGCCTTCGCGCGACGGCTGGAAGGAGAAGTCGGTCAGCGTGTTGTTGAGGATGAAGCCGCCCGCCATGATCTTGGCGCCAAAGCCGCTTTCCACCGAGGTGGTCATGGCGATCACCTGGCCGGTCTCATCCACAATGGTCATGTGGCTGGTGCCGTAATTGGCGCCGGAAATCTGCGGCGCATAATTGGTGTGCTTCTCCGGCGGCTGGCCCGCCTGCGCCGTGCCCATGTCCTTGCCCGGATCGATCAGCGCGGCACGGCTGCCGATGTAACCCTTGTCCAGCAGGCCGCGCATCGGCACCGCCACCACCGAGGCATCGCCCATGAACTTGGCGCGGTCGGCGTAAGCGAGGCGGCTGGCCTGGGTGAAAAGATGCGTTTCGCTGAGGCTGTTGGGCTTCAGGTCGCTGGCGGGAAAGCGCTCCAGCATACCCAGGATCTGCACAATGGCGACGCCGCCGGACGAAGGCGGACCCATAGAGCAGACAACCCAGATGCGATAATCGCCGCACACCGGCTCCAGTTCGCGCGCCTGGAAGCTGGACAGATCGGCCAGCGTCAAGCCGCCCGGATTGCGCGGCGCTTTCTGCACGGCATTGACGATCTGCGCGGCGATGGGACCGCTGTAGAACGCCTTGGAGCCGCCCGCCGCGATGGCGCGCAGGCTTTTCGCCAATTCGGGGTTCTTGAAAATCTCATCCTGTTTGTAGGGCGAACCATCGGGATGGAAAAAGGTGCGCGCGATGTCCGGCATGTTGCGCGGTGCGCCCGCGATGCTGCGCGCCAGCTTGGGCCCGACAGGAAAGCCGTTCTCGGCAAAACGGATGGCGGGCTGGAACAGGCGAGCCCAGGGCAGCTTGCCGTATTTCCGATGCGCCAGCTCTAGCATCCCGACCACGCCGGGAATGCCCACTGACAGACCGCCGGGGATGACGTCGCCGCGGCCGCGCGGATTGCCGCTGGCATCCACTAACATGTCCGGTGTGGCGGAAGCGGGCGCGACTTCGCGGCCATCGAAGCTGGTGGTCTTCTTTTCCCTGGGATCGAACACCAGCAGGAAGGCGCCGCCGCCGATGCCCGACGATTCCGGCTCGACCAGATTCAGCACCAGTTGGGTGGCGATGGCGGCATCCACCGCCGAACCATGCGCCTTCAAGATTTCAAGCCCCGCCGCGGCGGCCAGCGGATTGGCGGCGGCGACCATCGCTTTGCTTGCGAAATTGGCGCGTGGCGCTTGCGCCGTGACGGGTATCGCCGTGCAGGCAATCAGCAGCAGAGCGCGTGCGAATTTGATGGGCCGTGCATGCACCGTCATGGCGCTATGGTACGAGGGGTGCGGGCAATAAAAAAGCCCCGGCGAACCGGGGCTTTTTGAAGGTCTATACGATCGCGTCCTTCGCTTGCTTTGCAGGCTCCGGGCGCTCCGTTATTTCTAGGCTCACTTCGCTCGCCAAGAAAAACAGGCGCTAGCGCACGAAGACGCGGACTTCGTTGCCGCCGGCCCCCGGATCGGTGGTCGAGGCGACGCCCAGCCGGGTGGCGGGCACGCCCATGTCGGTCATGGAACGCATCACATCCTGGGCATGGCGGCGGGCGGTGGTCTGGCCGATCTGCACCGAGGCAGCGTTGCCGCGGCTGGGCGAGACGGCGACCACTTCAAATCCTGCGCTGGGGCGGCTCTGCAGCGCCTGGTTCAGCGCGGCGTAGAGGATCTGCTGATAGTCGACGTCGGGACGGTCGAACTTGATCACCACCAGGGGTAAACCCGCCGAGGCGAGCTGCTGGCTGCTGGTGATGCCGGCGCCAACCGGGGTGGACAGCGCACCGTAAAGCTCGCCGCTCTTGATGGCATTGCCCAGCACGGTGAGGTTGGAACGCTCATTGGCGGCATAGGCCGTCGAACGCTGCACGTTGTCGGAGATTTCCTTCAGCAGGCGATCGATCAGCACGATGGTCTGGCTGGTTTCGTCTTCCAGCAGCGCCAGCTGACGATGGTCCTCGTCCACCGCACCCAAGACATTGCGGGTGGCGGCGATTTGATTGAGCGCGAAATGCGCGCCCGAGGAGTCATTGGTGACGTCCGTGCCCAGCGCGTTCAGGGTATTGATGTTGCCGGCCAGTGAATCCAGCGAGGTCTGGGCATTGTTCCACTCGGCCACCAGTTCCGGGTTGCCGCGGGTGGTGCCGATCTGCAGGCGCGCGGTGATGCGGGCTTTGGACTGCTGGTACGACTGGGCGGCGCCGGCGCTCTGGTTGCGCAGCTGCGCCAGGCGGCCGGCATTACTGCCGATCTTCTGCTGCAGGCCCTGAATCTGGGCGCGGATGGACTGGATCGTGCGATTGACCTGGGTGCCGGTGTCGGCCCCGGCGCTGATCTGGATCGGGGTGATGGTGGCCACCGGCGCGGCGCCGCTTACGGCAGGCGCGGCGAAAGCCGGTTGTGGCACGCTGGTATTGCCGAAACCGCCCGCGCTGGTCGGCGGCGCGACAGGCGCCACATCCATGGCGGCCAAGTCGGCTTCATCGCCGAACAGCGCCGTGTCCAGGTCGGCGCAGCCCGTCAGGCTGGTGCCCACGAGCGCAAACGCCAGAAAAAGCCCCGGACGGAGCCTTAGCTTAGCTGGAAATCCCCTCATTACTGCTCTCCGCTGCCCCGGCGCCCGCCCCAGGCCGAACCCTTTTCAAGGTGTCGCGGCCAAGGCGCCCAAACCCATCCGAAACCGCGCCGGCCGGGCGCGGACTCTCCGGCTTTTAAGTCTTAACGAGCGTGAGGGGGCGGGACAAGGGACCAGAATGCCGCTTCCCCAGAGATTCATCGCCAAATTCTCATGAAATGACCGGGACTTGCCGTTCCGGACGGGGACAGCGGGGCTTTTGCCCCCTCACGGCCGGACGGAAGCGCGCAAGCGGCGTCCTTTGACTTGCGTTTGCGAAGCCGCCCCAATAGGTTCGCGCGCTCAAAACGCACCCGTAGCTCAGCTGGATAGAGCACCAGACTACGAATCTGGGGGCCGGAGGTTCGAATCCTTCCGGGTGCGCCATTTTCTCTTCGTCAGCGAAGCGAGCTTAGAGAAAAGCTAGAAGCCACGGGCGACGCGTAGCGGTCCGAGTGCGCGTCAGCACGCAGTCTCATTTTTGCCACTGAGAGAGAATCAGGCGCGGGGCGCGCATAGCAGCCAGACCGCGCGCTTGGAAATGCGGATCGGCCCACCGGCATAATTGCCGAGACCCATCGCGCCATTTTCCTGCAGCCCGAACGCATCTTGTACGTGCACACGTTTAACCAGACCGGCTGGTCGCGCTGGAATATCCGCGCGCGATTCTCAAGCCGTGAACTTCGCGTCATGCTGCGCCGCACACTCGCTGGGTGAGTGCGCGTTTTTGACAACCACAAGGTGGGGCGATGGACTCTGCGCCATTCAAAAGCACGAACTTTGCCGAGGGCGGTTCGCGGGTCTTGTGCAAAGCCTGTCTGCCCGGCGCCTAGAAAATCCATCAGGAGAGAACAGCCACAATGCCAACAGCCAATCACTCCATGCGCCGCCTGCTGACCGCACTTTTGCTGGGCGCGGCGGCACTTATGATTCCCGTGGTGGATGGATTGGCGCAAGCCCAGGCACCTGCGCCAGCGGCCGGCGCGCCCGCCGCTGGCGCACCGCCTGCCGGCGGTGGTGGTGGCCGTGGTGGTCGCGGCGGCGGCCCGGCCAAGACCTGGTGGACCGAGAAGCTCGCCGTTTCCTACAAGGCGCCGATGCGTCCGCTGTGGAAGCTGTCGGACCTCAAGGCGATGCACAAAGGCCAGCGCACCTGGTCGACGCCAGTCATCAAGGACCTCTACCAGGATGTAACCTACCAGTCGGCCGCGCCTGGTACGAAGTTCAACCCCCGCCTTCATCCCAACACGCCGGTGGCCATCGTGGTCACGGGGGGGATGATCAACTTTCAGCTCGAAGGCCAGCAGCCCTTCACCGCCAAGCGCGGCTCGATCGTGCTGGTGCCCGCCCACACGCTCTATTCCTACGACGTGCCGGGGACCGAGGATGCCCTGTTCGTCGTGACCCACAATCTCGACTACCAGACGCTCTATCCGTCGTCGGAGCCGGCGCCGAAGGCGGTGGGCGGCGGCGAGGTCATCCAGGTTGCCTGGAACAACACTCCGCAGGCTTACCCGACCGGCCAGGTGCCGCACTGGAACCTGTTCGACGCCATCGCGGCGTGCCAGCCGATGGGCGTCAAGGTGCGGGTCGATCACATCCAGATGCAGCCGCTGCTCGGCTGGTTCAATCCGGCAGACAACAAGTGCGAGCCGGGCGGACGCGGCAACGCCCCCGCCGCGGCGCCGGCGCCGGTCAACACCAACGGTATCTTCGGTCACTTGCACAAGGGTCCGGCGGAATGGTGGGTCGTCCAGGCCGGCCAGATCCAGGGCAATTTTGAAGGCCAGGGCACCTTCCTCGCCAGCGAAGGTGACATTCTCTACGCCGCCCCTGACATGTGGCACCAGATGTACGCCGTCGGCCCCTCCGGCCCTTCCGTGCGGCTCGCGATTTACGGCGCGCTGGGTCCCAATCTGGGCAACACCGCGAACGCCGGTCGTGGCGGTGGCGGCGACTAAGCGCCATAGCATCGCAAAACAGTCTGGCCCCGCCGGGTTCCGGCGGGGCTTTTTTCTTTGTGCGCGCGGTGCGGCGCGGAATTGGGCGTGTTTCATCGCCATCGAGAAGGAGTTCGCGGGCCGGAAATAATCGGCTAGCCTTCCCAGGCTTTGTGCCCGCCGGAGAAGATGATGCCGCTATTTCACCGTGCCATGCCTGTCATCCTGCTGTCGGCTGTCGGCCTCGCCGCCATCTATGCCGCCAGCGCGCCGCCCCTGCGCGTCTCGCCGCCGGCGGGACCGTTCGCGCAAGGGAGCCCGCTGGAATTCCGCGCGCCGCAATTCGACAAGATCAAGGATGGCGACTTCGCGCCCGCCCTGGCCGAAGGCATGAAGCGCCAGCGCGCCGAGATCGACGCCATTGCGGGCAACCGGCATGCCCCCAGCTTCGAGAACACCATCGTGGCGATGGAGCGTTCGGGCCAGCTGCTCAATCGCGCCGCGTATGTCTTCTACCACCTGGCCCAGGCCAATACGAACGACACGCTGCAAAAGGTGGAAACCGACATCGCGCCCAAGATGGCGGCGCACCGCGACAGTACCTATTTGAACAGCAGGCTGTTTGCGCGGGTGCAGGCGGTCTATGCCGCGCGCGCGACGCTGGGGCTGGACCCGGAATCGCGGCAGTTGCTGGAGGTCACGCACCGCGAGTTCATCCATTCCGGGGCGCAGCTTTCCGAGGATGACAAGGCGAAGCTGCGCGGTCTCAACCAGCGCATCTCCACCCTGGAGACCAGCTTCGAGCACAAGCTGCTGGCCGCCACCAAGGATGGGGCGCTGGTGGTGGATGACAAAGCGGCGCTGGCGGGACTGCCCGACGACGCCATCGCCACCGCGGCCAAGGATGCCGCCGACCGCGAGCTGACGGGCAAATTCGTCATTCCGCTGCAGAACACCACGCAGCAACCGCTGCTGCCGCAACTCACCGACCGCGCCACCCGCCAGCGTTTGTTCGAGGCCAAGTGGACCAGCGCCGAGCGCGGCGACGCCAACGACACCCGCGCCGGCATTTCCGAACTGGCGCAGCTGCGCGCCCAGAAGGCGGCGCTACTAGGCTATGGCAGTTTTGCCGATTACAAGCTCTACGATCAGATGGCGAAGAATGCGCAGACCGCGCAGGCTTTCCTGCAGCGCCTGGGCGCGCCGACGGCAGCGGCGGGCCGCCGCGAGGCGCAGGTGCTGCAAGGCGAGATCGCCAAGGCGGGCGGGAATTTTTTGCTGCGTGCCTGGGACTGGGATTTCTATGCCGAACGGTTGCGCAAGGCGCAGTACGAGCTGGATGAGAATCAGCTCAAGCCCTATTTCGAGTTGAACCGCGTGCTCAATGATGGCGTCTTCTTTGCCGCCAACAAGCTCTATGGCATCAGCTTCAAGAAGCGCACCGACTTTCCGGTCTGGCATCCCGATGTGCAGGTCTATGAGGTGCTGGACAAGGATGGCAGCCATCTTGCTTTGATCTATTTCGACTTCTTCAAGCGCGACAACAAGTCGGGCGGCGCCTGGTTCAGCTCGTTGGTTGAACAATCCTCGCTGATGGGCACCAAGCCCGTGGTATTCAACGTCTCCAACTTCACCAAGCCCGCCGACGGCCAGCCGGCGCTGCTGACCTCCGACGACGTCAACACCATGTTCCACGAGTTTGGCCATGCGCTGCACGGCATGTTCACCAACCAGCGCTACGCCTCGCTGTCCGGCACCAATGTGGCGCGGGACTTTGTCGAGTTTCCCTCGCAGGTGAACGAATATTGGGCGCTGCATCCCGATGTGCTGAAGAACTATGCCAGGCACCACCAGACCGGCGCGGTGATGCCGCAGGCGCTGGCGGACCGGATCAAGCGCGCCGCAACCTTCAACCAGGGCTATGCCTTTGGCGAGATCCTGGCAGCCGCCAAGCTGGACATGCAATGGCATGCGCTGAAGGCTTCCGATCCGCGCCAGGACGTGAACGCCTTCGAGGATCGTGCGCTGAAGGAGATGGGGCTGGCGACAGAACTGGTGCCGCCGCGCTACCGCAGCAGCTATTTCCGCCACATCTGGAGCAACGGCTATTCCTCCAACTACTACGCCTATGTGTGGTCGGAGATGCTGGACAGCGCCGCCTGGGAGTGGTTCCAGGGCCATGGCGGGCTGACGCGCGCCAATGGCGACCGCTTCCGTGATCTGGTGCTGTCACGCGGCAACACCATAGATCTGGCTACGATGTATCGCGCCTTTTATGGCCGCGACCCGGACACCGGACCGATGCTAAAGAAGCTGGGCCTGACGCCGAACTAGCGCTTGGTCTTCTTCTTGTCGGGCGTCTTGGTGGCTGCTTTCTTTTTGGTCGCTTTCTTCTTGGGGATATTCTTGCCTTCGGCGCGCGCCTCGGACAGGCCGATGGCGATGGCCTGTTTGCGGCTCTTCACTTAGGCCCGGCCTTGCTGCCGCTGTGCAGCTTGCCTTCATGCATCTCATGCAGGGCGCGCTCGACTTTCTTCGACGCGCCCTTGGAATATTTGCGGGCCATGGGGCCCCTCCTGTCTGGCGCTCTTATTAAAGGAGCGCACATGGCTTTGGTTCCGCCGGTGGCCTTGATCTGATTTAAACCTCTGCACGGCTTGGGTTTTCCGGGGCGCAAAAGCCGGTGGATTTGGCCTGCCTTTGCCCTTATGGTCCCGCCGCCATGGAAAAATTCAACAAGCTCGAAGGCGTCGCGGCGCCGCTTCCCATGATCAATGTCGACACCGACATGATCATCCCCAAGCAATTCCTGAAGACCATCCACCGCACCGGGCTGGGCAAGGCCTTGTTCGACGAGATGCGCTACGCCAAGGACGGCAGCGAGCTTCCGGACTTCGTGCTGAACAAGCCGCAATACCGCAAGGCGCAGATCCTGGTGACGGGCGAGAATTTCGGCTGCGGCTCCAGCCGTGAACACGCGCCCTGGGCGCTGCTGGATTTCGGCATCCGCTGCGTCATTGCCCCCAGCTTCGCCGACATTTTCTACAACAACTGCTTCAAGAACGGCATCCTGCCGATCACGCTGCCGCAGGAGCAGGTGGACAAGCTGATGGACGACGCCTCGCGCGGCGCCAACGCCATCGTCACCATCGATCTTGAAGCGCAGGAAATCCGCGGTCCCGATGGCGGCATGATCAAGTTCGAGGTCGACGCTTTCCGCCGCCAGTGCCTGCTCAATGGCTGGGATGATATCGGCCTGACCCTGCGCGACGAAGACAAGATCTCGGCTTACGAAAAAGACTACAAGGCCCAGGCCCCCTGGGTCTAAGAGGAAATCCCATGTTCAAGATTCTGACTCTCCCCGGTGACGGCATCGGGCCCGAGGTGATGACCGAAACCCTGCGCGTGCTGGGATGGTTCGGCAGGCGCGGTTTCCATTACCAGACCGAAGAAGCGTTGGTGGGCGGCATCGCCTATGAGACGCTGGGCCGTTCCGATCCCGATGAGAGCATGGCCAAGGCCAAGGCCGCCGATGTCGTGCTGCTGGGCGCGGTGGGCGGTCCCAAGTGGGACAATCTTCCCTTCCTGCAGAAGCCGGAACGCGGATTGCTGCGCGCCCGCCAGGAAATGCAGGTCTTCGCCAATCTGCGCCCGGCGCTGTGCTTCGACGCGCTGAAGGATGCTTCCAGCTTGAAGCCCGAGATCGTCGCGGGCCTCGATATCCTGATCGTGCGCGAGCTGATGGGCGGCGTCTATTTCGGCGAGCCCAAGGAAACCACCGATCTGCCCGATGGCCAGAAGCGCGCCGTCGATACCCAGGTCTATACTACTAGCGAAATCGACCGCATTGCCCGCGTGGCGTTTGAACTGGCCCGGGTGCGCGGCAAGAAGCTGGCCTCGGCGGAAAAGTCCAACGTGATGGTCACCGGCGTGCTGTGGCGCCAGGTCGTGACCGAAGTGGCGAAGGATTATCCGGATGTCGCGCTGACGCACATCCTGGCCGACAATGCCGCGATGCAGCTGGTGCGCAACCCCAAGCAGTTCGACGTGCTGGTGACCGACAATCTGTTCGGCGACGTGCTGTCGGACGAGGCGGCGCAGCTCACCGGCTCCATCGGCATGCTGCCCAGCGCCTCGCTGGGCGCCAAGCGCGCCGACGGCAAGCAGAGTGCGCTGTACGAGCCCATCCATGGTTCGGCCCCCGACATCGCGGGCAAGGGCCTGGCCAATCCTATTGCTTCCATTCTGTCGCTGGCGATGGCCTTCCGCTATTCCTTTGGCCAGCCCGACAACGCGGCCCGCATCGAGAGCGCGGTGGATACGGTTCTGGCGCAGGGTTTCCGCACCGGCGACATCATGCAGCCGGGCATGAATCAGGTCGGCACCGCGGCGATGACCGACGCCATTCTCAAGGCGCTCGACACCCAATAACGTGTCATGGCCCGCCAGCCCGAAGGGCGCGTGCGGGCCACGAAGCAGACACAAAAAAGCCCGCGCAGCGATGCGCGGGCTTTTTCTTGGGGCCTTGGCGGTCAGTCGCCTTTGAGTGCGCGCCGCGCCTTGTGCAGTAGCGGCTCGGTATAGCCGCTCGGCTGTTCCTTGCCCTTGAACACCAGGTCGCAAGCGGCCTTGAAGGCGATGCCGTCAAACGCCGGCGCCATGGGCTGGTAGAGCGGGTCGCCCACATTCTGCTGGTCCACCACCTTCGCCATGCGCTTCAGGGTCTCGGTGACCTGCGCTTCGGTCGTGATGCCATGCTCCAGCCAGTTGGCGATGTGCTGGGAAGAAATGCGCAGCGTGGCGCGGTCTTCCATCAGGCCGACATTGTTGATGTCCGGCACCTTGGAGCAGCCGACGCCCTGATCGACCCAACGCACCACGTAACCGAGAATGCCCTGGGCGTTGTTGTCCAGTTCCTTCTGCACCGCATCGGCCTGCCAGTTGGGGCGGTCGGCCACCGGAATGGTGAGGATGTCGGACAGCTTGGCGCGCGGGCGCGATTTCAGCTCCTGCTGCTTCGCTGCGACGCTGATCTGATGATAATGCAGCGCATGCAGCGTGGCTGCCGTGGGCGACGGCACCCAGGCGCAGCTCGCACCCGACTGCGGATGGCCGATCTTGGCCTTCAGCATGTCGGCCATCCTGTCCGGCATCGCCCACATGCCCTTGCCGATCTGCGCCTTGCCCGGCAACCCACAGGCCAGGCCGATATCGACATTCTGGTTTTCATAGGCGAGCAGCCAGGCGCTGGTCTTCATTTCGCCCTTGGGCACCATCGGCCCGGCCTGCATCGAGGTGTGCATCTCGTCGCCGGTGCGGTCGAGGAAGCCGGTGTTGATGAAGACGATGCGATCCTTCACCGCCCGGATCACCTCTTTCAGGTTGGAAGAGGTGCGACGCTCCTCGTCCATCACGCCGATCTTCATGGTGTGGCGCGGCAGGCCCAGCACATCCTCCACCGCGTCGAACAGGGTGTTGGCGAACGCGACTTCCTTGGGCCCGTGCATCTTGGGCTTGACGATGTATATCGAGCCCTTGCGGCTGTTGGAGAGCTTGCCGGTAGCTTTCAGGTCGTGCAGCGAGATGAGGCTGGTGATGACGCCGTCCAGGATGCCTTCGGGTATTTCACTGCCGTCCTCAAGCAGGATGGCGTCGTTGGTCATCAGGTGACCGACATTCCGGATGAAGAGCAGGCTGCGGCCGGGCAGCGTCAGCGTGCATTCATCCGGCGCCGTATAAGTGCGGTCCGGATTGAGGGCGCGGGTCATGGTCTTGCCGCCCTTGTCGAAACTGGCGGTGAGCGAACCGTTCATCAGCCCCAGCCAGTTGCGATAGGCGAGCACCTTGTCTTCCGCATCCACCGCCGCGATGGAGTCTTCGCAGTCCATGATGGTGGTGATGGCGCTTTCCAGCACCACATCGCTGATGCCCGCCTTGTCGGTTTTGCCGATGGGCGTGAATTTGTCGAAATGCACTTCGATGTGCAGCCCATTCTGTTCCAGCAGGATCAGGGTCGGCGCGGCGGCATCGCCGGTATACCCCTTAAAGTGTGACGGGTCTTTCAGGGCGGGCGTCAGCGCGCTGTTCTGCACGGCAAAGCCGGCCGCATCCTTCCACGAACCGGCCGCCAGCGGCACCGCCTGGTCCAGCGCGTCACGGGCAAAGGCGATCACGGCCGCGCCGCGCTTCTCGTTGTAGCCTTTGCCGGCGGCGAGATCGCCGTCCTGCGCAATCGCGTCGGTGCCATAGAGAGCATCATAAAGGCTGCCCCAGCGCGCATTGGCGGCGTTCAGGCCGAAGCGGGCATTGGTCAGCGGCACCACCAGCTGCGGGCCCGCGATGGTGGCGATCTCCAGATCGACATTCTGGGTGGTGATCTGGAAGTCGGGGCCTTCCGGCACCAGATAGCCGATGCTTTCGAGGAAGGCGCGGTATGCGGTAGCGTCGTGCGGCTTGCCGCGGCGGGCCTTGTGCCAGTCATCAATGGCGGTCTGCAGCCGATCACGCTCGGCCAGCAGCGCCTTGTTCTGCGGCGCCAGCTTGTGGGCGAGGGCGGCAAAGCCGGACCAGAACTTGTCGGCATCGACGCCGGTGCCGGGCAGGGCCTCTATGCTGATGAAGTCGTGCAGCGTGCGGGCAACCTGCAAGCCGTGAGCGGTGATGCGATCAGACATATTTTTCTTTTTCCGAGGGAAGGCCCAAGACTAGTCCTTCCTCCCACCGGCGCAAAATGAAAAAGGCCGGGCTCTCGCCCGGCCTTTTTGCATGGCTATGGAAGCCGCTTACGGGTTCACGTAGGCCGGGATAATCCAGGGCCACACATGCTGCGTCAGGAACACGAGGATTCCCAGCAGCACGGTGAAGATGATCGAGTGGATGAAGGTCCGGCGGAAGATCGACGCTTCCTGGCCCTTCAGGTCCGACACCGCCACGCCCGTCGCGATGTTCTGCGGCGAGATCATCTTGGCGAAAGTGCCGCCCGACGAGTTGGTGGCGGCCATCAGCACCGGATCGAAGTTCAGCTGCTTGGCCGCGACGACCTGCAGGTTGCCGAACAGGGCGTTGCCCGAGGAGTCCGAACCCGACAGGAACACCGCCAGCCAGCCCAGGAAGGCGGAGAGCAGCGGGAACAGGAACCCGGTCTGCGCCACACCGAGGCCCAGCGTGTAGGTCAGGCCCGAATAATTGGCGAGGAAGGCCATGCCTATGATCGCCGTCACAGTCACCGATGGCAGCAAAATTTGGCCCCAGGCTGTCTTTACCGCCTCGATGAACTTCGAGACGGACAGGCGGCAAACCAGCGCCGTGATGATCGCCGTCACCAGGATGGCGGTGCCGGTGGCGAAAGGCTCCCAGTTCCAGATTGCCGCATAGGGCCGCTCATACCCGGGCAGGGTGATGAAGACCTGGTTGTGCAGGCCCGGCCATTCGATTCTCTGCCTGAGGACGGCAGCGACGGCGTAGTGGGTCCACACACCGACCACGGCAATCATGATCAGCCAGGGCGCCCAGCCCTGCCACGGCGCCACATGGCGATGCGGCGAGTTGGGATCCTCGGGCGGCACCACCAGAGCGTATTCGGCACTGTGCTTTGGCTGCCAGATTTTCAGGAACAGCACCGTTGCAACCAGCGAGGAGCCCGCCGAGATCACGTCGGTCAGCTGGTAGCTCATGAAGTTGAGCCCCAGATATGGGCCGTTGGAGGAGACGAACTGGCCGATGGCGAAGGCGCCGCCGGCAACCAGCAGCACCGGCCAGAGTTCGCGGATCGACTTCATGCCGCCATACATCGCCATGACATAGAAGGGCAGCAGCAAGGCGAAGAAGGGCAGCTGACGGCCGACCATCGCGCCCAGCGGGAGGGTGTCATAACCGGTGACGCCGGCCAGGGTGGTGATCGGAATGCCCAGCGAGCCGAAAGCCACCGGAGCGGTATTGAAGATCAAGGCATAAACCACCGCGTCGATCGACTTGAATCCCAGCAGGATCAGCAGCGAGGCGGTGATCGCCACCGGGGCGCCGAACCCGGCAACGCCTTCGAGCAGCGAGCCGAAGCCATAGCCGATCACGATCAGCACGATGCGCTTGTCGTTGGGGAGATTGAGCAACACCCAGCGGCGGAAAGCGTCAAAGCGGCCTGACTGCAGAGCGACGTTGTAGAGGATGAGGGCGCCGAACACGATCCACATGATCGGCCACAAGGCAAAGGCCACGCCTGAGGCGGTGGCATTGAGGGCGAGGCCGATCGGCATCTGCCAGGCCGTGACGGCCACGACCAGCGCGCTGACGAGACCCGCCAGCGAGGACTGCCAGGCCGGGCGCTGGAACACGCCCAGCATCACCAGCACGACGATGATCGGGATCGACGCCACCAGGAAGGACAGCAGCAGGCTGTCCCCGATGGGCGTCAACAGTTGATGAAACAGGCCGTCATCCATTTCGCTCTCCGTATGGCGGTGCTTTGCGCGCCGCGTTTCCCCACATCGGCCGTTCCCAAGGACGGGTGCCTGATGCCGTTACCAAAATCGGGTGTGGGATTTTTTGCATAACAGGCCGAAGGACCGGATCGCTGACGCGCATCCGGCGCCGAAACGCCCTGCCTGCTCCCTTGGTCCCCGCTTCTCTTGAGTGCGGTTAGAGCAAAAAAAACGGTTTCAGAAAAGGTAATTGCCTGGGTGCAGTGCAGCAACCGCGCGTTGGGCGCGACGCAAATGGTCGCGCCGCATCGGTACGCTGCCGCTATCGACTGGCGTCTCTATCTATTCCAGGTGGAAGCGACGTGATCCGGGTCTTCCTGCGAGCTGCGCTCCGACAGCAGGAAGTCGAAATAGCCGCAGGTCTTGCCGCCCGGATACTGGCGGCAGATGGAAGGGCGCGCCGTGTAGATCGTGCAGCCGCGCTTTTCGGTGTCGAAGAAGCGGCAGATGCGCCCGAAATGCTGATCGTCCTTGCGGCGCATGGCATAGGGCTCTTCGCCCTCGACCTTGGTGAACTTGGTGCGCGCGTCCTTGAAGGAGAGGCCGAAATGGTCCGCCAGGCGCTCCACGTCACGCTTCTGGAGGGGAATCACCGGGTAGGAACAGCAATAACCCGGACATTTCGAACAATTATAGACCGCCACATTGCCCTGCGAATGATGTTGCTTCGTGCCTTATAACGGCAAGCATCGATCGCGGAGGCGGCCATGTCGTCGCGCCGGTTTTGACGGTGTCTGGTGTCTGGGTGGGACGCAGCGCCGCTGCCCGGTTGCGACCTCGCTCGTTCACCCTTGGAGCGGCATACTTTGCACGTATTAAGTATATGAAATAAATAGAAATTATCTGAAACCGGTAGTTGCGAGCGATTCCCATCTGTCAAGGGATCGCAGGCGGTGCACATGTGTCATGTTGCGCCGCAAATGGCGGCATGGTGACATAGCGCGTAAATCTAATAAGAAGCGGGCAAATTCCCGGCGCCTTCCCCTCAAATCGGGGGCGGGACGGGTATTCATGTCTGCGATAGGGCATTTTGGGGTTTTGAGATGAGCATGCCGCCGAAACAGGGTCTGTATGACCCACGCAACGAGCACGATGCCTGCGGCGTCGGCTTTGTGGCCAACATCAAGGGTGTGAAGTCTCATACCATTGTCGGCCAGGGGCTCCAGCTCCTGATCAATCTCGACCATCGTGGCGCCGTGGGCGCCGATCCGCTGGTGGGCGACGGCGCCGGCATCCTGATCCAGATTCCCGATCCGCTTTTCCGCCAATGGGCGGACGCGACTGGCGTGCCGCTTCCGCCGCCTGGCGATTACGCCGTCGCCATGTGCTTCCTGCCGCGCGAGGCCAAGGCCCGCGAGATTGTGGTCAAGCAGTTCGAGCATTTCATTCGCGTCGAAGGCCAGAAGCTGTTGGGCTGGCGCGACGTCCCCACCGATCCGGCCGGGCTGGGCCAGACCGTGCTGGACGGCATGCCGCTGATCCGCCAGGCGATCATCGCCAAGGGTCCGCACACCCGCGACCAGAATGGTTTCGAGCGCAAGCTGCTCGCCATCCGCAAGCAGACCCAGAATCCGCTCGAAGAACTCGCGGCCAAGCACAAGCAGCCGGCGATCAACGATCTCTACATGCCCAGTCTGTCCAGCCGCACCGTGGTCTATAAGGGCTTGCTGCTGGCGCATGATGTGGGCCGCTTCTATCGCGACCTGCAGGACCCGCTCTGCGTGTCGGCGGTTGCCCTGGTGCATCAGCGCTTCTCCACCAACACCTTCCCGAGCTGGAAACTGGCGCATCCCTATCGCTTCATCGCCCACAATGGCGAGATCAACACGGTGCGCGGCAACGTCAACTGGATGAATGCGCGCCGCCGCTCGCTGGAATCCGACCTGCTCGGGCCCGATCTCGACAAGATGTGGCCGCTGATCCAGCACGGCCAGTCCGACACCGCCTGTCTCGACAATGCGCTGGAGCTGCTGGTGGCGGGCGGCTATCCGCTCGCGCACGCCGTCATGATGCTGATCCCGGAAGCCTGGGCCGGCAACAAGCTGATGGATGCCAAGCGCAAGGCTTTCTACGAGTATCATGCCGCGCTGATGGAGCCGTGGGACGGTCCGGCGGCCATCGCCTTCACCGATGGCCGCCAGATCGGCGCCACGCTGGACCGTAACGGCCTGCGGCCCGCCCGCTATATCGTCACCGACGACGACCTCATCATCCTGGCTTCCGAATCCGGCGTTATTCCGGTGGCGGAAGAGAAGATCGTCAAGAAGTGGCGCCTGCAGCCCGGCAAGATGCTGCTGATCGATTTCGAGGAAGGCCGCATCGTCCAGGACGAGGAGATCAAGGCCAAGTTCTCTGCCGCCGAGCCCTATGAAGACTGGCTGAAGGCGGCGCAATTCAAGTTGGAAGAATTGCCCGAGCTGCCGGACGACCGCCGTCCCGCCGCCAACGATCCCTCGCTGCTGCTCGATCGCCAGCAGGCCTTTGGCTACACCCAGGAAGACTTGGCGTTCTTCCTGGAGCCGATGGCCAAGCTGGCCGACGATCCCATCGGCTCGATGGGCACCGACACGCCGCTGGCTGTGCTCTCCAAGAAGCCGAAGCTGCTCTACAATTACTTCAAACAGAACTTCGCTCAGGTCACCAATCCGCCGATCGATCCGATCCGCGAGGAGTTGGTGATGAGCCTGGTCTCGATGATCGGCCCGCGCCCCAACCTGCTGGGGCTGGGCGAAGCGGGTGCGCACAAGCGGCTGGAAGTCTCCCAGCCCCTGCTGACCAATTCCGATGTCGAGAAGATCCGTTCCATCAGCGAACTGGTGGACGGCGCCTTCCGCACCGCCACCATCGACTGCACCTGGCCCGCCAGCGAAGGCGCCGAGGGTCTTGGCAATGCAATGATGCGCATCTGCCTCAACGCCACCGACGCGGTGCTGGCCGACAACAACATTCTCATTCTGTCGGACCGCGCCACGTCACCCGACCGCATCGCCATTCCCGCGCTGCTGGCGACGGCGGCGATCCATCATCACCTGGTGCGCCAGGGTCTGCGCATGCAGACAGGACTTGTGGTGGAAACCGGCGAAGCCCGCGAAGTGCACCATTTCTGCGCTCTGGCTGGCTATGGCGCCGAAGCGATCAATCCCTATCTCGCCTTCGAGACGCTGGAGCAGATTCGCCAGGCCCAGGGCCTGTCCCTCAAGCCTTATGAAGTGCAGAAGAACTACATCAAGGCGGTGGGCAAGGGCATCCTGAAGGTGATGTCCAAGATGGGCATCTCCACCTACCAGTCCTATTGCGGCGCGCAGATCTTCGACGCCGTCGGTCTCTCCAGCGCCTTCATCGAGAAATATTTCACCGGCACCGCCACCACCATCGAAGGCGTGGGCCTGGAAGAAATCGCGGCCGAAGCCGTGCATCGTCACCGCGACGCTTACGGCACCAACCCGATCTACCAGAACGCCCTGGATGTCGGCGGCGACTATGCCTTCCGCCTGCGCGGCGAGGATCATGCCTGGACGCCGGATTCGGTCTCCCGCCTGCAGCATGCGGTGCGCGGCAAGAACCCGGCCGAGTACCAGCTATTCGCCAAGACCATCAACGAGCAGGCCGAGCGGCTGCTGACCATTCGCGGCCTGATGCATTTCACGGCCGGCGAAGGCGTGCCGCTGGACGAGGTCGAGGCTGCGTCCGACATCGTCAAGCGCTTCGCCACCGGCGCGATGAGCTTCGGCTCCATCAGCCGCGAGGCCCACACCACGCTGGCCATCGCCATGAACCGCATCGGCGGCCGTTCCAACACGGGCGAGGGCGGCGAAGAGCCGGATCGTTTCGTGCCGATGGCGAACGGCGACACCATGCGTTCCAAGATCAAGCAGGTCGCGTCGGGCCGCTTCGGCGTCACCACCGAATATCTGGTCAACGCCGACGACATCCAGATCAAGATGGCGCAAGGCGCCAAGCCCGGTGAAGGCGGCCAGCTGCCTGGCCACAAAGTCGACAAGAACATCGCCAAGGTGCGTCATTCGACGCCGGGCGTGGGACTGATTTCGCCGCCGCCGCACCACGACATCTATTCCATCGAAGACCTGGCGCAGCTGATCCGCGACCTGAAGAGTGTCAACGCCCAAGCCCGCATCTCGGTCAAGCTGGTGTCGGAAGTGGGCGTCGGCACTGTCGCCGCAGGCGTCACCAAGTGCCGCGCCGATCACATCACGATCTCCGGTTACGAAGGCGGCACCGGCGCGTCGCCGCTGACCTCGCTGACACATGCGGGCTCGCCCTGGGAAATCGGCCTGGCCGAAACCCAGCAGACCCTGGTGCTGAACGGGCTGCGCGGCCGCGTCGCGGTGCAGGCCGATGGTGGCCTGCGCACTGGCCGCGACGTCGCCATTGCCGCGCTGCTGGGCGCGGACGAGTTCGGCTTCGCCACCGCGCCGCTGATCGCGGCCGGCTGCATCATGATGCGCAAGTGTCATCTCAACACCTGCCCGGTGGGCGTCGCCACCCAGGACCCGGTGCTGCGCAAGCGCTTCACCGGCGCGCCCGAGCATGTGATCAACTATTTCTTCTTCGTTGCCGAGGAACTGCGCGAGATCATGGCGACTCTGGGCTTCCGCACCGTGGCCGAGATGACCGGCCGAGTGGACAGGCTGGACATGAACAAGGCCGTCACGCACTGGAAGGCCAAGGGCATCGATCTGTCGCGCCTGCTCTACAACGCCAAGCCCAAGGATGGCGCCGCCATCCGGCACTGCGAGTTCCAAAATCACGGACTGGAAACGGCGCTGGATCACGAGCTGATTGCCGCCGCCCGTCCCAGCATCGAGAACGGCCAGCCGGTGCGGCTGGCGCGGTCCGTCCGCAATGTCGATCGTACCGTCGGCGCCATGCTGTCGGGCGAAGTCGCCCGCCGCCATGGCCATGCCGGCCTGCCGGAAGATACTATCCATGTCACCTTCACCGGCACGGCGGGCCAGTCCTTCGGCGCCTTCCTGTCGCGCGGGGTCTCGGTCGAACTGATCGGCGACGGCAACGATTATGTCGGCAAGGGCCTGTCGGGCGGCCGCATCGTCGTCAAGCCGCCGCAGAATGTGCCGCGCGATCCGTCGGAGAACATCATCGTCGGCAACACCGTTCTTTACGGCGCCATCGCGGGCGAAGCCTATTTCCAGGGCGTGGCGGGCGAGCGTTTCGCCGTTCGCAATTCCGGCGCCATCTGCGTCGTGGAAGGCACCGGCGACCATGGCTGCGAATACATGACCGGCGGCGTCGTGCTGGTGCTGGGCAAGACCGGCCGCAACTTCGCGGCGGGCATGTCGGGCGGCGTGGCTTACGTCTATGACCCGGACGGCGACTTCGAAAAGCGCTGCAACATGGCGATGGTGAAGCTGGAGCGTATCGCGCCCTTCTGCGGCGTGGACGATCCCGAATTGCCGCGCCAGCGTTCGCTCAATGTCTCCGATGCCGGCATGGGCGACCTGCTGCGTTTCGACGCCGAACGCATCCGTATCCTGATGGAGCGCCACCTGCTGCACACCGGCAGCCCGCGCGCCAAGGAAATACTCGACAATTGCGACGACATGCTGGGCAAGTTCGTGAAGGTCATGCCGATGGATTACGCCAAGGCGCTGGCCGACATGAAGGCGGAAGCCACCGCCGTGGCCGCTGAGTAAAGATAAGAACGATGGGAAAAGTCACAGGCTTTCTGGAAATCGAGCGGCTGGATCGGGGCTATGAGAAGCCCCAAACCCGTCTGAAGGATTATAAGGAATTCGTCCATCCGCTTCCGTTTGCGGAAGTGGGCCGCCAGGCGGCGCGCTGCATGGATTGCGGGATTCCGTTTTGTCACAATGGCTGCCCGGTCAACAATCTGATCCCGGACTGGAACAATCTGGTCTATCGCGACCAGTGGCGCAGCGCGCTGGACACGCTGCATTCCACCAACAATTTTCCGGAATTCACCGGCCGCGTCTGCCCCGCGCCCTGCGAGTCCAGCTGCACGCTGAACATCCAGGACTCGCCGGTTACCATCAAGACCATCGAATGCCAGATCGTGGATCGCGGCTGGGATGAAGGCTGGATCCAGCCCGTGCTGGCGCCGGTCAAGACCGGCAAGACGGTGGCGGTGGTAGGTTCCGGTCCGGCCGGTATGGCCGCCGCCCAGCAACTGGTGCGCGCCGGCCACAGCGTGACGCTGTTTGAGAAGAATGACCGCATCGGCGGCCTGCTGCGCTACGGCATTCCCGACTTCAAGATGGAGAAGAACCCCATCGACCGCCGCATGCGCCAGATGGAAGCCGAAGGTGTGATCTTCCGGCCCGGCGTTGAAGTCGGCGCCGGAATCTCGGTGCAGCAGCTTCTCGCCGACTATGACGCGCTCGTGATGTCGGGCGGCGCCGAAGCGCCGCGCGACCTGCCGATTGCCGGCCGCGAATTGTCAGGCATCCATTACGCGATGGACTTCCTCACCCAGCAGAACAAGCGGGTGGCGGGCGACAGCGAAGAGAAGGCCGCGCCCACCGGCACGCTGTCCGCCAAGGGCAAGCATGTGGTGGTGATCGGCGGCGGCGATACCGGCTCCGACTGCATCGGCACCTCCAACCGCCATGGCGCGGCTTCGGTGACGCAGCTGGAAATCATGCCCAAACCGCCGGTGAAGGAAAACAAGCAGCTGGTGTGGCCGGATTGGCCGCTGAAGTTGCGCACCTCCTCGTCGCACGAGGAAGGCGCGGACCGTGACTTTGCCGTGTCGGCCAAGCGCGCCGTAGGTGCGGACGGCAAGATCACCGGCCTGGAATGCGTCCGCGTCGAGTGGAAGCTGGGCGATGGCGGCCAGATGAAAATGGTCGACGTGCCGGGCAGCGAGTTCATCCTGAAGGCCGACCTGGTGCTGCTGGCGATGGGCTTTGTCGGCCCGCGCAAGGCCGGCCTGGTGGAGCAGGCGGGCGTGGCTCTGGATCCGCGCGGCAACGTCGCGGCCAACACCAGCGACTATAAGAGCAGCCAGGCCAAGGTCTTTGCCTGTGGCGACATGCGCCGTGGCCAGTCGCTGGTGGTATGGGCGATCCGCGAAGGCCGCCAGTGCGCGCGGTCGGTCGATGAGTTCCTGATGGGAAGCTCTCAGCTTCCGCGCTAAACTTTCTTTGTCATGCCCGCGTAAGCGGGCATCCAACTTTGTTTCATTACCTTGTGCTGAAGTTGGATTCCCGCTTTCGCGGGAATGACAGAATTTAGCTAGCCAGTACCAGCGCGACCGGCGCGGCGTGTCCGTTCTGCAAGGCCCGCGTCGCATGGATCAGCGAGCGCGCCTGCAGCTTGTCGCGCCGCGACACCAGCAGGGTGGCGTCGGCGTGGGCCGCGATCAGCGCCGCGTCGGGCCCCGACAAGGCCGGGCCGCAATCCAGGATCACGAAATCGCAGGCGTCGCGCAGGATGTCGACCAGCCGCGCCATCTGGGGGGAAGCGAACATGGTGGCGGCGTTGCTGGGGCGCTGCTTCATCGTCAGCAGGAATGCCTGACCGCGCGGGTCTTTCACCAGCGCGTCGTTCAGCGTCACGCTGCCGCTCAGCACTTCCAGCAGCCCGGCGCCGCCATCGGCGCCCAGCGCCGTCGCGGTGCGATGCGCCGGATCGCAGTCGATGATGATGGTCTTCTTGCCCATGCGCGCCGCCGCACGCGCCAGCGCCAAGGCCACCACGCTTTTGGCGTCGCCGGGCTCGGGCGCGGTCAGCGCCACCACCGTGCCTTCGCCGTTGCGCGATTCCAGCTGGCGCACCAGCGAAACCGTGGCATGGGCGAAGCGGCTGGCGGGCCAGTCGATGATATAGTCGGCGGCCTTGAGCGAACCGGCATTGTTGATCTCGCCCAGGATGGGCGGGCCGTCCCAGGTCGCTGTGGCGGGCAGTTTCCGCGCCGTGCGGCCATTGCCGGCGCCAGTGCGCCGCTGCACGGCGGGCCGCAGCAGGTAGCCGAACTTCTCCAGCAGCAACGCCAGCAGCGCGCCCGCCATCAGGCCCAGCGGCAGTGACGCGCCCACGATCAGCTTGCGCTTGGGCGAGAGCGGCGATTGCGGCACCGTGGCGGGACTGAGCAGGCGGGCATCCGCCGCCCGCGTGCCGTCCTGATCCTGCGCATTGCGCAGGCGGGTGATGAAGGCTTCATAGGCGGCGCGGGTGGAAGCGGCGTTGGCTTCCAGCGAGGCCAGTTCGCCCCGCGCCATGTTCTGTCCGGTCGCGCGGCCCTGTGCCTGTCCCAGGCTGGCCTGCAGGGAGGCGACCTGATTGCGCGCCGCATTCACGTCGCCATTGACCGAGGCGGAGATGCGCGCGATTTCCTGCGCGATCCGCTGGTCGACGTCGCGGCGCTGCGCCTGCAACTGCACCAGCCGCGGATGCAGCGGGCCGTAGCGTGTGTTGAGATCGGCTTCCTCGCGCGTGGCTTGCGCTTGCTGCGCGCGCAAATTCTGGATTGTGACCGAGGCCAGCGCCTGCGCCGAATTGGCAGGATCGCCGCTGGTGAGGCTGCGCTGCAACGCCAGCTTCTGTTCCAGGTCGGCGCGCGCCTGTATCAACTGGGCGTTGATCGCCAGCATCTGCTGATCGGTGAGCGAGGTGCCCGCACCGGCATCGCTTATGCCGTTCCTGGCACGGAAGCGCTGCACTTCTTCGTTCTGCAACTGCACTTCGCGCGCCAGATCGCGGGCGCGTTCATCCAGCCACTCCGTCGTTTCGGCGGTGGCGCTTTGCTTGCCCGCCAGCTGGCCCTCGATATAGGCGCCGACCATCGCATTGGCGATGCGCGCTGCCTTTTCCGGATCGCGGGCCTTGGCGGTGACGGTGATGGCGGTGGAAAGGCCGTTGGGCTCGACCGAGACGTTGTTCAGGAAATTTTCCACGATGCGGTCGCGGCTGGCCGCGCCCGGGGCCTCGCCGAAATTGAGCAAGCCCGCCAGGCCGGGTGCTGCCAGCGTGCCGTTGAATTCCGGATCGTTCTGGAGTTCCATCGCCTCGATCACCCGGCCCGCCAGTTCGCGGCTTTGCAAAATCTGGATCTGGTTCTGCAGCGTGGCCGGATCGATCTGTCCTTGCGCGGGCGAAGAAGCATCTGCCAGCGCGCTGCGGCGCGGCTCCAGCATCACCACCGCCGAGGCGCTCCAGACGGTGGGCAGGGAGAAGGCGAACAGCACCGCCCCGATCAGGGCGGCGGCCGTGACCTGCAGGATCAGCGCTTTGCGTTTGCGGATGATGGCGATGAATTCGGCCAAGTCGAAATTGTCCGCAGGTCGCGGCGCATAGGCATCAGGAAGCCGGTATGCGGGCATGGACAAGAGACAGCCTTTCGGGCGCGGACCTCGCCTGAGGACCGCCACCCTTAAGGTTTAGGGCATGGGTGCCTGCGAAAAGGTTAACGGCGAAGCGGATCGGGGGCACGATCCAGGCTGGAAAGGCCGGAAAAAGCTGGAGAAAAACTGGTTAAAGCCGGGTCGCGTCGCGCCAGGGCGGCCACCAGCCCCGGATCGCCCACCGGAATGTCATTATAGCCGCCGGTCAGGTAGGGGCTCTGCGAATCGCGGTGCAGCTCCTGGGGGAACAGCGCGATATGGCGCTTCTGCGTCACCGCGGGCCGGTCCGGGGTGGGCTGGCCCGCCGCACTGAGCAGGGCGGCGGCCAGGTCGTGCCCCATGCCCAGCGCCAGATGGCTGGTGGGCGTGGCGCGGGGATTGATCTCCAGCAGGAAGATGCGGCCGTCTGCGTCGCGCATGTAATCCAGCCCGTAAAGGCCGGACAGGCCGAACCGCGCCGTGATCCGCCGGGCGCTGTCTTCCATCGCATCGTCCTGGGCGCGGGCCACGACGGTGGCGGGGCCCGTGCCGCTGCCCGATGCCATCGCCACATCGAAATGGTTGGTGGCCAGCAGCCGGCCCTGCCAGCAGGCGATGGCGCTGGTGGCAGGATGGCCGGGCACGAAACGCTGCGCGCCGGGGCGGGGATTGAGTGGGCCTTGCGCCCGCACCAGCAAATGCGGCTCGCCGCGCTTCAGCGCCTGCAATGCGATCTTCAGGCGCGAAGGATGGGAAAAACGCTGCAAGGCAGCGCGCGCCGCATCGCGATCTGATGCGATGGCGACGCCGCCACCACCCCAGCTGCCATCGGCCTTGATCACAAGCGGCAGGCCAAACGCCGCCAGGGCGCGGTCCAGATCGCCGTCTTGCGTCAGCGCCAGATTGTCGGCGGCGGGCGCGCCGGCTGCCGCCGCCTCGCGAAGGAAATCGTTTCGCGATGTCAGCACCGGCAGGGCGTCCGGATTGCCGAAGGCGCGCAGCGCCAGCGGTGCGAATTGCGGCCGCGACGTTGCCAGCCGCACCATCAATTCGGCCATCAGGTCGTCGCAGGGAATAAACAGGTCGGGCGTGGCGCGCTCGATCGCGCGGCCCAGCGCATGCAGCGGGCGCAAGCCGGAAAAAGGATGCAGCCGCGCGGGCGCCGCCGAGCGGCGCAGCGGACTGGCCTTCAGGCACACCGCTTCAACCCGCGCGCCCAGCGCGGTGAAAGCATGCGCCAGACGTGCCGGGAAGGGCCAGTCGGTGCCGGAAGCGAGAAGGATGCGCAGCGCCATGACGAGGCGAGACTAACGTGCGCTCCGTCAACCTTCGGTGAATATTTCCAATGCTAAGTTGTAGGGGAGAAGCATTGCAGCCCTGTAATTTTCGCCGTCCCGTTCCGGGACACCATCGTTGGAGCAGCGCGTGACCCCGTCAGTTCAAGTCGCCATCATCGGCGCCGGTCCCTATGGTCTTTCTCTTGCCGCACATCTGGCCGAAGCGGGCGTGGATTTCCGCATCTTCGGCAAGACGCTGGCGACCTGGCGCGATCATGTCCCGGCGGGCATGACACTGAAATCGGATGGCTTCGCCTCCAACATTTCCCATCCGGATCCGAATTCCACCTTGGCCGCCTACTGCTCGGCGCGCGGGCTGGAATATGACGACAAGTATATTCCCGTGCCGCTGGCGTTGTTCACCGAATACTCCACCTGGTTCCAGCAGACCTATCTGCCGATGGTGGAAGAAGTGAATGTCACCCGTCTGGCCGAAGCGCCGGGCGGCTTCACGCTCACGCTGGACACAGGCGAAACGCTCACCGCCGCACGCGTTGTGCTGGGCGCAGGGCTCACCCATTTCCGGCGCTATCCCGCCGAAGTGACGCCGGGCCCGCAAGTCACCCATACCTTCGATCATCACCAGTTAGCGCCGCTGGCCGGCAAGGATGTGCTGATCCTGGGCGCGGGCTCCTCTGCCGTGGACACGGCGGTTCTGGCGGCGGATGCGGGCGCCAAGGTGACGCTGCTGGCGCGCCGTCCTGTCATTCACTACCACGATGTGCCGGACCCGGATAACGAGTCCTGGCTCTCGGCCATCACCAATCCGTCCAGCGGTATCGGCCCCGGCTGGCGCAGCTTCTTCTGTTCCAAGGCGCCGCGCCTGTTCCGGCGCTTGCCGGAAGAGATGCGCCTGCATGCCACCCGCACCCATCTGGGCCCGGCGCCCGGCTGGTTCATGCGCGGCACACTGGAAGGCAAGGTCAAGACTCTACTAGGCCATCAGCTGACGGGTTCGCGCATTGACGGCGGCCAAGTCGTGATCGAGGCGCGCGACGAACATGGTGCACCGGTAGCGGTGCGCGCCGATCAGGTGATCTGCGCCACCGGCTACAAGCCCGATCTGCGCAGCCTGCCTTTCCTGGACGCCGGTCTGCGGGTGCAGATTGCGCATATCGACCATACGCCCAAGCTGTCTGATCATTTCGAGACCAGTGTACCCGGCCTTTATGCCATGGGCGCGCTGGCGGCCAACACCTTTGGTCCGCTGATGCGCTTCATGGTCGGTGCGGAATATGTCGCGCCCAGATTGACGGCGCATCTGGCGAAGGGCGCCAAGAAGGCGCGCGCCGCGGCCTAGTAGAATACCCGCCGGAAGGCGAAGCTCTGCGCCAGCGCATTCCACATCGGTTTGCGCCGCATCTGCTCGTCATACGGCAGCTTGCGGTTCTTCCAGCCCATCAGCTTGAGCTTCCATTCGTCCGGCGGATCGAGATGCCGATCGGTGATGCCCCAGGTCAGCACCGTTTGCAGGTTGGGCTGATCCAGCACCACATCCATGAAGCGGCGGGTTTCGTCGGCCACGCCACGGTCGCGCGCCGCGATGTCGGATGGCCCACCCTGGTCGGAGACATCCAGCTCGGTCACCAGCAGCGCCAGGCCGCGGGCGCGAATTTCGTTGGCGAAGCTGCGCAGCTTGGGCTGGTCCACCTTGTTGCCGAAGGCCGACAGATGCGCCTGCAGCCCCAGGCCCTGCACCGGCGCGCCGCGCCGGATCAGCCCATCCAGCAGGCGCAGCGTGGCGGCGCGGAAGCGGTCATTGTGCGCCGCGCCCTGCTCGCAGCCCCAGTCGTTATAGACGCGCAGGCAGGACGGATCGGCCTGCTTGCAGGCATGGAAGGCCATGTCGATATGGCGCTCGCCAAAGGCGGTGAGCCACATCGAAGGCCGCATGCCGCTTCCATCTTCCAGGATGGCTTCGTTGACCACATCCACCGAATGCATGCGGCCGCGATAGCGCCGCATCATCGCGCCGACATAGCCTGTCAGCAGAGTCTCGTCGCGCCGCGCCTTCAAGGCGTCTTCCAGCCAGGCCGGATTGGCGTGGTACCAGACCAGCGGATGGCCCCGTACCGCCATGCCATTGTCGCGGGCGAAGGCGAAGATGCGGTCCAGCGCCGAGAAATCGAGTTGCCCGCGCGCCTTCTCGATCTCGTCGCGCTTCATCTCATATTCCGGCACCAGGATGGCGGCGTCGTGCTGCAAGGCGCGAACGGTGTCTGCTTCCTTGTAGTGAAAGGTGGCGGTGGCGCAGCCGAACGCGATACCCTTGTCGGCAGCCATAAGACGCAGGGCCCGCATCTCCTGCGCCTGCGCGGGCAGGGCCGCCAGGCTTGCGGCCCCGGCCAGCAGCTCGCGGCGGGTGATCATGCGGGCACGTTTTCGTTGCGGATGGCGCGGTCCTCGCGAAGACCGGCGCGCAAGCGGCCGATGGCGATATCGGCCAGGCGGCGATAACCGGCGTCGCTGAGCAGGATCTGCAACAGGATCACCAGCGCCAGGCGCGGACGATAGCAGCCATGCAGCAGCGCGATGAGGTAAAGCCCCACCGCCTTGACCAGGCTGTGGTGACGGACCAGCTTGGCATAGGCCCAGCCGCGTCCGCCATGCCAGGCACGCGATGTCAGAACTGGCCGCATCGTCTCCAGCCATTGCCGCAAGGATTCGGCGTTGCGGCTGGCGGAACTGCGCTTGGGATCGGCGATGTCGCGCCACACCGCGCCGGGCGTTTCCGCCATCACGAAGCGGACGCCGGCGTGGGACAGGCGAATGGCGAAATCGGTGTCTTCGGCGGGCGGCAGATCGGCATAGCGCACGTGTCGCGCAACATCCGTTTCCACCGCCAGCGAAATGGTGGGCACGAAGCCGCGGTCGCAAAGCAGATATTCAGCAATATCCTCGCCCGCGCCCGGGCCGCGCGGTGGCTTGAGGAAGACGCGGCCTTGGCCGCGATCGACGCGGATGCGGGCGAAGGCGGCTGTGCGGGTGGTGCCGTCCAGCAGCGCGTACAAAGAAGCGAGGTGATGCGGCAGGAAGATATCGTCGGAATCCAGCGGCGCGATGAAGTGGCCCCGCGCCTCGTCGATGGCGCGGTTGCGCGCCTTGCCGCCGCCCTGGTTCTCTTGCTGGAAGAAACGGATGCGCGAATCGTTGCAGGCGGCCACACTGGCGGCGGGATCGTCACGGGAACCGTCATCCACCACCACGATCTCGAAATCCTGGTAGGTCTGCGCCAGCACCGAGGCGATGGCTTCCCGAAGGGGCCCCGCCCGGTTGTAGACCGGGATGATGACGCTGAAGAAAGGCTGGTGCATGGCCCGGCCAGTATCAGACATATCTGGTTAAGGATTAGATGGCGCGGGCCGGTGTCACGCCGTCGCTTCCGGTCTCGTCCATATTTCTTAACAAGGCGATAACCAGCAGCATGGTGGTCCAGGAAACGCCGTCGCCTTCCAGGAAATCCGACTCCATCACATTGTGCAGCAGCGTGAAGACAAACAGCGCGAAGAGCAGCGGTTTCAGCCCGGCGGCGCTCAACTTCCAGAAGCGCAGGGCGGGCGACAGCACCAGGCTGGCCATGGCCAGCGCGAAGCCGATGCCGCCGATGGTCACCAGCAGTTGCAGGTAGCCGTTATGGCCGTGGCTGACCGTGCGCACCCATTCGGTGTCAAAGCCGGTGGCATAGGGCGCCAGCGGCGAAGCCCCGCCATTGTCGGCGAAGGCGCCGAAGCCCGAGCCAAGCAGCGGATGGTCGGCGATATAGGCCAGCTCCGCGCCCCAGATGGCCGAGCGGCCGGTGAATTCGGTGGGGTCGGAGAGAAGCCGGTTGAGCGCATCGGCATAGAACAGTGTCGCCAGTCCCAGCGCGAACAGCATCAGCACCGCCACCAGGGTGAGGATGGCGCGCGACAGTCCGTCCTTCCAGGAGAGGCGATAGGCCATACCCGTTGCCGCCGCGAGGGGCAGGAAGCCCAGCGACGATTTGGAATGGGCCATCAGCAGGAAGCCGGTGGCGGCGGCCGCGGCAAGAATCCCGAACCAGTTGCCCTTGCCGTTTCGGGTGAAGAGGAACATCAGCGCCGTGACGACGCAGACCGCGCCGGTGATGTTCTTGTGGCCATAGAGCCCGCGCCAGTTGCCGATCAGCGCCGTGTCCAGCTCGGTGGTGAAATGCCTGGCGGCGGGAATGACCGGGATCGACAGCCAGTTCACCACCAGGATGGCCAGCAGCATCCATTTCCAGATGGCGAAGGCGCGCTGAGCGCCCAGCGCCCCGACCCCCAGAAACACCGACAGCACGATGATGATTTCCAGCCCGGCGCGGCGGATCACGACGCCGGAATAATCCGACCACAGCGCCGATGCCAGGCACCAGCCCAGCAGCAGGGCGATACTCACCGGCACCGTGCGCACCATCGCCAGCCCATACTGCTGGGCGCTGGCGACGATGATCATGCCGAAGGCGAGAACGTAGGTGATTTGGCGTAGGGAATCTCCGCTGGTGGCGACGCCGCCATAGGCCGAGACCGCAGCGGGCGGCATGAAAGGCGAAAGCCCGATAAAGACCAGGGCAAGGAACAGGGTGAAAGCAAGCGTGGCCATTGTGCCGCTCCCGGCGATGCGGGGCGGGGCGCCAGATGGCGCGTAAGACAGCGCGAAACTTTCATTCGCCATGTATGACGGCGTACTCCTGATAGCGCGATCCGAACATGCCGCTGAGTTTGCCCGCGGCGCGGAAGAGTTTTTCCAGCGGCGCGGCCCTGCGATTCGGGCTTGCCGCGAGGATGAGGGCAGTGGGGCCCGACAACAAGAGCGTGCCGAGAATTTTGGCGCTTTCGCGCAGCCGCGTGACGGCTCCCGGCCGGTACTTGAGCAGGATCGCCATGTCGCTGTTGCCATGGCTATAGGCCCGCTTCAGTGTCCAGCCCAGATTCTCGCGCTCGGTGGGCACATCGCCATAGGCCCGCGCTTTGTCAGCCCAGGCGAAATGCGCCCCTTCCGCCTTCAGGCGCATGAAGAAATCGGTGTCTTCGCCGCCGGTCAGGGCGAACAGGGGATCGAACCAGGGCGCGGTCATGCTCCGCAGCCGCGCGGCGCGCAGCATGATGTTGCCAGACGCCTGCAGCATCTTCACAGGGCCGGTCTTGCCGCGAATGTCGGGGGTGGAATGCGAGCCGCCATGGTCCGTCTCGAACAGGATGGAGCCTTGCAGGGCGTCGGCGCCGGTCTGGCGCTGCACCGCCAGCAATTCGGTGATCCAGTGCGCATCCGGCCATTCGTCGTCGTCGATCATGCAGACGAACTCCACGGCTTCGTCCTTCAGGGCTTCTGCCACCAGCGTGTTGCGCACCTGGGCGATGCCGCGCTGCGTCGCGATCACGACGCGCAGCGGCCAGCGGTAGCTGCCCGCCAGCGCCTGGCAGAGGTCGAGGCCCTGATGGCCTTGCGCGTCATTGTCCGCCACCAGCACCGACACCGCGGCATCGGTTTGAAGCCCGGCGATCGCGTCCAGCAGGCGTTTCAGCATGCGCGGGCGCTTGAAGGTGGGAATTGCGATGATGATGCGATCGGACATGCCTTGATCAACCATGGGACAGCCGCGCCTTGCGCGCCATCGGCCAGAGCAGGGCCAGGATTACCAGGTCGCCGATCAGGATTCCGCCCAGCGAGGCGATGGGTCCGAAAGTCAGCAGCAGCGCCAGGGTGCTGGTCACCGAAGCCAGCGCCGACCAGCCGCCCAGCCGCGCCAGCGCCTTGAACGCGCCCGCCGCCTGCATCAGCACCGCCATGGGCGTGCGCACCGAGCGCGCTAGCATGATCGCGGCAGAGAAGCCCAGCGCCATCCAGACGTCATGGGGGCGGTAATAGACCAGCAGCAGATGCGGCCAGAAGATCAGGATTCCTGCTGCCAGTGCGACGCTGCCTGCCAGCAACGCCAGCAGGCCCCACTGGAAATTGCGCATGATCTTCGACAGCCGGACGCCGTCGCGGGCCTGCAGCGCCCGCATCATCGCCGGACGCTCCACGTCGGGCAGCGAAGACTGCACCAGCGAAGCGGGCCGCATCAGCAGCATGCCCAGCGCCGGCAGCGCGAAGGCGCCGGGACCGGCAATCAGCGTCACCAGATAGGCATGGGCGTTCAGCGTCGCTTCCGTCAGCGCCACACCCAGCAACGACCAGCCGGTAAGCTCGCGGAAGATGGGAAAATAGGATTTGAGACGGCCCTTGCGCAGCGCCTGCCACTGGCCGGCGAAGAACGGTTTGCCGAAGGGAATGAAACTCAGCAGCGAAGCCAGCAGCAGCACTTGGCCGCCATGCGCCAGCGTCGCTGTCCTGGTCAACTCCAGCGCGCCCAGGCCGAGAATGATGACCATGCTGTAGAGCAGGTCGGAGAGGATCGCCGCCGTCATGCGGCCTTCGACATAGGCCAGTGCGCGGGCGAACCAGCGATAGCCGGACAGCGCGCCGAACAGCGCGAGCGGCAGCGCCTCGGCGGTGCTGGCGCCGCTGAACAGCATCAGCGCACCGATGGCGAAGGCGAAGCCGATGCTGACCAGCAGGCTCATCTTGAAGCAGGCGTCGGTGTCGCGCTTCTCCCCGGCAATGACGCTGCGGGTGGCGGGCAGCACGAAGCCCGCGCCCGCGATGCTCATGGCGAAGGCGCCGACGATCAGCACGAAGGAAAACAGGCCGAACTTATCGGCGGTGAGGTCGCGCAGGAAGATGATGGAGGCGATGAAATGCGCGCCCGACACCGCCACCGGGCCGGCCGTGGACATGCCATAGCGCCAGGCCAGCGCCAGCAGCGCGAGCAAGCGTCCGGGTCGCGGGGTTTCCGCCAGGCCCAGTGCGGTTGCGGGCTGCGACATGGTTCTTTCTAAGCCGCCAGGGCTTTCATATCCGGCAGGGGAGCAGCCGGGTTTTCGACCCAGCTATTGGTACGGGTCAAAAGTAAAAAAACCGCCAGCGGATTGGTCACGGCATAGCGCCAGAACAGCCTTTTTGGCTCGCGGGCCAGGCGGAAAAGCCATTCCAGGCCAGCCGCCTGCATCCATTCGGGCGCGCGCTTGTAGGCGCCGGTGACGAAATTGAAACAGCCGCCACAGGTGACAAGCCATCCCGCTTTGAGACGGTATTTGTTCCTGACGGCGAATTCATACTCGCGCGGCACTGACAGGCCGACCCAGATCACATCGGGCTGGGTCAGGTTGATCTCGTCCACGATGTCGCCTTCTTCGTATTCGCTGAAATAGCCGTGCAGGCGGCCGACGATCTGGATGCCCGGATAGGTCTCGGCCAGGATGCGCGCGGACTCCGCATTGGCTTCCTCGGTGGCGCCCAGCAGGAAGAAGCGCAGGCCGTGTTCGGCGCCGATTTTTGCGGCGTCATGGATGAAGTCGGTGGTGGCGCTGCGTTCGGGGATCGGGGTTTTGGTCAGCAGGCGCGAGGCGAAGACCGCGGCTTGGCCGTCGGAATGAATGATGTCGGCCTGCTCGAAGGTGGCGGCGAAATTCTTGTCCTGCGCCGCCAAGGCGATCGCATGACCATTGGAGGCGAAGACCAGCTTGGGCGGGTGGATGTCGGTGCGCCGCGCCGCGAGGCAGTCGGCCAGCATCAGGCGGGCCATCTCGTCGCGCGTCAGGCATGCGGTCTTCAGGCCGCCCAGCATGATCTCGGCATAGCCGTCATTGGCGGCAAATTGCGGCGCGGTGAACACCTCATATTGCGGCGGCAGTTCGGGAGAGTTGATCGAGACGCGCATCAGTGGGCGTTCCTGCGGCTCAGCACGGCCAGCGGTGTCTTCAGCAGGATCAGCAGGTCGAGCCCGGCATGGGCATGGTCGACATACCAGCCATCGAGAGCGACGCGCTTTTCCATGTCGGCCAGCTCTGGCGTCTCGCCGCGCGCGCCATTGACCTGGGCCCAGCCGGTGATGCCGGGCTTGACGCGCTGGCGCTTGGCATAGGCGGGGATGCGGGCGCCGTAGTATTCGTCATGAGCAATGGCGTGGGGGCGCGGGCCCACCAAGCTCATCTCGCCGGACAGGACATTGAAGAGCTGCGGCAGCTCGTCGATGCTGGAGGCGCGCAGGAAGCGGCCGATGCGGGTGACGCGGCTATCATTCTTGGTGGCCTGCACCACCTGGACGCCGTCTTCCAGCACGCGCATGGAGCGGAATTTCAGGATGCCGAAGATCTGGCCGTGCCGGCCGTGGCGGCGTTGGCAGAACAGGATCGGGCCGCGGCTGTCGAGCGCGACGGCCAGGCTGACCAGGGCCAGCAGCGGCAGCAGGATCAGGATGCCGGCCAGGCTGACGGCGATATCCAGCACGCGCTTGGCGTCGAGCGCCTGTGTGCGCGACGGGACCCAGAGGCGCAGGTCCTCGAGGGTGGCAAGGTTGGACGTGGGTTCCTGAATCGGCACGCTTTGGGCCCGGATGAGGCTTCTGGCGAACGAGGGTTGCAGGACCCGGACCAACGGGAACTCGGGCAAAACCCAGGGAAACGTGCAATTTGTACGAAAATGATGGGGCGGCGTCCCGAAACGGGAGGCTCAGGACCTAGGCGAGGCTGGCCTGCCAGGACAGCAGCCGGGAGTTGCCCGCGAACAGCAGGGGCGCCAGCGAGGCGATATGGGCGTCGCGGGAACCCAGGCCATAGCGGGGCAAGAGCCAGGGGTTGCCGCCCGCCGATAGCGAGCCAGACAGGGTCGTGAAGGCGTGGCTGTAGCCGGCATCGCGCACTGCCCGCCAGGCGCCTTGGCCGACATCCGGCTTGTTGCCGAAGGGATAGGCGAAGAAGCGGCAGGGACCGACTTCCGCTTCAATCTTCGTCTTCGCGCCCGTTGCCTGCTGGCGCAGATAGGCTTCGCTCTGCGCGCCGTGCATCGGCCAGTGCGTGTCGGCATGGGCGCCAATGGTGACGCTGCGCTTTGCCAGCGTGCGCACTTCATTCCAGTCCAGGAAATGCTCGGAGGAAAAATCATCCACCAGCGCATCCACCACGCCTGGCGCGAAGGCGGCGCGCATCACCGCCAGCGTTTCCTCCGCCTGTTCGGCGGGCAGGAAGCGCAGATGATCGGAGCCGTGCCGGGCCCATTTTTCACGGCTTTCCTTGCTGTCCAGCCGCACCGTCTCGGCGAAATGCGGCAGGCGATATTCGCCTTGCGGCGCGCGCAGGAAGAAGAGCCAGGAGAGGAAAACAGGGTTGGGCAGGCCGGTGCCGATATGGGCGGTGCTGACGAACAGCGTCCAGGGCATGCGGAATTCTTCGAGGATGTCGGCGGCCACGCCCAGCGTGTTGCGATAGCCGTCATCGGACATCAGAAAGATGCTCCGGCTGTGTTTCTCCGGCCGGGCCATGACGTCGTCGATGGCGTCCAGCGGCAGGACGTCGAAATCGAACTGCTTCAGCGCCGACAGGATGGTGCGGAAGTGCGCGACCTCGTGATGATTGGTCTGGAGCTGCGGATCGCGGGTGCGCCGTTCGATGCCGTGAAAGAACAGCGCGGCGGGCTGGCCGGCACGGCGCAGCGCGGCCGGGGGAATCCACCGGCCCAGTTCACGCGCAATCCGTCCGATGGCGTGTCCCATGCCCCATAGTGCCGTGCGCCCGCTTAACCGGAGGTTGCCGCTGCGGCGATGGGCGATTAAGCGAAGCCTAACCAGGTGGTTACGGCGTTGAAGGCCCGCATGATCAGGGCCGGGAAGCCGATGATGACTACCGCCCAGATCGCCGTGGCGGCGGCATTGGGAATCTGGAAATGCCAGAACTTCACTTCACTCATCCCTGCAATCAGCGGAATCCAGGCGCGGAAGGGGCCGGTAAAGCGGCCGATGAACACCGCCCAGACCTCCCAGCGGCGGAAGAAATCGAAGCCCTTTTCGATCTGGGCCTCGAAGTGCCGGAATGGCCATAAGTGTATGATTTTATGATGGTATTTTACGCCGAGGCTATAGCAGATCCAGTCTCCGGCCATGGAGCCCAGAAAGGCGCCGGTGACGGCGGGAACTAGGGAGATATGACTGGCCTCGATCACCCCGCCCATGGTCAGCAGCAGCACCGTGCCGGGGATCAGGGCCGAGATGCCGACAAACGACTCGGTGAAGGCGATGGCGGCGGCGATGGGGAAGCACCACAGCGGGTGGGCCTTCGCGGTTTCTTGCACGAAAATGAACAGATCGTGAAACAGGGTCTGAAACACGCTTTGTCCCAATTCTTGTCCGGGGCTTGCCCCGACGTTCCGCCAGGCACCGGCAGCACATAGCGTGCCCGCCACAGATGTACCAGCCACCCGGGAAACTGGGACAGATTCGACATATTTTGGGCTCAAGTGGCTGCTATCTCACGCCCCGGCACTAAGGTATAGGAGCCGGGATTCCCGCCCCTTTTCGGCGGCAACATCCGGTGTCCGCCCACCTTCGCCGCCGGCACTTTCGCTCGTGGAATTTCGAAACGGACCGCCAATGACCATCGACCGCCCGCGCCATGACGACGACCTGAGCACCCTGGGCAAGGTGAGGCGCTGGGGCGCCAACAACGTCAAGCAGATCGTGATCTTTGCCCTCATTGTCGGGGTCGTCTTTGGCGGCGTCTATTATCTGACCCCCGATCCCCGCATGGGCTTCCGCACCGCCGGCGCGGGCGGCGGTCCGGGTGGCCCGGGTGGCCGCGGTCCCGGCGGCGGCATGAACACGCCGCAGCCGGTTGGCGTCGCCACCGCGGTGCGCGGCCCGATCAATGTCAGCGTCAATGCGCTGGGCACCGTCACGCCGCTGGCCACCGCCGTGGTGCGGCCGCAGGCGTCGGGCATGCTGATGAAGATCAATTTCACCGAAGGCCAGATGGTCCGCGCCGGTGACGTGCTGGCCGAGATCGATCCGCGCCCCTTGCAGGCGGCGCTTATGCAGGTCGAAGCCGTGCTGGCGCGCGACCAGGCCACGCTCGCCAACCAGAAGATCGACCTGGCCCGCTATGAAGAGCTGGCCAAGCAGAACGCCATTTCGCAGCAGCAGCTGGCGACGTCCAAGGCGCTGGTGGCGGCCACCACCGCGACGGTGCAGGCCGACCAGGCCAACGTCCAGAATGCGCGCATCAACCTCGGCTATACCCGCGTCGTTTCTCCGGTGACCGGCCGCGTCGGCCTGCACCTGATCGACGTCGGCAACATCGTCTCCAGCGGCCAGGCTGGCGGCCTGGTGGTGGTGACGCAGCTGGATCCCATGTCGGTGCTGTTCACCGTGCCGGAAGACCATGTCTCCGCCATCATGCGCCGCATGAGCGAGGGCAACACCCTGAACGTCGATGCCTATGACCGCACCCAGACCAACCTGATCACGTCGGGCAGGCTGTCCGCCGTGGACAGCGTGATCGACCCCTCCACCGGCTCGGTCAAGCTGCGCGCGGTCTTCGACAACAAGGACGGCAAGCTCTTCCCGAGCCAGTTCGTCAATGTGCGCCTGCTGGTGGATACGCTGCAGGATCAAGTGATCGTGCCACTGCCCGCGCTGCAGCGCGGTTCGGAAGGCACCTTCGTCTTCATCGTCACACCCGACAAGACCGTGATGACGCGCGCGGTGAAGACCGGCGTGCAGGATGGCGAGCGCATCGCCATCACCGAAGGCCTGGCGGCTGGCGACACTGTCGTGGTGGACGGCGCCGACCGCCTGCGCGATGGCGCGCAGGTTACTGTTCCCGACCGTACCGCCGCGATTGCGGCGCCTTCTACTGGCGCCGGTGCGGCCGGCCGTGGCCGTGGCCGCGGCCTGTCGCCGGCGGTCATCGCCCGCGTCACTGAAGCCTGCCAGGCTGACATCAAGAAGCTTTGCTCCACGCCGGAACAGCTGGCGGCACGAGGCCCCGGTGGTCCCGGCGGGGGGGCGGGTGGTGGCCAGCGTGGTCCGGGCGGTGGCGGTGGCGGCGGCGCTAACGCCAATCCGCAGGCGCGCGTCGTGGGCTGCCTGATGCGCAATCGCGAAGAGGTCAGCCGTTCTTGCTCGACGGCGATGCCCGCGGGCCGTGGCCGTGGCCAGGGCTTTTCTGGCGGCGGCGGTGGCGGTTTCCCGTAGTTCTTCCTGTTCTAGGTATTTGTTGAGCTCATGAATCCCTGCGCACCCTTTATCCAGCGGCCGGTCGCCACTTCACTTCTGGCGATCGCGATCCTGCTGGTGGGCCTGACCGGCTTCCGTTACCTGCCGCTTTCGGCCCTGCCGGAAGTGGATTACCCGACCATCCAGGTGCAGGCCTTCTATCCGGGCGCCAGCCCGGACGTGATGGCGACGTCGGTGACGGCGGTGCTGGAGCGCAATTTCGGCCAGATGCCCGGCCTGAAGGAAATGACCTCGGTCTCGTCCGGCGGACAGTCCATCGTCACCTTGCAGTTCGACCTGACGCTGAGTCTCGACATCGCCGAGCAGCAGGTGCAGGCGGCGATCAACCAGGGCGGAACGCTGCTGCCCGCGCTGCCGCAGCCGCCCATCTACCGCAAGGTCAACCCGGCCGACGCGCCTGTGATCACCCTGGCGCTGCATTCCAAGACGATGCCGCTGACCGAAGTGCAGAACATCGCCGACACCCGCATCGCCCAGAAGATTTCGCAGCTTCCCGGCGTCGGCGTCGTCTCCATGCCCGGCGCGCCGCGCCCGGCCGTGCGCGTGCAGGCGAACCTGCAGCAACTCTCGGCCTATGGCCTGAACATCGACGACCTGCGCACCACCATCTCGAACAACAATTCCAACGCCGCCAAGGGTTCGTTTGACGGCGCCACCCAGTCCTACACCATCAACGCCAACGACCAGCTGCGCACGGCCGACGAATATCGCCGCATCATCGTCACCTACAAGAATGGCGGCCCGGTCTATCTGTCCGACGTCGCCCAGGTGATCGAGGGCGCCGAGAACAACAAGCTGGGCAGCTGGGCCGGCCTGACCGGCGGCGACGGCACCATTCCGGCGGTGCTGGTCAATGTGCAGCGCCAGCCGCTGGCCAACGTCATCGGCGTGGTCGATGCTATCCGGGGCCTGGTGCCGCAGATGCGCGCCGGACTTCCCGGCTCCATGACGCTGGACGTCCTCACCGACCGCACGGATTCGATCCGCGCCTCGGTGCACGACACCCAGATCGAACTGGTGCTGGCCGTGATTCTGGTGGTGCTGGTGATCTTCGTCTTCCTGCGCAACATCCCGGCCACCATCATTCCGGGCCTGTCGGTGCCGCTTTCCATCATCGGCACTTTCGCGGTGATGTACCTGCTGGGCTTCTCGCTCAACAATCTGTCGCTGATGGCGCTCACCATTTCCGCCGGCTTTGTGGTAGACGACGCCATCGTGATGATCGAGAACATCTCGCGTTATCTCGAGCAGGGCGAAACGCCCTACAACGCCGCCATGAAGGGGTCGGGCGAAATCGGCTTCACCATCGTCTCGCTGACCGTGTCGCTGATGGCGGTGCTGATTCCGCTGCTTTTCATGGAAGACGTGGTCGGCCGCCTGTTCCGCGAATTCGCCCTCACCCTGACCATCTGCATTCTGATCTCGGCAGTGGTTTCGCTCACCGTGGTGCCGATGCTCTGCGCCAAGCTGATGCACAGCCATGACCCGGCCCATCCGCAGCTGCACGGCAAGTTCTTCACCAAGACCGAGGAGATGTACGAGAAGCTGGTCGCCGGTTACGACCGCATCCTGATCTGGGTGCTGGGCCATCAGCGTTTCACCTTGATGGTGGCGGTGGGGACGCTGGTGCTGACCGTGCTGATGTACACCTTCATCCCGAAGGGCTTCTTCCCGCTGCAGGACACCGGCTTCATCCAGGCCATCACCGAAGCGGGCCCCACCGTTTCCTACGAAGCGATGGCGCGCCGCCAGGACGAACTGGCCCGCGAAGTGCTCAAGGACCCAGCCGTGGACAGCCTGTCCTCCTTCATCGGCGTGGACGGCACCAACAGCACGCTGAACAGCGGCCGTTACATGATCAAGCTCAAGCCCAAGGGCGAGCGCGACGAGATCACCGAAGTGGTCACCCGGCTGAAGCGGCTGGGCAGCACCGTGCCCGGCATCACCTTCTACCTGCAGCCGGTGCAGGACCTCTCTACCGACTCCGCCGTTGGCCGCGCCCAGTACAATTTCGTGCTGCAATCCGCTTCAACCGCCGATCTCAACGCCTATATTCCCAAGCTGATGGACCAGCTGGCGCGGACGCCGGGCGTCGCCAACGCCACCACGCCCTATCTCGCCAGGGGCCTGTCGGCCTATCTGGTGGTGGACCGCGACACCGCCGCCCGCTTCGGCATCACCTCCAACACCATCGCCAATGCGCTCTATTCCAGCTTCGGCCAGCGCATCGTCACCACCATGTACACGGAGTCCAACCAGTATCGCGTGATCCTGGAGGCCGATCCCGCCGTCCAGAACTCGATCCGCTCGCTGGAAGAGATATACGTTCCGGCCGCCGGCGGCGGCCAGGTGCAGCTCTCCACCGTGGCGCGGGTTGAGGAACGCACGGTGCCGCTGCAGATCACCCATCTGGCCCAGTTCCCCTCCGCCAACATTTCCTTCGACGTGGCGCCGGGCTATTCGCTGGGCGCGACCGTGAACGCGATCCTGCAGGCGCAGCAGGAAGCGGGCATGCCGCCCACCATCACCGCCCAGTTCCAGGGTTCGGCCAATTCTTTCCAGTCGGCGCTTTCGAGCCAGGTTCTGCTCATCCTCGCCGCCATCATCACGGTCTATATCGTGCTGGGCGTGCTGTATGAGAGCTTCATCCATCCGGTGACCATTCTCTCCACCCTGCCGTCGGCGGGCGTGGGCGCCCTGCTGGCGCTGATCGTCGCCGGCCGCGATCTCAGCATCGTCTCGATCATCGGCATCATTCTATTGATCGGCATCGTGATGAAGAACGCCATCATGATGATCGACTTCGCGCTCGAGGCCGAGCGCAACGAAGGCAAGGACGCCACCACGGCTATCCACCAGGCGGCGCGCCTGCGCTTCCGTCCCATCCTGATGACCACCGTGGCGGCGCTGTTCGGCGCCCTGCCGCTGGTGTTCGGCACCGGCATGGGCGCGGAGCTGCGTCAGCCGCTGGGCATCGCCATCGTGGGCGGGCTGATCATGAGCCAGATGCTCACCCTCTTCACCACGCCGGTGATCTACATCACCTTCAGCCGGCTGGGTGATAAGTTCACAGCCTGGCGGGCCCGCCGCCGCGGCGTTCCCGCCAAGCCGGCAACCCAGACGAACGGATAGGATCGCGCCATGATCTCCGCCTTTGTCCGCCGCCCGATCGCCACCACGCTATTGGCCATCGGCCTTGCGCTGACGGGCATTGGCGCCCTGGCGCTGTTGCCCGTGGCGCCGATGCCCAACATCGACATTCCGACCATCAATGTTTCGGCCAGCATGCCGGGCGCCAGCCCGGAGACGATGTCGTCTGCGGTGGCGACGCCGCTGGAACGTCATCTGGGCGCCATCGCCTATGTCACCGAGATGACGTCGCGCTCCAGCCTTGGCAACACCAACGTCACGCTGCAGTTCGACATCAGCCGCGATATCGACGGCGCGCTGCGCGGCGTGCAGGCGGCGATCCAGGCGGCGATGCCCGACCTGCAAGGCCTGCGCACGCCGCCCAGGGCGCGCAAGTTCAACCCGGCGCAGCAGCCGATTCTTTCCCTGGCGCTGACCTCTTCGACCCTGACACCAGCCCAGATCTACGACTATTCCGCCAACATCCTGCAGCAGCGTCTGTCACAGGTGGCGGGCGTGGGCGACGCCACGCCGCAAGGCGCCTCGGCCCCCGCCGTGCGCGTTGAGCTCAACCCGCGCGCCGTCTTCAAGTACGGCATCAATCTCAACTCGGTGCGCAACGCCATTGCCGCGACCAATGCCGGCGCCAACAGCCCCAAGGGCTCGATCGAGCAGGGCGACCAGCGCGTCCAGATTTACGCCAACGACAACGCCTCCGCCGCCGCCGATTTCCGCAACGTCATCATAGCCTACCGCAACAATGCGCCGGTGCGCCTGTCGGACGTGGCCAATGTCTTTGACGGTCAGGAAAATGTCCGCAATCTGGGCGTCACCAACGGCAAGCCGGCGGTGATCATCAACGTTACCCAGCAACCAGGCACCAACGTCATCCAGGTGGTGGACAGCATCAAGGCGATCCTGCCGGAGCTGCAGAAATCCCTACCGGTGGCGATCGACCCCATCGTGGTGGTGCAGGACCCCACCGTTTCGATCCGCAACTCGGTCAAGCATGTCGAGTTCACGCTGATCCTTTCCACCCTCCTGGTGGTGTTGGTGGTGTTTGCCTTCCTGCGCAATGTCCGCGCCACCATGGTGCCCGCCGTTTCGGTGCCGCTGGCGCTGCTGGGCACCTTCAGCGGCATGTATCTGCTGGGTTACAGCCTGAACAATTTCTCGCTGATGGCGCTGATCATCTCCACCGGCTTCGTGGTCGACAACGCCATCGTGGTTCTGGAGAACGTCACCCGCCATCTGGAGCAGGGCCGCAACCGGCTGGAAGCGGCTATGATCGGCACCCAGGAAGTCGCCTTCACCGTCATCTCGATGAGTATCTCGCTGGTCGCGGTGTTCATCCCGATCCTGATGATGCCCGGCATCGTGGGCAAGGTGTTCCACGAATTCGCCATGGTGCTCAGCATCGCGATTTTCATCTCAATGATCGTCTCGCTCAGCGTCACGCCGATGATGTGCGCCTTCCTCACAGTCCCCGACCCGGACAAGGAGAATGCGATCGCGCGGGGCGCTCGCCGCGCCTTCGAGGGCAGCCTGGCCTTCTATCGCCGCACCCTGGCCTGGGCGTTGGATAACCCGAAGACCATCATGGCGACGCTGGCGGTGGCGATCTATCTCACCGTCCATCTCTATTCGATCCTGCCCACGGGCTTCTTCCCGCAAACGGATGAGGGCCGGCTCAACGGCAATATCCGCGGCGACCAGACCGCGTCCTTCGATTCCATGAAGCCGAAATTTCTGCGCTTCATGGACATTATCCGCCAGGACCCGGCGGTTGCCACCGTGGCCGGTTCGCTGGGCGGCGGCGGCGGCTTCGGCGGCGGCGGCGCCAACGGTTTTCTCTGGGTGACGCTCAAGCCCCCGGCCGAACGGGGCTATGTCACCAGCGAGGAAGTCCGCGCCCGCCTGATGCCGAAATTCGCCGACATCACCGGCGCCCGCGCCTTCATCAACTCCGCCAGTTCGACCGGCGTGCGCGTCGGCGGCCGCCAATCCACCGGCAGCTACCAGTACACCGTCCAGGCCGACACAATCGAAGACCTGAAGGAATGGGTGCCGAAGATCCAGGACGCGCTTTACAGCGTACCCGAGATCGAATCGGTGGACGCCGACCAGCAACCCGGCGGTCTGGAGATGCAGCTGCAGATCGACCGCCAGACCGCGGCGCGCCTGGGGCTGGCGACCAACCAGATCTCCGGCACGCTGCAAAACCTGTTCAGCGAAAGCCCGGTCTCGACCATCTACCAGGACAAGAACCAGTATCGTGTCATCATGGAAGTGGCGCCCAGCTTCTGGACGAGCCCGGATTCGCTGCGAGACGTTTATGTCTCGACCTCGGGCAACATCTCCGGCTCGCAGGCCTCGGCCGGCAGCGTCGCTAGCAATGTCGCGCCCGCAGGCTCCGACGCCGGCGCCCTGTCTTCCGCCCAGGCAGCTGCGGAAGCGGTGCGCAACCAGCAGCAGAATTCGCTCTCCGGCCGCGGCGGCAACACCAGCGCTGCGGTGTCCACCCGCGTCGAGAAGATGGTGCCGCTGTCCGCCTTCGTCACCATGGCGCCGGGCACCTCGCCGCTTTCCATCAACCACCAGGGTCCGTTCGTGGCCACCACCTTCTCCTACAGCGTGTCGGAAGGCATTTCAGTGGGCCAGGCGACAGACGCGATCAACAAGACGCTGGAGCGGATCAATGTGCCGATCTCGGTGCATGGCGGCTTCGCCGGCACCGCCCAGCTCGCCAACAGCTCCATGGCGGCGATCCCGATGCTGATACTGGCGGCGATTGTCATCATCTACATCGTGCTGGGCATGCTCTATGAGAGCTATATCCACCCGCTGACCATTCTCTCCACCCTGCCGTCGGCGGGCGTCGGCGCGCTCTTGGCGCTGCTGATCTTCCGCATCGAATTCAGCCTGATCGCCTTTATCGGGGTGATGCTGCTGATCGGCGTGGTGAAGAAGAACGCGATCATCATGATCGACTTCGCCATCCAGCTGCAACGCGCGGAAAATCTCTCGCCCCGCGATGCGATCTACCGCGCTTCGGTGATGCGCTTCCGCCCGATCATGATGACCACGCTGGGCGCCATCCTGGGCGCGCTGCCGCTGGCCGTCGGCATCGGCGAAGGCTATGAGCTGCGCCAGCCGCTGGGCATCGCCACCGTGGGCGGCCTGGTGGTGAGTCAGGCGCTGACGCTCTACACCACGCCGGTGATCTACATGTATCTCGACCGCTTCGGCAGCTGGTGCTCGCGCAGCTGGAACCGCTTCTATGGCGGCTTGTTCCGGCGCGGTCCTGTGACGACGCCCGCCGAATAGCGGAGCAGCACAAACAAAAAGGGCGCCCGCTGGGCGCCCTTTATTTTTACGCCGAGGCGCAAGATCAGAAGTTGGGCAGGTCTTCGTTCGCCGCATCGCCCAGGATCTGCGCGTTGCGGTTCTGGCGATAGAGGCTGCGCGTGGTGGCGTAGAAATCGATCGAGGTGCGCTCGATGGATTCCACCGTTTCCAGGGTGCCCTCGCGCTTGTCCAGAACAGTCAGACCGCCCCGGATCATCGTGTAGAGGGTGGAGTTGTTCCAGGTCATGTAGGTGAGGGGGTCGAAGGCGATGTCGACGCCGGTGCCCAGCAGGTCGCGCGGCGGCTTCGGCCCGACAAAGGGCAACACCAGATAGGAGCCTTCGTGCACGCCGCCCTTGCCGAGCGTGATGCCGAAATCATTGTCATGGCCGGGGATGCCGATGTCGGTGGCGACGTCGATCAGGCCCGCGATGCCCACGGTGGAATTGACCAGGAAGCGGCCAACAGTGTTGACCGCCTTTTCGCCTTCGCCCTGCAGGACGTCATTGGCGAACACGACCGGGGCGTTGAGGTTGGTCAGCGCATTGCGCACGCCCTGGCGGGCGGGCTGGGGCACGGCGGCGCGGTAGAATTTGGCGGCCGGCGTCGCCACTGCCTTGTCCAGCGCAATGCTGAAGGCGAAAATTTCGCGGTTGCCGGGCTCGAACGGATCGTTCTGGGCCAGCGATTGCGGGTCGGTGGTGGTGCAGGCCGTCAGGGCGAGACTGCCGAGAAGGGCCGCGAGCAGGGGGAGGCGGTTTTTCATGGGAACTAAAATACCGAAAAGAAAATAAAATACGGTTACCCCGGGTCCGGCGATTACAGCCGTTAACGTGCAATATTGGGTTTCGTGCCGCACGCGGCAAGGCTCGGCGGCCTCAAAAGCTGGGGGCTGCGACCAGATAGCCACTGCGGCAGACAACCTGCCGCAGATTAAATCCCTTAGCCAAAAGTAAAGGCAAAGGCCTGGACGCCGGGATCGAGGAATTCGATCTGGAACGTGCGGGGCCGCACGGGACCGCTCTGACGGACCAGCTGGTACAACCGTTCGCTGGTCACTGTGCCAATCCCGGCCGCATCGGCATCCATGCCGTGTGCCGCGCCCGGCGCGGCTCCGTCCAGCGTGATGCGGAAGCGTACCGGCTTGCCGCCGGGCCCCGGACCCAGCACCAGATGGAGATCGCGTGCCTGGAAGCGGAAGCTGATCCGGCCACCGGCCTTTTCCAGCCGTGACATTTCCGGGCCGATGCTCCAGCGGCCCGTCAGGCCCCACTGGTTCAGAGTGAGCGCAGCGGGCGTCTCATAATCTGCCGCTGCGTTATGTTTCACCGGGAAAGGCTTGGCCGCGAAATTGGCGCCGCGATTGTAGCCGACATAAGTCTCGGGGGATTTCACGCCCGCGAAATCCGGTGCGGCCTGCGCCCCGCCGGCCTGGGGCGCCACGACACCGCCCGGCACATCGCCGCGGCCCGCTTCAGCCAGCAATTGCTGGATCACCTTTTCCGAGCGGTCATATTCGCCTTCGCCGAAATGGTGGTGGCGGATGCGGCCTTGCACGTCGATGAAATAATGCGCCGGCCAATACTGGTTGTTGAAGGCCTTCCACACCTTGAAGTCATTGTCCTGCGCCACCGGCCAGGTCACGCCCAGATCGGCCATGGCGCGGCGGACATTGGCTTCGGTTTTCTCAAAGGCGAATTCCGGGGTGTGCATGCCGATCACCACCAGGCCCTGGCTTTTATATTTCTCCGCCCAGGCGCGGACATAGGGCAGGGCGCGGATGCAGTTGATGCAGGAGTAGGTCCAGAAATCGACCAGCACCACCTTGCCGCGCAATTGCTCGCGCGTCAGCGGTGGGCTGTTCAGCCAGCGCGTGGCGCCGTCCAGCGGCGGCATCAGCCCTTCCACGGGCAGATCGCTGCCCGCCACCGCCACGCTTTGGGTTTGTCGTCCCATGTTGGCGCGGTTGAGCAGCGCCTGCTCCAGCCCGGCGGTTTGCGCCTGGGACAGCTGCGCCAGCAGGCCGGTGTCCAGCCCAAGCGCGATGGCCGCGACGCCCACCAGCACCAGCGCGCCAAGACCCCGCCGCACCCATTCGCCCGCGCCCAGCGACCGCTTCATGGCGGCGAACAGTCTGCCGCCCACCAGCAGTGCCGCCGCCAGCGAGGTGGCCGCGCCAGCCGCGTAGGCCAGCAGCAAAAGCGTTGTGCTGGCGCTGGCGCCATGGATCGCCGCCCCGGTCAGGATCAGGCCCAGAATGGGTCCGGCGCAGGGCGCCCAGAGCAGGCCGGTCGCCACCCCCAGCAGCAGCGAGCCGCCCATGCCGCTATCGGCGTTTTCGGAAAGCCGTCCGCCCAGCACCACCAGCGGGCGGGTCAGCCGCTCGGCCAGCGAGGGCAGCAGCAGGGTCAGGCCGAACAGCGCCATCAGCGCCATGGCGGCGATGCGCCCGGCCTGGTTGGCTTGCACAACCCAGTTGCCACCCAGGGTGGCCAGGCTAGCGATGGCGGCAAAGGCCACGGCCATGCCCAGCAACAAGGGCAAACCTGAGCGCAGGAAAGGCCGGTCGGAACGGGCGAATACGAAGGGCAGTACGGGGAGGATGCAGGGGCTGAGAATGGTCAGCGCGCCGCCAAGATAGGATAACAGGAACAGGATCAAGGCGCATCTCCCTGAGCCCCCCTGTAATGGGGGGCATGCGCCGGAGCTTACGCTGGTTCGGGCGTCCGGATGGGAAATTCGTCGGGCAAGTGTTCGTCCTGGCCTTCCGGCGGGACCGGCTTTTCGCCCAAGGGCGGCTCGGGATCAGGCAGACGGGGGCTGTGCAGGATGGCGAGGCCATAACCCAGCGCTGTCACGTTCTGACCCAGAAAGCAGGCACGCATTTGTTGTTTCCTTTGCTGACAAGGAAACTTCCGACGCGGCAATCCGCTCCCGACGCTTGCATAAATAAGCGTCAGAATTTTCTTTGCGCCCGGCATTCTGGGCGACCAGGCACCGGCTTCCTTCCCCCTTGCGCGCGTCAGCGCGCCCTAAAGGGGGAAGGTGTCGCAACGAGGTGTTGGCGGCACGCAGACCCGAGTTGTGACGGATGGGGGTTCCATAAATTAACCGCGGCCGACGAACGGCATTTTGGTAGCCATAACGGTGAGGAATAGAACATTTGCGGAAGTCGGCAGGCTGGCCATATAGGCGACGGCGCGGGCCGCTTCCTCCAGATCCATGCGCGGCTCCGGCATGATGCGCCCGTCCGCCTGGGGCAAGCCTTCCGGCGCCTTCAACGTCATGTCGGTGGCGGCATTGCCGATGTCGATCTGGCCGCAGGCGATGTCGAAGGCGCGGCCGTCCAGCGCGGTGGATTTCGTCAGCCCGGTAATGGCGTGCTTGGTGGCGGTGTAAGGCGCGGTGTTGGGCCGGGGCGTCGTCGCGCTGATCGAACCATTGTTGATGATGCGGCCGCCGCGCGGAGTCTGGGTCTTCATCAGGCGAAAGGCCTGCTGGGTGCAGAGAAAGGCGCCGGTGAGATTGGCGCCTAGTGCAGCCTGCCATTGCACGAAGCTGAGTTCTTCCACCGGCACGTTTGGCGTTCCCACTCCGGCATTGTTGAAGAGCAGGTCCAGGCGGCCATATTGCTTCTTCAAGGTGGTGAACAGCGCCGCCACGCTGTCGGGATCGCCGACATCGGTGGATACGGCGATGCTGTCGCCTGTCAGCGAGGCACTGGTTTCCTCCAGCGGCTGCAAGCGCCGCCCCGCCAGCACCAGCGCGAAGCCACCCTGCGACAGCGCCTGCGCCGCGGCGCGGCCGATGCCGCTGCCCGCACCGGTGACCAGCGCGACTTTCGTCACGGCGTCAGCCTCACTTGGCAAATTCCACTTTCAGCAGCGTCATCTGGAAGACCAGCGCCTGCTTGGCCGGGATCACCGGCGGGCGGCCTTCTTCGCCATAGGCGAGCTGATACGGGATCACCAACTCCCACTCATCGCCTTCCTTCATCATCGCCAGCGCTTCCACCCAGCCGGGGATCAGCGCGCCTGCCGGGAAGCTGCGCGGGCCGCTGTTGGGATCGGCGGGATCGGCCGGCGTGGTCTGGTCGAAGACGTTGCCGTTGATGAGCTGGCCCTTGTAGAGCACCGTCACCATGTCGGCGGTGGTGAGCGGGCTCTTGCCGGTGCCCGACTTGATCACCTTGTAGAGCAGGCCGTCGCCCGTCTTGATGACGCCGGGCTGCTTTTCATAGTCGGCCAGGAATTTCGCGTTCGAAGCTTCCGTGGTGTCGTAATGCGCACCCGCCACGCCGGGAGCGGCCGCCGGGGCCGCGGTCTGGGCGGGCTTCTGCCCCGCCTGTTCGGCAGGCTTCTGGTCGCAGGCCGCCAGGGACAGGGCGGAAACGGCGAAGGCGGCGGCAAGCAGGGGACGCATTGGAGCTCCTGGGGAAAGACGAGGTCTTATATAGCAGGTCAGGACATGGACAATTCCATGTCCGCGCCCCCTATATTCTACGGGCTTTGTAGGGTATTTTCCGGCCATGATTTCCCAGAAAGCCCGCTACGCCCTCCGGGCGCTGCTCTACCTGGCGGCGCGGGGTGGGGACACCCCCATCCAGATCGCCGAGATCGCGGAAGCCGAGCGGCTGCCCCGCAAATTCCTGGAGCAGATCCTGGCCGAACTGAAGAAGCCCGGCATTGTGCAGAGCCGCCGGGGGCGCTCCGGCGGCTATTCGCTGGGCCGGGCCGCCAAGGACATCAGCTTCGCCGATGTGCTGCGGGTGACAGACGGCCCGCTGGCGCTCAGCCCCTGCGTCAGCGTCATGGCCTACCGCAAATGCGACGATTGCTTCGAGGAAACGGTCTGCGCCATCCGCAAGGCCCTGCTGGCGGCGCGCGACGCCACCGCGGAAATCCTGGAATCTCGCAATCTGGCCCAGGCGGCGGCGCAACTAAAACGCTCTGGCGCGATTTAACCAGCTGGCGTGAGATGGGCTTTTTGGGTTGCTGCCAGTCTGGAAACCCCATTGACTTGATAGGGATTACTGGAATTAATGCCAGCCCGGCGCCCAGCTGGGCGCAAGGGGGGCTTGCTTTTCATGGGTTTTTTCCTTCGCAACCTGCTTTTGGCCGGGACGGGCGTCATGCTCGTCACGCCTGCCATGGCGCAAGCTGACGCCCGCCTCGGGGCGATGGAAGAACAACTGCGCGGCATGCGCGCCGAGATCGCCGACCTCAAAAAGGCCCAGACCGCCGCCAGCGTCGCACCCAGAGTGGGCCTGGACAATGGCCGCCTCACCGTCACCTCGGCGGACGGCGCCTTCTCGATCGCGGTCCGGGCCCTGCTGCAATACGACTATGGCTACTTTGCCCAGAGCCGCGCCCCTGCGGGCGTGGATCTTTCCAGCGGCAGCAATTTCAGGCGTGCCCAGTTCGGCGTCACCGGCACCGCCTGGCGCGACTGGTCCTACAACCTCACCTTCGATTTCGGCGGCAACGGCCAGGAAAGCCCCGGCTACATCTATAATGCCTTCATCCAGTATGACGGGCTGAAGCCCTTCGGCTTCCGCCTCGGCGCCTATACGCCTGCGGCCGGCATCGAGGACCAGACCGGCTCCGCCGACCTGATCTTCCTGGAGCGCCCCGCCGCGGTGGACGCAGCGCGCAACATCGCCGGCTCGCCCGCCCGCACCGCCGCCAGCGTCTTCGTGCAGGACGCCTCTTACTTTCTGTCCGCCAGCATCACCGGCGACAAGGTCAATGTCGGCGCCACCCGTGCGCTGGCCACGCCCGTCTATGACGAGCAACTCGCCTTTGTCGGCCGCGCCTCATTGCTGGCCGTGAACACGCCCGACGCCAAGTGGCTGCTCGACGCCAATCTCACCCATGTCTTCAAGCCGGGCGACACCGCGCCGGGTGGCGTGCCGCTGCCAGGTGCCCTCAACAGCGTCGGTCTTTCCGGCGGCCCGGAGATCGCCATCGATCCGTTGGCGCGCACCGTCAACACCGGCGGCTTCGATACCGACGCCGTGACCCAGTATGGTTTCGAAACGGCGGGCACGCTGGATGCGCTTTATGTGCAGGGCGGCTGGTTCCACACCGCCATCAATCGCCGCAATGACGCCATCGTCAGTCCCGATTTCTCCGGCTGGTATGCGGCGGCGACCTGGAGTCTGACCGGTGAACAGCATCCTTATGATCCCGCCACGGCCAGCTTCCGGCAGATCCGCCCGGCCAAGGGGCTGGGCAACGGCGGCTTCGTCGCGTTCGAGCTCAAGGCGCGCTGGAGCCACATCAATCTCGACTTCAACCCGCTCACGCCCACTGCCAGCGGCGGTGTCATTGGCGGCATTCAGGATGTCTGGACCTTGGGCCTCAACTGGCATCCCACCAACGGTATCCGCTTCGGCCTCGACTACAACAATATCAAGGTCAACCACGTGAACGCACCCGCAACCGACATCAGCGCCGATGCGGTGGCACTGCGCACCCAACTTTCGCTCTGACAGGAGACCCGCATGAAACGGTTCCTTTCCCTGCTCGCCGCCGTCTCGATCTTCGCCGCCGCTTCGGCGCAGGCGGCGAATGTGACGCTCGTCAATGTCAGCTATGATCCGACGCGCGAGCTCTACCAGCATCTCGCGGTCGCCTTCGCCAAGAGCTGGAAGGCGGACGCTGTGACACTGCGCACCAGCAATGGCGGCTCCGGTAGCCAGGCGCGCGCGGTGATCGACGGCCAGCAGGCCGATGTGGTGACGCTGGCGCTGGCCGCCGACATCGACGCCATCGCCAGGACTGCCAAGCTGCTGCCTGCCGATTGGCAGAAGCGCCTGCCGCAAAATTCTTCGCCCTACACCTCGACTATCGTGTTCCTGGTCCGCAAGGGCAATCCCAAGGGCCTGCGCGACTGGAACGATCTGGTGAAGCCGGGCGTCGGCGTGATCACGCCCAACCCCAAGACTTCGGGCGGCGCGCGCTGGGCCTATCTGGCGGCGTGGTCCTATGCCGGCAAGCAGGCAGGCGCCAATGACGGCAAGACGCGCGACTTCGTCGGCCGGCTCTACAAGAATGTGCCGGTGCTGGATTCCGGCGCGCGCGGTTCGACCGTGACCTTCACCAAGCGCGCCATCGGCGACGTGCTGCTGTCGTGGGAAAACGAGGCCCATCTGGCGCTGAAGGAAGCGCAGGGCCAGTTCGAGATCGTTTATCCCTCGCGCTCGATCCTGGCCGAGCCGCCGGTGGCGCTGCTGGATCGCAATGTCGACCGCCGGGGCACCCGCGCCGTGGCCGAAGCCTTCCTGAAATTCCTCTACACCCCGGAAGCGCAGGAGATTCAGGCCCGCGATTTCTTCCGCCCGCGCGATCCCAAGGTGCTGGCGAAATACGCCAAGCAGTTTCCCAAGATCGAACTCACCACCGTCGATAGCGAATTCGGCGGCTGGGAAAAGGCCCAGGCCACGCACTTTGCCGACAAGGGCGTGTTCGACCAGATCTATGGGAAGTAAGCGAGAGCCACGTCTTTTGACCGCCGCCAACACAAGATCGTGCGCCTCCATGGGGGTCGTTCTCCCAGCCATGGAGAGCGGCGGCTGGCGGCATTTGACCGCCCGCATCCTGGTGTCGGATAAGCGCCCATCATGAGCGCCCCCGGGATTTCCCTCGCCGCCGGTCGTGCCCGCAGCGTGCTGCCGGGCTTTCGCCTGTCGCTGGGCTTCACGCTCTTTTATCTCGCCAGCCTGGTGCTGATCCCGCTGGTGGCACTGCTGCTGCGGCCCTTTGAACTGCCGCTGCCGGAATTGTGGGACGCCATCACCGCCCCGCGTGTGCTCTCGGCGCTGCGCCTCTCTTTCGGCATGGCGCTGGCCGCCGCGCTGATCGACGCCGTCTTCGGCCTGATCATCGCCTGGGTGCTGGTGCGCTATCGCTTTCCCGGCAAGGCGCTGCTGGATGCGGTGATCGACCTGCCGTTTGCCCTGCCCACGGCGGTGGCCGGCATCGCGCTGTCCACCCTCTATGCCCCCAATGGCTGGCTTGGTGCGTTGCTGATGGAATACGGCATCCGCGTCGCCTACACGCCCTGGGGCGTGCTGGTGGCGATGGTCTTCATCGCGCTGCCCTTCACCGTGCGCACCATCCAGCCCGTGCTGGCGGAGCTGGGCCGGGATTCCGAGGAAGCCGCCGCCACGCTGGGCGCAACCCGCCTTCAGATCATCGGACGGGTGGTGCTGCCCGCGCTTTTGCCCGCCATCCTCACCGGCGTGGCCCTGGCCTTCGCCCGCGCGGCCGGTGAATACGGCTCCATCATCTTTATCGCCGGCAACCTGCCCAATATCTCCGAGATCGCGCCGCTGCTGATCGTCATCAAGCTGGAGCAGTATGACTATGCCGGGGCCGCCGCCGTGGGCGTGGTGATGCTGGCGGCTTCGTTCATCATGCTGCTGGCGCTGAACGCGTTGCAGTCCTGGGCGGCGAAGAGACGCTGATGGCCCGCAAATTCCAAAATCCCACCGAAGACTCAGCAGCGCTGAAGCTGACGCTGGGCAGCATCGCCATCGCCTTTGTCGGCCTCTTCCTGGTGCTGCCGCTGATCGTGGTCTTCCATGAGGCCTTCAAGGGTGGCCTCGCGCATGCCTGGACCACTCTCACGGATACCGACACGCTGGCCGCCATCAAGCTGTCGCTGATCGCCGCCGCCATCGCCGTGCCGCTCAACACCGTGTTCGGCGTCGCAGCCGCCTGGTGCATCGCCAAGTTCGATTTCCGGGGCAAGACCTTCCTGGTGACGCTGATAGATTTACCTTTCTCGGTGTCGCCCGTGGTGGCGGGCCTGGTCTATGTCCTGGTCTTCGGCATGCAGGGCTGGCTCGGCCCTACGCTGGCGGGCTACGACATCCAGATTCTCTTCGCCCTGCCGGGCATCGTGCTGGCCACGATCTTCGTCACCTTTCCCTTCGTGGCGCGCGAACTGATCCCCCTGATGGTGGACCAGGGCCGCGACGAGGAGGAGGCCGCCGTGTCGTTGGGCGCATCCGGTTTCCAGACTTTCCTGCGGGTGACGCTGCCCAACATCAAATGGGGACTTCTTTACGGTATTCTTCTCTGTAATGCCCGCGCCCTGGGCGAGTTCGGCGCGGTGTCGGTGCTGTCAGGCCATATCCGCGGCGAGACCAACACCATGCCGCTGCATGTGCAGCTGCTCTATGACAATTACGATTACACCGGGGCTTTCGTCGTCGCCGCCATCCTGGCCCTGCTGGGCCTGCTGACGCTGGCGATCAAGTCCTTCCTCGAATGGCGCTATGCGGACGAACTGGCCGCATCGCATCGCCACTGATAGGCTCACCATTATGTCGCTCGTCATCGACACCGTCACCAAGCAGTATGGCCGCTTCGCCGCGCTGGCCGGGGCCAGCCTGACCGCGCCGCAGGGCGCCTTTGTGGCGCTGCTGGGCCCGTCGGGCTCGGGCAAGACAACGCTGCTGCGCATTCTGGGCGGGCTGGAAATGCCGGACAGCGGCACGGTGCGTTTCGCCGATCTCAACTGGCTGGACATGCCGTCGCGCGACCGCAAGGCGGGCTTTGTGTTCCAGCACTATGCGCTCTTCAAGCACATGACCGTGGCCAAGAATATCGCCTTCGGACTGGAAGTGCGGCCCCGCGAGGAACGCCCGGCGAAAGCCGACATCAAGCGGCGTGTGGAAGAGCTGCTCGAGCTGGTGCAGCTGCAGGATCTCGGCAGCCGCTATCCGTCCCAGCTTTCCGGCGGTCAGCGGCAGCGCGTGGCGCTGGCCCGCGCGCTGGCGATCGAGCCGCGGATGCTGCTGCTGGACGAGCCCTTCGGGGCGCTGGACGCCAAGGTGCGCAAGGAATTGCGCGAATGGTTGCGCCACATCCATGACAAGGCGGGCGTGACCTCGGTCTTCGTCACCCATGACCAGGAAGAGGCCTTTGCGATGGCCGACCTGGTGGCGGTGATGAACAAGGGCCGCATCGAACAGGTGGGCACGCCCGCTGTGGTGCGCCGCGATCCCGGAACCGCCTTCGTGTCGGACTTTCTGGGTAACTAGCCTTCAGCGATGTCCCGGGCGATCGCTTCGGCGACTTTGATACCATCCACACCCGCCGACAGAATGCCGCCGGCATAGCCGCAGCCTTCGCCCGCCGGATACAGGCCGCGCGTGTTGGTGCTCTGGAAATTCTCGGCCCGCGGCACACGCACCGGCGTGGAAGTGCGGGTCTCGGCGCCGGTCAGCACCGCATCTTCCATGTCGTAACCGCGAATCTGCCGCCCGAAGACCGGGATCGCCTCGCGGATGGCGGCGATAGCGTAATCGGGCAGGCATTGGGACAGATCGGTTGGCGTGACGCCCGGCTTGTAGGATGGCACCACGCTTCCCAGCGCCGTCGAAGCCTTGCCCGCCAGGAAGTCGCCCACACGTTGCCCCGGCGCGTGGTAACTGCTGCCACCTGCGAGGAAGGCATGGCTTTCCCAATGCCGTTGCAAGGCCACGCCCGCCAGCACGCCGGTCTCGCCCGGCACGCCCTTGTCATAGGCGGCATAGTCTTCCGGCGTGATGCCGACCACGATGCCGGCATTGGCGTTACGCTCGTTGCGGGAATACTGGCTCATGCCATTGGTGACGACGCGGTTCTCTTCGGACGTCGCCGCGACCACCGTGCCGCCGGGACACATGCAGAAGCTGTAGACGCTGCGGCCGTTCTTGGCGTGATGCACCAGCTTGTAATCGGCCGCGCCCAGTTCTGGCACGCTGCGGCCAAAGCGGGCCTTGTCGATCAGGCTTTGCGGATGCTCGATGCGAAAGCCGATGGAGAAGGGCTTGGCATCCAACGCGACCCCGCGATTGAGCAGGGTATGGAACATGTCGCGGGCGCTGTGGCCCACCGCCAGAACGACGTGATCGGAGAGAATCTCTTCGCCGCTTTCCAGCTTTACGCCGCGCACGCCACGGTTTTCAATCAGGATATCGGTAACCTTGCTCTGGAAGCGATATTCGCCGCCCAGCTTCTCAATGGTTTCGCGCATCGCTTCCACCATTGTCACCAGGCGGAAGGTGCCGATATGCGGATGCGCCTCGGTAAGGATTTCCTCCGGCGCGCCGGCCTTGACGAATTCCTCCAGAACCTTGCGGCCCAGATGACGCGGATCCTTGATCTGGCTATAGAGCTTGCCGTCGGAGAAAGTGCCCGCGCCGCCTTCGCCGAACTGGACATTGGATTCTGGGTTCAGTTGCCCGCGCCGCCACAGGCCCCAAGTGTCTTTCGTGCGCTCGCGGACTTCCTTGCCGCGTTCCAGAATGATGGGCCGAAAGCCCATCTGCGCCAGCAGCAGCGCGGCGAACAACCCGCACGGTCCGGCGCCGATCACCAGTGGACGTTGGAAAGTCGCGGGCGCGCGCGCCACGGGCTGATAGCTCGTGTCCGGCGAAGGCTTCACATCCGGATCGCGGACGAAGCGCGCCAGCAGGGCCGCTTCGTCTTTCACCGTCACATCCAGCGTGTAGATGAAAAGGATCGCGGTGCGGCTGCGCGCGTCATGGGCGCGCTTGAAGACCCGAAAATCCTGAATCTCGAACGAAGACAGCTTCAGGCGCTTGGCCAGCGCGGCCTTCAGCGCTTCCGGCGGATGGCCGAGCGGCAGTTTGAGCTGGGTGACGCGGATCATGGGGCGGGATTTCTAGCGGCAAGCGGCTCGTTTGTACCAGCCAAGGACACACATGCAGTTGTTAACTGCCGTTAACGCTCGCCATCGTTCTTCGCCCTGTGAAATCAATGACTTGGCGCGGAGCGGGGCTTGCGAAACATCGGTCAGGCCCAATGGTGGGCTTGCAATCCTGTTCGGCCAGCCGGGGGGCCGGACCGAACAGGAGAAGTACCATGTCGAAGAAGATCATTCTGTCCCTCGTCCTGGCGGCCACCGCCGTCACCCCCGCCTTCGCCGGCGGCAACAACACCCGCCAGCCTTCGCTGTTGGGTCTCACCGCCAATATCGGCACGCGAGACGCCATCGCCGACGTAAAGGCCAATGTGCTGAACACGGTGAAGGCCGATGTGAAGCTGGGCGCGTCGCAGCCATCTTATGGTTCTGGCCACAACAGCAATTCGCAGCTGGCGGACATCAACGTGAACATGCCGGGCATCGCCCGGGTGCAGGCCGATGTCGGTCAGCGGAACCGTCACGGCAGCACGCTGTTGGGTATCAGCGCCAATGTGCTCAGCGGTGGCGTCGGCCATCGCTGATCCGGACTCCTGATTTCACGCCGGAGCGGACTTGTTTAGTTCGCTCCGGTGCGAAATGTTCCGCGCTTCACGAAAAATTTCGATGCCGTTTCTGTGTTGACCCTGTCGTGACGGAGGCGCAGGCTCTCTTCGTGCCGTGAAAGGCGCGACGAACAAGAGCCGCAGTTACTGACCTGACCTGACCTGACCTGACCTGTTCTGTGCTCCAACCCGCGATGAAAATCGCGCCTCTCGAAGTCCGGCGCAAACCCGGACAGAGAGCACGCTGGCGTCAGTCGCACGATCTTCGCAGTCGTTCCTCCGCGGTTGTTGAAACCGAATACGCAGGGAGGGCTTCGCATGGAAGAAAGTCCACCGGATAGGTTTTCCGGCTTCGCCTGATCGCAGAGCCACGAAGGACTTGAAATGCCCTTCGCCGCCGGAAGGCTATCCTGCGCGGGTGCAAGCCCGCGAGATCGGAACGCAAGTTTCGCGATAAAGCGTCCCACCTGATGTGGGACAATGACCCCGCCGCAAGAACGGCGGGGTTTGCTTTTGGTGCAAAGAAAAAGGCCGGGCGATGCGCCCGGCCTTTTTGTATTCTGGAAATTGAACGTCAGTGATTGTCGCGCGGCAGGCCCTTGGTCTGGGCGATGCGCTGATACTTGACCGCCAGTTCCAGCGTCATGCCGGTTTCCATCTGGCCGACCGCGTTGCGCTGGATTTCCTGCCAGGGAGTCTGGCTTTCGGGATACTGGTAGCCGCCCGCTGCTTCCAGCTCCTTGCGCCGCCTGGCCAGTTCCTCGTCGGGAATCAGCGCGTCGCAGGTGCCCTTGTTGAGGTCGATGCGGATGCGGTCGCCGGTCTTGAGCAGCGCCAGGCCGCCGCCCACCGCCGCTTCCGGCGAGGCGTTGAGGATCGAGGGCGACCCCGACGTGCCCGATTGGCGGCCGTCGCCGATGCAGGGCAGGGCGCGCACGCCCTGCTCGATCAGGCCCACGGGTGCGCGCATGTTCACCACTTCCGCCGCACCGGGATAGCCGACGGGCCCCGCACCGCGCATGATCAACATGGTGCGGTCGGTGATGCCGGTCTTGGGATCGTCGATGCGGTGGTGGTAATCCTCCGGCCCCTCGAACACGACCACGGGGCCTTCAAAGGCGTTGGGATCGTCGGGGTTCGACAGGTAACGGTCGCGGAATTCCTTGTCGATCACCGACAGCTTCATCACGGCGCTGGTGAAGAGGTTGCCGCGCAGCACCGAGAAGCCGGCGCCGGTGCGGATCGGCGCCTCAAAGGTCTTGATGACCTTGGGATCCTCGATGGTGGCGTCCTTGCAATTCTCACCGATGCTCTTGCCGTTGGCTGTGACGGCATTTTCCTGGATCAGTTTCTGGTTCATCAGTTGCTTCACCACGGCGGGTACGCCGCCAGCGTGATAGAAATCCTCGCCCAGATACTCGCCCGCTGGCATCATGTTCACTAGCAGCGGGATATCGCGGCCATACTCTTCCCATTCGTCGATCTTGAGATCGACACCGACATGGCGGGCAATGGCGTTGAGATGGATCGGCGCATTGGTCGAACCGCCGATGGCGCTGTTGACGCGGATGGCGTTGATGAAGGCATCCTTGGTGAGAATGTCAGACGGCTTGCGGTCGGCCTTCACCATTTCCACGATCTGAAGGCCGGTGCGATAGGCCGCCTCGTTGCGGTCACGATAGGGCGCGGGGATCGCCGCCGAGCCCGGTAGCGACATGCCCAGTGCTTCGGTCAGCGAGTTCATGGTGCTGGCGGTGCCCATGGTGTTGCAGAAGCCCACCGACGGCGCCGACGAGGCCACCAGCTTGATGAAGCCCTGATAATCGATCTTGCCCGCGGCCAATAGCTCGCGCGCGATCCACACGATGGTGCCCGAGCCGGTCCGCTCGCCCTTGTACCAGCCGTTCAGCATGGGGCCGACCGACAGCGCGATCGATGGAATGTTCACCGTCGCCGCCGCCATCAGGGCGGCGGGCGTGGTCTTGTCGCAGCCAATGGTGAGTACGCAGCCGTCCAGCGGATAGCCATACATCAGCTCGACCAGGCCCAGATAAGTCAGGTTGCGGTCCAGTCCAGCCGTGGGACGCTTGCCGGTTTCCTGAATGGGGTGGCAGTGGAATTCCAGCGCGATGCCGCCCGCCTCGCGAATGCCTTCGCGCACGCGTTCGGCCAGCACGATGTGATGCCGGTTGCAGGGCGACAGGTCGCCGCCGCTCTGGGCAATGCCGATGATGGGCTTGCCCGACTGCAACTCCTCCAGCGACAGGCCGAAGGTCATGTAGCGCTCCAGATACAGCGCGGTCATGTCGGCATTGTCGGGATTGTCGAACCAGGCGCGCGAACGCAGCTTGCTGTCGGTTTTGTTGGTCATTGCGTGCCCCTCCGGCGGAGTACCGTGTTGTTTTCTTGTTGGAGAGCATGATGACCCAGCGCCGGAAAATTCGCGCGCGGAAAATGGCGGTGCCGGAGGGATTCGAACCCTCGATACGGCTTTTCAACCGTATAACGGTTTAGCAAACCGCCGCCTTCAGCCTCTCGGCCACAGCACCACTTTTAGTCACTATGCCCGAGAGACGGCCAAAAGCCCCCAAGCACGGTTGCGGGTACGAAAAGCCCCACCGCCGCGCGGGGAGGTTTCACCCACTTTTGGGGGATGGGGCAAGCCTTTTTTGCCTTTCCGCCGCCCGGCCGCCGGTTTTTGCCCAGCCGCCGCTTGTGCGGGGGCGTGCCTGGGCGCACGATTATGGCGTCAACCGCACGGTGAGGGTCCGTTATGCAGGTCCGGCATTTGCTCAAAGACAAGGGTGGCAGCGTTGTCGGCATCGCCCCGGCGGCCAGCCTGGCGGACGCGGCGAAGCTGCTGACGGAGAAGCGCATCGGCGCCGTGGTGGTGCGCGAGGTGGATGGACCGTTGCTGGGCATCCTCTCCGAGCGCGACTTGGTGAAGGCCCTGGCCGCGCATGGCGCCGGCGCCCTGGAGCAGGCGGTGGACCGCCATCTCACCCGCGAAGTGGTCACCTGCGGCCTGGGCCACACCATGGAAGACCTGATGGACATGATGACCCGCGGGCGCTTCCGTCATGTGCCGGTGCTGGATGACGATGGCCGCCTCTGTGGCGTGATTTCCATCGGCGACGTGGTCAAGAACCGCATCGCCGAAACCGTGCGCGAAGCCGAAGATCTGCGGGTCTATATTTCCGCTACGGCATAACCATTAAAGGTTCCCTCGCGGTTCCACATATAAACTGGAACGTGCCGGGGGTGCGAAGCGTTGCTAGGGCGAATTCCCCTATGGAGTACGCCTATGCGCACGCATATTACCCTGGCCGCGTCCGGCCTCGCCCTTTCCGCTTTCCTGATCGCCGCGCCGCTTTCGGCGCAGACTGCTGGCCCCAGCGGCTATCCCACCAATGACTCCACGCCGGCCGAGAAGGCCGAGACGCGGGTCCTGAACAATCAGATTCAGCAGAACAACACCGCGTCGGAAGCGCAGGCCGCCCAGGCTCATGCCGAGCATCAGGCCCAGGTCGCCGCCACCAATGCGCAGGCGACCGTCAATGATGCGCAGTATCAGGCGCAGCAGCAGCAGTATCAGAACCAGCTGCAGCAGAACCAAAGCGCGCAGGCCGACTATGCCGCGCGGAGCCAGGCCTATTACAGCCTGCGCGCCCGCTATGCCGCCGAGCGCGCCGCCTATCGGCGTGGCGCCTGGCCCGCCACCTGGCGCGAATGGCGCCTGCAACGCGACGCGCGCCTGATTGGCGACCGGGTCGAGATTATGGGCGGCGCGCGCGTTGGCACGGTGGACTATGTGGTACGCAGTTCCAGCGGCGCCATCGATGCACTGGCGGTGACGCTCGACAATGGCAAGCAGGTCTGGATCGACGAGAACGACATTCGTTACAACCGTAACGGAAATGTGATCGTCACCAATCTGGATCGCGGCGACCTCTATCGCATGTCCGATCTGCGCGGCTGATCGCGCTCCATTCTGATTGCAGAAACGCGCGGAAGAAATTCCGCGCGTTTTTGTTTGCCCGCTCGATGGCTTGCGAGTTTCCTCCCGCATGGCAAGCGAATGGTAAGCAGCTGCAACCTGCGGGATTGATAAGAAGAATTTGACTGCGCCGGCACGCATCGTAGGGTTCATCGCTTGTAGGACCGGTCATGCACGCGCAGGTGGCGGAACGCCGCCACCGCCCTCGCGCTTCCCTCTGTATCGCGCAGTGAGGAGGAATTCATGCGGATCAGGAAATCGCTTTTGATGACCGGTGTTGTGTTCAGTGCCTTGATGCTTGCCGGTTGCGGCAGCGGATTGCTGTCAGTGGTTCGGCGGGCGCGGGCGGTGGAGGCGTGAGCAGCGGCTCTGCCAGCGCAGCGCCGATCGACAATACCGGGTCCGGCATCAGCCACAGCGAGCTGGTGAGCGATGAAGGCACCCGTGTGTCTGCGGCCTATGGCTATCTGCGCACCGATGTCGGCGCTCTGGCGCTGTCCGGCCAGGCGCAGACGCTGCAACTTTCGCTGAGCCATCCGGTGATCCGCGGCTTCGAAGAGAACCTCACACTGGGCGCCAGCCTGGACGGGCTGGATTCCAAGAATGCGCTGTTCGGCACATTGCTCTCCAGCGATCATGTGCGGGTGCTGCGCGTCTCGGTCGTCTATTCCCTCGCGGACGCCCGCTCGGCGCTGATACTCGCCGGCAATCTGGGGCAGGGGCTGGGGATCTTCGATGCCTGCTCGGCCTTCGGGGTGCCGACTTCCAGAAACTGGTGCTGCAGGGGGCTATAACCGCCTTCTGGGCGAGGATTGGGTGGTACGGGGCAAGGCGACGGCCCAAATTGCGGGCGGCCCCCTGCCCATCTCCGAGCTCTTTTCCCTGGGTGGGGCGGATTATGGCCGGGCTTTCCTCACGGCCTCTGCCCTGGGCGACCACGGCGCGGCCGGGCCCTTAGAAATCTGCTTTATTCCCAGAGGTTTACCATTATTCCTGGCCGGGCTGGAGCTGTTCGCCTTTGCCGATGAAGTGGCGGCCTGGTTCGAGCCCCGTGGGCTGGGACCCAGTTCAGAGGCCCATTTGGCCTCTGTCGGCGGGGGAATCAGGTTGCCGTTCGGGGCAAATACGCGCCTGGAACTGGCGGCGACCAACGCGATTGCGGCCGATGCACCCGGCGCACGTGCCGGAAGTTAGAAACTCCTGATGGGCGTCAGCACCAAGTTCTGAGCTTCTCTAGGGTATCGGCGGCGGCACTGCGCTAGATATGGGGCTGAAAAGCCCTGTTTTACGCTTCTTTTCGTCTTTCCACAGGCGCTGAAAAAAAAGGGAAATAATCGCGGTTTTAGCGTTTGACTTCATGGGGACCCCGCACCTATAACCCGCGCCCACGCTGCTTCGCGGCCATTGTTGCGAGACGGCGTTCCGGTTGAAATCTCGACGCTAAAACGTCCAGACAGTGCTGTTTGACATTGTGATTTAAGGAAGGGGAACGTGGGCGGCGGCTCGGTATGCCACTCGCGTCAAAGGTCAAACTTTGGCGCAAATAATCGAGCAACGACGCATAATGCTCGCGTTCTTCTGCAAGACTAAAATTGTACAAATGTTCGGTCGTTGAAAGACGGCCAAACCCTAGTCAATACAGTTTTGCGAACACGCAACTGACCGGCGCAAGCCGGTCATAGAGAGCGTTAGCGTCGTCTGCGTATAGGATCAAAACATGAGAGTTTGATCCTGGCTCAGAACGAACGCTGGCGGCAGGCCTCAAACATGCAAGTCTAGGGGGTAGCAATACCACCGGCGGACGGGTGCGTAACGCGTGGGAACATACCTTTCGGTACGGAACAACTGCGGGAAACTGCAGCTAATACCGTATACGCCCTTACGGGGAAAGATTTATCGCCGAAGGATTGGCCCGCGTTCGATTAGCTAGTTGGTGAGGTAATGGCTCACCAAGGCTACGATCGATAGCTGTTCTGAGAGGAAGATCAGCCACACTGGGACTGAGACACGGCCCAGACTCCTACGGGAGGCAGCAGTTGGGAATCTTGGACAATGGGGGAAACCCTGATCCAGCCATGCCGCGTGAGTGATGAAGGCCTTCGGGTTGTAAAACTCTTTCGACGGGGACGATAATGACGGTACCCGTAGAAGAAGCTCCGGCTAACTTCGTGCCAGCAGCCGCGGTAATACGAAGGGGGCTAGCGTTGTTCGGAATTACTGGGCGTAAAGCGCGCGCAGGCGGTCTTCCAAGTCAGTGGTGAAAGCCTGGAGCTCAACTCCAGAACTGCCATTGAAACTGTTAGACTTGAGTACGAGAGAGGTGAGTGGAATTCCCAGTGTAGAGGTGAAATTCGTAGATATTGGGAAGAACACCAGTGGCGAAGGCGGCTCACTGGCTCGTAACTGACGCTCAGGCGCGACAGCGTGGGGATCAAACAGGATTAGATACCCTGGTAGTCCACGCCGTAAACGATGAATGCTAGCCGTTGGATAGCTTGCTATTCAGTGGCGCAGCTAACGCATTAAGCATTCCGCCTGGGGAGTACGGCCGCAAGGTTGAAACTCAAAGGAATTGACGGGGGCCCGCACAAGCGGTGGAGCATGTGGTTTAATTCGACGCAACGCGCAGAACCTTACCAGGGTTTGACATCCTACGACCGCTCCTTAATAGGAGTTTTCCCGCAAGGGACGTAGAGACAGGTGCTGCATGGCTGTCGTCAGCTCGTGTCGTGAGATGTTGGGTTAAGTCCCGCAACGAGCGCAACCCTCGCCTTTAGTTGCCATCATTCAGTTGGGCACTCTAGAGGGACCGCCGGCGACAAGCCGGAGGAAGGTGGGGATGACGTCAAGTCCTCATGGCCCTTACACCCTGGGCTACACACGTGCTACAATGG
>JBIIWB010000024.1:0-3223 GCA_044339125.1 Rhizomicrobium sp. | reverse complement strand
TCGATCACCGTGTGATCGCCGAACATCGCCGGCTTGGCGATGTTCACTTGCACGTTATCAATGTTTCGGCGCATGGCTTCATGGCCGACAGCGCACCCGGGCTGGACCGGGGCGAGCGTGTGATCGTACGGCTACCCGTCATCGGCCGCATCGAGGCACACCTGATCTGGGCGACCGACGGCAAGGCCGGATTCCAGTTCGAGCGGATCATCCGGCTCGACGACTTCATCAAGATCATCGAAGTCCTCCAGGAAAATCCGCGCCTGCGGCGCAGCCGCTGAACTGACGTCAAGGTAACGGGATTTTCCACAGGCCCGGCGCCCGAGTGATATTGATATAGTATATCATAACCTGTATCAACACGTAATGACCAAACGCCTTGCCCCATCCCCGCTGCTTGCCGCCATCGCTTGCGCCAGCCTGTTTCCGTTTTCCGCCGCCTTCGCGCAGGATGCCGCACATGGCGAAGCGCATGGCCAGGAAAACGCGGAGCTGCTTGTCGTCGGACATCCGCCCACCGACTTCGGCCTGTTGGCCAGCAGCGCGACGATTGAAGGCGACGCGCTGACCGCGCAGCTGCGCGGCCAGATCGGCGAGACATTGGCCCGGCTGCCCGGCGTTTCGGCCAGCGGCTTTTCCCCCGGCGCCTCGCGCCCGGTGCTGCGCGGCTTCGATGGTGATCGCATCCGGGTGCTGACCGATGGCATTGGCACAATCGATGCTTCTTCGGTTTCGGCCGACCACGCAGTGGTGTTCGACGGGCTTACCGTCGATCACATCGATGTGGTCCATGGCCCCGCCGTGTTGCTGTTCGGCGGCCAGGCGATCGGCGGCGCGGTCAACGCGCTCGACAAACGCATTCCGCGCCGCATTCCGGAATCGATTTCGCTCGACGCCATTGGCTCCTATGGCTCCGCCGCAGATGAGCGCGCAATCGCCGCGGCCATAAATGCGCCGCTGGGAACCCATCTGGCCATCCAGCTCGACGCCCAATATCGCAAGAGCGACGACCTGCGGGTCGGCGGTTTCGTCAATTCCGCCTCCTTGCGTGAACACCTGCTGGACGAAGCGGCCGAATACCGAGCGGAGGGTGAACCCGATGAAGCCGCCGAGTTCGAGGAACTTGCCGGCCAGCGCGGCCGCGTGTCGGGCACGGCCGCGCGCAGCTATACATTGGGCGTGGGCCTTGCCTGGATTGGCTCGGGCGGCAGCCTTGGGCTCTCGGTGCAGCATTACGACACGCTCTATGGCATCCCGCTGCGCCCCGGCGCGGGTCATGCTCACGGCGCGGCTGCGGGCGAGGAGCATGGCGAGGAGGCGGTATCCATCGACCTCAGACAAACCCGCATCGATCTGCGCGGCGAGATCAAGCTTTCGGGCATGTTCGAAGCGCTCCAGCTGCGCGGCGCCTGGGGCGACTACCGCCATGTCGAGCTCGAAGGCGAAGAAGTAGGCACTACCTTTTCCGGCGACGGCATCGATGCCCGGCTCGATCTGGTGCAGGCCGATGCAGGCGGCTGGCGCGGGCGCAGCGGGGTGCAGTATTTCACCCGTGATCTCTCATTGGTCGGCGCGGAAGCTTTCGTTCCTGACAACACCATCGAACGCTTCGGGATATTCACCCTCCAGTCGATCAACGCCGGAAAGTTCGAAATCGAGGCCGCCGGGCGTTACGAAAACGTCCGCGTAAAATCCGCCCCGGCCGCCTTCAAGCGCAGCTTCGATCTGTGGTCGGGCGCTCTGGGAATGTCTTATGCGCCAAGCGAAGACCTCAAGATCGGCGTAAACTACATTCGCGGCGCCCGCGCGCCCGCAGCTGAAGAACTGCTGTCCGACGGCCTGCACGTCGCCACACAGGCCTATGAACTTGGCGATTTCAGTTTCCGCAGCGAGACCAGCGACGGGCTGGAGGCATACCTGCGCTACAAGGGGGAACGCGCCTCGTTCTCGCTCACCGGCTATATGTCCCGCTTCGGCAATTTCATCGCCGCGTTGCCGACCGGCGAAGCGCGCGAGGACTTTCCGGTATTTCTCTTCAGCCAGGTGCCTGCGCGGTTCCATGGGGTGGAAGCAAGCGGCACTGTGGAGGCGATGCGCTGGGGCGATGGCGGCCTGACGCTTGATGCCGCGCTCGATTACACCAACGCCCGCCTGACCGGCATCGGACCTGCCCCGCGCATTCCGCCGCTGCGGCTGCGCGGCGGCGCCGAGCTGCGCCAGGGCCAGGTGCGGCTCCGCGCCGAGGCCGAATGGAACGCCGCCCAAAACCGCGTCGCTGGTTACGAGAGTCCGGTTCCCGGCTTCACCCTGGTCAACCTCTCCGCCGACTGGCACCCGCTGGGCGAAGACGGTCCGCTGACGCTGCTGTTCGCCGCGAACAACCTGCTCAATGCCAACGGTCGCCGCGCCGCCAGTTTTACCCGCGATTTCCTGCCCATTTCGGGCCGAGACCTTCGAATCACTGCCCGACTGAAATTCTAGCGCCCGCTTGGCAAGCCGCGCGCGGCCTGCCATGCGGAAAGTATGCTTGAGCCGACTTCGCCCCTCCAGATCCGCGACTTCCGGCTCTACTGGTTTTCGCGCTTTGCCTCGGTGGTCGGCACAGTCGGCATGGTCGTCATCATCGGCTACCAGCTCTATGACCTGGCACGCAGCGAATATGGCATGTCGATCCGGGATTCGGCGTTTCTGCTCGGGCTGCTTGGGCTGGCTCAATTCGTGCCGCTGTTTGTCTTCACGCCGGTCGCAGGGGTTGTCGCCGATCGTTTCGACCGCCGCAATGTGGCGGCTTGCGCTTCCACAATCGATCTGGCGGTGGCCCTGACCCTTGGCATCACGACCTACCTGGGGATCGTCAGCCTGCCGCTTCTGTTCGGTCTGGCAGCGCTACATGGCACGGCGCGCGTGTTTATCGGCCCGGCGTTGAGCGCAGTCGCACCCAATATCGTCCCCGCCGCTTTGATCCCGCGAGCCATGGCGCTCAGTTCGATGGCCTGGCAGGGCGGCGCAATCGGCGGGCCAGCGCTGGCAGGGCTGCTTTATGGCATCCACCAATCGCTGCCCTATTGGACGGCGAGCGCCTTGCTGGCGCTCAGCAGCATGGCCATTCTTGGCATCCGCCGCTTGCCGCCGCCTGAAGGAAGTCGCGACACGCACCCCGTCCGTCAGGTCGCCGAGGGCTTTCGCTATGTCTGGAACGAGCGCTTCCTGCTGGGCTGCATCA
>JBIIWB010000025.1:0-34030 GCA_044339125.1 Rhizomicrobium sp. | reverse complement strand
TCCGCCTCCCGTAGCTTGCCAATAACTTCCTCAGGCTGATGCCTGCGTCCCATTCCAAATCTCCTTCCAAGGTTCCAATATGATAGTCCCTGGACCACTTGGAAGGGGGCAGATCAAGCTGACACAGCGGCAGACGTTCGACTGTGGCGGAGGCTGTGCTGTATCCACCGCCGGCGATTATCTGCGCTTTGCCGAAATGCTGCTGCACAAGGGGCAGGGCGGAAAAGCGCGCATCCTGGGACCGAAGACGGTCGAATACATGCTAGCCAACCAATTGCCGCCAGGAACCACCAACCTGATTGGAAATGCGGATCCCACCCGAGCAGATTTCGGCTTCGGCCTTGGACTCGCCGTCAAGCAGAGCGTAGGTGTGACAAGGCTTAACGGCGCGCCGGGATCGTTCAGCTGGCCAGGTGCCAGCGGAACCGACTGGTGGGTCGATCCGAAGGAGGGCCTGGCGGTCGTATATCTGTCGGCGGCGCCCGGGCCACTGCGCTGGCACTATCGCCAGAAGATCAACGCCTTGGTCTATCAGGCTATCGTCGAATAGGGGGGGGGCCAGCACCTATGACCGCAGGTGGCTTTGGGGTGCCGCCGGGCTTGATCTGACGCCGGGTGAGAAGGTGGAACTAGCCTATCTGACTAGGCGTAGCTCATCGGGACTCTACGGCCTCCACTGGCGGCCATTTGCCCCGGCTGAATCCTGTCTAGCCGGGCGGGCGTATGGCGCCGGCCGGTGGGCAGCAAGGTGTGAGGCGCTAGCGCCAGTTCCTAGGTTCGCAGTGAAAATCAAAGCATTGGAGGATCGCTAGGCGGAGGACGCGTCCGCCAACGATATAGGCTCGCGCTTAGGAGCCGGACCTCCCAGAGGTTTTGAATCGATGGGCCGAGGCCACTTAGGCGTAGCCGTCACTGGCGGTGTCCATAGCTGGCTTACCGCCACTCCGAAGCGCTAAACAACGGGGTGTGAGAGCCCCATGATTCCAGTAGCAGATAGCAGTTCCATGCGGCGCGTCCTGAAGGATGTGTTCGGCTTTGAGGGCTTCCGACCTGGCCAGGAAAAGGCGATGTCCACCTTGCTGGCGGGGCGCCACGTGCTGGCGGTAATGCCGACTGGCGCGGGAAAATCCCTATGTTATCAGGTTCCAGCCCTGGTTTTTGGTGGTCTGACAATCGTGGTTTCCCCATTGGTGGCGCTGATGCGAGACCAGGTTGCGGCACTGCGCCTAGCCGGGGTCGCGGCTGACACCATAAATTCCTCCCTGGATCGAGAGGAAAATGTCGCCGCCTGGCGCAGGGTCACGGCGGGCGAGACGCGCCTACTTTATCTGGCACCTGAGCGGCTGATGACGTCGCGGATGTTGGATGCTTTCGGCCGTCTTGATGTGAGTCTGGTGGCTGTCGACGAAGCGCATTGCATCTCCCAATGGGGCCCCGCTTTCCGCCCCGAGTATGAGGGTTTGTCGCGGTTGCGGGACATATTCCCCGATGTGCCGATTATTGCCCTGACGGCGACAGCAGATGAAGCGACGCGCACCGACATAACGAAACGGCTGTTCGGTGGCAGCGTCGAAACGCTGGTACTGGGCTTTGACCGACCGAATATCAAGTTCAGTGTCGCGGCCCGGAGCGATGGCAAGGGCGAGCTGCTGGACTTTGTGCAGCGTCATTCGGGAAGCAGCGGCATCGTGTACTGCCTATCGCGCAAGAAGACGGAAGAGACGGCTGCATTTCTGGAACAGAACAAGGTGCGGGCACTTGCCTATCACGCGGGCATGGCCAAGGAAGCGCGCGACGCGAACCAGAACAGCTTCATGACTGAGCCTGGCGTCGTGATGGTGGCGACCATCGCATTCGGCATGGGTATCGATAAGCCGGACGTCGAGTATGTCTTCCACACGGATTTGCCTGGCAGCCTGGAAGCCTACTACCAGGAGATAGGGAGGGCCGGGCGTGACGGCCGACCTGCCGAAGCGCATATGCTGTTTGGATCCGGCGATATCCGCATGCGCCGGATGTTCATTGACAAAGAGGACGCTTCCGACGAGCACAAAAGGCGCAGCCATGGCCGGCTAGCCACCCTGATAGGATATTGTGAAACAGCCTATTGCCGCCGGCAATTGCTGTTGGGCTATTTCGGCGAAGCTGCCGCGCCATGCGGAAACTGTGACAACTGCCTTGATCAGTCACCGCAGGTTGATGGCGCGACGGAAGCGAAAACCATCTTCGCCGCGATTTCTCAGAGTGGTGCGCGTTTCGGCGGAGCCCAGATTGTCGATATCCTGCGCGGCGCGCTGACACAGAAAACCTTGGACTATGGCCATCGCCAGCTTGCCAGCTTCGGCAGCGGTGCGGCACGTAAGAAGGAAGAGTGGCAATCGCTGATACGCCAGCTTGTGGCGGGAGGCTTTCTGACACCTGACGCGCATGGCGGCCTTGCGATCGGGCCCCGCGGGCAAGCGCTTGAGCGCGGTGAGACCGTTTTTACCTATCGTATGGCAAGCGCCCCTTTGCGGAGCAGGTCGCTGTCTGAGGTCCGGGATGCGCAGGAATCCGTCAACCCTGCGCTCCTGACGGAGCTCAAGTCCTTGCGGCTGCAGCTGGCGCGAGAGCGTCAGGTGCCGGCGTTCGTGATCTTCTCTGACCGCGCGCTGATCGACATGGCCGCTCGGTCGCCACGGGACCTGGATGCTTTTGCGGCGGTTCATGGAGTTGGTGCTGCGAAGCTCAAGGAGTTTGGCGGGATATTCCTCAGCACCATTGCCGCACACGTTTCGGGTTGAAACGCTGCCGGGTGCTTCATTTAGCAGCATCGTTAGAGGCACGCCGGTCTTAGGAACACCTTCCGTTTGGCGCCAGATTGCAAGGTCCCGCGACATAGATCCCATCTGAGCACATTGTCGGTGTGCCAGAGCCGCTAAATGGCTATCCGCCGTCGCCGATTTGAGGTTTGCAATGACGGCCGCCAGCGGCTACCGCATGCCCTCGCGCCCAACCCCACCGTTTTTGAACATCCTGACCCATGATCCGCCTCGACAACATCTCCAAGCAGAACGGCCATCAGCTCCTGTTCATCGACGCGTCGATGGGCATCCAGAAAGGCGAGAAGGCCGGCCTTGTCGGCCCCAATGGCGCCGGCAAATCCACACTGTTCCGCATGATCGCGGGACAGGACCGGCCCGACGATGGCCAGGTGACGATCGAAACCGGCATGACGATCGGTTATTTCAGCCAGGATGTCGGGGAGATGTCAGGCCAGAGCGCCGTGGCCGCGGTGATGGATGGTGTGGGCCCGGCCAGCGCGCTGGCCGCCGAAATGGCGCAGCTCGAAGCCGCGATGGTCGATCCCGACCGGCTGGACGAAATGGACGCCCTGGTCACGCGCTATGGCGACGTGCAGGCTCGTTTCGAGGAACTGGACGGCTATGCCCTGGATGCGCGGGCGCGCGAGGTGCTGGCAGGCCTAAGCTTCAGCCAGGACCGGATGGACGCCGATGTCGGCCTGCTCTCCGGCGGCTGGAAGATGCGGGTGGCGCTGGCCCGCATTCTGGTGATGAAGCCCGATGGCATGCTGCTGGACGAGCCAAGCAACCATCTGGACCTGGAAAGCCTGATCTGGCTGGAAGCCTTTCTAAAGGATTATGACGGCGCGCTGCTGATGACCAGCCACGACCGCGCTTTCATGAACCGCATCATCGAGAAGGTGGTTGAGATCGATGGCGGTTCGCTCACCACATATTCGGGCGATTATGATTTTTACGAGCAGCAGCGCGCTTTGACCGAGAAGCAGCGCACGGCGCAATTCGAGCGCCAGCAGGCCATGATGGCGAAAGAAATAAAGTTCATCGAGCGTTTTAAGGCGCGCGCGTCCCATGCCGCCCAGGTGCAGAGCCGGGTGAAGAAGCTGGACAAGATCGAAAAGATCGAGTTGCCCCGCCGCCGCCAGGCCGTGCAGTTCGAATTCCGCTCGCCGCCGCGCTCGGGCGATGACGTGGCGGGTTTCCGGGGCGTGCACAAGGCCTATGGCAGCCACACAATTTATGATGGACTGGATTTCCAGGTCCGCCGCAAGGAACGCTGGTGCATTCTCGGCGCGAACGGTGCGGGTAAATCTACCTTGCTGAAGTTGGTGGTGGGCGACACCCAGCCCGACCAGGGTAAGGTCGTTGTCGGCAGCAACGTCCGTATCGGCTATTTCGCCCAGCATTCGATGGATCTGTTGGACGGCGATGACACGATCTTTGAATCGCTCGACAAGTCCTTTCCGCAAGCCGGGCAGGCGCCGCTGCGCACCCTAGCCGGATGTTTCGGCTTCTCCGGCGACGACATCGAGAAGTCCTGCCGCGTCCTGTCGGGCGGCGAAAAGGCGCGCCTGGTTATGGCCAAAATGCTGTTCGATCCTCCGAATTTCCTGGTGCTCGATGAACCCACCAACCATTTGGACATGGCGACCAAGGAAATGCTGGTGGCTGCGCTGGCGGAATTCGAAGGCACCATGCTGTTCGTCAGCCATGACCGCCACTTCCTGGCTGCGCTGTCCAACCGCGTGCTTGAATTGGCCCCGGATGGCATCCGTCAGTATGCGGGGGGCTATACCGAATATGTCGCGCGCACGGGCCAGGAAGCGCCAGGCCTGCACCCCGGCGGGTAGTGCAAGTAATGGGCGCACTCACGCCGACATAGGCAGAGCAAGAGTCAGAACGCTCAGAGCGGGTAGTGGGGTGAAGAGCTGCCTTATGGCCTTACTTAAAAGCTCAGTGTGCCAAAGGTCCAACCCGCCTAACCGGCGGATGCCGCTTCCGCGGCCATCCAAACTTCTTTGGAACGTGGGATGGAGAGCGGAGCGGGGTACGCCGGTGCCGCAGATCAGAAAAATGAGTTATAACAATAAGTTCTGCTTTACGCGGGCGGAGAGTGAGCCCGCCTTTGTCGACCAAGATGCGGCGGACCGACCAATGTCGCCTTTTAACCCAAAACGGACATTGAATTCCGGTCTGCCTGGAGCCTGGGCCGTCTCCTGCAGTGCGATCGCGGATAGTGAGGCGGGAAGCGGAGAGCGGACCTAGAAGAAAACCAACCCTCCCAATTGCCTAACGGCTTAGTTGGCGGAGGCCGTCTCCGCCGCTCAGTCATCGGCCTCCAAGCCTACCCGTTTCCCGGTGGCTCAGCTTTATCAAGTGCTTTTTCGCAATCTGATCTGGTGGTAAAGCCGTAAGAGGTCATGCGCCCGTGGTAGGATGCGGGACTTTTGAGCGTTGTCCTGAGAGGGGATTGGTCTTGTTACGAAGAGTTGTTTGGGGAGCCCTGGCGCTGGCAGCGATTGTCTTGGCGGCCTGGTTCTTTTGGCCGCGACTGCCAGCAGTCCGAACGTTTTCGATTCAGGCTCATGAAGCCAGCAGGGTTCTGGCCGTAAATGGTCGCATTCGCCCGCGTCTTTCTGTAGATGTGAAATCCCCCGTTTCCGGCAGGATCATCCTTTTGCCCTACGATGTTGGACAGCGGGTCGAGGCTGGCACGCTGATCGCCCGCATTGATGACGCCCCCCAGATCGCCGCCATCCACCAGGCGCAGTCTCAACTTGCTGCCCAGCAGGATACGCTATCCCAGGCCCGCCGCGATCAGGCCCGTTTTGATAAGCTCGCCGAGATTGTCGGCTCCCAGCGGGTTGAACAGGCCCGGCTTGCCGCGCGCCAGGCGCGTGACGATGTCATTCGTCTCACCGCCAGCGTGGAGCAGGCGCGCGAGGTCCAGCTGCGCCACCAGCTTCGCGCGCCCTTTGCCGGCGTCATCACCGAGCGCCCTGTGGACCTTGGCCAGACCGTGGGCAGCGACGCGATCATCTATCGCCTCGCCGACACCTCCATGCCCGAAGCCACGGCACAGGTGGACGAACTCTATGCGGCCGACCTGTCCGTGGGCATGGCAGCGACCGTGGCCATTCCAGGCGAGGCAAGGCCGCTCGCGGCCAAAATCATACACATGGAAGATCGCGTAGATCCGGCAACGGGCGCGCGCGCTGTGCGGCTGGCCTTCGATCAGCCACCGGCGCGTGCGCCCGCTGGCCTTACGGTTTCGGTCAATCTCATCGTCGAAGAGCGCGCCAATGCCATCAGCATTCCGCGCAGCGCCATCCTTACACCCAGCACCGCGCCGCGAGTGCGGCTGGTCAATGAGGCGGGCGAGGTCTCCGACCAGCGTATCACCTTCGTGGACTGGCCTTCGGAAACTGTCATCGTCACGTCGGGACTCCAGCCGGGTCTGCGTATCCTGGCCGATCCGCTCGCGGCGGAGCCGGGCAAACGTGTGCGCGCGGCGGACTAGCCGATGCGCTATGCCGCCAAGATCGCCTTCCGGCATTTCCTCTCCAGTCCGGGGCAGGCGTTGCTGCTGATCAGCGGCGTTGCGCTCGGTGTCACCGTCTTCATCTTCATGAGCGCTCTGATTGGCGGCCTGGCAACCTTGCTGACCCAGCGCACCGTCGGCTCCATCGCTCATGTCACGCTCGAGATGCGCGAACGTTCGCCGGGCCTGATTGCGCCCTTGCCCGGGGCGCAGCTCACGGTGCAAAAGGATTTGAGCCGCCGCGAACAGATCGCGGTCTGGCAGCCCTTCCTGTCCGTCATCGAAGCCCTGCCGGGCGTCACCGCCGTCTCGCCCCAGATACGGGGCAGCGCCTTCCTGATGCGCGGCCAGGCCATCGCCCCGGTGGGCGTGATCGGTGTGATGCCGGACCGGCTCTCGGCCATTGCCAATGTCGCCGGCGCCATCGTCGCTGGCGAAAGCCGCCTACCCAGCGACGGCATCCTGATCGGCAGCAAACTGGCCCAGGATCTGGGCCTGTATGTCGGACAGGCCATCATGGTGCGCTCCGACCGCCAGCGCGAACGCAGCTTTCGCGTCACCGGCATTTTCTCGCTGGGCATCGCCAGCGCCGACCGCCAGGCGGTCTATATGAATTTCACCACCGCGCGGGCCCTGTTCGACCTGCCTAGCGGCATCTCCCGCTTCGAGCTAAAGGTCGCCCCCGTGGCCGAAGCACCGCGCTTCGCGCAAAGGCTGGAGCGCGCCACCGGCTTGAAAGTCACCGCCTGGACGGAGGAAAACGCCCAGCTTTTCGAGGCACTGGACGCCCAGGGACGCACCGGCGACATCATCAAGGTCTTTGCGCTCCTCACCATCATGATCGGCATCGCCAGCGCCATGCTGCTGTCGGTCATGCGCCGCCGCAGCGAGATCGGCATCATGCGCGCCGCAGGGGTCAGCCGCTTCTTCATCCTTCAAGTCTTCGTTCTTGAAGGCGTTTTCATCGGCATAACGGGCAGCGTCAGCGGCGCTCTTCTAGCCTGGGCCGCACTGGCGCCCTTTCCGCCCATCGCGCAGGTGCAAGGCGGCGGCCTTCCTATTGACGTGGGGCAGGGCGGCTTCGTCATTGCCGTGGTGCTGACCACCCTGGCCTCGGCGCTGGCCTCTATCATCCCGGCCCGCCGCGCCGCACGGCTCGATCCTGTCGAGGCGATCGGCCAATGATTGGCGAGGAACTGGTCCGCATTGAAAAGATTGTCAAGCGCTTTGGCATCGGCGATGCCGCTGCCACCGTGCTGCATGGCATTGACCTGACGCTCTACAGCCGCGAACTGGCGGCACTGCAGGGGCCATCCGGCTCCGGCAAGAGCACGCTACTTAATATTTTGGGCACGCTGATGCGGCCAAGTGAAGGTGTGCACCGCATGCTGGATACCGATCTCACCAATGCCAGCGATGCCGAGCTGACGCGCTTTCGCAACCACAATATTGGCTTCGTCTTTCAGTTTCATCACCTGCTGCCAGACCTTACGGCGGAGGAAAATGTGATGATGCCCGCCGCCTCCGCAGCGGGCCTCGAAACCGCGATTATGCGCAAACGCGCGCGCGAGCTGCTCGATGCGGTAGGTTTGTCTGACCGCCGCACCTATCGTCCCGCCGCCATGTCGGGCGGCCAGCGCCAGCGCGTCGCGGTGGCCCGCGCCCTGATCAACGAGCCTGCGCTGGTGCTGGCGGACGAACCCACCGGCAACCTCGACCGCGAATCCGCTGACAATGTGATGGAACTGCTGGAACGCATCAACCGCGACACCGGCACCAGCTTCCTCATATCCACCCACGATGAGCACGTGGCGGGCCGCTGCACCCGCCAGATCGGCCTTGTGGATGGCCGCATCGTGAGAGACGGAACAACACCGGTGTGAACCGGTCCCCGCCACCCGGCGTACAAGACCATAGATCAGGAGATAGCGATGAAGAATGCCACTTATGCTGGTGCGGCCCTCAGCCTGATGCTCGCGATGACAATCCCCGTTCTGGCCCAGCCGGGTCGGCCGGCGCCCCGGGAATGGGACATTCGCGCCGGCGCCGGCGTGATGCTGCGTCCCACCTTTGACGGCAGCGACCGTTATCGCGCCCGGCCCCTGCCGTATCTGTCTGTGAACTGGCGCGACACGCTCACGCTCGACCAGACCGGCCTCAACGCCCAGTTGCGCCGTCCTTCCTATCGCATCGGTATGGGTCTGACCTTCGATGGGGGTCGCGAGGAGCAGGACACAGGCGGCATCTTCGCTAGCGGCGATGACCGCCTCTTGGGGATGGGCGATATAGACTTCGCGCTGGGCATCCGTGGCTTCGCTGCCTGGCAGATCGGCCCGGTAGAGCTGAACACGCAGGTCACCAAGTTCACCGGCGCGCAGAATGATGGCATCGTCGCTCGCGCTGGTCTGTCCCTGCCTCTGCCGCTGGGCCGCAGCGTGATGCTGGTGCCGGGCATCTCCGCCGGCTGGTCGAATGACAATCACACGCAGACCTTTTTCGGCGTCACGCCGCTCCAGGCCTCGCGCAGCATCTTCCCGCAATTTGCCGCCGGATCGGGATTCCAGGATGTTCGGGCCGGGGCGAACCTTATCTACACCCTCAGTCCCAACTGGTTCGCCAATGTGAATGTGGGCGTCACCCGTTTTCTTGGAGACGCGGCCGATAGCCCCCTAAGCCTTTCAGACACCAGTGTGACGGGAGTCGTCGCGGTCGGTTACCGCTTCTGATTAATGCAGGCTGCCATCGCAGCGCAGATCATCAGTGAGGTCTAGGAAGCTGTGTAGGGGATAGCTAGGCAGCAAGCAGCGAAATCGAGTGCTCGAATCGCTTGCAGATTGAGGAAGTTAGGCGTCATGGCGGCGGAGGCTACATCCGTCGAAGTCGGCATCCGTATCGGCGCCGTCTTCAGTTCTGGTGAAGCGTGCTGCTGTCATGGGCGTGGAGGGCGTAATTTCCAAGCCTTACAGCGCGAGCAGTCTTGTGGGCCATATTCAACAGGCTCTGAAATTTCGAAAGCGCGCCGATAGCACGATACTGCTGTAAGGCTGTCAGCGATCAGCTGAAGGATGGGCTTGAGTGCCGCGTCATGTGCAATGCTGTAATGACATTGAGAAGGTAAGTTGCGGATCTCGCGCCTTAACCACCAATTACCGCGTAAAGCGCAGCTGAAATTGAAGGACCGCATTGGTGCTCCGCCGGATTACGTAAAATCCCTCAAGGTGACTTCAGCAATTTGAAGGCCGCCGTTAACCCGCCATTGCTAGCTTCGCCACGGCGGTAAGGCGAAGGATTGGGTAATGGATGAAATTACAAATCATGACTATACAGAGCTGGCCAAGCTTTCGGAACAGGACAGCAGCGAAAAGCGCAGGGCGCTTCTCCGGAAGGTGACAGGCACCTTAACTCACGCCACCTACAGTTCTGTTGAAAAGGCCGCGCTGGACGACCTGATGAGCGTGGTGGCGGATGAATATTCTACCGAAGTGCGGATGGAGTTTGCCCGGTTGGTAGCGGTAAGCAGCCAGAACTTTCCGCGGGCAAGCGCGAAATTCGCACACGATACCATCGAGGTGGCAGGGCCGGTACTGCGCCAGGCGCCCGGTCTGATCGATGAGGCCTTGCTGGACGTGGTCTCCCGGAGATCGCAGGCCCACATGCTGGCTGTCACCAAACGCAGTACCGTTAGCACGCGCGTTTTCCATGCCCTGGTGGAAAATGGTGATGACGCGGTGGTTACCTCCCTGCTGGCCAATGACGGTGCCCAGATTGGCCATGAGACCTTTGAAATGATGGCGCGCCGGGCAGAAAGCAGTGCCGTTCTTCACGGCCCGCTGGTCCGGCGCAAGGAAGTGCCCGCAGACATCCTGCACGATCTCTACTTGAAGGTAGAGGTTGGGCTGCGGCAGGAAATTCTGGAAAAGTTCGGCGACTATCCGCCTGAAGACCTGGAAAAGGCTTTTGTGCGAAGCCGCGCGCGTGTCACCCAGATTTATTGGCGCATCCCCCCAGACTACCAATCGGCGGTTCAGCATGTGGAGTTGCTGAAAAAGCGCAGACAGCTCGTCCCGGACACGCTGGTGTCATTGCTGCGGCAGGGTTCGGCGTCGCTGACGACGTTCCAAGCGGCCTTTGCGGTGTTGGTGGATGTGGAATTCGATGTCATCCAGCGTGTCACCCAAAAGCCAGATCTCGACGCCTTGGCCCTCCTGTGTCGCGGCGCGGCTTTCGAGACTTCCCTATTTGTGGTGTTGGCACTGGCCCTGAGCCCTTCCAGCGAAGTGGACCCCAATGTCATGGGAGCCCTTTATGAAAAGGTACCTGTCGTGGCGGCGCAGCGGGCATTGCGTTTCTGGAAAGCGAGTGCGGCTGGGTGAAGCGCCATATGCTGAGTGTTTGACCAGAGTCTAGGCGGCTTGCGTGCAGCGCGCTTTGCTCCAAACACTGGCCAGGGAAGCAACCAGCTCTTCCATGAGCCTCTCGCAATGCGCGGGGCTGGGGGTGAGGCGCAGCCTTTCGGTGCCACGCGCGACGGTAGGGTAGTTGATGGGCTGGACGTAAATTCCGTGATTGTGCAGCAACGCATCCGTCACCTGCTTGCAAACAGCGGCGTTGCCCACCAGCAACGGCACGATGTGGCTGGGACTGTCCATCACCGGAAGGCCCGCCTGGCGCAGCCTTGCCTTGAGGCTGGATGCGCGCGCCTGCAGCGCCTGGCGCTCCATGTCACTGGCGCGCAGGTGGCGGATCGATGCCAGCGCGCCCGCCGCCAGAACCGGCGCGAGGGAAGTGGTGAATATGAAGCCGGGGGCATAGGAGCGGATGCAGTCAATGATCTCGCCGGACGCGGCGATGTATCCGCCCATCACGCCGATTGCCTTGGCCAGTGTTCCCTCGACGATGTCGATCCGCGACATCACCCCGTCGCGCGCCGCCACACCCGCGCCCTGGGCGCCATAGAGACCTACGGCATGGACTTCGTCGATATAGGTGAGGGCGCCATACTTCTCTGCTAGGTCGCAGATCGCCGCGACGGGACCGAAATCGCCGTCCATTGAATAAACACCTTCAAAGGCGATCAGTTTAGGCGCGGCCGGATCGGCGTTGCGCAATAGTTCTTCCAGGTGTTCAAGGTCATTGTGCCGAAACACGTGTTTGAGCCCTCCGCCATGCCGTATGCCCTCGATCATGGAGGCATGGTTGCAGGCATCGGAGAAAGTAATGAGCCCCGGCAGGATCCTTGCTAGTGTGGACAGGGTGGCGTCGTTCGAGACATAGCCGGAAGTAAAGAGCAGCGCTGCCTCCTTGCCGTGCAAGCTGGCCAGTTGCTGCTCCAGCTCGACATGGTAATGGGTAGTGCCGGAGATATTGCGGGTGCCACCCGCGCCGGCGCCGACACGGTCCAGCGCCTCGTGCATAGCGGCCAGCACGGCGGGATGCTGCCCCATGTTGAGATAGTCGTTGCTGCACCAGACCGTTACAGGGCGCCCGCCACCCTGGCTATGCAATGTTGCTCCAGGGAATGCCCCCCGTTCACGCAGGATGTCAGCAAAAACGCGGTAACGGCCTTCTTTGCGGAGGGAGGCCAGTGCGCGCGTCAGGGCATTGTTGGCGTTAAAGCTGGTCATGGGCAAACGCTAGCGGCGGAAGGCCGCTCTGCCATTGAGGTGGATCAATGTCTGCTCTGCCTCCAGTTCTATGGTCACGGCAGTTGCGCAGAGCGCATTTTTGCAGCCACCCGGGATGTCCCCGTATAAGCGGAAGCAGCTACCCTGATCCGCAGCGGGGCCAGGCGCCCCGACCCAGCCCCGGGGTTAGCCGGTGCCCCAGCTCCCAGGCTGGAGCACCTACTGCTTTCCGTCAGGTTGCGCGGATTCAAGGGTGCAGGGATTTCAGGCGAGCGATCACGGCTGTTAGCCAGGACAGCAGGCATCCTGCCAGGATGCCTGTGGTCAGATCGAATATTAGCGTCAAAAGAAATGTGGTGAGCAGTATCGCGGCGCTTCGCAAGTGGGACAGAAGCCGAAAAAATTCCCTGGAATCGGCCATGTCGCGGCATACGACCAGCAATATCCCGGCCAATGCCGCAAGCGGGATGTAGCGCACCAAGGGTGCTGCAATCACGAGAAAGCCAAGCAGGAACATGGCATGCATCATGCCCGCCACCGGACTGCGCGCGCCTGCCCGCACATTCGTCGCTGTCCTTGCGATGGTGCCGGTCACGGCGATGCCGCCAAAGGCCGCTGACGCGATGTTGGCAATTCCCTGGGCGACAAGCTCAATGTTGGGGCGGTGCTGGCGGCCGGACATGTTGTCCGCGACGCGGGCCGACAGGAGGCTCTCAATACCACCTAGCAGTGTGAATGACAGCGCAGTGGGCAACAATTCGCTCAGCCTTGCCCAGGTCAGTGAGGGGAGCCTGAGCGTCGGTACCGTCATAGCAAGCTCGCCATAACGGGTGCCAATGGTTTCTACAGGAAGGGAAAAGGTGGCCGCCGCGAGGGAGGCCAGAATTGCCGCCAATAGCATGCCTGGCCAGGCGGGCCTCCACCAACGAACCAGAAGAATGGCGGACGCCGTCGCAATTCCTATCCCCACCGCGCTGGAGCTGAGGCTCGGCAATGCAGAGATGATAACGGCAAGTTTCGGCAGAATAGGTCCAGGCTCGGCGCCGGCGAGGGTCAGGCCACCAAGGTCCTTGAGCTGGCTTGCCAGTATGATGATGGCGATGGCAGCGCTGAAGCCAACGGCTACGGCATGAGGCACGCGCTTCACAAGGGTTCCAACGCGAAGCAGGCCAGCAAGTGCGAGCATCGCGCCGGAAAGCGAAACAGCCAGCAGCAAGCCTTCCAGCCCGAAGCGCGCCTCTGCCGCGGCTACCATGACGATAAAGGCGCCCGCCGGTCCACCGATCTGGTAGCGGCTGCCACCCAGTGCCGATACCACCAGGCCGCCGATAATTGCCGTGATGATGCCGCGCTCCGGCGTAACTCCCGAGGCGATGGCGATCGCCATCGAAAGGGGCAATGCCACCATGGCCACCGTCAGCCCAGCCAGCGCATCCTGGCGTAGCCAGGCCAGCCCGTAACCCTCGCGCAGGGTTGTGACCAGCTTCGGGCAGAAGGCATTGGTGCCCGAAGCGTCCCCCAACATGCTACACGGCCACAGAATGATGCGTTGAGCCCTCGAGATACTGGTCGAAACAGGCACTGACCATGCGGGCTGCGGCGCGCCATTCGGGTGCGATGGTGAGCCTTGCACCGTCCAGGATGACGACGCCCTCTGGCAAGCGCGACAGGGCGATGAAGGCATCCTCCATGTCCGCCCCATCAGGCATGTAATCGCGCGACAGGGCACAAAGATTGACCGAGAGGTCGCACATCAGGCGTTCGATGATGGCGCGCCGCAGGCGGTCATGCCGGTCCAGTGCCACGCCACGGGCAACTGGCAGGGCGTCCTTGGCAAGCGCCGCCCGGTACTCCGGCACGGAGACGATATTCTGCGTGTAGCCTTGCGGCAGGGCAGAGATCGCGGAAGCGCCGAACCCCAGCAGCGCGCCTGCATTGTCGGTGGTGTAGCCCTGGAAATTGCGGCAGAGCGTGCCGCTTGCCGCAGCGTGCGCCAGTGCATCCGTGCACAGCGCATAATGGTCTATGCCGATGGCGGCATAGCCATGAGCGCAGAGAAGGTGCCGCGCCTGTTCCGCCATGCGGTAACGCATTTCCACATCCGGGAGAAATTCCGTCGGGATCAGGGCCTGATGCTTCTTGAAGGCCGGGACATGGGCATAGCCGAACACCGCAATGCGGTCCGGCTTCAGCCAAAGTATGAAGTCGAGCGTGTTCTTCCAGCTTTCCAGCGACTGGCGCGGCAGGCCATAAACGAGGTCTATATTGATGCTGGAAACGCCTTCGGCCCGCAGATGCGCGATGGCGTCGAAGGTTTCGTCGTCGCTCTGCATCCGGTTGATGGCCCGCTGCACGGCCGGATCGCAATCCTGCACGCCTAAGCTGGCTCGGGTGACCCCGGCCACGGCTAGCGCAGCCGCCATGGTCGGGGTGAAGCCCCGCGGGTCAATCTCCACCGCGAACTCCGCATCAGCAAGCACGTCGAACCGTTCGCGCAGCTTGGCGTTCAGCCGGGTAATGTCCTCTGTGCCAAGCATGGTAGGGGAGCCGCCGCCCCAATGAATATGACGCACGGCCATGCGCGCTGGGAGGGCATCGGCGGCGCGATCAATCTCCGTCAGCAGCAGGTCGCAATAGGCTTTTACCGGGGCGTAGTGATTCACAGCCGTGGTGTGACAGGCGCAGAACCAGCACAGGCTGTCGCAGAACGGTACGTGGACATACAGCGATAGGGGCGTTGCGGGATCAAGCCGGCCAAGCCAGTCACGATAAATCGCCCCGGTGACGCCCGGGTGAAAATGCGGCGCAGTAGGGTAGCTAGTATAGCGCGGCACGTTGGCCGCGAACATCTGGGCAATGTCGATGGTCATGGGTGCACGATAGCCCTGCGACGCCGGCCCGACCTTGATCCGCCGCAAGCCGCCCTGCGACAGCATGACCAGTCGCGGCTTGATACCGATCAAGCCGTTTAACCTTTGTCTTGCCTAGGAAGGTCCCGTTGCAAACAGAGGGACCATTAATGCATACGCGTATTGCGGCATTGGCAGCGGCTTTCCTGCTTTCAGCGGTACCGTCCGCCTTCGCCCAGGAACCTGCATCTGCCACGGGCACCGCCGGCACATTCCAGGTGCGGCTGCGGGCCGTCACGGTCTCGCCCGATCCTGCTGCCACCATAACTGTCAACGGCGCGGCCATCGGCGGCAAGACCAGCGTCACCGACTCAGTGATCCCCGAGGCGGATTTCAGCTATTTCCTCACCGACCATATTGCCGTTGAACTGATAGCGGGAGTCACCCGGCACACCGTCAACAATACCGTGGCAGGACGCGTCGCCAGCATCAGCCTGCTGCCGCCGACCCTGACGGCCCAGTATCACTTCGATCCGCAAGGGGCGATCCGCCCCTATGTCGGCGCGGGCTTGAACTACACCTTCTTCTACAATCCCGCGAGCGCGCTGGCGGGAATGCACTTTTCCCACAATGTCGGCTTTGCGCTGCAGGCCGGCGTGGATGTGCCGGTGCGGGACGGCTACTTCCTCAATCTCGACGTCAAGAAACTCTTCCTCAACACCAGCGCCACGGCCGCCGGTGGGACGGTACGGGCCAAGGCCAGCCTTGATCCTTGGCTGGTTGGCGTTGGCGTCGGCCTGCGTTTCTGACGGGGTGGGGATTTGCTTTGCTGCTTCCTCATTGCATTGGCCGCAACGCCAGCCGGCGCATGGCTGATCCGGCCGCCGGCGCTCGCCTGCTGCGGCATCAGTTCCTGGGCGACGCCGCTGGCGCTTGCCTTTGCGCTGACGATGGCAGCGGCAATGGCGGTTTGGGCAGGGCTATGGCTGCTGCTGCCCCGATTCGACGCATTCCAGCCATTTTGCCGAGTCGGAGCGCTGTTGATGCGCGCCGTGAATTGAGCGGCATCAAGGCGGCCATGCGTCAACTGGAAAATAGTGAGAACCATGCCGTCGAATCGCGCGGCAGCCAGAAGGGACACAATGGTAGCGCACACTGACACACGCTGGCGGCTGGATTTGCTGCTGATTCCGCTCATCCTGCTGCTGGGCTTCTGCGTCGGCCTGATTGAGGCAGCGAAGTCGCCGGATCCTGCGATGGCGGCCCAGGGCTGGATCTTCATGGCCTGCATGGCGGTCACCGGCATCTGGTATCTGCACACTTATGGCTACAGCACGCCGACACGGGATGAGCGGGAGCCCTACAACAACGCGGTCGTACGGGCCGGCGTCATCGCCTCCATGTTCTGGGGGCTTGCTGGCTTTCTGGTCGGCGTCATCATCGCATTCCAGCTTTCCTTCCCCAATCTCTTCTACTTTCCAGGGTTGGACTTCAGCAGCTTCGGGCGCCTTCGTCCCCTGCACACGTCCGCCGTCATTTTCGCCTTCGGCGGCAATGTCCTGATCGCAACGTCCTTCTATGTCGTGCAGCGCACCTGCCGTGCACGCCTGTGGGGAGACTCGCTCGCGTGGTTTGTTTTCTGGGGCTACAACACCTTCATCGTTCTGGCTGGCACCGGCTACCTTCTGGGGATCACGCAGGGCCGCGAGTATGCCGAGCCGGAATGGTATGCCGACATCTGGCTGACCCTGGTATGGGTCTGCTACCTGCTGGTGTTCCTGGGAACGCTGATCAAGCGCCGTGAGCCGCACATCTACGTGGCCAACTGGTTCTACCTGGCATTTATCGTCACTATCGCCCTGCTGCACATCGTCAACAATCTGGCGATGCCGGTGTCGTTGCTGGAAAGCAAGAGCTACTCGCTATTCTCCGGTGTGCAGGATGCACTGACGCAATGGTGGTACGGCCACAATGCGGTGGGTTTCTTCCTGACGGCAGGCTTCCTGGGGATCATGTACTATTTCATCCCCAAGCGGGCAGAGCGCCCGGTCTATTCCTATCGCCTCTCCATCATCCATTTCTGGAGCCTGATCTTCATCTATATCTGGGCGGGTCCGCATCACCTGCTCTATACCGCGCTTCCGGAATGGGCGCAGACGCTGGGCATGACCTTCTCGATCATCCTCTGGATGCCGAGCTGGGGCGGCATGATCAACGGCCTGATGACGCTTTCGGGCGCCTGGGACAAGCTGCGCACCGATCCCGTCCTTCGCATGCTGGTGGTCTCAGTCGCCTTTTATGGCATGAGCACTTTCGAGGGGCCGGTGATGAGCGTGAAGACCGTCAACGCCCTCTCACACTACACCAACTGGACCATTGGACACGTTCACTCCGGCGCGCTTGGGTGGGTCGGTTATGTCAGCTTCGGCGCGCTGTACTGCCTGGTGCCGTGGCTCTGGGGCAAGACCAAGCTCTGGTCCAATTCGCTGGTCGAATGGCACTTCTGGATATCGACCCTGGGTATCGTGCTCTATATCACTTCGATGTGGGTGGCGGGCATCATGCAGGGGCTGATGTGGCGCGCCTACAACGACTTCGGCTTTCTTGAATACTCGTTCGTGGAAAGCGTTCAGGCGATGCATCCTTATTACATCATCCGCGCGCTGGGCGGGTTTCTCTACTTCGCTGGCGCGCTGCTGATGGCCTTCAACCTTTGGAAGACTGCGACGATGCGCGAGAATGTCAGCGCGGCGGCCCCCAACCTGGCCCTGGAGGCCGCGTGATGCACGAAAAGATTGAACGCAACTCCATCATCCTGCTGGTGGGCATCCTGATCGTCGTAGCGATTGGTGGACTGATCGAGATCGCGCCGCTCTTCTGGGTCAACGGCACGGTCGAAAAGGTGACCGGCATGCGGCCCTACACGCCGCTGGAACTCGCCGGCCGCAACATCTATGTGCGAGAGGGCTGCTACCTCTGTCACAGCCAGATGGTGCGCTCTCTGCGCGATGAGGTCGAGCGCTATGGCCATTACAGCTTGGCCTCGGAGAGCATGTATGACCATCCTTTCCAGTGGGGCTCCGAGCGTACCGGCCCCGATCTGGCCCGCGTCGGAGGGAAATATTCCGATGAATGGCAAAGCCAGCATCTAGAGGACCCTCGGTCGGTGGTGCCAGAGTCCGTGATGCCACCTTACGCCATCCTGAAGCGGACGCCGCTCGACTATCGCAGCATCCGCAGGCTGCTGGAGGCCAATCGGACGGTCGGCGTTCCTTACTCGGACGAGCAGCTTGCCAACGCCCAGGCTGATCTTGAGGCCCAGGCCGATCCCGACAGCGAGGGGCTGGAGGCGATGCAGACGCGCTATCCGAAAGCCGTGGCACGCGATTTCGATGGTCAGAAGGAGAAGGTCACGGAAGCCGACGCCCTGATCGCCTATCTGCAAATGCTGGGCACCCTGGTGGACTTCAAGACCTATCGCGCCGACGCGCCGGAACACCGGAGATAGATATGAACTTGGCATTTGAGGATGTGCTGGCGTTCACCCGCAGTTGGGACGCCGTCTATTTCACGGTGATGTTCATGGTGGCAGCGGTCTACGCCTACTGGCCGCGCAACAAGGCGCACTTTGATCGCGCTGCGCAGATTCCGTTCAAGGATGACAATTCCGATGTCTGACCAGAAAAATGGCAAGGAAATTGACAAGCATACGGGCACCGAAACGACGGGGCACGAGTGGGACGGAATCAAGGAGCTGAATACCCCGCTGCCCCGCTGGTGGGTAGGCATCCTGTACTTGAGCATTCTCTGGGCCATCGGCTACTGGATCGTGATGCCGGCCTGGCCGACGTTCACGGGCTATACAAGGGGCCTGTTGAACCATTCCCAGCGTGAGGCGGTCACGGCAGAGGTCAATGCCCTGAAGGCTGCGCGCGCGCCGCAGGAAGCTGCGCTACCAGGCAAGAGCATGGCGCAAATCCAGGCCGACCCGGACCTGCTGCAATTCGCCATGGCCGAGGGCCGCGCCGTCTTTGGCGACAATTGCGCGACCTGCCATGGCAGTGGCGGGCAGGGTGCCAAGGGATACCCCAACCTCAATGACGATATCTGGCTATGGGGCGGGAGCCTGAAGGACATCGAGCATACCCTCACGGTTGGGATACGTTCGCTGCATCCCGAAACCCGCCAGTCGCAGATGCCGGCCTGGGGCAGGGGTGGCATCCTGAAACCGGAGCAGGTCGACGATCTGACAGACTATGTGCTGCACTTGTCCGGTCGACCCGCGGATGGCCGGGCGGTGTCGCGGGCGGCGCCCTTGTTCAAGGAGAATTGCGTCGCCTGCCATGGCCCGGAAGGGCGCGGCCAGCGCAAGGACGGCGCCCCCAATCTCACCGACAATGAATGGCTCCGTGGCAGCAGCCGCGACGAGATTTATGCGCAGATATACAGCGCGCAGGGCGGCGTGATGCCGACTTGGGGCGGTCGCCTGTCGCCTGCCACCATCAAGGCGCTTTCGGTCTACGTCCACAGCCTGGGCGGCGGGGAATGACGGCGCCGGTCTTCCTGCACAGCGGGAAGCCGCGGACACCGCCGGACATGGCCGCGGAAGGCGTCGATCGCTCCGATGCCCAGGCGAGCAACAGCGCCGCGTTCCGCAAGCTCTACAAGTCGCGGGTGCCGATCTATCCGAAGGAGATGGATGGCCTGTATCGCCAGATCAAATGGGCGATGATGGCGGTCACGCTCAGCATCTATTATCTGGTGCCGTGGATTCGCTGGGATCGCGGCCCGGGCGCGCCTGGCCAGGCCGTCCTGGTGGATATGGCGCACCAGCGGCTCTACTTCTTCTTCATCGAGATATGGCCGCAGGAAGTCTACTACATCACCGGCCTCCTGATCCTTGCGGCCGTCTCGCTCTTTCTCATCAACGCGCTGTTTGGACGCCTATGGTGTGGGTATTCCTGCCCGCAGACGGTGTGGACAGACCTTTTCATCTGGGTGGAAACCAAGATCGAAGGCGACCGCGCCGCGCGCATTCGTCTGGCGGCGGCGCCGTGGAGTGCTGCGAAGATGACCAAACGTGTCGCCAAGCACGCAGTATGGCTGGTGTTTGCCGTCGCCACTGGTGGCGCCTGGGTCTTCTATTTCAACGACGCTCCCAGCCTGGTGCTGCAACTGCCCAGCGGCACAGCAGGCATGGGCAACTATGTATTTATCGGCATGCTGACGTTTGCGACCTACATGTTTGGCGGCCTGATGCGCGAGCAGGTATGCACCTATATGTGTCCCTGGCCGCGCATCCAGGCAGCAATGACGGACCATGAGGCGCTTTCCGTTACCTATCGTCGCGACCGGGGTGAGACGCGTTCCCCGCACCGCAAGGGAGAATCCTGGGAAGGCCGGGGTGACTGCATCGACTGCAAGCAATGCGTTGCGGCCTGCCCGATGGGCATTGATATCCGTGACGGGGCGCAGCTTGAATGCATAAACTGCGCCCTTTGCATCGATGCCTGCGATGACGTGATGGCCAAGATCGGCCGTCCGCTGGGCCTGATCGCCTATGACACCGAGGCCAATGTCCAGCGCCGTGTGAAGGGCGAACCCCAGCGGTTCCGCCTCGTGCGGCCGCGGACCATTCTTTACGGCGTGATTATAGCCTTTGTAGGCGCGGTCATGCTGGTCACCTTCGCAAACCGGCACACCTTGGCGCTGGACGTCATCCGCGACCGCAACCCAGCCTTTGTGACCCTGTCCGATGGAGCGGTCCGCAACGGCTACACCATAAAATTGATGAACCGCAGCAACCGGGCGCGGCAGGTGACACTCGAAATCGCCGGTTTGCGCTGGCGCAAGGTCAACATCATCGGCGTGGGCGAGTATATCCCCGCAACCATTGCCCTCGAGGCGGACAAATTGCGTACCGTGCGGGTCTTGGTGACGGTAGGTCGTGGCGACGCGAAGCCCGGCCCGCAGCCGGTGCAATTCATCCTCAATGCCGAGGGCGAGCACCGTGCCGCCGAGGCTATTTTTGTGGCAGGTGCGCCATGACGAAAGCCTTTACCAGGCGCACGGTGCTGCTGTGGCTGGTGCCCTTCTTCGCCATCATACTGATCGCCAACGCCTGGTTCGTAACCGTTTCCATGCGAACCTTCCATGGCGAGGACCAGCAGCGGCCCTATCAGCAAGGGCTGCAATATAACGACGTACTGTCTGCGCGGGCGCAGCAGGTGGCGGCAGGCTGGAAGGCGATACTGGAGGTCAAAACCGGACCCGTGGGGCTTCGTCTGCGCCTGTCAGTGAAAGATGCGGATGGCGCGCCGATCGAAAGACTCCGCCTCGCTGGCGTGCTGCGCCATCCCACTGATACTTCCCTCGACCGCTCCTTTGACCTGAAGCAGATTGATGACGGCCTATATGAGGCGCAGATCCCCAATCCGGGGCGGGGGCGCCGGGATGCGGTAATCCGCAACCAAGTGGGTGTTCCATTCGAAACGGAGCGGCGGATATGGCTGCCTTGATGCAGACGGCTAGCCGGGTGCCGGAAAGCGCCGACGATCTTAGCGCTCATATCCGCCACGAGAAGAACGGTGACAATTCCTTCGAGGCGGCAGTGAGCGGTGCCCACTGCGCGGGTTGCATCGCCAAGATCGAAGGTGGCGTGCGTGCCATTTCAGGCATTACGGAAGCGCGCCTCAATCTCTCCACCGGCAAACTCAGCGCGCGCTGGCACGATGGCGATGTGCGGCCACAGGCCATCCTGGAGCGGGTGCGCAACCTGGGCTACCAGGCCCAGCCTTTCGCGGCGGATATTGGGCAGGACGAAGAGGTGCGCGAGGGGCGCTTCCTGCTGCGCTGCATGGCGGTGGCGGGCTTCGCCACCGTCTTCGTCATGGGACTGACCGATGCCGTCTGGTATGGCGGTGACATGCAGGCGCCGTTGCGCCTGTCCTTCTTCTGGCTTGCCGCCGCGGTTGCAGTGCCGGCAACGCTCTATTCGGGTCTGCCCTTCTTCGGGGCCGCCTGGGCGGCGCTTCGCCGCTGGCGCACCAATATGGATGTGCCGATCAGCTTGGCGCTGTTGCTGGCGCTGGGTCTCAGCCTGTACCAGGCGGCCACGGGAAAGGAACACACCTATTTCGATGCAGCGGTAATGCTGACCTTCCTTCTGCTGGTAGGCCGCTATCTCGATTTCCGCCTGCGGGCGCGGGCGCGGGGTGCTGCCCAGCACCTGTTGGCGATGCAGTCTCAGCTGGTGCGTCGATTCAAGTCGGACGGCATGCTGGAAGCCGTGGCGGCGAAGGATCTGATACCGGGAGATCGCATCTTCCTCGCCAGCGGCGACCGCCTTGCCGTCAATGGCACGCTCCTGGAACAGGGTACCGAGGTCGACCTTTCGCTGGTGACCGGCGAAAGCACGCCAGTGAAGCTGCCTCTGTCCGCCAGCCTTCTGGCGGGCAGCGTGATAATAGGCGCCCCCGTAACGCTTCTTGTCACCGCGACGGCTGACAATTCGCTGGTCGCGGACCTGGCGCGGCTGCTTGAGGCGGGCCAGCAGAGCCGCAACCGCTATGTCGGTCTGGCCGAGAAGGCTGCGCGCGCCTATGTGCCGCTGGTAACGGGATTGGCGGCAACCGTGCTTCTGGGCTGGCTCGCCGCTGGGGCGTCACTGGAAAAAGCCGTTACAGATGCCATCACCGTCCTCATCATCACATGTCCGTGCGCGCTTGGACTGGCGGTACCGGCGGTGCAGGTCGCCGCGACCAGCAGGCTGTTCCGGCGGGGACTGTTTATCAAGTCGGGCGACGCGTTGGAGAGGCTGGCGGAGATTGATGTCGCCATTTTCGACAAGACCGGCACGCTCACGCTGGGTGCCCCCGTGTTGGATAATGAAGCTGAGCTGCCGGCCGGGGCACTGGAAGGGGCAGCGCAGCTGGCCCGGGCAAGCCGTCACCCACTGGCGCAGGCGCTGGCCGCTGCCGCAGGTCCCGGCGTTGTGGATAGGTTCGTTCACGAGTACCCCGGCCTCGGGCTTGAAAGTGGCACCGGCACCGATGCGCGCCGCCTGGGCAGTGCCATTTGGTGCGGTATGCAGTCGTCAGGCGCAGCCAGCGAATTATGGTTCCGCGACGGCTCAGTGCCGCCGTTGCTTTTCAGCTTCCACGACCGCATCCGTCCCGAAAGCCGTGCCTTGGTGCAGGGGCTGGATGCGCGCGGCATCGGCGTGGAGATGCTAACCGGCGACAAGGCAGGTCCGGCTGCCGAGATTGCCCGGGGCGCAGGGATCGCGCTTTGGCACGCGGGCGTCGGACCAAAGGAAAAGGCGGATCGCATGATGGATCTGCGTGCGCAGGGGTTGCGCGTTCTGATGGTAGGGGACGGGCTGAATGACGCCGGAGCATTGGCGCTGGCCCATGTCTCGATCGCGCCTGGCACGGCGGCGGATGTCAGCCAGATGGTGGCTGACATGGTGTTGCGGGGCGGTAGCCTGACGCCGCTGCTGGAAGCGGTGGACGTGGCGCGCAAGGCCAAGCGGTTGATGTTGCAGAATTTCGCTCTTGCGGCGGTTTATAACCTCACCGCCATACCGATGGCGGCAATGGGTATAGTTTCGCCACTGGTGGCGGCGACGACCATGGCGGGATCGTCGCTGCTCGTGACGCTGAACGCGCTGCGGCTGGTGCGACTTTGAGCGGCATGGCGGCCATCATTTTTGCGGCGCTGGTACTGGGCCTGGGTGGGCTAGTTGTGCTGCTGTGGGCACTGTCCAACGGGCAGTATGACGACCTGGATGGCGATGCACTGCGCATCCTGAATGACGACCCGCCTTACTGATCCGTCCTCGCCAGCAGAGTGCGAAGCCAACGTGCTGTTCTGGGTTGGCGTGCCTAACCTGCGCGTTCAAGCTTCAAGGAACGCCCAAATGCCCGATCATGGTGCCTGGCTCGACAACGCTGTTGAGCCGGCTATCCACCGTCAACCAGCCGGCCGCGGGAGAAAGAACGTCATAAAGGCGGTTCTCGATCTGCACACAGGAGGCCGCGTCTCCGGCCTCGACAAAGGCGCCATCTGGCTGCAGCCAGCGCTGCAGGTTTCCATTTGGAAAGATACTCGTGTTCCAGAGATCGGATGCGACGCGTATGGGGACCATGGTGCTTTACCTATTTGCCTTGGTGGCCAAGCGATGTCGCCATGGCCAGCGCTTCGCGGCAGCGCTTCTCCAGCCCAATGGCACCAAAATAGCTTGTGGCTATTGGACGGACTCCGGCGATGCCGAGGATGGAGCGGTTGAAGGCCTTCACCCCATGTGCGCCATACAGGAGGCGATAGGCCAGCGCCGGCATGCCCATGGTCACCATGATGCGTGCCGATTTTCCCTTGAGTTGGCCCTTCGGGAAGCCACCAGTGCCTTGGGTCAGCGCAAAGCCCGCGCGCGAAACTTGTTCCATGAATGCCTTGAGCAGGGCAGGAGCGCTGCCCAGCCAAAGCGGATAGATGAAAACCAGGTGATCGGCGCGCCTAATCTCATCACGGGCCTGGAGAATGTCGGGATCCAGCGGCGCCTGCAGAAAATCAGCACTGTGGCTCAGCAGGGGAAAGTCCATTTCCCCGAGATTCAACTGTGCGACGCTGTATCCGGCCTCCGCAGCAGCGCCGGCATAGGTGCTCGCCAGCGCGCTAGATAGGCGTTCCGGCCCCGGATCGGGATTGCCGTTGATGACCAGGATATGCTTGCGCATGGCGGACAGAATGGCTCTTACCGGGGAGGGGCCGCCTTGCGCCCGATCAATTGAGTCAGAAATGTTCCTGCATGCGGAATGGACCATGCCGCGTAGAAACGCCGACGAGGTAGGCGGTAGACCATCCGATCAGGATGAAGCCGTTGATGCCCTCCAAGGCCGTCAGCAGTCGCCATGTCGGTACAATGGCCTGCGTGCCGTCATATCCCAGGGTTGAAAACATGCTGGTTGAAAGCTCGAGCGCACCGGGAAAATCCGCCACCGTGCCTAGGCCTTCATAGGCCGCTGCCCATAGCCAGATTTCCACTGTATGAAGCAGAAATATGCCCAGGACCGATCCTATCATGACCAGCGAACGGCCAATATCATGGTTGTGGAAGCCCAGACGGCGCGCCAGAACGGGCGTCAGCCGCGATAGCACCAGCAACCCACTAGTGTGAATAAGGACTGTAAGGGCCACCAGGGACGCGCCGGCGGCGAGATTTTCGACCATATTGCCCAATACCCCGCCGGTGGAAACTAGGCTTTGACCTGCCGCAAAGACGACGGTCCCGGAATGCCAACAATGAGGGCATGAAGCATGTCGTGATCCTCGCACATCCGGCGGCCGAGAGCTTCAACAGCTCCGTCGCAAGTGCCTACGCCGTCGCGGCGCGGGGACTGGGGCACGATGTTCTGGTTCGCGACCTGTATGCCATGAAATTTGATCCCTGCCTGCAGGCGGCAGAGATGCCTTTCGCGGAAAACTTCCGGCCGGGCGCCGATGTCGTGGCGGAGCGCGCCATGATCGGCGATGCGGATGCCTATGTACTGGTCTATCCGCTGTGGCTGAATTCCCCGCCTGCCATTCTCAAAGGTTACCTCGAGCGCGTGTTCGGATTTGGCTTCGCCTACGGCCGCAACGCGCAAGGGCCAGAGCCGTTACTGATGGGCAAGCGTCTGATCAGTTTCACGACCTCGGGTGCGCCCCTCTACTGGGTGAAGGAAACGGGCGCTTTCGAAGCCATCAAGACTCTATTTGATCGGCACTTCTCCGAGATGTGCGGTCTATTTCTCATGGACCATGTCCATTTTGGCGGAATCGTCCCGGGCATTCGACCGGATGCGGTCGCACGCATGATGGAAGAGGTTGGCAACAACGTTCGCAAGCAATTTTGGAGACTGCAATGACTTTGGTGAAAATTCACCTGGAGCTGGGACGCACTGCGGATTATCCGCAGGGCAATCCGTCCCTGGGGTATGAATTCATTCTGCCGTTGGCCGAAGATGGCCACATTGATATGGCAGCATGGGCCCGGTGCAAAGATCTCTGCACCGTGCGACGCTTCAACCATGGGTTCACCGATCGGCGTGGCATGGTCCGGCATACGGGCCAAGGCTGGCAGTTTGACTATGACAAGAATTCTGATAGCGACAATGAAACGTTTGTTCGCCTGGAAAGCCATATACTGGCGCAAGGCCATTATGTTTCGCTGAGAAGCGGCAACCGTCCGGTGCGCCCGTTCAAGATCGTCTCCGTCGCTCCGGTTGCTGCCACGCAGGGCGCCAGCAAGTGACTTTCGGATGATGAGCGCGTTGACCCGGCACTAGTGCGATAGCAGTGTGCAGCGCTGAGGCTTCAGCAGCAGGTCCGTGGTGACGCCGCCGAATGCCCACTCGCCAATCCGGCTATGACTATAGGCCCCTGCCACCAGCAGGTCGCAATTGCGCTCATCAAGAAGCCTTTCCAGGCATTCGACGTCAGTCCCGTCCGCGACAGAGACCATGGACTCTGCCGGCACGCCATGGCGGCCCAGCCATGCCGTCACGTCGGCAGTGCGGACAGCGGCGCTGTCACTGTCGCCCTTGCGCGCCACCTCAACTACCGTCACGCGGCGGGCGTGCTGCAGCAGGGGCAGAGAATCCAGCACGGCCCGCCGGGCCTCGCGGCGATCTTTCCAGGCAACAACGACGCTTCCCAGCAGGCACTCGCTGGCGTTGACGGGGACGATGATCACGGGCCGGCCGGCATTCATGACCAGGTCCCCGATATTGGTGTGACGGGAGTTGTCGAGCAGATTTCCGCCAAGGTCCGGTCCCGTCAGGATGAAATCTGCGGCGCGAGCGTTGCCTGCGATATAATCACCAAGTTCCTGATAGGTCGCCGCAGAACGGAACGAAATCTGACGGGATTTGTCCGACATGAAGCTGCGGAACCGGCGCTCCGCCAATCTTGTTTCACGCTGGATTTCCGCCATGTCGGCCTCGCAAAGGTCACCGGCATAGGGCATCTCGCCAAAGGGGCGTATAGGCTGGCAAGCAGCAATTCCGATCAGAACCGCATTCAAGGTTGCAGCGATGTCAGCGGTGACAGACATTACTGCCTTGTTCTCGTTGTTGACTTCCAGATGACAGAGTAAGGTGGGGTGGTTCATGTCGCGATCCTTCTGACGCGCCGAGCTTTTTCAGGGCTCTCCTTGCTCCATCATCCTCTATTCTGGGCGAAGGGCGTTGATGCTGATCAATCAGATCGTTGGGCAATGTCCGCCAAACATGCGCGCCCAGCAGCTGGGCTTGGCTATTTGCGGATCGCCCAGGTGGTATTCCTCGGTGAAGCGGGGGCGGTAGTAGCTGCTGAAGCGCAGCCAGTGAGGCGTCACCAGGAAATAGGCATTGCCCGGCCAATACTGATTGCTGGTCTTGGCAGGAAAGGCCGCAATAAAGGCATCCCGCGCCATCTCACCTCTGCGACCGTCGGGGCGTATCGCCGTTCCCTCATACTGCAGGGTTTCATGGCCGCTCCAGCCTATGACAAGCGCCACGCGAGGGTCGCGCTCCAGATTGAAGAACTTGCGGGTCTGGCAGGTTGTCTGAAATACAATCTCAAGGTCCGGTGTAACTGCGATATTCATCAAGGCTGCCTGGGGCGCGCCTTTCTCACCAATGCTGGCAAGACATGCCAAGGGGGTGCGGGCGATGAAATCGAATAACTGCGTCTTCTTTTCTGGCTCCGGCGTATTCACGGCGTGTCTCCTGCAGCCACCATGCTATGGTGTCCACCAGCCCACCTTGATCCTGCACAAACGTCCCCGATGAGCGAACTCGAGATCTTGCAGCGCTTGGTACTTGCCACCTCTGTTGGGCTGCTTTTCGGAATTGAACGCGGCTGGCAGCAACGCGCCCAGAAGGATGGCGACCGGGTCGCGGGAATCCGGACTTACACGCTCATTGGCCTCTGTGGCGGTGTTTGTGGCCTTCTGGCTGCCAAGCAGGGCGGCTTGTTCCTGGGATTTGCATTCCTGGCGCTGGCTGGAGGCTTTGTGCTCTATGAGCTTCGGCGCATGCGTTCTTCCGGGAATTTCTCGGCCACCGGACTGGTGACTGCGCTGCTTACCTTCGCGTTGGGCGCCTATGGGGCGCAGGGGAGCATAATGGCGACGGGGGCCGCGGCCGTACTGGCGGCCTTGGTGCTCGTGGAGCGGCGGATTCTCCATGGCTTCTTACGGCAGCTGACTTGGCTGGAGATCCGGGCCGCGTTGCTGCTGCTGGTGATGACTGTGGTGCTGCTTCCGGTACTGCCAGATCGCCCGATAGATCCGTTGGGGGTGATAAACCCCCACGAAATTTGGCTGATGACAGTCATGATTGCCGCGGTCAGCTTTGCCGGCTATGTCGCGATGCGCCTGTCCGGCGCGCGCCGCGGCCTGCTTTATGCGGGGTTCATGGGCGGCCTGGTGACTTCCACGACGGTAACCTGGACCTTTGCACGGTTGGCGCGGCGCCATGCCGGGATGACGGCTGAAGTGGCCGCTGCGATTTTCGCTGCCTGGCTTGTTTCGCTCCTTCGCATAGGCGCGATCGCCTTCGTGGTGACAGACAGGCTCCTGCCGGCTTTGGGGTTTCCCATAGCGGTGGCCGCAATGGCGCTTCTGGCTCCACTGGCGATCTGCTATCTCCGGGCCGGACACAAATCGGAGAAGGCGGCGTTACCACTGGCAAACCCGTTCGCGTTGACGGAGGTGTTCAGGCTCGGCGGTCTCTTTGCCGTCATTTTGCTGGCCAGCAGGGTTGCTTCGTCCTGGTTCGGCGAGGCGGGCGTTTCCACCCTGGGTGCGGTTTCCGGCTTTCTGGATGTCGACCCGATCACCGTATCAATGGCGCGAATGGTGCGGGATGGGGCTGTGCCTGCCTTCGGCGCGTCGGTCATCCTTCTCGCGGCGTTGAGCAATGGCATCGCCAAGACTGTTCTGGGTTTCGCATTTGGCGGTTGGCGCCTGGGTTCTGTGCTACTTGCCGGATTCAGCACAGCAGCATTGGCCGGCGGCGTCGTATTTTTCTTCACTAGGTAGCTATTCCAGGAAACAGCTGCCCTTCTTGGCGCGGCACACCGCTTGCCAGAAGGGGTGGACGGCGTCGAACGTGTGATTAACTTCCGCGCGCGCTCTCTGAGGATCATTTGCCAAGGCCGACGAGAGATGGAGGTTCGGCCTCTCACGCAACCTGCCGCTGGTAACTTTCATCGCGCAAGCCAGATCCTGTTGACGCCGATATTCCGCCTGGACGCGCTGCAGGTGCCGCAACGCGGAGGGAATTGAATCGTCCTCCCAAGGGGTGCTGAAGTCCTTATAGGCGGATGTGCCCAGCAGCTTCGCAGTCTTCACCAGCATTGTGTCCATCCGTCCCAGAGCGAGACGGAACAAATATTCATCCATCTCATGAAGACCTCCGAAATGCCCCGGAACAAAACTGACCATCCGGGCGAATTGTTCGGATGTCCTGGGGTCACGCAGGTCTGACGGCAGCGGGCAAGCGCCATTGCTGTCCCGGCAAGTCGCCGGAAGAACGCCCAGCCGGATGAAGAGTTGATCAATGGTGGGGTCGAGCCTGCGCGCGGCCTGAATGTCAGCCCGGCCCTGCAGATCCTCCTTAACCTGAAGCCAGGCAAAGCCTCGACCGAAGAGCGCCGCGGGCGAATCGCCTCCATTGCCAATCGAACGGGTGTAGTCCTGAATGGCGGCGCGCCAATTGCGCTGCTTCAGCCGCACCAGGCCCCGGTTCATCCAGGCGGTGGAATAGTCGGGCGCCAGGTCGGAAGCGCGGTTGCAGTCGACCAGCGCCATATCGAGATTCTCATCGCCGCCCTGACCGGCGCGCGCCCAGCAGCGCGCCGCCAGAAAGCGGACGTCATCGGGCGTCAGTTCCAGCGCAGCGTCGAAATAGGGAATCGCCGCTGCATATCGTCCCTGGCCGCTCAGCGATTGGCCATATCCTGCCTGGACTTCCGGATCATCAGGAGCCAAGCCCAATGCGCTGTGAAAATCTGGCTCGGCCTTGTCGAAGCGCCCTTCCAGAAGATAGGAGAGCCCACGAAACTTGTAGCCCAGAGACTCATCCGGCATGGCCGTGATGACCCGGCTGCAAAAGCCTTGCGCATCTTGGGTCTGATAGCCCAGCACAGCTGCCACGCAGTTTATGGAATCGGAAATGACCTGCGCTGGCGTAATCTGCGCGCCATCTTCCGCAGCAACTATGATTGCGGTGTTACCTGCGCTGCTCCCGAGCAATAGCACAAGGCCGACAACAAATAGGCGTTTGGCAGTGAAAATGTGGGATCTCCTGTCCCGCACTTTCGTCGCAAGTGGAATGCCGCGCCTTGATCCGGCGCAACTCAGGTGATCTTGGCCTGAAGCGAAAGGCGCACCAGTTCGGACAGGCTCTTTGCCCCCATTTTTGCCATTACGTTGGCACGATGCACTTCCACCGTCCGGGGACTAATGCCAAAATCATAGGCGATGGTCTTGTTTGGGTGGCCGGCCAAAACGCCTGCAAGAACCTGCCGTTCCCGGTCTGAGAGTGACGCAGCCCGCGCACGCGTTTCGCTAGTTTCGTGCATGGTGTCGATGGCGGCATGCAGTGTCAGCAGGGCTCTGTCGACAGCCGCAAGCATCACGTCATCGGCAAAGGGTTTTTCGAGAAAATCCAGAGCGCCGGCCTTCATCGCCTCGACGGCCATGGCGATGTCGGCGTGGCCCGTCATGACAATGACCGGCAGCCCAACCCCGGATTCCTTGAGTCGCCTTAGCAGTTCGATGCCGTCTACGCCCGGCATGCGTACATCACTGACGATGCAGCCCGGCTGAACGTCATCGAGCTTGCCGAGAAAGTGGCTGGCGGAATCATGCACGCGCACAGCGTATCCAGCTGTGCTCAGAAGAAAGGCGAGGGCTTTTCGTACATCTTCATCATCGTCGATTACATGGATGGTTGCGGTGGACATGCTCGTTCCCTCATTCCGCACTGCGCAAAGTGATGTGGAAAATGGTTCCGCCTTCCGTGCGAGATTCCGCCCAAATACGGCCGCCATGCGCCTCTACAATGGTCCGGCTGATGGAAAGCCCGACGCCCATACCAGCCTTTTTTGATGTGACAAACGGTTGAAATAGATGCTCCGCGATTTCGGGCGATATGCCAGTGCCGGTATCGGCCACATCGATACGGACGGCTTCGTCCTCCAAGCGGTGGGTGAAGATGACAAGCTCGCGCCTCGTGCTATCCTGCATCGCCTCAATGGCGTTTCGCACGAGATTGAGGAGCACCTGCTGTACCTGAACTTTGTCCGCCAGCACGAATTGGCACATGGGATCGAAGTAAAATGAGACGTGTATGCCGGTTTCGCGCGCTCCCACAAGGGCGAGCGCACAGGCTTCCTCTATCAGCTTGGGAAGATTTTCGCTGACGCGCTCAGTTTCGCCACGGGTCACGAATTCGCGCAGACGCTTGATGATTTGCCCCGCGCGGAGCATTTGCGTGGCAGCTTCTTCGATTGCCTCGCGGGTAGCGGATCTGTCCTCCTCACGACCGCCATCCAGAAGGCGTCGTGCTCCGTTGAGATAAAGCGCGGCCGCAGTGAGTGGCTGGTTCAATTCGTGCGCCAGGGTAGACGCCATTTCCCCCAGGGCGGTGAAGCGGCCCATGAAAATCAGCTCTGATTGCAGGTCCTGAAGCCGCTTCTGGGTCTCCTGGCGCTCGGTCAGGTCGCGTACAAAGCCGGTAAAAAACCGGCGGTCGCCCGCTCGCATTTCCCCAACCGATAGCTCCATCGGAAAGGTGGAGCCGTCCTTGCGCTGGCCGACCACAAGACGGCCTGTGCCGATAATACGGCGCTCACCGGTTGCCAGATATCGCGCGAGATAGGAATCATGCTGCTCCCGGTATGGGGATGGCATGAGGAGATTTATATTCCGTCCGATGACCTCAGATGGTTGATGGCCGAACAGCCGGACAGAGGTTGCGCTAAAGGATTGTATCAGTCCCTGAGAGTCGATCACGATCATCGCATCTGGGATTGTGTCGAGAACGGACTGGAGGTGAGCTTCCCGCTCAGCCAGCTGCGCTTGTGCCATTGTTGCGGCGGTTATGTCCCGGGCAACGGAGAAGGCGCCCATCAGGGCGCCATCCGCATCGCGCAATGGCGAGACCGCTACCGAAACATCAATGATCTCGCCGTCCTTGCGCCTTCTTTTTGTTTCGAAATGTTCTAACCGCTCACCGCGGCAGATGCGCGCCAGAATATCGGCTTCCTCGCCCGGCCGGTCCGGCGGCAGGAGCACGGCCAGCGGCTGCCCAATCATTTCGGCCGCAGAGTAGCCAAACACCTTCTCAGCGCCCCGGTTCCAGTCCGTGACGATACCCTCAAGGGTCTTAGCGATGATGGCATCGTCGGAAGACTCAACGATGGCTGCCAGACGGCTTTGCTCGGTTCGGGAGTTCACTTCGCTAAAATCCATAAGGAGTTTCGGCACTTTAACACGAATTTGGCCCACCAATCCGGAATGACTTTACGTATAACCCCTTAGTATCAAAACGAATTTCTGTCCCTTCTCCGACCCTCTAACAAGTTGAGCATCGCTGAAGGGAAGATCAACATGTCCGCACAGATCGCTATGCCGAGCCGGGCAACCAGCATGCTGGCCTCGCTGTCATATACCTGCCCCTCTTGGATGGCGGCGCTGGACGATGGCCGGGATACGCTCCGTGCCGGCGCCGTCCAGCACTTTCGCGCGGACCAGGAGATTTTCGCAGAAGGAGAAGCTGCTGATCTGTTCTTCAAGGTCGTGTCGGGCACGGTTCGTACCTGCAAGTTTCTTAGCGATGGCCGCCGCCAGATCGAAGCATTTTATGGGCCGGGCGACGTATTTGGCTTTGAGCTGAAAGGCACCCATCGTCTTTCCGCCGAAGCAGTGAATAGCTGCAATCTGGTAGCTTATCGCCGCCGCGGCGTCGAAGTGGCGGCCTTGACCGACCGCGAGCTCTCGCACCAGCTTCTAAACTACGCACTTCATAGTGCCACGGACGCCCAGGCGCATGCCTTTCTGCTGGGCCGCCGCGCCGCGGCCGAGAAGGTCGCCGCGTTCCTCCTGGAATGGGACGCAAAAGGTGCTGAAGTTCAGCCTATTGAACTGCCAATGAGCCGGCAGGACATCGCAGACTATCTCGGCCTCACAATCGAAACCGTGTCGCGCACACTTTCGCATTTTGAACGCGAACGCGTGATTGCGATCCCCAATGCCCGCCAGATCCGCCTCCTGCGTCGCGAGACGCTGGAAGATCTGGTTGCCTAACTCAGTAACTCAAAGAGAGGAAAACCCATGTTCAGTGCTGGCGATGCATTCTTGGCTTTGGTGATAGGGGCATTCTCTCTGTTTGGGGTTGTGCTTGCCCTTGCCTCTCGGGAAGAAACGCGCATCCGAAAAGGCAAGCGTTGAATGACCTCATTGTGAGCGGTGCCATTCATGGAACTCCAGGACGCTCTTCGCGGTCGCCGTGCAGTAAGAGATTTTAAGTCAGATCCCGTGCCCACGCAGGTATTGCGCCGATTGGCCGAAGCTGGCGTCCAGGCCCCGAGTTCTATGAACGAGCAGCCCTGGCGGTTCAGCATCATCAATGACCCGGTGCTGCTCCTAAGGATGTCGACGCTCGCCAAGAAGCATTTGACCAACTGTCTTGGTGTTCTCCCCAAGCAGGAACACTTCCGCCCCGTTTTTACGGATCCGAACTTCCACCTGTTTCATCATGCGCCCGCCCTGATGGTGATCTCGGCGGATTCCATCAATCCCTGGGTCACGGAAGACTGCGCGCTGGCGGGCGGCAATATCATGCTCGCGGCACAGGATATGGGGCTTGGAACCTGCTGGGTCGGATTTGCGCAGGCTTGGCTGAACAGTTTTGAGGGCAGGCGGATTCTTGACATTCCGATCTGTCATCATGTCGTCGGACCTATAGCAGTTGGATATCCAAAGGCAGTCCCGCCCCCCGTGCTACGTCGTCCCCCGGATATTCTTTGGATACGGGATGACATCGGCTACGGCACAGTGACTGGCCCCCACTGAGTGGTCCAGTTTCAATGTTAGTTTAGTGACGGGTTTTGCGCTAGCGGCCCGCCGGCGAACTGATCCGTCGGCCAACAGATTGCTTCTGGTGCTGGCGGACGATATCCCAG
>JBIIWB010000019.1:0-35710 GCA_044339125.1 Rhizomicrobium sp. | reverse complement strand
TGGGATATCGTCCGCCAGCACCAGAAGCAATCTGTTGGCCGACGGATCAGTTCGCCGGCGGGCCGCTAGCGCAAAACCCGTCACTAAACTAACATTGAAACTGGACCACTCAGTGGGGGCCAGTCAGGAGCCGGTCGCCGCGATTCTGGATGTGCGGATGCCCGGTTGCGGGCTTGTGGCGCTGGACGCGATCAAGGCGGACCCTTCGATCAGCAAACTGCCGGTGATGATGCTGACCGGCGAGCGCGACAACGAAACCGTGATGAACGCGATGGGCGCGGGCGCCAGCGATTACATGGTCAAGCCGTTCAATCCCGACCGCCTGCTGGAGCGGGTGAACCGGCTGGTGAAATCCAGCGCCATGGTGTGGACTGCCAAGCCCGCCTATGATGGGCCCGGTCTGGGAGCTATAATATCCCGAGCGTCTTGAGCGCCGCAGGCAATTCCGCGAAATCATCCAGCACGATGTCGGCGCCCAAATCCTTTGCCTGGATTGGCGTGTAGCCATAGGACAGCAGGATGCAGGGCGCGCCTGCCGCCTGCGCCGTCTTCAGGTCGGTGATGGAGTCACCGATCATCACCGCGCCGCCATCGCTGCCGCCAATGTCGCGCACGACATCGTGGAAGATGCGGGCATCGGGCTTCACATAGCTCATCCGGCCCGCGCCATAGATCTCGGCGAAGAAATGCTCCAGGCCGATGGCGGGCAGCAGCTTGTCGGCTAGCTCCTGCGGCTTGTTGGTCAGCACCGCTAGCCGCGCGCCATCCGCCTTCAGCGAAGTCAGCGTTTCCACCACGCCGGGAAAGATTACGCTGCCATCGGCGATATGCGCGCGGTAATGCGCCATGAAGATATCCAGCAGCGGCGGCAGGTCATCCGGCGTCAGGGTCTGGCCCACCGCTTCCATCGCCTGCTCGATCAGGGAACGGGCGCCGCAGCCCACCATGTGGCGCAGCGTGGTGGGGGGGAGCAGCGGCAAGTCGCGGGCCGCCATGACGGCGTTGGTGGCCGCCAGCAGGTCGGGCGCAGTGTCCACCAGCGTACCGTCGAGATCGAAAATGAGGGCGGGGGAGGGCATGGCTCAGGCAATCCGTGCTAGAATCAAAGCAATATACAGGAGCGCCCGCCTGGAAGAGTGGAAGCGGGTTTGCCGCGGGCGGCGCGACATTTAAAGACACAATTCGTCATTTTACCTTTTTCCAGCCGGAGCTTACCCCCGCAACATGTCGAAGGCCGCCATCATCCTTGCCGCGGGGCAAGGCACCCGCATGAAATCGGCCCTGCCCAAGGTGCTGCACAAGGTGGCGGGCCTGCCCATGCTGGGCCATGTCATCAAGGCGCTGCGGGCGGCGGGCATCGAGCGCATCGTGGTCGTGACCAGCGCGACGGGCGATGCGGTGCGCGCCTTTGCGGTGAGCCAGGGCTGCCAAACCGCGATCCAGGACAAGCAGTTGGGCACCGGCCATGCCGCGGCCTCGGCAAAGGACGCGCTCAAGGATTTCGACGGCACCATCGTCATCGCCAGCGGCGACACGCCGCTGATCACGCCGGCGACGATTTCCGCCGTGCTGGCGGCCAAGGAGACGGCCGGGAAAAATAATGCAGGCTTGGCGCTGGCGGCGTTCGAAGCGGCCGATCCGGGCGCTTATGGCCGTGTGCTGGTCGCGCCGGATGGTTTTCTGGATCGTATCGTCGAGTTCAAGGACGCTTCCGAAAGCGAGCGCCAGGTCCGGCTTTGCAATGCGGGCCTCTACGCCGTCGATGCGAAAAAGTTCTTCGGCTGGACCGGGTCGCTGAACAACAACAACGCCCAGGGCGAATATTATCTCACCGACATTCCCGTGCTGGCGCGCGCCGATGGCGAACGCTGCGCGCTGGCGTCCACCGACGAGGTTTCGGTCACCGGCGTCAACAGCTGCGCCGAACTGGCGGGGGCCGAAGCGCTGATGCAGGGCCTTATCCGCCGCCGCCTGCTGGAGGCGGGCGTTGGCATGACCGCGCCGGAGACCGTGCATTTTTCCCACGACACCGAGATCGGCAACGACACGGCGATCGAGCCCTATGTGGTGTTCGGCCCCGGCGTGACGGTGGCCAGCGGCGCGACCATCCGCGCCTTCAGCCATATCGAAGGGGCCAGCATCGCCACTGGCGCCATCGTCGGGCCCTATGCCCGCCTGCGCCCGGGCGCGAAGATCGGCGAAGACGCCCATATCGGCAATTTCGTGGAAGTGAAGAACAGCGACATCGGCAAGGGCGCCAAGGCCAACCATCTCACCTATCTGGGGGATGCGACGGTGGGCGCGAAGGCCAATATTGGCGCCGGCACCATCACCTGCAACTATGACGGCTTCACCAAGGCCCGCACTGAGATTGGCGCTGGCGCTTTCATCGGCTCCGACACCGCGCTGGTGGCGCCGGTGAAGGTGGGCGACGGCGCCATCACCGCGGCAGGTTCGGTGATCACGCAGAATGTGGAAGCGGACGCGCTGGCGCTGTCGCGCGGCGCACAGGTGCAGAAGCGCGGCTGGGCCGCGGCCTTCCGCGCCAGCAAGCAAGTAAAGAAGTAACATGTGCGGCATTATCGGCATCGCGGGCGCGCGCGACGTGGCTCCCCTCCTGGTCGAGGCGCTGCGCCGCCTGGAATATCGCGGCTATGACTCGGCAGGCATTGCCACGCTGGTGGACGGCCAGATCGACCGCCGCCGCTCGCCGGGCAAGCTGGACCGGCTGGGCGCGGTGCTGCAACTGGATCCGCTGCCGGGCCGCACCGGCATCGGCCACACACGCTGGGCCACGCATGGCGCGCCGACGGAGAACAACGCCCATCCGCACGCCTCGGAAAAGGTCGCCATCGTCCATAACGGCATCATCGAGAATTTCCGCGAGCTGCGCGACGAGCTGACCGCCAAGGGCCACAAATTCGAATCCCAGACCGATAGCGAAGTCGCCGCCCATCTCATCACCGATTATCTCGACCAGGGCATGTCCCCGGTGGATGCCGCCAAGACGGCGGTGGCGCGGCTGACCGGCGCCTATTCGCTGGCGGTGATCTTCAAGGGCGAGGAAGGTCTGCTGGTCGGCGCGCGCAAGGGCTCGCCTCTGGCCGTCGGCTATGCCGAGACCGAATCCTATCTCGGCTCCGACGCTTTTGCGCTGGCGCCCTTCACCAACCGCGTCGCCTATCTGGAAGAAGGCGATGTCGCGGTGATCCAGGGCACCGACGTCGCCATATTCGACGCGGCGGGCCGCCCCGCCAACCGCGAGATCAAGATCACCACCGCCTCGGCCGCCATCGTCGACAAGGCGGGCCACAACCATTTCATGGCCAAGGAAATCCACGAACAGCCGGAAGTGATCGGCCATACGCTGGCGCATTATCTCGATCCGGCGGGTCCGTCGGTGCGCCGTCTCGGCGTCGGCCTGCGTCCGGCGCTGGCATCCGCGACGCGGCTCACCATCAGCGCCTGCGGCACCGCCTATTATGCCGGCATGGTCGGCAAATACTGGTTCGAGAAGTTGGCCCGCCTGGCGGTGGAAATCGACGTCGCCTCCGAATTGCGCTACCGCGATCCAGTCTATCCGGAACAGGGCGCGGCGCTGTTCATCACCCAGTCGGGCGAGACCGCCGACACGCTGGCGGCGCTGCGCGACGCCAAGGCGCAGGGCCAGACCACCATCGCCATCGTCAACGTGACGGAAAGCTCCATCGCGCGCGAAGCCGACATCAGTCTGCCCACCTATGCGGGCCCGGAAATCGGCGTCGCTTCGACCAAGGCCTTCACCTGCCAGCTGGCGGCGCTGGCCAGCTTCGCCATCGCGGCGGGCGTGGCGCGCGGCCATCTGACCGCCGAAGACGAGAAATCGCTTTGCGCCTCGCTGCTGGAAACGCCGCGCCACATCGCCGAATTGCTGAAGCAGGAAGCGCAGATCAAGGCGGTGGCCGAGGAAGTCGCCAAGGCGCGCGATGTGCTTTATCTGGGCCGCGGCCCGTCCTATCCGCTGGCGCTGGAAGGCGCGTTGAAGCTGAAGGAGATCAGCTACATCCATGCCGAAGGCTATGCCGCCGGCGAGATGAAGCACGGCCCCATCGCCTTGATCGACGAGCAGGTGCCGATCATCGTCATCGCGCCGCACGACCAGCATTTCGAGAAGACCATCTCCAACATGCAGGAAGTGATGGCGCGCGGCGGCAAGGTGCTGCTGATCTCCGACGCCGAGGGCGTGCACAAGGCGGGCAAGGTCTGGGCCTCGATCACCGTGCCCACCACCAACGCCTTCATCACGCCGCTGCTCTATGCGGTGCCGGTGCAGTTGCTGGCCTATTATGCCGCCATCGCCAAGGGCACGGACGTGGATCAGCCGCGTAACTTGGCCAAGTCGGTGACGGTGGAATAGCGGGGCGGCGGTCGGTACATCTGTTCCCCTGTCATCTCCGGCGAGCGCCGCGCAGCGGCGTGAGGGAAGGGGATCTAGGCTGGCGCCACGCGTTCATTTGCCGGCGGAATAGGCTGCCAGTTTCTGGATTCCCGCTTTCGCGGGAATGACAATTGGCTTTATCGTCTCCACATGACCGCGCCCTCCGCCTCTCTTCTTCGTCCCTTCATCCCCGGTGGCAAGGACTATGAACGCTCCAAGCGCTTCTATGCCGCGCTGGGCTTTCGCATGAGTTTCGATGCCGGTGAGGTTTCCGGCTGGGAATGCGACGGCGGCGGTTTCCTGCTGCAGAATTATTTCCACGAAGGCTGGGCGCAAAACTTCATGATGCAGTTGCTGGTGCCTGACTTGGATGCCTGGTGGGCGCATATCCAGGCGCTCGATCTGCCGGGCACGTTCGGCGTCGCGCCGCCCAAGCCGCCCGCGCGCCAGCCCTGGGGCCTTATCGTCGCTTACGTCTATGGCCCATGCGGCGAACTCTGGCACATCGCGCAGAAGCCCTTATAGTCCCGCCCATGACAGACCAGAACGCTCTGAAAAAAGCCGTCGCCGCCAAGGCGCTGGAATATGTCCATGACGGCATGAAGCTGGGGCTGGGCTCCGGCACCACGGCGGAAGTCTTTCTCGACCTGCTCGCCCTGCGGGTGCGCGGCGGCATTAAGATTCTCTGCGTCCCCACCTCGGAGCGCACCGCGCTTTATGCCCGCAGGCTGGGCATCACCCTGTCCACCCTCGACGATCTGGGCGAACTCGATCTCACCATCGACGGCGCCGACGAGGCCGACCGCGACCTCAACCTCATCAAGGGCGGCGGCGGCATGCTGCTGCGCGAGAAGATCGTGGCGGCGTCCTCCAAATCGATGCTGGTGATCGCCGATGAATCCAAGCTGGTGGCCCGCATGGGCAAGTATCCGCTGCCCATCGAAGTGATCGAGTTCGGCCACGCCGCCACCGCGTCGCGCCTGGCCGCCGCCTTTGCCGCGCTGGGCTACAAGGATGTGAAGATGACGCTGCGGGTGCGCGATGGCGCGCCGTTCAAGACCGACAGCGGCTGCCTGATCTATGACGCCGCCTTCGGCCAGATCGCCGATGCCCCCAAGCTCGCCACCGCCATCCTGGCCGTGCCGGGTGTGGTCGAGCATGGCCTGTTCATCGGCATCGCCAAGACGCTGCTGATCGCCAGCCCCGGCGAAGTGGAAGTCATCACGAAAGCCTGACCGTCACTGGAACGGCAATAGGACCGGCCAGACCCGGCGGACCAGCCTGCGCCACAGGCTGGGCTGGCGGCTTTCCTCGACCTTCAGCAGATAGCGCCCGCCGCCGCTGCCACAGGCGCTGCCCGGGGCATCGATACAGGTCAACGTGCCCTGTGGCCCGGCGCGCTGCTGCAGCGTGGCGCCGTTCAGCACCCACATCAGGTCGGTGAGCGCCTCATAGGCGAAGACGAAATAGGCATGGCCCGACGGATCGCCGGGCCCGAAGGTGGCGTCCACCGCATCGATGCGCGGCGCGGCGTCATACTGCAGATTGCGGATCGGTTGCTGCCCGGCGCGGGGCACGCCGCCATGAAAACTTTCCGACGCCATCAGCGCCAGGTCGTAATCCGAGGCATAGACGGTGGCGCGGCGCGCGCATTGAATGTCCCGCGACAGCAGCCGCCCGAAATCGTCATTGTTCGGCTGCGAACTGACATCGGGGGCCATCAGCACCATCTCGCCCACCAGTGGCGCGGGCGCAGCGCATAGCGCCGCCACGGCGCTCAGCGTGATGCGCGCGCCCATGCTATGGCCCAGGATATCGGGCGTCACGCCGGCCGCGTTCAGAGCCCGCACCAGTTCGATCAGCAGGGGTACGGCATAGCCGCTGCGCTCGATATCGGCGGCATAGCGGTTGAACATGCCTTCGCTCGACCAGTTGAGCAGCAGGGTGGCGCAGCGCCACTGCGAATCGATGGCGATCTGCGCCCCATGCAACAGGCTGTTGCGGAAGGTGAGATTGAAGCCATGCACGATCACCAGCACGCGGCCGCAATTTTGCGCCCGCGCCGCCTGCGCGATCTGCGCCGCGAAGGCGTTGATCTGCGCCGGTCCTTCGCAGGCGATGTGCGCCAGCGCCGGGTCGGGCGCCGCGGCGCTCACCGCATTGGAAATGCGCACCGTGGCGCGGCCGCAATGGGCGACGCCGCCCCAGTCCAGCCCGAAGCCGTCGCCATCGCGGCGGCGGTCGGTGGCGAAGAAGACGGTGGGGCTGGCTAGAGCGCGTCCCGGGCCCCAGACCGAGCGAATCTCGTCATGGCGCAGCGCGGCCGACAGGGTGCAGCCGGATAGCGCCAACGCCATCGCCGCCAGAAGCGCCGCCTTCAGGATGTTCCGCCCCGCCCGCATTGTGACCTTCATCAAGCTCGGGTAAGCGTAGCGCAAATGAAATACGACTTCGATCTTTTCGTGATTGGCGGCGGCTCCGGCGGCGTGCGGGCCTCCCGCATGGCGGCGATGACCGGCGCCCGCGTCGCCCTGGCCGAGGAATGGCGGATGGGCGGCACCTGCGTCATTCGCGGCTGCATCCCCAAGAAGCTGTTCGTCTATGCCAGCCAGTTCTCCGAGAACGTCAAGGATGCGGCGGGCTATGGCTGGGATTTCGGCGACGCCAAGTTCGACTGGCCGACCCTGATTGCCAACAAGGACCGCGAGATCGCCCGCCTGGAGGGGCTTTACGCCAAGAATGTCGCGGCGGCGGGGGTGACGGTCTTCGCCGACCGCGCCGTGTTCGAGGATGAACACACGCTGCTGCTGCTAAACGCCGGCAAGCGGGTGACGGTGGAGAAAATCCTGATCGCCACCGGCAACGCGCCCACCCGCGAGCTGGGCACCTCCCATGTCATTCCCGGCGGCGAGCTTTGCATCACGTCCAACGAAGCCTTCCACCTCAAGGAACTGCCCAAGCGCGTGCTGGTGGCGGGTGGCGGCTATATCGCGCTGGAGTTCGCGCACATCTTCCACGGGTTGGGCTCTCATGTGTCGCTGGTTTATCGCGGTGACAAGCCGCTGCGCGGTTTCGACGACGACATGCGCGATGCGCTCTGCACCTCGATGCAGACGCGCGGGCTCGACGTCATGCTGGGCTGCGAATTCACCCGGATCGAGAAGCGCGGCAATTGCCTGCATGCCAAGACCAACAAGGGCGATGTGATCGAGTGCGACCAGATCCTGCTCGCCATCGGCCGCCAGCCCAACACCAATGCCCTGCATGTCGAGAAGGCGGGCGTGGAACTGGGCCGCAAGGGCGAAGTGAAGGTGGACGAGTATTCCCGCACCAGCGCGCCGCATATCTGGGCGGTGGGCGACGTCACCGACCGCCTGCAACTGACGCCCGTCGCCATCCATGAGGCGATGTGCTTCGTCGAGACCGCCTTCAAGAACAATCCCACCCGGCCCGACCACAACCATGTCCCCAGCGCCGTCTTCACCACGCCCGAACTGGCGTCGGTGGGCATGACCGAGGAAAAGGCGCTGGGCCTGGGCCACAGCATCGATGTCTACAAATCCACCTTCCGGCCCCTGCTGCACACGCTGGGCGGGCGCGAGGTGCGCACCCTGATGAAGCTGGTGGTGGATGCGCCTTCGGGGCAGGTGCTGGGCTGCCACATCTTCGGCGACCATGCGGCGGAGATCATCCAGGCCGCCGCCATCGCGCTGAACCTCAAGGCGACCAAGGCCGATTTCGACCGCACCGTGGCGCTGCATCCCACCGCCGCCGAGGAGCTGGTGACGATGCGGACAAAGAGCTACTCCAAGACGCCTTGAAGACGCCGTCTCACTTAGCGCTTGCGGGCGTCAGGTAGAGTTTGCCTTCTTTCGCCGCCAGATAGAGGTGCAGCCGGCTCAGCATGTCCATCCCGAGCCGCAGGCTGGGCAGGAAATTGTCCGTCCGCCGTTGCACCCGGCTATTGGCCTGCGGCGTGTCCCGCGTCCGGGTGCCGATCAGGTCGGGTTCCACCCGCAGGCGGGGATTGGGAATATTCAGTCCGCCGATCTGCAATTGCTTGAAGGTTCCCTGCGGTACGGCGCCTTCACTGTCGGGCGTGACGTTGAACAGGGAATTGGCCGTGTCCGCGTCCATGACGCTCTGCGCCAGCGAGGTGTCGATTTCGGCGCGGATTTCATGCCCGTCGATGGTCACCGGTATGGTCATCGTGCGTTGTACGCTGCCTGTGGTCCAGCCGGTGAAGGGCACCACGGCGTGCGGTGTCGTCGTCCAGTGAACGACGCGGCCCTCGCAATGGTCGGTGAGGAAATAGCTCAGCTTGCGGCCGGCGAAATCGAACTCGATATCGTATCGCTGCATCAGGTTCGGCCCGAACATGCCGTCGACCGGTCCACTATCCTCCATCACGACCATTTCCTGGCCGTCGGCTTTGACCAGCCCGATCTGGAGGTCCACGCTTACAAGCTGGGCATTGCTGACGGTGCCCTGGGCGCTGAGCATCCGCCCCTGGGTGCGCGGACTCAGATTCATTTCCGTCACCGTCTGGCGCGACAGGCGCGACGAAAATTCCCTGGTGCTGAGCACGAAACGCTTCGGCACGCCATTGACGGTCACCGGCACGGCGAAGCGCGTGGTGCCGGGGATAGGAGTCAGGTCCAGGTCAAAAGCGCGCTGCAGGGGCGGGCATTGCTGGGCATGGGCGGGAAGGGCGCAGGCCAAACTCGCGATCAGGGCGATGAGCGGAAGGCGCATGGGTCATCCTTTCGGCGGGAAGGGAACAATCCGCCGGGGCGGACCCTAGCGGCGGTCCCGTGTGCCGGGGAAGGGGCTGCTGCTGCGTAACAGCCTGCGCCACCCGGAAAATTCCCTATTCCTTTGGCACGGCTTGCGTTTTTCGCGCGGGGGCCATGTTCACCCTGGCCCGGCGGTTTGCTGGTAAAAAGCGGGGTCTTCCCCTATATCCAGCGCCCGTTAGCAGGAGTTTTCGCCGTGGCCCAATCCTGGACCCCGCAATCTTGGCAGGACAAGCCGATCCGTCAGGTCCCGACCTATCCGGACCAGGCGGCGCTGGACCGCGTCCTGACCCAGCTCAAGTCCCATCCCCCGCTGGTGTTCGCCGGCGAGGCCCGCAGCCTGATGGCGTCGCTGGGCCAGGTGGCGGAAGGCAAGGCCTTCCTGCTGCAGGGCGGCGACTGCGCCGAGAGCTTCGCCGAATTCCATCCCGACAATATCCGCGACACCTTCCGCGTGCTGCTGCAGATGGCGGTGGTGCTGACATTCGCCGCCGGTGTGCCGGTGGTGAAGGTCGGCCGCATCGCGGGCCAATTCGCCAAGCCGCGTTCCGACGACAATGAGACCATCAATGGCGTGACGCTGCCTTCCTATCGCGGCGACAACATCAATGGCGGCGATTTCACGCCCGAAGCGCGCATTCCCGATCCGCAGCGCCTGTTGCAGGCCAACGCCCAGTCGGCGGCGACGCTCAATCTGCTGCGCGCGTTCGCGCAAGGCGGCTATGCCGACCTGCACAATGTCCATCGCTGGATGCTGGGCTTCATTGCCGGCAGCCCGGCCGGCGAGCAGTACAAGGAACTGGCGCAGCGCATTTCCGAGACGCTGGAATTCATGGATGCCATCGGCATCAATTCCACTTCGGTGCCGCAGCTGCGCGGCACGGAGTTCTACACCAGCCACGAAGCGCTGCATCTGGACTATGAGACGGCGATGACGCGCGTCGATTCCACCACGGGCGACTGGTACGACACCAGCGCGCACATGCTGTGGATCGGCGACCGCACCCGCCAGCCCGACGGCGCGCATATCGAATACATGCGCGGCATCAAGAACCCGATCGGCCTGAAGTGCGGCCCCAGCTTGGATCCCGAGGAACTGATCCGCCTGATCGATACCCTCAACCCGCAGAACATCCCCGGCCGCCTGACGCTGATCGCGCGCTTCGGCGCCGACAAGGTCGCCGACAAGCTGCCGCCGCTGATCCGCGCCGTGAAGCGCGAAGGCAAGACGGTGGTGTGGTCGTCCGATCCCATGCACGGCAACACCATCAAGCTGCAGTCGGGCTACAAGACCCGTCCGGTGGACCGCGTGCTGGAAGAGGTGCGCAGCTTCTTCGCGGTGCACCGCGCCGAAGGCACCCATGCGGGCGGCGTTCACTTCGAAATGACCGGCCAGGACGTCACCGAATGCCTGGGCGGCGCGCAGGGCCTGAAGGAAGTGGATCTCAAGGACCGCTACCAGACCGCCTGCGATCCACGCCTCAACGCCAGCCAGGCGCTGGAGCTGGCCTTCCTGCTGGCGCAGGGCATCCGCGAAGAGCGCATCAAGAGCGCCGGTCTCGCCGCCTCTGCTTGATTTTATTGGTTAAGCCACGCATGGCGGGTCCACTTGCTCCGTGCTTCGCATGTCGCGGCGGGCCCGTCGCATGCGTGGCTCGCAACTTGTTCGGTTAGCCGCTAAAAGCCGCTTATGGGTATCGCGCGTCTGCTCGCCAAGGGCTGGCTTCTGTTCTGCATCGTGGCCGGTGGTCATGCGCTGCATCTGGCGCTGGCGTCGGGCATGACGGCGGCCTCCGCCATCGCCGCCATCGGCATCTGCGTCATTCTTTTCGCCGCCATGGGCCTGCTATTCGTCGGCGGCTTCGGCGTTTCCGGCGGGCTGCCAACGTCGCAAGGGGGCACGCCGCTGAAGGTCTGGACCGCGTCCCACCATTTGCTGCCCGGCTTCAACGAGATCGTCTTCCTGGTCTTCATCGTCCTCAGTTTCACGGTGCAGGTTTCGCTGGCGCCGCAACTGATGCAGTTGCCGGCCGTGGCGCAGTTGCAGGCGGCGATGTCGTTCGCCGTGCCCGGCCAGCATGCGCTGGTCCGGGCGCTGGATGCCTGCAACATGGATGGGGGCCGCACCCTTGCCGCCGCCTTCACCTGGCTGCTGGCGATCATCTGGCTGGGCTCCGCCCTGTCGCGCCTGAAGTTGCAGGCCGGGCTGATCCGGCTGGAGATGGCGGGCAAGCCGGAAATCATCGGCCCGGCGCTGCGCGCGCTGATCTTTGGCATCGTGGTGATGGCGGGACTCCAGTTCCTCTACCTCGGCTCGGCCTTTCCGCTGCTGGGCTGCAGCGCCTTCGCCGATATCACCGGGGCGCTGCTGACCGGATTGGCGCCGCTGATGCTGGTGTATCTGATCGTGGCGGCCATGGCGTCGCTGCTGGCCTCGGCGTCAGAAAGTTAAGCTATTTCAATATCTTGTATGCGTAACAACCGGCAATATCTTATCAGTCGCCCTTTGCTGCAGCGCGCGGCTAACTCCAGCCGTCAAACGAAGGGCTTTTCATTTGTTTCTTCGCCGCCGGGTGCCTGAATCGGGTCCGCTCAAGGCCGCTGTTGTCGGCGCGGGTGCGTTTGGCCGTCACCACGCCGCCAAATATGCCGCGATGACGGGCCAAGAAGGCGTGAAGGGCGATGTCGCCCTGTTCGCCGTCGCCGATCCTTCGCCGGAAACCCGCGCCGCCATCGCCGCCCAGCATGGCTGCGAAGTGGTGGCCGACTGGCGCGAGCTGCTGGGCAAGGTCGATCTGGTCAGCATCTGCTCGCCCGCCGTGACCCATTACGAGATCGCCAAGGCATTCCTGAACGCCGGCGCGCATGTGCTGGTGGAAAAGCCCATCGCCACCACCCGCGAGGAAGCGGCCGAACTGGTCGTCCTGTCGCGCGAGACCCGCCGCCTGCTGACCGTCGGCCACCAGGAACGCTTTGTGTTCGCCCGTACCGGCCTGCTCGACCTAGCCGAGACGCCGCTGGAAATCACCTGTTGGCGCCAGGGTCCCTGGACCGGCCGCGGCGATGACGTTTCCGCCGTGCTCGACCTGATGATCCACGACCTCGATCTGGTCCACACGCTGGTGCCGGGCTCGGTCTCCGCCGTCACGGCGCGCGGCCTGGTGCAATATGGTCCCTTCGCCGACGAGGTTTCGGCCACCGTCACCTTCGCCTGCGGCACCGTCGCCCATCTCGAAACCAGCCGCGTCGCCACTGAGCGCAAGCGCGGCATGCGCGCCGTCTATGCCGATGGCGTGGTCGAGATCGACTTCCTTACCCGCGCCGGCATCAACACCACGCCGCGCCCGCTGCGCGCGCTGGAGATCGGCGATCCGCTGGGTGAATCCGTGGCCGCCTTCGCCCAGGCCGTGCGCATCGGCGCGCCGGCCCTGGTGACCGCCGAACAGGCCGCCCAGGCGCTGTCCACCGCCCTCCTGATCGAGGATGCGGCGGGCGTGGCGCAGGGCATCACGGTGTCCCAGCCCCGCGTCGCGGCGGCTGGCTAGTTCCGGTCTTTTTTGCAAAGCCGCGCTACCGCTCTCGCTGCTTGAGCGCGGCTTTGCGTAACCCGTCTCTGGCAGGGTAAAGAACGGTCATGGCTGACCGTTTCCGCATCGCTCTGGCGCAGTTGAACCCCGTGATGGGCGACATCGCGGGCAATCTGGCGCGCGCCCGCACGGCGCGGGCGAAAACGCTGGATGCGGACGTCACCCTGTTTTCCGAACTCTTCATCACCGCCTATCCGCCGGAAGACCTGGTGCTGAAGCCAGCCTTGCAGGCCGACGCCCGCGAAGCGGTGGAGGCGCTGGCGCAAGACACGGCCAGCGGCCCCGCCATCCTCATCGGCGCGCCCTGGGCCGAGGATGGCCATCTCTACAACGCCATGCTGCTGCTGGATGGCGGCAGGATCGCCGCCATCACCCGCAAGGTCGATCTGCCCAATTATGGCGTGTTCGACGAGAAGCGCGTCTTCGCGCCCGGTCCGCCGCCATCGCCCATCACGGTGCGCGGCGTGAAGCTTGGCGTGCCGGTGTGCGAGGACATCTGGACGCCGGGTGTCTGCGCCGCGCTGGCCGCTGGCGGGGCTGAGATATTGGCCGTGCCCAATGGCTCGCCGTTCGAAGCGGGCAAGGAAGATGTGCGGCTGGAACTGGCGCGTTCCCGTGTGCGCGAGACAGGATTGCCGCTGGTCTATGTCAACCAGATCGGCGGGCAGGACGAACTCGCTTTCGACGGTGCGTCGTTCGTGCTGAACGCCGACGGCGCCGTGGCGCTCGATCTGCCGGGCTGGGTCGAGCGCGTCGTGATCACCGACTGGGCGCGCGGCGCGGACGGAAAATGGGTTTGTGCCGGAGCGTCGGCGGGAGCCGGAGCGACCATAATAAAGAGCGAAATCTCCGGCACCGAAAGCCGCGAGTCCCAAGTCTACAACGCCATGATGCTGGGCCTGCGCGACTATGTGAACAAGAACCGCTTCCCCGGTGTGGTGCTGGGGCTGTCCGGCGGTATCGACAGCGCCATCAGCGCCGCCGTGGCGGTGGATGCGCTGGGCGCGTCACGGGTGCATTGCCTCATGCTGCCCTCGCGCTACACCAGCCGCGACAGCCTGGAAGACGCCGATGCCTGCGCCCGGTTGTTGGGCGTCGAATACGGCACGGTGGAGATCGAAAGCGCCGTTGTGGCGATGGGCGAAACGCTGGCGCCGTCTTTCGCGGGCCGCGCGGCCGACACGACGGAAGAGAATATCCAGTCGCGCCTGCGCGGCGTCATCCTGATGGCGATGTCGAACAAATTCGGCCACATGGTGCTGACCACCGGGAACAAAAGCGAGATGAGCGTCGGCTATGCCACGCTCTATGGCGACATGTGCGGCGGCTACAATGTGCTGAAGGATATCTACAAGACCGAAGTGTTCCGGCTGTCGCACTGGCGCAACGAAAATTCGCCCGCAGGCGCGCTGGGGCCGGGCGGGCGCGTCATCCCGGAGCGGATCATCGAGAAGCCACCCACTGCCGAACTGCGCGCCAACCAGACCGACCAGGATTCGCTGCCGCCTTACGAAATTCTGGATAGCATCCTGGAATGCCTGGTGGAGCGCGAGATGAGCTTCGAGGAAACGGTGGGACGCGGCTTCGATCCCGCCACCATCAAGCGGATCGAGCATCTGCTCTATATTTCGGAATATAAGCGCCGCCAGGCGCCGCCCGGCGTGAAGATCGGCAGCCGCAATTTCGGCCGCGACCGCCGCTATCCCATCACCAACGCCTTCCGGGACGCGCGATGACGGTCAAAGTCCGTTTCGCGCCCTCTCCCACGGGCCTGCTGCATGTCGGCAACGCCCGCACCGCGCTGTTGAATTACCTGTTCGCCAAGAAGGCGGGCGGTCAGTTCATTCTGCGCATTGACGACACCGACGCGGCGCGTTCGACGAAAGAGTTCGAGCAGGCGATCTACCGCGATCTGGGCTGGCTGGGCTTGGCGCATGACATGGCCGACCGCCAGGCCAATCGCCTCGCCAAATACAGCATCGCTTTCTACAAGTTGCAGGCGTCTGGTCACATCTATCCCGCCTATGAGACTGAGGTTGAACTGGAACGTCAGCGCGGCTTGGCTAGGGCGCGCCGCCTGCCGCCGATCTACAATCGCGCCGCGCTCGATCCCGCCACACGCGCGAAGTTCGAAGCCGAAGGCCGCAAGCCGCATTGGCGCTTTAAGCTGTCGCGCACCAAGGTGGCCTGGACCGATCTGGTGCGCGGACCGGTCGAGATCGACACCGCCACCATGTCCGACCCCGTGCTCGTGCGCGAGGATGGCGCTTTTCTCTATACGCTGCCGTCGGTGGCCGACGATATCGACATGGGCATCAGCCATGTCGTGCGCGGCGAGGACCATGTCACCAACACCGCGGCGCAGATCGAAATCTTCCAGGCATTGGGCGGACCAATCCCCACCTTCGCGCATTTCCCGCTGCTGGTCGGCGCGGGCGGCGAGGCGCTGAGCAAACGCCTCGGTTCGCTGTCGCTGCAGCAGTTGCGGGAAGAGGGGGTGGAGCCGTTAGCCGTCTGCGCCTATCTCGCCAAGATCGGCACTTCCGATGCTGTTGCGCTGTCGCTCTCGCTGGCTGATCTGGCGCTGGATTTCGACTTCACCAAGATCGGTCGCGCCCCGGCGCATTTCGATCCGGAAGAACTGGCGGCGCTGAACGCCAAGACGTTGCACATCACGCCCTATGCTATGGTGGCGTCGCGCGTGGGCCTCAGCGAGGCGCTGTGGGATGCCATCCGTCCCAATCTCAGCAAGCTCTCTGACGCCGCTTATCTCGCAACGCTGGTCACGGGCCCGGTGACACCTGTGATCGAAGACGCCGCGCTGACCGAAGCCGCAATCGCAACCCTGCCGCCGGAACCGTGGGACGAAAACACCTGGCCCGCCTGGACCAAGGCGGTTGCCGCCGCCACCGGGGCCAAGGGCAAGGGGCTTTACCATCCCTTGCGGCTGGCCCTGACCGGGCGGGGCGATGGACCGGAACTGAAAAAGCTGCTACCCCTGATCGGGCGCGCCAAGACCCTGGCGCGGCTCAAAGGGGAAACGGCGTGAGCCTGATCTGTCAGATTGGAACGCGAATTAGCGGCTAATGCGCCGCCCTTTCCGTTCGTCTGAACCCTTTTCGAGTCTTCTCCATGCCGCTGCGCCTCTTCAATACCCTGACCAAATCGAAAGACGATTTCGCGCCGATCGACGCGAAGAATGTCCGCATGTATGTCTGCGGCCCCACGGTCTATGACTTCGCCCATATCGGCAATGCGCGGCCCGCCATCGTTTTCGATCTGCTCTATCGCCTGCTGCGGCATGAATTCGGACCGACGCATGTCACGTACGTCCGTAACATCACCGACGTGGATGACAAGATCAACGAACGCGCCCTGCGTGATTTTCCCGGCTTGCCGCTGAACCAGGCGATCCGCAACGTCACCGAGAAGACCGAAGCGCAATATCACGCCGATGTCGGCGCGCTGGGTTGCCTGCCGTCGACGCATCAGCCGCGCGCCACCGAATTCATCCCCGACATGGTGACGCTGATTGGGCAGTTGCTGGCGCGCGGCCACGCCTATGAAGCGGGCGGCGAAGTGCTGTTCGACACCCAGTCCATGCCGGATTATGGCCGCCTGTCGGGCCGCAAGCTGGACGAGCAGCAGGCGGGCGCGCGCATCGAAGTGGATGCGCACAAGAAGCATGCCCATGATTTCGTGCTGTGGAAGCAGTCGGCGGAAAATGAACCGGGCTGGGAATCGCCTTGGGGCCGTGGCCGCCCCGGCTGGCATATCGAATGTTCCGCCATGTCAGCGGCCTATCTGGGCCAGACCTTCGACATTCATGGCGGCGGGCTGGACCTGATCTTCCCACATCACGAAAACGAAATCGCGCAATCGCGCTGCGCCCATGGCACGCCGGTGATGGCGAATGTCTGGATGCACAATGGCTTCCTGCAGGTGGAAGGCGAGAAGATGTCCAAGTCGGCGGGCAACTTCTTCACCATTCGCGAATTGCTGGCCGATTGGCCGGGCGAAGTGCTGCGCTTCAACATGCTGCGCACACATTATCGCCAGCCGATCGACTTCACTCTGGCGGGCTTGCGCGAAAGCTGGAAGATGCTGGAACGCTGGTATGCCGTGACCGAACCGCTGGTGGACCCCGCGCCCGACGCCGCCTTCATCGCGGCGCTGTCCGACGATCTCAACACCCCCGCCGCCGTCGCCTCGCTGCATCAGGCTGACGAATTGGCGCTGGCGGGCGGGCTTGGCTTCATGGGCTTCTCCAGCGTGCAGATGAAGATCACGCTGAAGCCGGCGTTGGACGAGGGCGAAATTCACCGCGCCATCGAAGCGCGCAAAGCCGCCCGCGCCAACAAAGACTTCAAGGAATCCGACCGCATCCGTGATGATCTGCTGGCGCGCGGCATCGTGCTGAAGGACGGACCGCAGGGCACCACCTGGGAGGTCAAGCGATGACCGCTCAGAAAGAACGCCTATATCTCTTCGACACCACCTTGCGCGATGGCGCCCAGACCATGGGCGTGGATTTCTCGGTCGAGGACAAGCGCCAGATCGCGCTCGCGCTCGACGTGCTGGGGCTGGATTACATCGAGGGCGGCTGGCCCGGCGCCAATCCCACCGATACCGCCTTCTTCGCCGAACGCCCGCCGCTGACCCGCGCCCGCTTCACCGCCTTCGGCATGACCAAGCGTTCCGGCCGCAGCGCCGACAATGATCCGGCGCTGGCGCAGGTGCTGAACGCCGATGTCGATGCCATCTGCCTGGTGGGCAAGGCTTGGGCATATCAAGTTGATGTGGCGCTCGGTATTCCTCGGCACGAGAATGTAGAAAATATTTCGCGATCCATAGAGGCCGTAGCTTCAAAGGGGCGCGAACCCTTGTTCGACGCCGAGCATTTCTTCGACGGCTACAAGGCCGATCCTGACTACGCTCTGACTTGTATTCGCGCGGCACATGAAGCTGGCGCAAAGTGGATCGTATTGTGCGACACCAATGGCGGCGTCATGCCGGAAGATGCCTATCGCATCGTTTCCGAGGTGAAGGCGAAGTTGCCGAACGCCGCGTTGGGCATCCATGCCCACAACGACACCGAACAGGCGGTGGCGGTGTCGCTGGCGGCAGTGCGCGCGGGCGTGCGCCAGATCCAGGGCACGCTCAACGGCCTGGGCGAACGCTGCGGCAACGCCAATCTCTGTTCGCTGATCCCCAACCTGATGCTGAAGGAGCCATTCGCCAGCGCCTTTGAGACCGGCGTCAGCGCGGCGCAACTGGCCCGCATCACCCATGTTTCGCGCCTGCTGGATGAAATTCTCAACCGCGCGCCGGGCCGCCATGCGCCATACGTTGGACCTTCCGCCTTCGCGCACAAGGGCGGGCTGCATTCCTCGGCGGTGCTGAAAGACCCTGCCACCTATGAACATGTGAAGCCGGAAGCGGTCGGCAATGTCCGCGTCATTCCGGTGTCCGACCAGTCGGGCCGTTCCAATGTGCTGGCGCGGCTGGCCGAGGCCGGCATCGCCATCGATCCCAAGGATGATCGCGTGTCGCGGCTGCTCGACGCCATCAAGACCCGCGAATATCAGGGCTATGCCTATGACGGGGCCGAAGCCTCGTTCGAATTGCTGGCGCGGCGCGCGCTGGGGCAGGTGCCGCAATATTTCGACATCGAAAGCTACAAGGTCACGGTTGAGCGCAAAAAGGGCGTCACCATTTCCGAAGGCACGGTGCAGCTTGATGTGGCGGGCGAGAAGCTCACCAATGTCGGGCGCGGCAACGGCCCGGTGAATGCGCTGGATGCGGCGTTGCGCGCCGATCTGGGCAAATACTCGTCCGTCCTCGCCGATCTGCGGCTGGTGGACTACAAGGTGCGTATCCTCACCTCAGGTACCGAAGCCGTCACCCGCGTCATGGTCGAAAGCGTCGATGGCAAGGGCCGCCGCTGGTCCACCGTGGGTGTGTCGGAGAATATCGTCGATGCCTCGTTCGAAGCCCTGACGGACTCCATCATCTACAAGCTTTACCGAGATGGAGCCAAAGCCTAGGCGACCGGATGCGACAGCGCCTCTTGTAACGCCAGCAGCGCCGCTTCGGGCCCTTCGGCCAGGTGATACAGTTCCATGATGAGCGGCTTGGCGAAGCCTTTCTCCACGATGCCGCGCAGCATCGTATCCAGAGGATCGAAGAAGCCGTCGACATTGACCACGATGATCGGCTTCTTGTGCACGCCCAATTGCGCTTCGGTCGCAACCTCGAAGAATTCGTCGAAGGTGCCAAGCCCGCCCGGCAGCACGATGAAGGCATCCGACATCTGCAGCATGATCGCCTTGCGCTCCTGCAGGTGCGGCGTGACGATCAGCTTTTCCTCCGGCGTCACCGGCGCGGCATTCTCCAGCGCCTGCAGGAAGGCGGGAATGATTCCCTGCACCCGCGAGCCCGCGGCCTGCGCCGCCTTGGAGACTTCGCCCATCAGGCCCAGGCTGCCGCCGCCGAACACCAGATTGTAGCCCGCCGCACCCAGGCCCGTGCCGACGGCGCGGGCGGCATCGCGGAAATGCGGTTCGTTGCCGAATGACGCGCCGCAAAAGACGCAGATGGAGGACGGGGAACTAGCCATGGCAAAAACTTAGGTTGCGTGGGATGAGCCGTCTTCCTAAACAGGTTCGGCAGGGAAGGAAATGGAGAAAAAATTGCCGCGCTGGCTAGTTATTCTGAGTGCCGTCGCCGTCGTGGCGCTGATCGCCGGGTTCGTCACCTTTGGTGGCGGGAATATGGGGCAATAGTGGCGCATCCTGTCGAAGAAGGCAGCGGCGCGCCGTCTTTCCGCCCGCTCTGGGCGCTGATGCCCTATCTCTGGCCCGCCGATATCGGACTGCGCTGGCGGGTTTTCATCGCGCTATTCTGCATGGTGCTGGGGATCATCGCCACCACCATTTTTCCCATCTTCATGGGCCAGGTCACCAACGAACTGGCAAAGAGCCCGGCGCAGATCGTGCTTTCCACCACGCTGGCGCTGGTCGGCGCCTATGTCGTGGCGCGCATCCTGATGCAGACCTTCGCGCAGCTGCGCGACGGCATCTTCGCTAAGGTGCAGTACCACGCCATGCGCGTGGTGGGGGTGGAGACCTTCGCCCATGTTCACACCCTGTCGCTGCGCTTTCATCTGGAACGTAAGACCGGCGGGCTGTCGCGCGTGATCGAGCGCGGCACCAAGGGCATCGACAATCTCCTGTCCTTCGCGCTGTTCAGCATCTTTCCGACCCTGTTCCAACTGCTGATTTTCAGCGGCATCATGGCGCTGCGGCTGGACTGGAGCATCGCCATCGTCACGCTGGCGATGGTGGCGGCTTATACCTGGTTCACCTTCGCCATCACCAACTGGCGCATCGCCTTCCGCCGCGAGATGAACCAGTCCGACACCGACGCCAACACCAAGGCGGTGGACAGTCTGCTCAACTACGAGACGGTGAAGTATTTCAATAACGAGGCGCATGAAACGGCGCGCTTCGACAAGTCGATGGAAAAATATTCCCGCGCCTCCATCCAGTCGCAGATCTCGCTGTCGGTGCTGAACACCGGCCAGGCCGCCATCGTGGCGCTGGGCATGGGCGCAGTGATGATCCTGACGGCGCTGGGCATTCAGGAAGGCCGCTTCACGATTGGCGATTTCGTCATGGCCAACGCCATCCTGATGCAGCTCTATCTGCCGCTGAACCTGCTGGGCACGGTTTATCGCGAGATCACCCAGGCGCTGGTGGACATGGACGCCATGTTTCGGCTGCTGAACAAGCCGCAAGAGGTGCAGGACAAGCCGGGCGCGCAGCCGCTGATGGTCACGGGCGGCGAAATTCGCTTCGACAATGTCGTATTCGCCTATGACCCGGAACGCGTCGTGCTCAAGGGCATTAGCTTTACCGTACCCGCCGGCAAGACCGTTGCGGTGGTGGGCCCTAGCGGGGCGGGCAAATCCACCATCAGCCGCATTCTCTACCGCTTCTACGACATCAAATCGGGGCAGGTGACCATCGACGGGCAGGATGTCCGCGATGTGACGCAAGCCTCGCTGCGCTCCGTCATCGGGATCGTGCCGCAGGATACGGTGCTGTTCAACGATACGGTGCGCTACAATATCGGCTATGGCCGTATCGGCGCATTAGAGGAAGAAATCCGCGAAGCGGCGCGGCTGGCGCAGATCGACAAATTCATCCAGCACCTGCCGCTGGGCTATGAAGCGATGGTGGGCGAACGTGGCCTGAAGCTGTCGGGCGGCGAGAAGCAGCGTGTCGCCATCGCCCGCACCATCCTGAAGAACCCGCCCATCCTGATGCTGGACGAAGCGACCAGCGCGCTCGACACCGGTACCGAGCGGGACATCCAGGGCGCGCTCAACGAGGTCAGCCGCAATCGCACCACGCTGGTGATCGCGCACCGGCTCTCCACGGTGATCGACGCCGATGAGATCCTGGTGCTGGACCATGGCACCATCATCGAGCGCGGGCGCCATGCCGACCTGCTGGCGCAGGGCGGCCATTACGCGTCGATGTGGAACAAGCAGCGCGAAGCCGCCGCCGCGCGCGAGAAGCTCAAGGAAGTTGAGAACGATCCGGATGTGGCGCCCGGAATCGTGACGGGCTAGGGCGCGCTAGATAATTTCGACCCGATCGACTTCCACGCCCTTGTTGCCCTGGCGGGTGGAATAGCGGATGCGTTGGTCGGGTTCGACCACCGAGATGCCGGACCGGCGCAGGGCGCTGGCGTGCAGATAGATGTCGCCGCTGCCGCCATCGGACATGACGAAGCCGAAGCCTTTTTGCTCGTTGAAGAACTTGATCTTGCCTTCGACCATCGGGCCGGCCGGGCCGCTGTCGCGATAACCGCCGCCGCCGCCGCCGCCGCCGAAACCGCCGCGATCACCGCGATCGCCGAAACGGCCACCGCCGCCAAAGCGGCCGCCACCGCCGCCGCCATCGCCGAAATCGCGGCGCGGGCCGCGCGCAGGCGCTTCCGCGGTGGAAAGATCGACGCTGTGAACCGCGACCACTTGCAGGCCGCGCTGGGAATCCGCCAGGTCGCAAACGATGGTGGCGCCGGGCGGAAGTTCCGCATGGCCCGCCGCCTGCAACGCCGAAGCGTGGCAGAAAGCGTCGCTGCCATCATCCATGGTGATGAAGCCGAAGCCTTTAGTGGCGTTGAACCACTTTACCTTGCCCTTCGCGGATGCCTGCGCGATCGAGCGGGAACCTTCATTGCCGAAATGTGCCATGCGACTGATAAGGTGCCTCAGCCGGAAACCCCTGAAACGCCTCCCGGCCGGCTGCCGCAGGAGATGCCTGGCCGTAAGGATGACTACAGAAACCCAAGTCCGGCAAGAGAGGGTAACCGGGTGTTTTTCTTGCTGCGCCGCAATAGGGAGGTTGACTTATCCGGCAAATACGGCAATACCCCCATTGTCCGCAGCGACCGCACAGGACGGCTTGGCCGGTTCCATCGCGCAGACCTAACAATCTCCCGTTTGCTTCCAGAGTGCGTGGAAGACGGCAACCAGCCGTTTCCGCTCACCTTTTCCGGTGTGCGCCCGGTTTGAAGGATTCAAATTGACGGACGTTACCTTTGCCGGGCTTGGCGTTGCCGAGCCCATCCTCCGCGCCCTGGCGCAGGAAAATTACACCATCCCCACCCCCATCCAGACCCGCGCCATCCCGGCGCTGCTGGCGGGCCGCGACCTGCTGGGCATCGCCCAGACCGGCACCGGCAAGACGGCGGCCTTCGGCCTGCCGCTGCTGCAGAAGCTTTCCATCGGCCATGTCCCGCCTGCGCCGAAGCAGTGCAAGGCGCTGATCCTGGCGCCGACGCGCGAGCTGGCGGTGCAGATCGAAGACTCGCTGCGGGTCTATGGCCGCTTCCTCAATCTGAAGCGCGCCGTGATCCTGGGCGGCGTCAGCGCCAACACCCAGATCAACACCATGAAGGGCGGCGTCGATATCGTCGTCGCCACGCCGGGCCGCCTGCTCGACCTGGTGCAGCAGAAGATGATCCGCCTCGATGCGGTGCAGGTGCTGATCATCGACGAAGCCGACCGCATGTTCGACATGGGCTTCATCCGCGATGTCCGCAAGATCGTGAACTATCTGCCCAGGGAACGGCAGTCGATGCTGTTCTCCGCCACTATGCCGGACGACGTCATCAAGCTGGTGGGCGATGTGCTCAAGAATCCGGAGAAGATCGAAGTCGCGCCGCAGAGCAAGATCGCCGACCGCGTCGTGCAGAGCCTTTACTATGTGCCGATGCCGCAGAAGCGCCAGCTTCTCAGCCATCTGCTGGAAGATGTCTCGCTCAACCGCGTCATCGTCTTTACCCGCACCAAGCATGGCGCCAACCGCGTCGCCGAGCACCTGTCGAAGACCGGCGTCGCGTCGGAAGCCATTCACGGCAACAAGTCGCAAAATGCCCGCCAGCGGGCGCTCGACATGTTCAAGACCGGCAAGGCCCGCGTGCTGGTGGCGACCGACATCGCTGCCCGCGGCATCGACATCGATCACATCAGCCATGTGATCAATTTCGAGCTGCCGAACGAGCCGGAATCCTACGTCCACCGCATTGGCCGCACGGCTCGCGCCGGTGGTGAAGGCATCGCCATCAGCTTCTGCGATGCCACCGAGCGTACCTACCTGCGCGACATCGAACGCATCATCAAGATGAAGATCGAAGTTGTGGCGCACAATCTGCCCGACCTGACGCCGGAACAGATCAAGGCGGCGGAAGAACGCCGTCCGCCCCATGGCCATCGCCATGGCAGCGGCGGCAAGCCGGGCGGCCATCGTGGCGGCGGTCACAAGCCGGGCGGCGGTTCGCGCGACGGTGCTTCGGCTGGCGCCGACCCCTATGCGCCCAAGAAGCGCAATGGCTCGCGCCCGCATTGGCAGCGCGGCAAGGACAGCAAGAAACGCACGACGGCCGCGTAACGTCTTATGCAGCTATTTGTTGACGGCGATGCCTGCCCGGTAAAGGCGGAAGTCGAGAAGGTGGCGGGCCGGCACGGCCTGTCCGTCACCATCGTCAGCAATGGCGGCTTGCGGCCTTCGGCCAATCCCCTGATGCGCCATGTCACCGTGGCGGAAGGGGCTGATGCCGCCGATGACTGGATCGTGGAACATATCTGCGCGGGCGATATCTGCATCACCGCCGACATTCCGCTGGCGGGGCGCTGCCTGGACAAGGGCGCGCGCGTGCTGGCGTCCAACGGCAAGCCGTTCACAGCGGACGGCATCGGCATGGCGCTGGGTATGCGCGAACTCAGCCGTCACTTGCGCGAACTGACGCCCGGCGGCCAGACCCATCATGCGGGATTTTCGAAGCAGGACCGTTCCCGCTTCCTGGGCGAACTGGAAAATTGCATACAAGCGCTGAAACGCGCACCCTGACGACATGTTTGGTCTCAAGCTCGAAAACCATTTCGCCAGATTGGGCGACGGCTTCTTCACCCTACAACCGGCGGAGAAGGTCGGCGCGCGGCCGCTGCTGCTGCATGCCAATCCGAAAGCGGCGGCGCTGATCGATCTCGATCCGTCCGCCTTCGCCGATCCGCGCTTCACGGCGGCGATGGCGGGCCATCTGCCGCTGGAAGGTTTCGAGTCTCTGGCGATGGTCTATTCCGGCCATCAGTTCGGCGTCTGGGCGGGGCAATTGGGCGATGGCCGCGCCCTGCTAATTGGGCAGGTGCGCAACACACGCGGCGAACTCTGGGACATTCAGCTCAAGGGCGCGGGCCGCACGCCCTATTCGCGCTTTGCCGATGGCCGCGCCGTGCTGCGCTCCTCCATCCGCGAATATCTCTGCGGCGAAGCGATGGCGTCGCTGGGCATTCCCAGCAGCCGAGCTTTGTCGCTGGTCGCCACCGGCGAGCCGGTGCGGCGCGAAACGGTGGAGCCCGGCGCGGTGATCGCGCGGCTGACGCCGTCGCATATCCGCTTCGGCAATTTCGAGCATTTTCATTATGCCGGAAAAACCGAGATGGTGCGGGCGCTGATGGATCACGTCATGGCCGAGCATTTCCCCGGCCTGTCCGATGCAGAATTCTTTGGCGCGGTGTTGCGGGCGACGGCCATCATGGTGGCGCATTGGCAGGCGGTGGGCTTCGCCCATGGTGTGATGAACACCGACAATATGTCCATCCTGGGATTGACGCTGGATTATGGCCCGTTTGGCTTCATGGACGCCTATGATCCGCAATTCATCTGCAACCACACCGACGAACAAGGACGCTACAGCGTCATCAACCAGCCCGGCATCGCGCATTGGAATCTGCGCGCCCTAGCGGTGGCGCTGTCGCGCGTCGTGCCGTCCGAAGCCCTGGTGGAAGAACTGAACAGATTCGAAGCGCATTTCGCCGGGCATTATCGCCTGCTGATGCGGGCCAAGCTGGGGCTGATGCGCGAGGATGAGGGCGATGACCGCCTGATCGGCGAGCTGCTGGCGGCGATGGCCAAGGGCCGCGCCGACTACACGCTGACTTTCCGCCAACTGCCGCGCGCCGATAATGCCTGGCTGGATCGTTTCGGCCCGGCGCGCGATGACGCCGAAGCCTGGCTGACCCGCTGGCGCGCCCGCACGCAAGGCGAAGACCTTTCCAGCCTGGGTCGCGTCAATCCGAAATACATCCTGCGCAACTGGGTGGCGGAAACCGTGATCCGCGCCGCCGAGGATCGCGGCGATGTCGCGCTGCTGGAACAGGTCTTCCGCCTGCTGCAATCGCCCTATGACGAACATCCGGAAGCGGAAACCTTCGCCGCGCCGCCGCCGCCCGAACTGTGTGGGCTGGAAGTGAGTTGTTCTTCCTAGGCGGCTTTGCCCAGCATCTCGCCTGCCAGCTGGCAGAGGCGATCCAGGTTAAACGGCTTGTGCAGGGTCTTCACATCCTTCAGCGCCGCGACATGCGCGGGCGGACCCTGGGCATAGCCCGTCATCAGCAGCACCTTCAGGTCGGGCTTGAACGCGCGGCTTGCCTGCACCAGGGCATAGCCGTCCATGCGCGGCATCTTGATGTCCGACACCAGAAATTCGATCTCGGGATTGGCTTTCAGCAGCGCCAGCGCTTCCTCGCCATCGCCCGCCTGCAAGACGGTGAAACCGGCATCCTCCAGCATCTCCACCGCGATGATGCGCAGCATGGCTTCGTCTTCGGCGACCAGTATGCGGTTCATCCTGCCGCCTCCTCTGTGCGGGGCATATAGAGCGCGATTTCGGTGCCCTTTCCGGGTGTGCTGTCGATCACGAGATAGCCGCCGGACTGGCGGACGAAGCCGAAGGTCATGGACAGGCCCAATCCCGTGCCCTTGCCCAGCGGCTTGGTGGTGAAGAAGGGGTCCACGGCGCGGGCGCGGGTTTCCGCATCCATGCCCATGCCGGTATCGCGCAGGGTGAGCGCGGCATACTGGCCGGGCGTGAAATCGGCGATGTCACCCGGCGCGCTGGTCAGGCTGACATCGCGGGTGGTGATGGTCAGCGTGCCGCCGTCGGGCATGGCGTCGCGGGCGTTGATCGCCAGATTCAGAATGACATTCTCCATCTGGTTCTCGTCGCAGCGCACCCACCAGTAAGCCTGCAGCTGCGTTTCTATCGTGATCGCCTCGCCGACCGAATGCGTCAGCAGCGCGTCCATGCCTTCCACCAGATCCGTCAGCCGCACCGGCACCGGAGTCAAAGGCTGGCGGCGGGAAAAGGCCAGGATGCGCTGGGTCGGGGCGGCGGCGCGGCCCAGTGCTTCATCGGCGGCGGCCACATAGTGCAGCGGTTGCTCGGAGGTGACGTCGAGCCGCTTGCGCAGCAGCCGCAGATTGCCCTTCACGATCATGATCAGATTGTTGAAGTCGTGGGCGATGCCGCCGGAAAGCTGGCCCACCGCTTCCATCTTGTGCGCTTTGACCTGCATGGCTCTTTTTGTACCAAGCGATTTGTTAGAAATTGGGTTGGATAAGGAGCTTGGACCTGCGGAAGAAGAGACCGACGCCGGAGCAGATTGTGCTGCTGCTGCGGCAGATTGAGGTTTCGACGTCACAGGGTAAATCGATAGCGATAGCGATTGCGTGCCGGGAGGCCGGGATCTCGGATCAAAGCTACTATCGCTGGCGCAAGGAGTACGTTGGTCTTGATCTGGACCAGGCCCGGCGGATGAAGGACCTTGAGAAGGAGAACGGCCGGCTGAAGCGCCTGGTTTCCGACCTGTCGCTTGAGAAGCAGGTCCTCAAGGATATTGCCTCGGGAAACTTGTAAGCTCCGAACGGCGCCGGCAGGCGGTTGCGGGGGCTTGTGAGAAGTACGGGCTCTCGGAGTGGCATGCCTGCCGGATTGTCGGTCAGCCGCGCGGAACGCAGCGTTACACGGTCATGGCGCGGGCGGATGAGGATGCGCTGACACAGGCCATCATGGCCCTGGCGGCGCAGTATGGGCGCTATGGCTACCGGCGGGTCACCGAGATGCTGCAACGGGCCGGGTGGTCTGTTGGCGTGGATCGTGTTCTGCGCATCTGGCGCCGTGAGGGGCTGAAAGTACCCAGTAAACAAAGGCCAAGAAGGAGATTGTGGCTCAATGACGGCTCCTGCATCCGGCTACGTCTGGAGCGGCGCAACCATGTTTGGTCCTATGACTTTGTGGAGGCCCAGACCCAGGATGGCCGCAAGGTGCGGTTGATGACGCTGATCGATGAGTTCACCCGGGAATGTCTGGCGATCCGGGTCGCCAGGCGGATCAACAGTCTGGGCGTTCTGGAGACCATGGCAGACGCGATTCTGGTACGCGGCATCCCCGAGCACATCCGCTCCGACAACGGCCCGGAGATGACCGCCAAGATCGTCCGGAGCTGGCTGGCGAATGTTGGTGCCAAGACGCTCTACATCGAACCAGGCAGCCCTTGGGAGAATGGCTATTGCGAAAGCTTCAACGGCAAGCTGCGGGACGAGCTGCTCAATGGTGAAATCTTCTGCAGCCTCAAGGAAGCCAAAGTCCTCATCGAACAATGGCGCCACCGCTACAACACTGTCAGACCCCATTCATCACTAGGATATCGACCACCAGCGCCGCAGGCTTTTATGCCCGGGACACCCCATCTGGATGGAGCGCCAGCTATGCAGTAGTCTCAATCACGCTGGTACAAAATATCCGGCAGGCCAGGGTATCCGCCAGAAACTGGACCAATGTCCGCTTTGCGCCAATAGCGGACATCACGGCGGGCTATGCCATCAACAAGTCTGCTGCCGCGCTCGAACCCGACGTCCTCACCACGGGGAAGAAAGAAGCCCGTTGCCGACTGGCGCGAACTGCAGCCCAGCCTGCCAACGTTCACATCCCAAAATCTGTGACACGACGTCTTGAAATACTGCTTGTGAACCAAACGGACGCCCCCAAGTTAAAGGTGTATACTCAGGCGGCACGCCCGAAAGACTAGCAATGAAAATGGATCTAAAGAACTTCCGAGTTAATTTAGGAGCCAAGGTCAATCTCAAGAGATGGCCGACAATTCTAGATCCAGTTTACAAGTCGAAGAAGCATTACCTCGACATCCTAAATGAGAACATTGAAAATCTTAGTTCGCAGCAGCAGCTTCTATATTCATCTAATCGCTATGCGATTCTAATTATTTTCCAGGCTATGGACGCGGCTGGGAAAGATGGTGCCATTAAGTTTGTAATGTCCGGAGTGAACCCGCAAGGGTGCCAAGTTTTCAGCTTCAAACATCCAAGCGCGGAAGAGTTGCAGCACGATTTTTTGTGGCGCACCACTCGCAATCTGCCGGAGCGTGGGCGGATTGGCATCTTCAACCGATCCTACTACGAAGAGGTCCTAATCGCTCGCGTGCACCCCAATATTTTGCGGAAAGAAGGAATTCCTGACGCACCCCATGACGACAAGACCGTCTGGGAGGATAGATATCGCTCCATAAATAGCCTTGAAAAGCACCTCCACATCAATGGCACCCGCATTATCAAATTCTTCCTGCACCTCTCGAAAGAAGAACAACGAAAGCGCTTTCTGGAGCGCATCGACAATGCGGAAAAGAATTGGAAATTCGGCGTTGGAGATATTGAGGAGCGGAAATTCTGGCCGCAATACATGAAGGCTTATGAGGATTGCCTTAGCGCGACGAGCACGCGTGACGCGCCGTGGTATGTCGTTCCGGCCGACGATAAGCAGAACACGCGGCTGATCGTATCGCAGATTATCCTAAAGACGCTTGAAGGACTTAAATTGGCACCTCCTAAAGCGAGTGCCGAGCGTCAACTCGAATTGCTATCTATCCGCGAGCTGCTTGCAAAATAAGCGATTCATCTAGCCGAACCAAGGTTTTGCGCCGCTTGCATTTCGGACAGGCACACTCTCGGGCCACACACTGTTCCCCAAATATGCCCAATGCCTGTTTCACTGTGTTCGGCATTTCTTCCCCAACGTTGGAGCGGGCTCCCTTTGGTTTTTTCAGTCTTGCATATCCGGTAGCCGCGCCAATGTCCGCTTTGCGCCAAAAGCGGTCATTCGCCGGTGCCTAAACGCTGCCATCGGCTGGGCGACGACTGTGTGCTGAATTGCGGGTCACGAATTTGAGCGACGAAATAACACGATAGCGATTCCCACGACGACCAGAATGGTCAGGATGCCGCCCCTTCCAAGTCCACCCATTCCCCAGCCCCATCCACCGTTCATCATCGCTCTATCTCCATAAATAGAGGGGATCGGCAGTTCATCCTGACTAGGTATTCGACCCATGCGATCACCAAGGCACAGGCTGGCCGCGCCAGTCGAAGAACCCCCCGTTAGCTTCCGCCGTGAGTTGATCGACAACGGCGAGCAGATGTCGGGCCGCCGCCGTGGGAGGATGCACCTCCAAACCGGTCGCTGCGAAGGGAGCAGACAGCGCTGTGGCGACTGTGCCCGGATGTAGGGCTACGCAAATAGCATTTGGCGATCGGCGGCCCAATTCAACGGCCGCGGTTCGCACGAGCTGATTGAGAGCCGCTTTGGACGCTCGATAAGAATACCAACCACCCAGCCGATTATCGCCGATGCTCCCCACTCGGGCAGACAGTGTCGCGAAGACAGATTTGCCCGACCTCGGCAACCGCGGCAGCACGTGCTTCATGATCAGCGCGGGCCCGACCGCATTCAGCGCAAAGGCTCGCGCGATATTGGCCGCATCGAGTTGCCGCCAGCTCTTCTCGGGTCCCTGGCGATCATCATGAAGAAATCCCGTCGCATCGATCACCAGACGAAGCTCACCTAGATCGGCGGCGAACGCCGCGGCACGTTCAAGACTGCCTTCGTCCAGAAGGTCGATCGCTGGTGAAGTTCTGCGACTGAATGAGACGACATGCTTGAATTTTCTCGCGGCCTGGATGGCTTCGACCAATGCCCCCCCAATACCGCCACCAGCGCCGAAAACGACCGCCACGCCGGCCTGGGGAAACGTCCCAAGGTGAACCCTGTCAGCCGTTTCGTTTTCCGGTTCAAATTGCCCTGTTACCAACGCTTGGCTCCGTGGATGGCCGCCCGAAGCCCCAGAGCCAGCCCAAAGAAATGGGAAATGAACGGGCGAACCGTAAGAAAAATCCTGTAGCCCCACTCCAAGGCAATCAGGGCTCCCGGCAGAGACGCGGCGCGCGCTGCCCAGCTCCATCTGGGCAAACGGGTCCAAACCTCGACGAATGCGGCCGCGCCGGAAAGAACGCACCCATCGCTTGCGAGAACATGGAAGCGCTTCATTGCGCGCTCTCGGGTAATTCCTTCTGGGGGTACGGCGCCGGTTTCAGAAATATCGACGAAACAAAAAGCGCGGTCTTGATCCTTACGTTGATAGTATCCGATCTCTGCCCGACACAGGGGACAGGAGCCATCAAAATATACCGTCGATTTCGGAAGCTGTGACTTCAAGCTGATCTTCCAAACGTCCAATCATTAGTTGGTCAGCACCGGAGTTTTACGAATATATCGATTGCGGCGATCGATGGGCTCGCTCTTACTGGCAACCTGCTGTCGTCGCATGGTTGGACACCAGATAACGCCCTCCAACCCTGCTTCTGGTCTCGTTTGGAAGTTTATAGTGTAGCGACAATGCAAACCGTGTTCTTTCCGAACGCTCCACTCAGATGACCGCCCCCTCGCGCTGGATGGCAACCCAGGCGGTTATTTTCTTGCCAACTCTGATCGGCAGCACACGCCAGTACATGATGAAGGGTGTGCCGTCTTTCTTGTAGTTGATCGCCTTGCCTTCAAACTTTCCGCCCGATTTCAGCGCGTCGGAAAGCCTAGCAATAACCTTGAAATCTGTTCCCGGTCCTTGAAGAATGCGCGGCGTCTTGCCGATGATTTCAGATGGGTCGTGACCAGTTAGTTTTTTGAACGAATTGTTGGCGTAGATAATCTTGCCTTCCGCCGATGCATCCGTGATCAGCACAGAGTCGAAACTGTTCTCTGCCAAAACCTGGAGCAGGGCCAACCCACCATCAGCTCCATTCATCAGTTTCTCAAACGTCGCTGACATTCTACGTTTTCCTTGGTTAAAAGGCGCCAACGGCGACTAAGCCGTTATGCGACATGGCGATCGGAATTTTTACTCTGAGCACGGTACATCTCATTTTACGCAAGAAACGACCCGCTGGATCAGTTGACTGGTCCCCACTAAGTGGTACGGGGCAAATTGGTTGTCTTTTGGCGGGACAGCGGATCATCGGAACCGATACCCTTTCGTAGGGTACCACACCGTCAGACCCCATTCATCGCTGGGATGCCGACCGCCAGCGCCGCAGGCTTTTATGCCCGTGCCACCGCATCTGGATGGAACGCCAGCTATTCAGTAGTCTCACTCACACTGGTACAAAATATCCGGCAGGCCACGGCCCCCGAGCACTGAGGAGTTTCTAGTGAACGTGCCCCTAAGACCTAACGACTACGCGGCCTATCCGGATGCGGACGGCCGCTTCGGCGATTTTGGCGGCCGCTACGTGCCCGAGACCCTGATGCCGCTGGTCCACGAATTGGACGCCGCCTACTGCGCGGCCAAGGCCGACCCGGCCTTCAAGGCCGAGCTCGACGGGTTTCTGAAGCACTATGTGGGCCGCCCCAGCCCGCTCTATTACGCTGAGCGTCTGACCCAGCACTTCGGGGGGGCGAAGGTCTACTTCAAGCGCGACGAGCTCAACCACACTGGCGCGCACAAGATCAACAACTGCATGGGCCAGATCCTGCTGGCCAGGCGTATGGGCAAGACCCGGATCATCGCCGAGACCGGCGCGGGCCAGCACGGGGTGGCTTCAGCAACCGTCTGCGCCCGCTTCGGCTACCCCTGCGTCGTCTACATGGGCTCGCTCGACGTGGAGCGGCAAAAGCCCAACGTCTTCCGCATGAACCTGCTCGGCGCCGAAATCCGGCCGGTGACATCGGGGACCGGCACGCTCAAGGACGCCATGAACGAGGCGCTGCGCGACTGGGTCACAAACGTCCAGGACACCTACTACATCATCGGAACCGCGGCCGGCCCTCATCCCTATCCGGCCATGGTCCGCGACTTTCAGAGCGTGATCGGGACGGAGGCGCGGGCGCAGGTCCTGGAGGCGGAAGGCCGACTGCCGGACGCCGTGGTGGCCTGCATCGGCGGTGGCTCCAACGCCATCGGCTTGTTCTACCCCTTCCTGGCCGACGAGGGCGTCCGGCTCATCGGGGTCGAAGCGGCGGGTCATGGCCTGGCGACCGACAAGCACGCCGCCTCGCTGTCCGGCGGACGCCCAGGCGTGCTCCACGGCAACAAGACTTACCTGCTGCAGGACGACGACGGCCAGATCATAGACGCCCACTCCATATCGGCCGGGCTCGATTATCCGGGCATCGGACCCGAGCACGCCTGGCTGCATGACGTGGGCCGGGCGCAGTACGTCTCCTCGACCGACGAAGAGGCGCTGGACGCCTTCCAGCTCTGCTGCAAACTCGAAGGCATCATCCCGGCGCTAGAGCCCGCCCACGCGTTGGCTCGGATCGGCGAGATCGCGCATGAGGTGGGCAAGGGCGGTATCGTGTTGATGAATCTCTGCGGCCGGGGCGACAAGGACATATTCACCGTCGCTAACCATCTGGGGATGGAGATGTGACTAGATGAACTTTGCATCGATCATCGGACTGGCGCTTTAACCAACCGATTTCTCGATTGCATATGGGGCAATCGCCGTCATACCAAACGGTAAGCGACAACTGGGACGAACTGGCCACGAATTGGTCAGGCGGCATCATATGCAGAACCCTCAGTGGACGCTTAAACAGGGAAATTGTGATCCGCGGTTGCCTGGGGTGAGCGCCACTTGTTGAGCACAGGCTCTTGGAGGATTCTTTGTGCCAAACCGAAACCCGAGAGCCATGCCCCTTCGACTCTTGGGGCGAGGAGCCAGTCGCCACAAACGCCCAAACCGATCGTGGAATTCCAAAGCTCGCCCAGGCCGAGGCCCAGTGACTTGGAGAATCGCCAGCGGTGCGCCTGAGAGACCAAGGGTGCCGCCAGTGGCGTTTCTGTCATAGCCAGCAGTTTTGACAAAAGAATTTTCGCTACGATTTCCGGCTCAACTTCCAGGTTCGTTCGCGACCATAGGGGATCGGCCTGCACGACCCAAGCTTCAGGCCCATGTCGCCCCGGTTTTGCCGTGTTGCGACACGCCCACGACACAGCGCCCGTTTCGCGAAATATTGAACTTCTTGAATTCAGGGGTTCGGCGAATGCAAACATGCCGCACCAGCATGGCGTGCTAACGGATGACGCACTCTGAAGCATGAACATGGATTCATTCAGAGCCAGCAACGGGGTTGCTTGCTCTGCTGGCAACGCAATCACGACGACATCAAACGGCCCTTCTTCAGTCTGATCCAGATGCAATCTCCAGCCATCATTCTTACGGCTGATACCGCCCACAAAGCTGTTCCAATTGACATTCTGAGCAGCTGCCATCGCGCCCAGAGGGGAGGACATGGAGGGCGATCCAACCCAAGCATGCGGGCCAGCTTCCGGCCAGGATGTCACCACTCCGTCTTCTACCCACTGGGCCACTTGATTTGAGAACCGCGGTGTTTGAGCGGTGAAATACTGCGCGCCAATGTCAAACCTGACGTCACCTAGAGCCGTTTTGACGGTGCGGGTCGCCATTCTGCCAGATGGTCCTTTCCCCTTGTCAAACAAGACCGGGTCAACGCCCTCCGACCGAATGTGTTGAGCAAAAGCCAGGCCCGCCAAGCCCGCTCCAATGATTGCAACGCGCATAAGTGTCAGCGGCCCATCAGCGAGAATACCTCTTTGCGGCTGGCAGAATCTTCGAGGAAGCAACCCAGAACGCGGCTGGTTACCATCGCCACTTCGGGGGTCCGGACACCGCGGCCTGTCATGCACCCGTGTTTTGCTTCAATGACGACGGCCACTCCACGTGGCTTTAAATTATCCCAAATGCACTGGGCTATTTCGGCGGTTAGCCGCTCCTGAACCTGCAGCCTGCGGGCAAACGCGTGCAGCACGCGTGCGAGTTTGGAAATGCCAACGACTTTTTGGTCAGGGAGATAGGCGATGCAGGCCATTCCTTCGATTGGCGCCATGTGGTGCTCGCAATGCGAATGAAAGGGAATGTTTTTCAGGACAACAATTTCGTCATAACCCCCGACTTCTTCGAACGTCCGGGACAGATGCGCGATCGGATCCTCTTCATAGCCCTGACAGTACTCTTTCCAGGCCCTCGCAAATCGGACGGGGGTTTCTACAAGGCCCTCGCGATCAGGGTCATCCCCCGCCCACCGGATGATTTTGCGAACAGCCTCTTGAATATCGTCTGGAACAAAAGGCTTTTTACTGTCGTCGAATATACTGGCGTCTGGAGACATGTAATTCATAGCGATCAACCCGAGCTGCAAGATTTTAATGAAATGGAGCGAGGTAAGCCCTAATGCGTGTGAATTGTGGGGGCGCTCACTAAAATCGCCAATATGTCCAAAAGGGAAGTCCAATCTCCCGGCAAGTCCCGAGTGATATCGCCCGCTTTGAAAAGCCTGATTGACGCAATGTCGCTAGCTGCCGTGCTGAGCGATTCCATGGAGCCTAATTGCCCGATTGCTTACTGTAACAAGTGCTCACTGGACCTGACCGGCCATGCACAAGCGGGGCCATCGGTCGAGATCGACGTCTGGAACGTGGCCCACATCATGCGGGACGACAGGGTTATGGATCGCACTCCTCTCAACCAGAACGGCAATGCCCTTCAGGTCCTAGTGACGACGACTAACTCCACCTGACTGACCGCCATCAGACAAGAAAACTGACGACTAATCCTGCGAGACTGCTGACTGATTAAGACGATCGCCTGTCACCATAGGATTCCCGCAGTCCGATTGCCTCCCCGACGCGCAGCAAGGGGGGTAGCGCCGTTAGGTCACCAAGCAGGCTCTCTGTTTTCTCCGGCTATCGTATCTCGGTTCAACAATTGGGCTGCGAGATTACGCAGATTAGTAATGCTCACCGTTCGGCTAACGACCAAATGTACGCACGAAGGCGGTCGGCCGAACTGCCGCAGTAGAATACGTCGCAACTGTGATAGCGGCCGCAGCAATAAAGAGGGCGTGGGCTAGGAGTGTCACCCCAAAAACCAAGTAACTGCCTATCGAAATGCCAAACACAGTTGCCCACATCCAAGCCAGTAACTGAAAAACCATGTGCCGCGTTCCCAGATCTGGGATGTGTCTTAAGGGGCTGTAGTTGTGGTCAAAAATAAACCTCCAACATGAAATGACATGACCTGAGCCCCTGATTTTCGTCCAGATTTGAGTAGAGTCTGTCACCTTGAAGGAGACGGACGATGAGGCAATCACGGTTCAAGGAAGAGCAGATCATTGGGATTTTGCGTGAGCAG
>JBIIWB010000002.1:0-315433 GCA_044339125.1 Rhizomicrobium sp. | reverse complement strand
GCGTCGCCGCTATGGCCGCCCTCCGGTTCCGCTACGCTCCACCTACGGCCGGCCATAGCGCTGGAGGCTGGAATGCACTAACAATCAAAACGGACCACCCAGTGGGGGCCGATCACATCGCGGAAACCGATCACTTCACCAGAAATTGTCTTGTTATGTCCGACACTTAGATGGACCTGGCCGCCCAGCCGGACCGCCCCCAGGGCGCCGCTGACTTCCACTCCCAGCCCCTCGATGCGGGCGACCCGGCCAAAGCGGGTCAAAGGGGGGACGGTTTCGATGTCTTTGAGCAGGGCGCGCATAAAAATCCTCAGGGAGGCCGCTTTCTGCGCGCCCCGTTACCCGCATATTGCGGCCAAGACTTTAAATGCCGGTAAACTTAACAAATCGAATCAAGGGTCTTAGCGGCCTCTTGGACCGGCCCACCCCCGGGAAAGGCCCCGGTAAGGGGCATGAGCGGGGGCTGAAGGTTTCCGCAGGTGTTAAAGCTGCTGTTAACCATTTGCGCTTACGGTCTGGAAACCGGTTAACCGTGTCGGCGGCCGATCCGACGCCTTACCCAGGGGGACCTGACATGCGCGTATTGCTGATTGAAGACGACAGCGCCATGGCGCGAAGCATCGAGCTGATGCTGCGGAGCGAGGGACTGAACGTCTACACCACCGATCTCGGCGAGGAAGGCATCGACCTCGGCAAGCTCTATGATTACGATATCGTGGTGCTGGACCTGCAGCTGCCCGATATGAGCGGTTTCGAGGTTCTCAAGGCCCTGCGCACCGCCAAGGTGCAGACGCCCGTGATGATTCTGTCCGGCAACGCCATCGTGGAAGCAAAGGTGAAGGCCCTGGGCTTCGGCGCCGACGACTATATGACCAAGCCCTTCCACAAGGATGAGCTGGTCGCCCGCATCCAGGCCGTGGTCCGCCGTTCCAAGGGCCACAGCCAGTCGGTCATCACCACCGGCAAGCTCACCGTCAACCTCGACGCCAAGACGGTCGAAGTCGATGGCAGCCGCGTCCACCTGACCGGCAAGGAATATCAGATGCTGGAGCTGCTTTCGCTGAGGAAGGGCACCACCCTGACCAAGGAGATGTTCCTGAACCATCTCTATGGCGGCATGGACGAGCCCGAACTCAAGATCATCGACGTCTTCATCTGCAAGCTGCGCAAGAAGCTGGCCGCCGCCACCGATGGCGCCAACTATATCGAGACCGTCTGGGGCCGTGGCTATGTGCTGCGCGATCCGAACGGCAATGTCATCGAAGACGCCACGCAGCAGGTCGCTTAACACTTCGTTTTAACAGGGGCGTTCAAAAGGCGCGGGCTTAGCTCGCGCCTTTTTTATTTGTTGAACCCCCTCCCGTCACAAGTCGGGTCGGCGTCGCCGACACCTCCTTGCGACACCCTCCCCCTTCGTGATGCTTCGCATCGAAGGGGGAAGGAAGCTGGTGGATACTGATGGTCGCGCCGCGGCGGTCTACGCTAACGCTAACGCCCACTGCGGCGCTCGAGATTATTTAATTTCGCAGGCCAGCAGCTTGTCGTCGGTGGCCGAGCCGATGAAGAGCCGGTTTTCCGCCCGCACCGCCGCAGTGGCGCGGGAAATGCCATCACCGGCATAGACCGTCTCCTGGCTTTGCGGCTTGCCGTCCGCGCCCAGGAATATCCGCACCACCCGCGAAGAACCGCCCAGCGCCGGGATCCGGGTCGGGCCCGCCACCCACAGCGTCTTGTTGGCGTCCATGCTGATCCGTTCGGGGCGCATCGGCAGCGACAGCGTGTCCAGTTCCGTCAGCGTGCCGGTGAATTGCTCGCGGCTGAAGGCCAGCACCCGGCGCTCGTTGCGCGACAGGAAATAGATATATTGCCCATTGGCGGAGGCGGCGACGCCGGCGGGATCGGAAATGCCCGCCACCGCGTCACGGAACGCCATGCCGTTGAAGAATAGCAGGTGCGCCCGGCCCAGCAGGAACCAGCGGTCGCCCCAGGCCATCAGGTCGCTGGCGACGGGATTGGAGGCGAGATAGAAGCGGCCATTGCCCAGGGCGGCGATGCCCTGCCCGCGCTTGGCCAGCCCGCCCTGGATGGTGGACTGGTAGATGAGCTTGGTGGCGCCGCCGTCATAGCTGATGCCGTACAGCCCCACCGCCACCGCGCCGCTGGCCTTGTGATCGACCACCGTCAACACCGGCTCACCGCCCATGTCATAGCCGATGCTGATGGCGCCGGGATGGAAGTCGGCCGGTGTGCCCGCCAGCTTCACCGGCTTCATCTCGCCATGCGCCAGCGCATGGATGGCGCCTTGGCCGCCGGCCGGATTGCTGGCGATGAAGAGCGTCCGGTTCTTGCCTTCATAGGCGAGATCGCCCGGTGCGGTCAGCGGGATGGGACGGCAGATGCCCGGCGCCACTTCGCCGCCGCCGAAGCTGAACAGACCCATCGCCAGCAGGGCGCGAAAGCCCGTGGTGAGCACGATGACGCCCGCCACAACCCAGATCAGGATGACGATGCGGGTGAAGCGGTCGGGCCGTTTCATAAGGAGACCTCGTTGAATTGCAGGCGCGCCAGGCGTGCATAAAGCCCGCCGCGCTCCACCAGTTCGGCATGGCTGCCTTCGGCGACGATGCGGCCTTCCTCCAGCACCACGATACGCTTCAGGCGCTGGATGGTGGCGAGGCGGTGGGCGATGACGAGTGTCGTGCGGCTCACCATCAGATTGGCCAGTGCCGTCTGCACCAGCCGTTCATTCTCGGCGTCCAGCGCGCTGGTGGCTTCGTCCAGCAGCAGCAGCGGCGCATCGCGCAGGATGGCGCGGGCGATGGCGATGCGCTGGCGCTGGCCGCCGGACAGCGTGATGCCGCGCTCGCCCAAGAGCGTTTCATAGCCTTGCGGCAGCTTGTCGATGAATTCGGCGGCAGCGGCGGCTTCGGCAGCGCGGCGGATTTGATCCGGCGTTGCATCCTCGCGGCCATAGGCGATGTTGGCGGCGATGGAGCCGGAGAAGATCACCGGGTCCTGCGACACCACGGCGATGTGCCTGCGCAATTCCACCGGATCGAGCTGCGTGATATCGATGCCGTCGAAGCGGATAGTGCCCGCCTGCTGGGCATAGAAGCGCAGCATCAGCTGGAAGACGGTGGACTTGCCCGCGCCCGACGGACCGACCAACGCCACCGCCTCGCCCGCCGCGACATGAAGCGAAAAGCCGTTCAGCGCCGCGGCATCGGGCCGTGTGGGATAGCGGAATTCGACATTCTCGAACGCCACCGCGCCCGACGGGCGGGTGGCAAGCGTCTGGGGATGCGAGGGCGCGCGAATGGCGGGGACTTCGTGCAGCAATTCCATCAGGCGTTCGGAGGCGCCCGCGGCGCGCTGCAAATCGCCCCACACTTCCGACAAGGCGCCGACGCCGCCGCCGGTGAGGAAGCCATAGATGATGAAGGCCACCACCGCGCCGCCAGTGAGGCGGCCCGCGATCACGTCATGCAGTCCCACCAGGCCCACCGTGGCCAGGCTGGAGAAGGCGGTGAAGATCGCCACCGCCGTCAGGATGGAGCGGGCGCGGGTGCGGTCGCGGGCGAAGCCGAAGGCGCGTTCCACCGCCGCGCCGAATTCGCGCCGCTCATGCGCTTCCTGGGTGAAGGCCTGCACGGTGGAAACCGCGCCCAGTGTCTCGGTGCCGCGCGCGGAGGTGTCGGCGATGGAATCCTGGCTCTGGCGGCTGAGCTTGCGCACCCAGCGGCCGAACAGGATCATGGGCAGCAGCACCACCACCACCGCGCCAACCACCAGCAGCGCCAGCTTGGGGCTGGTGACGAACATCATGATCAGCCCGCCGGTCAGCGTCACCAGATTGCGCACCGCCACCGATACGGACGAGCCCACCACGGTCTGAATCAGCGTGGTGTCGGCGGTCAGCCGCGACAGCACCTCGCCGGTGCGCGTCACTTCGAAGAATTGCGGCGACAGGCCCAGCACATTGTCGAATACCGCCTTGCGGATATCGGCCACCACCCGTTCGCCCAGCCAGGTGACGGCATAGAAGCGGATGGCCGAGGCCAGTCCCAGCACACCCGCGGCGGCGACAAAGCCCCAATAGAAGTCGGCCAGGGCGTGCGCTTCCTCGGAGGTCAGGCCACGGGAATCGATCAGGCCCCGGGCGAACTGGGGCAGCGCCAGGGTGGCCGTGGCCGCCACAACCAGGGCCAGCGTCGCCACCAGGATGCGGCCCCGGTAGGGGCGCAGGAACGGCAAGGCGCCGCGCAGGGGGGCCAGCGAGCGGCTCTTGGGCCGGCCCGCCGCTATCCGCGCGGGTTCCTTGGAAAAATCGCTCTCTTGGCGGGCCAAATGGGGTCAATCTGTAAGGCGGCCAGGCTGTATATAGGGTGCCCGGCCCGGAAGAAACCGGGCTTGCCCGTCCCGGGCCCGTCCCGTATAAGCCCGGCCTCTCGGGATCCGTCGGAAATGGACCCCGCGCACGGAAAGGTATCGCGTCATGAAAAAGGGCATCCACCCCGACTATCACTTCGTCGACGTTCAGCTGAACGACGGCACCACCTACAAGACGCGCACCACCTACGGCGCCGCCGGCCAGAAGGTCACGCTGGACATCGACCCCTCCACCCATCCGGCCTGGACCGGCGGTCAGCAGCAGCTGATGGACCGTGGCGGCCGCCTGACGCGCTTCAACAAGAAGTTCGCGGGCTTCGTCGGTTCCTAAGCGAACATTGCAGCACAAATTCAAAAGGCCGGATCTTGCGATCCGGCCTTTTTCATTTCTTCCTTTGGAAAATCACTCGCCGCCGAAGGCCTGGGCAAGGCGATTCTGGTGATCGCGCGCACCAGCGGCAACCTGCATGCCTTCTCCGAACAGCACATCGTCCAGCCGCGCGATGCGGCGATAGAGGCTGTCGCTGCGGCCCAGCAGGTCGCGCAGCGCCACCGGCAGCATGTCGGCGCTTTCGGCGCAGGCGCCCAGGCAGATTTCCTTGGATCCCAGGCGATAACGCTCGCCCAGGGCCTGTTCCGCTTCCATGTCGCCGTCGCGCACCGCGCGCTGTACCAGGAGCCAGCTTGCCGCCTGCATCAGGCGGGTGGTGACGCGCATGCTTTCGCCGGCATAGAGCATCGAAGCCTTGCGCGGCAGGGCGCGCGCTTCCTCGCGGCCACGGCCATCGAGATAGCGGGCGGTCTCTTCCACCAGCGCCATGCCTTCGTCGAAGGTGCGGTCGAACAGCGCCGAGGCGACGAAATCCTGCGCCGTCAGACCGTTCAGCGCATCGCTATCCTGCTGCATGTCACTCCCCTCGACTTATGGCGGCACGCTAGCAGCGCCCGAACGGGCCGAAAAGCATTTTGCTTGGTAAAGGCGGCGCTTCAATGCGCGAAATCCGCCCGGGTAACCGCTGCGCAACAGAGTTGTTGTGCGTATTAACAATGATGGCAGAAAGCTCTCATTGTTGTCGCGCGGCCGGACGGGAAACCGGAAAGGCCACTTTCCCTGGCCGCGCTCCTAGCGCTTAAAGAAATTCTCCGCTGCCGACTTAGTGGCGTGGCGGGCCTGCACCGCCGCCTTGCAGCGCGCGATCTCGTCTTCCAGCCGCGCGATGCGCAGCTCCAGCTCATGCGCGGACAGGGCCGCGATATCCTCGCCCAGCACGTTGTCGGGCAATTTTTTTCGGGGCTGGAGGTCTTCCGGGTCGGTCGCCATGGCAGGGGCCCTGGGTTGCCGTTCCAGTCTGAAGCCGGGCCCGCGCCGCCGCAAGAAGGCTGATTCCTGAGGAAATCCATATGCTTGCGGAAATGCTTTGCGTCCCCTGCCCCGGCCCGCTAAAACAGCCGCCTTCCTCGAAAGGATCGACCTGACGAGGGGCGGCGGGCCCGGAAAGTGCCCCCGCTCAACGGGAGAGAATTATCATGGCCGTCGAAAACAAGCCCCTGATGCCCAAGGCCACCGCCGTCTGGCTGGTGGACAATACCGGTCTGTCCTTCGAGCAGATCGCCGATTTCTGCGGCCTGCATCCGCTGGAAGTGAAGGGCATCGCCGACGAGGACGTGGCCAAGGGCATCAAGGGCCAGGACCCGGTCGCCACCGGCCAACTGACGCGCGAGCAGATCGCTGAGGCGGAGCAGAGCCCGGCCAAGCGCCTGAAGATGGCCGCGCCCAAGCACAAGATGCCGTCCGTTCGCCAGAAGCGCGCCCCGCGCTACACGCCGGTGTCCAAGCGCCAGGACAAGCCCGATGCGGTTTACTGGATCATCAAGAACCATCCGGAAATGGCGGATGCCGACATCATCAAGCTGATCGGCACCACCAAGGCCACCATCCAGAAGATCCGCGAGCGTTCGCACTGGAACGCCTCCAACATCAAGGCGGTGGACCCTGTGACGCTGGGCCTGACATCACAGCTTGAGCTGGACCTCGCGGTTAGCCGCGCCGCCGCCAAGGTGGAACGGGCGCAGAAGCGCAGCGTCCGCAAGGGCGCGACGCTGAAGAGCGTGGCGGAAACCACGGCCGCGCCGGCGGTGGACGCCGATGCGGACGCAGCTGAGCTGGAACAGAACTAAGGCAAACCTGCTGACACATGACAACGGCCGGGCCTAACAGCCCGGCCGTTTTCGTTTGCGGTCAGAACAGGTATTTGGCGGCGAAGGCGCCCGCCCCGATGAAGATCAGGAACGCGATCAGCGTCACTTCCAGGCGCTTCTCGATGAAGTCGCGCGCCACTTCGCCCTTCCACACGATCAGTCCCGCCAGCATCATGAAGCGGCCACCGCGGGTGATCAGCGACAGCAGCATGAAGGTCCAGAAATCATAGTTGGCGAAGCCCGAGGCGATGGTGACCAGCTTGTAGGGAATGGGCGTGAAGCCCTTTCCTATGATCACCCAGGCGCCGTACTGGTCGTACCATTGCTGGAACTGCACCAGGTCGTCGCCCATCTGATAGAGCGCGACCAACCACGAGCCCAGCGAATCGAACAGCACCGCGCCGATGAAATAGCCCAGGGCGCCGCCCGCCACCGAGCAGGCCGTGCACATGGCCCCCAGCAACCAGGCGCGCTTGCGGTCGGCGATCGCCATCGGGATCAGCATGATGTCGGTGGGAATGGGAAAGACCGAGGCTTCGGCGAAAGTCAGGATGCCCAGCGTCCACCAGGCGCGCGGCCCTTTGGCGTTGCGCATCATCCAATCGTAAATCCGCCGGATGAAGCCGGGACGCTTGGGGCCCTCGGCCTGGGGTTGGTCGATAATGGACATTATTGCTCCTGGGAACGGGCCTTCTAGCATCGGGCCCGTGACCGTCAACCTTGCCGCCGATTGCGGCTTTCTTTAGCGTGAAGCGGCCATGCCGCCACGGAAAAAATCAAAAAAAATGTCTTCCCGGCGCGGTGAAAGGCCTTTCGAGGCCGGCCTGGGGCGTGTGCCTGCCAATTACCAGCCGCTGACCCCCCTGACGGCGCTGGAACGCGCCGCCCAGGTCTTCCCGAATCACACCGCCATCATCCATGGCCACCAGCGCATCAGCTATCGCGAATTCTATGCCCGCAGCCGAAGGCTGGCCTCGGCGCTAAAGGCTCGCGGCGTGAAGAAGGGCGACACCGTGGCGGCGATGCTGGCCAACACGCCCCCCATGCTGGAAGCGCATCATGGCGTGCCCATGACAGGCGCTGTGCTGAACGCGCTCAACACCAGGCTGGATGCGGCGGCGATTGCCTTCATGCTCCAGCATGGCGGCGCCAAGGTTCTCATCACCGACCGCGAGTTCGCGCCCACGGTCAAGGCGGCGCTGGCGCTGCTGAAGAAGAAAATTCTCATCATCGATTATGACGATCGCGAATTCCCGCAGACCGGCGCGAAATTGGGCGAAGACTATGAGCGCGTCCTGAAAGGCGGCGATCCGTACTTCGCCTGGAAGCTGCCCGCCGATGAGTGGGACGCCATCACGCTGAACTACACCTCCGGCACCACCGGCGATCCCAAAGGCGTCGTCTATCACCATCGCGGCGCGCACCTGATGGGCTATGGCAACGTGCTGGCGGGCAATATGGGCCGCCATCCTGTGCTGCTGTGGACGCTGCCCATGTTCCACTGCAATGGCTGGTGCTTCCCCTGGAGCCTATCGGTGCAGGCCGGCACCCATGTCTGCCTGCGCTGGGTGCGGGCGGGCGACATCTATGCGGCATTGGCCGAACATGGGGTGACGCATCTGTGCGGCGCGCCCATCGTGATGCAGACTATCCTGGGCGCCGGTGCGGCGGAGAAGAAAGGCTTCGCGCAGAAGATCACTTTCCTCACCGCCGCCGCGCCGCCGCCGGAAGCGACGCTGGCCGCCATGGCGGCGCAAGGCTTCGACGTGGTGCATGTCTATGGCCTGACAGAGGTCTATGGCCCCGCTGTGGTCAATGAATGGCACACCGCCTGGGACAAGCTGGATGCGGGCAAGCGCGCGGCGCTGAAGGCGCGCCAGGGCGTGCGCTATCACCCGCTGGAAGGCCTGGCGGTGCTCAATCCAAAGACCATGAAACCCGTGCCCGCCGATGGCGAAACGCTGGGCGAAGTCATGTTCCGCGGCAACATCGTGATGAAGGGCTATCTGAAAAACGAGAAGGCGACGAAAGCCGCGTTCAAGGGCGGCTGGTTCCATTCCGGCGACCTGGGCGTGATGCATCCGGATGGCTATATCCAGCTCAAGGACCGCTCCAAGGACATCATCATTTCCGGCGGCGAGAACATCTCGTCCATCGAAGTGGAGAACGCGCTCGCCAAACATCCCGCCGTGCTGTTCTCCGCCGTGGTCGCCAGGCCCGACGCGAAATGGGGCGAGACGCCGTGCGCCTTCATCGAGCTGCGCCCGGGCGCCAGCGCCACCGCCGAGGAGATGATCGCGCATTGCCGCGCCACCCTGGCGCGCTACAAGGTGCCGCGCACCATCGTCTTCACCGAACTGCCCAAGACCAGCACTGGCAAGATCCAGAAATTCGCGCTGCGCGAAAAGGCCCAGAAATTGGACAAGCCGGTTTGACCAGCCGCAACGCGCTCACCTTCATCTTCCTCACCATGCTGATCGACACGATCGGCCTGGGGCTGATCATTCCCGTGGCGCCGGGGCTGATCGCGGAACTGACGCACACCGACCTCAGCGGCGCGGCGATCTGGGGCGGCTGGCTGTTCTTCGTCTATGCCCTGATGCAGTTCCTCTGCGCGCCGGTGATCGGCAATCTGTCGGATCGCTTCGGCCGCCGCCCGGTGCTGATCCTGTCGCTGGTGATGCTGGCCTTCGACTATGTCCTGACCGGGCTTTCGCCCAACATCGTCTGGCTTTTCATCGGCCGCACCCTTTCGGGCATGGCGGGCGCGGCCTACACCACCGCCAATGCTTACATTGCCGACGTCTCGCCGCCGGAAAAGCGCGCCGCCAATTTCGGCATTGTCGGCGCGGCCTTCGGGCTGGGCTTCATCCTGGGCCCGGCCCTGGGCGGTTTGTTGGGTGAATATTTCGGCCTGCGCGTGCCGTTCTTCGTCGCGGGCGGGCTGGCGGCGGCCAATGCGCTGTTCGGCTATTTCGTGCTGACGGAATCGCTGCCGCTTGAGCGTCGCCGCGCCTTTGACTGGCGGCGCGCCAACCCACTAGGCGCGCTGAAGGCGCTGAAGCGCTATCCGGCGCTGATCTCGATGTTCGGCGCCTTTGCGCTGATGCGGCTGGCGCATGATTCCCTGCCCGCGACCTGGACCTATTACACCATGCTGAAATTCGGCTGGACCACGGGCGATGTGGGATTGTCGCTGGTGGCGGTGGGTGTGCTGTCCACCATTTCCTATGCCGTGCTGCCGCGCTTCCTGACGCCGTGGCTGGGAGAGACCAAATGCGTGGTGCTGGGCCTGTTGGCCGGCGCGCTGGGCTATGCCGGCTACGCCATCGCGCCCAACCCGGCAGTGCTTTATGCGGTGATGGTGGTCTTCTGCTTCAGCGGCGTGGCGGGCGCGGCGTTCAACGCCATTGTTTCGCATATGGTGCCGAACAACGAACAGGGTGAATTGCAGGGCGCCATCGCCAGCCTCGGCAGCGTGACCGCCATCGCGGCGCCGCTGATCATGACCGGCCTGTTCGCCACCTTCACGGCGGCGCAGGCGCCGGTCTATTTCCCCGGTGCGCCATTCCTGGCGGCCGCGATCTGCGAACTGGGTGCGCTGGCGATCTTCGCCGCGGCCATGGCGCGCAAGGCGAAGACGGTCGAGCCTGTAACTTAACTAGTGAACGTTCTTACGCAGGCGTTCCAGTTCGTCCTTGATGCGGAGTTTCTGCTTTTTCAGCGCCACCACCCGCATCTCATCCCAGTCGGGATTGGCCCTCTCGGCGGAGATGATGTCGTCGATTTTCTTGTGCTGGTTGGACAGGTGGTCGATTTGTCCCTGTAACGCCATGCGTTCACCTCTTCGGTTCGTTCCGGCGGGTCCGCATGGGGAGATGCGATCGCGCCGTTCCAGGCCCGAAAAGTAAAGCACCGGACCTGGCCCCTGTCACCCTCAATTTCGGTTACCGCTGGGCGCCGGAACTTCCGCTTCGCAACCGCCGCGCAGGATGCTAACCAAGGCCCATGGCAGGCTCCCCGGACAAAAAAACGCCGACAAAACGGCTGGTTATCGGCATGTCGGGCGCGTCGGGCGCGGCCTTTGGCATCCGCCTGCTGGAAGCCTGCCGCGAGCTGGGGATAGAATCGCATCTGGTGATGACCGGCCCCGCCGAAATGACCATCGGCTATGAAACATCGCTGAAGCCCAAGGCTGTCGCCGCCAAGGCCGACTACACTTACGGCGTCGACGACATTGCCGCACCAATTTCCAGCGGCGGCTTCAAGACCATGGGGATGATCGTGGCGCCCTGCTCGGTCAAGGCGATGAGCGAGATCGCCACCGGCGTCACCACCACGCTTTTGACTCGCGCCGCCGATGTCTGCCTGAAGGAACGCCGCACTCTGGTATTGATGGTGCGCGAGACGCCGCTGCATCTGGGCCACCTGCGCAACATGACCGCGCTGGCCGAGATGGGCGCAGTGATCCTGCCGCCGGTGCCCGCCTTCTATGCCGCGCCGCGCACGCTCGAAGACATTGTTGACCAGACCGTGGGCCGCTCGCTGGACCTGTTCGGCTATGATTGGCCCGATGTGAAGCGGTGGGGCGAGAACATCGCCAAGAGCAAGCGCAAGCCGAAGGGCGCGCGCTGATGGGCCTGACCGCACCGGATGAAGTCATTGCCCGCGCCAAGCTGGCGCAGTTGATGCAGGAGCATCGCGACCTTGACGCCGCCATCGACGCGCTGGCGCTGAATGGCAGCGGCGACCAGTTGGCGCTGTCGCGGCTGAAAAAGCGCAAGCTTCAGCTGAAGGACGAGATCGCCGAGATCAACACCAACCTGCTGCCGGATATTATTGCTTAAGCCGGAGTTAGTTCGCTCAGCTTCGCCTTGATGGCCGCCAATGCGGCGTTGCTGTCGCCCGCCGGGCCACCGGCCTGGGCCATGTCGGGCCGGCCGCCGCCGCCCTTGCCGCCCAGCGCTACCGCCGCGACCTTGACCAGATCGACAGCGCTGATGCGCGCGGTGAGATCGTCAGTGACGCCGGCCACGATGGAAGCCTTGCCGTCCGCCACCGCGATGAAGGCGACGACGCCGGAACCGATCTGCTGTTTCGCGCCATCGGCCAGGCTCTTAAGGTCTTTGGGCGAAATGCCTTCGACCACCTTCAATACGGTCTTGATGCCGGCGATGGTTTCGCCGTCTTCGCCACCGCCCTTGGACGGACCCGCCAGCGCCAGCTGTCTCTTGGCTTCGGTCAGTTCGCGCTCCAGCTTGCGTCGCTCTTCCGAAAGCTGCGTCACGCGCGCCGACAATTCGCCGATCGGCGTCTTGATCGCCGACGCCGCATCGCGCGCGATCCCCGCCTGCCCAGCCAAATAGCGGCGCGCATGTTCGGAGGTCAGCGCTTCGATGCGGCGCACGCCCGCCGCCACGGCGCTTTCCGCCAGGATGGTGAAAAGACCGATATCGCCCAGGCGATGCACATGGGTGCCGCCGCACAGCTCGACCGAGTAAGCCTTCGGGTTCTCCAGATCGCTGCCCATGGTGAGCACGCGCACTTCGTCGCCATACTTCTCGCCGAACAGAGCCTCGGCGCCCGCCGCCACGGCCTGATCGGTTGGCATCAGGCGGGTGGTAGTGTCGGAGTTCTGGCGGATGATGGCGTTGACCTGGGACTCGATGGTTTCCAGTTCGTCCGGCGACACTGGCTTGGGATGCGAGAAGTCGAAGCGCAACCGCTCGGCATTGACGAGCGAGCCCTTCTGGCTGACATGGCCGCCCAGCACGCGCTTCAGCGCCGCATGCAGCAGGTGCGTGGCGCTGTGATTGGCACGGGTGGCGCGGCGGCGCTCGGCGTCGATCTTCAGATCGACCGCATCGCCGGGCGCGAAACTGCCTTCGGTGATCTTCACGACATGGACATGCAGCGCGCCCAACTTCTTCTGGGTGTCGGCCACCTGGCCCTTGGCCTTGGCGGAATGGATGTGACCGAAGTCACCGGCCTGGCCGCCGGATTCGGCATAAAAGGGCGTCTGGTTGGTGAGGATTTCCACCGTCTCACCCGCCTGAGCGGCCATCACACGGCCGCCATCCTTGAACATGGCCAGGATGACGCCTTCGGCTTCGTCGGAATCATAGCCCAGAAATTCGGTGCGGCCGACTTCGTCCAGCACGGCGAACCATTGCGCTTCGCTGGCGGCTTCGCCCGAACCCTGCCAGGAGGCGCGCGCCTCGGCCTTCTGCTTCTGCATCGCGGCGGTGAAGCCGTCGGTATCGACCGCGATATTGCGGGCGCGCAAGGATTCCTGCGTCAGATCGAGCGGGAAGCCATAAGTGTCATAGAGCTTGAAGGCGACATCGCCCTGCAGGCGGTCGCCCGACTTCAGCGGGCCCGTCGCTTCGTCCAGCAGCTTGAGGCCGCGCGCCAGGGTTTCACGGAAGCGGATTTCTTCCAGCTTCAGGGTTTCGGCGATCAGCGCTTCCGCGCGCTTCAGTTCGGGATAGGCCGAGCCCATCTCGGCCACCAGCGACGGCACCAGCCGGTGCATCAGCGGGTCCTTGGTGCCGATCAGGTGCGCATGGCGCATGGCGCGGCGCATGATCCGTCGCAGGACATAGCCACGGCCTTCGTTGGAGGGCAGCACGCCATCCGAAATCAGGAACGAGGTGGCGCGCAGATGGTCGGTGATGACGCGGTGGCTGAACTTGGCCTCGCCCTCGCTCTTCACGCCGCTCATGTCTTCGGAGGCGGCGATCAGATGACGGAAGAGATCAACATCGTAATTGTTGGTCTGGCCCTGCAGAATGGCGGCGATACGCTCCAGCCCCATGCCGGTGTCGATGGAGGGCTTGGGCAGGTCAATGCGGGTCTTTTCGTCGACCTGTTCGAACTGCATGAAGACCAGGTTCCAGAACTCCAGGAAACGGTCGCCATCCTCGTCCGGGCTGCCGGGCGGGCCACCGGTCACGCCGGGACCCTGGTCGTAGAAAATCTCGGAGCAGAAGCCGCAGGGGCCGGTGGGTCCCATTGCCCAGAGATTGTCGGTATGGCCGATGATGCGGTCGTCGGAAAAACCGGCGATCTTCTTCCACAGGTCACGCGCCTGCTGGTCGGTGGGATAGACCGTGACCAGCAGCTTGTCCTTGGGCAGGCCCACCACCTTGGAGGTGAAGTCCCAGGCGGAGAGGATGGCCTCTTCCTTGAAGTAATCGCCGAAGGAGAAGTTGCCCAGCATCTCGAAGAAGGTGTGGTGCCGGGCGGTGTAACCGACATTGTCGAGATCATTGTGCTTGCCGCCGGCGCGTACGCATTTCTGCACGCTGGTGGCGCGGGTGTAGTCGCGCCTTTCCTGGCCGGTAAAGAGGTTCTTGAACTGGACCATGCCCGCATTGGTGAACAGCAGGGTGGGGTCGTTGCGCGGCACCAGCGGCGAAGACGGCACGATGGTGTGGCCACGGCTGGCGTAGAAATCGAGGAATCCGGCGCGGACGTCGCTGAGGCTTTTCATGGAATGTGTTGTACCGGCCTGAAAAAGCCTTGTCACGCCTAGGAAAACTCAGGGCTCCCCTCTCCCTTGCGCGCAGCGCCAGGGCCAGGGCCAGGGCCAAAACGAAGGGCGCCTCCTTTCGGAAGCGCCCTTCGCCTAGAGGGCTGCATCTCATGGCAAGAAATACAGCTTTACAGGGCCGCTTACGCCCTATTCGTCGTCGTCCGCCTTTTCGGAGGCGTCCAGCACCAAGTTCTGGCCGATCTGGCCGGAGGCGGCGCGGATGGCCTTTTCGATCTTGTCGGCCACATCCGGATTGGTGGAGAGGAAGGTCTTAGCGGATTCGCGGCCCTGGCCGATGCGGCTGCCGTCATACGAGTACCAGGAGCCCGACTTCTCCACGATGTTGGCCTTGACGCCTAGATCGACCAGTTCGCCCACCTTGGAAATGCCCTGGCCGTACATGATGTCGAATTCCACCTGCTTGAAGGGCGGCGCGACCTTGTTCTTCACCACCTTGACGCGGGTCTGGTTGCCCACCACTTCGTCGCGATCCTTGATGGCGCCGATGCGGCGAATGTCGAGACGCACCGAGGCATAGAATTTCAGGGCATTGCCGCCGGTGGTGGTTTCGGGGTTGCCGAACATGACGCCGATCTTCATGCGGATCTGGTTGATGAAGAGGACGATGGTGTTGGACTTGGAGATGGAGCCGGTGAGCTTGCGCAGCGCCTGGCTCATCAGGCGCGCCTGAAGACCCGGCAGGCTGTCGCCCATCTCGCCTTCCAGTTCGGCCTTGGGCGTCAGGGCGGCGACCGAGTCGATCACCACGATGTCCACGCCGCCGGAGCGCACCAGCGTGTCGGTGATCTCCAGCGCCTGCTCGCCCGTGTCGGGCTGGGAGATCAGCATCTCGTTGATGTCCACGCCCAGCTTGGAGGCATAGATGGGGTCCAAGGCGTGCTCGGCATCGACATAGGCGGCGATGCCGCCCTTCTTCTGGATCTCGGCCACCACATGCAGGGCCAGGGTGGTCTTGCCCGAGGATTCGGGGCCATAGACCTCGATGACACGGCCGCGGGGCAGGCCGCCAATGCCCAGGGCGATGTCCAGGCCCAGCGAGCCGGTGGAAACGGCGTCGGTGGCCACGCCCAAGTCCCTGGAGCCCAGCTTCATCACCGAACCCTTGCCAAAGGCGCGGTCGATCTGGCTCAGCGCGGCTTCCAGCGCGCGCTTGCGATCTTTGTCCGTGTCGTGACCCACCACCCGCAAAGCCGCCTTTTCCATCGCCATCTCTCCTCGTTATTCCACAGCACCCACCGATCCCCAAGCGAATCCGGTGTTCTGGGAACGACTGGAAAGTACACGCTTTGTTCTCTTTTGCAAGATACTGACTAGAACCATGAAATATCGAGAAAATACCAGATGTTGTTCCTTTGACGTTCCGTTGTGTTCTCATGGACGGTTGTACGGAGCGAAGCCGCTAACCCTGTCAGGCCAGCCAAAGAAAAAGCGCCGCGGGGAGGCCCCGCGGCGCTTCTTTCTTATTGGACTGACGTCTTATTACTGAGCCGCAGCGCCACGACCGCCACGGCCAGCCGCCGGAGGCGCCTGGTAGGCAGCGCCACCCTGGGCGAAGAGGCCCGCGGTGGGACGGCCCTGAGTGTTCCAGAGGTCACCCAGTTCGGCACGGGCGCCAGCCGCGATCAGCGCGGTTTCGCTACCAGCCTGGAAGCAGGTATAGTCCGGCCGGTCACGCCAGGCGAGCGGGCCGCACAGGCGGACCTTGGCCTTGATCGCGGCGTCATGAACGACGTTGATCACGCGCTCATAGTCCGGGCTGCCCTGAGCGAAGCCGGTGTGGTTACCCAGGTCGCCCGAGGCCGCGAACACGGCCGTGACGCCAGGAACGGCAGCGATGCGGTCGGCGTCCATGATGCCAGAGATGGTCTCGATCATCAGGATCAGCACCAGGTTGTCATTGATGGTGGCGCGATAGCCGCCCGGGACGGAGCCCCAGAAGTTGCCACCGAAGGCCTGGCCGCCACCCGCGCTGCGCTTGCCCAGCGGCGGGAACATCGCGAAGTCACGAGCCTTGGTGGCTTCGGCGACATCGCGGACGGTCGGAACCACCAGCACCAGCGCGCCGGCGGTCAGCGCGTTCTCTTCTTCCTTCTCGTCTGCATAGGCGATACGGGCGCCCGGCACGGCTCTGGTCCAGGGGCAGGCCGCCCACATGCGCGCCGCTTCGTTCCAGCTGCGCGAATTGTGCTGCATCTCGGTCCACATGAAGTCGTAACCGGAGTTGGCCATCGCACAGTAGGTCTCGGGCGAGGTGGTGGAGAACACCGTTCCGCCCGTCACCTTGCCGCCGGCCTTCATCTTGACCATGGCGGGATTCCAGATCGGCGAGCCGCCGGCGGGCGCCGCATTCTGCGGGCCGTACTTCCAGGTGGCGGCATTGATGGCGCCGCCATTGACCGCACCGGCAGGCGCGGTCTTCATCGCGCCGCTATCCTGGCCCGCACGCGCGGCGAGCGGGAACTGCAGCGTGCCCGCGGCGGCGTTGTTCGCATACGGATCGGCGCTCTGCGCCAAGGCAACGCCGGCAGCACCCGCGCACATCGCGGCCGACAGCAGCATCCAAGAAATCTTCTTCATGTCTGGTTTTCTCCCCTAAGACAATTTTGTGCCGCCCGCGGTTCTGCCGCTTTTTTTGTGCCCGCAATCGATGCGGAGATAAACAGGCGGATCGCGTCTGGTCAAACCCTGCGGCCCGATTTTCGCCATTTATCTTGCTTCGCAGGTGCGAAGAAAAACGGCCAACGCTGGGCGCTGGCCGTTTCTTTTTAATTTTTAATGCGTCTGCTTTACGGAGCGGGCCGCGGTGGGGCGGCAAGGCGATAAGCCTTGTGGCAGGCGCCGCAGTTGGATTGCAGCGTCGCCAGGCCCGCGGTGAGGCCCGCACCATCGCTGACGGTCATCAGCGCATTGGCGTCGGCGGTGAACTTGTCGGCGGCGGCCTTGAAGCCGGCGACGTCGGTCCAGATCGCCGGGCTGGCCTGCGGGTTGGTCTGATCTGTGCCCGGTGCGAACAGGGCAGCGATCTTGGCGCCGTTACCGGCCAGGATCGTGGCCTGGACCTTGACGGCTGCCGCGTCGAAATTGGTGGTCAGCGGGCGCAGGGCGGCCACGGCCGCGCCGTTCGCCCGCATCACGGCGGCACGGTCGGCATTGATGTCCTGGGCCGAGGCCGCAGCGGCCCCCAGCACGGCGAAAAGAAGAACGGCGGAAGCAACTCGCTTCATGAAAATCCCCCACTATGCGTTATCGCGTCACAGGGGAGCGGCTTTTCAACCGGAAGACAAGAGAGCCCGGGTTTGCACCCGGGCTCTCTCCGACACATTCAGGCGTGATTCAATGCGCGGCGGGGGCGGCCGGCGCTTCGGCCGGGGCCTTGCCCGCACGCGGCGGCAGGCTGACGAGATAGGCTGCCATCGCCTCACGATCTTCCGCCGTCAGCTTGCTGGTGTTCTCGATCACTTCGGCCATCGAGCCGCCGACGGAATCGAATTCCGGCGTGGTGCCGGTTTCGAGGAAGCCGACATAATCTTCGGCGGACCATTTGATGCCGTCTTCATGCGGCGTGATGTTGGGGATCCAGCCGGGACCGTCCGGATTCTTGCCGCCGGCGAAGCGGCTGGCCTGGATGATGCCGCCCATCGCATCGCGCGGGCTGTGGCATTCGGCGCAGTGGCCGGGTCCTTCGACAAGATAGCCGCCGCGATTCCACTTGGTGTCCTTGGACGCATCGTCGGTCCAGGCGGCGTAATCCATGTTGAGGAATTTCCAGCCGCCCAGCAGGCGGCGGACATTGAAGGGAAAGCCCACTTCATGGGGCTTATTCGGCGTCGCGTTGGCCTTCAGCGTCTTCATGTAGGCGAACATGTCGCGCACATCCGAGACGCGCATCTTCTGGTACGAGGTGTAGGGCAGCGCCGGATAGAGATGCTCGCCTTCTGTGCCGACGCCGCGCATCACCGCATTGATGAATTGCAGTTCGGTCCAGTTGCCAATGCCGTGCGTGGCGTCGGGCGAGATGTTGGGCGCATGGAAGGTGCCGAAGGCAGTGTGGAAGGCGAGACCGCCGCCCAGCTGGTCCTTGTCTTTCTGGCCGGTGGTCATGTGGCAGCCGGCGCAGCCGCCCGCGTGATAGAGTTCTTCGCCATTCTTGAGATTGGCGGTGTAGTTGGCGGCGAGCACGTCGGCGCCGAGTGTCTTGGGCGCGGTGATGAACCAGAAGACGGCCAGTCCAATGACCGCCAGAATCGCAATCGCGATTAAAAACTTCCGCATGGCTCCGCTCCCTCATTTATTACCCCGATTTAATCCGGGGTCTTATGCAAGAACTAGCCAAGCGCGGGCCTGAAAAGCAAGAGGCCGGGCTTCCGCCCGGCCTCCGCATGCAGAATTACGTCGTCGCAGCGTCTAGCTGGCGGGACCGCGATAGACCTTGTGGCAGCCGGTGCAGTCGCCCTGCAGCGTCTTGAAACCGGCGGCGAAGCTGGCCGTGTCCTTGGCCATGCCAGCGGCCTTGGCGTCGGCGATGAACTTGGCGTTCGCAGCCTTGAAGCCGGCGGCGTCGGACCACACGGCAGCGGTCGCCTGGGTCTTGATGCCGTTGCCCGGGCCAGTGCCGGCGGGGAACAGGGTCTGGAACTTCTCGGAGTGCGCCACGATCTCGTCCATCGCCTTTTTGGCGGCGGCCGCATCATAGGGCGTGGTGGCGCGCGTCAGGCCGACGGCAATCTTCATCGGGCCCGCAATCTGCTTCATGATCGCCTGACGGTCTTCGATCGGACCGGCGAGCGCGGCGGTGGCGCCAACGGCGACCAGGGCCAGGGCGGTGATAATTTTCTTCATTGGAAACGCTTTCCTTCCTGAACAGCGGGGCAGTGGGTAGCAGGTTTTTTTCCGCGATTACAGATAGAACCGTGCACATGAAGGGGACATGAACGGGTTCGTCGCCCTTCTGTCAGTTCGGGAACCCGCCAGCCGCCGCCTTTGCCTCAAAGCTGACATATTCTCGCTCGAGTCCGGCTTGCATGGCCGCTTTAGTATTACTTTTTTAGAACGACTCGCAGATCGGGCCGTCTTTTTGGCAGCCGGCGACCTTCGCCCCGCCCGGCCGCCCCGCCCACAGGCTGGCCCCCGGCAGAAAGCTGTAATGGATGCCGTTGCGGGCCGAGGTCTTCAGCTCGCCATAGCGAAGCCCCTGCTCGGTGGCGTCCCGGCAACGGCGGCTCATCTCAGCCCGGCCAAAGTAGGGCGATAGCTCCGATCCTGCCCTTAAGGGGAATGTCGCCGGGGTCTTCGCCGTACAGCCTGAGAACCGTATCCACATGGAACAGGTCCGCTTGCAGCTTATCAATCTGGGCCTTGGCTTCGATGATCTGGCGGGCAATGTCAGCCCGCTTATTGCGTAGGCCAGATTTAACGAAAGTGTCGCTCATTGACTAAAAGTAAGAGCGGACTAATGTTTCCGCTTGTGGCGTTTGCGCCATAAGACCGCAGACTTGGCTTTTCTTGCGGGCGCAGCGAGTTAGAAAAGCCGGTCCTAGCCGAGCGAAGCGAGGCGGGAGCCGCCTATCCGACTTTTCTCGGAACCGCAGCACCCGAAAGAACGTCCTTCACCTTGGCGGCGAGCTGCTTGAGGCCGAACGGCTTGGGCAGGAAGTGGATATCGCCCGAGCCTTCGTCGCGGCGGAAGGCTTCCTCGGCATAGCCCGACATGAAGATCACCGGCAGCTCCGGCTTCAGCTTCTTGACATGCTTGACCATGGTCGGACCGTCCATGTTCGGCATCACCACGTCGGTGACGATGAGATGGATGTCGGCGCCGGACTGGACAATCTCCAACGCTTCTTCGCCGCCGCTGGCTTCCAGCACGTCATAGCCGCGCATGCGCAGGGCGCGCGCGGCGAAGCTGCGCACCGCCTCTTCGTCTTCCACCAGCAGGATGGTGTCCTGGCCGGTGACGTCGCGCGCGGCGGGCGCATGCTCGCTGGCCTGCGCCACCGCCACTTCGCCGGCATGGCGCGGCAGGTAGATGTGGAACGCGGTGCCCTTGCCCACATCGGAGCGGACATCGATGAAGCCGCCCGACTGCTTGACGATGCCATAGACGGTGGCGAGGCCCAGGCCCGTGCCCTGTCCCACCGGCTTGGTGGTGAAGAAGGGATCGAAGATCTTGCTCTGGATTTCCTTGGTCATGCCGATGCCGGTGTCCGACACTTCCAGGCACACATAATCGCCCGGCGGCATGACGGCACTGCCCAGCGACGAGGCGGCGGCGACTTTCTCGTTCGACAGGCGGATGGCGACCGTGCCGCCCGAGGGCATGGCGTCGCGCGCATTGACGACAAGATTGATCAGCGCGTTGGACAGTTGCGCCTCGTCGGCATGAACAGGCCACAGCGCCTCGTCCTTCTCGACCTTCAGTTCGATGCCTTCGCGCAGCAGGCGGCGCAGCATCTGCGCCAGTTCGCCCACCACATCATTCAGGCCCAGCACCTTGGGCTGCATGGTCTGCTTGCGGCTGAAAGCCAAGAGCTGGCCCACCAGCGTGGCGGCGCGCAGCGCGTTCTGGTGCACCTCATTCAGTTCCTTGAACGACGGATCGCCCGCGGGATGGCGCATCAGCAGGAATTCGCAATTGCCGATGATGACGGTGAGCAGATTGTTGAAGTCGTGCGCCACGCCGCCCGCCAGCTGGCCCACGGCCTGCATCTTCTGCGACTGGGCGAACTTGGTCTCCAGCGCCTTCTGGTCGGTGACATCGACCAGATAGAGAACGGCCTTGCCGCCCCGCACCGGACTGGCGAACAGCTCAGCCAGTTTTTCGCCTGGCGCGCGCAATTCCACCGCGCCCGCATCGGCGCTGCCGGACGCGGCGTTGACGATGCGCTGGGAGACAGCGTTGCGGTCGCCCGCCTCCACCAGATCGACCAGCTTGCGGCCTTTGAGCACCGCACCGCCAAAGAAGGCGGCGAAAACCTTGTTGGCGTCGGTGATGACGCCATCGCCATCGGCGAAGGCGACACCCATCGGCGCGTCGCGGAAGAGATCGTCGGGCGCCTCCGGCGCGACGTGCGCGGGCGCGTCGCCGACAGGCTGCGGCGCAGGCACATCGACCGGCGCAGGAACCGGGACGGACGGCATGTCGCCCTTGGCGGCCAGGCGCGGCACGAACCACCACGCGGCCTGCCCGCCATCCAGCGGACGCACCGCGGCGATGATCTCCAGCCCCGGCATCACCTGGAAGCTTTCCTCGCGGGGGCGGCCTTCGCCGGCATCGCGGGTCAGACGATAAAGCACGGCTGCGGACGGTTCGCCCGCCAGCGCCAGTTCCGGCGGCGGCGGCGTTTCGTGTTCGCCCACGCCCGCCATGCGGCGATAGACCGAATTGCAGTCGATCACCGCGCCGCCTTCGCCGGTGATGGCCCAGGCGACATTGGCCTTGCCCGCCGCTTCGGCGATGCGGCGCGCCCCGTCCATGCCGCGCGTGGCGCGCGGCCAGATAGCAAAGAGGAACAACCCGGCCAGGGTGGCGATGCCCGCCAGGATGACGTAGCCGGCCCAACCCGCCAGCAGGGGGGTGGCCACGGCCAGGGCAGCGGCCGCCAGCGCCACCACAAAGGCGGCCAAAGCAGCCCAGCGCCAGCCGCCCGAAGGCAGACCCAGTGAGGTTTGCGAGAATGCGCGCGCAGCGTCCATGGGCCGCACTCTACAGGATTTGGTTAACCAATCCTTTCCTGCCACAAATTATTGATTTCGTTAAGGAATTTTCCCTACTCGGGACTTGGGGATTCAGGGGATTGAATGATTCGTTAACGGCGTTCGGTTTCCCACAGCCGAGCCGGACCGGCGACGCCTGCTGGCGACCTGTCTTATACAGGGGCATGGCCCAGCTATCCTCTCCCAGAGCCGACTGCGGCGGCTGCACCGTGTGCTGCACGGCGCTGCCGATTGCGGCGGATTTCACCAAGCCCGCGGGCATCACCTGCCAGCACTGCACGCCCAGCGGCTGCGGCATCTATGAGACGCGCTATGCGATTTGCCTCGGCTTTCTCTGCGGCTTTCTGCTGCTGCCGGACCTGGAGGAAAGCTGGCGGCCCGACCGCAGCGGCATCCTGATCCGCGTGATCGACCGCGATGAACTGCCCGAAGAATTCCACGCTGCCGGAACCGGCATGCATTTCACCATTCTGGGCGGCGAGGCTTCGATTATGCGGCCGGGTTTTGCCGACTATGTCGCCACGCTGGTGCGACGCGATGTGGGTGTATGGCTGTCGGCTGACAGCCCCAGGACGTTGATCAATCCGTATCTGAAACCGCTGCCGATGGCGGGGAACAAGGATGGCCTGACCGCGATGCGGCTGCACATCTATCGCCTGCATCTGCAACAGCGTCAGGATCAGAAGCCGCTGCCCTGGATAATACCCAGCTAGTTCGCTTTGATCTTGCCTTGCAGGCGGAAGACATAGCCGATGACTTGCGCCACCGCCTTGTAGTGCTCCGGCGGCACCGGCTCGTCGATCTCGACCGAGGCATGCAGCGCGCGCGCCAGCGGCGGATTTTCGATCACCGGCACATCATGGTCTTCAGCGACGGCGCGGATGCGCAGCGCCAGCGCGTCCACGCCCTTGGCGACGCAGATGGGCGCGGCATGCTCGCCGCTCTTATATTGCAGCGCCACGGCAAAGTGGGTCGGGTTCATCAGCACAACCGTGGCTTCGGGTACCCGCGCCATCATGCGGCGGCGCGAACGCTCGTGCCGCAGCTGGCGGATCTTCGCCTTCACATGCGGGTCGCCTTCGTTCTGGCGGTATTCTTCCTTGATCTCCTGCTTGGACATGCGGTTGCGCTTCATGAACTGCATGCGTTGCAGGAAATAGTCGGCGCCCGCAATCACCAGCAGCGCCGCCAGCGCCGCCATCAGCACCTTGAACAGCAAATAGCCCATGTCGGCGATGACGCCGCCCGGCGACTGGGTGAGGATCATCTCCAGCATGCCGCGCTCGGGCCAGAGCTGCGTCCACACCGCCATGCCTACGATGGCGATCTTGGCCAGACCCTTGAGTAGGTTCATCCAGCCTTCCAGGCCGAACAGGCGCTTGAAGCCGGCGACGGGTGAAATCTTGGAAAAGCTGGGCGCCAGCTTGGACGGCGTGAAACCGGGGCGGCCTTGCAGCAGATGGCCCGCGAGAGCCGCCAGCGCGAAGACGCCGAACAGCGGCGCCAGCACGAAACCCAGCCGCAGCAGAAGATCGTGAAACAGAAGAGAAAGGCCGCCGCCATTCACCGCAAGCTGTTCCGGACGCTCCAGAAAAAGCGTGAGCAGCCCGACCAGGCCCAGCATGGTCTGCTTGCCGAACATCGCCAGCGCCAGGGTGCTGCCGGCAAGCATGATGAAGGTGGACACCTCCATCGAGCGGATGAGATCGCCCTGCTCGCGCGCCTGCTCCAGCCGCTTGGCTGTCGGCTGTTCGGTTTGCTGGGAGTAGTCCTTGTCGTCTGCCATCGGTTACAGGAAATTTGCCATCTGGGTGGCATAGTAGTTGACGAAGATGGTCATCATCGCCCCCAGCATCGCCAGCAGGATCAGGAAACCGCAGACGATGTTGATCGGCACGGCGACGAAGAAAATCTGCAACTGCGGCATCAGCCGCGCCAGCAGGCCGAGCCCCGCATAGACCGCGAAGCCGAACACCAGGAAGGGCGCGGCAAGTTGGAAGCCCAGCGCGAAGGAGCCCGAGACCAGATTGATGGTGAGCTGGGCCATGTCCTGCGTCGGCAGGGCTTCGCCCGGCGGCATCATGCGGTAGCTGCCGGCGATGGCGCCAATGGCGAGATGATGCAGGTTGGTGAGGAACACCATCAGCGTTCCCAGGATGGAGAGGAAATTGCCCAGCACCGCGCCTTGCTCGCCCTGGCTGGGATCGAGCGTCTGGGCATACGCCAGGCCGGTCTGTGTGGCGATAAGGAAGCCCGCCACCTGCAGCGCGCTCATAATGATGCGCGCCATCGCGCCCACCAGCACGCCGATGGTGGTTTCCTTGGCGATCAGGATGGAAAGCGCGATGCTGCTGGCGGGCGCTTCCTGCGGATACTGGCTCATCACCGTCGGCGCCAGGGCAAAGGAAATCGCCAGCGCCAGCACCAGGCGCACCCGCGACGGCACGCCGATCTCGCCGATCTGCGGCAGCAGCATCACCATGGCGCCCACCCGCGCGAAGACCAGCATGTAGACCAGCACGGGGCCGGACAGGTCTGGCAGGTGAATGGCCATCAGGAAATGCTCTCAGAAACTAGTAGGCAGCAATTCGCTGGGCGATGTCAGTCATCAGCCCGCTCATAGACGCGCCCGCGAAAGGCAGCGCGATCAGCAGCACCAGGAAGACGGCGACGATCTTGGGAATGAAGACAAGGGTCTGTTCCTGGATCTGGGTCAGGGCCTGGAGCAAGCCAATCACCAGACCGACCACCAGCGCGGTGAGCATGGCGGGGGCGGTGATCTCCAGCAGCACCAGGATGGCGGTACGGGCAAAGTCGATGGCTTCGTTGGGCTGCATGATGTTCTCTTCTTTTGAAGTCGCTAGATCGGCATGTTCATGATGGACTGGTAGGCCTGCACGACCTTGTCGCGCACCGCCACCACGGTGTTCAAAGACAGTTCGGCGGAATTCACCGCATTGACCACATCGACGATGTTGGCGTTGCCGGTGACGCCCGCCTGCGCCGCCTGTTCGCCGGCACGGATATTGGAAATGGAATCCTGCAACGCGCCCGACAGGAAGTCGGAGAAGCCGCCCGCACCGCCGACATTGGCGGGCGAGATGCCGGCAGCGCCGCCAGCGGCGCCGGTGGAGGTGATCGAAGCGGCGGCCTGGTAGGCGGCGGCTGCGGCGGCGGGAATGGCCATCTAGCTCTCCTTACTTGTTCAGAAGATCAACAGTACGGGCCAGCATGGACTTGGTCGCGTCCATCGCCGTCAGGTCGGCCTCGTAGGAACGCTGCGCTTCGCGCATGTCCATGATTTCCACCAGCGAATCGACATTGGGCAGCTTCACATAGCCCTTGGTGTCGGCGTTGGGATTGCCCGGGTCGTAGCGGTTGCGAAAATCCGTCTGGTCGGCGATGGGCTTGCCCGCCTGCACCAGGTTGGCGCCCAGCTCGCGGTCGAATTCGCTCGTCACAGTGGCGATCTTGCGGCGATAGGGGTCGCCGCCCGGCGTGGCGGCGGTGGAATTGGCATTGGCGATATTCTCGGCGATGATCTTCATGCGCTCGGACTGCGCCCGCATGCCCGAAGCAATCACCGCCATGGATTTGGAAAAGTCCATTGTCATTCTCCTTCAGACTCGACCGATCGCGGTCTTCATCATGGTCATGGCCTTGGCATAGAGATTGGTCGCGGCCTGAAACTGGGCCTGGGTTTCGGCGACTTTGATCATTTCGCGCTCCAGGCTGACAGCGTTGCCGTCCGGCGTGGCGATGGCATCCGGCGCGCCGATGTCTTCGAAGCGCGACGCCCCGCCTCGCTGCATCGAGATGTGGCGCGGGTCGGTGGACAACATGGCGCTGCCGTTGCGCGTCTGGCCGCGCATCATGCTGGAGAAATCCTGCGGCTTGAGATCGCGCGCGGAATAATTGGGCGTATCAGCATTGGCGACGTTCTGCGACAGCACGTCCTGGCGCTGGTGCAGCCAGTTCATGCGCTCGCGCAGCATGGAAAGCAGGGGCATTTCCGGCATGTTCATCGAAGGTAACCTTTCGTTAGCCATATCCTTCATGCGGAGGATGCGCCCTCATGCTTAAGCGCGGCTTAACGGCGGCGGATTTTGCCGGGCAGATTTTTCCGCCGCTTAACCCGCGATTAAGGTTGACGGGTTCTTATCGTCGCCATGGACCTGTTAAATCTCTTCCAATACGCCACTGCCCTGATCCTGGTGCTCGCCCTCGCGCTGCTGGCGCTGCTGGCGCGCCGCTATGGCAACAATCCGCAAGCCTTCAAGCAGCAGCTTTCGCCGGCCAAGTGGAACAAGTGGAGCAAGTGGAAATTCAAGGCGCCGGAAAAGCGCCTGGCCGTGGTCGAAACCCTGATGCTGGGGCCGAAGCAGCGCCTGATCATCATCCGCCGCGACAATGTCGAGCATCTGGTGGTCGTCACCGCCGACAGCGCCTGCGTCGTCGAGAACAATATTCCCGCCTCTTCGAAGCTCTCTGAGGCGCCCGCGCCGTGACCCGCTTTCTCCGTCTCGCTCCCTATCTTCTGGCGCTGGCGCTGTTCGCGCCCATGGCCGCCTTCGCGCAGGCTGCCGCGCCTGGCGCCGCCAATGTGGCGGGTGCTGCCGCCGCCAGCGGCCTGACGATCGATTTCAACGGCACCGGTCTGTTCACCGACCGCATGATGCAGATCATCGCGCTGGTCACGGTGCTTTCCATCGCGCCGTCCATCTTGATCATGATGACCAGCTTCGTGCGCATCGTGGTGGTGCTGTCGCTGCTGCGCACGGCGCTGGGCCTGCAACAGAGCCCTCCCAACGCCGTCATCATCTCGCTGTCTATGTTCCTGACGCTGTTCGTGATGGGCCCGACCCTGACCGATGCCTACAACCAGGGCGTCAAGCCGCTGATGGCCAACCAGGTCACCACCGAACAGGGCTTCACCGCCGCCATGGTGCCGCTGAAGAAATTCATGCTGGAACATGTGCGCGGCGCCGACCTGAAGCTCTTTACCGACATGGCCAAGACGCCGGTGCCGCGGCAGCCGCAGGACGCCGCCATCACCTCGCTGGCCCCTGCCTTCATGCTGTCGGAGCTCAAGCGCGCCTTCGAGATTGGTTTCCTGCTGTTCGTGCCGTTCCTCATCATCGACATGGCGGTGGCCTCGATCCTGATGAGCATGGGCATGATGATGCTGCCGCCGGTTATCATCTCGCTGCCCTTCAAGCTGATCTTCTTCGTGCTGGTGGATGGCTGGCGCCTGGTCGCGGGCTCGCTGGTGCAGAGTTACATGAACGGTCCACCACCGGGCTAGGCAGTTCCCACAAGCGCTGCGGGGTATTTTCCCGGCGCGGATGGCGCTAAACTGCCTGGATGGCGCGCGCCCACGACCACTCCCATCACCATGACGAGGCAGACAGCCATGGCCATGGCGTCTGGACCCGCGACCACATCTTCCTGGCCCATGGCCATGACCGTGCGGAGCGGCGCGCCCGCCTCGCCACCATTGTCACCGCCCTGTTCATGGGCGTGGAGATCGCCGCCGGTTTCATCACCGGATCGATGGCGCTGCTGGCCGACGGCATTCACATGGCGACCCATGTCGGGGCGCTAGGCCTGGCGGCGTTGGCCTATTGGCTGGCGCGGCGGCACACGGGCAGCGCTCGCTTCAGCTTCGGCTCCGGCAAGTTCGGCGACCTCGCCGCCTTTGCCAGCGCGCTTTTGCTGGGCGCCACGGCGATAGCTGTTGCGGTGGAATCGGTTGGCCGCCTGTTTGCCCCCGCCTCGGTGGCCTATGGCGATGCGCTGCTGGTCGCGGTCATTGGCCTGGGCGTCAATATCGTCAGCGCCTTCATCCTGAAGGATTCGCACGGCCATCAGCACGCCCATGATCACGCCCATGGCGGCGACAACAATATGCGCGCGGCTTACGTCCATGTCCTGGCCGACGCAGCCACCAGCGTTGCCGCCATCGTGGCGCTGGCGGGCGCCTACTGGTGGGGGCTGTCCTTCCTCGATCCCCTGTGCGGCCTGCTGGGCGCGGCGGTGATCGGGGTCTGGTCTTTCGGCCTGATCCGCGATTCCGCCCTGGTGCTGCTGGATGCGGAATCCGATCCCGATCTTGCCAAGGACATCCGGACGCTGATCGAGAGCAAAATGAACGCGCGGGTCGCCGACATGCATTTGTGGCGACTGGGGCCGGGGCATCAGGGCCTTATCGTCTCGCTGATCGCCAAGTCGGCCACGGATGCCGAAACCATCAAGACGGCCCTCCGGGCGCGCCATCCCGGCCTGTCGCATGTCACGGTCGAAGTGGCGATCTGCGCCGACTGTCCTTGATTTGAGACCTGATGTTCTGGCGCCGCCGCAAAATCAGCAAAGACCTGAAAGCCGTGACCGAGGTCGCGGGCGACCAGATCACGCCCGGCCTGGGCACCTTCGCCCTGGTGCTGGGCGGCATCGCCGTGGCGGGCGCGGCGGCCTATGTCGTCCACCGCCGCCGCCAAAACAAAAAAGCCGCGGACGATGCCGCGGCTTCTTCGAAACTGGGTAACCAGGATTAGGCGCGCGGAACGCGCGGCTTGCTGGGGGGCAGAAGGCCCTCGCGCTGCATGCGCTTACGCTGCAGCTTGCGATAGCGGCGGACCGCCTCGGCGCGCTCGCGGACACGCTTCTCGGAGGGCTTCTCATAGGCGCCGCGCAGCTTCATCTCGCGGAAGATGCCTTCACGCTGCATCTTCTTCTTCAGGGCCTTGAGAGCCTGGTCGATGTTGTTGTCGCGAACGATAATCTGCAAAGCTGGCTCCTAGCCGGTTTTTGAAGGTGGCGGGTGATAGCAGAGGGCCAAACCCCTGTCTACCTGCGGGTTTTAACTCTTTGGGCCTTCCCCGGCTCCATCCCCAGCCCCATATTCCGCCCATGGCCATTTTGAAAATTGCCCGCATGGGCCATCCCATACTCGTCACCCCGGCCGCCCCGGTTTCTGACCCCAAAGCCCCGGAAATTCGTCGGCTTGTCAATGACATGGTCGAAACCATGGCCGATGCCAACGGGGCTGGCCTGGCCGCCCCCCAGGTCCATGTGCCCCTGCGGGTGGTGGTGTTCCAGGCCCCCGGCGAGCGCACCGAGGATCCCGGCCTGGCCGGGGCGGAGGCCTTCGACCACACCGCTCCCCTGACCGTGCTGATCAACCCGGAAATCGCGGTGATGGATCACGTCATCGAAGGCGGCTGGGAAGGCTGCCTTTCGGTGCCCGGCCTGCGCGGCTGGGTCGAGCGGCCCGCCCATATCCGCTATCGCGGCTTCGGCCTGGATGGCCGGTTGATCGAGCGGTCGGCGCGCGGCTTCCATGCCCGGGTGGTGCAGCATGAATGCGACCATCTGGAGGGGCGGCTCTATCCGGCGCGGATGAAAGATCTGTCCCGGCTGGTGTTCGAAAGCGAAATTCGCCACTTCCTGGAGCCGGCATGAGCGACGAACCGAAGAAGAAAGCCACAACGAAAAAGGCCAAGCCCAAAGTGGAAGAAAGCAAGACGGAAACCCGGGACGATGCGGCGTTGACGGCGGCGACGGTGGAAGCCGCCCTGCTCCATGCCGCCTTTGACGGTTTCACCGACCGGGTGCTGGAAGATGCGGGCAAGGTTGCGGGCCTTTCCAAGGTGGACGTGGCCCGCCTGTTCCCCGACGGGCCGCTGTCGCTGGTGACGGCCTATTCACATGCCGTGGATGCGGAGATGGAAACCCGCCTGGCGGCGATGGATTTGCCGGCGATGAAAATCCGCGCCCGCATCAGCGAAGCGGTGAAGGCGCGGCTGGCCATCCTGAAGCGGCACAAGGAAGCGGCGCGCCGCGCCGCCGCCCTGTTGTCGCTGCCGATGCATGCCGGGCTGGCGGTGAAGCTGATGTACCGCAGCGTCGATGCGATGTGGCGGGCTGCCGGCGATGTCTCCACCGATTTCAATTTCTACACCAAGCGCGGCATCCTGGCGGGCGTCTATGGCTCGACCCTGGTGCGCTGGTTCGCCGATGCGTCGGCGGATGAGGCCGCGACCAACGAATTCCTCGCGGCGCGGATCGATAATGTGATGCAGCTCGAGAAGTTCAAGGCCAAGGCGAAGCACGCCCTGGCGAATTTTCCCGTCTTCGCCACCTGGATGAAGCCGAAGGGTTAGTCAGAAGCGCTCGAACAGCGCCTGCGCTTCAGCCCAGTCTTTGACATGGCGGTGCGCGCCTGCTCCGAGCAGCAAGGCATCCATGTGTTCGTCCATGTGCGCGCCGCCGGAAAAACCCCATACCGTCATGCCAGCGGCAAGGCCCGCCTTCACGCCATTGACGCTGTCTTCGATCACCAGGCAGCCAGAAGGCGGCACACCCAACTTTTCTGCCACAAGAAGGAAGAGATCGGGCGCGGGCTTGGAATGAGTGACATGCTCGGCGGAATAGACATGCGGCGCGAACGAGTCCCATAGGCCGAAGCGCTTCAGCTTGTGATCCAGCGCCTTAACGCTGCTGGAACTGGCCACCGCCCTGGGCAGCCGCACCGCACTGACGGCATCCAGCGCGCCTGGAACAGCTTGTAGCTCGGTCTCGAACCGTTCCTGCACACGCGCCTTCAGACGGGGGCGGAAATCTTCGATGATGGAGCGGCCCAGCTTTTCCTGCGCCTCCACATCCAGCGCGGCAAAGAAGGCATTGTCGCTCATGCCCATGTAACGCGCCTTGAAGGAGCGACTCTCATAGACAAGCCCGAACTCGGTCAGCACATCGAGCTCTACGGCATGGAACAGCACTTCGCTGTCAACCAGCACGCCGTCGCAGTCGAAAATGACGGCCCCAAAAGCAGAATGAGTCAAAGCAGCTCGGCGATCTGCACCGCGTTCAGGGCGGCACCCTTCAAGAGCTGATCACCCGACACGAACATCGCGATGGAATAGCCCGTCGGATCGCTGACATCCTTGCGGATGCGGCCGACCAGGATGTTGCCCTGGCCGCTGGCATCGATCGGCATGGGGAAATAATTCTTCTCGCGGTCGTCCACGATCGTCACGCCCGGCGCCTTCGACAGGATGGCGCGCACCTCATCCTCGTTGATCGGGTTCTCGCACTCGAAAGTGATCGACTCGCAATGGGCGCGCAGCACCGGCACGCGGATGCAGGTGACGCCGATGCGAATCTGGTCATCCTCGAAGATCTTCTTGGTTTCCTTGATCACCTTGGTCTCTTCGTCGTTGTAGCCGGTGATGGGATCGATGGCCGTATTGTGGCTGAAGATGTTGAAGGCGTAAGGGTGCGGCATCACCTTGGGCGTGAACGGCTTGCCGTCAAGGAAGGCGCGGGTGCCGTCCTCCAGCTCCTGCATCGCCGCCGCGCCGGCGCCCGAAGCGGCCTGGTAGGTGGAAATGATCACCCGCTTGATGCGGTTCTTCTGATGGATGGGCCAGAGCGGCACCAGCGCCGTGATGGCCGAGCAGTTGGGATTGGCGATGATGCCCTGGTGATCGGCGATGCGGCGGGCGTTGATCTCCGGCACCACCAGCGGCACGCCTTCGTCCATGCGGAAGGCCGACGAATTGTCCACCACGACGCAGCCCGCCTTGACGGCGATGGGGCCGAACGTCTTGGAGATCGAGCCGCCCGCCGAGAACAGCGCGATGTCGACACCGTGGAAGCTGTCTTCCGTCAACTCCTCGATGGTCAGCTCCTCGCCGCGGAAGCTTTGCTTCTGACCGGCGGAACGCGCCGAAGCCAGCAGCTTGAGGGCCTTGATCGGCACACCGCGCTGCTCGATGCAGCCGACGAACTCGCGGCCCACAGCGCCAGTGGCGCCCACAATCGCTACAACCTTGTTCTTCACGTTCGTTCTCCTCTTTGCGGCGCTGCTCACGCGCGCCGCGGGGCTCCAGAAACAAAAAAAGCCCCGTCCGGTTTGGCGGGGCTTGGGTTCGTCTTCGGCGTTACTCCTAAGCGCGCGCGACAGTCCCAGCCCCGCCAATTTTCTTGGGGGTCTTGGCGGTGGTCGTGGCACGCTTGAGCAGGGCGGTCATTGCGGCGGCAGCACTTTCAATTCGGCGTCGATGGCTGCCAGCTTTTCCGGCGTCACCTGTTCGGGGACATACTGCACCAAATCCGCCAGGGTCAAGGCACGGCCTTCATTGATCCGCTCGTTGTTGGCGAGACCCGGCAAATGCTTGGCGAAAATGGCCTTCAGGGCGGGCTTGTCCAGCAGGTCGGCGATGGTGGTGGTCGCCAGCGTGTAGGCGTGGGTGGCGGGCGTCTGGGCCAGCGACGGAGTGGAAACCAGCAGGGCAATGGCGAAGAACGCGGCTTTCATAATGACCTCCGAGGGCTCAAGCGGGTGACATGGCCCATCTTGCGGCCGGGCTTGGCGTCTTTCTTGCCATAGAGATGCAGCGCGCCGGAGCGGGCCAGGCTTTCCCAGGCATGCGCTTCTTCGCCGATGACATTTTCCATCACCGCATCGGCATGGCGTTCGGTGGAGCCCAGCGGCCAGCCCACCACTGCGCGGATATGGTTTTCGAATTGCGAGCAGGCGCAGGCCTCGATGGTCCAGTGGCCGGTATTGTGGACGCGCGGCGCAATCTCGTTGACGGTGAGCGAGCCGTCCTTGCCCACGAACAGTTCCACCGCCAGCACACCAACATAATCCAGCGCGTCGGCGATGGTCTTGGCGATGGCCTTTGCCTCCATCACCTGCGCGGGCGTCAGGCGGCCCGGCACGGTGGACCGGCGCAGAATGTGATGTTCATGCACATTCTCCGGCGGATCATAGGCGGCGAAACTGCCGTCAGCGCCGCGCGCCGCCACCACCGAGGCTTCGAAAGAGAATGCGACAAAGCCTTCGAGAATGCAGGGCTTGCCGCCCAGCGCCTTGAAGCCCAGCGCCGCGTCCTCGGCGCTGATGACGCGGACCTGGCCCTTGCCGTCATAGCCGTCGCGGCGGGTCTTCAAAATGCCTTCACCGCCCAGTTGCGCAAACGCTGCATGCGCCTGTTCCGGCGACGAGACCTCGAAGAACGGCGCGGTCTTCAGGCCCAGCGCGGCGACAAAGCTTTTCTCGGTGAGACGATCCTGCGTCGTCGCCAGCGCCACAGGCCCAGGCCGCACCGGCACATGCTCGGCCAGAAAGGCGATGGCGTCGGCAGGCAGATTCTCGAACTCGAACGTCACCACGTCGCAGACATTGGCCAGCCCCGCCAGCGTGGCGCGATCGTCATAGGGCGCGGCCAGTTGCAGCGGCGTCACCTGGAAAGCGGGCGCGCCATGCTGGTCATTGTAGATCAGCGCCTGAAGCCCAAGCGTATTGGCCGCCTGGGCCAGCATGCGGCCCAACTGGCCGCCGCCGATGATGCCGATGGTGCCGCCGGGCGGCACCGGCTTATCCAGTGTTTTCATTTCGGAGTCTTGGCAACCGAGCGGGTCTGCTTGGCGCGCCAGGCGTTCAGCTTCTTCTTCAGCGCCGCATCGCTGAGACCGAGAATGGCGGCGGCATGCAGCGCTGCGTTCTTGGCGCCCGCTTCGCCAATCGCAAAGGTCGCGACGGGTACGCCCCCCGGCATCTGGGCGATGGAGAGCAGGCTGTCGAGGCCCTTGAGCGTGCGGCTCTGGACCGGCACGCCCAGCACCGGCAGCGTCGTCATGCTGGCGACCATGCCCGGCAGGTGGGCCGCGCCGCCGGCGCCCGCGATGATGACCTTGATACCCCGCGCCTCGGCGTCCTGCGCATAGTCCACCATGCGGCCGGGGGTGCGATGGGCCGAGACGATGCGACTTTCATAGGCCACGCCCAAAGCGTCCAGAATGTCGGCGGCGGGCTTCATGGTCGGCCAGTCGGACTGGCTGCCCATGATGATGCCAACGGAGAGTTTCGAAGCCATGCGAATCGCCTGTCTGGGGGGCGGAACCGGAAAGGCGCGGAGTATAGGGAGCAAATTTCCCTTGGAAAGCTGGGATTTGCTCCTCGTTAACCATTCATTGGGGATCATAAACGCAATCTTAAGCCAGGTTTCTTAGGGTTTTGGGCCCGCCATGAAGATCGATCGCGCACCAGCGCCGCGTGCCGCCCGCCAGGCCGCGGCCGCCTATGCCCGCGGCGTGCAAGCCGCCGCGCCCGCCGCCACGGTGGACGATGTGGCGCCTGCCAGCGTACTGGGCATTCCCGACAGCGAATTCACCCCGCGCGTGCGCCACGCCATCATGGGCCTGATGACGGAAGTGGACAGTTTGCGCCGCGAATTGTCCGACACCCGCAAACGACTGGACGAGGTCGAGAAGACCGCCGACCAGGACGGCCTGCTGCCGCTGCTCAACCGCCGCGCCTTCGTGCGCGAGCTGACGCGCTACATCGCCTTCACCGGCCGCTACAACACGCCGGCCTCGCTGATCTATTTCGACCTCAATCACATGAAGCAGGTCAACGACTCGTTCGGTCACGCCGCCGGCGATGCGGTGCTGAAGCATTTCTCCGAAGTACTGCAGGCGCATGTCCGCGACAGCGACAGTGTCGGGCGGCTGGGCGGCGACGAGTTTGGCGTGCTGCTGTCCCATGCGGGCCAGGACCAGGCGCTGAAGAAGGCCGATGTGCTGGCCGAGGCGCTGCGCCACCGGCCGGTGCAGTGGAAGGGGCAGGAAATCACCGTCTCCTTCGCCTATGGCGCGTTCGAGCTGAAGGCGGGCGACAATGCCGACATCGCCATGGCCCGCGCCGACGAAGCGATGTATGTGCAAAAACGCGCCTCGCGCAGCGCGGCGGAGTAAGACGCGGCTTTTGCGCGACGGCCGGACGGCGGCGGCATTCCCATAAGTGACAACATAACGGACCCTGCGGGGCGCGCGCCGCGCCACTTCCACTTTCGCTAGCCGGATGACAGCCTCGCACGCCAGCAGCAGCGCTTCGACAGCGGGGCGCTGCAGCCGGGTGCTGTAAAGGCCGTGCTTCCAGCGGTTGCGATTGCCGGGTTGTCCACCCCGCTTGCGCTTAACGCTCAGAACCGGCCTGACTTTCGACTCCGTTCGAACCATCCAAATTGGTACCCCCCTCCTCCCAGGTGCGCACCGTTGCTCACAGGCGCGCATCATACGGCGCGACACAGGAGCCGCGAAGGCAAGGGGGATAAGGGCGCGCGCGGATTCAATGCCAAGGCGCGGGCACGGCAGGCGAAAATAATTTCGAAAGGATGGGGATAGGCAAAAAAGAAAAAAGGCCGGGCTTTCCGTTTTCCGTAAGTAGGAGGCGATTACGCCATCGCCTTCTGCAAATTTTCATCGACCTTGTCGAGGAAGCCTTCGGTGGTGAGCCACTTCTGCTCCGGGCCGACCAGCAGCGCCAAATCCTTGGTCATGTCGCCGGCCTCGACGGTGGCGATGGTGACGTCTTCCAGCTTCTGCGCAAACTTGGCCAGCTTGTCGTTGCTGTCCAGCTTGGCGCGATGGGCCAGACCACGCGTCCAGGCGAAGATCGAGGCGATGGAGTTTGTCGAGGTCGCCTTGCCCTTCTGATGCTCGCGATAATGGCGCGTCACCGTGCCATGCGCGGCTTCGGCTTCCACCGTCTTGCCATCGGGCGTCAGCAGCACCGAAGTCATAAGGCCCAGCGAACCGAAGCCCTGCGCCACCGTGTCGGACTGCACGTCGCCGTCATAGTTCTTGCAGGCCCAGATATAGCCGCCGCTCCACTTCAGCGCCGAGGCCACCATGTCGTCGATCAAACGGTGTTCATAGACGATGCCCAATTCCTTGAACTTGGCGGCGAATTCCTTGTCGAAGACTTCCTGGAACAAATCCTTGAAGCGGCCGTCATAGGCCTTGAGGATGGTGTTCTTGGTCGACAGATAGACCGGCCATTTGCGCATGACGCCGTAATTCAGCGAGGCGCGGGCGAAGTCGCGGATCGAGTCATCCAGATTGTACATCGCCATGGCGACGCCGGCGCCCGGCGACTTGAACACTTCATGCTCGATGGTCTGGCCGTCAGCGCCGACGAACTTGATGGTCAGCGTGCCCGCACCGGGGAACTTGAAATCGGTGGCGCGGTACTGGTCGCCAAAGGCATGGCGGCCCACCACGATGGGCTGGGTCCAGCCGGGCACCAGACGCGGCACGTTCTGGCAGATGATGGGTTCGCGGAAGATCACGCCGCCCAGGATGTTGCGGATGGTGCCGTTGGGCGACTTCCACATCTTCTTGAGCTTGAATTCCTCGACGCGGGCTTCATCCGGGGTGATGGTGGCGCACTTGACGCCGACGCCGTGCTTCAGAATCGCATGGGCGCTGTCCACCGTGACCTGGTCATCAGTGGCGTCGCGGCTCTCGACCGACAGATCGTAATAATGCAGGTCGATGTCGAGATAGGGCAGGATCAGCTTCTTCTTGATGAGGTCCCAGATGATGCGGGTCATCTCGTCACCGTCCAGCTCGACGACCGGGTTGGCGACCTTGATCTTGTCCATAACGGGCTTTCTTTCCTTGGAAGTGGGCTCGGATTTTGGCGGGAAAAGGGATATAGCGAGCCCCAATTACCCCGCCCGGAAACATTCGTCAAAGCGACCCCAAAAAGCCGATATGACCGCTCCTCTCACCCCGCCCGCGATCGTCCTGTCGCATCCCCAGATGGGGGAAAATGTCGGCACCACGGCGCGGGCGATGAAGAATTTCGGGCTGTCGGAACTGCACCTGATCGCTCCCAAGTTCGAATGGCCCAACGACCGGGCCCAGATCCTGGCTAGCGGCGCGGGCGATATTCTGGAACGGGCCCAGATACATCCCGACGCCGCCAGCGCGCTAGGCCGCTTCCAGATCGTGCTGGCGACCACGGCGCGCGGCCGCGACGTGCTGCGCAACATCCTCACGCCGCAGGCCGCGGCGGCACGGCTGCGCCAGGCGGCAGGCAGTGGCGCCAAGACCGCCATCCTGTTCGGGGGCGAGCGCGCCGGGTTGGACAATGACGAGATTTCGCTGTGCGACGCCCTGATCACCATCCCGACCGCGCCGCTGCCGCAGGTGAAGGACACCGAAATCAAGGCGTCCTCGCTCAACCTGGGACAGGCGGTGCTGTTGCTGGGGTATGAATGGTTGAAATCCGCCGACACCACGCCCGCCAGCCGCACCAGGCTCACGCCGGCGCTGCCCGCGACACGGGCCGAACTGATCGGCCTGTTCGAGCATCTGGAGACGGAACTGGATAGCAGCGGCTTCTTCTTCCCCGCCATCAAGCGCGAGGCCATGGTGCGCAACCTGCGGGCCATGATATTGCGGTCGGGCCTGACCGATCAGCAGGCGCGCACAATCCGCGGCATGATCGTGGCATTGGTGAAAAACAAGTACCGGGGAAAGCAATGAGCCGCGGATTGTCTTTTTTGGGGTCGCGCGGCCGGACGGAAAAGTGGAAGTCCACTTTTCCTGGCCGTCGCTCCGGTCGCGGCATGATCGTCGCGCTGGTGAAGAACAAATACCGGGGAAAGATTTGACCTTCGTTCCTTACATCGGCTTTGCCCTGGTGGCGCTGCTGGCGGTGGCCTTCGTGGCCTGGCCGCTGCGGCGCGTCGCGGAAAGCCGCAAGGCCAAGCTTCTGCTGGGCGCCGCGGTGGCGCTGTTCGTGCTAGGCATCGGCATCGGCGTCTATTGGACGGTGGGCGAGCCGCACCTGGTGTTGCGCGAGGCCAAAGGCATTGAAAGCGGCGAGCTGGGCGCGCTGACGCCGCTGCTGATCAAGCGCGTGCGCGACAATCCCGATGACAGCCAGTCCTGGCTCTATCTCACCCGCATCTACATCACCGCCGGTGACGCGCGCCAGGCGGCGGGCGCATTGGGCCAGGCGCTGCGCATCGCCAAAAGCCGTGGCCAGGCGAATGCCGATCTCTACACCGCCCATGGCGAGCTTCTGGTGCAGGCGGGCGCCAATCAGGTGAACGACCGGGCGGCGGCCTCCTTCACCGAAGCGCTGCGGCTCGATCCCAAGAATGCGCCCGCGCGCTATTATCTGGGCATGGCGGCGCAGCAGAAGGGCGACGTCAAGGCGGCGCAGGGCTATTGGCAGTCGCTGATGGCGGACATTCCCACCAATTCGCCGCTGCGCTCGGAACTGGTGGACCGGCTGGCTTCGCTGGGTGCGCCCACCGCGCGCGTGGCGGGCCAGGGCGGCGCGCCCGACATTCACGCCATGGTGACGGGGCTGGAAGCGCGTCTGGCCAAGGAGCCCAACGATCCGCAGGGTTGGCTGCGCCTGATCCGCGCCTGGTCCGTGCTGGGCGACAGTGACAAGGCGAAAGCGGCGCTGGCCTCGGCGCGCAAATCGGTCGGTGGTGATGCGACGGTGAAAGCCGCGCTCGATGCGCAGGCCGCTGAGCTCAAGCTCAACTAGCGCGCGAGGAGTGTTTCGGCCTGAGCAGGAGCGAGGAGCGATGTGGGGAAATTAGCCCATGAGCGACGAGCGACGCACTCAGGACGGAAAAGAACCGCGCGCTTAGGAAGAGACTTTGCCCTGCCACATAGGCCAGCAGGTGGATTCACCTTTGGCCTTCTGCGACGCATAGAGCTTCGTCTGCGCGTCGTCGGCGGTGAGACCGTCCTGATAGACCGTCTTGCTCTCGCCGCCCGCGCACCAGACATAGAACTGGTGCTTGCCCGGCGAATAGAAATCGCTGTTGCGGCTGGAGGTCAGGTTGGCGGCCACGGCAACACCTGCCGCCGCCAGCGCGGCGAAGGCAATCAGGCCGAGGCAAAGACGAATGAATTTCATGAGCTGTTTGACGTTGACGGCGGGGCAAACCTGACATGCCAAGCCCCGGAAGGCCAAGCTTTATATCCATTAAGAAAGGGGCGCCGCAGCGGAACCGCGGCGCCCGGCAGTTCCCTACACCGGCATCCGGCGCTTGGTGTATTCCCGATCGGTACGCGTCGCGGCCTCGGCATTGGCGCCGGCCGGGCCCATGCGGCGGCCCTGGTCGATCTCCTGCGCCGCCGTGGCGCCGGGCGGACCACCGCCCAGCCACTTCACATTGTTCGCCTTGGCGGCGAGACGGATGCGCTCCAGATTGTCCTGATAGCGCTTGTAGGCCGGCAGGGCCTGGCGCTGCGCCGGGGTGATGTCGGGGCGCACCGCATCCCAGCCCAGATGCGAGAGCATGTTGTCGCTGGGGCCGGGCTCGGCAAAGGCGATGCCCGGCACCGCCAGGACATTCTCGCAAACCTCGGCGGAACGGCGGTTCTCCAGCTTCACGCCCATGGTGATTTCGCCCCTGGGATTGTGCGGCCAGACATCGGCGACGCGATTATACTCCGCCGTGCTGATGCCCCAGATGTGCGCGGCAAAGGATTGGCTGCCGGCGCCGCGGCAGCCTTCCAGCGGCAGCTGCTTTACGCCCGGCCAGGTCCATTTGTAGCGCGCACCCGCCACCGCGATCTCGGCGGCTTCGGCGGATTCCATTTCGCAGATCAGAACGCCATGGGCGCCCGCCGCCAGCGCCTGCGAGACCTGCCACACATTGGCGCGCATCGACGGACCATCGTAACCCCAGGCCGGTATGGTGACGAACACCATCGGCGTGCGGTGGCCCGACGGCGTCGGGCCGCCATCGACCAGCCCCTGCATGAAGTTGCGCAGGCCGTCCATGCTGAAGCTATCGTTCTCCATCTCGTAATTGATGGCATCGCACCAGGTCTTGGCCATGCGCTTGCCTTCCTCATAGGTATCCGGCGCGCCGGAAGCCCCGAATTCGGCATAGGAAACCACCTGATTGTCTTCCCACAATTCGATCGCCTTGTTGATGCGGCGCGGCTTGTAGGCGGGATCGACGGTGGAAGGCTGCGGCAGGGCGCGGGCCCAGTTGGCGCGGAAGCCGTAACCCTTGCTGGCGCTGCCGATATAGTTCGGGCTGTCCAGCATGCTGCGGCCGGTGGCGCGCGGCACGCCGGCCGGATACTGGGCCAACGCTTCCTGCTTGCTGGCCCCGATGGCGGCGATGCCGCCGCCCAGAATGGCCGCACCCTTCAGAAATGCACGCTTTGCAAAATCCATGATGTTTCCCCCAAGTTTGTGTTCTGGGGAAAGCGTGACACGGCTCAATCGCGCTGAACAGCCGGATTCACACGCTGCGGCGCAACACCAAAGGTTTGCAACAGCGCCTCTATCGCATGGGCTGAGGCTTCCACCGCAGCGGCATCGCGGCTACGCGCCACCAGCTGCACGCCATAGCCGCCATCGGCGCGATAATAGGGATAGGAGCCAATGGCAACATCCGGATGCGCCTTCTGGATCGCCGCCAGCCCGGCCGCGACCTGGCCTTCGGCGATCTCGCCGCCGATGGTGATGGCATGCACCGCCACGCCGCGCGGCAGCACGCCGTCCAGCGCCTCCAGCATGGCGCGGGCGATGGCCGGAACGCCGGCCAGCACGAAGACATTGCCGATGTGAAATCCCGGCGCGGCGGAGATGCTGTTGCGCACCAGCGTCGCGCCATGGGGCACGCGCGCCATGCGTTTGCGCATCTCGTTGAATTCGCCCGGCGGATAGCGCGCCTCCAGCAGGGCATAGGCTTCCGGGTGATAGCCGATGCCGACGCCGAATGTCGCCGCGATGGCGTCGGCGGTGATGTCGTCATGGGTGGGGCCGATGCCGCCGGTGGTGAAGATGAAATCATAGGTTCCGCGCAGGGCATTGAGGGCGGCGACGATCTCGCCTTCCACATCCGCCACCATGCGCGCCTCTTTCAGGTCGATGCCGCGCAGACCCAGGAACCGGGCGATATAGTTGACATTGGTATCCTGGGTGCGGCCGGAGAGGATTTCATCCCCGATCACCAGCACGGCGGCAGTCCAGCTGCTTTTGGATTCGAAGTGGGGGGCGGATTTGTTCATGGGCGTTCGGGGGTGTAAAAGGGCGACCATAAGCCTACATGGGTTCCCGATGACCGTCATTCCCGACAGCGAAATCTTTGAGCATGCGCGCCAGGCGCATTTTGCCGTCACGCTGCACCGGCCGGAGGATTTCGACGGCATGCGCCGGGCCGGGCGGCTGGCCGCCGAGGTGCTGGACATGCTGGTGCCCGAGGTGAAGCCCGGCGTCACCACCGCCCATCTCGACAAGCTGGCCTATGATTATGTCGTCGCCCATGGCGGCACCCCCGCCTGCCTGGGCTATCGCGGCTACCGCCACACCGTCTGCACCTCGATCAACCATGTCGTCTGCCATGGCATTCCCGCCGACAAGCCGCTGCGCGAAGGCGACATCGTCAATATCGACGTCACCGTGATCCTGGATGGCTGGCATGGCGACACCAGCCGCATGTATCCGGTGGGCGAGATCAAGCGCAAGGCCGAACGGCTGATCGAGATCACTTATGAATCGATGATGCGCGGCATCGGCGTGGTGAAGCCCGGCGCCACCACCGGCGATATCGGCCATGTCATCCAGGCCTATGCCGAAGGCGAAGAAAAATGCGCCGTGGTGCGCGACTTCTGCGGCCATGGCCTGGGCCGGATTTTCCACACCCTTCCCAACATCGTGCATTACGGCAAGCCCGGCGGCGGCGTGGCCCTGAAGCAGGGCATGTTCTTCACCATCGAACCCATGATCAATCTGGGCGGCTATGGCGTGAAGGTGCTGAATGACGGCTGGACCGCGGTGACGCGCGACCGTTCGCTGTCGGCGCAGTTCGAACATTCGATCGGCGTGACGGAAAACGGCGTCGAGATCTTCACCCTCTCGCCCAAGGGCCTGCACAAGCCGCCTTATAATATCTGAGGGGACAACCTCCGATGACAGCCTTGGCGAAGCGCGCCGGAATGTGTTGAATGATCCGGCATGGCGTCGAAACCTCCGCCTCGCGGGGCGGCTGCAGACGGTGTTGCTGGCGTTGAAGAGATTGGGGCGTTCTTCGCCCCCGGTGAGATTGCGCCGTCGCCCCATGCCGGTCACCGGGAAAGACTGCGGGCGCGCTGCCTCAAGGGCGGCGCCGAGGCGATGCCCGACTATGAATTGCTCGAACTGACGCTGTTCGCCGCCGTGCCGCGGCGGGACACTAAGCCGCTGGCCAAGGCGCTGCTGGCGAAGTTCGGCAGCTTCGCGGACGTGATCGCCGCGCCCCGCGCGCGGTTAAGGGAAGTGCCGGGCATCGGCGACGGCGTTGTGGCGCAGCTCAAGATCGTGGAAGCCGCCGCCCACCGCCTGGCCAAGACCAAGGTGATCGGCCGCCCGGCTTTGTCATCCTGGGCGGCGCTGCTGGACTATTGCACGGCGGCGATGGCGCGCGGCGAGAAGGAGGAATTCCGCGTTCTCTTCCTGGACCGCAAGAACATCCTGGTCGCCGACGAAGTGCAGTCACGCGGCACCATCGACCACACGCCGGTCTATCCCCGCGAAATCGTCAAGCGCGCGCTGGAGCTGTCCGCCACCGCCATCATCCTGGTGCACAACCACCCGTCAGGCGATCCCACCCCGTCCAAGGCCGATATCGACATGACGCGCGACATCATCTTCGCGGCCAAGGCGCTGGGCATCACCGTGCACGATCACCTGGTGATCGGGCGCAAGGGCCATGCCAGCTTCAAGTCGCTGAACCTGCTCTAGGCCTTGGGAAAGGTCAGGTTCTTGATGCCCCAGGCCAGGGTGGCGCGGTGGTTGCTCTCTTCCGCCTTCATCTGGTCGAGATCGTTCAAGGTCGAAACCACCGGCAGCTTGGTCTGCTTGGCCTTGACCATGGCCAGCCACGCGTCGCGGCGGGCCCGCATCTCGGCCGGGAAGACGGCGTAATATTTGTCGGTCAGCACCGGAATCTTCAGCGGATCGCGGGTGATCAGCTCTTCCGTCGCCTGGATGCGCGGATTGTGCTTGCGGGCGATTTCGAACAGCGCCTTCTGGTCGGTGCAGCCGGTGCCGAACACCACTTCCGACAGCAGGAAGCCTTCTTCATAGGGGGCGACGCCCATATCCTTCAGCGACACCGCCTTCACATAGGGCGCCAGCAGCGTCACCGTGTGCTCGGGCTCTTCCATGAAGGACATGTTGTTGCCCGGATCGATCAACGATCCCAGCCATTCGCTGGAGACGCGCTTGAGGAACGCGGCGTGATCGATAGCGGCGCGATCCTTGTGGTTCTCAAGCGCGATGGCGATGCGGTGCTTCTCGGCGATGGGCAGCACCTTCTCGACAATGGCGTTGGCGGTGCGCTCCCACTCCTGGAACTGGGCATAGGAAGCATAGCTCTCATAGCGGCGGCCGGTGCCGCCGGGGATCGAACGGCTGACGGCGCGCACGCAGGTCGCGCCCAGCGCCTTGGCGTTGATCAGCGACTGTTCAAACGGCGCGGTGTCGCCATCCCGAGTCGTCGGGAAGGAGGCATTGCCTTCGTAATACATGCCCAGTTGATCGAGCTTGGCGCGAATTTCCGGCAGCCGCTGGCTGAAGCCGGCCTGGATGCCGCCCGCGCCCATCATGCGGCAATATTCGACATAGCGGATGGGGTCGCTTCGCAAGCCTTCCAGCACGCCGGGTACGCCCTGGTTCAGCGCGCCCATCGCGGCGCCGCCGATGCCGATGGGGGATTTGGGGGGCAAGGCATTCTGCGCCAGGGCGTCGGCGAAGGCCGCGCTCCAACCCACCGCCGCCACACCCATGAGGAATTCACGCCGATTGGCCATTGCTGTCGCTCCCTTGCCGCCCGCGGCTTTGGCGCCGCCTGTTGCACAAACTATTGCGCTGGAGATAGCGGATTGTCGAGTTCGCGCATTTCCTCAGACCAATGACAGGCGCGGTTGGACCATCAATAACCGCCTGTTTGTGCGGCGCTTTTGGTTTGCTTGGCTGTTGGTCACACCTTTGCTAGAAGCCATCGTCAAAGGCAGGAAATATCCCATGATTCCGCGTTACGCCCGCCCGCAGATGGTCGCGATCTGGTCGCCGGAAACCAGGTTCCGCATCTGGTTCGAGATCGAGGCCCACGCCACCGACAAGCTGGCCGAACTGGGCGTGGTGCCGAAGGAAGCCGCCGCCAAGATCTGGGAGAAAGGCCGCGACGCCAAGTTCGACGTGGCCCGCATCGACGCCATCGAGGCGGAGGTCAAGCATGACGTCATCGCCTTCCTCACCCATCTGTCGGAGATCGTGGGCCCGGAAGCGCGCTTCGTGCACCAGGGCATGACGTCATCCGACGTGCTCGACACCTGCCTGAATGTGCAGCTGGTCCGCGCCGCCGACATTCTCATCGCCGACACCGATGCGCTGCTGGCCGCCCTGAAGAAGCGGGCGCTGGAATACAAGATGACGCCCACCATCGGGCGCAGCCATGGCATCCATGCCGAGCCCACCACCTTCGGCGTCAAGCTGGCCACCTATTATGCCGAGTTCACCCGCGCCCGCGCCCGTCTGGTCACGGCGCGCGAGGAAGTCGCCACCTGCGCCATTTCCGGCGCGGTGGGCAGCTTCGCCAATATCGATCCGCAAGTGGAAGAACATGTCGCCGCCAAGATGGGCCTGCAGCCCGAGCCGGTTTCGACGCAGGTGATTCCGCGCGACCGCCATGCCGCCTATTTCGCGGCGCTGGGCGTGGTGGCGTCGTCGCTGGAACGGCTGGCGGTGGAAATCCGCCACCTGCAGCGCACCGAAGTGCTGGAGGCGGAAGAGTATTTCGCGCCCGGCCAGAAAGGCTCGTCGGCCATGCCGCACAAGCGCAATCCGGTGTTGACCGAAAACGTCACCGGCCTGGCCCGCATGGTGCGCAGCTATGCCATGCCCGCGATGGAGAATGTCGCGCTGTGGCATGAGCGCGATATCAGCCATTCCTCGGTCGAGCGTTACATCGGCCCCGACGCCACCATCACGCTGGATTTCGCGCTGGCGCGCATGACGGGGGTAGTCGAGAAGCTGGTCGTGTATCCCGAACGGATGCAGAAGAATCTGGATTCCACCCATGGCCTGGTGCACAGTCAGCGCGTGCTGCTGGCGCTGACGCAAGCCGGTGTCAGCCGCGAAGACAGCTATCGCATGGTGCAGAAGAACGCCATGCGCGCCTGGAACGGCGAAGGCAATCTGCTCGATCTGCTCAAGGCCGATCCGGATGTAGCCGCGGCGCTGACCGTCGCCCAGCTGGAGGCCATGTTCGACCTCGGCTATCACCTGCGCCGGGTCGATACGATCTTCACGCGCGTTTTCGGCGCTTAAATCCTCACCCTTCGACGGGCTCAGGGTGAGGATTGTGATTATCCCTCATGCTGAGCTCGTCGAAGCATGAGGGTGTGAAGCCCGCTAACCCTTCGTCACGCTTGCCACCGCCGCTTCCAGCGCTTCGGTCATCCTGGCGCGGATGGCGGCATCGGAATGCTTGCCCGCATCCAGTGCGCCGCGCAGCTTGCGAAACACATCCTCGTCGCCCTTTTCCTCGAAATCGGCGGCCACGACGCTATCGGCAAAGTCTTCCGCCGCCTGACCGGTCAGGCCTTTTTCGGCCGCCGCCCACAGGCCCAGCGCCCGATTCCGCCGCGCTTCCACCTTGAAGCGGGTTTCGGCGTCATGCGCCCATTTCGCTTCGAAGCCCTTGCGGCGGTCATCCATGCCCGTCATGTCCGTCAACTCCCTGTAATCAAATGATATTCTGTAACCTGACATGCCATCATGTCAGAAATGCGTTATGCCGGGATAGGGGTGTGGGTATGCGGCTTCACAACATTGCCGCTGGCTGTGCCGATCCGGTAAGTTTGCATCCTGTGGGCCGCAGGCGGAGCCGCCCTTTTCTTTCGAGGAAACACCCATGAAACGCCGCCGCGTCATCTACGAAGGCAAGGCCAAGATCCTTTACGAAGGAACTGAGCCCGGCACCATGATCCAGTATTTCAAGGACGACACCACCGCCGGCAACGGCGCCAAGAAAGACACGATCGAAGGCAAGGGCGTTCTCAACAACCGCATCAGCGAATATCTGATGACGCAGCTCGCCGGGATCGGCGTGCCCACCCACTTCGTGCGCCGCCTCAACATGCGCGAGCAGCTGATCAAGGAAGTAGAAATCATCCCGCTGGAAGTGGTGGTGCGCAATATCGCCGCCGGCTCCATGTCCAAGCGGCTGGGCATCGAGGAAGGCACAGCCCTGCCCCGCTCGATCATCGAATATTACTACAAGAATGACGGGCTGAACGATCCTTGGGTGTCGGAAGAACACATCACCGCATTCGGCTGGGCCAGCCCGCAGGACCTGGACGACATGGTGAACCTCACCATCCGGGTCAACGATTTCCTCTCCGGCCTGTTTCTGGGCGCGGGCATCAAGCTGGTGGACTTCAAGCTGGAGTTCGGCCGCCTGTGGGAGAACGACTATATGCGCATCGTCCTGGCCGATGAGATCAGCCCGGACAATTGCCGCCTGTGGGATGCCACCAGCGGCGAGAAGCTGGACAAGGACCGTTTCCGCCGCGACATGGGCGGCGTGATCGAAGCCTATTCGGAAGTCGCGAAACGGTTAGGAATCATGCCCGAATCGGTGCAAGGCGAGAACAAGGGCCCCGTGCTCGTTAAGTGACCTGAGCGGAGCGAAGGTCACCCCCGCGAAGGCGGGGATCCAGTAGAGAAAAACATGAAAGCGCGCGTTTTCGTTACCCTGAAAAATGGCGTTCTCGACCCGCAGGGCAAGGCCATCGGCCATGCCCTGAATGGTCTTGGTTTCGGTCAAGTCGGCGAAGTGCGCCAGGGCAAGCTGATCGAACTGGAGATCGCGGGCAGCGATGCCGACAAGGCCAAGGTCGACATCAAGGCGATGTGCGAGAAGCTGCTCGCCAACACCGTGATCGAGAAATACGAAATCGAGCTGAAGAGCTAACCGTGGCGAAACCCACGCGACCGTTTAGAAATCTGGTTGCCCGACGCGAACTTCTCGTCGAACGATCAAGAAACAAAGTTCTCGTTGAGATTGGTAAGCCTTACGCAAATGGCCATAACTACTTCTGCCAGTTTCGCATGATTTACGGGAAGAAAAGCATCCACCAAGCCATTGGAGGCGTAGACGCGTTCCAAGCGCTTGACCTAACTTTGAAATTGATACCGACCTTCCTTCGTCATTCTGGGGAGCTTCCGCTAGGCCGTATGTATGCCTTTGAGAAAGGCGACGACTTGTGCTTTCCTGAGGTCCATAGATGAAAGCCGCCGTTATCGTTTTCCCGGCTTCCAACTGCGACCGCGACGCCAAGACCGCGCTCACCGAGATGACCGGTCAGGCGCCGCACATGGTCTGGCACCAGGACAGCAAATTGCCGGGTGTGGATCTGGTGGTGATCCCCGGCGGTTTTTCCTACGGCGACTACCTGCGCTGCGGCGCCATGGCGTCGCAATCGCCGGTGATGCGGGCCGTCAAAGCCCATGCCGACAAGGGCGGCGCCGTGCTGGGCATCTGCAACGGCTTTCAGGTTCTGACGGAATCGCACCTGCTGCCCGGCGCGCTGATGCGCAATGCCGGCCTGAAATTCGTCTGCAAGCCGGTGACGCTCAAGGTCGAAGAGACGCAGAGCGCCTTCACCAGCGGTTACGACAATGGCCAGAGCGTGGTGTTTCCAGTCGCGCATGGCGAAGGCAATTACTATGCCGACGACGCGACGCTGGACCGGCTGGAAGGCGAAGGCCGCGTCGTCTTCCGCTATGCCGCCAATCCCAATGGCAGCGCCCGCGACATCGCCGGAATTCTTTCCGAGAAGCGCAATGTGCTGGGCATGATGCCCCATCCCGAACGCGTGGTGGACGGCGCCACCGGCGGCACAGACGGCCGCAAGCTGTTCCAGAGCCTGATCGAAACGCTGTCCTGATGACCGAAGTCACGCCCGCCATCGTCGCCGAGCACGGCCTGTCGCCCGACGAATATGCCCGCATCAACACGCTGCTGGGCCGCGCGCCCAACATGGTCGAACTGGGCGTCTTCAGCGTGATGTGGTCGGAGCATTGCTCCTACAAATCCACCCGCGCGCACTTACGCAAGCTGCCCACCACGGGGCCGCAGGTGATCCAGGGCCCCGGCGAGAATGCCGGCGTCATCGATATCGGCGACGGCGATGCCTGCATCTTCAAGATGGAAAGCCACAACCATCCCAGCTTCATCGAGCCCTATCAGGGCGCGGCGACTGGGGTGGGCGGCATCATGCGCGATGTCTTCACCATGGGCGCGCGGCCCATCGCCATGATGAATGCGCTGCGCTTCGGCGAGGCGGATCACCCCAAGACCCGCCATCTGGTGGCGGGCGTTGTCAGCGGCATTGGCGGTTATGGCAATTGCATGGGCGTGCCCACGGTGGGCGGCGAAGTCAATTTCCACAAAAGCTACAACGGCAACATCCTGGTCAACGCCATGTGCGTCGGCCTGGCCCGCACCGACAACATCTTCCTGTCCGCCGCCAAGGGCGCGGGCAATCCGGTGGTCTATTTCGGCTCCAAGACCGGCCGTGACGGCATCCATGGCGCCACCATGGCGTCAGCGGAATTCGACGACGCGTCGGAAGAAAAGCGCCCCACCGTGCAGGTCGGCGATCCCTTCGCCGAAAAGCTGCTGCTGGAAGCGACGCTGGAACTGATGGCCACCGACGCCATCATCGCCATCCAGGACATGGGCGCGGCGGGCCTGACGTCTTCCTCCGCCGAAATGGGCGACAAGGGCGGCAGCGGCATCGAGCTCAATCTCGACAGGGTGCCGCAGCGCGAAGCGAATATGACGGCCTACGAGATGCTGCTGTCGGAAAGCCAGGAACGCATGCTGGCGGTGCTGAAGCCGGGCCGCGAGGCGGAAGCCGAAGCCATCTTCAAGAAGTGGGAACTGGATTTTGCCGTCATCGGCATCACCACCGACACCAAGCGGCTGGTCATCAAGCACAAGGGCGTCGTTGCCGCCGACATGCCGATCACCGCCCTGTCGGACGAAGCCCCGGTCTATGAGCGGCCCTATACGCTGCGCGAACCCGCCAGCGGCACGCCGACTTACGACAAGACCAAGCCTGTACTGGCCTCGCTGGAAAAGATGCTGGGCAGCGCCGACATGGCGTCGCGCCGCTGGATTTGGGAACAGTATGACCACAGCGTGATGAACGACACCCAGCAGGCGCCCGGCGGCGACGCCGCCGTGGTGCGCGTGCATGGCACCAAGAAGGCGCTCGCCATCAGCACCGATGTGACGCCGCGCTATTGCAAGGCCGATCCGCGCATGGGCGGGCGCCAGGCGGTGGCGGAATGCTGGCGCAATCTGACGGCGGTGGGCGCGACGCCGCTGGCCACCACCGACAACCTCAATTTCGGCAATCCGCAAAAGCCCGACATCATGGGCGAGATCGTAGCCGCCATCGACGGCATCGGCGAAGCCTGCCGGGCGCTGGATTTCCCCATCGTCTCGGGCAATTGCTCGCTCTACAACGAGACCAATGGCGAAGGCATCTTCCCCACCCCGGCCATCGGCGGCGTCGGCCTTCTGAAGGATGCGTCGAAGATGGCGACTATTCCCTTCAAGCGCGACGGCGATGTGGTGATCCTGGTCGGCGAGACCGGGGGCCATCTGGGCCAGTCCATTTACCTGCGCGAAATCGAAGGCAAGGAAGAAGGCGCCGCCCCCAACGTCGATCTGGCCGCCGAACGCAGACACGGCGATTTCGTGCGCAAGCTGATCGAAGCTGGCCGGGTCGATACCTGCCACGACCTTTCCGATGGCGGCGTTCTTGTCGCCATCGCCGAGATGGCGATGGCCTCAAAAAATGGAAGTGGGGGCATCGGCGCCTCTGTCGGTCAGGCAGGCATCGCCGATGCGGTCGGCTTCTGGTTCGGCGAGGACCAGGCGCGCTATCTCCTCGCGGCGCCCTTCGCGCAAGCCGAGACCATCGTGGCCGAAGCCTGCGCCGCCGGCATCACCGTGGCGGAGCTGGGCAAGACGGGCGGCGACAGCCTCTACATCGACGGCAAGAGCAGCGTGGCGGTGTCAAAACTGCGCAGCGCGCACGAAGCCTGGTTCCCCGACTTCATGAAGGCTGAACTCTGATGGGCATGAAAGGCGCGGACATCGAGGCCATGATCCGGGAAGCCTTCCCGGACGCCGAGATCGAGATGCGCGACCTAGCCGGTGACGACAATCACTGGTCCGCCACCGTCAAATCCGCCGCCTTCCAGGGCAAGAGCCGGGTGCAACAGCACCAGATGGTCTATGCCGCCCTGAAAGGGAACATGGGCGGGGTGCTGCATGCCCTGCAATTGACCACTGCGGTCAAGGACTGATCCTTGACCCTTTGCGGGTCCGTGCTTAGATCAGGGCTGCGTTTTCAAGGTTTCCGCTCATGTCCGATGTCCAGGCCAAGATCGCCGAAGATGTGAAGAACAATCCCGTGCTGCTCTACATGAAGGGCTCGCCGGTCTTCCCGCAATGCGGTTTCTCCTCGGTGGTGGTGCAGATCCTCACCCATCTGGGCGTGAAGTTCGAAGCCCGCGACGTGCTGGCCGATCCGGCCGTGCGCGATGGCATCAAGGCCTTCTCCAACTGGCCCACCATTCCCCAGCTCTATGTGAAGGGCGAGTTTGTCGGCGGCTGCGACATCCTGAAAGAGATGTACCAGTCGGGCGAACTGGAAGCCTTGCTCAAGGAAAAAGGGATCGCGCTGCAGCCGGCCTAATTTTAAAGTGCCGCGCCCAAACGGGCGCGATCGCAGGCCGTTTCGAGATCGTCTCGGCCAGCGCCATCAGCTTGGGCAAGCTGGCCAGCTTCCAGTCCGGCTCCAGGCTCCAGCGCGTGAACATCGCCGCATAGATGTCGAGGATGGAGAAGCCGTGCCGCAGCACGAACGGGCCATCCACCATCCGCTCCACGATCAGGATCCGTTCGCGGATGCGGTCTTTGGCGATCCGGCGTAGCGACTCCGCATCGCCCGGCGCGAAGCGCTCCGGATAATCCACCATCTCGACGATGGGATAGATTTCGCCCGCCATGAAAGCCAGCCAGCGATAGGCCTGGGCCCGCGCCTGGCTCGCCTGCGGGAAGTGATCGGCCAGGGTCAGCAGGATCGCCGCCGATTCCGTGACGATCTGGCCTTCGGACAGGCGCAGCGCCGGAATCTTGCCCGACGGGTTGATGGCCAGGAAATCGGGGCTTTTCTGCTCGCCCTTGTCCAGGCTGACCATTTCAAAGGTGTGGGGCGCGCCAACCTCGGCCAGCGCGGCCTCGGCGCTGAAAGCGCCCGATCCCAGATCTCCTTACAGCGTGAAGCTCATGGGCAAAGCCTAACGCGATAAGCCAAAAGAAAAAGCCCGCGCATCGCTGCGCGGGCTTTTGCATATCTGCGATGCAGAATTTCAACGCGAGTAGAATTTCCCCTCGCGCGTTAGCGCGAGTAAAATTCAACAATTAGGTGCGGTTCCATCTGGACGGCGTAGGGCACGTCGGCCAGCTTCGGCGTGCGCAGCAGCTTGGCGGTCTTGCCTTCGTTCACTTCCAGATAGTCGGGCGTGTCGCGCTCGCCGCTCTTGGAGGCTTCCATCACCAGCGCCATGTCGCGCGCCTTGTCGGTGAGCTCCAGCAGATCGCCTTCCTTGACGTGGTAGGAGGCGATGGTGACGCGGCGGCCGTTCACCTTCACATGACCGTGGCTGACGATCTGGCGGGCGGCGAACGGGGTGGGCACGAACTTGGAGCGATACACCACGGTGTCGAGACGGGTCTCGAGCAGGCCGATCATGTTCTCGCCGGTGTCGCCGGTGCGGCGTGCCGCATCGGTGTAGTATTTGCGGAACTGGCGCTCGGTGATGTTGCCGTAATAGCCCTTGAGCTTCTGCTTGGCCTGCAGCTGCGTGCCATAGTCCGACAGCTTCTTGGCGCGGCGCTGGCCGTGCTGGCCGGGACCATAGGAACGCTTGTTGACGGGGCTCTTGGGGCGGCCCCAGAGATTCTCGCCGACGCGGCGATCAAGCTTGTATTTGGCGTTGGCGCGCTTGGTCATTCAGTCCTCAGATATTCTGGTTTCGGCCATGGCCGGAAAGGCGCGCACTTATACGGATGGCCGTCCTCGAGTCAAACGCCTACAACCTGTGGTTTAGCATGCCTTTTCAAGCTGTTGTATTTCAAATGGTTAGAGAAAAAGACATGTGCCTCGCGGCACTGGTGCAGTTTGAATGTTTACGGGGATTGCTAAAGTGGGGTCCATATAGCCTAATCAGTGGATGCCCTTTGTCATCAAGTTCATCAAGGACTTTGAGTTCGTGGGCACAGAGCCCGTCACGGGCACACTGGAGGACGCCGCTGTGTTCGCCTCCAAGAAGCTGATTGAGTACGATGCTGATACCGCCGCCGTGATGGACGACGCGGATTTAAAAGGCGAGCCGAGAGCACTAGTGAGCAAAGATGCCTAAGGGACCATCCGGCCAGAAGCGCAAAGCCGACGTCTTCGACCGGATCAACAGCGCCGTGTGCATGTCGCCGCCATAGCCTGCGGCCTTGAGCAGCGCCTTTAGAACATTGGCGATATCGTGAAGTTGATTGAGGCGCAGGAAGCGCAGAAGGCGACCTAGTAGCGGTAAGGCCAGGTCGCGCGCTTGCCGGGCAGCATGTGAAAATCGCTGGCGTCCATCTCAATTGCGAGAGCCGCCCCCTGATAGAGCGCGATGGTCGGCGTCGCCGCCAGGATGGAAACAGGCCGTGCCGGGGCGGCGCGCGCCCCAACCAATTCGACCCTGTATTCCCGTAACCTGCCCATGGACGACACAACGGCGGCGAAGGGTCGAAAGTTCCCCTTCCTGCGCGAAATAGTACGGACAGTGTAAACAAGCACCGTATGAGCCCTGCGCGATGCATCCGGGCCAATCCCCGTAAGCCCATGCAACATCAGGTAAAACTGAACCAGTGCCGCCTCAGCTCGGCTCCGTTTTGCCAGAACATGGGATGGACCCCGGGCGGGCCGGGGGATAGGGTCCGGCCCAACCGGAGAACTCCATGCCCCGCATTCCCGACGACATGTCCCCCGCCGCCATTGAGCGTCGCGCCAAGCTGACCGCGAAGATGCGGGCGGAAGCGGCGAAAAAGGCCGCGGCGGAGCCGCCGCCCGCGCCCAAGCCCCGCATCGCCAAAAGGCGCTAATCCCCACCATCACGTGAACGGAAAGGGCGGCAGGACGAAGGCCGCCTTTGGTGCTAGCCTTTCCTCAACAAAAGCTGCGGAGCCAATCCGCAGCACAATGGAGGAAGCCATGGGAAAGCTCATCACAAGCGGCATGCTGCTGTTGGCGCTGACGGCTGCGGCCACCGCACAGACCGCCGCGCCAGGAGAAACCACGGCGGGCGGGCTGCCCGTCGAATATCTTCCCAGTCCCCTGCCCGCGCCCAAAGAGGGCCAGGCGCCCACCATGCGCGTCACCGAACTCAATCCCAACAAGCGCAGCTTCCAGGTCGTCTTCTCCAAGGGCGATGAAGCGATGCAGGGCCTGAAGGAATTCGCCGACAAGAACAATCTCAACCTGGCGCATCTCACCGCCTTCGGCGCGCTGCAATCGGCGTCCATCAGCTGGTTCGAGGCCGACAAGCGCATCTACAAGACGATCCGGCTGAAGGAGATGATGGAAGTCACCTCCTTCACCGGCAGCATCGTGAAGAACGCCACCACCGGCGTGCGCACCGTGCATGTGCATGGCTCGGTGGCGGTCTATCGCAACGGCACCGTTTATGCCGGCCATATCACCGATGCCGTCATCGGTCCGACCTTGCAGGTCTATGTCGATGATTCCGCGCCGCTGACCACGACAGCGCAGGCGCCCGCCGCCGCCCCGGCGCGATAGACGCCTGTCATTTCTGTAATCCGCGCGCTGACTGGCGCGCCCGGTGCGCTGGGATGGGCTGCCGCAAAATAATCACCCGGGGGATAGCCATGACATTCACGCGCAAGACGGTATTGGCGTTGCTGGTGACGGCCATGCCTTTGAGCGCCTTCGCGCAGGACGCGGCGCCGCCGCCCCGCCCATGGTGGTGTGGGCGCCAAAGCCGGTGCTGGCGCCGTTCGTCGCGCCCAACAAGCCGCTAGTGAGGGTGGCCGACCTGCAACGCCAACATGCCCGCGACAAAAGCTGGAACGAATTGGTGGTGCGCGATGCCGACGGCCTGACCGGCCGCTACATCCAGATGGCGCCGGGCGAGAAAACCAAGACGCAGTTCTGGGTCGACAGCCTGACCTTCTGGTTTGTGCAGGCGGGCCAGATGCGCGTGACGATCCAGGGACAGGAGCCCTTCATCGCCAACAAGGGCTTTGTGGTGCAGATACCGGCGCGCGTGCAGTATGCGATGGAAACGGTGGGCGACGAACCGGTGCTGCGCTTTGAAGTGACGCACACCCGCGCCCAGCCCTTCTATCCCTTGAGCGAAACGCCGACGCCGGTGCGCGGCTACCAGTACCAGCAGGTGACGCTGCCCAGCACGCCGGGTTCCTACGGCGCCACCAAGCCCTATATCGATTACCAGAAGGAAGTCATCGAAGGCGGTGGCCGCGCGCCCGCCGGTTATATCCGCGACGGCGAAACCGCCGCCAATATCGGCCGCGCCCCCGGCGCGCCGACGCCGCCTGCCACCCAGTGGGGCCATTTCCATGACGGCACCAGCGAGTTCTGGTTCATCCTGGAAGGCAATGCCGAATTCCTGATCGAAGGTGTGCCGCTGGTGCGGGCTTCACAAGGCGACATCGTCTATGCGCCGGCGGGGCGTTTTCACCGCTCCGGCCATGTCGGCGAAGTCGCCACACGCGGCTCAACCCACCCGATCGCGACGGCGGCCAATTCGATGCAGGTCGGTGGCGCGGGCGGCGCAGAGTAGATATTTTCGCCGCGGTTCCGGACGGAGTTGGTAGCGACAGCGTACCAACCGCAAGTAGACTTTTCCTGGCTCCTAGCGCGGCGGCTCCAGCGCGTTCAGCGTGCTGGCGGCCGGATGGATCGAAAGCCGCGTCGCCATGCCGGTACCGCCCGACGTGGCGCGATGCCAGCCCCCGGCGGGCGCATAGACGATGTCGCCCTGCTGCGCGGTGAAGAACGGCGCGCCTTCGATCAGGTAATCGACCTGTCCTTCCAGGATGAACCAGAACTCGCTGGTGCCGATATGGAAGTGGCCCTTGTCGCTGGCCGGCGGACGGGGCACCGAGGCCTGGCGGTTAATGTTGGCGGAGATGCCGTCATCCTGCACCGAGCCTGCGCCGCGGCCACCGCCCTGCACGATATCCTTCTGGAAATCGACAAAGGGCTTCTTGTCGCCGTAAGGCGCGGGCGCGGTGTAATAGCCGGCGCGGACGAAACGCCTGCCCCGGATCGGCAACGGCGTCTCGCCTTCGGCATAGTAGGGCGGCGACAGCGTCTGGGTGACTTCGAAGCGCAGCGCGGGCGCGGCGCCCAGCGCCTCGACCTGGACGAAATGCGCTGACGGCACCTGCACGATAACGCCCTTGGTGGCGGTGAAAGGCTCGACGCCTTCGATGGTGACGCGCAGCTCTCCCGACTGCACCACAAAGAAGATCACCGAGTCGGAATACATCACCTTGGACGACTTCTGGCCCGGCGCCAGCTGGATGTAGTGGCCGGTAAGGCCCTTGGCGTCGCGCACCAGCATCTGCGACCAGCTCTTCTGGCCCGCATGCGCCTTTTGCAGGTCGGCCAGCTTCCAATGGGCGCGGTTGGGCGCGACGAAAGGTGCCGAGACGGGCTTGGGCGCCCAGCCATACTGCAGGTTTCCTGCCGGAGCCTGCGCCGCGGCGGGCGCGGCCAGCACCAGTGTCAGCGCGATAAGGGTGCGAATCTTCATGGCGCCTGCCTCGACGGATTTTCGGGATCCAGATTGTTGATGTTGCCGGCCGGGAAGGTCGCCAGCCGGGTCGCCGTGCCACCGCCGGTGAAATTGTTGCGGTGAAAGCGGCCGAACGGGACATAGACCACATCTCCCTGCACGGCGATGAAGGGCTTCTGACCTTCGAGCTGGAAATCCTGCTGGCCTTCCATGATGAAATAGAACTCGCTGGTCTCGGTGTGCCAGTGGCCCAGATCGTCGCGCGGCGGCGTCGGAATGGTCATCCCGCGAATAAAGCTGGACGGCTTGACGAAGCGCCCGGCGCGGCCGCCGCCCTGCACGATGTCCTTGTCGAAATTGATGTAGATCGTGGCCGGATCCAGCTTGGGCGGCGTGGCCGGCGCGGCATAGGCGACGCGGACGAATTCAACGCCGGGCTGGGACGGCGGCGTTTCTTCCGCCGCATAGATCGGCGGCATGCCGCTATGGACGACTTCGAAGCGCAGCGCCGGATCGCTGCCCAGCGTTTCGACATGGAACATGGTGCGCTGGGGCACCTGCACCACCACGCTCTTGTCCGCCACGAAGGGCTCCAGCCCGTCGATGCTCACCCGCAACTGGCCGGACTGCACCACGAAGAAGATCTCATTGTCGGGATACATCAGCCGCTTGGACTTCTCGCCCGGCGCCATCTGAATAAAGGTGCCGGTGAAGTTCTTGTCCTGGACCACGGTCTGGTGCCAGCGCGGCTCGCCCTTATGGGCGGCCTGAAGCTCCACCAGCCGCCAAAGCGGCTTGTTGGGCAAGGTCCAGGGCGTCAGCGGATCGGGGCGCGGCGCCAGGGAATATTTCAGAACGCGCGGCGGCGCTGCGGCGGCGCCGCGCCCGGCGGCTGGCGGCGCGGGCATCTGCGCCAGAGCTGCCCCGGCAAGCAGCAGCATGGCCAAAGTCGCGAGTGCGGATCGCATGGCTTATCCCCCCTGTTATTTTTCCCCATCATGGTGCGGACGCCCGTTTCGTGCAACCGGCCCAGCCGTGACGGGCCGCCGCCGGTTTGCACGCTGGCAGGGTCTTAAGTATCTGATTGGCCTGTAGGCCCCCGTGGCGGAACTGGTAGACGCACCGGACTTAAAATCCGTTGCTGCGAAAGCGGCGTGTCCGTTCGACTCGGACCGGGGGCACCATTACTGCGCTGTAATCGGCGCGGCCAAAAACGGCCTCCGATAAACAAAGAAGGGCTGCAGCCCGATCCGGGATGCAGCCCTTCCATTGTCTTCGATGGAACGCGAGGCGCCCAGACCAAAACTGGTCAGTCGCGGACCCCGGTCGAAACGAGGATCCAGCTCGCGGCCATAAGATGACAATGAGACACTGGGCCACCTCCTTTCAAAGGAAAGGTTGCCGTCACCCTTCTAGCATGGGCGCGGGCGTAAGAGTTTGAAATATTCGTTAGACGAGCTCTTTGCGCATGGCCACACCCGCCGCCAGCAGCACATCGTCGAGAATGGCGGTGACGTGGTCGAAGCCCAGGGCGATCATCTTCTGCGCATCCTCGACATTGGTGCAGAACATGCCCGAGCGGATGCCCGCCCGCTTCGCCGCCGCCACCACCTGCTCGCACACCGCGATGATTTCCGGTTCGGCGATTCGGGCGCTGGTCTTCATGCCCATGGTCAGGCGCATGTCGTTGGGGCCGAGATAGAGCATGTCGAGGCCGGGCACCGTGGCGATCTCGTCGATGGCGTGCAGCCCCTTCAGCGTCTCGATCTGGGCGATGGTCAGAACCGTGGTGTTGGCGTGCTCGGAATAATCGTCGCCGCCATAGATGGTGGCGCGGCGCGGCCCGAAGGAGCGATAGCCCATCGGGGCATAGCGGCTGGCGCCGACAAAGGCTTCGCACTGTTCGCGGGTCTCGATCATGGGGCAGATCACGCCATAGGCGCCTGAATCCAGCGCCCGCATGATGTCGCCGGGATCGTTCCACTTCACCCGCACGATCGGCACGGCGTCGGTGGTGGAGATGGCGGTCAGCATCTGCACCATGGCGGCGTGGTCGGCCTGGCCATGCTCCTGGTCGATGGTCAGGCTGTCCCAGCCCTGATGGGCCAGTTGTTCAGCGGCCATGGCGGAGGGCAACATCAGCCAGCAATCGACGGATGCCTTGCCGGAAGCCCAGATTTGTTTCAGCTTGTTGGGGCGCATCCGCTCAACCTAGCCGCCGTTTCCCGACATGGAAAGTCTTTCGACCACCTGTGTGATCGCTGGTGGCGGCACCGCCGGCTTGATGCTGGGGCTGCTGCTGGCGCGGGCGGGCGTGGATGTGACGGTGCTGGAGAAGCATCGCGACTTCCTGCGCGACTTCCGCGGCGACACGGTGCACCCCTCGACGCTGCAGATCATGCAGGAACTGGGGCTGCTGGAGGAATTTCTCGCCTTGCCGCATGCCCGCGTCGTTCAGGCCGGGATCGATATCGGCGCGCGGCATTATCGCTTCGCCGACCTGTCGCGGCTGCCGTCGCCGTGTAACTTCATCGCCATGATGCCGCAATGGGATTTCCTCGACTTCCTGGCGCGCAAGGCGAAGGCCTATCCGAATTTCCACCTGCTGATGGAAACGGAAGCCAAGGACCTGCTGGCCCTGAACAACGCCAAGACCGGCGAGCGCATCGCGGGCGTGCTGGCGAAAGGCCCGTCCGGAAATATCCAAATACGCGCCGGGCTGACCATCGCCGCCGATGGCCGCCAATCCATCCTGCGCACCAAATCGGGTTTGAAGCTGAAGGAGCTTGGCGCGCCGTTCGACGTGCTGTGGCTGCGCCTGCCGCGCGAAGCCAGCGATCCGCCGGATGTGGTGGGGCGGCTGGCAGGCGGCCAGATGTTCGTGATGATTCCCCGCAGCGATTATTGGCAATGCGCCCTGGTAATCCCAAAGGGCGGCCATGACGCCATCCGCGCCGCCGGAATCACCTCATTCCGCGCCCGGCTGAAGATGGTGGCCGGTTTCGCCGCCGCGCGGGTGGAAGACACCATCCACGACTTTGCGCAGGTGAAGCTGCTGACCGTGTCGGTCAACCGGCTGCTGACCTGGGCGCGGCCGGGGCTGCTGTGCATCGGCGACGCCGCGCACGCCATGTCGCCGGTGGGCGGGGTCGGCATCAATCTCGCCATCCAGGACGCCGTGGCGGCGGCGAACATTCTGGCGCCCGTGCTGCGCAAGCGTGTCCCGAAGCTGGCGGAATTGCGCAAGGTGCAGAAGCGGCGCGAATTTCCCACCCGTGTGGTGCAGGCGTTCCAGCTGGCGTTGCAGAAGCGCTTTCTCGCGCCCGGTATCCAGCCCGGCGCCACGCCCAAGGCGCCCTGGCTGGTGCGGCTGCTCGACCGTCATGCGTTCTTACGCAAATATCCGGCACGCCTGATCGGTCTGGGTGTCCGGCCGGAGCATGTCAATTCGCAACAGTAAGAGGGATCCCCTTCCCTCACCGCACATACGCTGACGCTATGGGCGGCTCGCCGGGGATGACTTTGGGCTTCGCCCAAAGTCACATCTGCATCGTCCAGCCTTCGACGCCCATGGCCGCCTGGCGAACTGCTTCGGTCAGGGTCGGATGCGAATGGCAGGTGCGGGCGATATCTTCCGACGCCGCGCCGAACTCCATGGCCAGAACAACCTCGGCAATGAGATTGCCCGCTTCGGGGCCGACGATATGGCAGCCCAGCACCTTGTCGGTGGCAGCGTCGGCGAGAATCTTCACCAGACCGTCGGTGGCGGAGATGGTCTTGGCGCGCGCATTGGCGGTGAAGGGAAACTTGCCCACCTTGTAGGCGATGCCTGCGGCCTTCAGTTCTTCCTCGGTCTTTCCGACGCTGGCGACTTCCGGGAAGGTGTAAACCACCGAGGGAATGGCGTCGTAATTCACATGGCCCGGCTTGCCGGCGATGATCTCCGCCACCGCCACGGCTTCGTCTTCGGCCTTGTGCGCCAGCATGGCGCCTTCGCGGCAATCGCCCACGGCATAGATGCCCGCGACATTAGTGCGATAGTGATTGTCGGTGACGACGCGGCCGCGCTTGTCCAGCGCCACGCCCACCGCTTCCAGACCGAGATTGGCGGTGTAGGGCGCGCGTCCGATCGCCACCAGCATGATGTCGGTCTCGATCACGCCCTTGTCGCCGCCCGCCGCCGGTTCGACCGTCACCTTCAGGCCGGTCTTGGTCTTCTCCACGCCCACCACCTTGGTGGAAAGCTGGAATGTGAAGCCCTGCTTGTACAGGATGCGCTGGAACGCCTTGCTGATTTCGCTGTCCAGGCCGGGGGTGATGCGGTCGAGGAATTCCACCACCGTGACCTGGCTGCCCAGGCGCTGCCACACCGAGCCCAGCTCCAGCCCGATCACGCCCGCGCCCACCACCAGCAGGCGCTTGGGAACTTCCTTCAGCGCAATGGCGCCGGTGGAGGAAACGATCTGCTTTTCGTCGATGGTGACGCCGGGCAGCTTGGCCACATCCGAGCCGGTGGCGATAACGATGCTCTTGGCCGTCAGGGTGCGGACGCCGTCCTTGGTCTTCACTTCGACCTTGCCCGGCCCAGTGATCTTGGCCTCGCCGACGAGGCCTTCGACCTTGTTCTTCTTGAAGAGGAATTCGACGCCCTTGGTGAGTTCGCCCACCACCTTATCCTTGCGGGCCATCATCGCGGGCAGGTCCAGCTCCACCTGAGCCTTGATGCCCAGCGCGGCGAATTCGTGCGCCGCTTCGTGGAAACGCTCGGAGGCGTGCAACAGCGCCTTGGAGGGGATGCAGCCCACATTCAGGCAGGTGCCGCCGAAGCTGCCGCGCTTGTCGATACAGGCGGCGGAAAGACCCAGTTGACCGGCCCGGATGGCGGTGTTGTAGCCGCCCGGCCCGCCGCCGATCACGATCACGTCGAAATTGTCCGCCATGGCCCGTCCCACATCTCTCAATCCGGCTGAGATATAGTGGGTGCGGCGCGCCGGTCAAACCGGCTTTTTGCACCCCTGCCTTGCGGGGGTCTGATCGGCCACGGTTTTTCGGGCGCTTCGGCCAGAATTGTTCTTGCCCTTTCGCCCGCCCTTTGACGATATCGGGGCGTTGCCCACGACATCCCCGGAAAAGACAATGAAGCGACTGCTGCATACCAACACAAAAGTGAAGCGCGGGGCCCATGGCCTCGGGCTCTTTGCCACCGGCCCGATCAAAAAAGGCGAAGTGGTCGCGGAATATTGGGGGCCGGTCGTGACGGACGAGCAGCTGGAACGCAGCCGGGGCAAGTATTTTTTCGAGCTGGAGAACAACCTGGCCATCGATGGCAAAGCGCGCGCGAACGTGGCGCGCTACATCAACCATTCCTGCTTTCCGAATTGCGAGCCCATCGAAAACGAAAAGCAGAAGCGCATCTTCATCAAGGCGCGGCGCAACATCAAAGCGGGCGAGGAATTCGGCTATGATTACGGAAAGGACTATTGGGACGAGCATATAAAGCCCATCGGCTGCCGCTGCGGCTGCGGCGGCAAGGGCCGGAAGAAGTCGCGCTAGCCCTGCGCGTCCAGGCGTCCGCCGAACCTGGCTGGGCCAAGGACGGCAGGGGTGACAGCGAGGAATTAAAGAAGCCCGACATGATCGCCAGAATTGCACTAGTCGCTGCAGCTCTTCTGACCGGCCTCGCCGGTACCGCACGCGCGGCACCGCCCCCGGGCCTGATCATCGATCATGCCACCGTGCTTCCCATGACCGGTGCCGCGCCCCTTAGCAACGTCTCCGTGGTCATTCAGAACGGCCGCATCGCCGCACTACTTCGCCCCGGTGATCGCCGTCCGCGGGACCTGAAGCGCATCGATGCCAGCGGCAAGTACCTGATCCCCGGCCTGACCGACGCCCATGTTCATTTGATGAGCGATGACATGGCCAAGCTCTATTTCGGGATGCTCAAGCTCGATCTGCCGGCAGGGATTGATACGCATGATGCCGTGCTGCCTCACCTTGCCAATGGCGTCACGCAAATCTTCAACCTGCAGGCTACGCCCGGGGGCTTTCTGCAAAAGGCCGAGATCGCATCCGGCAAGGTAATGGGGCCCACAATCCTGTCAGCCGCGATGATCGACGGCGATCCGCCCGGCTGGCCGGTAGGAATGACGCGCGTTGCCCGCACGCCCGAAGAGGGGCGTGCCGAAGTGCGCAAGCTGAACCTGCCGGTGGTTGGGCACATCCCCCAGCGGGGTCAGGATATCGCGAAGTTTCTGCAACCCGGCTTCGGGATGGTCGCCCATGCAGAGGAATACGCACAGCGCAACGGCACGCCCGATACGTCACTGATTCCACGCTATGTCGAACTGACGAAAGCCAACAATACCGGCCTGATCGCCACCCTGACGCTCGACGACCGATTGCTGGAATCGGTGCGAAATCCCGAAAGCCTTGCCGCCCGTCCCGAGATTGCCAGCATTCACCCTTCTGCCCGGAAGGTCTGGCTGGAACACAACCCTTACGTCACGCGCAACACCCCGGGCTACATAGCCTATCTGGAAAAAATCGTTGCCTTCAACAAGGCGCTTGTCAAAGCCTTTGCGGATGCGGGCATCCCGATCCTGGCGGGTACCGATGCCAACGTACCCGGTGTGGTGCCCAGCTTTGCCCTGCAGGACGAGCTGGCTGCGCCCGTCGCCGCCGGGCTGAGCAACGAGCAGGCCTTGACGGCGGCGACGCGCGCGCCCTGCGCATGGCTGAAAGCCAAGTGCGGCATGGTAGCCCCCGGAATGCGCGCTGATTTGCTTCTGCTGGACGGCAACCCCTTTGAGGACATAGCCAACACGCGCACTATTCGCGCGCTGATCCTTGGTGGGCGCCTGATTGAGAGAGGCGAACTCAATCGCCAGATGACGAAACTGGTTGCTCGGAAATAGTCTTCAGCACAGGCAAAATGTCCGCTTCGGCCCAGAAGCGGTCATTCCATCGTACGAAAATCAGATCTGGGTCGCGCTTGGCGGATTTAAAGCCGGGTCGGGGAAGATCAATTCCACCACCGTGCCTTCGCCCGCCACCGAGCGGACCTGGGAAACGCCGCCCAGTTGCAAACCAAAGGTCTTGATCAGGCGCGAGCCCACGCTCTTGGTCGCCTGGCCTTCCTCGAAGCCGATGCCGTCATCGGCGATGGCCAGGCAGAGACGGCCATCGCCGGTCTCGCGCATCGTCACCCGGATCACGCCCTGCCGCTCGGCCGGGAAGGCGTGCTTGAAGATGTTGGTGAGCACTTCCACCGTGAACAGCGCCAGCGCCACCGCGATGCTGCCGGTAACGACGCGGCTGGGCACATTCACTTCGATGCGGACATTCTCCGCCCCGATGCCTTCGGTGATCTGGCGGCACAGCTCGCCCAGCAGATCCTTGAGGTCGAGCGTGCTCTGGTCTTCCAGTTCATTGAGGATGCGGTGCGCCAGCGCCAGCGCATTGATGCGGGTCTGGGCCTGCATCAGCGCCTCGCGGGCGGATGCGTCCTTCACCTGGTTGGCGTGCAGCGACAACAGGCTCATCACGATCTGCAGATTGTTCTTCACCCGGTGGTGGATTTCCTTGATAAGCGTGGTCTTGAGGTCCACCGCGTCATGCAGGCGGCGGTCGCGGTCTTCGATCCCGGCCGCCATCTCGCCCATCGCGTCGCCCAGCATGCGGAATTCCGCCGGTGCGCCCGCCACGTCGGGCCGGATGACATAGTGGCCGCCGCGATAGGCGGCCGCGATGCGGCGCAGATAGAAGATCCACTGCGTCACTTCCCGGTTGGTGAACCACCAGATCGCCATCCAGGCCAGGATGATGGTGACGATGGGAACGATGAAGTCGATCGCCACATGCAGATAGGTGGAGCCGAACAGTTCGGCGCTGGGCATGCCATAGGCGAGGAAGATGGTGTCGCCGATCAGCGAAGCGGTGCCGTAATGCCAGGAGCGGCCCTGCGCATCGGCAACGTCGCGCGAATCGCCGTCGATAAAGCCGCTCTGCTTCGCGGCGGCGACCACGGCGGCGGCGACGCCCGGATTGTTGGTGGCGACCACCTGGCCGCTGCGGTCATAGACCGCCACCGCCGCGCCCGGCGGCAGGGTGGACGCCCGCAGGATGGTGTCGATCCAGTGCACGTCCAGCGAAATGCCGATGGTGCCGTTGAAGGCGCCCTCCGGCGTATGAAGCGGCAGCAGCGCGCCGATCACGTTCTGGCCGGCGACGCGGCTCTTGAGTTCGTTGGAGACGACCAGTTCGCCCTTCGATGCCCTGGCGCGCTGGAAAACCTCGCGGTCGTTGAAGTTCAGCCCCTTGGCCAGCGCCATGGCTGAGCAGGCGACATGCCCGCCTGCATCGACGCGCGAAAGATTGAAGAAATACCGCACCCCCGTCAGCGTGTCGGCCAGGATGCGGTCGCAGTCGCCGGAAATGTCGCGCACATCGGGCAGGCTGGAGACGGCGCGCAGCACCTGCTCCGCCGAGGCGAGCAGGTTCTCGTCGCTGGCGGCGGTGGCGCGGGCCGACTGGATCAGCCCGGCGCGCGCCGATGCGACATCGTTCTCGGCGCGGTCGATGCCTTGCAGCACGCTGACCAGCAGAATCGGCAGCAGCGCGACGGTGATGATGAGCTGGAGGCGGCGGCCGATTGTCCAGCCGCTTTCTACCGGAGGCGGGTTAGCCGCGCTTCTTGGTCGGCTCGCCGGGGCTGAGCTTATCCAGCTGCGCCATAATTTCACGAGCTGCGCCTCCCTCAGCCGGCCTCGCCACGTCTTCCAGCGCGTCGTCGCCGTCCAGAATATCTATCAAGGTTTTGCGCGCCCGCGCCACCCGGCTTTTGACCGTGCCCACGGCGCATTTGCAGATTGCGGCGGCGTCTTCATAGGAGAAGCCGCCCGCGCCCACCAGAATCAGCGCTTCGCGCTGTTCGTCCGAAAGGCGGCGCAGCGCCCGCACCGTGTCGGACAGCTCGGCGGAATGGATCTGGTCTTCGCCGCCGCCCGGAATGCGTTCGGCCGCTTCCTGGTCCCAGGGCGCCTGCCGCCAGGCGCGGCGGCGGTCGGAATAGAACTGGTTGCGCAGGATGGTGAACAGCCAGGCTTTGAGGTTGGTGCCCGGAATGAACGAGCTGCGGCTCTGCCACGCCTTCACAAGCGTTTCCTGCGCCAGATCGTCGGCGGCTTCCGGATTGCCGGTCAGCGAGCGGGCGAAGGCGCGCAGGAACGGCACCAGGGCGAGAAGTTCGCCCTTGAAGTCCGGGTTCTCGGGCCTCTGGGAATGGGTCTGCGGGGTGGAGGCGGGCATCACGACTTTTTCCCCTCCGCTGCCTGGTCGATCTTTTTCAGAAGATCGAGGAAATCGTCCGGGACATTTTCCTGGGCCACATCGTCATACATCCGGCGCAGCTCGCGCCCGATGGCGCGCTGCCGGGCGCGGATGGCGCGCGACTTTTCGTTCGACTTCTCCTCGTTCACGGTCGTATCCCATTGCTGCGTCATGATTCCGACTAACCGTCCTGTGGTGCGGTGCCTGGCCCGCAGCGGGTTGAACCAAACTTATTCTGCCTGCCCGAAGGTTCCAACGAACGGCCCTTCCAGAAGGTTCCTGAGGGGCGGGAACTTTTTAAGCTGGCGCAAGTTCCCATGCTGAGCTTTTCTTGGGATGAAGGAGCCCTTTTCTATGAGCATGTCGCAGACCCTCGCGCCGCATCTGCCCTATTTGCGCAGGTATGCCAGGGCCTTAACCGGATCCCAGACCAGCGGCGACGCCCATGTGCGGGCCGCCCTGACCGCCCTTCTGGCCGGTGATCATACCCTTCTGGATGGGGTCCCGCCGCGGGTGGGCCTCTATCGCCTCTTCCATGCCATCTGGCAGTCCGGGGCCGAGCATTATGACGAGCAGGCCCAGCCGGTCGCCTCAGGGGCCAGAAGCCCGGAAAACCGGCTGCGTTCGCTGTCGGCCTCCAAGCGCGCTTCCCTGCTGCTGACTGCCGTCGAGGCCTTCAGCCTGGAAGAAGCCGCCTTCATTCTGGATGAGACCCCGGAAGAGGTCGAAACAGCGATCCTGGGCGCCCAGAAGACCATCGACAGCCAGCTGGCCAGCAAGGTGCTGATCATCGAGGACGAGCCCATCATCGCGCTCGACCTGGAAAACCTGGTCACCGAACTGGGCCACAAGGTCGTCGCCATCGCCGCCACCCGCGAAGAGGCCGTGGCCAAGGCCCATTCCGAGCGTCCCGGCCTGGTGCTGGCGGACATCAATTTGGGCGAAGGCGGCTCGGGCATCGATGCGGTCAGCGAGATCCTGGCCAGCTTCGACATCCCGGTGATCTTCATCACCGCCTATCCAGAAAAGCTGCTGACCGGCGAGCGCCCGGAGCCGACCTACCTCATCGCCAAGCCCTTCCTGCCCGAAACGGTGCAGGCCACGGTGGGCCAGGCGCTGTTCTTCCATCCCGTCGCGAAGCAGGCGGCGTAACACAATAATTGTTTCAGGCATTCAGGAGCGTTCGACATGGCGGCGAAGAAAAAAGTGGTGCAGGGCAATATCGAGACGCGGCTTGCGGCCTTGCGTGATGATTTCGCGTCGCTGCAAGGCGATCTGAAGGGTCTCTATGGCGATGTCAGCTCGGAGGCCTCCAGCCGCGCCACCGCGGCGATGCAGGCCGCCGAGGAAGTGGCAGACCGCGCCATGCTGCTGGCCGAGGAAGCCGCCCGCGAAGCCAAGATGAAGGCGGTCGAGTACACCGAGGAAGCCCAGGAATGGGCCGAGGACAATGCGGACGAGCTGCGCGCCCAGGTCCGGGCGCAGCCGCTGGCCGCGCTGCTGATCGCCGGCGGCATCGGCGCCTTCCTGGGTGCAATTCTGCTCCGCCGCTGACGCGGCATTTTTCCTCGGCGGCGAGACGCGCCGCGGGGGCCGCTAGCTTTTTGGATCTGGTAAAGGTCTGATAGGCCATAGGCCGGTATCCTGCCGGTTGTGACGGAGCTTTGAGCATGTTCGCGCGCCTGAGCGCCAAATTCCTTCTGCTGGTCGCGGCGGCGGCGCTGGTCTTTTTCGGCGTCGGGCTGCTGGGTCTGGCTTTGGCGGAAACACTGGTCGCCCATCTCGGTGCGGCCGGGGCCTATGCCCTGACCGGCGGCGTCATGCTGCTTGTGGTGCTGGCGGGCTTCGGCGTCTCGGCCATGGTGCGGCCGCGCCGTCCGCCGCCGCCACCGCCACAGAACTTCGCCACGCTTCTGATGGGTGCGCTGGCCAAGGATGTGCCCTGGGCCGCCGTGGCGAGCGCCGGGGTGCTGAAGTTGGTCGATGTGTTCCTGAAGCGTCAGCGCGCCAAGAATCCGAACTAATCCACAGCCAACCCGGAACCAGGAACTAGGCATGCCGTTCTGAGCCCGCAAGGATTGCAGCAGGAGCGTCATGCTCAGTTGGGCTTTCGCTTTTTTCGTTCTCGCGCTGGTGGCGGCTTACATGGGCTTTTATGGCCTGGCCGGCACCGCCGCTGTCATCGCGAAGTTTCTGCTGGTCGTGTTCCTGATTCTTCTGGTCGTCAGCGCCTTTTCCGGGACGTTGCGCGGCCGCCCACCCGTCGCTTGAGGTCACCATGACCTTCAAGGTTCCGAATTTCCTGATCGACCATCCGATGGAAAGCCTGTTCGCGGTGGGCCTGTTGTTTGGCCTGCTGTTCATCGCCGCCGATGGCACCCCGCCCGCGCCGGTGGGAACCCAGATCGCCGTCACGAAAAATAATTAAGACCTCGCGGAACGATCTTTTTGGCAGGTCGTTCTTATCTGCGAGCGGACGTCCGATCCGGAACGCCCCCAGCCCCTTCGACAGCCCGCCTCGGGTGTCCGCTCAATCCTCAAAAGCCCGCCTTCGGCGGGCTTTTTGTTTTGCTCAAGGAACTTTGCTGGTCAGAGACGGCTTGGGCGCGTGCAGCAGATAGCCCGCATAGTTTCCGGATGCGCCGAAATCCATAGGGCTGCTGATCAACTGCGCCTTGCCTTCCATCAGCTCCGGACGGGCGCGGCGCTTCTCGGCGAAATAGACCACCTGCCCACCGAGCGGCCCGCTGTCCGCCGCCCAAAGATAGCGCTGCGGATCGGTGACCTGGATGACGGTGAGATGCGGCTGATAGTGTTTCAGCAGCGCGGTGGTCTGGTAGTCGCTGGTCACCACCGTGCCGGTGCTCTCGGCCAGGGCGCGCGCCGCGTCCGGAAAATCCCGCGCCAGCAGCCGCGCCGACGGATCGTTCTTCAGCGGCACCCCGAACGTCACCTGGACATAGACCGCCGCCAGCAGCACCGCCGCCATGGGCGCTGCTGACAGCGCCAGCCAGCGCCTGGTCCCGCCCGCCGCATCCGCCGCCAGGATCGCCAGCATGGGATAGAGGAAGCACGGCCAGTTGCCCTGCACCCGGTCGCGCAGCGCGTGGCTGAGGAAATAGAGCAGCGTCACCGCCAGCGGCACGAACAGCAGAAAGCGGTCATCGCCGGGGCGGCGCGCCTGCCAGAACCCCATCGCGCCCAGCACCAGGATCAGGGGCGTGGCGAGACCGAGCTGCGATCCGATCAGTTCGATCAGATAGCGGACGGTGGGATTGCCGCCGCCGACCCGCCCGAACTGGAAGACGAAGGTCATCCAGTCATGCTGCGCCTGCCAGAGCAGATGCGGCAGGAAGATCAGGAAGGCCAGCGTCCCGCCCGCCCAGGGCCAGATCGTTTTCAGCCAAGAGCGCCCACGCGAATCCAGCAGCAGCCAGACGAACACGCCCAGCCCGACGAACAGCCCGGAATATTTCGACAGCAGCGACAGGCCTGCCGCGACGCCCGCCGCCAGCCACCAGCGGCCATCCTGCGTCACCTGCGCTTTCGCCGCCGCCCAGAGGAAGGCGGCAACGGTGACGATGGAGGGCATGTCCGGCGTCGCTGCCATCATCTCCACCGCCGTCATCAGAGTGAGATTGAAGAAGACCGCCGCCAGCGCCGCCTTCTTCTCGTCTTTCAGGATCAGCGACGCCGTGTTCCAGACGAACCAGCTGGTGGGGATGGAGAGCAGGATGCCCGCGGCACGCACACCCAGCGGGGTTTCGCCGAAGAGAAAAGTCCCGGAGCGGATCAGGAAGGCGATGGCGGGCGGATGGTCGTAATAGCCCGCCTGCAGATGCTGCGACCACAACAGGTAATAGGCTTCATCCGCCGACAGCGGCAGGATCGCCGCCATCACCGCGCGCAACGCGATCAGAACCGTAATGCAAAGCACTGCCCCACCTCCCCATCTTGTGCGAAGCACATCAGACGGGGAGGTGGCCGCTAGCGGGCTTGCCCGCGTGGCGGCCTGAGGGGGTGAAACCCAATTCATCTGGCACGCCACACAAAAAGCGTCGACATGGCGTAATTCCAGAAGGCGCTCATGATCGCGCCCACCGCGCCCGCCGCCCACCAGAAGGTGCCGGTGGTGGGGCTGCCATAGAGCCATTCGGCGATATCGACATTGGCGATGGCGCCCACCGAGGCGAAGAGCCCGAACAGGATAAAGCCCTTCACCGCCGCCGCGCCCTTGAGGCGGCGATCGCGATAGGTGATCTCGTTGTTGAGGAGGAAGTTGCTGGTCATGGCGACCAGGGTGGCAATGATCTGGGCGGTGAAGAAGGAAAGCCCCGCTGTCAGCGCCGTCCACAGCATCATCAGGTGCACCACCACGCCCAGGCTTCCCACCAGCGCGAAATAGACGAAGCGCGGGTCCAGCATGTCGCCGGTGGCTTTCGCCGCCAGCAGGCCCAGGAATTCAAAGCCGATCTGGATGTTGAGCTTGGAGTCGCCGGCGAAGCGTTCGCCGAAGACATAGGGCTGCTCGGCGATGCGCAGTTTTTCCGAACCGGTGATGTCGAGCAGGATCTTGAAGCCCTGCGGCGACAGGCGCGGCGCGATCTGGTCGAAGCGGTCGCGGCGCATCATGAAGAAGCCGGACATGGGATCGGTCAGCGCCGTGCCGGTCAGCCCCCGCGTCAGACGGGTGGCGAAGTGCGACAGGGCGCTGCGGCGCTGCGAAAAGCTGGCGGCGCTGCCGCCTTCGACATAGCGCGTGCCCGCCACCAGGTCGGCGCCGCCATCGCGCAACTTCGCCAGCATGGCGGGCAGCACCTTTTCGTCATGCTGCAGGTCGGCATCGATCACCGCCACATAGGTCGCGGCGGACGACAGGATGCCTTCGATGCAGGCCCCCGCCAGGCCGCGCCGCCCCACCCGCTTCAGGCAGCGCACGCGGGGATCACGGACGGCGATCTCCTTCACCGCTTCGGCTGTGCCATCGGGGGAATTGTCATCGACATAGATCGCTTCCCAGGCCAGCCCCACAAGGGCGGCGTCCAGGCGGCGCACCAATTCGGCGACGTTGCCACGTTCCTTGTAGGTGGGAACGATGACGGAAAGTTCGATCATCAAAGTTCCATGGCCGCGCTCCGGCTTGCAGTCAAGCCCGGCCGGAACCAAAGCTGGAAACAGGCGTTCGCGGTTCAGGACGCCCTTTCTCCCTTCCCTTCCCATCCGGAGTTCCCCGCATGCGCAACGGCAAGGAAATCGATCCGGATATGAGCCTGCCGCCCGACCTGCGGACGGCGACGCCGCGCCTCCTGGTGGCGGAGGATGAATTGACCGTTGCCATGCTGATCGAGGACATGGTCAACGAACTGTCCTTTGAAATCGCGGCGGTGGTGCCCCGACTGGAAGACGCCATGCGGCTGGTGGACAGCGATGATTTCGATGTCGCCATGCTGGATGTCCATCTCAACGGCAAGACCGTCTTCCCCTTCGCCGCCGAGCTGGACAAGCGGCACATCCCCTATCTGTTCGCCACCGCCTATGGTGGCCGTGGCATACCCGCCGAATTCCAGGACCATCTGGTGCTGGAAAAGCCGTTCGGGCCGCTGGAGCTCAGCCGCGCCCTTCTGGCCCTGACGGGACGGGCATAAGCCTAGTTCGGAGTACCCTGGAAAAAGCTGACATAGATGACGATACCGGCGATCACGGCCAGCGCCAGGCTTATTGAAAGCACATAGCGCATCACGCCCAGCTTCTTGCCCTGGCATGCGTCCTGCGCAGAAATGTCGGTGGGCTGGTCAATATTCATCGCGTCTCTCCATCATTCCGCGGCGTGATTGACGCCGCGGCCTTCCAATTCACTCAGCGCCGCCGTGACATCGGCGGCATGGCTGTCGTTCGCCGCTACCCAGGCCGTCAGGATTGCGTGGCGCTCATCGTCGCCGAAGCGGCGGTCGCGCAACACATCCGCCGGCATCCGGTAAAAACGGGCCGGATTGTTCACAATGTCGGCAAGCAGCTTTTTCTTTGCCATGGGCGCACCCGCAATGCCGGTCAGATTCGCCCGATCAGGGCCAGCACCAAAACGATGACCAGGACCAGGCCGAGCGTTCCGGACGGATAGTAGCCCCAGCTGCGGCTGTGCGGCCAGGACGGCCAGGCACCCAACAGAAGAAGGAGCAGGACGACAATCAGAATCGTGCCCATCTCAAAATCCTTCAGTTCTATAGGAAGGGAAACTCGGGGCTCGCGTCCAGGTTCCCGCTTCGCCCGTTCCACAGGCGGGAACGGCGGCGGCGCTGCTGGCCCGCGCCGCCATTTAGCCGATCACTTCACTAGTCGCAGCGCCGCCAGCGCACCAGCGCTTGCGGCGGTGGCGGTCAGAACCGCACCCCAGGCGATGTCGATCAGGGTCAACTGCAATGACCAGACCTTCAGAGTCGCCATGTTGGTGAGGTCATAGGTGGCATAGGCGAAGAAGCCGAACAGCGCGCCGTTCAAGGCGGCGGTGCGCCAATCGCCGGTGGCCAGGGCCGGGCGTACCGCGAACCACAGGATGCCCAGCAGATAGATGAGATAGAAGGCGATGGCCGCCTTCATGTTGGGCTCGGGCGCCATGATCGGCCCCAGCACCTTTTGGTAGAGCGGCCCCATCATTGTGGTAAGCCAGAGATAATCCAGGCCGCCCATCACCAGGGCAGCCGCAAGGTAAGCAGCCAGGTAGCGCATCATCGGTCCTCCCGGCATCTATACGCGCCGGAGGGCCAGATGGATTGATCCGGCCACGCACCCCGCCCGTAACAGGTGACAGGGAAAAGGCGGCATGGCCAGGATTGCAGTCATCGGGACGGGGATTTCAGGGCTGGGCACGGCCTCGCTGCTCCATCCGCACCATCAGGTCACCGTCTATGAAAAGGCGCCCCGTATCGGCGGCCACAGCCGTACCGTCACGGTGGATTATGACGGCGTGAAGGTGCCGGTCGATACCGGCTTCATCGTCTTCAACCACAAGAACTATCCGCATCTCACCGCAATGTTCCGGCATCTGGATGTGCCGACGCATCACAGCGACATGACATTCTCCGCCACCATCCGGGGCGGCTGGCTGGAATGGGGCGCCAAGGACACCAACGCCGTCTTCGGCCAGCGCCGCAATCTGCTGCGGCCCCGCTTTCTGGCGCTGCTGGGCGATGTCATGCGCTTCAACCGCGAGGCGCAGGCCGCGTCGGAGCGCCATCCCGGCTTTTCGTTGGACGATCTGATCTCGCATCTGGGACTGGGCGAGTGGTTCCGCCGCTATTACCTGCTGCCGATGGCGGGCGCGATCTGGAGCTGCCCGCCCGCCGAGATGCTGCGCTTCCCCGCCCGCAGCCTGATCCGCTTTTTCGTCAACCATCACCTGCTGTCGCCGTCCGGCCAGCCGCAATGGCACACCGTCACCGGCGGCTCGCAGGAATATGTGAACCGCCTGACCGCGCCCTTCGCGGATCGCATCCGCACCAATTGCGGCGCCGTGGTGGTGATGCGCAGCGCCAATGGCGTGACGGTGCGCGACACCCAGGGCGGCTGCGAGACCTATGACGAAGTGGTGATGGCCACCCATGGCGACGAGACCCTGAAGCTGCTGACGGACGCGGACAATGAGGAACGGGCGGCGCTGTCCTGCTTCCACTATCAGAAGAACCGCGCCGTGCTGCACCGGGACGAAAGCTTCATGCCGCGGCGCAAGCGCTGCTGGGCGAGCTGGGTCTATGAATCCGATGGCGGCTTCCATCCCAAGATCACCGTCACCTACTGGATGAACCTGCTGCAGGGCATCGATCCGGCCCGGCCGCTGTTCGTCAGCCTCAATCCCCAGCGCGAGATCCCGCCCCACCTGGTGTTCGACGAGGCCGAGTTCGACCATCCCATGTTCGACGCCGCCGCCATCGCAGCCCAGCCGCAGGTGCGGGCGCTGCAGGGAAAACGCCGCACCTGGTTCGCGGGCGCCCATCTGGGGCATGGCTTCCATGAGGATGGCCTGGCCAGCGCCGTGGCCGTGGCGAAGGGCATGGGCATCGAGACGCCCTGGCGGATGCCGTCATCCACCGAGGGGCCCGAGGAGGCTGTGCGAAAACTTGCCCCGCGCGGACGCCTGATCGCGCAGCCCGCTTGATCCTGCCGCTTGAGAGAACCCTTTGTCCCGCGCTAGACTTTTTCCTCTTTCCGTGGGGGCGGCGTTGGCATTGATACCTGCATCTTTTGTCGAGAAAAGCTGGCGCAAGGCGCTGGCCCGCATCGACACCGGCACGATGGAATTCATCGCCCCCAATGGCGAGATCACCATCGCCCGGGGCCGCAACCCGGGTCCCAACGCCCGCTTCGCCATAACGGACTGGGATGTGCTGCGCCGGATCATGGCGCGGGGCGATATCGGCCTGGGCGAGGAATATATCGCCGGCAGCTGGACCACCGACAGCGTCGAAAACATGGTAAGCCTGTTTTTGCTCAACCTGGATCATTTCGACAATTTCTCCGACGGCAACATCTTCAACCGCATCGGTTTCGTCATCCACAACGCCATGGTGCGCCGCAATTCCGTCGCGGGCTCGGCCCGCAACATCAAGGCGCATTACGACGTCGGCAACGATTTCTATTCGCTCTGGCTCGACAAGAGCATGACCTATTCCTCGGCGCTCTACCGCGACACGGCCGACCTCTATCGCGCCCAGCAGAACAAGTATGAGCGCATCATCTCTAAATTCACCGAAGCCAAGGCTGATGTGCTGGAGATCGGCTGCGGCTGGGGCGGCTTTGCCGAGCGCGCCTGCGCCGACGGCCACAAGGTGACGGGCCTGACCATTTCACCCGCCCAGCAAGGCTTCGCCACCGAGCGGCTGAAGAACAGCAGCGCCGAAATTCGCCTGCAGGACTATCGCAAATGCGGCGGGCGCTTCGACAACATCGTTTCGATTGAGATGTTCGAGGCGGTGGGCGAGCATTACTGGCCCGCCTATTTCCAGACCGTGGCGGAACGGCTGAAGCGCGGCGGCCGCGCCGTGATCCAGACCATCACCATCCGGGACGAACTGTTCGACGGCTACCGCACCCGCAGCGATTTCATCCGCCACTATGTCTTTCCCGGCGGCATGCTGCCCTCGCTGGGACGCTTCCGCGAAGAAGCCGAGAAGGCGGGACTGAAATTCGCGGGCGCTTTCGGCTTCGGCAAGGATTATGCGCGGACCCTGCGCGAATGGCTGGTGGAGATGCAGCGGCAGGAAAGCGCCATCAAGGCGCTGGGCCATGACGAGAAATTCCTGCGCAATTGGGAGTTCTATCTCGGCATCTGCGCCGCGGCGTTCGAGGTTTCCCGCACCGATGTGGTGCAGGTCGAACTCGTCAACGCCTAAACTTCCAGGCTCGAGCCCGGCATTCCGCCGGTCGACCCGCAACATTCACCAGCTTCCTTCCCACTTCGATGCGAAGCATCAGGAAGGGGGAAGGTGGCGCAACGAGGTGTTTGCCTCTTGGCAAACCAGAGTTGCGACGGATGGGGGTTCAATTAAATTAAGACTTCCCAAGAATATCCGTGAAGCTCAACCTGGCTTCGGCCAAACCTCTCACAACAAGCTGAATCCGCGTCGAGACGCCGAAGCGGCGCTTCGCGTCTTCGATGTGCTTGTGCACGGTGGATTCGCTGATCCCCAGCAGCTTGCCGATTTCCCAGTCGCTCTTGCCCTGCGCCGCCAGCACCATGCAGTCGCGCTGGCGCGGCGTCAGGCGCGGCCGCGCCGGCTGCACCCGATCCACCCGCCGCACCGCTTCATGGGCGAGCGTGGCGATGTAATGCGCGGCGACGAAGCTTTCCACCGGCAGCGTGCCGCCCTTGCGCATCAGGAAAGAGCAGCAGGCCGCGAAGCCGTTGGCCTCGGTGAGCCCCGGCATGTGGAACGAAGCCGCATGGATCGGCACCGCCAGCCCAGGCGGGGCGCTTTCCAGCGCGCGGGCGTCGGCAGGCGCCAGCGTCATGAAACGGGAAATGTCGGACCACAGGAAGGGCGACAGCGAGCGCGACGCGGCGGCGAAGATGACGTCCCGCGCCGGGTCGGGGCGGAAGATCCAGCTGGCGGGAAGATCGGCGAGCAGCAGCCGCGCGCCTTCGCCCTGCAGCGCGAAATGGTCGAAGCCCAGCGACTGCACCGCGCTCAGGAAAGCCAGGCGCAACTGGTCGCGATCCTCGACCATGCGGGCGCTGCGGGAAAAATTCTCCACGACCTCCGAGCGCGCGGACATGTTGGCCCCGGTCGCCGGGCCGGTGTCCGGCTGAAAGGTCTTGTCCGCCTCGCTCATTGTCTTCTTTTTTCTGGCGCGCGGAAGGCGCACCGGCTTTGCATCCGACAATAGGGTGCGTTGCGATCCCGCCACAAGAATTTGCGGGTCGCGCCGGCGCGAATTCCGTGGCCGCCTTGGTGCGCGCGGCCCTTCGCTCATCGCGATATCTGCGATGATAACATAGCCAGCGCCACGGCTTGGGCCCGGGTGCGCGCACCCAGCTTCACCAGCGTGTTCTGCACATAGCCATGCGCGGTTTGTTCGGAAATGTTGAGGATCAGTGAGATTTCCCAATCGGTCTTGCCCGCCGCCACCCATTGCAAGCATTCGCGCTCGCGTGGCGTCAGCCGCGGCGGGGTCCGCGCCTCCGGTCCGGCGCGCAGGCCCGCCAGCTTGGCATGGAGGTAAAGCGCGGCCATGTGCAGCGCCATTTCGTCCGGCCGCGACAATTCGTAATTGCGCACGCCGATGCTGACGCCTGCAATGCGGCCATCCACCTGATGAATCGGAATGGCGAGGCCATCGCGGATGCCGAACTCCGCCGCCTCGTCCAGCACGCGCTGCCCACGGCGGCTGGCGCCGGAATGGGTCTGCGACCAGCGGAAGGGAGCCGGCGCCCGGTTCATGCGCGCCATGACGGGGTCGTGCGCCAGATGGTTCTGGCTGACATAGCGCCAGTACCATTGCACCGGCCAGGTCGCGCCCCAGCGGCGGTCGTCGCGCCGTATTTCGGGATGGGAGGGGTCACCGACGCAGAAATGCTCCATGCCGAAGGCAAGGGTCAGGCGCTGGAACGAGGCGAGCAGGGGCGGAACGTCCCGCTGCCGTTCCAGATGTTCGACCAACGCCAAACCGGTATCGGTAAGCAACATCACACCCCGCCGCGAAAGTGTTAACACGCCCTCTGGGTGCAGCAAGCCGCCGATGCGCGGGAAAGACGCAGCGCTGCGAAAGCCTCGCGGTGCCGAATGGCGGCGTTTTGACGCAGCCTCGCGCTTTGCTGCGTCTGCGAAGACGGTTGGGCGCGTTTCGTTGACGGCTGGGCGGTCAAAGCCTAGTTTTTGCGCCGCACAATAAACCCGGCTCGAGCCGGAACTGGGGAATCGGCAACGCCATGAAGGTCCTAGTGCCCGTAAAGCGGGTGATCGACTTTAACGTGAAGGTGCGCGTGAAAGCGGACCAGAGCGGGGTGGACCTCGCCAATGTCAAAATGTCCATGAACCCCTTCGACGAGATCGCGGTCGAGGCGGCGGTGAAGCTGAAGGAAAGCGGCAAGGCGAGGGAAGTCGTCATCGTTTCCATCGGCCCTGCCCAGGCGCAGGACACCATCCGCACCGCCCTGGCCATGGGCGGTGATCGCGGCATTCTGGTGAAGGCCGAAGGTCCCGTCGAACCGCTGGCGGTGGCCAAGCTGCTGAAGGCGATCTGCGACGAGGAAAAGCCCGGCCTGGTTCTCACCGGCAAGCAGGCCATCGACAGCGACGCCAACCAGACCGGCCAGATGCTGGCCGCGCTGCTGGGCTGGGGCCAGGGCACCTTCGCCCACAGCCTCGAACTCTCCGATGGCAATATCAAAGTGGCGCGCGAGATCGATGGCGGCCTGCAGACCTTGTCGCTGAAGCTGCCCGCCGTGGTGACCACCGATCTGCGGCTCAACCAGCCGCGCTATGCCTCGCTGCCCAACATCATGAAGGCGAAGAAAAAGCCCATCGCGGAAAAATCTCCCAGCGATCTGGCCGTGGACGTGACACCGCGCTGCAAGGTGCTGAAGGTGGCCGAGCCCGCCAAGCGCGCCGGTGGCGTGAAAGTGAAGACGGTGGCCGAGCTGGTGGACAGACTGGTGGAAGCGGGCGTAGTGACATGACCGCACTCGTCATCGCCGAACACGACAACAAGACGCTGAACGACGCCACCGCCAAGACGGTGACGGCGGCGGCTCTGGTTTCATCACCCGTGCATATCCTGGTCGCGGGCCAGGATTGCGCCGCCGTGGCGGAGGCCGCCGCGAAGATCGCGGGCGTGGAAAAGGTTCTGCTGGTTGATGACGCGCTCTATGCGCGGATGCTGGCGGAGAATATGGAGGCGCTGATCCTGGCGCACGCGGACACGTATGATGCGATCCTAGCGCCCGCCACCACCACGGGGAAAAATTACCTGCCCCGCGTGGCCGCCAAGCTGGATGTGCCGCAGATCTCGGAAATCATCGCCGTGGTGTCGCCCGACACCTTCGAGCGCCCCATCTATGCCGGCAACGCCATCGAAACCGTGCAGGCGCCTTCGGGCAAGAAGATCATCACCGTACGCACCACCACCTTCAAGGCCGCCGCAACGGGCGGCAGCGCCACGGTGGAGAAGATTTCCGCCGCTTCTGATCCCGGCCTTTCCAGCTTCGTGGAGGAAAGCCTTTCCAAGTCGGAGCGGCCGGACCTCACCTCGGCGAAGATCGTGATCTCTGGCGGGCGCGGCCTGGGCAGCGCCGAGAATTTCAAACTGCTGGACAAGATCGCCGACCGCCTGGGCGCGGCGGTGGGCGCGTCGCGCGCGGCGGTGGATGCGGGCTATGTGCCCAATGATTTCCAGGTCGGCCAGACCGGCAAGGCCGTGGCGCCAGATCTCTATCTGGCCATCGGCATTTCCGGCGCCATCCAGCATCTGGCGGGCATGAAGGATTCGCGGGTGATCGCCGCCATCAACAAGGACGGCGAAGCGCCCATCTTCCAGCTGGCCGATTACGGCCTGGTGGCGGACCTGTTCCAGGCGATCCCCCAACTGAACGACGAACTTGCGAAGCGTGGCATCGGACAAAAGGCGTAACAGCACATGGCAGTGGAAAAAATCGGCGTCATCGGCGCCGGACAGATGGGCACCGGCATCGCGCATGTGCTGGCGCTGGCGGGCTATGCCGTCACGCTCGACGACATCAACAAGGACGCGCTGGGCAAGGCGCTGGAGCGCATCGAAAAGAACATGCAGCGCCAGGCCGCCAAGGGGGCCATCACCGAAGACCAGATCGCCCCCGCGCTGGCGCGCATCCGCACCACCCAGACGCTGGACGATCTGCGCGGCCAGGACCTAGTGATCGAGGCTGCCACCGAAGACGAGACCATCAAGAAAGCGATCTTCAAGGATCTCTGCTCACGCATCGACGCCAAGACCATCGTCGCCACCAACACCTCATCGATCTCGGTGACGCGCCTGGCCTCGGCCACCGACCGGCCGGAACAGTTCCTCGGCCTGCACTTCATGAATCCGGTGCCGCTGATGCAGCTGGTGGAAGTGATCCGCGGCATCGCCACCAACGACGCCACTTTCCAGGCGGCGTTGGAAATCGTGCGCCGCGTCGGCAAGACCGCCGCTTACGCCGAGGATTTCCCCGCCTTCATCGTCAACCGAATCCTGCTGCCGATGATCAACGAGGCGATCTACACGCTGTATGAAGGCGTCGGAAACGTCGACGCCATCGACACCGCGATGCGGCTGGGCGCCAACCATCCGATGGGCCCGCTGCAACTGGCGGACTTTATCGGCCTCGACACCTGCCTGTCGGTGATGCAGGTGCTCTATGAAGGGCTGGCGGATTCCAAGTACCGCCCCTGCCCGCTGCTGGTGAAGTATGTCGAAGCGGGCTGGCTGGGCCGCAAAACGGGTCGCGGCTTCTACGATTATCGCGGCGAGCACCCCGTCCCGACGCGCTAACTCACTTCAGGCTTTTGAAGTAGTTCACAAACGCCGGTGAAGCCCACTCCGCCGGACCTTCGGCGCGCGCCACGACATTGCCCTTCGGGTCGATCAGGATCGTGGTCGGCATCACCACCGCCAGAAAGCCGCGCATGAACATCCGCTCGGTATCGACATAGGCACCGAGCGAAGCGGCCTTGTGCTCCTGCAGGAAGGCCAGCGACTTGGCCGGGGTCTGGGCCTTGCCGGTCAGATCCACCGCCACGACATGGATATTGGGCGCCGCCGCCTTGAGCCGGGCCAGGGCCGGAAGCTCCGCCACGCAGGGCGCGCACCAGGTCGCCCATAGATTCACCAACACATGCTTGCCCTGGAATTCCTTCAGGGTGTGCTTGGCGCCCTTGCCGTCGGTGAAAGTGACCGCAGGCGCGGCTTTGGTGGGTTTTTCGGCGGCCAGCGGCTTTGGCATGGCTGTTGCCGCGTGGACAGGCGCGGTCCCGCCGCCGTATAGAACGGCCAGGCCGAGCAGCAGCGCTTTGAGCTTGGTCATGAGACTTTCCTGGGCGTTCTGACGATGAGCAGCAACAAGATGTGGGGCGGCCGGTTCGCCGCCGGACCTTCCGAAATCATGCGGGAGATTACCCCGTCCATCGATTTCGACAAGCGCATGGCCAAGGAAGACCTGGCCGGGTCGCGCGCCCATGTCCGCATGCTGGGGGCGGAAGGCATCATCCCGAAGGACGACGCCAGCGCCATTCTCAAGGGCCTGGACCAGATCGAAAAGGAAATCGCCAAGGGCGAGTTCGTCTTCAAGCGCGAGCTGGAAGACATCCATCTCAACATCGAGGCGCGGCTGGCCGAGATCATCGGCCCCGCCGCCGGCCGGTTGCACACCGCCCGCTCGCGCAACGACCAGGTGGTGACCGATTTCCGTCTTTGGGTGCGCGGCGCCTGCGAGCGCGCCGATGCCGGGCTGTTCGCGCTGCAGAAGGCGCTGTTCGCCCAGGCCGAGAAGCATGCCGCCACCATCATGCCGGGCTTCACCCACATGCAGGTGGCCCAGCCGGTGACGTTCGGCCATCACATGCTGGCCTATGTCGAGGCCTTCAACCGCGACCGTGGCCGCTTCGAGGATGCGCGCAAGCGTCTCAACGAATGTCCGCTGGGCGCGGCGGCGCTGGCGGGCACACCTTATCCCATCGACCGTGACGCCACCGCGCTGGCGCTTGGCTTCACGCGGCCGATGCGCAATTCGATGGACGCGATCTCGGCGCGTGACTTCGCTCTGGAATATCTGGCGGCCTGCACCATCTGCGCCATCACCCTGTCGCGGCTGGCGGGCGAACTGGTGCAATGGTCGACCCAGGCCTTCGGCTTTGTAAAGCTGTCGGATGCTTTCACCACCGGCTCCTCCATCATGCCGCAGAAGCGCAACCCGGATGCCGCCGAACTCATTCGCGGCAAGTCGGGCCGCGTGCTGGGCGATTTCGTGGCGCTGGCCACGGTGGTGAAGGGCCTGGTGCTGACCTATGGCACAGACCTTCAGGAAGACAAGGAGCGCGTCTTCGACGCCGCCGACACGCTGGAGATCAGCCTGGCCGCCATGGCGGCGATGATCGCCGACCTGACGGCGCAGCCCGACAGGATGCGCACCGCCTGCGAGGCCGGCTACCCCACCGCCACCGACCTGGCCGACTGGGTGGTGAAGGCGTTGAAGAAGCCGTTCCGCGAGGCGCATCACATTTCGGGCAGCATCGTGAAGCTGGCGGAAGACAAGGGCGTGCGGCTGGAACAGCTCTCGCTGGCCGACATGCAAAGCGTCGATCCTGCCATCACCGAGGATGTCTTCAAGGTGCTGTCGCTGGAATCCTCGGTCAATTCGCGCATGAGCCTGGGCGGCACCGCGCCAGCGCGCGTCGCCGAGCAGCTCTTTCAATGGCGGGAGAAGCTGCGGTGAAGAAGCTGATTCTTGTCGCCATGATCGCTGTCCTTGCCGGTTGCGGCGTGAAGAACAATCTGGTCAAGCCCAACGGCCAGCCCAACGCCAAGACCGAGCGCGATCCCTCGCTGCCGCCCAATCAGACGGGCCGCTAGATGAATCACTTCGGTTATCAGAGCGGCACGCTCCATGCCGAGGATGTGAGCCTGACCGCGCTAGCGGATCGGGTCGGCACGCCTTTCTATTGCTATTCCCGCGCCACGCTGGAGCGGCATTACAAAGTTTTCTCCGGCGCGCTGCCGCAAGATTCGCTGGTCGCCTTTTCGGTCAAGGCAAATGGCAATCTCGCCGTGCTGAAAACGCTGGCGCTGCTGGGCGCGGGGGCCGATGTCGTTTCCGGCGGCGAACTGGCCAAGGCGCTGTCGGCGGGCATTCCCGCCAGCAAGATCGTCTTTTCCGGCGTCGGCAAGACCAGGGAAGAGATGCACCAGGCGCTCACCGCCGGCATCTACCAGTTCAATGTCGAGAGCGAACCGGAAATGCTGGCGCTGGACGAAGTGGCGCGCGAGCTGAACAAGCGCGCACCCATCACGCTGCGCATCAATCCGGATGTGGACGCCAAGACCCACTCCAAGATCACCACCGGCACGGCGGAAACCAAGTTCGGCATTCCCTTTGCGCATGCGCGCACCGCCTACCGCCAAGCCGCCACGCTGCACAATGTCGAGATCGTCGGCATCGATGTTCATATCGGCAGCCAGCTCACCGACCTGGAGCCGTTCGAGGCGGCCTTCACCAAGGTGGCCGAACTGGCCAAGACGCTGCGCGCCGACGGCCACAGCATCACCCGCCTCGATCTGGGCGGCGGTCTGGGTGTGCCGTATGAGAACAACAACATGCCGCCGCCCGATCCGGTCGCCTATGGCAAGGTGGTGGCGCGCGTCACCGGCGATCTCGGATGCCGCCTGATCTTCGAACCGGGCCGCCTAATCGCCGCCAATGCCGGCGTGCTGGTCTCCAAGGTGCTCTATGTGAAGAAGGGCGACGCCAAGACCTTCCTGATCCTGGATGCGGGGATGAACGATCTGATCCGTCCCGCCATGTATGACGCCCATCACGAGATCGTGGCGGTGGCGGAACCTTTGCCGGGCGTGGAACGTGTCACCTATGATGTGGTGGGGCCGGTTTGCGAGACCTCCGACCTTTTCGCCGCCGGGCGGGCGCTGCCGGAACTGAATTCGGGCGATTTGGTGGCGATCCTTTCGGCCGGCGCGTATGGCGCCACCATGGCCAGCACCTACAATGCCCGTCCGCCCGCGCCGGAAGTGTTGGTCTCGGGCACGGAATGGGCCATTGTACGGCCCAGGCTCCTCCATGACGATCTTATCGCGCAGGATAAAATTCCCGACTGGTTGGCCGGCTGATCCTCTGGATCGCCGCATCGCCCAAAATATTATCTGGGCGCGCGCCAGCGTCGCGGTCGAACGTCTGCTGCCCGCGCTGTGGCCCGCCATCGGTTTGGCCGGGCTCTATCTCGCCGCCGCCTTGTTCGGCCTGTTCCGTTACATTCCGTGGGAAGCGCAGTCGCTGCTGCTGGCGGGTGCGGTCACGGCTGTCGCCATTGCGCTGGGTCGCGGCTTCGAAGCTTTCGCCTGGCCCGGCGCCTTCGAAGGCGCCCGCAGGCTGGAGCGTGACAGCGGCCTGATCCATCGCCCCATCTCCGAACGTGACGATGTGCTGCCGCAAGGCGGTGATCCCATCACCGCACAACTTTGGGCCGCCCATCGCGCCCGCATGGCGAAGCTGGGCAGCTTGCGGCTGACGGTGCCGCTGGCCGATATGGCGACCAAGGACCCAAAGGGTCTGCGCTGGTATCTGGTGATCCTGCTGGCGGTGAGCGTCTTCGTGGCCCGCAACGATTTCGCGGATCGCCTGACCAGCGCCTTTGTCAGCCAGAGCGAAGCGGGCATCGATGCCTGGATCGATCCGCCCGCCTACACGGGTCTTGCCCTGACGCCGGTGACGCCGGGCGATGGCAGCGTCGCCATTCCGGCTGGCTCTGTGCTCAACCTGCGCGTCCATGGCGCGCCGCAGGCGCCGGGCTTCACGGCCGGCAGCAACCGCGCCAACCGCTTCACCGGCAGCGACGGCGATTATGCCGCCACCGCGATCATCCGCCATGACGGTCGCGTGCGCGTGCGGGTGGCGGGCCATGTCCTGGCCGACTGGCGCGTGAACGTCATTCCCGACGCCGCGCCGAAAATCGCCTTCGTGGGCGCGCCCAAGCGGACCGAGCAACTGGCGATGGCCTTCACCTACAAGGCGTCGGACGATTATGGCGTGACGCAGGTGGCGGTGATCGTGGCGCCGAAGAACCGGCCCGGCGCGCCATCCATCCGCGTGCCGCTGGAAGGCAGCGCCGGCAAGGCGTTCGAAGTGACCAGCTATGCCGATCTCACCGGCAACCCCTATGCCGGCATGCAGGTCGACGCCTGGATGGAAGCGCGCGACGGCGACGGCCAGCGCACCCTCAGCGCGCCGATCAGTTTCACACTGCCCGCACGCGTCTTCACCGATCCCTTGGCGCGCGCCCTGGTGGAACAGCGCCAGAATCTCGCCGCCGCGCCGAACGCCGCCGCCCGCCGCGCCGTCGCCGAAATGCTGGCGGCCTTCACCATCGCGCCGGAGAAATTCTTCGACGGCAAGCGCACCGCCTACCTGGCCATCCACACCGCGCGCACCGGCATTCTGGGCGCCAAGGTGCAGGGCGACCTCAACCGTGCCTCCGAACTTCTGTGGGACACCGCCATCGCGCTGGAGCGCGGCGGTCTGCTCAATGCCGCCGAGGAACTGCGCCGCCTGCAGGCGCTGCTCAACCAGGCGATGACCAATGGCGTGCCGCAGGACCAGATCGACCAGCTGCTGCAACGCTACAACCAGGCCATGCAGCGCTATATGGAGGCGCTGGCCGCCAATCCCTCGCCGCCGGGCGAGCAGCAGCAGAACGAGAATGCCGTCAGCGTGGGTCAGGACGACATCCAGAAGATGATGGACATGATCAAACAGCTTTCCGAAGCGGGCCAGCGCGAGCAGGCGGCCCAGATGCTGGCGATGCTGCAGAACATGCTGGAGAATATGCGCATGACCCAGGGCCAGAACGGCCAGGGGCAGGGCCAGCAGGGCAACAAGGCGCTGGGCGACGCCATGAACAAGCTGGGCGAGACCATGGGCCAGCAGCGTGGCCTGCTGGACAAGACTTTCCGCCAGGGCCAGGGCCAGGGCGATCCCAAGGATGGCGGCGCGCAGGGCCTGGAGCAGCAGCAGCGGCGCTTGCAGCAACAGCTGGGTGAAGCGGGCAAGGGCGTCGATCCCAAGCTGACGGGCAAGATGGGCGACGCCGCCCGCGCCATGCAGCAATCGCGCGATGCTTTGCAGAAGGGCAATCTGGATGGCGCGCGCCAGGCGCAGCAGCAGGCGCTGCAGGCGATGAGCCAAGCGCAACAGCAACTGGCGGAACAGGCGCGGCGTGAAAGCGGCCAGCCTTCGGCGGACCGCAGCGATCCGCTTGGCCGGGGCACCAACAGCGGCAACCAGGTGAAGATTCCCGACGCCTCGGCGCTGGCGCGGGCCCGCGCCATTCTGGAGGAGCTGCGCCGCCGCGCCGGTGAAATGGGGCGGCCGCAGGAAGAGCGGGATTACATCGACCGGCTGTTGAAGAGTTTCTGAAGCCCCCTACTCTCCATGGCTGGCCTCCGAGCCGGCCATCCAACTTTCCGTCAAGCGGCACGAAGCTGGATGGGCGGGTCAAGCCCGCCCATGGTGAATGGGTTGGAAAGCGGCGCTAGCCTTCCACTTTCCCGATATATGGCAGCGCACGATACTTCCCCGCATCATCCATGCCATAGCCGACGATGAAATCCTTCACCCCGGTGTAGAGCGCGTAATCCGCCTTGGCGACGGCGTCGCTGTGAAGCTTGTCGATCGCCACCACCGTTTTCACCGAGGCCGCGCCCGCATCCATCAGGAGCTTGGTGGCGCGCACCACGGTGTGCCCCTTGTCCAGCACGCCGTCGATCAGCAGAACATGCTTGCCCTTCACATGGTCGGACGGCGCGGCCAGCACCGACATGGCGCTGCCGGTGCGTTCATTGCCATAGGAGCGCAGCCAGATCATCTCGGTTTCCAGATGCACGCCCTCGCGCGCCATGGCGCGCACCACATCGGCGGCGAAGACGAAAGCGCCCACCAGCACGGGCGCGGCCACCTGCGGCCGGTCGGGCAGCGCCGCCAGGGTCTGCACCAGCTGCGCCACCTTCTGGGCGATGTCGTCGGCCGAATAAAGAACGGCAGGCAGGTCGCTCATGGTCAGTCCTTGGCGAACGTCACCACCGCGAAGCGCGCGGCGGCGGGCGGGCTGGAGAGCCGCGTGCGGAAGGGCAGTTCGGCGCCCGGCTTCAGCACGGTGGCGTCAGGCTTGAAGGTCCAGTGATAGAGTTCGCGATTGTCGGCGTCGTTGAGGCCGACGCGCACGATCTGCGGCACCGGCATTTCGCGCTGGGCGGTGTTGACGATGCGGCCCGTCACCACCGGCACGGATTGCCCATCCTCCGCCTCGCGGCGATAGGCGACGTCGCGGAAATCGATGCCGCTGGCGTTCGCCGGCATGCCCAGGCCGGAATAGACGCCCGCCGATTGCGGCCAGATGCTGGCAATGTCCTGGCGATAGCGCACCGCCGAATAGCCGATCAGCAGCACCACCGCGATCAGCCCGATCCAGCCAGCGGCCACCGCCGCGGTCTGCAGGCCCTGGCCGCGGGGCGGCCTTTCCTGCGGCATCTGCGCGGCCGGTGCATAGGCGCGGGTGCCGGTGGCGGGCGCGAATATCTCTTCCGGCTGCTTCACCGGCGCGGCAACGACGGGAATGGAGGCTTCCGGCGCGTCGAACGCCGCCACGGGCTCCGGCTCCAGCTCCGCCTCGGGACCCGGCTGGTGCCAGCTATGGGCGCATTTGGCGCAACGCACCGTGCGGCCGGCGGCGGGAAATTTCGCCGCGTCGACCGTATAGCGGGTGCTGCAGGAGGGGCAGGTCAGAATCATCGGGGCGCCGCAGGAAACGGCCTCGAAAATAGGGGCGAAAGCCCTATGACCGCAAGGCGAGCAAAGGCTAAGTTCGGACATGGTCCGGTTCGAAAATGTGGGTATGCGCTACAGCGCGAGCCCGGAAGTGTTGCGCGATGTCAGCTTCGAGCTGAAACAGGGCTCCTTTACCTTTCTCACCGGCCTGTCGGGCGCGGGCAAGACCACGCTGCTGAAGCTGATCTGCCTGGCGGAACCGCCGTCCCGGGGCCTGATCACCCTGTTCGGCGAAGATCTGGCGACGGCGCGCCGGCGCGACCTGCCGGCGCTGCGCCGCCGCATTGGCGTCGTCTTTCAGGACTTCCGCCTGCTCTCGCATCTCTCGGCCTATGACAATGTCGCCCTGCCGCTGCGGCTGGCGGGCAAGCGCGAGGCCGATTACACCAAAGATGTCCTCGAACTGATGTCCTGGGTGGGATTGGGCGACCGCATGACCGCCAAGCCCGCGACCCTGTCGGGCGGCGAGCAGCAGCGCGTCGCCATCGCGCGCGCCGTGGTGGCGCGGCCCGACCTGCTGATCGCCGACGAACCCACCGGCAATGTCGATCCCGAAATGGGCGCCAAGCTGATCCGTCTTTTCGCCGAACTGAACCGCCTGGGCACCACGGTGCTGATCGCCACCCATGACCGCATGCTGGTGGAAGCGACGCGCGGCCGCGAGATCCGGCTGATCGAAGGCCGGGTGATGGAAATGCGCAATATGGCGCGCACGGCATGAGCGAGCGCGGCCAGAAGTTCGCCACCATCGCCGCCAGCCACATCATGCCGCGCGACAAGGGCGCGGCGCCGCTGGATTTCGTCATCGCGGTAATGGCGCTGCTGGCCGCATTGGCGCTGGGCTCTTCGATGATCGCGGCCCGCGCCGCCGAAGGCTGGAGCGCCGGCCTGTCGGACCGTCTCACCATTCAGGTGCTGCCGCCGGATAGCGGCGATGTGCAGGCGGGTCTGGATGCCGAAGTGCGTGCCGCGCTGGCGGTGCTACAGGCGACGCAGGGCATCGCGCAGGTGCGCGTGCTCTCCGATGGCGAGATCGCGGCGTTGGTGGAGCCCTGGATCGGCAATTCCGGCGTGGTGGCGGGTATTCCCTTACCCCGCCTGATCGACGCCACCGTGGCGCCGGGCGCCAGCATGGACATGCCCGCATTGCAGGAGCGGCTGAAGCTCGCCGCGCCGCATGCGGTGGTCGATGACCACAGCCGCTGGCTGACACGGCTGGCAGGGTTGGCGGGCACGGTGCGCTGGGCGGCCTATGGCATTTTGCTGTTGATCGCGGGCGCGACGGCCGCGGTGGTGATGCTGGCGACGCGCGCCGGTCTGGACGCGCATCACGAGATGGTGGCGCTGCTGCACCAGATGGGCGCGAAGGCAGGCTTCATCGCACGCAGCATCGAATGGCATTATTTCATTTCCGCCCTGCTGGCGTCGCTGGCGGGCAGCGCCGCGGCAGCGCTGCTGTTCGCCGGGCTGGGCAGCCTCGATATTTTCGGCGTCGAAGCGGTGCCGTTCCTGCCGCCGCTGGCGCTGGGCCTGGCGGAGCTGGCATGGCTGGCGGCGGTGCCCGCCGTGATCGCGGCCATTGCCTGGGCCACGGCGCGCCTGTCTGTTCTGTCGGTTGTGCGCGCGATTTACTAGGCTTTCCGCTGCGCTTGAGCATCCTCGCGCGCGGCTGCTATCCTCCAGCCATGCGCATTTTCTTCGGCGTCATCCTAGCAGCCCTTGTCGTTTATCTGGCGGGCTTCCTGATTTTCCTGGCGCGGATGCCCGCCGTGCCAGCTGCGTCACCGCATGCCGACGCCATCGTGGCGCTGACCGGTGGCGATGCGCGGCTCGACGCCGCCGTGGCGCTTCTGGAAAAAGGCGCGGGCCAGCGCCTGTTGATCAGCGGCGTGGACATGGAGACGGAAAAGGAAACGCTGGGCCGCATGGCCGGCGGCGCTGCCCGCTTCGCCTGCTGCGCCGATGTCGGCTATGCGGCGGATGACACCCATGGCAATGCCGAGGAAGCCGCCGACTGGGCGCGGCAGCACCGTTTCCGCAGCCTGATCATCGTCACGGCGCGCTATCACATGCCGCGCGCCCTGCGCGAATTTTCCGATGTGATGCCGGAGATGACCGTCACCGCCTATCCGGTGGAGAATGGCAGCGTCGACATGGCCAGCTGGTGGCGTCACCGTGACACCGCCGTGCTGCTGCAACGCGAATACATCAAGTATCTCGGCGTCTTGGCGATGACCGCGATCAGCTGATGCTTTTCCTGCGCTCGCTGCTTTTTACCCTCTGGTTTGCCGTCATCACGCTCGTCATGGGGGTGCTGGCGCTGCCGCTGCTGCTGGGTCCGCGCTGGCTGGCGGTGCGCTTCTCGGCCTTCTGGGCGCAAACAGCGCTGTGGGGCCTGAAGGTTTTTGCTGGGATCGACATGCGCATCAGCGGCGTGGTGCCGAAAGGGCCGTTCCTGGTGGCGTCGAAACACATGAGCACCTGGGACACGCTGGCGATCTATGTCGTGCTGGGCGATCCCGGCATCGTGCTGAAGCGCTCGCTGCTGCTGATCCCGTTCTTCGGCTGGTTTGTCGGCAAGACCACCGCCATCCCCATCGACCGCGCCGCCGGGGCCTCGGCCCTGCGATCCATGACCAAGGCAGCGCAGGATGTGCTGGCCGAAAGCCGCCCGGTGGTGATCTTTCCCGAAGGCACCCGCCAGAAGCCCGGCGCGCCGCCCGCCTACAAGCCGGGCGTGGCGGGGCTTTACGGCCAGCTGGGCGTGGCCTGCGTGCCGGTGGCTCACAATTCCGGGGCGCATTGGCGGGGTTTCTGGAAGCATCCCGGCACCATCACGCTGGCCTTCCTGGAACCCATTCCGCCGGGGCTGAAACGGGCGCAATTCATGCCCATCTTGGAAGAGCGGATCGAGACAGCTACCCGGGCGCTTTTGGCCGATTGAGCTTCTGGAACGTTAACGGAACATATGGCGGGTTGTGGAACCATGACCGCCTTTGTGATTGGTACCCCTATGACCCCTATTTCCCGCCAGATCTGGGACATGAAATACCGCTTCAAGCAGGCGGACGGCACCCCCGTGGACAGCGACGCCGCTGCCAGCTGGGCCCGCGTGGCGCTGGCCCTGGCGCAGGCCGAGAATCCGGAGGCGCGGAGTGCGCGGGCACAGGAATTCGGCGCCGCCTTGGCCGGGCACAAATTCCTGCCGGCCGGGCGCATCCTGGCCGGCGCCGGCACCGGACGCAGCGTGACGCTCTTCAACTGCTTCGTCATGGGCACCATCGAAGATTCGATGGACGGCATCTTTTCCGCCCTGCGCGAAGCGGCGCTGACGCTGCAGCAAGGCGGCGGCATCGGTTATGACTTCTCCACCCTGCGGCCCAAGGGCGCCGGGGTGAAGGGCGTCGGCGCGGACGCGTCCGGTCCCGTCTCCTTCATGGAGGTGTGGGATTCGATGTGCCGCACCATCATGAGCGCCGGTTCGCGCCGCGGCGCGATGATGGCGACGCTGCGCGTCGATCATCCCGACATCGAGACCTTCATCGACGCCAAGCGCACGCCGGGCCGCCTTTCCAATTTCAACCTGTCGGTGCTGGTGAGCGACGCCTTCATGGCGGCGGTGAAGGCGGACAGCGACTGGCACTTGCAGTTCGGCGGCGAGATTACCCGCACCGTAAAGGCGCGGGACCTGTGGGCGCGCGTCATGCGCTCCACCTATGACTATGCCGAGCCGGGCGTCATCTTCATCGACCGCATCAACGCCCTCAACAATCTGAATTACGCCGAGACCATCGCCGCCACCAATCCCTGCGGCGAGCAGCCTTTGCCGCCCTATGGCGCCTGTCTGCTGGGATCGATCAACCTAGCCAAGCTGGTGAAGAACCCGTTTGAGGATGGCGCCCATCTCGACCTGGAAGAGCTGGAAAAGCTCACCGCCACAGCGGTGCGCATGCTGGACAATGCCATCGACGTTTCCCGTTTTCCGCTGGAAGCGCAGGCGCGCGAGGCCGCCGCCAAGCGCCGCATCGGACTGGGCGTCACCGGCCTGGCCGACGCGCTGATCTTCTGCAAGGTCAAATATGGCTCGCTGGACAGCCTGATCCTGATCAAGGCCTGGCTGGCGACACTGTCGAACGCCGCCTATCGCGCCAGCGCCCTGCTAGCGAAGGAAAAGGGCGCCTTCCCGCTTTATGACGCGAACGCCTATCTGGCGCGGCCGCATATCCAGGCGCTGCCCCCCGATATTTTCAACGCCATAGCGGCCCATGGCATCCGCAATGCCCTGCTGACCTCGATCGCGCCCACCGGCACGATCTCGCTCTTCGCCGACAATGTCTCCAGCGGCATCGAGCCGGTTTTCGCCTTCGATTACAGCCGCCGGGTGTTGCAGCCCGACGGCAGCCGCAGCGAGGAAAAGGTCGAGGATTATGCCGCGCGCGCCTTCCGGGCGAAGTTCGGCGGCTCGAATAATGGAAGTGGGGCGTCCCTGCCCGAGTATTTCGTCAGCGCCCAGACCATCAGCCCCGCCGATCACCTGGCGGTGCAGGCGGCGGCGCAACCCTTTATCGACAGCGCCATCTCCAAGACCATCAACGTGCCGCGCGGCATCGCCTTTGATGATTTCGCGCAAGTTTACATGTCGGCCTATGATCAGGGCTGCAAGGGCTGCACCACCTACCGGCCCAACGATGTCACGGGCGCGGTGCTATCCTTCAAGGAGCCCAAGGACGCCATCCCCGCCGAAACGGTGATTGCGCGCGATGCCAAGGAAAAAGCGGGCGAGCCGGAACTGCCGCTGCCCGAGCCCGCGCCGCGCAACAGCGTCGTCTATATGACACGGCCGCTGGACCGGCCGGAAGAACTGATCGGGCGCACCTACAAGATCAAATGGGGCGAGAGCGACCACGCCTTCTACATCACCATCAACGACATCGAGCGCGACAGGCGGCGGCGGCCTTTCGAGGTCTTCATCAATTCCAAGAACATGGAGGCCTATGCCTGGGCCCTGGCGCTCACCCGCATGATCTCGGCCGTGTTTCGGCGCGGCGGCGATGTCTCTTTCGTGGTCGAGGAGCTGAAGGCGATTTTCGACCCGCGTGGTGGGCAGTGGGTGGGTGGGCGCTATATCCCCTCGTTGCTGGCGGCCATTGGCGAGGTGATCGAGCGCCACATGATCGAGATCGGCTTCATGGGCCAGCGCAACCGCAGCTTGTCCGGTATCCAGCCGCTCGCCCACAGCCTGCCGCAAGAAGGCGCGCGCGCCCGCTTCTGCCCGCGTTGCGGCGACGCGACCCTCATCGCGCTGGAAGGCTGCGATTCCTGTTTGTCCTGCGGCCACTCGAAGTGTAACTAGACTTTATATTGGTCGCGCGGCCAACGGAAACCGTTCGTACGCTGTCGCTACTCACCACATTTTTCCTGGTCGACGCTCCTCATGAACTACTCCAGCCGCCTCTTCCTCTACGCGCCCATCGCTTTGTTCCTGGCCCTGGCGCTGGGCGTCACCCTGTTCTGGTGGCATGCCACCAGCGCCTTTGAGGGCAAGCTGGCCGCGATCAAGGGCCGCGAGGCGGTGCCAGGCGTGACGCTGGACTGGTCGAAGGTCGAAATGGCGGGCTTTCCCTTCCGCGTCGATGCCGTGTTCACCGATTTCACTGCCCGCGGCCAGGGCGCGCATGGCGCCTTTCGCTGGCAGAGCCCGAATTTCGCCCTGCACCGCCTGACCTACATGCCGGGGCGCCTGGTGTTCGAGGCGGCGGGGCGACAAACACTCACCTGGGCCGATGCGGCAGGCCGTCAGCGCAGCGCCAGCTTCCAGCCCGGCACGCTGCATGCCAGCGCGATGCTGGATGATTCCGGCCTAGTGCGCTTCGACGCCGATATCGCGCAGCTCGTCGCGCCCGCCTTTACCGCCACGCGGGTTCAGTTCCACTTACGCCGCGGCGAGAACGACACCATCGACATGGTCGCCGCCGCCGAAGGCACCAGAGGCGATATCGGCCTGATGTTTGAAAAACAGGTCAAGCAATTGCGGGTCTACAACACGCTGGTGCTGGCCAAGCCCTATGCCGCCGTGCTGCGGGGCGATACCGCCATCGCAGACGCGCACAAGGCCTGGCATGACGGCGGCGGCGCGGCCAACGTCACGCGCTCCGAACTGAACGGGCAGGAAAACACCATGCGTCCGGAACAGGGCGGCGCCATCGTCAGCCTGATGGAAGCGCTCTACTAGCTCGCCATGAAATCGCGCAGCGCCGCCGCCGCCAGGCGGTTGGCCTTTTCCGTGCCAACGGTCAGGCGCAGGCAATCCGGCAGGCCATAAGCGCCGACGCCGCGCAGAATGATCCCGCGTGTCAGCAGGAAGGCATCCGCCGCCTTGGCATCCTTCGGTCCGGGTGCGAAATGGATCAGCACGAAATTCGCCGCGCTGTCATCGACGCGCAGGCCAGCCGCGCGGATCTCGTCCGTCAGCCATGTGCGCCACTGCGCATTGTGCGCCGCCACCTTTGCGACATGTGCGGTATCTGCGATCGCCGCCGCGCCCGCCTGCTGCTGCAACGGCGATGTGGGAAACGGCCCGCGGATGCGATTGAGCACATCTGCCACAGCCTGCGGAACATAGGCCCAGCCCAGCCGCAGCGCCGCCAGGCCGTGTATCTTGGAGAAGGTGCGGGTCATCACCACGTTGACGTGCTTCTGCGCCAGTTCCAGCCCCACATCGTAATCGGCCGCATCGACAAACTCGCCGTAAGCGGCGTCGATCACCAGCAGCACGTGCGGCGGCAGACCGGCATGCAACTTCCGCATCTCGTCACGCGTGAGATAGGAGCCGGTGGGATTGTTGGGGTTGGCGATATAGACCAGCTTCGTCTTCGCGGTGACCGCCGCCAGCATGGCATCGACATCGATCCGAATGCCGCTGTTGGTGGTCTTCTCCGCCACGATCACTGGCCGGGCGCTGTTGGCGCGGGTGGCAATCTCGTAGATCAGGAACGCGTGGCGGCTGAAGATGACCTCGTCGCCCGGCTGGAGATAGGCGTTGGCGATCAGGGTGAGCAGCGGGCCCGAACCTTCGCCCCCCGCCACGATGCGGGCGGGATCGAGGCCATAGGTCTTGGCGATGGCCTCCCGCAACAGCAGCGAAGAGCCGTCCGGATAAAGCTGAAGGTTCTGCGCGGCGGCGGTCAGCGCCGCGACAGCGGCAGGCGACGGGCCCAGCGGGCTTTCGTTGGACGACAGCTTGGTGACCTTGTCGACACCGGGCACGGCGGAGCGGCCACCGACATAGAGTTCGATGTCCAGGATACCGGGCTTGGGCGTGGGCTCAGTCATAGGCTTGTCACAGGTCGCAAAAGGGCCGTATTGATAGTGGCAGAAAGTCTTGATTGCAAAGCGGGCCTGCCTTTCGTTGACAGCAGGGCAAGGGGGTCTTAGCTAACATCCACCATGGTGGAACACCCGCGTTTTACGCGCCCGGTCACGGCGCATGAAGCTGACAAGGGCCAGGCGATCACTTTCGCCGAGCCGCTGCCGCTGGATTGCGGCCGTGAGCTGACGCCCGTCACGGTCGCCTATATCACCCATGGCGCGCTCAACGCCGAGAAGAGCAACGCCATCCTGATCTGCCACGCCCTGACCGGCGATCAGTTCGTCGCTTCGGCCAACCCTGTCACCGGCAAGCCGGGCTGGTGGATCTCGCTGGTCGGCCCCGGCAAGCCCATCGACACCGACCGCTTCTTCGTGATCTGCGCCAATGTCATCGGCGGCTGCATGGGTTCGACCGGCCCGGCCGACATCGATCCGGCCACCGGCAAGCCCTACGGGCTGACCTTCCCGCTCATCACCATCCGCGACATGGTGCGAGCGCAGAAGATGCTGGTCGATGCGCTGGGAATCGAGAACCTTTTCGCCGTGGTCGGCGGGTCCATGGGCGGCATGCAGGTTCTGCAATGGGCCGCCAGCTATCCCGAAAGCGTGCGCGCCTGCATTCCCATCGCCTGCGCGGCGCGCCATTCGGCCCAGAACATCGCCCTGCACGAAGTCGGCCGTCAAGCCATCATGGCCGATCCGGAATGGAAGAATGGCGAGTATGCAATTGCCGGCACCTTCCCATCCAAGGGCCTGGCGGTGGCGCGCATGGCCGCGCACATCACCTACCTATCGGAGGCGGCGCTGCAGCGCAAGTTTGGTCGCAACCTGCAGAACCGCGCCAGCCTCTCCTTCCAGTTCGCGCCGGATTTCCAGATCGAAAGCTATCTGCACTATCAGGGCGCGTCCTTTGTCGACCGCTTCGACGCCAACTCCTATCTCTACATCACCCGCGCCATGGATTATTTCGACATGGCCGAGGAGCATGGCGGCAAGCTGGCGGAAGTCTTCCGCAATTCGCCCACCCGCTTCTGCATCATCGCCTTCACCAGCGACTGGCTGTTCCCGCCCACCGAGAACAAGCATGTGGCGCATGCGCTGAACGCCGTGGCGGGCAACGTCTCGTTCGTGGTGATCGACAGCGACAAGGGCCATGACGCCTTCCTGCTGGAGGAGCCGGAGATGTACGCCGCCGTGGACGGCTTCATCGACGCGGTGGCGCGCGAGGTCGGCATCGCATGAGCCTGCGCCCCGAACTGGCCGCCATCGCCGACATGATCCGCCCCGGCACGCGGGTGCTCGATGTCGGCTGCGGCGACGGCGAATTGCTGGATCACCTGGTGCGCGCCAAGGGCGTGGACGGGCGCGGCATCGAGATCTCGCAGCAGAACGTCAATGCCTGCGTGGCGCGCGGCCTGTCGGTGGTGCAGGGCGACGCCGACACCGATCTGGCGGAATATCCCGGTGGCGTCTTCGACGCGGTGATCCTGTCCCAGACCATCCAGGCGACGGAAAAGCCCGCCAAGGTGCTGACCGACATGTTACGCATTGGCCGCCGCGTGGCGATCTCGCTGCCCAATTTCGGCTATTGGAAGGTGCGCGCCTCTCTGCTGGCCTTTGGCAAGATGCCGCGGACCCGCACGCTCGATTACAACTGGTACGATACGCCCAACATCCATCTGTGCAGCCTGGCCGACTTTGTCGACCTGACGCAGAAGGTCGGCGCCACCATCGTGGAGGCCCATGCGCTGGATGTGAACGGCAACACGCGCCGCATGAAGCCGGACGCCGTCAATCGCGGCTATCTCGGCCCCAATCTGTGGGCGCCGGGCGCTATCTTTCTTCTGAAGAAAAACTAGATCCGGAGAAATCCGGTTGCAGCAGCGGTGTCGCCGTGGCCGCTTCCACCGGCAGCGGCGTCATCGCATAGATCGACTTCTTCGCCTCCTCCAGATGCACCCCGCCCAGCGCGGGAAAGAGCAGCGCGCCCGCCCTCTCCCAGCCCAACCCGGTGCGGGCGAGAAAGCGCGGCGCCAGCGGCGGCGCATAGAGAGCGCGTTCCCAGCGTTCGGGTTCGAACAGCGCCTCGCGCAGGATGCGGTCCAGTTCCGTGTGCGAGAAGGGGCGGCCATGGCCGAACGGTGTGCGGTCGATCTGCGCCCACAGGCTGGCGCGGTTGGGCGCCACCCACCAGCAACCTGCCTTCGGGCGCCAGCACCCGCCAGAGTTGGCGCAGCAGCGGCCGCAGGCTCTCGGCATGCTCCAGGCCATGCACCAGCAGCACGCGGTCGAACAGGGAATCCGCGAAGGGCAGCGCATCTTCCTCGTAGACCAGCTGGGTGCCGGCGCCGATGGCGGCAGGACCAGCCGCGATGGCGCGCTCGGCCCCGAAAGTGGCGAGATAGGGTGGTGGCGAACCCGAAACCCAGCAGCCGGTACCCCAAAAGGTCAGGCCACATCGTCTTCAGCCGGGCGAGGATGATGCGCCGCGCGATCAGCCCGGCGCGGGTACCGTAGAAATCGGCTATCCCGGGGGCATCGGATTCAGGGACGCGGCGCTCCAACACGGAATTTTCTCTGCTAGGATACGGCCATGCGCATTATGACCGTGCCCTGCCTGAAGGACAATTACGCCTATCTGATCGCCAGCGGCGATTCGTGCGCCATGGTGGACCCTTCGGAACCCGGCCCCGTGGTGGCAGCCTTGGACCGCGAAGGCCTGAAACTCACCCATATCCTCAACACCCATCATCATGGCGACCATACCGGCGGCAATCTGGCGCTGAAGGAACGCTATGGCGCACTGGTGGTGGGCGCGGAGCATGATAGCCACCGCATTCCAGGGCTGGATATCGGCGTCAACGAGAAGACCGGCTGGGACTTCGCCGGGCATGCGGTGCAGGTTCTGGAGGTTCCTGCCCATACGCGCGGCGCCATCACCTTCGTGATCGACGGCAACGCCTTTACCGGCGACACGCTGTTCGTGATGGGCTGCGGCCGCCTGTTCGAAGGCGATGCGGCGATGATGGCGGCCAGCCTGGCCAAGCTGAAGGCGCTTCCGGACGCGACGCGCATCTGGTGCGGCCATGAATATGCCGCCAGCAATGGTCGCTTCGCGCTCACGCTGGAGCCCGGCAATGCGGCGCTTCAGGCGCGCATAAAGACTCTGCGGACGCCCAGCGTGCCCGCGACCTTGGCGGAGGAGAAGGCGACCAACCCCTTCCTGCGCGCGGACTCGCGCGAGATTCGCAAGACACTGGGAATGGAGAATGCGGACGCGGTCAGCGTCTTCGCCGAAATTCGTAGCCGCAAGGATGTTTTTTGATGGTCGCGCGGCCTGACGCGAAGTCTATCAACTTCGCGGGGCCGACGCTCCGCTGACTACTTCTTGTCGTCGACCGACGAGCAGGCGACGGTGCAGATGGCGCCGCCGGCGACGCTGACGCCGGTGCTGACCACAGTGGTGGCCGCGCCCACCACAGTGGTGGCCGCGCCCACGGCGGTGGAGGCGACGTCATAGGCGATGCAGCCCGACAGGGTGAAGGCGGCGGCGGCGATGACGGCGGCAGCGGTGAGGCGCATGGGCAAAACCCTTCGAAAGAAGCGCTATCTTCCTACGCAAATGGTCAAATAACCACTAACTTCTGTGTCAGACCCGAATCGGAAAACCCCCGGAAATGGCCGCTTTCGACGCGCTTTTCATCACCCCGCTGCTGCGTTCCAACCTCGGAACACGGCTGAATCCCGAGCTGGAAGCCGCCAGCCTGATGATCGCGGCGGAGGATCGGGCGGGCCAGCGCTGGGCAAAGGAACATGGCTATAAGGGCTACACCTCCTACGCCTCGCTGGACGATCTGCCGCTGCGCGCCTCGATTTTCGCCGACCTGGTGAAGCGCATTGATCGCGAAGTGAAGCTGTTCGCCGCCAAGGCGCAATTCGACCTTGGCCGCCGCAAGCTCACGCTGGATTCGCTCTGGGTGAACGTGATGGAAAAGGACGCCATCCACGCCCCCCACATCCATCCCCATGCCGTGATCAGCGGCACCTATTACGTCACGGTGCCGCCGGGCAGCGGCGCGATCCGCTTCGAGGATCCGCGCCTGGGTCTGATGATGGCCGCACCGCCGCGCAAAGTCACCGCGCGGCTGGAGAATCGCAGCTTCGTCGATGTGCCGCCCAAACCCGGCCTGCTGCTGTTGTGGGAAAGCTGGCTGCGCCATGGCGTGCAGCCCAACAGGGGCCGCGGGCGGCGGGTTAGCATAAGCTTTAACTATCGCCTGGACTGACGAGCCGCTAACCTCCCCACAACAACGGCCTGGGGAGGCATGACGATGAAGAAACTGGTTCTGCTGGCCGTGCTTTCACTGGGCGCCGCCGCCCAGGCACAGACGCCTGCGACGGCACCCGCAACACCGCCTGCACCACTACCGCCCGTCACCGGCACCGTGCTGGAGCAATCCAATGAGTATCGCTTCCAGCTGGATGTCGCGGTCAATCCGCAGGCGCTGGCCAAGCTGCTGCCCGCCGGATGGGAAGCGGCCATCGCGACGCAAGGCCCGCCCAAGGATTGCAATCTGCGCCTGATCTTCATCGACCGCGTCAATGTTCTGGATGCCGCCAACCGCGTGCTGCCACCGGGCAAGGACATCGCCGTCTATCTGGAAGTGCCGGTGCGCCAAAGCGGTGGCACCGCCACCGGCCGCATGGTGCTGGCGGGCATCAGCGAGAACAACAGCGCCACCGCCGCCACCTTCGGCACGCTGGTCAAGGCCACGCGCAGCGCCGCCAGTCGCAGCATCGCCACTACCAACGGCAGCACGACAGTCACAGAGGATTGGGCGTTGACGGGCGCGAGCGGCGAAAGCGCCACGCTGCACATCAAGTATGCGCGCGGCCCGGCCAATCGCGGCGTGTCGGAAGTGCGCTTCTACAATCCCGCCAACCCGGCGCAGCTGGTGGTCGCCCGCACCGAGCAGGAAACCGACATTGCCCGCAACGTCACCACCCTGCCGCCGGACCGGGTGAGCGAGTTTTCCTTCAAGGTGGGTGGCGGCAAGTTCGCGTCGCTGTTCGACGGCACGGAGAAGGCGCTGTCCTGGGATTCCCAGCCCACCTATCGCCGCGCGATCGTCCAGCCGTCTCCTTAACGGACGCCGCGGCGAAGGATCGCTTCCAGCCGATCGTTCAGGCGCGGCACATGAAATTCGCGGTCCCAGGCGGTGCGCGCCTCGGCCAGGATGCGGGTGCGCACCTCTTCCGGCAGTGCGGCCCAGGCGGCGATGACGCCAGAGCCCAGGCGGCGCACCAGGCACTCTTCCTCGGCGGGGTATTTGAAAGCGCGGTCTTCCACGATGGCCATGCGGCTGTTCCTTGAATCGGGTGTCAAACAGACCTGGGGCACCCGGGACGGAAGCCGCGACAGGGAAGGGAGCGAAGGGCTCAACCTTCAGGACGGACCCTAGAACAGGCCGCGCGGCCGGGGAAAGCGAAAAGGCTGGCCCACCCCTATCCATTTGGGGAATATCATCTAATTCCCGCAGTGGAACCTTTCCTTCGCCCCGCCGTTATACCCTGTTGGGATAGGCGGGGATTATCAGTTGCAGCGCGAGGACCGGTTGACGGCCTCCCTTTCGGATGAGGGGCGATATCGCCTCCTAGTCGAGGCCGTCACCGACTATGCCATCTATATGCTCGATGCCGATGGCGTCGTCTCCAGCTGGAATCCCGGCGCCCGCCGCTTCAAGGGCTATGCGCCCGAGGACATTATCGGCCACCATTTTTCCCGCTTCTACAGCGAGGCGGACCGCGCCACCGGCCTGCCGGAGCGGGCGCTGCGCCTCGCGCGCGAGGAAGGCAAGTTCGAAAGCGAAGGCTGGCGCATCCGCAAGGACGGCACCCGCTTCTGGGCCCATGTTATCATCGATCCCGTCCGCAGCGCCCAGGGCGATGTCATCGGCTTCGCCAAGATCACCCGCGACCTGACCGAGCGCCGCGCGGCGGAAGAAACGCTGCGCCAGAGCGAGGAGCAGTTCCGCCTGCTGGTGCAGGGCGTCACCGACTACGCCATCTACATGCTGGATTCGAACGGCAATGTCTCCAGCTGGAACGCAGGCGCTCAGCGCATCAAGGGCTATACGCCGGACGAAATCATCGGGCGTCATTTCTCCACCTTCTATACGCAAGCCGACCGCGAGGCGGGCGAACCGCAAAAGGCGCTGGCGACGGCGGCGCGCGAGGGCCGCTTCGAAAAGGAGGCCTGCGCCTGCGCAAGGGCGGCAGCAGCTTTCTCGCCCATGTCATCATCGACGCCATTCGCGACGATGCCGGCGGGCTGATCGGTTTCGCCAAGATCACCCGCGACATCACCGAGCGCCAGGCGCAGCAGCACGAACTGGAACAGGCGCGCGAGGCTTTGTTCCAGTCGCAGAAGATGGACGCGGTGGGCCAGCTCACCGGCGGCATCGCCCACGACTTCAACAACCTGCTGATGGCGATCCTGGGCAGCCTGGAGCTGGCGAAGAAGCGCCTGCCCGACGATCCGCAATTGCTGCGGCTGATCGACAACGCTATGCAGGGCGCCAAGCGCGGCAGCACGCTGACGCAGCGCATGCTGTCCTTCGCGCGCCGCCAGGCGCCGGAGCCCAAGGCGCTCGACCTTGGCGGGCTGGTGCGCAGCCTGCTGGAATTGCTGGAACGCTCCATCGGTCCCGCCATCGCCATCGACACCCGCCTGCCAATGCGGCTGGCCCCGGTGCGGGCCGACGAGAACCAGCTGGAAATGGCGCTGATGAATTTGATCGTCAATGCGCGCGACGCCATGCCCGCGGGCGGCGCCATCCATATCGAGGCGGCGGAAGAAGAGATCGGCGCAGGCCGGTCGCTGATGCCCGGCCGGTATGTGCGCTTGTCGATCCGCGACGAAGGCGAAGGCATGGACGAGGAACCCCTGGCGCGCGCGGTGGCGCCCTTCTTCACCACCAAGGGCGTCGGCAAGGGCACCGGCCTTGGCCTGCCGATGGTGCATGGCATGGCGGCGCAGACCGGCGGCCTGTTCGAACTGAAAAGCTGCAAGGGCCAGGGTACCGAGGCGGTGCTGTGGCTGCCGGTGGCCGAAGGGCTGGCGGGCGCAGTGCTGGCCGAAAAGCCCTCCGAAAACGCCGGCCCCCGGTCCCTGACAGTGCTGGCGGTGGATGACGATGTGCTGGTGCGGTTCAATACCATCGCCATGCTCGAAGATCTGGGCCACATCGCCATCGAGGCCCAGTCGGGCCACGAGGCGCTGGAGATCCTGCGCGCGCGCAAGATCGATCTGGTGGTGACCGACCAGGCGATGCCGCAGATGACGGGCGTGCAGCTGGCCGAAATAATCCAAGCCGAATGGCCGGGCATGCCGGTGATCCTGGCGACGGGCTATGCCGAGCTGCCGGGCGGCGCGGGGAAGAGCCTGCCCAAGCTGAACAAGCCGTTCGACGAGGCGGCCCTGGCATCCGTGATCGCCCAGAACGTCGCGTGAACCCGCCGGGTTCTGCTAGCATCGCGCCATGGCGCAACAGACGGATGTCCTCATCATCGGCGCGGGCCATAATGGCCTGGTCTGCGCCTGGTATCTGGCGCGGGCGGGCCTGACGGTGACGGTGCTGGAAGCGCGCGGCGTGGTGGGCGGCGCGGCGGTGACCGAGGAATTCCATCCCGGCTTTCGCAACTCCACCGCCAGCTACACCGTCGGCCTGCTCAATCCCAAAGTGATCGCCGACATGGGCCTGCACGCCCATGGGCTGGAGATCGTGCTGCGACGGACGGACAATTTCCTGCCCACCCTGGGCGCGGGTTATCTGCTGGCCGGGCGCGGCGGACTGACCAGGCGCGAGATCGCCCGCCACGCCCCGGCGGATGCCGAGAACTATGATGCCTATATGGCGACGCTGAATACCGTCACCGGCGTGGTGCGGCAATGGCTGCTGCGCAGTCCGCCCAATGCGGGCGGCGGCATCGCCGACCTGCTGGCGCTGCTGAAGCTGGGCGGTGACGTAAAGCGGTTGCCGCTGGCCGACCAGCGCCATCTGGTGGATTTCTTCACCGCATCGGCAGCCGACATCTTGCGCCGCTATTTCTCCCACGAGCTGGTGCAGGCGCTGTTCGGCTTTGACGCGGTGGTGGGCAATTACGCCAGCCCCGAAATGCCCGGCAGCGCCTATGTGCTGCTGCATCACGTGTTTGGCGAGGCGGGCGGCGTGCCCGGCGCCTGGGGCCATGCGATCGGCGGCATGGGCGCGATCACCCAGGCGATGGCAAGCGCTTGCCGCGCGGCGGGCGTCGAGATCGTGCTGGATGCGCCGGTGGACGAGATCATCGTGGAGCGCGGCGCGGCGGCAGGCGTGGTGGCGGGCGGCAAGACATGGCGCGCCAAGGCGGTGGCGGCGGGCGTCAATCCGAAGCTGCTGTTCACGCGGTTGCTGCCGCAAGGCGCGGTCGCGCCAGAGGTGGACCAGCGCATGCGGCACTGGAAAAGCGAATCCGCCACCTTCCGCATGAATGTCGCTTTGTCCGCGCTGCCGCGCTTCACGTCGCTGCCGGAGCCGGGCGATCATCTCACCGCCGGGATCATCCTCGCGCCGTCGCTGGGATATATGGACCGCGCTTACCTGAGTGCGCGGACGCAGGGCTGGAGCGCCGAGCCCATCGTGGAAATGCTGATCCCTTCCACCCTGGATGACACATTGGCGCCCAAGGGTTCACATGTCGCCAGCCTGTTCAGCCAGCACTTTCCGTATGAGGTGCCGGGCGGCTGGGAGGCGCGGCGCGAGGAAGTGGCAGCCGCGATCATCGCGCATGTTGACCGCTTCGCACCCGGCTTCGCCGCCAGCGTGGTGGGACGGATGAGCCTGAGCCCGCTGGACCTGGAGCAACGCCTCGGCCTGACCGGCGGCGACATCTTCCACGGCAAGATGGGGCTGGACCAGTTGTTCTCGAGCCGTCCGCTGCTGGGCCATGCCGATAGCCGCATGCCGCTGGCGGGGCTGTATCTGTGCGGCTCGGGCGCTCATCCCGGCGGCGGCGTCACCGGCGCGCCGGGCCACAATGCGGCGCATGCGATCCTGAAAGACCGGCGCACGCTGCGGCTGTAACCGGCGGCAGACGCGCCGCGCCTATCCCCCATTTCGCCGGAGCTTTTTCCAGCTTTCGGGCGGATGAATCCGTACCGTCTTTCGGCACCCCCCTCCCCTTGCCCAGCGCACCCACCTTCCGTCTCCGTCACTGTCGCCGAACGAGTGTGACGCGAAGCGATGGGGATAGGGAGGAGGATATGCCGGAACTCTGCTAACGTCGCAGAGTATTCCCCGCACCCTAAGAAAAGAACGGCCCGAGTACACCAGAGACGTCAGCGCAGTCAGAGCGGCAGTCGAAGAGGGGGCACTCGTAATAAGTCGACCAATCAAGGCAATGGCCTCTTCGGCACATTCAAATGCTGCGAAGTAAGCGGGGGCGAGTTTGACATACTTTCAGGAACAGTCTCGCTGCAACATCGTCCGGGAGAATTGCGGGCAATAAAAAATTCAATTCCATTCAATGGCACATTTGTACGAGCATCTATCAACTACAGCTTCGACCACTTGCTCGAAAAAGCACTAATATTCAGAGAAAAATCACATACCAAAAGCTTTGACTTTGTGGAGAGGATGTACCAATCCGAAGGAGAAGATATAAAATTCGTAGTGTCTAAAGAGCTTGATGCGTTTGGTAGTAGGGAAGCCGGACGGCTGGCGAGAACAAAAATCGAAAACCTGATGAACAATCGAACTCAACCAATTGAGTTCGATTTTTCAGAAGTCCACATAATCTCCAGCAGTTTCGCGGACGAAGTTTTTGGAAAGTTATTCTTAGATTTTGGTGTTTTGAAATTCGGCAAACTTTGTAAGTTTAAGAACGTCGAAGTTACGGTTCAAAAATTGGTGGACCGAGCCATCGAACGGCGTCTTAGGCAGCAATAGTTTGGCAGCACATAGAATTGGCTGACCGAGCCCTTTACCGATTGATGGCATTCCCGCGCAAATAGTACCGCTGTGAAGCGCTAGAGATTTTTTTGGCGTGAGCAGGAGCGTCGAGCGACGCGTACAAGACGTACGCGAGCGATGGCGCGACGAACTCACGACGAACCGCGAAGCGGCGCCAGCTTTTCTGGCGCGCGCAGCGCGCCCTAGAAAAGCTAGGCGAAAGATCAGCGCTTTTTCTTGCCGCGCTCTTTGCGGGCGGCGTAGCGCGCATCACGCGCCGCCTTCTGCTCGGACTCGCGGGCCATGTGATCGAGCAGGTCCTGCTCTTTCTTGCGTTCGGCTTCGACCTTGGCCTCTTCCTCGGCCTTGATACGGGCTTCCTCGGCGGCCTTGGCGTCGGCGATGGCGCGTTCGGCAGCCAAGCGCTTTTCCTCGGCCTTCTGCTTCTGGCGTTCGTCGCGGGCGGCGGCGATGGCGGCGCGTTCGGGCGCGCCGGCTTCCAGCTTCTTGCGGGCTTCCTCGGCGCGGGCCTTGGCCTTTTCCAGCATGGCCGCACGCGCCTTTTGGGCGTCTTCGAGGCGGTTGGAGTATTTGGAATCGTCGCGCTGCGCCATCGTCTAACTCTTCAGCCTTTCAGAACTTGCAGATTGGGCGCCCCATGCGGAGCAAGATTGAGCGGACGGTTCTCGCCGTCCACCAGCACCACCTTGGGGGTAAAACTTTTCGCTTTGGCCTCGTCCATGCGGGCATAGGCGATGATGATGACCAGGTCGCCCTTCTGGGCCAGGCGCGCGGCGGCGCCATTGATGCCGATCAGGCGGCCATTGGCGGGGGCCGCAATCGCATAGGTCGTAAAGCGCGCGCCGGTGGTGATGTTGAGCACATCCACCTGTTCATGGGACAGAATTCCGGCGCGTTCCAGCAGGCTGCTGTCAACGCTGATCGAACCCTCATAGTGCAGATCGCACTGGGTGACCGTGGCGCGGTGAATCTTGCCCTTGAGCAGGGTGAGCTGCATCAGTTTCTCAGTTTTCTAGGGTCGCTAGCGGCAGCGTAGCGACGAATGCCCTGCACTTAATTATCAAGGAAGCTCCGCAGCTTTCTAGACCGGCTGGGATGCTTGAGCTTGCGCAGCGCCTTGGCTTCGATCTGGCGGATACGCTCGCGGGTCACGCTGAACTGCTGGCCGACTTCTTCCAGCGTGTGATCGGTGTTCATGCCGATGCCGAAGCGCATGCGCAGCACACGCTCTTCGCGCGGCGTCAGCGTCGCCAGCACGCGCGTCGTCGTCTCGCGCAGATTGGCCTGGATGGCGGCGTCGATCGGCAGCACCGCATTGGGGTCCTGGATGAAGTCGCCCAGATGCGAATCTTCTTCGTCGCCGATGGGCGTTTCGAGGCTGATCGGCTCCTTGGCGATCTTCAGGACCTTGCGCACCTTCTCCAGCGGCATGGCCAGGCGTTCGGCCAGCTCTTCCGGGGTCGGCTCGCGGCCGATCTCGTGCAGCATCTGGCGCGATGTGCGCACCAGCTTGTTGATGGTCTCGATCATGTGCACCGGGATACGGATGGTGCGGGCCTGATCGGCGATCGAGCGGGTGATGGCCTGGCGAATCCACCAGGTGGCGTAGGTCGAGAATTTGTAGCCGCGGCGGTATTCGAACTTGTCGACCGCCTTCATCAAACCAATATTGCCTTCCTGGATCAGGTCGAGGAACTGCAAGCCACGGTTGGTGTATTTCTTGGCGATGGAGATGACGAGGCGCAGATTCGCCTCGATCATTTCCTTTTTCGCCACGCCGCTTTCGCGTTCGCCCTTTTGCACGGTCTGGACGTTGCGGCGGAATTCGGAGACCGACTGACGGGTTTCCGAGGCCATCGCCTGGATGTCGTCGCGCAGGAACTTGATCTTGTCGCGCTCGTCGGTGACGAAATCGTGCCAGCCAATGCCCGACAGGCGGCCGACGCGGCGGGCCCAGTTGGGGTCCAGCTCGTTGCCGAAATACTGCTTGAGGAATTCGGCACGGTCCACGCCATGGGCTTCGGCCAGGCGCAGCAACTTGCCTTCCAGCGAGACCAGACGCTTGTTGATGCCGTACATCTGGTCGACAAGCGCTTCGATGCGGTTGTTGTTGAGCTTGAGCGACTTGACCAGATCCATGGTCTCGTTGCGCAGCTTCTTGAAGCGGCGTTCCTGGCCGGTCGAGAGTTCGTCCGACGCCAGCGCGGCTTCCACCGAGGCGTCCTGCAGCTTGCCCAGCTTCTTGTAGAGACCGGCGATGCTGTCCAGCGCCGCCAGCACTTGCGGCTTCAGCGCGGCTTCCATCGCCGAAAGCGGCAGATTGCCTTCGTCTTCGTCGAAATCGTCATCGGCGGGCGGCGCGGCGCCTTCGGTGGTTTCGCCTTCCTCGCCTTCGGTCTTGGGCGCGGGCGGGGGCTTGGGCTTTTCGGGGGCCGGTTCCGGCTTCTTGAATTCGACGGGCTTGAAGGTGACCGGAGCGGGCGGCGCGCCTTCGGCACCCTCGGCACCTTCGGCCGGCTGGGTCGCGGCCACATCGGGACCGCCGCCATACATGGCTTCCAGGTCGATGATGTCGCGCAACAGGACCTTGCCCTCGTTGAGCTCGTCGCGCCACACGGTGAGCGCTTCGAAGGTCAGCGGGCTTTCGCACAGCGCGCCGATCATCAGCTCGCGGCCAGCCTCGATGCGCTTGGCGATGGCGATTTCGCCTTCGCGGCTGAGCAGCTCAACGCTGCCCATCTCGCGCAGATACATGCGCACCGGATCGTCGGTGCGGTCATATTGCTCGCCCGCCTTCTGGGCGGTGGCCAGCGCCTTGCTGCCGCTGTCGGCGACAAGGGCGCCGCCCTCTTCACCTTCCTCGGCCTCTTCGCTCTCGATGACGTTGATGCCCATTTCGTTGAGCATCGCCATCGTGTCTTCGATCTGCTCCGACGAAGTCTTGTCGGACGGCAGCACCTTGTTCAGTTCGTCATAGGTGACGTAGCCGCGCGCCTTGGCCTTGGCGATCATTTTGCGGACGCCGACATCCGACATGTCCAGCAGCGGGCTGTCGGCATCGCCGGGGGTCTCGCCTTCGCCCGGCTTCTTGGGCGCGAGCTTCACGGTGCCGGGCTTGACGGCCTTGGTGGGCGCAGGCGCGACGGCGGCAGCGGCGGCGCCCTTCTTGGGCTTTTCCGGCTTCGTATCGGCTTTCGCCGCTTTCGGATCAGGTTTCACCGCCTTGGCGGCTTTCGGATCCGGCTTGGCGGGCTTGGCGGCTTTCTTCGCCGCTTCCAGCTTGGCCTTTTCGGCGGCCTTCTTGGCGGCTTCGGCTTTCGCCTTCTCGGCGGCCTTGAACTTTTCCAGCTTGGACGGCTCGACCTTCTTGGCCGTCACCGGCGCGGCAGTCTTTTTCGCGGGCGCCGCCTTTGTGGGCGCGGACTTCGCGGCAGGCTGCTTCGCACCCAGCGCCTTGGCGGCGAGGCGTTTCAACGAGGTCTCCGCTTTCGCTGCGACCTTGGAAGATTTCACGGACTTCTTGGAAGGCTTGATGACCACTACTCAAATCCCAGGCGGGCCGGGGAAGGCCCTACAGTTACGTTCAACGCCGAAGGTCGCCGTCGTGGCGCGCCTTGAGGCTGCCAAGCAGGCGATTATGTTCGGATGCGCCATTGGCCAGTTCGCGCAAGTCTTGAGCGGCGCGTAGGAACCGGGCTTCAGGATCATCCTCGGCGGTACCAGCCTCTTGCGGTCCGCCGTCCGGGAGCAGGGTCCGGGGCGCGAAACGCGTCTCGAATTCTGCCAGTCCCAGACGGGCGAAATGGGTATGAACCCCAGATTTTTCAAGGCTGGAGCCGGAGGCGGCGAGGTTTAGAAGTTCGGCGCGCAGCCTGTCAAGCGATGGGTCGGCCACGGGCAGTTCTGCCAGCAATTCGGCGTGATTCAGGGCGATTTTGGGGTCTGCCCACAGCAAACCGGCCAATTCCGCCTCCTTGACCTGGCGGACGGCGGTATCCCCGGCCCGGACCAGCCGGTTCTGGCGCAAGGCGGCCGAGACCGCCTCGGGCGAGCCCGGCAGGGGGCGGGGGGTGAACCCGGGGCGGCCATAGCTGCCCCGCTTGGGCTCGCCCCGGGGGGCGCGTCCGGGGGTCGGGGCGGCCCGGCGCTTGTAGGTGTTGAAGACCTTCTCCTTGAAGGCGTCGCGGTAGTAACCGGCGATCTGGGAGTCGGTGATGTGGCCCGCGATCTCGCGCAGCGCATGCTCCAGCCCGGCCAAGCGTTCGGGGGTGGAGAAATCCTTGCCCTCGGTTTCGGCGCGCCAGAGCAGATCGGACAGCGGCATCGCCATGTCGATCAACCCCGCCATCGCACCGGCACCCTGTGCCGCAATCAACGTGTCGGGGTCTTCGCCCTGCGGCAGGAAGGCGAAGCGCAGAGAGTGCCCGGCCTTGAGATGCGGCAGCGCCATGTGCGCCGCGCGCAGCGCCGCCTTGCGGCCCGCATCGTCGCCGTCAAAGGCCAGCACCGGCTCGGGCGCGCTGCGCCACAGCATCTGCAGCTGGTCTTCGGTGAAGGCGGTGCCCAACGGCGCGACAGCATGCGCGAAGCCCGCGCGCACCAGCGCGATCACATCCATATAGCCTTCGGCGAGAAGGATGGTGCCCGCCTTGATGGCAGCGGCGCGCGCCGTCTGGAAATTGTAGAGCTGGGAACCCTTGGAAAATAAGGGTGTTTCGCCCGTGTTGATGTATTTCGGTTTCGCATCCGGGGCCATGCCGCGCCCACCGAACGCAATGGTGCGGCCGCGCCCGTCGGTGATGGGAAACATGATGCGGTCGAAAAAGAAGTCGCGCATTGGACGGCCATCCTGCGCCGGGCGCGCCAGGCCCGCTTCGATCATGTCGTCCTGGGTGATGTTGTGCGCGGTGAGATGATCGATCAGCGCGTTGTTGCCGGATGGCGCGTAACCGAGACGGAATTGCTTCGCCGCCGAAGCGTCGAGACCGCGGCCCTTGAGATAATTGCGCGCGGCGCGGCCGCCATCGGCGAACAACTGATCGTGATAAAAGCCCGCCGCCAGTTCGATGATCTCGTAGAGCGACTTCTTGCGCGTCTCGCGCGCTTCGTCTTCCGGCGACCATTTCGGCAGTTCGACGCCCGCTTCGGCGGCCAGCTTTTCGACGGCTTCCGGAAAGCTCATGCCTTCGGTTTCCATCAGCCATTTGAAGCAGTCGCCGCCCTGGCCGCAGCCGAAGCATTTGTAGAGGCGGCGCTCATTCTCCACCTTGAAGCTGGGCGATTTTTCCGGGTGGAAGGGGCAGCGGCCCCACATCACCCGGCCCTTGCGCGCCAGCTTGACGCGGCGGCCCACCAGCGCGACCAGATCGGTCCGCCGCCGGACTTCTTCCAGCAATCCTTCGCCATAGCGCATGGGGCCGAGCCTATTATAGAATGGGCCGCAGGGGGGCGGATTCTCGATTTTCCCCTGTGCATGAAGCCTGCAATGCCCGGAATATCAGCCCTGTAGTGCCGCCATGACGCTGTTCGACGAACCAGACAATCCCCGCTGGAAGCTGCTGAACGTGGCCTCCGAGCGGCTGGACATGGCCCCCAGCCGCGACGCCGTCATCGAGGTGGTGCGCTCCACCGCCCGCTCGGTGCTGGATGCGGACGGCGTCACCTTCATCCTGCGCGAGGGCGACCTCTGCCACTATGTCGAGGAAGACGCGATCAGCCCGCTATGGAAGGGCATGCGCTTTCCCATGAGCGCCTGCATCTCCGGCTGGTCGATGCTGCATGCCGAGACGGCGGTGATCGAGGACATCTACTAGGACGCCCGCATTCCGCACGACGCCTATCGGCCCACCTTCGTCAAAAGCCTGATCATGACGCCGATCGCGACGCCGCCGGTGGCGGCCATCGGTGCGTACTTGCGCGACCGCCGCAGCTTCACCGACAGGGAGATTCTGGCGATCAAGACGCTGAGCAGCGCCGTGGGCCGGGCGCTGGCCGATTATCTCTGACCCGACCCCCCCTAAACGGGGGATGCGCCGGGAACTCCGACTCTCCGTAAGAAGGAAACGCTTCTTAAACCGTGCGCCGTCATGCTGGCGGCGCATCCGGAGGATGGTCATGTCCCAGCATGCTTTCGCCGCCAATCCCGCCCAGGTGGATGCCGCGCGCATCCGCCTCGCCAACGCCAAGCTGCAGGAAGACGTCATCGCCATCATCCGCGCTTCGGCGCGCGGCGCGCTGGGCGCGGACTGCGTCACCTTCGTGCTGCAGGATGGCGACAAGTGCCATTACGTCGAGGAAGACGCCATCGGCCCGCTGTGGAAGGGCAAGAAATTCACGCTGGAGACCTGCATCTCCGGCTGGGCGATGCTGAACAACCAGACCGCGGCGATCTCCAACATCTATATGGACAAGCGGATTCCGCACGACGCCTATCGGCCGACCTTTGTGCAGGCCCTCATCATGGCGCCGGTGCGCGCCAGCGGCCCGGTGGCGGCATTGGGGGCTTATTGGAAAGAGCGGCGGACCTTCACGCCCGAAGGCATTCAGGCGGTGGAGATGATGGCGGATTTTGTCGGCAACGCGCTGAGGCGCATTCGCGCCGCGTAGAACTACTTCGGGGTGAGCGCTTCTTTCGCCTGGCCCGAGGCCTTGCCGAAATCCATCTGTCCGGCGAAGCGTTCTTTCAGAGCCGCCATCACCTTGCCCATGTCCTTGACGCTGGTCGCGCCCAGTTCCGCCACGACGGCAGCGATGGTCGCCTTGGCTTCAGCTTCGTCCATCTGCTTGGGCATAAAGGAGCGGATGATGGCGATTTCGTCCAGCTCATTCTGCGCCAGCTCGGGGCGGCCACCCTGGACATAGACGGCGGCGGATTCCTCGCGCTGCTTCACCATCTTGGCCAGCAGGGTGAGGATGTCGTCGTCACCGATCAGATCGCGGCTGGTTTCGCTGCGGGCGGCGATGTCGCGATCCTTCAGCGCCGCCAGCATCATGCGGACGGTGGCCAGGCGCTTGGCGTCCTTGGCCTTCATCGCGTCCTTCATGGCGTCGGTCAGGGTCTGGCGCAGCGACATGGGGTTTTCCGTCTCAAATCAGCGGCGGGACCGTAGCGGGAAAGGAACATCGGATTCCAGAGGCCCGCCTCCCCTGCGCGCGCAACGCGCGCTGGCGGGGGAGGTGGCCGTAGCAGCGCGAAACCGCGAAGCGGTGAGCAAAGTTGCGAAGGCCGGAGGGGGTACAAACAAGTGGATAAAACCAACTGCCTGATTTCATTGAATTTGTTGTGGTTGACGCGCAAGGGCCCGCTCCCTATTTTCGCGCAAATTCGAGGCTCCCCATGACCGACAAATCTCCCGCCCCCTCCGCCGTCGCGGAGACCGCTTTTTCGCGCGCCCACTTCAATCAGGGAGGCCTGATGCTGGCGGATGGCAGTTGCTTCGAAGGCGCCGGCTTCGGCGCCGAAGGCGTCGCGGTGGGCGAGGTCTGCTTCAACACCGCCATGACCGGATACCAGGAGATACTCAGCGATCCGTCCTATGCCGGGCAGATCGTCGCCTTCACCTTCCCGCATATCGGAATCGTCGGCACCAATGACGAGGATATCGAAACCATCACCCCGGTCGTGCGCGGGCTGATCGTGCGCGCCGACGCCGCGCATCCGTCGAACTATCGCGCCCTGGCGACGCTGGATCGCTGGCTGAAGAAGCACAACATCCCCGCCATCGCCGGTGTCGATACGCGCGCGCTAACGTCGCTGATCCGCGAGAAGGGCATGCCGCATGGCGCCATCGTCAATGGCGCGCCCGACAATGACGCGCTGCTGAAAGCGGCCAAGGGCTTTACCGGGCTGGAAGGTCTCGACCTCGCCAAGGACGTCACCTCGCGCCAGACCTACAAATGGAGCGAGACCGAGTGGGCCTGGAATGCGGGCTATGGCAACGAAGACAAGCCAAGCTGGAAGGCCGTGGTGATCGATTACGGCGTGAAGCGCAACATCCTGCGCATTCTCGCCAACATGGGCGCCGACATCACCGTGGTGCCGGCCAGCGCCACGACCGAAGAAGTGATGCGCCACAAGCCCGATGGCGTTCTGCTGTCGAACGGCCCGGGCGATCCCGCCGCGACAGGCGCTTACGCCATTCCCACCATCCAGGGCGTCATTGACAGCGGCACACCGGTGTTCGGCATCTGCCTGGGCCACCAGATGCTTTCGCTGGCGCTGGGCGCCAAGACCAAGAAGATGGCGCAAGGCCATCACGGCGCCAATCATCCGGTCAAGGACCTGACCACCGGCAAGGTCGAGATCGTCTCGATGAATCACGGCTTCACCGTCGATCCCGACACGCTGCCCGCCGGCGTGAAACAGACGCATGTCTCGCTGTTCGACGGCACCAATTGTGGCATCGCGCTGGACGGCAAGGATGTCTTCAGCGTGCAGTATCATCCCGAAGCCTCGCCCGGCCCGATGGATTCGCACTATCTGTTCGAGCGTTTCGCGGCGGCGGCGAAAAAGCGGGCCTAGCGCACGGTCTTTCGCACGACAAACTTCAATCCCGACCATTGGTCGGTGACAGCCACCACTTTCACATCGACCAGGTCGGTGGCGGACAGCGCCAGGGCGCGGATGGTGTTTTCGGTGACGTCAGTCGGCACTTTCGAAATCTTCTTGTAGCAGCTTACCCACACCGCGCCGTTTGGCGACACCGCCTGGCGGGCGCGCGGCAATTGCGTTTCCAGTTCGGCCATGGTGCTGACGAAGAGATGCACGATCTCCGCCCCGTCATTGGGGGCGCGGTGGACGATCAGGGCTTCGTCCGGCAGGCGGCCCAGCAGGCGGGCGTAATCCTTGGGCGCGGCGATGGTGGCGATGCGGTCGCCCGCCTTCACGCCCATTTTCTGCGCCAGGGTTTTTGCTAACGTGCCTGCCATGACCGGAAAGCTAACGGTCACGCCAAAAATGAAAAGCCCCCGCTTTGCAGCGAGGGCTTTTTGCCTTCCGGGTGTCAGCCTGGAATTAGCGTGCGAACTCGATTGAGGTCGCCCCGCGCGCTTTAGCGCGCGAATTCAATAAGATCATAAGTGGATTCTTCCACCGGGCCGGGAATTTCCAGCCGCAGCCGGTTGTTGCCGATGCCGGTGAGCAGCCCAATCTGGTCGTCCGGTGTCGCGGGCGCGCCCACCGAAGGCGTGCGGCCGGAATAGCGGCCCAGACGCTCGCCCTTGGCCGAGGACGACCCCAGATAGACCCAGGCGCCATTTTCCGGATAGAGCCAGCCCTGCGTGCGCAGCGTGCCGGTGTGCTTGGTCAGCAGCAGCCCGCCATTAACGGCGCGGATAGAGCAGTCGAACCACTGATAGACGATATAGGCGTTCATGCCGCCCATCTTCATGTTGCGGCAGCGCCAGTTGCCGACCAGCGCCTGGCCCGGAACGGAGCGGCCCTGCGGCTCCAGCGCGGCGCGCAGGGCGTTAAAGTCGCCGGTGCCGTCGCGGTAATTCTGGGCTTCCCAGATCGCCTTGTCGCGCCACTGTTCCCGCAGCGACAGGCGGTGAATGTCGAAATCGGATGCCTCGTTGCGCCAATTGGCCATGGCCATGGACGGAATGAGGATGGCGGCGCCGAGCAACGCTGCGGCGGCGATCTTAACCTGGCGGGGAGCTCCCATTGTTTTGCTCCTGATCCTTCTCCGGCGGGGTCCAGCCCTTCAGATCCGCGGTGGGCGGCATGCCCACCACGTTGAAGCCGGCATCGACGAAATGGATTTCGCCGGTGACACCGCCCGATAGGTCAGAAAGCAAATATAGTGCCGCGCCGCCGACATGGTTAAGTTCGACGGAGCGCTTGAGGGGAGAGTTGTGTTTGGCCCACTTGAAGACAACGCGGGCATCGGTGACGCCACTGCCCGCCAGGGTGCGCATCGGACCTGCCGAGATGGCGTTGACGCGGATGCTGTCCTTGCCGAGATCGGCTGCGAGATAGCGGACCGAAGCTTCCAGCGCCGCCTTGGCCACGCCCATCACGTTATAGTTGGGCATCACCTTCTGGGCGCCGAGATAAGACAGCGTTACCAGGGCGCCGCCATCCTTCATCAACCGCGCCGCGCGCTGGGCCACGGCGGTGAAGGAAAAGCAGGAAATATCGAGGCTTTTGAGAAAATTGGCGCGGCTGGTATCGACATAGCGGCCCGACAATTCCTTGGCGTCGGAGAAGGCGAGCGAATGCACCAGGAAGTCCAGGCTGCCCCATTCCTTTTCCAGATGATCGAAGACCGCATCGAGCTGCTCGTCGCTTTCGACATCGGCGGGCAGCACGATCTTTGAACCGATGCTGTCGGCCAACCGCCCCAGACGCTTCTTCTGGGCGTCGCCCTGATAGGTAAACGCGATCTCGGCACCCTGGCTCGCCAGCATCTGGGCGATGCCCCAGGCGATGGAATGGTCGTTGGCCACGCCCATGACCAGGCCGCGCTTGCCCGCCATCAGTCCCATCCTGGGCTGGCTGGCGATGTCGGCGAGGGGGGGCTTCTGTTCCATATTGATACGCCTCAACCGTTGTAGCGCTGGAAGACCAGCGAGGCGTTGGTGCCGCCAAATCCGAAGCTGTTGGACAAAACCGTGTTAATCGCCGCGTTGTCGATCCGCTTGCGCACGATGTTGGCATCGGCCAGGACGGGGTCGATCTCCATGATGTTGGCGCTCTCGCAGATGAAGCCAGATTGCATCATCAGCAGGGTGTAGATCGCTTCGTGCACACCCGCCGCGCCCTGGCTGTGGCCGGTGAGCGACTTGGTGGCGCTGATCGGCGGCATTTTCTCGCCAAAGACTTCGCGGATGGCGTTGATCTCGGGAATGTCGCCCACCGGCGTCGAAGTGGCGTGCGGGTTTATGTAATCCACCGGCGCCTTCACATTTTCCAGCGCCAGCTTCATGCAGCGCACCGCGCCTTCGCCCGAGGGGGCGACCATGTCGGCGCCGTCGGCGGACGCGCCATAGCCCACCAGCTCGGCATAGATTTTCGCGCCGCGCGCCTTGGCGTGTTCTAGTTCTTCCAGAACCAGGATGCCGCCGCCGCCGGAAATCACGAAGCCGTCGCGGTCCTTGTCATAGGCGCGCGAAGCGTTCTCGGGCGAGGCATTGTACTTGGACGACATCGCGCCCATGGCGTCGAACAGTTCGGACAGCGTCCAGTCCAGTTCCTCGCCGCCGCCGGCGAACATGATGTCCTGCTTGCCCCACTGGATCAGCTCGAAGGCGTTGCCGATGCAGTTGGCCGAGGTCGAGCAGGCCGAGGAGATGGAATAATTGTAGCCCTTGGTCTTGAACCAGGTCGAAAGATTGGCGCTAACGGTGGACGACATCGCCTTGGGCACCGCGAAGGGCCCGATGCGCTTGGGGCTGTTGTTCTGGCGCGTCACGTCGGCGGCCTGCACGATGGCTTTCGTGCTTGGGCCACCCGAGCCAACAATGAGCCCGGTGCGCGGATTGGAAACGTCGCTTTCGTCCAGGCCGCTATCGGCGATGGCCTGGGTCATCGCCACCCAGCAATAACCGGCGCCGTCGCCCTGGAAGCGGCGGGCGCGGCGGTCCACCACCTCGTCGAGATTGATCTTGAGCGAGCCATGAATCTGGCTGCGAAAGCCCAGGCGAATGTAATCCTCCGCCGCGACGATGCCGGAGCGGGCATCGTGCAGGCTGGCGACCACCTCCTGGGCATTGTTGCCGATGGAGGAGACGATGCCGATGCCGGTGACAACCACGCGTCTCATGACGTGTGCGGATCCTTCAGATTGCCGTCAGGCGATATGGCGCGGATGGGGGGCGCGTCAAGCCGTGGCGGTCTGGGGCGAAAGCGCGGCCGCGGCTTCCTCGATGAACAGGCCCACCTTGAGGTCCTTGGCTTCATAGATGATCTTGCCATCCACCTTCATGATGCCGTCGGCCACGCCGATGATCAGCTTGCGCATGATGACGCGCTTCAGGTTGATGACATAGGTGATCTTCTTGGCGGTGGGGAGCACCATGCCGGTGAATTTCACTTCGCCGACGCCCAGGGCGCGGCCCTTGCCCTGGCCGCCCATCCAGCCCAGGAAAAAGCCCACCAGCTGCCACAGCGCATCCAGCCCCAGGCAGCCCGGCATCACCGGATCGCCTTCAAAATGGCATTTGAAGAACCAGAGGTCAGGATTGATGTCGAATTCGGCCTCGATCTCGCCCTTGCCGTCGGTGCCGCCGACATCGGAAATCTTGGTGATGCGGTCGAACATCAGCATGGGCGGCAGGGGAAGCTGCGGATTGCCTGGGCCGAACATCTCGCCGCGGGCGCAGGTCAGAAGCTCTTCAAGCGTAAAACTCGACTGGGGTACGGGCTTGTCCACGTTTTATGTCCTGCATGCCGGGTTCCGGCCGGAAACCCTGTAATAATGACGTTTCTTGCTTAGAAGCGTTCTAACCAGTAAACTGGTGTAACTCTAGCAGTTCTCCCGCCGCCCTGAACACAGGGAATAGGGCATGTAAGGTGTAACGGTTCGATGCCCAAATTTGAGCAGCAAACCCGGCAGGATGCCGCCGCCCGCCTGAAGGCGGCCGGTCTGCGCCCCACCCGGCAGCGGCTGGAGTTGGCCGGGCTGCTGTTCCGGGATTGCGATCGCCATGTCAGCGCCGAGAGCCTGGCCGAGGAAGCTGCGCGCATGGGCGTCAAGGTCTCGCTGGCCACCGTTTACAACACCCTGCACCAGTTCCAGGCCGCCGGGCTGCTGCGCCAGGTCGTGGTCGATGCCAGCCGCAGCTATTTCGACACGAATGTGGGCGATCACCAGCATTTCTTCCTGGAAAATGAAGGGCTTCTGATCGACATCCCCGGCGAGGAAATCTCGGTTTCCGGCGTGCCGTCGGCCCCTGCGGGCATGACGGTGGACAGGGTCGATGTCGTCGTCAGGGTGAAGCGCACCTGAGGCGCAGTTGCGACTTAATCACATAACTTAGAACCATTCTAATCGCGTTGACAGGCCCGCCTGGGCGCGGTCAGTCTTGTCTTCGGATTTCATTGGAGGCGCGCATGCCCGGACTGAAAAGCACCAAGACCTGGGAAAATCTGAAGGAAGCCTTCGCCGGCGAAAGCCAGGCGAACCGCCGTTACCTCTATTTCGCGCAGTAGGCCGACGTCGAAGGTCACAACGACGTCGCCGCCGTCTTCCGCTCCACCGCCGAAGGCGAAACCGGCCACGCGCACGGCCATCTGGAATATCTGGAGGAAGTGGGCGACCCGGCCACGGGCGAGCCCATCGGCGCCACCGACGCCAACCTCAAGGCGTCGATCGCGGGCGAGACCCACGAATACACCGACATGTATCCGGGCATGGCCAAGACCGCGCGCGAAGAAGGCTTTGACGAAATCGCCGACTGGTTCGAGACCCTGGCCAAGGCCGAGAAGTCTCACGCCGGCCGTTTCCAGAAGGCTTTGGACTCGTTGGGCAAGCGCTAACGTCCGCGCTTTGTGAGTGACCCCCTCCGGCCTTCGCTGGCTTAACCGCTACGCTGGCCAGCTACGGCCACCTCCCCCTCCCTTGGCGCTTCGCGCCGAGGGGGAGGCAGGGCCTGAGTCTTCCTAGAGCTATTCATGACCGGCGAAGGCAGTTTAGAGGCCCCCACCCGCCAGATCATCGACTGGCAGAATCCCGATTTCGCCGATCCGGTGAAGCTGGATGAGGAGATGCGGCGGGTCTTCGACATCTGTCATGGCTGCCGCCGCTGTTTCAATCTCTGCGATTCCTTTCCCCGCCTGTTCGACCTGATCGATTCCAGCCCGGCGGAAGATGTCGAGCATCTGGCGTCGGACGATTTCAAGCCCGTGGTCGAAGCCTGCACGCTTTGCGACATGTGCTTCATGACCAAGTGCCCCTATGTGCCGCCGCATCCCTTCATGCTGGATTTTCCGCACCTGATGCTGCGCCACCGCTTCGCCAAAGCGAAGAAGGGCAATACCGATTTCGTGCAGCGCCAGCTGGCCCAGATGGACCGCAACGGCACGCTGGCGCGCGCCGCCGCGCCCGTCATCAACTGGGCCGGCGAAAATCGCATCATGCGGGCGGCGATGGAAAAAACCGCCGGCATCGACCGCGACGCCGAGCTACCGAAATTCTCGGGCCGCACTTTTGTGTTGGCCAACAGGCAGGAACCGGGGCAGGCCAACAGGGCGGGCCCTGCCCATGGCAAGCGCAAGGCCGCGCTCTATGCCACCTGTTTCGTCAATTACAACAAGCCGGTCACCGGCCTGGCGGCGCGCGATGTGCTGAACCATCTGGGCGTCGAAACCGTGGTGAGCTATCCCGGCTGCTGCGGCATGCCGTTCCTGGAGCAGGCCGAACTTGGCAAAGTCGCCGCCAACGCCGCCAAGGTGTCCAGAGAACTGGTGAAGCTGATCGACGATGGCTACGACATCGTGGCGCTCACGGCGTCCTGCGGCCTAATGCTGAAATTCGAATGGGCGCTGATCGTGCCCGACAACGCCGATGTGAAGTGCGTCGCCGAACATGTCTGGGATATCGACGAATATGTGGTCGATGTGATGAAGAAGGATGGCACGCTGCCCATGACGCCCTTGCCCGAAGGCATCACCGTGCATCTGGCCTGTCACGCCCGCGCCCAGAATATGGGCCCCAAGGCGGCGGAGATGCTGAAGCTGATTCCGGAAACGCCGGTGGATGTGATCGAACGCTGCAGTGGCCATGGCGGCACCTTTGGCGTGGTCAAGCCGACGCATGATGTGGCGGTGAAGGTGGGGCGGCCCGTTTACCGTGCCGCTAACGCCAAGCCGCGCGGCCATATCGTTTCGGATTGCCCGCTGGCGGCGCAGCACATCGTCGCCAACACGGATACCGGCGTCACCGAGCCTGAGCATCCCATCCAGATCATGGCGCGGGCATTCGGCTTGAGGCAGGATTGAGCCATGCCAGAATCCGCCCGCACCATCACCGCCGAAGATTTGCTGCCGCTGAAGGAATATGAGCAGCAGCGCAAAAGCCTGAAGGCGAACCTGATCCCGCTGAAGAAGCTGCGCCGGGTCGAAGTCGGGCCCTTCGCCACTTTCTATTTCGAGAATTACGCCACCGTGTGGCTGCAGGTTATGGAGATGCTGCGGATCGAAAAGGGCGGCGACGAACAGGTGCCCGGCGAACTGGCCGCCTACAATCCGCTGATCCCGCAAGGCGCGGAACTGATCGCCACCATGATGCTGGAGATCGAGGATGGCGCTCGCCGCGCCAAGGTGCTGCTGGGGCTGGGCGGCATCGAGGAAAGCGTCTTTCTGGAAATCGGCGGCGAAACAGTGCGGGCGACGCCCACCGAATATGACGACCGCACCACCGCCGACGGCAAGACCTCATCGGTGCATTGGCTGCGCCTCAGGCTGACGCCGCAGCAGATCGCGCGCTTCAAGACGGAGAAGGTGGTGATCGGCCTGTCGCATCGCAATTACGGCCACATGGCGGTGCTGGGCGACGGCACCAAGGCGGCGCTGGCGACGGATTTTTCCTAAGCTGCAATTGTCATCCCGGCCAAGCGGGGAGCGCGCGAGCCGGTATCCATTGCACCGCTTGCACGATGGGTCCCGGGTCTGCGGCGCATCACTGCGTGCTGCGCCGCGCCCGGGATGACAAGTGAGTTTACAACTTCACCCGCCCGTCGGCGATGTCGGCGTAACGTCCCACCGTCAGGCGTTCATAGGCGTTGGTGGCGGGATCGAGCCAGAACACCGGATCCGAAATCCCGGCCGGATTGAAGCCTTCGCGCACCAGATCGATCTTGCGCTGCTTGAAAGTGCCGGTGACTTCGATGCTGGGCGAGAGGCGCAGGAAGATCGGCAGCGCATAAGCCGGCAGCCGCGCCTTGAGCTGGTCCGGCAAGGCCGTGATGTCGAAAGCCTTGTCCACCACCAGCGAGGCCATGCCCGCGCGGCCTTCCGCCCCGGGCACGGCGACGCCGTAAACGCTCGCCTCGGCAATGCCCTTCTGGCGCGCCAGCGCGGCGCTGACTTCGCCGGTGGCGACATTCTCGCCCTTCCAGCGGAAGGTGTCGCCGATGCGGTCAACGAAATAGAAATAGCCATGCGCGTCGCGGCGCATCAGGTCACCGGTGCGAAACCAGATGTCGCTCTTGTGGAAGACATCGCGCAGCATCTTCTTGCTGCTGTCGGCCTTGTTGGTATAGCCCTCGAACTCGCGGCCCGCGCGCCGGGACATGCCGCCAATCGCTTCGCCCACCTCATCCGGCGCGCATTCGATGCAAAGGCCGTCCGGCCCGCGCACCGGCGTTTCGGTTTCGACATCGAAGCGGATGACGCGGGCGGGCAGCAGCTTCTCGGAATATTCCGGCACCCGGCCTACCGCGCCCACGGTGCCGTCGTAATTCAGCATCGAGACATTGCTCTCGGTGGCGCCATAGAATTCGACGATGCGGGGAATGGCGAAGCGGTCCTGAAATTCGCGCCAGATCGCGCTGTTCAGGCCGTTGCCGGTGATGGCGCGAATCCTGTGGCCCTTGTCCAGCGGCGACGGCGGCGCGTTGAGCAGATAGCGGCACAGCTCGCCGACATACTGGAACATGGTGGCGCCGCTGGCGTGAATATCGCCCCAGAACTCATGCGCCGAGAATTTGCGCTTGATGATCAGCGCCCCGCCGGAGAGAAACGCCAGCCCCACGGCGCAGACGCCGCCGGTGGAATGATAGAGCGGCAGCGGGTCATAGATTCGGTCGCTGCTGTTGGGCCGCAGCGCCCCGACAAAGCCGGTCATCATGAACAGCATGCGCATATGGCTGAAATTCGCCGCCTTGGGCAGGCCTGTGGTGCCCGAGGTGTAGATGAAGAACGCGCGGTCTTTGCAGGTCAGGCCGCCGCGCGCCGCCAGGCCGGGATCGCTGACGGGCATCAAAGCCAGCGCGGCGTCGAGATCATCCGATGCCTGCGCCACCGCGCCCTGGCACCACAGGCGCGGCGCTTTTTCCAGATGCGGCACCGCGCCTTCGAACGCCGCCTTCATCTCGTCGCCGACAATGGCATGGGCGGCATTGGCGATGACGATGGAATGCGCCAGGCCAACGCCGGTGAGGTTGGTGTTGATCAGCGCCACGCTGGCGCCCGCCTTGAACAGGCCCAGCCAGGCGGCGATATAGTCGGGCCGGTTCTCCATCAGCAGCGCCACGGCGTCGCCGCGCTTGATGCCCTGCCCTATCGCCCAATGGGCATAGGCGTTGGCGCGCGCATCCAGCGCGGCATAGCTGGTCACCATGTCCTGAAAGATGATGGCGGGCGCGTCCGGCGTCTCTTTCGCCTGCGCCGCCACGATGTCAGCGATGATGCGTGTGGAATGCGACTTGACCGGCCGCAGCAGCCAGAGCGTGCGCAGGATGCTGGAGATGTAGACATACTCGCGCCGGAAGGCGGCGGCCAATCCCATCAAGAATCCAAATGGCGCGGTCTTTTTATGAGACCGTCGCGCTTTCCTTCCCTAGGGGCAGATTGAGCCGCGCCGGGCCATGGCGCAAGATGGCGCGATGGACGAACCGCTCGACCTGCGCAACCTGAAATGCCCGCTGCCCGCCCTGCTGGCGAAGAAGGCGCTGGGAAAAGCCGCGCCCGGCGCGCTGCTGGTGGTGCTGGCCGATGATCCGCTGGCGGCGGTGGACATTCCGCACATGTGTCACGGCGAAGGCCATGCGGTGGAAGAGGTCACCGCCGCCAGCGATCATCACATTTTCCGCATCAGGCGGGCGGCGGACCCGACGGCGCCGGCGGCCTGACATTCTGCACCACGGCCCGCGCATCGACGGCGCGGGTTTCGGTCTGGCCGGGCCTCAGCACGATGATTTCGGCAAAGGCCTGATACTGGGTGGTGGAGGAGATCATCACCGGCGGTCCGAAGGGATCGTAACCCCAGCGCGGGCGATAGCCCCAATAGCCGCCCCAGAAGCCGCCGCCGAAACCGCCATAGCCGAAGCCGCGCGGTCCCAGCGGATCGGCGAAGATCCGGGTCTGGGAGCGGGTGTCACGATTGTCGAAGATGAAGTGGGTGCCGCCATTGGCCAGGGTCACTTCGGCGGCGCGCAGCAGCAGATAATCCTCCACCTGCTCGCGCGGGGTGACGGAATTGCCGGTGAAAGTGACGCGCCAGCGGTCGGGGGCCAGTTCGCGGTCGGTATAGCCGGTGGATTGGCCCTGCTGGCGCGGAGCATAGGGGGTGGGCTGGGCACAGCCAGCCAGGACGATGGCCAACCCGGCGCAGAGGGCGGCTTTTTTCAGGGGGGACGCAACCATGACGTTAATCCTCTTTCTTCCCCGCCTCTCCCAGATACGAAATTCCGGCCCGGCCGGACCAGTTCCCCACCCATTCACTTTATGTTCGGACGGTATGGCACGCCAGATCGGGCATCTGCCCCCTTGCCAATCCTCTCGCGCCGCAGCAAGTTCGCGCCTGTCCGGGACGCCGGGCTTGGGTTCCCGGCGTGGGCCCCAAAGATCGGGCCTGATACAAGGCTTTAGGTCCGGTTTCCGGCAACATGCGGGCCGGTGAGGGGGGGGACGATTGATTACGCTCGGTTACGTCCTGTCCTTCGTCCTGGCCCTTATCCTGATCGCCGTCAGCTTCCTTTCCGTCCAGCTCATCATGCTTGCCTGGGTCCGCCTCACCCGCCCCGCGCCCAAGCTGGCGATGGAGCAGATGAACGATTCCGACCTGCCGCATGTGCTGGTGCAGCTTCCCGTCTGCAACGAAGGCGATCTGGCGCTGCGCGTCGCCGCCGCCGCCTGCGCCCTGGACTGGCCGCAGGGCCGCCTCACCATTCAATTGCTCGATGACGGTACGGAAGAAAACCATGCCGTGCTGGCGGCGCGCCTGCCAGAGATCGTTCCGCCGGGCGTGAACCTGCAATTGCTTCGCCGCGGCGACCGCAAGGGCTTCAAGGCGGGCAACCTTGCTTTTGGCTTGTCGCATTGCGACGCGCCCTTCATCGCCATCTTCGACGCCGACTTCGTGCCGGCTCCCGATTTCCTGCGCCGCACCGTCCCGGCCCTGCTGGCCGATAGCGGCCTCTGCTTCGTGCAGGCGCGCTGGGGCCACAACAACCGCAACGCCAACTGGCTGACGCGGGTGCAGGGCGTGCTGCTGGATTCCCATTTCGCGGTGGAACAGGAAGCGCGCTTCCGTAGCCAGCTGCCCATGTCGTTCAACGGCACCGCGGGCGTGTGGAACCGGCTGGCCATCGAACAATCGGGCGGCTGGACCGGCGACACGCTGACCGAAGACTTGGACCTGTCGATGCGCTGCGTGCTGCAAGGCTGGCGCAGCGCCATGTTGCCCGACATCGAAGTGCCGGGCGAATTGCCGCCCAACGCCGCGGCATGGCGTTCGCAGCAGGCCCGCTGGACCAAGGGCCATGCGCAATGCGCCCGCAAGCTGGTGCCACAGATCTGGGCCAGCAAGCTGTCGCTGACCTTCAAACTCGCGATGACGGCGCAGATGTGCCAGTTCGCCTTCTACACCTTGGCCTTCACCAGCGCGACGATCTCGCTGTTCATGCTCTCGGTCGGCCTGCCGCCCTATCCCGCCGTCGCCGCGCTGGGCCTGATCGTCACCTTCTTCGGTCTGTCCTGTTCCATCGGCTATCTCTGGCTGGGCCAGCGCATGCTGGGCCGCGAGCGGGCACAGAAGCTCTATCGCACGTTGGTTTTGGCGGTGGTGTTTCCCTCCGGCCTGATCCTGGCCAACACCCGCGCCACGCTGGAAGCCTTCTTCTCCACCCGCATGGATTTCATCCGCACCATCCGGGCGGGCGAAGTGCAGTCGGGCGGCTGGCGCGGCGTGCCGGAACTTGTCGTGGGCATCTTCGTGGCGGTGCTGGCGGTGTCCGAAAGCAACTGGGCGGCGCTGTTTTTCGTCTTTGCCGTTTCGGGACTCGTCTCGATCGGCACCATGGGCGCCGCCAATGCGCTGGCGCCGCGCCCCGTGCGGCGCTCGATCTCCACACCGGCCGAGTAGCGCCGCCAAATCCATCCTTAATGCGCGTTAGCCAAGGCCGTTTGCGCGGCCATTGATTCAAATTTGAATCGTGTTTGAACCCATAAAATCCGAACTTTTCGTCTAACTGCGCCTTGGTACGCGGTTTGTAAGGTCATCCCTGGGAATTGGGATGGCATTGGTCATGCGGTGTTACCGGGTTGCGTGTGTGGTTGTGCTGGGGCTGGGCCTTCCCCTCGGGTTGGCGGGCTGCGCCAGTTCTTCCTATGAGGACACGGCTTACGACCAACCGGCGGCGGCACCGCGCCCCGTGGTGACGGCGGGCAACACCACCCTGCCCCAGATGACCGGCAGCAGCCGCGTTGACAGCATCGTTGGCCGGAAGCCGCTGCAATGCGTGCCCTATGCGCGCGAACATTCCGCCATCAAGATTTTCGGCGATGCCAACACCTGGTGGGACCAGGCCTTGGGCAAGTATGAGCGCGGCGCATCGCCCGCCATCGGCGCGGTGCTGGTGCTGCACAATTATGCCGCTTCCAACACCGGCCATGTCGCGGTGGTCAAGCGCATGGTCGGCCCGCGCGAAATCCGCATCGATCACGCCAACTGGCTCAATGACGGTTCGATCTATGTCAACAGTCCGGTGATGGATGTCAGCCCGGCCAATGACTGGAGCCAGGTGCGCGTCTACAACATCCAGACCGGCGGCTGGGGCGTGAAGATTTTCCCGGTGAAGGGCTTTATCGGCTCCGGCAGCACCAGCGCCAATGCGCCCGCGCCGCTGACGACAAAGCCCGTGCCGCGCAGCGCGCCGCCGTCCATCGAAGACGAGATCGCGCCGCAGGACGCCCCGGCAACCGACGTCGATGCCCTGATCGCGGAAGTGCTGGGGCAAAAGCCCCTGTCCAAGACGGCATCCATCGCACCAGCGCGGGCCCGCAGCGTTTCCGGCCTGGTGCCGGTCTCGGCGGGCGCGGCGGAACTGAACCCGCCGCCCGGCTCATCCTTTGCCCTGACGGCCGAAGATCTGGCTATTCCATAACCGTTTCAGCCGCTTAAGGCTGACTCTGCGCTATCCTGCCGCGCCCCGCTTTGGGGCGGCGGGGCAAAGGACTATTGTCCCCGCCCTCGCGGATGCGTCAGCGCTGAGTCTGGTGCGTTTTTCGTCTGCATGAAAAGTTTCGCCACCCTGTGATCACTCCCCCGCCCGACGACGCCGGACCGCTCTCCGCTCTGCCCGAGAGCGCGCCGGAGAGTTCGCACCGCAGCCACGGCGCCCGAAGCACGCCGCTCCTGATGCTGGGTGCGATGGGCGTGGTGTTCGGCGATATCGGCACCAGCCCGCTCTACGCCCTGCGGTTCATCGTGCAGTCCACCGAAGGCGGCGGCATCGCCCATTCGATGGCGGTGATGGGTTCGCTCTCCATGGTGTTCTGGGCGCTGATCCTGGTGGTGACGGTCAAATATGTCCTCATCATCCTGCGCGCCGACAATGACGGCGAAGGCGGCACCCTGGCGCTGGCGGCGCTGGCGCACCGCTCGCCCGGCCTGTCGCGTCGCGTCAAAAGCATGATCGGCATCGGCGCCATCATCGGCCTGGCGCTGTTCTATGGCGACGGCGTGCTCACGCCCGCCATCACCGTGCTGTCGGCCATCGAGGGCCTGCAGGTGGAGAATGCGGCGCTGGAGCCGTTGGTGGTGCCGCTGTCGCTGGTGATCCTGATCGGACTCTTCATGCTGCAGAGCCGCGGCACCCACAAGATCGGCGTGCTGTTCGGGCCGTTGATGCTGCTCTGGTTCCTGGCCCTGGCCGGGCTGGGCGCGATGTCATTGTGGAATGACCCCGCCATTCTGTGGGCGATCAATCCGCTCTATGCGCTGGACATGTTCCTGGCGGCGCCCTGGGTGGCGTTCGTCTCACTGGGCGCGGTGGTGCTGGCGGTGACGGGCTGCGAGGCAATCTATGCCGACATGGGCCATTTCGGCCGCAAGCCGATCCAGTATGCCTGGCTGTTCGTGGCGTTGCCGGCCCTGCTGCTGAACTATTTCGGCCAGGGCGCCGCCATCCTGCACGATCCCAAGCTGGTGGGCTTCGCCTTCTTCTCCGTCATCCCGCAATGGGCGCACTGGCCGATGGTGATCCTGGCGACCATGGCCGCCGCCATCGCGTCGCAAGCGGTGATCACCGGCGTCTTCTCCATGACGCAGCAGGCGGTGCAGCTGGGCAAGCTGCCGCGCATGGAAATCCGCCACACCAGCGCCACCGATTACGGCCAGATCTATGTCCCGCGCGTGAATCTGCTGCTGGCGGCGGGCGTGGTGCTGCTGGTGCTGATCTTCCGCCACTCCGACAATCTGCTGGCGGCCTATGGCCTGGCGGTGACAGGCGTGATGGTGATCGACACCTTCAACGCCGGCATCGTGGCAGGCAAGCATTGGCGCTGGCCTGCCCTGTTCGCCTTCTTCCTGTTCGGCGCCATGGGCTTCAGCGACTTCATCTTCCTAGCCGCCAACAGCTTGAAAATTCCTGCCGGCGGCTGGCTGCCGCTGCTGTTCGCCATGATCGTCATCATCATCATGGACACCTGGCGGCGCGGCCGCCGCGTGCACCTGGAAAAGGTGCGCAACGAATCCCTGCCGCTGTCGCTGTTCCTGGGGCGCGCCGACAAGAACACCGTCCGCGTCGCGGGTATGGGCATTTTCATGGCCTCGCGCATCGATGTGGTGCCTGGCGCGCTGCTGCACAACCTCAAGCACAACAAGGTGCTGCATGAACGGGTGGTGATCGCCAATGTCGTGGTCGATGACACGCCCACGGTGCGGCCGGAAAACCGGCTGGAGATCGAGAAGCTGGGCAAGGGCTTCTACACCGTGCGCATCCATTACGGCTTCTTCGAAACCCCCGACGTGCCGCAGGCGCTGGAAGAGGCCCGCCGCTTCGGCCTGGCGCTGGACCTGACCTCGGTGACCTTCTTCATTGGCCGCGAAACGCTGGTGCAGGCCGAGCATTCCGAACTGCCGCGCTGGCGCAACTGGCTCTACCGCCACATCGCCAGCAACGCGCTGTCACCGGCGCGCTTCTATCAGCTGCCGCCGAACCGGGTGGTCGAACTGGGCACACAAATTACAATCTAGTCGAGGGCGTAAACCAGCGCCTTCAAGTATGCGCTCTCCGGCAGCAGCGGATGCACCGGATGATCCGGCCCCGCGCCTGCCTGGCGAATAAGGCGTGCCGTGCGGCCGGTGCGGGCGATGCCCGCGGCGCATTCCGCCGCGAAACGCTCTGGCGGGATGTTGTGCGAGCAGGACGCGATCTTGAGCAGCCCGCGCGGCGCGGTGACCTGCGCCCCCAGCTTGGCCAGCTTGCGATAGGCCTTGGCGCCGGGCTCCAGGTCCTTCTTCGATTTCACGAAGGGCGGCGGATCGGTCACGACGATGTCGAAAGTCTCCTGCGCGCTGGCCAGGCGTTCCAGTTCCTCGAAGACATCCGCCTTGACCGGGGTGATCTTGACGCCATTGGCTTTGGCGCTTTCCTCGGCCAGCGCCAGCGCGGGCGCGCTGGAATCCAAGCAGATCACTTCCGTCGCGCCCGCCTTGGCCGCCAGCACGCCGAAGCCGCCGGAATAGCTGTAGGCGTCCAACACGCTCTTGCCCTTGGCCAGCGAGGCGATGAAGGCGCGGTTGTCGCGCTGGTCGTAATACCAGCCTGTCTTCTGCCCGCCCGCCAGGTCGGCGATGTAGCGCGCGTCATTTTCCACCACCGCGATGCGGGCGCCTTCACCCTTGGCGGTGCGGACGTAACTCTCCAGCCCTTCCAGCGCGCGGCTGGGAGCATCGTTGCGCAGGATGACGGTCTTCGGCTTGAGCGTCGCATCCAGCGCCGCCAGGATGGTGTCGAGCTGCTTCTCCATGCCGGCGGTGCCGATCTGCACGGTGAGAACATCGTCGAAGCGGTCGATCACCAGGCCGGGCACATCGTCGCCTTCGGCGTGGCAAAGCCGGTAGAAGGGCTTGTCATACAGCGCATCGCGCAGCGCCAGGGCGCGGACAATGCGCGTGCCGAAGAAATCCCGGTCCACCGGAACATCGCATTCGGATGACAGCAGCCGCACCGCGATCAGGCTCTTGGGATTGAAATAGCCAGTGCCGAAGGCGCGGCCATCTTCGCCCCGGACATTGACGACGCTGCCGGGCGCAATCGATTTGGCCGCCTCGTCCATGCGGATCTCGTTGGAGAATATCCAGGGGCTGCCGATGCGGGCGCGGCGGCCTTTGGGGAGAATGATGGTCTTGCGCGACATGTGGGTTCCTTCGGCTGCGAGACCTGTACAGCCCCCTTGCGCTGGGGTCCATGCCATCCTTAGATGCCCGGAAAATCAGGGAGATTTGCCATGGCTGCCGACGGAAAATGGGAAATCGTCATCAACTCGCCGATGGGCGCGGTGAAGGCGACGCTGGACCTCAAGACCGATGGCGCCGCCCTGACCGGCACGCAGACCGCGCAGCAGGGTTCCGGCCCGCTGGAAAATGGCAAGGCCGATGGCGACAGTCTCTCCTGGTCGGCTAAGGTTTCCTCGCCCATGCCGATGACGCTGGATTTCAACGGCGTGGTCGCGGGCGACACGCTGAGCGGCACCGTCAAGGCGGGCTCGTTCGGCTCGTTCCCCTTTACCGGTTCGCGCGTAGCCTAGCGTGGGTTTCAAAGTTCACCGCGAAGGGCTCCCTTTCATAGCTTTGTTCTCGGGCGTGAACCTGCTCGCCTTCCTGATGTCGCCCCTGCTGGGTCTGTTGCTGCTGCCACTCACCATCTGGTGCATCGCCTTCTTCCGTGATCCTGATCGGGTGACGCCGACCGGTGCGGGGCCGATCATCTCGCCCGCCGATGGCAAGCTGCTTCCCATCGTTGAAGCGGCCCCGCCGCCGGAACTGGGGCTGGGAGATGCGCCGCGGGTGCGGCTTTCCATCTTCATGAACGTCTTCAATGTGCATGTGAACCGCAACCCGATCAGCGGCACCGTGATCGCGCTGGCCTATCGCCCCGGCAAGTTCTTCAATGCGTCCTTCGACAAGGCCTCGGTCCACAACGAGCGCAATGCCATCCGGGTGCGCCCCGAAGGCGCAAGCGACGAAAGCCGTGATCTGGTCGTGGTGCAGATCGCCGGGTTGGTGGCACGGCGCATCGTCTGGGACCTGGTGCAGGGCCAGCAAGTAAAACGCGGGGATCGTTTCGGCATGATCCGATTCGGCAGCCGCCTGGACGTTTATCTGCCGCAGGGCGCGCGCATTGTCGCCACGCCAGGCATGACCACTGTGGCGGGCGAAACCGTGCTGGCAGAGATGCCATGACGGATCAGACCGAACGCAAGTCACGCCGCGCCCGCGCCCAGGCCATCGTGAAGGCGCGGCTGGAAAAGCTGGAAGACATTTCCGCTTCCAAGCTGGTGCCATCTTTCCTCACCCTGCTGGGCATGTGCAGCGGCCTCACCGCCATCCGCTTCGCCATTTCCGGCGACTGGATGGTGGCGGTCGCCGCCGTGGTCTGCGCCGGTATCTTCGACATGCTGGATGGCCGCGCCGCGCGCATTCTGGGGGCGGACAGCCGCTTCGGCGCACAGCTGGATTCCCTGGCCGACATTGTCAGCTTCGGCGTTGCGCCCGCCATCATCATGTTCACCTGGTGCCTGAAGGATATTGGCACGCCGGGCTGGATCGTCGCCCTGGTGTTCGTCGCTGCATCCGCGACGCGCCTGGCCCGCTTCAATGTGCAGGCGGCGCGCGATGAAGGCGCCACCAACGTCCATCCTTATTTCACTGGCCTGCCCACGCCCGCCGCCGCCTTCATGGTGCTGTCGCCGCTGCTGCTCTCGTTCCAGTGGGACGATCCGCGCATCCAGGACCCGGTGATCGCGGCAGTCATACTGGCGCTGATTTCCGGCCTGATGGTCAGCACCCTGCCCATGCCGTCGCTCAAATATCTGAAACTGCCGCGCCGCTTGCGCTGGCTGGGCTGGCTGGCCGCTGCCGGACTACTCGCCTGCCTTGTCGTCTGGCCCTGGGCGACGCTGACCGCCGCACTGGCGACCTATATCGCTACTATCCCCTTAGCGATCATCACGCACCGTCCCCGGCGCGTGAAGGTCTAAACGCCCGCCACGCCACGCAGCCTTTCGGCCACGCAGCGCGGTTGGGGCAAACTGAATTCTTTGATGCCTACTTGCTGGCCTTCGGCGCGAAGGCTTCCGCACGCCACTGACTCAGCTGGTTGGACGCGCCATAGGAACCGCCCGAGCCCGGGCCGTAACCATTGGAGGCGTCGTGCTGCGCCAGCGTCAGCGTCATGCCGCCGCCACCGCCGCCACCGCCGCCGTCACCGCCGGAATTGTAGCCGACGCCGCCGAACCAGCCGTCCTGGTCAACCGTGATGCCGGGCGGCTGATAGCTGTTGGCCCAGCCATCGGGATAGGCGGAATTGGCATAGTGCCCCATCCCGCCATAGGGCGGCGCATAGGCCATCGCTTCGGGCTGGGCATACCCATAACCCTCGCCATAGGCTTCTGCGTAAGCCTGCGGCGGCGGGACATAACCCTGCTGCGCGGCTTCCCAGCGATGGCGATAGGGATACATGTCGATGGAGCGGGCCGCGCGATAATCGTACCCGGCTTCGGCATAGGCGGATGTCTGCACCCGCGCGGCCCGGCGAACCGGGGCGGCGGCGCGAGGGGCCTGGCGGGTGAGAGCGGCGCGAACCTGATCGCGGCAACCGCAGTCTTCGGCCTTGGCGGGAACAGAGATGGCAACAGCGATCAGGCTCGCCGCAGCGAGCAGGGAATACCTCAAGACACTCTCCTTCAACTTCTGAAGCGTGTCGCGGGGCAACCGATACGCGTGTTTCAATACGGGACGTTCTAAATTGGGACAGGTCGGCACGCCAGCGGCGATTATTCTACTGGTTAACGCAAGGCCCTTTTTAACCCTTGGCGGCATAGAGTTCCCATGTGAGCGGGGATCGAATGTCCATCAACGTCAGCGCAAAAGTGGCCCCAAGACGGGTCGACGCGCCATTCGCGCACGAAGAGCGCGCAAGGGAGAGCCGTTTGGAGCTCGCCCTGTTGCGTGGCGTGCTGGACAATCTGAAGCCCAATTATCTCATCATGCTGGTGTTCGCGGCGGCGACCTGCCTGCTGTTCTCGCCATCGGTCGCGCTGGCGCCGCTGGCCTTGTGGTACGGCCTGGTGGTGGCGTCGCTGGCGCCAATGATCTTTGTGACGCGGGCAATGCCTCCGGGCCTGCTGCCGCAAGGCGAAGCGCGCAAGTGGCAAATACGCGCCGCTGCCGCCGCGCTGCTGCAGACGCTGGCCTGGGTGTCGATGGGCTGGCTACTATGGGCGCCGGGCAACGACTTCAATCACCTGCTGCTGCAGCTGGTGCTGGCGATCACGCTCACCGCGCACGCCACCACGGTGGGCGCCAGCCGCTTCATCGCGGTGCCGTCGCTGTGCCTGTTCGGGCTCGCCATGGCGCTGACGCCGATGCAGGCGACGGACACGGTGTTCCTGTATCTGGGCGCGATTTCGCCGCTCTATGTCGCCTATACCGCGATGGTGGCGCGCCAGCATTACAAGCGCGCCCGCGCAGCCCTGCTCATCACCGAAGAGCGCAACGCGCTTCTGGCCGAGCTGGTCTGCGCCAAGCTGGAATCGGATCGCGGCCGCGAAAAGGCCGAAGCCGCCAGCCTCGCCAAGTCGCAATTCCTCGCCAATATGAGCCATGAGCTGCGCACGCCGCTCAATGCCATTATCGGCTTTTCAGAACTGATCTCGACCCGCATCTTCGAAGCGACGCCGGATCGCAACTACGAATACGCCACCATGATCCATGGTTCGGGCCTGCACCTGCTGGCCCTGATCAACGACATTCTCGACCTCGCCAAGATCGAGGCCGGGCGCTGGGAACTGGAAGAGGCGCCGCTGGACTTTTCGCGCATGGCCGGCGACGCGCTGCAACTGGTGTCGTGGCGGGCCGAAGGCGGCGGCGTGACGCTGGAGAATGATATTCCCGCCGACCTGCCTTTCGTGATGGCCGATGCCCGCGCCATCAAGCAGATCCTGATCAACCTGCTCTCCAACGGCGTCAAGTTCACGCCCGCCGGCGGCAAGGTAACCGTCTTCGCCGAGATCGACGCCTTTGGCGATATCGAGCTCGGCGTCGCCGATACCGGCGTCGGCATCACCGAAGAAGACATGCAGAAGGTCTTTGACAGTTTTGGCCAGGGCAAGCACGACGTCGCCATCGCCGACAAAGGCACGGGCCTGGGCCTGTGCATCGTGCGCGGGCTTTGCGAGGCCCATGGCGGCTCGGTCACGCTGGACAGCGAGATCGGCAAGGGCACCCGCGTGACGCTGACCTTCCCGGCGGCGCGCCTGCGCGGCCGCGAGGCGCTGGCCAGCAGGGTCGCCTAGCTGGCCTTTTGTCCGGCCGCCGGCCTGTGGGTAAGCGCGTGCATGAAACCCAATTTCTCGATCACCTTCTCCGACAGCACGAACGGATAGAGATCCGTCAGGCCCATGCTGCGGTTCATGCTGTTGGTGGCGAATTCCAGCGGCAGCCAGGCATCGATGATCTGGTCAAAGCGGCGCGACTCATACGGATCGAAATCCAGTGCCGCGTTGATGTGGCCGCGCGCCAGGCCGGGCCGCACCTTCAGGCCGAACGCCACCGCCGTTTCCAGCGTGTCGACGATGTGGAGGTAATGCGCCCAGGTCTCGGCGAAATCCTCCCAGGGATGCATGGTGGCGTAGGTGCTGACATAGGTCTGCTGCCAGTTGGGCGGATTGCCTTCATTGTAGTGCCGCTGCAGCGCCGCGTCGTAATCCAGCCGGTCATCGCCGAACAGCGCGCGGCAGGCGTTGAGCATGCCTGCATCGGTGGCCACCAGCCGGTCCCAAAATAATGCCCGCTCTCATGCCACAGATGGCCTAGCAGGGTGCGGTAGGGTTCGCCCAGCTCGCTGCGCACCTTTTCGCGCACCGCATCGTCGGCTTCGCGCACCGCCAGGGTGATCAGGCCCATGTCATGGCCGATCATCACATTGTGGGCGTGGCTCTCAGGGTTGTCGGCCAGAAAATCAAAAGCCAGTCCCTTTTCCGGCGCGTCGAGCCGATTTTCCAGCGGCAGGCCCAGGCGCAGCAGAGAATAGAACAGCCGGTGCTTGGCCGCCTCTATCTTGCCCCAGAGCATATCGTTGCCGGGCACTGAGAGGTCGGGAATGACCCGGTTGTGGCGGCAGGCAACGCAAAATTCCTCTGGTCCGCCTGCCCGGACCATCCAGTTGCAGACATTCAAGCCATTGTTTTTGCAGAATTTATACGGGATTCCGGGGGCGGCCAGGGCGGCGCTATCCGGCTCCAGGGCGGTGATTGCGCCCCAGTCGGGCAGATAGCCCAGCAGGCGGCCACAGGCCTCGCAGCGCCAATTCTCGAAATAGAGGAGCTGGCCGAAACCCTGGCAACTGAACAATTTCATGGAATTCCCCGGCTCATCCCTGGTGAAACGCCAGGTTTTTAACCGCGTTCCGTCCAAATAGGCCCTGCGGCGAGCGGCTTGGTGACGCGCCTTCGCAGTTGCGGCATAGCTTGATCACAGAACGGACCTCCATGACCATCCAGGCCGCCATCCGGCATGTTACCCGCTACCGCTATGACCGGCCGATCGCGCTGGGACCGCAGACGATTCGCCTGCGCCCTGCGCCGCATGCCCGCGCCAAGGTCGCGGCCTATGCGCTGACCGTCGAACCGGCGGAGCACTTCATCAACTGGCAGCAGGACCCGCAGTCCAACTGGCTGGCCCGCATCGTCTTCCCGGAAAAGACCGACCACTTCACCGTCACCGTCGATCTCACCGTCGGGATGGACGTGATCAATCCTTTCGACTTCTTCCTGGAGCCGGAAGCGGAGCAATATCCCTTCGCCTATGCCGCCGAGCTGAAGGCGGAGCTGGAGCCCTATCTGCAGGCCAGCGACATGGGCGAGAAGTTCGACGCCTATCTGGCGAAGATCAGCCGCGACAAAAAGCAGAGCACCAATTTCATCTTCGACATCAATGCGGGCATCTCGCAGGCAGTCGCCTACACCATCCGCATGGAGCCCGGCATCCAGACGCCGGAGGAGACGCTGACCAAGGCCTCCGGCTCCTGCCGCGACAGCGCTTGGCTGATGGTGCAGCTGCTGCGCCATCTCGGTCTCGCGGCGCGTTTCGCCAGCGGTTATCTGATTCAGCTCAAGCCCGATGTGAAATCGCTCGACGGCCCGTCCGGCACCGAAGTCGATTTCACCGACCTGCATGCCTGGTGCGAAGTCTATCTGCCGGGCGCGGGCTGGGTTGGTCTTGATCCCACCTCTGGTCTCTTCGCAGGCGAAGGTCACATCCCGCTTGCCTGCACCGCCAATCCGACCCAGGCGGCGCCGATCTCCGGTGCGGTCGAACCCGCCGAAGTGCTGTTCGATTTCGACATGACGGTGAGCCGCGTGGCGGAAAGCCCGCGCGTCACCAAGCCCTATAGCGAAGAGCAGTGGCAGGCGATCGAAACGCTGGGCGACCGCGTCGATGACGTTCTGAAGAGCCACGATGTGCGCCTGACCATGGGCGGCGAGCCCACCTTCATTTCCATCGATGATCGGTCGCACGCCGAATGGCACACCGCCGCCGTCGGTCCCAACAAGCGTTCGCTGGCCGACACGTTAATCCGTCGCCTGCGCGACCGTTTCGCGCCGGGCGGCTTCCTGCATTATGGACAGGGCAAATGGTATCCGGGCGAATCCCTGCCGCGCTGGGCTTTCTCGCTCTACTGGCGCGCCGACGGCAAGCCGCTCTGGAAGAATGCCTGGCGCATCGCGGCGGAGAAGGCCAATACGCACGCCACCGCCGATGACGCGCTGGCGCTGACCACCGCCATCGCGCGCCGGCTGGGCATCGCCGCCAGCTATGCTCTCCCGGCCTATGAAGACTTCTGGCACCATCTGGGCAAGGAGCGGGCGCTGGCGGTCAATGTCGATTCCATCAACTCCAAGCTCGACAATGCCGAGGAACGCGCCCGCCTGGCGCGGGTCTTCGAACGCGGCGTGACGCAGACCGTCGGTTATGTCCTGCCGGTGGAGGCGCGTTATGGTGGCCTGGGCCGCACCTGGCATTCCGAGCACTGGAAAACCCGCACAAGCCGCCTCTATCTGCTGCCGGGCGACAGCGCCATCGGCTTCCGCCTGCCGCTGGATTCGCTGCCTTACGTGCCGCCGCAGGCGCGCAGCTTCGTCCAGCCGCCCGATCCCTTTGCGCCGCAGCCGCCGCTGCCCGATCCGCGCGATGTCGCGCGACAGGGCGTTGTCGGCGCCGCCGACTGGTCGGCGGAAGTACGCCCCGCCGAGATCGCCAATGAGTATCGCGCTCAGAATGGCTTCGACGCCGAGCTGGCGGTGCGCACGGCCATGACGGTGGAGCCGCGCGACGGCAAGCTGTGCGTCTTCATGCCACCCACGCAGAGCGCCGAGGAATATTTCGAGCTGCTGGCCGCGCTGGAAGATGCCGCCGAGGAAACCGGCACGCTCCTGCATATCGAAGGCTATCCGCCGCCCTATGACGCGCGCATCAACCTGATCAAGGTGACGCCCGATCCTGGCGTCATCGAAGTCAACATTCAGCCCGCGCGCGACTGGCGCGAACAGGTCGCCATCACCAAGGGCATCTATGAAGACGCTTATGCCTGCCGCCTGACAGCGGAGAAATTCCAGCTCGATGGCCGTCACACCGGCACCGGCGGCGGCAACCATATCGTGGTGGGCGCGATGAACCCGCCCGACAGCCCGTTCCTGCGCCGCCCCGATCTGCTGAAAAGCCTGGTCGCCTATTGGCAGAACCATCCGTCGCTGTCGTTCCTGTTCTCCGGCCTGTTCATCGGGCCGACCAGCCAGGCGCCGCGCATCGACGAAGCGCGCCATGACGCGCTCTACGAACTGGAAATCGCGTTCGACGAAGTGCCGCAACGCGGCGCGGCCAACATTCCGCCCTGGCTGGTGGACCGCATCTTCCGCAATCTTCTGGCAGACACGTCCGGCAATACCCACCGCACCGAAATCTGCATCGACAAGCTCTATTCGCCCGATGGTCCCACCGGGCGTCTGGGGCTGGTCGAGTTCCGCGGCTTCGAGATGCCGCCCCAAGCCGAGATGAGCCTGGCGCAGTCTCTGCTGATGCGCGCGCTGATCGCGCGCTTCTGGCGCGAGCCGTATGAACAGAAGCTGGTGCGCTGGGGAACAGCGCTGCATGACCGTTTCATGCTGCCGCATCTGGTCTGGGCCGATTTCGCCGATGTGATCGACGACATGAACCGGCACGGCTTCGCCTTTGACGCCACTTGGTACAAGCCGCACTGGGAATTCCGTTTCCCGGTGCTGGGCGACGTCCAGTATGAAAACGTCAAGCTGGAGCTGCGCACCGCGCTGGAGCCCTGGCATGTGATGGGCGAGGAAGGCGCGCCTGGCGGCACCGTGCGCTATGTCGATTCCTCGGTCGAGCGGCTGGAAGTGAAAGTCACCGGCCTGACGGAAGGCCGACATCAAGTGCTGGTCAATGGCCGCGCAGTGCCGCTGAAAGCCATTGGCGGCGCCGACGCGGTCGGCGGCGTGCGCTTCAAGGCCTGGCAGCCGGTGCATGGCCTGCATCCCACCATCCCGGCACACGCACCCCTGGTATTCGAAATCTGGGATGCCTGGAAAAAGCGTTCGCTGGGCGGCTGCACCTATCACGTCGCCCATCCCGGCGGGCGCAATTCGGAGATATTCCCCGTCAACGCCTATGAAGCGGAAGGGCGGCGGCTGGCCCGCTTCGAGCCGTTCGGCTTCACCGGCGGCAGCTTTATCCCCAGCCGCGAAGCGCCGAACCCCGACTTTCCGTATACATTGGATCTGCGCCGGGGAGCGCCAGACAAGGCGTAAGAGAGAGCGTAAGGGGTGGATTCGTCCGTGGCATCGGCAGGCAAGGCAGCGGCGCGCTTCGACGAACTGCGCGACGAGGAAGGGCTGATCCGGCCGCACTGGCGTCCCTTCGCCCGCACCCTGGATGCGCTGTCGCTGGTCGAGTATGAGCGCCGCCAGGCCGCGGCCCGCGCCACGGTGCGCGACAACGGCGTAACCTACAACGTCTATGACGACAGCGCCGGGCAGGCGCGGCCCTGGCAGCTCGACATCGTGCCCTTCATCCTGTCGGCCAGCGACTGGAAGGGTATCGAGACCGCGGTGATCCAGCGGGCCGAGCTCACCGAACTGCTGCTGCGCGACATTTACGGCGAACACCAATTGGTGGCGCGGGGCGTGCTGCCGCCGCATCTGGTCTCCGGCCATCCCCAATTCCTGCGGCCGCTGGCGGGCGTCACGCCGGCGGGCGGCGTGCATGTGCATCTGTATTCCGCCGACCTGGCGCGCGGCGCCGACGGCAACTGGAAAGTAATGGCGTCCCGCGCCGATGCGCCCGGCGGTTTGGGCTATGCGCTGGAAAACCGGCTGGTCGTGTCGCAGACCTTCCCCGACGCCTTCGCCGACATGCGGGTGGCGCGGCTGGCGTCGTTCTTCAATGCCTATCGCGAGACCGTGCTGGATCTGGGTCATTCGCGCCGCGACCGCGCCGTGCTGCTGACGCCGGGCCCCTTTAACGAATCCTATTTCGAGCATGTCTATCTCGCCCATTATCTCGGCCTCACTCTGGTGCAGGGCGATGATCTGGCGGTGCGCGATGGCCAGCTTTTCCTCAAGACCCTGACGGGGCTGGAGCGCGTCAACGCCGTCTTCCGCCGCGTCGATTCCGATTTCTGCGACCCGCTGGAGTTTCGCGGCGACTCGCAATTGGGCGTGCCGGGGCTGGCCGAAGCGGTGCGCAGCGGCGGCGTGATGCTGGCCAATGCGCTGGGCGGCGGCGTGGTCGAAAGCCCGGCCATGGACGCCTATCTGCCCAGCATCTGCCGCGCCCTGTTGGGTGAAGATTTGAAGATGCCCGACATCGACACGGTGTGGTGCGGGACCGAATGGGGCCGCAAGGAAGCGCTGGAGCGCCTGCCGCACGCCATCCTGCGCGACGCCTTCGACGCCCGCCCGCTTTTCTCGCGCCGTTCCTCCGCCCGGCTGGGCGAAGGCATGAGCACCGCCGAACGCGACGCGGCGAAACAGGCCATCGCAAGGCGCGGCGAAACCATGGTGGTGCAGGAAGTCTCGCCGCTCGGTTTGGCCCCCGTTTATGAAAATGGCGCGTTCGCCGCCAAGCCGGTCAGCTTGCGCGTCTTCGCCGCCTGGACGCCGCAGGGCTGGACGGTGATGCCCGGCGGGCTCACCCGCGTCACCGCCGACGAGACGGCGGGCGCGCTGTCGATGCAGTCCGACGCGTCCTCGAAAGACGCCTGGGTGCTGACCAACGCGCCGGTGGATTCCTTCAGCCTGCTGGGCAATGGCGGCAAGACGCTGGAGATCAAGCGCCAGGGCGAAGCTGCGCCCAGCCGCGCCATGGACAATCTGTTCTGGCTGGGCCGCTATGCCGAACGCTCGGAATCCTTTGTCCGCATCCTGCGCGCCGTGGCGGCGCGCGCCAATGACGAACCCGAGCCCGCGCAGGACATCGCGCGCAAGCTGCTGCTGCCCTTCGCCCGCAACGCGGAAACCGCGCCGGAAAAAAGCGTCATCGTCGAGCCCGACGCGCTGCTGACTGAATTGCAATTGCTGATCTACAGCCGCCGCCATGCGCGCGGCCTGCAGAAGATGCTGGGCCGGGTGGAATCCATCGCCTGGTCGGTGCGCGACCGGCTTTCTCTGGACACCTGGCGCACCATCCACGCCCTGACCGACAATGAGGGCCTGCCGGACGAAACCCGCGCCTTCGATGCGCCGCAAACCCGCTTCTATCTCGATGCGCTGGTGCGGCGGCATGCGGCGCTGTCGGGCCTGGCGGCCGAGAACATGACGCGCGGCCCCAACTTCCTGTTCTTCGAACTGGGCCGCCGCCTGGAACGCGCCGCCCATCTGGCCTGGTCGGTGCAGCAGATCGTGGTCGAGGCCGACGCCCGCGAAGCCGAACATATCCGCACCCTGCTGGAAATCGCCGACAGCGCCATGACCTATCGCTCGCGCTATCTCAACCAGGTGCAGATCGTGCCCTTCGTCGACCTGCTGCTGCTGGACGAGACCAATCCGCGCTCCGCCGCCTTCCAGCTTTCCGCCATCGATTGTCATCTGCGCGACTTGCCGCGCGTCACCCAGGGCCAGAAGAGCGATGTGCCCGGCGCCATCGCCTATGAACTGCGCCGCATCATCGCCGGGGCGCACCCGGCGCGGCTGGCCTTCTGCCTGCAAGGCAAGCGCGTCGGCCTGATCGAACTGGCGGAAAGCATCGGCAATGAATGCGGCCTGCTCTCCGACGCGCTGGCCGACGCCTATTTCCAGCACGCCACGCGCCACCGCACTGGTGCAGCCGGAGGCCCGCGCTGATGGAATATCGCGTCCGCCACCGCACCACCTATCGCTATCTCCAGGATGTGGCGCAGTCCTGCCATCTGGCGCATCTGATGCTGCGCGAAACCCCGCTGCAGGCGGTGCAGGCCAGCCATGTCAGCCTGTCGCCGGAAGCCGCGTCGCGCGCCGCCCGCCGCGACTGGTTTGGCAATGAGTGCGAATGGTTCTTCTTCAACGCGCCGCACGATCATCTGGAAGTGGTGGCGGAAAGTCTGGTGACGGTGGAGCCCGCGCCCGCGCGCGACGCCGCCGCCAGCATAACGTGGGAAGAGGTGCGGGCCCTGCTGGAAGCCCCGCCGGACGCCGAGACCCGCGACGCCGTGCAGTATCTGTTCGATTCGCCCATGACTGGCTTCACCGCCGATCTCGCCGCCTATGCGCTGGAAAGCTTCACGCCGGATCGTCCGCTGCTGGAAGGCGCGATGGAGTTGATGCATCGCATCCATGATGATTTCCGCTACGACACCACTGTGACCGACACCGCCACGGCGGTGGACACTGTGTTCGAGATCCGCGCCGGCGTCTGCCAGGACCTGGCCCATGTCGCCATCGCCGCCCTGCGCTCCATCGGCCTGCCCGCGCGCTATGTCTCCGGCTATCTGCTGACGCGGCCGCCGCCGGGCATGCCCCGCATGCTGGGCGCGGACGCTTCCCATGCCTGGTTCAGCGTCTTCGCGCCGCCCTTTGGCTGGGTCGATCTGGATCCCACCAACGATGTGCCGGTTGGCGAAGGCCATGTCACCGCTGCCTGGGGCCGCGACTATGGCGATGTCGCGCCGGTGGGCGGCATCATCCTGGGCGGGCACGGCCATGTCATCGAAGTGGGCGTGGACGTGATCCCCGCGGAAGAGTAATTACCGGCGCATGTCTCCCCTCTTCATCATTGCACTCGCCGCCTGCGCTTCCCTGTCCGCCATGCTGGGCGGCCTGCTGGCGCTAAAGCTGAAGCAACACCTGCCGTTGGCGCTGGGCTTTTCGGCAGGCGCGGTGATCGGCGCCGCCTTCTTCGAACTGCTGCCGGAATCCCTGGGGCTGTCGGGCGATTTCAGCCTGGCCGCCGCCGCGGCGGCGGGCGGCTTTTTCCTTTATGCCGTGATCGACCGCATCGCGGGCCATGATCACAATTGCCATGAGCAACCGCATCGCGGCCTGATCGGGGCGGCGAGCTTCTCCGCCCACAGCCTGCTCGACGGCCTCGCCATGGGCCTGGCCTTTCAGGTCGATACCGCCACCGGCTTCGCCGTGGCGGCGGCGATCCTGGCGCATGATTTCGCCGACGGCCTCAACACCGTGAATGTGCTGACGCGCCATGGCGCCAGCCGCAAGGCGGCGCTGTCCTGGCTGATGGTGGTGGCGGCCGCGCCCGTGGCGGGCGCAATTCTGAGCCTGTTCATCACGCCTTCGCCGCAGGCGCTGGGTCTGGGATTGGCCGCGTTCGGCGGCTTCTTTCTCTATATCGGGGCGTGCGATCTTTTTCCCGCCAGCCAGCGGGCGCGCCCCGGCCTGGCGACACTCAGCGCCACGCTGGCAGGCGCGGCCCTGCTATTCTTGGCCACGCACCTGCATTAGCAGCCTTATCGATTGGCCAGCATCGCCAGCGTTTCGGGCGTCGGCGTCACCAGCGGCTTGCCCGAGAACCAGGCTTCCAAATTCTTGATCACCAGCCGTCCCATCTCGCTGCGGGTCTCGCGCGTGGACGACGCGATGTGCGGCAGCAGCACGACATCGTCGCGGCCGAACAGGGCCGGCGGCACATTGGGCTCATGCTCGAAGACATCGAGGCCCGCGCCCGCGACCTTGCCGCCTTCCAGCGCCGCGATCAGGGCATTTTCGTCCACCGCGCTGCCGCGCGCGATGTTGATCAGGATGCCGTCCGGGCCCAGCGCTTCCAGCACCGCGCTATTGACAAGATGCTTCGCATCCGGTCCCGCCGAACTGGCGACCATCAGGAAGTCGCTGTCCTTCGCCAGACTGACCAGATCGGGCAAGAAGCGGTACGGCGTGCTCATCTTGGCGCGGTCGGTATAGAGAATCTCCATGCCGAAGCCTTCGGCGCGCTTGGCGATGGCGCGGCCGATGCGGCCCAGCCCCAGAATGCCCAGCCGCTTGCCGGTGACTTTTCCGGCGACGGGAAACCTCTCCTTCGTCCAGCGGCCCGCGCGCACAAAGCGGTCGGCCTGGGCGAGACGGCGCGAGGTCATGATCATCAGGCCGATGGCGAGGTCGGCGACATCGTCGGTCAGCACATCGGGCGTGTGGGTGACAGGAATGTGCCGCGACAGCGCCTTCTTCAAATCCACCAGGTCATAGCCGACACTGTTGACGGTGATGATCTCCAGGTTCGGCATGCGGTCGATCAGCGAGGCGGGCGCACCGTCCAGGCCGGAGGTGATGAGGGCGCGCGCCTTGGAGGCGATCTCGTCCGGCACCGCATCCTTGTCGGCGCGGGTCAGGCGATAGCGGCTGCCGATCCAGCGCTCTTCGGCAGGGCGCAGCAGCTGGCAGATGGTGAGAACATCGATGTCCTTGGTGCTGGTCGGGGTGGTGGCGGTCTCGGTCATGGGCTTTTCCACGTCTTCGCTTGTGCAGCATTTTTTCCCGCAAACGCGGTCGGAATGCAATCGTTTACTGCCGTTCCATCTAGGCTAGTCTGTCGCACCTTTTTCCGGGAGGATGGCAGGCTTTTTGCCCCCAGGGACCAGCCGCCTTCGAGAACGGCCCCCGCCAAGAGGAGACCCCAAGATGAAATCCCCCATCGCTGCCGCCCTGTGCGGCGCGGCCGTTCTGGCGCTGGCCGCCACGGCCCCGGCCTTCGCGCAGAATTATTCCACCACGGCCCTCAGCGCGCCCAAGGCCGGGATCGCCCCGGCGCAAGGCGCCAGCATCCGCCGCGCCGACGCAGGCCTGGACAAGCTGATCGCGCCGAACACGCGCATCGAGAAGCTGGCCACCGGCTTCGTCTTCACCGAGGGTCCGGCCTGGCACAGGGGCGAACTGTGGTTCTCCGACCTGCGCGCCAACAAGATCTACAGCATCACGCCGCAGGGAAAGCTGACCATGCGGCTGGACCGCGCCGGCGGCGTCGACAGCTTCGACTCGCGCTACTTCCGCGGCTCCAACGGAATCGTGACCGCGCCCGACGGCAGCCTGTTGGTGGCGCAGCATTCCAGACACCGCATCATCAAGGTCGATGACAAGATGCAGGTGACCTCCTTCCTCGACAAGTTCGAAGGCAAGGCGCTCTCCAGCCCCAACGACATGGTCTATGCGCAGGATGGTGGGCTCTATTTCAGCGATCCGCCCTATTTCTATGCCGATCCTGTCACCGGCAAGGTCGATCCCGACAAGGCGCCGGGCAAGGCGCAAGCTACCAACAATGTCTATCACTACAAGAACGGCAAGCTGACGGCCGTGATCCGCGACCTGCCGCGCCCCAACGGCATCGGTCTGTCGCCCGATGGCAAGACGATGTATGTCGCCAACACCGAGGACCCCAAGACGTTGTGGCGCTATGATGTGCGCCCCGACGGCACGGTGACCAACAAGCGCCAGTTCGCCAACTGGAACAGCGACAGCCGCGTGGGTCTGCCCGATGGCGTCAAGGTGGACACCGCGGGCAACATCTATGCGTCCGGTCCCGGCGGCATCCGCATCCTGAGTCCGCAGGGCAAGGAACTGGGCCAGATCCTGTTGCCGGACGATGCGGCCAACATGGCCTTTGGCGGCGCCGACATGAAGACGCTCTACATCACCGCGTCGAGCGCCATCTATCGCATCAACCTGGCGACGGCCGGCATGAAGCCGATGTATTCGCGCTAAGAAGAATAACGCCGAAACAACAAGGCCCGCATCTTGCGATGCGGGCCTTTTCTTTGGCGCTCAATCTTTCCTTGGCGCTGCCGTGGTTTGCCGCACGATCACGTGCGTTGGCAGCACCACGTCGTGCTCATATTCCTCCCGCGCCAGGACGCGGCGCAGCTTCACCATCGCCTGATAGCCGAGGTCGAAGGTGGGCACATGCACGGTGGTGATCTGCGGGTCATAGATGCGGCTGAGACGCTGGTCTTCATAGCCCATCACCGAAATATCTTGCGGCACGCGCAGGCCCGCCTCCTTGATGGCGCGGATGGCCCCCACCGCGATCTCGTCCGACGAACAGAACACGGCGGTGGGAAGCTGGGGCCGCTGCAGCAGCGTTTCCATCGCAGCCTGTCCCGCTTCCGGCGAAAACTCGCCCGGCACGCACATTTCCTCCGCGCCCCGGATCCCGGCGGCGGTCATGGCGTTGAGGAAGCCTTCGCGGCGCATGGCCGGCATGGGGGCGCGGACATTGCCGGTGATATGGGCGATGCGGCGATGGCCCAGCTCGATCAGGTGATTGGTGGCCTGCATGGCGGCGGCGACGTGATCGACGCGCACGGCGGGGAATTTCTGGCCATGGCTTTCCAGCACCATCACGGTGGGCGGCAGAGCGTGCTTGTGCGGCGGCTCGATCTCCATCTGCGCGGTGGAGACCAGCAGCACGCCATCGGCGCGGCCACAGGCGACCTGGTCGAAATACTCGCCCTCGCGCAGCGGATCGCGGCCGGTATGGGCGACGATGGCGGAATAGCCCAGCTCCAGCGCGGCGCGTTCGATGCCGCGAAAGACGTCATAGAAGAAGGGACTGAGCGCCGGGATCACGACATAGACGATACGGGTGGAGCCCAGCTTGAGATTCTGCGCCACCAGATTGGGGCGATAGCCCATCCGGTCCACCGCCTCGCGCACCCGCGCCACCGTGGCCGGGCGCAGCAGATGCGGCTTGGACAAGGCGCGGCTGACCGTGGCGACGGAGATTTCGAGTTCGCGCGCCACATCCTTGATGGTGGCGGGACGGCGCGGCAAAGCTGCGCCAGCCTGAATGATCACGGCGTTTTCTCCACCATTATCGCCACGGTTGGTTCCGGGTTCGATGAAATTTGAATCAGGGTGCGGCCGGGCGGCAGGGTGAATTCCACCTGCTTGGTGAAGAAGCCGCATGCTTCCGGATGACCATGGGCAGTGGAAGCCACCAGCTTGCCGCCCTGCACCACATCCACCCAGGCCCGCGAATTGATGCTGACGCGCCAGGCGCCGCCTTCGCGCGCCTCGAACGCGAAAATCCCGCCATGCGACCCCGCGGCGGGTTTGCGCTCCGGCGTCAGCGCGAAGCCGAGATGATCGCCCGGATGCAGCAGCGCGGTGACGGGCGTGCCCGGTGTCGGCAGCGTTGCCTGTGCCGCCGCAATGGCGGCATCGATCTTCGCGGCGGGCACCCGGGGGGCGCAGGCGGGCTGAGCCTGTGCGGCCAGGGGCACAAACAGGAAGCCGGCGAGGAAAAGTGTGTGATAGCGCATGAACCTCCTTATCCTCTGACAATACGCCATGCAAATCTTTGCAGATATCTATGCAAACTATTGTAAATACAGAATTTTTCGTCCGCCTTGCAAAGAAATCGCCCTGACCCTATCGCTTTGCCGCCCTGAAAAAGGCGTCAGGGGCTCATAGCTTGAGAGCCTTCTGATCGCGCCTCTTCGTTCTGGAGAGTTTCCGCCCCTTGCGCCTGCCCATGACCCTTCGCCCCGAGCATATGCGCCCCGTGCTGGCGCTGGGATGTGTTGCACTGCTGGCATGGGCGGTGTTCGCGGTGACCCGCCAGAAGCCCGCGCCCGCGCCGGAAGCGCCAGCGCCGTTGTTCGACCTGGCCGAATTGCAGCCGGTGGAATCCACGCCGCAGGTGACGCTGCCGCAACCCGTCTTCGAATCCGAAAGCGCCATGCCGGTGGGGATGCGCATCGCCCGCTGGGAAAAGCTCATCGCCGAGGCGTCGAAAAGATTTGGCGTGCCGCGCGACTGGATCATCGAAGTGATGCGCCAGGAATCCGGCGGCCGCACCGTGCTGGAAGGCGATCTGCCCATCACGTCGGTGGCGGGCGCAATGGGGCTGATGCAGGTGATGCCGGCGACCTATCGCGACATGCGCCTGGACCACCGCTTGGGCGACGATGCCTATGACCCGCGCAACAGCGTTCTGGCGGGAACCGCCTATCTCAAATTCCTGCACGGCAAATACGGCTATCCGGCGCTGTTCGCCGCCTACAATACCGGGCCGGGCAATCTGGAAGCCAATTTGATGGGCAAGCGCAACCTGCCGGCGGAGACCATTGCCTATCTCGCCAATATCCGCATCCGCCTGGGCGAGAAGAATGTCAGCGGCGGCTCGTTCGGGTCTGCCGTCGTTGTGACGGCGACGGCGCGGCTGACACGGCCGAACGGACAGCCGGTGGAGATCGGCGCCGCCAATGTGCGGGCCGTGCGCGCGGTGCTGCCGGGTGAATATCCGCCCAGCGCCAGCGCCGTCATCGATATGGGCAAGGCCCGGCAGGCGGTGCAGGAAGATGTCGGCGCCGCCACCGCGCTCTTGAAGCGCGCAGGCGCCAAGCTCTGAAAGAAAAAGCCCGCCGGTGTGAACCAGCGGGCTCTGAGTAGAACTCTTCCCGTTTACTTTTCGACAGGTTCGAGTTTTCCGATCAGGAAGACGTAGGAGCACACGCCCAGCAGCGCCACGACGGCGATGTAGGTGAGGCCCGGCGCGAAATTGCCGTTGATTGCCAGATAGCCGATGATGGTGGGCGTGACGATGCCCGACAGATTGCTGACGCCGTTGAAGGCGCCGCCGGTCAGCCCGATCAGCCGCTGCGGCGCCACCGAGGAAACCAGCGACCAGCCAATCGAGGCGAGGCCGTTTCCGAACAGCGCGATGGTGAAGAACAGCACCGCGATCTCGGTCGATTCCACATAATTCGCCACGATGATGACACTGGAGATCAGCAGGCCGGTGATGATGGGCGCCTTGCGCGCGGTGCTGAGCGAATAGCCCCGGCGCAGCATGAAGTCCGAGACGAAGCCCGAGCAGAGCGCGCCGAAGAACGCCCCCATGAAGGGAATCGAGGCATAGATGCCGGTCTTCAGATTGCTGAGATGCCGGTACTCCATCAGATAGGTGGGGAACCAGGTCAGGAAGAAATACTGGCTGGAGGTGATGGCGAACTGGCCGAGATAGACGCCCCACAGCTTCTTGTATTTGAAGACGGTGATGAAATCGTCCAGCCGCAGCACCGCCGGCATCTTGCGGTGCGCCGCGCCGAAATCCACCAGCGCGCCGCCGGCCTGGATCTCGTCGATCTCGGCCTGGTTCGCCATCTGCGATTCACGCGGGCCGCGATAGAGGAAATACCAGAGGATGCCCCAGGCCAGTCCGATGCCGCCGGTGGCGTAGAAGACCGAGCGCCAGCCGTAATTGGCTTCCAGCCAGAACAGCAGGCCGGTGAGGAAGGCCGGGCCGATGAACTGGGCCGAGATGAAGAAGCCGACCGCGCTGGCGCGTTCCTTGTTGGGAAACCAGGAACTGACCACCTGGTTGTTGATCGAGTAGGACGGCGCTTCCAGCGCGCCGACCAGGGCGCGCAGGATGAAGAAGCCCATCATGGTGCCGACGAAGCTCATCGACAGCGTCGCCAGCGACCACAGCACCAGCAGGATGGGATAGAAGACGCGCGGCGTCATCCGGTCGACCAGCCAGCCGCCGGGAATCTGGCCCAGGGCATAGGTCCAGCCAAAGGCACTGAGGACCAGGCCCATCTGGCCATTGTCCATCCCGAACTCTTCCTTCATCGCCACCACGGTGGTGGAGATGTTGCTGCGGTCGAGATAGTTGATGACGACGGTGATGAAGAGCATCACCGCGATCCAGTAGCGGTGCCGCGTCGGCTTTTGCGTGCCGGCCAATGTCATGAGACCCCCAGGGACCGCCTTCGCGCGGCTAGTTTTGCCGCAGAGTGGCGGCGAACCCGCAAGGGCGCAAGGCGAGGCGCGATGTTTTGCACCGCAGCATGACGGCCCTGCTGTCACGGGCCCGTGCTTGAGCGCCTGTTGCGGCCATGGCACGCTGCGGTGGCTAAAAAAAGCGGGGCATCGCATGAAGACGCTGGCCGGTCTGTCGTTTCTGATGGTGACGGGATTGCTGGCGCTGCCGGCGCAGGCGCAAGGCGGGCCCGCCGCCAATGCCTGCTGGGAAGCGGTGATGCGCGAAGCGCGCGGCATGCTGAACAGCTATAACGTCAGCCGCGTCTCCAACACCGTGCAGCCGATGGGCGGCGGCGAGGCCCTGGTTTCGGGCGTCGGCCGCGCCGACAACCGCACCTTCAGCTATCGCTGCACCTACAACATGCGCAATGACGCGGCCTATGCCGTACAGCTCACGCCCGAAAGCGGCGGCAATGCCGGCCGCGGTCCCGGCTTTGGCGGCGGTCGCGGTCCCGGCAACGGACCCGACCGGCCGATCAACAGCGGCGATGTGCGCCGCGCGGCGGAACAGAGCTGCTATGACGCGACGCTGAATTACGCCCAGCGGCAGAATCCCACCGCGTCCAACTTCAAGATATTCCTAAGCCAGAACCGCTTCGCGCAGCTTTCCAATACCGAGCTGCGCGTCACCGGCCAGGGCGAACTGCGCCAGATCGACCGGCTGCGGGTGCAGTGGACTTACAACTGCACTTACAATGCCCGCAACGGCCGCGTCAGCGACATCAGCCTGAGCCGCTAACCTATTTCACTTCCACCAGTTCGATGGCTTCGCGGCTGGGGCCTTCGATCATCACCGCGCGCGTGTTGCCGACGCGGTAAGGCGCGCGCAGGATGGTGACGCCTTCGCCGCGCAGCTTCGCCGCGCAGGCATCGAGATCGCTGACGGCAAGGCCGACATGATCCATCAATCGCCCGCTGGTCGGGACCAGCGGCTTTTGGGTCTGCTTGGGATACCAGTTGGTCGCCACGCCGCTGAAGCTGACGCCGCCTGTGGGCGCGCGATAGGTGCCTTCCCTGGTCAGCGACGGCCATGACTGTTCGGGGGCGCGCGGCGTCTTGCAGGTCGCCATCGTGGGTGCGGGCGCAGGCGCGGCGCCGCCGCGTCCGGCCGCGCGCGGCGTCGCCTGCAGATGCGTCTGGTACCAAAGCTGCGCGCAGACCGGGTCTTCCTGCCACATATGCACATGATCGACGCGCTCGGCCCGGTTCCCGGTGAATTCGACGATCGCGCCGTCAGGTCCAAAGATATAGCCGTTGCCGCTGTTGCGGCTGGGCTGCAAATTCTGCGCCTTCGCTTCGTCCAGCTGCGCCCGGGTGCGCCCCGGCACGCCGGGCGGATAGGGATAGGTGTCGCTGCTGATGCCGACAAAGGCGCCCGCATCATCGGTATAGAACGGCACGAGCAGGTTCTGCGCCCGCCACGTTTCCAGGCTCACCCGCGAATCCGGCACATTCCAGCCGAAATGCCAGTAGGCGGTGACATTGGCATCGGCGATGGGCGGGCGCGCCACCCTGTTGAAGACCACCAGCACATTGTCCGGTGAAGACAGCGCGGGCTTGCCTTCCCAGCTGGTCTTCGACGTGGTGGGAAACTGCTTCACATAGAAAGCGATCGCGGCATCGGGATCGACGCTGTTCAGCTCAAGGTGATGGAAACGCGGCGGCGCCAGCTGCGCCTGGGCCGCTGTCAGGGTCAGGCTTGCCGCCACAAGGCCGATAAAAGTCGGACGCAGCATGGTTTCTCCCTTTATTCTTTTGGCGCGGCTTGTAGCACGCTAGCCCAAATCCGTCAGCCCGCGTCCCACCGCGATGCGGATCAGGTCGGCGGTGTGGCTGACGCCCAGCTTCTCCTTGATGCGCGACAAGGTGTTGGCCACCGTCTTGTAGGCGATGCCCAGCGCATCGCCGATCTGGGTCAGGCTGTTGCCCTGCGCCAGCAGGCGCAGGATTTCGATGTCGCGCTGGGTGAGGGGACGCATATAGGCGCTTTCGCCGATTTCCTGCTGCGCCATCTCGCCGGCGATGTCGCGCTCCACCACCGTGCCGCCCGCCAGCACCGTATCCACCGCCGCCAGCAATTCCTCCGGCGCAGCGTTCTTGCTGACGAAACCGCGCGCGCCCGATTCCATGGCGCGGGCGGCATAGATCGCCTCGGTGTGCTGGGAAAAGACCAGCACCTTCTGCCCCGGATGCGCCTTCAGGATCCGGCGCAGCAATTCCAGCCCGCCCAGCCCGGGCAGGTTGAGATCGAGAATGACGAGATCGTGCGCGCCGCCCGAAAGCTGTTCCAGCGCCGCTTCGCCGCTGGCGGCATCGGCGAAGACGAAGCCGCGCTCGCCCAGAAGACGGCGGACGCCATCGCGCACGATGGCGTGATCGTCCACCAGCAGCACGCGGCTCATGCCACCTCGCGGATGCGCGGGCGCGGCAGCAGCGCCGTCACACGCACGCCTTGGCCCGGCAGGTCTTCCACCGTGAAGCGGCCGCCCAGATCGCGGACCCGCGCCGCCATCCCGGCCAAGCCCATCTGGCCCAGGCTCATCTCTGCGGGTGCGGCAGACTGTTTCAGCCCGCCGCCATCATCTTCCACACTGACCAGAACGCCTTCCTGCTCTTCGGCGAGCACGACGCGGATCAGGCCGGGCGCACCATGGCGTACCGCGTTGCTGAGACCTTCCTGCACGATGCGGTAGGCGGCATCCTCGCTGCGCCGGTCCAGCGCCAAGGCGGGCGCGACGCTGCGTTCGAAGCGGATAGCGGGATAGCGGCGCGACCAGAACAGCACCAGATCGGCCACGGCCGCTTCCAGACCGAATTCCAATCCGCTGGCGGGCCGCAGTTGGCGCAGTATGTCTTTGACCTGACGCTGGATGTGCAGCACAGCCTCGCGTATGGCGCTGCCGCGCGTGCGGGTTTCGGCGTCGGCGGATTTGGCCAATGCGCTGGCATCCACCTGAAGCGCGAACAGATACGGGCCGACTTCATCATGCAGGTCGCGGGCGATGCCGGCGCGCTCTTCTTCCTGCACCTGCACGATTTGCTGCTCCAGCCGCTGGTTGCTGCTTGAGAACTGCTCCAGCCGCCCGGCCATGTGATTGAAGCCGCGCGCCAGCTCGGCGAATTCCGGCGCACCATCGGCCGCCAGCCGCGTCTCGTAGCGGCCGCGCGCCACATCCAGCATTCCCGCCTGCAGGCGCTTCAGGCGGCGCAGCGCATGCGCGAAGGCCAGCGACACCACCGCCATCGCCCCGGCGCAGAAGGCCAGCATGGCGAGGAAGGCGGTGACGGCATGGCTCCAGATCTGCGCAACTTCGCTGCGCGGATCGGTGACCAGCTGCAGCACGCAGGGATATTGCGGCAGGTTGATGGGAATGGTGACGGCCAGCGGCGGCGGCGTGATCAGCCAGGCGAACCATGCCGGCGCGGGATTGCTGAGCTGCGCGATCTGCGACTGCACGATCACGCCGCCGCGTTCGTTGATCAGCGCGGCGCGGACATGGCGCTGGCCTTCGAAGCTGGCGACCACTTCGCGCAAGGTGACGGTGTGGGCGACATTGCCCTTCATGGTGTCGCGCACCGATTCCTCGGCGCCGCGAAAGGCGGTATGGACTTCCAGCCGCGCCGAGGCGCGGGCATGCAGCACAAGCCAGGCGCTGCCGCCCAGCAGCGCCAGCATCAAGACCAGGGCGATGGAGCCCAGAACCCGGATTTGCAGCGACATGGGCGGACTATACCGCGCGCGGGCGCAGGGCGGGAGGTGCGGAGAGCAGGAGGAGTTCCCGTGTCCTCATTCGTTTGACCCGCATCGGCGGGGCAAAGGAATGGTGCCGCTTAGGTGACTCGAACACCTGACCCCATCATTACGAATGATGTGCTCTACCAACTGAGCTAAAGCGGCTTCCGAACCCGAAGGCTTTGGAATGGCGGGGGGAATATCCCATCCCGCCCTGCCACTGCAACAGAGAAACCTTAAGAAACCCGGATTTCAGGCCCCGTCAGGGCTTGCCGTCGTAATAAATCCGCCAGATCCGGCCCTTGTTGGTTTCGGAGACATAGAGCGAGCCGTCCGGCGCCACCGCCGCGCCGCCCGGGCGGTAGGTGGCCTTGGCGACGATCTTGGAGGCCGGGGTGGGGCCCGCGAAACCATCGGCGAAGCTGACCGGGGTGCCCGGCTTGCCGTTGGCGGTGAAGGGAATGAACATCACATCGTATCCGGCGCGGCCTTCCGGCCGGTCCGGACCGTTGCCGCCATGGCGCACCACGAACGCGCCGCCGCGATACGACGCGGGGAACTGGCGGCCATAATAGAACACCAGATCCAGCGGCGCGGAATGCGACGGCTGGATGGTCACCACCGGCGTCGCATAGATGCCGTCGGGCGCCGTGACCTTGCCGTTGCCGCCATATTCCGGCGCCATCAACCGCTGCTTCCGCACCTGGTCGTAATAGGTGTAGGGCCAGCCCATGTTGGTGAGCTCCTTCGCCGTCAGCGGCAGGCGATGGAATTCCTCGCCGATATTTTCCTCGTCCTGGGCGCTGACCAACTCGGGCCAGGTCGCGCTCGTGGCGCTGCGGTCATGCATGTAGAGATAGAGCGCATCGCCGGGGCGGTAATCCACCGACACGGTATCGCGCAGGCCGGTGGCGATCTGAACGCCATCGGCGGGGAATTTCTGGTTCAGCTTGCTGGCGCTGAATTTCCAGACGCCGCCGCGATCGGTGACGCCCGGACACGGATGCAGGCCCTTGGGCTTGACGCCGCGTCCGGCGGGTGCGGTGCAGATATTGCCACTACCGCCCACCGAGACGAAAAGGTTGCCGCGCCCGTCCGTCACCACCATGCGGTTGTTGAACGTCGTGCCCGGCATGCCCGACACCACCACTTCCGGCGCGGCGCTGGGCACCGCTTCGCCCGGCTTCAGCGCCACGCGATAGACGTCGGTGAGCGTGGCAGCATAGAGCCAGTTGCCCTGGATGCGGATGCCGGTGCCGCCGGTGATCTCGCTGAAGCGTTCGGTCTTTTCGACTTTGTGATTGGCGTCGAGGTGCAGCACCATGATGCCGGGGCTGGGGCCCGTCGGGGCCGGCGCCGCACCGCGGCCACCGGCAGCGCCGCGCCCGCCACCGCCTTCACCGTCTTCGCTGTTGGTGCCGCGGCCGCCGCGGCCCGCGGGCGCGCCGCTGCCACGCGTCGAGACATAGATGGTGTTGTTGTCGCGCATCGCCATGTGCCGCAGATTGGTCCCCAGGCCTTCCGCCACCACCTGGGCATGGAAGCCGCGCGGCAGCTTCAGGCCATCGGGCTCTTGCGCGGCAACGGGCGTGACAGCGCAGGCCAGCACGGCCGCGACAGCGGCGGCAGAAATCGGCTTCATTGGAATGTCCCCCCAGGACGTTGTCTTTGCGGGCAGATTAGCGGCGGCAACCCCGTTTGCAACGCAGGCGAAGATTACAGAAACGTCAGGATCGGCGGGCGCGGGGATGGGCGGCCTGGTAGGTCTTCAGCAACTGGCTGGTTTCAATGGCGGTATAGACCTGGGTGGTCGAAAGCGAGGCATGGCCCAGAAGTTCCTGCACGCTGCGCAGGTCGCCGCCGCCTTGCAGCAAATGGGTGGCGAAGGAATGGCGCAGCGCGTGCGGCGTGGCCTTTTCCGACAGGCCCAGGCTGCCGCGCAGCCGCTGCATCAGGGCCTGCGCCTCGCGCGCGCTCATCGCCTTGCCGCGGCGCGAGAGAAACAGCGGCGTGGCGGCTTCGCCGGTGAAGGGGATCTTGTCGGCATAGTCCGCCACCGCATCGCGCAGCAGCGGCAATACCGGCACGCTGCGTTCCTTGCGGCCCTTGCCGAGAATGGTCAGCGTCTCGCCCAGGGGCACGTCGCCGCGTTTCAGCGACAGCGCCTCGGAGATGCGCAGGCCCGCACCATATAGAAGTGTCAGCAGCGCGGCATCGCGCCGCCCGATCCAGTCAATGTCATTCTCACGCGCCACATCCAGGGCGCGGGCGGCGTCATCTTGGCTGAGCGGACGCGGCAGGCGCTTGGGCAGGCGGGGCGACCGCACGCCCTGCGGCGCGGCGTTTTCCAGAATGCCTTCGCGGGCGAGAAAGCGATAGAAGCTGCGGATTGCCGCCAGCGCCCGCTGCACCCCGCCAGCGCCCAGGCCTTCGGCGCGGCGATGGGTGATGAAGGCGCGGATGTCTGCGGGCGCGAGTTTCGTCAGTGTGGTTTCGCTGACCGTGCCGCCGAAATGGTTGGTGAGAAAGCCGCCAAAGCGCGCCGCATCATCTCCGTAAGCCCGAAGCGTGTGCGGCGACGCACGGCGTTCATGCGCCAGCTGCTCCAGCCAGACTTTGCGCAATGCGTCGAAGGCGCGGCCCTTGGCCACTTTCAACCCTTTATGGTGACGTTCGCCTTCTTGGCGTCGGCGATGAAGGCGGCCAGACCCTTTTCGGTCAGGGGATGACTGAGCAGTTTCTTGAAAACGTCGGTGGGAATGGTGGCGACATCGGCCCCCGCCAGCGCCGATTGCAGCACCGGATTCACGCCGCGAATCGAAGCGGCGAGAATCTCGGTCTTGAAACCGTAATTGTCGTAGATGGTGCGGATGTCGCGGATCAGCATCATGCCGTCCTCGCCGACATCGTCCAGCCGCCCGATGAAGGGCGAGACGAAACTCGCGCCCGCCTTGGCCGCCATCATCGCCTGCACCGCCGAGAAGCAGAGCGTGACGTTGACCATGGCGCCCTGGTCGGACAACGCTTTGCACGCCTTCAGCCCGTCCCAGGTCAGCGGCACCTTCACGGTGATGTTCTTGGCGATCCTGGTGACGGCCTTGGCCTGCTCCATCATGCCGTCATAGTCGGTGGCCAGCACTTCGGCGCTGACCGAGCCGGGAATCAGGGCGCAGATTTCCGTCAGCACTTCGACATAGTCGCGGCCGGTCTTGGCCGCCAGCGACGGGTTGGTGGTGACGCCGTCCACCAGGCCGGACGCGGCAAATTCGCGGATTTCCGCCACATCGGCGGTGTCGAGAAAAATCTTCATATTTTGTTTGACCCTCGCTGCGCGTCGTGACGAATTGTAGCCCATGCGACGGCCTTTCCCCAAACCGCAGCCCAGCGAAATCGCGTTGCCGGCCAAGCCTCGCGCGGGCGTGTTGCTGCCGCGCCCGCTGGCCGGTGCTTACGACTACAAGCTGGAAACGGCGCTGCCGCGCGGCAGCCTGGTGGTGGCGCCGCTGGGTTCCAGCGAAATGCTGGGTGTGGTGTGGGGCGAGGCCGAAGGCACCGTCGGTGACAATCGGTTGAAGATCGCGCAGGCGCTGGATGGCGGCGCTGCCTTGCCCGAAAAGCTTTGCGACTTCATCGATTGGGTGGCGGCTTACACACTGTCGCCGCCGGGCGCGATCCTGGCGATGGCGCTGCGTTCGCGCGGCGCGTTCGAGCCGGAAGCGCGGCGCACGGCGTATGTCAAAGGCGAGGTGACGCCGCCGCGAATGTCGGAGGCGAGGCTGCGGGCGCTGCGGATTGCGGGCGATGGCCTGGCGCGCTCCGTCACCGGCCTGGCGGAGGATGCCAATGTGTCACCCGCGGTGGTGCGTGGGTTGATCGCGTCGGGCGCGCTGATGGCGACGACGCTGCCGGAGTTTGCCACCTTCACGCCGCCCGACCCGGATTATGCCGTTGTAGAACTGAGCGGCGACCAGGCCCGCGCCGCGTCCGCCTTGCGCGACGCGGTGGCGGCGCAAAGTTTTTCGGCGCATCTGCTGGATGGCGTCACCGGTTCGGGCAAGACCGAAGTCTATTTCGAAGCGGTGGCGGAGGCGTTGCGGCAAGGCCGGCAGGCGCTGATCCTGCTGCCGGAAATCGCGCTGACGGCGCAGTTCCTGGAACGCTTCACCGCCCGCTTCGGGGTGCGGCCTGCCGAATGGCACAGCGATCTTTCCCAGAAGGAACGCCGCCGCGTCTATCGCGCCGTGCTGAAGGGCGAGGCGCGCGTGGTGGTGGGCGCGCGATCGGCCCTGTTCCTGCCCTTCGGCGAGTTGGGCTTGATTATCGTGGACGAGGAACACGAACAGGCCTTCAAGCAGCAGGAAGGGGCGCTTTATCACGCCCGCGACATGGCGGTGGTGCGGGCGCGGATCGAAGGCGCGGCCGCCGTGCTGGCGAGCGCGACGCCGTCGCTGGAAAGTTTCGTCAACGCCACCAGCGGGCGTTACGCCCATCATGTGCTGGCGCGGCGGCATGGCGTCGCCGAACTGCCTAGCGTTAAATTGATCGACCTACGCCAGGAACGCGATCCGGTAGACGCGGTCGTTAAATCGCAATGGCTGTCGCCGCCGCTGCGCCGCGCCATCGCGGAAACGCTGGCGGCGGGCGAGCAGGCGATGCTGTTCCTCAACCGGCGCGGCTATGCCCCGCTAACCCTGTGCGAAGCCTGCGGCCACAAGCTCACCTGCCCCTCCTGCGCCACCTGGCTGGTGGAACACAAATATCGCCGCCGCCTCGCCTGTCACCAGTGCGGTTATGAGATCGCGGCGCCATCCGAATGCCCCGAATGCCATGAAAGCGGCGCGCTGATAGCCTGCGGCCCCGGCGTGGAGCGGGTGGCGGAAGAATTCGCGTCGTTCTTCCCCAACGCGCGCTATGCCATCGCTTCCTCCGACACGGTTCAGACGCAAGCCAGCAACGGCCCGCTGGAAGTGCAGGGCCCGTTGCGCGCTTTTGCCAAGCGCGAGATCGATGTGCTGATTGGCACCCAGATCGTCGCCAAGGGGCATCATTTTCCGCATCTCACCCTGGTGGGCGTAATCGATGCCGATTTGGGCGGATCGGACGGCGATGTGCGGGCACGCGAGCGCACCTTCCAGCTTTTGCACCAGGTCTCGGGCCGCGCCGGGCGCGCCGAAAGGCCCGGCACGGTGCTGTTGCAGACCCGCAATCCCGATGATGCGGTGATGCAGGCGCTGGCATCGGGCGACCGCGATGGCTTTTACGAACAGGAGCGCATGTTCCGCGAAGCTGCTGCCGCACCGCCGTTTGGACGGCTGGCGGCGATCATCGTCTCCGGCCATGACGGCGATGCGGTGCGATCCATGGCGCGCGAACTGGCGAAGACAGCGCCCGCCGCAAAAGATGTGAAGGTGTGGGGCCCGACGCCCGCCTTCTATGCCCTGTTGCGGGGCCAGACGCGCGAACGCCTGCTGGTGCAAGCGGCGCGCGGCGTCGATGTGCAGGCGTATATGCGCGCCTGGCTGGCGCGGGTGAAAACTCCCGGCGCGGTGCGCGTCGCGGTGGATGTCGATCCGGTCAGCTTCTTTTAAAGCGTCCGAACGTCGGTGAGGCGGCCGGTCACCGCCGCCGCCGCCGCCATCGCGGGCGAGACCAGATGCGTGCGGCCACCACGGCCCTGGCGGCCTTCGAAGTTGCGGTTGCTCGTCGAGGCGCAACGTTCGCCTTCCTTCAGCTTGTCGGCGTTCATCGCCAGGCACATGGAGCAGCCCGGATCGCGCCACTCAAAGCCCGCTTCCAGGAAGATCTTGTCCAGGCCTTCTTCCTCGGCCTGGTTCTTCACCAGCCCGGAGCCCGGCACGACGATGGCTTGCACGCCGGGCGAGACCTTGCGGCCCTTGGCGATTTCGGCGGCGGCGCGCAGATCTTCGATGCGGCCATTGGTGCAGGAGCCGATGAAGACATGATCCACCTTGATGTCGGTGAGCTTCATGTTGGCGGTGATGCCCATATAGTCGAGAGCGCGCTGCGCGGCGGCGCGCTGATGCTCGTCGGCCATCTTGGCGGGATCCGGCACGTTGCCGGTGATGGGCAGGCCCTGTTCCGGCGACGTGCCCCAGGTCACCATCGGCACGATGTCGCGCGCATCCAGCGACACTTCGACATCGAACTTCGCGTCGGCGTCGCTTTGCAGCGTTTTCCAGTAATGCACGGCATGTTCGAACGCGGCGGCCTTGGGCGCGCGCGGGCGGCCCTTAATGTAGTTGATCGTGGTGTCATCGACGGCGATGAGCCCGGCGCGGGCGCCGCCTTCGATGGTCAGGTTGCACAGCGTCATGCGCCCTTCCATCGACAAGGCGCGCACGGCGTCGCCGGCATATTCGATGACATAGCCTGTCCCGCCGGCGGTGCCGATCTTGGCGATAACGGCCAGCGCGATATCCTTGGCGGTGACGCCATCGGGCAGCTTGCCGCCCACGTTGATGCGCATGTTCTTCGACTTGGGCATCAGCAGGGTCTGGGTCGCCAGCACGTGTTCGACATCGGATGTGCCGATGCCGAAGGCCAGCGCGCCGAAGGCGCCATGGGTGGAAGTGTGGCTGTCGCCGCAGACGATGGTGGTGCCCGGCAGGGTCCAGCCCTGCTCCGGCCCGATGATGTGCACGATGCCGGCGCGCTCATCGTCCATGGTGAAATATTCGACGCCGAATTCGGCGGTGTTGCGGGCCAGGGTGGCGACCTGCTCGCGGCTTTCGGGATCGGTGATGCCCTGGTCGCGGTCCTTGGTCGGCACATTGTGGTCGGCCACGGCCAGGGTCAGCTCCGGGCGGCGGACCTTGCGGCCGGCATTGCGCAGGCCTTCAAAGGCCTGGGGGCTGGTCACTTCATGGATCAGGTGGCGGTCGATGTAGAGGATCGGAGTCTCGCCCGGCTTCTCCTGCACCAGATGCGCGTCCCAGATCTTGTCGTAGAGCGTCTTGGCCATGACCTAACCCATTGGAGAGAAACGGAAAGTCTCCCCATTCGTTTCGCACTTTTCCGGGTACCCCCCTCCCCCCTCTCGGGTGGTAGCGGGCGGGCCGCCCTGAAGAGCGCTTACATATAAGTCGGGGCTGGGGACAGCAAGCCGGGCAGCTGCGGATCAGGGCTGCCCGCTTTGCGAGGCCCAGAGCACGATCATGATCAGGACGATGGCCACGAACTGGGCCAGCACCCGGATTCGCATCAGTTTGTTCGACCAGGTGGCGGCGGTCTCGCCACCCTTCCACAGGGTGTAGAGACCCAGGCAGAGGACGACGAAAACGGCGAAGATGGCGATGATGATGACGGCGTTGCCCATGGGCCGATTATCCGTCTGTCAGGCGAGCGCGTCAATTTGGGCGTCGGTGAAGTTGCCAGGAACAATCGTCACCGGGATGGACTGCACCGCCGATCCGAACAGGGAGACCAGCGGGCCCGGCCCCTCCTTGCCCGCGCCCGAGGCCAGCACCAGGATCGAGATGTCCTTGTCTTCTTTCAGGATCTTTCCGAGGCAGGCGGTGATCTCGCCATAGGGGGTCACCAGTTCCGGCAGGATGCCCGACAGGTCGTTCACCGTCTTGGCGGCGGCATAGAGCAGGCCCTCGGCTTCGGCATGGGCCTCGTCCTTCATGATCTCCTCCACCCCCCGCCATTGCTGGAAGTCGGGCGGCACGGCGGCGCACAACAGGGTGACGCGGCCGCCGGTATGCTGGGCGCGGCGGGTGGCGAAGCGCAGCGCGACGGCGCATTCCGGTGTCCGGTCGATGACGACCAGGAATTTGCGGGGCGCGCGGGCTGCGGGACTGGACATGGGTACAACATTACCATTCCCCCGCTTCCCTCACCATGGGCGGGCTTGACCCGCCCATCAAACTTCGGGCCGCATGATGGAAAGTTGGATGGTCGGGTCAAGGCCGGCCATGGAGAGAATGGCGGGGCAACAGATGCGGATCGAACCGATCAATGCGGCGATGAAGCCCGAATGGCTGGCGCTGCGGCTGCTGCTGTGGCCCGACGAGGCGGAGAATCTGGCGGGCGATCTGGACCGGGTGCTGGCCGACCCGGACGCGGCCAATTTCATCGTCCGCGACGCTGGCGGCGCCGCCATCGGCTTTGTCGAAGTGATGATACGGCACGATTACGTCAATGGCTGCGAAACCTCGCCCGTGGCCTTTGTCGAAGGTCTGTTCGTGGTGGAGGCGCACCGCCGCCAGGGCGTGGCGCGGGCGCTGGTGGCGCGCGTGGCGGTGTGGGCGAAAGAACGCGGCCTGACCGAACTGACGTCGGATGCGCTGCTGGAAAACACGCAGAGCCACGCATTGCACCAGGCCATCGGCTTCGCGGAGACCGAGCGTGTGGTGTATTTCCGCAAGGCGCTTTAAGGCAGCTTCTTCTTCAGCGCGTAGAGAATCTCCAGCGCCTCTTTCGGCGACAGCGAATCCGGCTCCACCGATTTCAGCGCCTCTTCCACCGCGCTGGTCTTGGGCGGCGGCGCGGCGGAGGCGGAGAACAGCGGCAGCTCGTCGATCCGCGCCAGCGGCTTGTGGCCTTCGCGGCCTTCCTCCAGCGCAGCAAGCACGGCTTCCGCGCGATGCACCACGGCGGCAGGAAGACCCGCCAGCTTGGCGACATGGATGCCATAGGAGCGGTCCGCTGCGCCTGCCGCCACTTCATGCAGGAACACGATGCTGTCGTTCCATTCCTTCACCTTCATGGTGACGCAGGCGGCCTTGTCCAGCCTTTCGCACAGCGCCACCAGCTCATGATAATGCGTGGCGAACAGGGCGCGGCTGCGGTTGGCTTCGTAGAGATGCTCCGCCGCCGCCCAGGCGATGGCGAGGCCGTCATAGGTGGCGGTGCCGCGCCCGATCTCGTCGAGAATGACCAGCGAACGCTGCGTCGCTTGATTCAGGATCGCCGCCGTCTCCACCATTTCAACCATGAAGGTGCTGCGCCCCGCCGCCAGATCATCGCCCGCGCCGACGCGGGAAAAGAGCCGGTCGATGACGCCGATATGCGCCGCTTCGGCGGGAACGAAGCTGCCCATCTGCGCCAGCAGCGCGATGATGGCGTTCTGGCGCAGGAAGGTGGATTTGCCCGCCATGTTGGGGCCGGTCAGCAACCACAAACGCCCACGCGCCTCTGGAGACAAGTCGCAATCATTGGCGACGAAAGGCCCGGCATGTTGGGCCGCCAGCGCCGCTTCCACCACGGGATGGCGGCCACGGGTGATGTGGAAGGCGAGGCTGTCATCCACCTTCGGGCGCGCGTAACGCTGCGCCACCGCCAGTTCGCCCAGGCTGGTCGCGACGTCGATCACCGACAGGGCATCCGCCGCTGCCGCGATGGGCTCGGCATGGGCCAGCGCCAATTCGCACATTTCGATGAACAAAGCGGTTTCCAGCGCCAGGGCGCTTTCGGCGGCTTCGGCGATGCGCGCGGCCAGGCCCGCGAGTTCGTCGGTGGAGAAACGCACCGCCCCCGCCATGGTCTGGCGATGGCGGAACAGGTCTTTATTTGCCATCAGTTTGTCAGCGTGCTGCTGCGCCACTTCGATGAAATAGCCCAGCACACCATTATGCTTGATGCGCAACTGGCTAACGCCGGATTCGGTTTTGTATTTTCCTTCCAGCAGGGCGATGACGCGGCGGGATTCGTCGCGCAGCGCCCGCAGCTCGTCCAGCGGCGCATGCGCGCCGGCGACGATGAAGCCGCCATCGCGGGAAAGATAAGGCGGTTCTTCCACCAGCAGGAAGGACAGGCGATCCGACAATTGCGACAGGTCGGCGATGCCTTGCGTCAGTGCGGCATGCGCATCCGCCGCCTCGCCGCGCAAGTCTCTCATGTCGTCGCGCAACCGCCGCGCCGCCTTCACGCCATCGCGCAGATTGCCCAGGTCGCGCGGCCCACCGCGCCCCACCGAAAGGCGCGCCAGGGCGCGGGCCATGTCGGGCAGGCACCGCAAATGTTCGCGCGCCTTGCGCCGCTGGTCGGAATCCGCGGCGAACCCTTCCACCGCATCCTGCCGCGATGCGATCATGGCGATGTCGGTCAGGGGCGCGGCCAGTCGCGACGCCAGCAGCCGCGCGCCCGATGCCGTCACGGTGCGGTCTATCGTCGCCAGCAGCGAACCGCCCCGCGACCCCGACAGGGTCTGGTCGAGTTCGAGATTGCGCCGTGTCGCCGCGTCGATGCCGACGAATTGCGCCGGCTGCACCTTGGCCAGCCGCCGCAGCGCCACCTTGCGGCCTTTTTGCGTCAGATCGATGTAAGCGATCAGCGCGCCCGCCGCCGACAATTCGGCGCGCGCGAACGAGCCCAGGCCATCGAGCGACAACAGTCCGTAATGCCCTTGCAGCGCCCGCGCCCCGGCATCGGAATCGAAGCGCGAGGCGGGCAGCGGCGACAGCGCGATCTTCAGCGCCGCGAACAGGGGCTTGAACCCTTCATGGCTGACCAGCGCATCGGGCAGCAGCAATTCCTTGGGACTTAAGCGCGCCAGTTCGGCGGCGACCTCGTCCTCAGCCACGGCGGTGACTTCGAAGCGACCGGTGGACATGTCGGCGGCGGCCAGCGCGAAACTGTTGCCGCTGCGGCCCAGCGCGGCGAGAATGTTGGAGGCGCGGGCTTCCAGCAGCGCATCCTCGGTCAGCGTGCCCGGCGTTACCAGACGCACCACATCGCGCTTCACCACCGATTTGCTGCCGCGCTTCTTTGCTTCGGCGGGGTCTTCGATCTGTTCGCACACCGCGACGCGATGACCGCTGCGGATCAGCTTTTCCAGATAGGCTTCGGCGCTGTGCACCGGCACGCCGCACATGGGAATGTCTTCGCCCAGATGCTTGCCGCGTTTTGTCAGGGCGATGTCCAGCGCCTCGGCGGCCTTTGCCGCGTCCGCAAAGAACAGCTCGTAGAAATCGCCCATGCGGTAGAACAGCAGATAGTCGGGATGCGCCGACTTGAGCGACAGATACTGCGCCATCATCGGCGTCATGCCGTCAGCGGCAGAGATATCGTTTTCTTGCAGCATTTCGCTCATGCGGACATCATAGCAGAGCGTTTTTTTGCCCGCCCGCCCGCTTCCCCTGCTAGCCTGTGGATGCCTTTGGGAAGGTTTGAAAGCGTTGTCGAAACGCCCTTCATTCACTGACGAGGAGGCCCTGGCGTTCCATGCCGGCGCCAAGCCCGGCAAGCTGGAAATCGTCCCCACCAAGCCGATGGCGACCCAGCGCGACCTGGCGCTGGCCTATTCCCCCGGCGTCGCCGTGCTGGTGCGGGCCATCGCCGAAAATCCGGAGCTGGCCTGGGACTACACCACGCGCGGCAATCTGGTGGCCGTCATCTCCAACGGCACCGCCATTCTGGGGCTGGGCGATCTGGGGGCGCTGGCGAGCAAGCCGGTGATGGAAGGCAAGAGCGTCCTGTTCAAGCGCTTTGCCGACGTCAATTCCATCGACCTGGAAGTGGACACCAAGGACGTCGACCAGTTCATCAACGCGGTGCGCTATCTGGGCCCCAGCTTCGGCGGCATCAACCTGGAAGACATCAAGGCCCCCGACTGTTTCATCATCGAGCAGCGCCTGCGCGAGTTGATGGACATTCCGGTGTTCCATGGCGACCAGCATGGCACCGCCATCATTTCGGCGGCGGGCGTCATCAATGCCTGTCACCTCACCGGCCGCAAGCTGGACGCTATAAAAGTGGTGACCAATGGCGCGGGCGCGGCGGGCATCGCCTGTATCGAGCTGCTCAAATCGATGGGCGTGCGGTCGGAGAATGTCATTCTCTGCGACACCAAGGGCGTGGTCTATCGCGGCCGCACCGAGGGTATGAATCAGTGGAAGTCGGCCCATGCGGTGGAGACCAAGGCACGCTGCCTGGATGACGCCATGGTGGGCTGCGATGTTTTCCTGGGGTTGTCGGCCAAGGGCGCGCTGACGGATGACATGCTGCGCAGCATGGCCGCCAATCCCATCGTCTTCGCCATGGCCAATCCCGATCCGGAAATCCTGCCCGACGATGCCAAGGCGGTGCGCGGCGATGTCATCATCGCGACCGGCCGCAGCGACTATCCCAACCAGGTCAACAATGTGTTGGGCTTTCCCTACATCTTCCGTGGCGCGCTGGATGTGCGCGCCACCACCATCAATGAAGAAATGAAGATCGCCGCCGCCCACGCCATCGCCGCCCTGGCGCGCGAGGATGTGCCCGATGAAGTCGCCGCCGCCTATCGCGGCGCGCGCCCGGCCTATGGTCCCGACTACATCATTCCCGTGCCGTTCGACCCGCGCCGATCAGCCGCGTGTCCGCCGCCGTCGCCAAGGCGGCGATGGAAAGCGGCGTCGCCAAGAAGCCGATCGCCGATCTGGCCGCCTATGCCTATGAATTGTCCGCCCGCCTCGATCCCAGTGCGGGCCTGTTCCAGATGGTGACCAACGCGGTGCGCAGCGCGCCGAAGCGGGTGGTGTTCGCCGAAGGCGAGGAGGACGGTGTCATCCGCGCCGCGGCGGCCTTCCAGAACTCCGGCCTGGGCAACGCGATTCTGGTGGGCCGCGTCGAAGTCATCAAGGCGGGCATGCAGCGCGCCGGGCTGGATGAGATTCTGCTGGAAATCCGCGTGCCGCGTTCGGCGGCGGAATCCGCCGCCTATACCGAGGCGCTCTACCAGCGCATCCAGCGCCGCGGCGGGCTCTACCGCGATGCCGTGCGCATGGTGAACAATGACCGCAACATCTATACCGCCTCCATGCTGAAGGCGGGCGATGCCGACGCCATGGTGACAGGCGTCACCCGCAACTATGCCCAGGCGCTGGCGGATGTGCGCACCGTGCTGGACCCGCCGCCGGGCAAGCGCCCCATCGGCCTGCAGGCGATTTTCGCCAAGGGCCGCGTCGTGCTGGTGGCCGATACCTCCGTCACCGAAATGCCGACCTCCGAGCAATTGGCCGACATCGCCGTGCAGGCGGCGGCCGCCGCCCGCCGTCTGGGCCTGACGCCGCGCGTGGCGCTGCTGGCCTCGTCCACCTTCGGCTTTCCCCGCAGCGAGCGCATCATCGAAGCGGTGCAGATCCTGGAATCGCGCGGCGTCGATTTCGAGTATGACGGCGAAATGGCGATCGACGTGGCGCTGGATAAGGACAAGCTGGCGCTCTATCCCTTCGCCCGCATCACCGACGCCGCCAATGTCCTGATCATGCCGGCGATCCATTCCGCTTCCATCTCCACCAAGCTGTTGCAGCAGATGGGGCAGGCCTCGGTGATGGGCCCCCTGCTGGTGGGGCTGGAAAAGCCGGTGCAGATCGCGCCGCTGGGCGCCAAGATGAGCGAAATCTACAATGCCGCCCTGGTCGCGGCCTATGATATCAACCGCTAATGCCGCGATTCCGAAGTTCGACAGGCCTTGATATCAAGTTCGCGCGCGAACTTCGGAACCGGAACGGCATTAGCCATAATTTAATCCTGGTGTCCTTTCGATTCCGAAATTCGCGAATAGTCTTGATATCAGGCACTGACGAATTTCGGAATCGGGACACCAGGTAATGAATCAGAAACAGGCATCGGACAGCATCGCGACATTGTGGGACAGCGAGATCGTCCCCACCCTGTCCGAATACATCCGCATTCCCAACAAGAGTCCCGCTTTCGATCCCGCCTGGGAAGCGAATGGTCACATGGACCGCGCTGTGGAAATGTTCGCAGCCTGGGCGCGCGAAAAGCTGACGGCGTTCGACGGCGCGATGCTGGACGTGACGCGCCTGCCGGGCCGCACGCCGCTGATCTTCATCGAAGTGCCCGGCACGGCAGGGGCGTCGGCGCGAGCCGGAGCGACCAAAAATGAAGCCACTGTGCTGATGTATGGCCATCTCGACAAGCAGCCGGAAATGGCGGGCTGGACGACTGGTCCATGGGAGCCGGTCATCAAGGATGGGCGGTTGTACGGACGCGGCGGCGCCGATGATGGCTATGCCCTGTTCGCGGCGCTGTCGGCGCTGCTGGCGCTGAAAGAGCAAGGCATCGCCCATTCGCGCACCGTCATCATCATTGAAGCAAGCGAGGAATCCGGTTCGCCCGACCTGCCCGCCTATATCGCGCATTTCTCGGACCGCATCGGCACGCCCGACCTGGTGGTGTGCCTGGATTCGGGCTGCGGCAATTACGAGCAATTGTGGCTCACCACCAGCTTGCGCGGCATGGTGATCGGCACCCTGACGGTGCGGGTGCTGGACGAAGGCGTGCATAGCGGCGCGGCCAGCGGCATTGTGCCATCCTCGTTCCGCATCGCGCGGCAATTGCTGTCACGGATCGAGAATATCGAAACCGGCGAGATCACCGTGCCGCAATTGCAGGTGGCGATTCCGGAAGATCGCGTGGCGCAGGCGCGCGCGGCAGCGGTGATCCTGGGCGATGCCGTCATCACCGAGCTGCCGTTTGCGGGCGGCACACAGGCGATGGCAGGCAGCAACGAAGACGCCATTCTCCAGAAAACCTGGAAGGCGCAACTGGCGATCACGGCGGTGGACGGTTATCCCGCACCTGCCAATGGCGGCAATGTGCTGTTGCCCTTCACCACGCTGAAGCTTTCCATCCGTGTTCCGCCCAGCGGCGATGCCGAAGCGGCGCGCCTGGCGGTGAAGTCGATACTGGAAGCGCAGCCGCCTTATGGAGCACACGTGACGTTCGAAGCGCCGCGCGGCGACAATGGCTGGAACGCGCCCACCCTCGCCCCGTGGCTGGCCGCTTCACTGGAGAAGGCCAGCCAGGCCGCTTTTGGCAAACCGATGGCGGCGCAAGGCGAAGGCGGCTCGATTCCCTTCATGGGCATGCTGGGGCGCAGGTTTCCGGAGACGCAATTCGTCATCACCGGCGTGCTGGGGCCGCATTCCAACGCGCATGGCCCGAACGAATTCCTCGACATCGGCTATGCCAAGAATCTCACCGCCGCCATCGCTTCGGTGCTGGCGGATCACGCGGCACAGTAACCGACGGCTACTTTAGGCTTTGGTGCGTCTCTTGAACCAAAAGTGTTGGCAATATGGAGCGCACCAACGAAAGAAAGAACGCCTCCTACAACGAACTGCCAAAGGCCAAAAAAAGAGTTGGAGGAGCAAGAAATAGAGTTAGGCCTGCTGCCATCGCGAGGATGCCCAGTCGTAGTTGCTCTTTAAATGGTTTCTGCGCCATAGCGAGATAGTAGCTTTCTCCTCTGAATCCCGGCAATCTGCCAAAGTCCGATATTCCAACTTCTGCTGAGGCTAGCGCGGCACGAGAAGCTTCGTAATCACGCGACCATGCCCCTGGCGGGTGTCCATCATGTCCAGGGTCTTCAGCACCTGTTCCACCAGCGGCCACAGCGCGCGGGTGCGGGGGCTGTCGGCCATGGAGATGATGACATGGCCGCCCGGCTCCAGCATGGCGGCGTAGCGCGCCAGCACGGCGGCGGGATCCGTGAGGTAGTAGAGGCTCTGGTTGAAGATGATGGTGTCGAAGCGGTCGGGGCTTTCGAAGCTGTGCAGGTCGGTCACTTCGAAGCCGGTGCGGCTGTCGCCCAGATTGTCATTCGCCCGCGCGATGGCCGCGGCGGAAATGTCGAGGCCGAGATACCGTTCATAGTCGAGCAGCCGCAGCTTGGCGGCCAGCAGACCTTCGCCGCAGCCCGCATCCAGGATGGTGGCGGGGGCCAGGTGCTGGCAGTAGCCCATCACCGAGGCCAGGCCCGCGACATTCTCGATGCCGCCCAGATAGTCCCAGGCCCCACTGTTATATTCCCGGTCCCAGGTGGCGGCATCGACCCGCTGCGGCCGATAGCCCAGCAGGGGCTACAGCATGCGTCCGGCAAATCCCCTCAGGCGTTCCATGCGTATCTTCCCAGCTCCCCCTTATTGTTGGGGTTTTCGACACCCTTGCACCTGATTCTTAAATTCCCTGTAATGTTGAGCAAATCTATGGTGATCCATGCTTTTTGACCGCGAAGCCGAACCCGGAAAGAACCGGCCTCTGCTGGCCTTCATCCTCCTCACCCTCCTGGTGGGGGCGGCGGGCACCTTCTTCACCGAGCCCAACATCCCCACCTGGTATGCCGGGCTGGCCAAGCCCAGCTTCAACCCGCCCAACTGGGTCTTCGCCCCGGCCTGGACCACGCTGTACGTCATGATGGCGGTGGCGGCCTGGCGGGTGTGGAAGATCACCGGCACCAAGGCCCCGGAAATGTGGGCCTGGATGATCCAGCTGACGCTCAACTTCTTCTGGAGCGCGATCTTCTTCTCCCTGCACTTGCTCTTCCTGGCGCTGGTGGAGATGGCGGCGCTGTGGCTGGCCATTGCCGTGACGGCGGTGCTGTTCTGGCGCAAGGACCGCATCGCGGGCCTTTTGATGCTGCCCTATCTGGCGTGGGTGAGCTTTGCCTTCGCCCTGAACTTCGCGATCTGGCAGCTGAACTAAGGCGGTCTTTTTGCCCGCCGGGTTCGTCGCTCGTCGCTCATGCCCGGCGGCCAAAAATCCTCGCCTTGGCACGGTGATTCGCATCCCGGGGTTGCACGCTACCGACCCCCTCCCTATATACCCCGATGGGTCAGCATGGGCTTTGTCCTCGCGCTGATTTTGTCAAGAATATCAATGGGATGATCCGAAGACGCCGCAAGGGCTTTGGTCTCATGCCCGTTAGAAGGAACACGCGTAATGGCTAAAGTCATCGGTATCGATCTGGGCACCACCAATTCCTGCGTCGCCGTCATGGAAGGCGCCGCGCCGAAGGTGATCGAGAATGCGGAAGGCGCCCGCACCACCCCCTCCATCGTCGCCTTCGCGCCCGACAGCGAGCGCCTGGTCGGCCAGCCCGCCAAGCGCCAGGGCGTCACCAATCCCGAGCACACCTTCTTCGCCATCAAGCGCCTGATCGGTCGCCGCTTCGATGACCCGATGACCAAGAAGGACATCGGCATGGTCCCGTACAAGATCGTCGCCGGCGACAATGGCGATGCCTGGGTCGAGGGCCGCGAGAAGAAGTACAGCCCGTCCGAAATCAGCGCCTTCACCCTCATCAAGATGAAGGAAACCGCCGAGGCCCATCTGGGCGAGAAGGTGACGCAGGCCGTCATCACCGTGCCCGCCTATTTCAACGACGCCCAGCGCCAGGCGACCAAGGATGCCGGCCGCATCGCGGGCCTGGAAGTCTTGCGCATCATCAACGAGCCCACCGCCGCCGCGCTGGCCTATGGCCTGGACAAGAAGTCGGCCGGCACCATTGCGGTCTATGACCTTGGCGGCGGCACCTTCGACGTCTCGGTGCTGGAAATCGGCGACGGCGTCTTCGAGGTGAAGTCCACCAATGGCGACACCTTCCTTGGCGGCGAAGACTTCGACCAGCGGGTGGTCAACTTCCTGGCCGACGAATTCAAGAAGGAGAACGGGATCGACCTGCGCTCCGACCGCCTTGCCCTGCAGCGTCTGAAGGACGCCGCCGAAAAAGCCAAGATCGAATTGTCGAGCGCGCAGCAGACCGAAGTGAACCTGCCCTTCATCACGGCGGATGCTTCGGGCCCCAAGCATCTCACCATCAAAATCACCCGCGCCAAGCTGGAATCGCTGGTCGAAGACCTGATCCAGAAGACCGTCGGGCCGGTGAAGCAGGCCTTGAAGGATGCCGGCGTCACCGCCGCGCAGATCGACGAAGTCATTCTCGTCGGCGGCATGACCCGCATGCCCAAGGTGCAGGAAGCGGTGAAGGCGATCTTCGGCGGCAAGGAGCCGCACAAGGGCGTCAACCCGGATGAAGTCGTCGCCATCGGCGCCGCCATCCAGGGCGGCGTGCTGGCCGGCGAAGTCAAGGACGTGCTGCTGCTCGACGTCACCCCGCTGTCGCTGGGCATCGAGACGCTGGGCGGCGTCTTCACCCGCCTGATCGACCGCAACACGACCATCCCGACCAAGAAGAGCAACATCTTCTCGACCGCAGAAGACAATCAGGGCGCAGTGACGATCAACGTCTTCCAGGGCGAGCGCGAGATGGCCGCCGACAACAAGAGTCTTGGCCGCTTCGACCTGCAGGGCATTCCGCCCGCGCCGCGCGGCGTGCCGCAGATCGAGGTCACCTTCGACATCGACGCCAACGGCATTGTCAGCGTCACCGCCAAGGACAAGGCCACCAACAAGGAGCAGCAGATCCGCATCCAGGCTTCGGGCGGTCTTTCCGACGCCGACATTCAGAAGATGGTCAAGGACGCGGAAGCCAACAAGGCGGAAGACGAAAAGCGCAAGGCGCTGGTCGAAGCCCGCAACCAGGGCGATGCGCTGGTGCATTCTACCGAGAAGGCGATGTCCGAGCATGCCGACAAGGTCGGACCGGAAGAAAAGACCGCCATCGAGGCTGCAACCGCCGCGTTGAAGGACGCGCTGAAGAATGACGATGTCGAGGCCATCAAGGAAAAGACCAACACCCTGGCGCAGGCTTCGATGAAGCTGGGCGAGGCGATGTACAAGGCGCAGCAATTCGCAGGCGCGGCGGCGGACGCTGCGGCCGATGGCGCTGACAAGAATGGAAGTGGGCCCGCCGAAGACAACGTCGTAGATGCCGACTTCGAGGAAGTCGACGACGCCAAGAAGTAAGTCTTATCGGCCCTCGCGGTGAAACGCGGGGGCCGTTCGTTTTCCACGGGGCGGGTGAGTAGAGTATCGGGGCATGTCGGCGAAGCGTTGCTATTACGAGGCTCTGGAAGTCGCCAAGGGCGCCGATGGCTCGGTCCTGAAGTCGGCCTATCGCAAGCTGGCGATGCAGTTTCATCCCGACAAGAATCCCGGCGACGCCAACGCCGAAACCAAATTCAAGGAAATCAACGAGGCCTATGACGTCCTGAAGGACGATCAGAAGCGCGCCGCCTATGACCGCTTTGGCCATGGCGCTTTCGACGGCAGCATGGGGCGCGGCCAGGCAGGCGGCAGCCCGTTCGGCGATTTCGCCGGCGGCTTCGGCGATGTCTTCGAAGATATCTTCAGCCAGATGATGGGCGGCGGACGCGGCGCCAAGCGCAGCAATCGCGGCCAGGATCTGCGCTACGATCTCGCCATCTCGCTGGAAGAGGCCTATGCGGGCCGCGCCGCCGAGATCAAGATTCCCACGCAGGTCGCCTGCGAGCCTTGCGGCGGCGCGGGCGCCGAGCCCGGCTCGTCGCCGGAGACCTGCCCGACCTGCAACGGCCACGGCAAGGTGCGCGCCACCCAGGGCTTCTTCTCCATCGAGCGCAGCTGCGGTTCCTGCCGCGGCAGCGGCCGCATCATTCGCAATCCCTGCAAGACCTGCCGCGGCGCGGGCGTGGTGCAGAAGGAACGCACCCTGTCGGTCGATGTCCCGCCCGGGGTCGAGGAAGGCCAGCGCATTCGCCTGTCGGGCGAAGGCGCGGCGGGCGCCAATGGCGGCCCCAATGGCGACCTCTATATTTTCCTGTCGCTGCAGGAGCATCCCATCTTCCAGCGCGACGGCCATGACCTGCATTGCCGCGCCCCGGTCAGCTTCGTAACGGCGGCGCTGGGCGGTTCCATCGAGGTTCCGACCCTGGATGGCGGCCGCGCCAAGGTGGCGGTGCCCGAAGGCACCCAGCCGGGGCGGCAGTTCCGCCTGCGCGGCAGGGGCATGCCGGTGCTGCGGTCCGGCCAGAAGGGCGATCTTTATGTGGAGATCGCGGTCGAGACCCCGGTCAAGCTTTCCAAGCGGCAAAAGGAATTGCTGCGGGAATTCGAGGGCATGAGCCCCGTCGGTTGCCACCCCGAGGCCGAAGGATTCATGGCCCGGCTGAAAGACGTCTGGAAAGGCGACGCCTGATCGCTAAAGTCCGGGAAACCCGGATCAGTCCCCCAAGGAATCCGCCAGGAACCCCGATGAGCGATACCACCACCCTGCAGGACAATCTGCGCTTTTTCCGCGCCCTGCTTGCCCGGCCCCGGAAGGTCGGCGCCTTCGCACCGTCGGGTCCGCACCTGGCCCGCGCCATGGCGGCGCAGATCCAGGTCGATGGTCCGGTGCTGGAACTGGGCCCCGGCAGCGGCAGCCTCACCCAGGGAATCCTGGGGCGCGTGCCCGCCAGCCAGCTCACCGCCATCGAATATGACCACGACCTTTGCCAGCTGCTGAAGACCCGGTTTCACGGGGTCAATGTGATCCATGGCGACGCCTTCAACCTGGAACAGACGCTGGGCCATGCCGAGCCGTATGCCGCGATCATCTCCGGCCTGCCGCTGCTGAACTTCCCGATGCCGGACCGCCAGCGCCTGATCGAAACCGCCACGGCGCGCCTGCTGCCGGGCGGCGTCTTCGCCCAGTTCTCCTATGGCCTGAAGCCGTCGGTGCCCGCGCCGCCGGGCTTCAAGGTCACCCGCGCCGCCATGGTCTGGGCCAACGTCCCGCCCGCCCGGGTCTGGGCCTATCGCAAAGTGTGATTTTGCCGCGGCAAATGCTGCGCGGTAAGTTATTGAATTGACAGAAAGATCGGCAGATCTTCCGCCGCCAAAAAGCAGTTCGGCCAGGCGATGCTTTTGCACCACCTGGCCGAACTCTAAACCTTCAATGCTGCGCGGTCTTACTGACCGGCGGTGTTGTTCATATTGTTGAACGGATAGGGCGACAGGGCCAGGCGGGTCGACATACCGGGACCGACAAACTCCATCTGGTGCCAGGTGCTGGTCGCTGCGTTGAGAACATCGCCTTCCTCGCCATGCATCACGCCGACGCCTTCGAACTTGCCGTCGATCTTGCCCGACATGACGATCCACCATTCCGACATGCCCGGGTGCATGTGCCCGAAGACGCTGTTGGGGTTGAAGGGTGCCGCGTCCGCAGCTGCGCCGCCCCGGCCGCCACGACCGCCACCGGCCGCCGGGCACTTGTTCTCCGGGTCGTTCGGAACGGCGTAGCCGTTGATGGCGCTGCCATAGACATGGTCGCCATTGACCCGCACGCCGGTCGGCTGGCAGGCGGCGACCGCCGCGAACAGGTTCCAGTGCGGCGTGTTGGGGGCGGTATAGGCGCCCGGGCGATGGCCGAACGCCACTTTGACCATGGTGCTGCCCGCCTTCGCCACCGGGGCGGGATCGGCACCGGGATAGACCAGGCGGTAGTCGAGCGGGCCGATCTCCACCCACAGCGCGTTCTGCGCGCCCGTTGTTTCATAGGAATAGATGGTGCTTTCCATCACATGCACGATCGAGCCGCGCGTCGCGGTGAAGGTCTCCTGGCCTTCGATCTCGAACTTCATCTCGCCCGCCATCACCACGAACAGGATTTCGGTGTCGAAATTCATCCGGCGCGGCACCTTGATGCCGGGCGCGGAGGAATTGTAGCTGGCTTCCTGCTGCAGGTTCTTGAGGATCGGTTCGCGCCAGTTGTTCTGGCCGGCATGCATGCGCTTGAGGTCGGACAGCTTCCACAGCGGCTTGTTGGGCGCGGCATAGAGGGCGGGCTTGGTCTTCTCGCTCCACCAGGTTTCGGCAGGAGCGCCGCCACGGCCGGCGGCGGGTGCGCCTGCTGCCGGCGCGGCGGGCGCACCGGCGGGCTGGGCCAGAAGCGGCGGACTGGCCAGCAGCGCCATCATGGCGGCGGCGAGGCTGAAACGGACGGAAGGCTTCATGGCGTGGGCTCCCCAATTGTTACGCCGACCGGGATCGGATCATGGAGCGTCCTTAGCAGCGATGCCGTGCTGGAACCAGCCGGTGCTTGTCGCAATTTGTGCTGCAAAAACAATCACTAAGTCGACGCGCGCTGCAATCGATATCGCAAGGCGGCTGCGCAATGCTATGGAAGGCCATGAGCCTGAGTGACGACGAGCTGGAGCGCTATGCCCGCCACCTGGTGCTGCGGGAAATCGGCGGCCAGGGCCAGGCCCGCATCCGCGCCGCAAAAGTGCTGGTGATCGGGGCAGGCGGGCTGGGCAGCCCGCTGGCGCTCTACCTCGCGGCTGCCGGCGTCGGCACGCTGGGGCTGGTGGACGATGACACAGTCAGCCTGTCGAACCTGCAGCGCCAGATTCTCTACCGCACGGCGGATGTGGGGCGGCCCAAGGTCGAAACCGGGGCAGAGGCGCTGGCCGCCCTCAACCCCGGCACCATGGTCGCGGCGCATGCGGTGCGGCTGACGGCGGACAATGCCGCCACCCTGTTCGCAGGCTATGACATCATCGCCGACGGTTCGGACAATTTCGCCACCCGCTTCCTGGTCCACGACACCGCCTTCGCGGGAGCCAAGACCCTGGTCTCGGCGGCGGTGACCGAGTTCGACGGCCAGCTCGCCACCTGGAAGGCGCATGATGGGATCTCGCCCTGCTATCGCTGCCTGTTCCCCGCCCCGCCCGCGCCCGGCACGGTGGGCAACTGCTCCGAGACCGGCGTGCTGGGGGCGGCAGCCGGCGTGATGGGCTCGCTGCAGGCGCTGGAAGTGCTGAAGGAAATCACCGGCATCGGCATCGGCCTGGCCGGGCGGCTGCTGATTTACGAAGCGTTAAGCGCACGGTTCAGAACGATCACCGTGCCGCGCGATCCGGGCTGCGCCCTTTGCGGGAAAAACCAGGCTTAACAGCGTTTTAAGCGCGGGCGCTGCAAACTTTCCCCATGGGAACTCAAATTCATTACGAGCTTTTCAAGCGCGTCGGCGCCAAGGGCGGCTGGACGATGCACGGCGTGCTGTCGTCGCGCGAGCGCGCCATCGAGACGGCGCAGGAGCTGATGAAGTCCGAAAAGGCCACCGGCGCGAAGGTGGTCAAGGAAACCTATAACGACGACACCGGCGATTATTTCTCGCTGAAGATTTTCGAGGATGGCCACAACCAGGTGAAGGTCGATCCCAAGGCCGAGGACGCGCCGCATGCGCTGCCCTGCTTCAAGCCCGACGATCTTTATTCCTATCATTCGCGCAGCACCATCGCGCGGTTGCTGGCCGACTTTCTCTCGCGTTGCCGCATCACCGTGACCGAGCTGCTGCATCGCGGCGACATGCTGGAAAAGCTGGAAGCCGCCGGCAGCGTCTTTCAGCACGCCATCCAGAAGGTGGCGGTGGCGCAGGCCGCCAACACCGGCCAGCCGGTGCAGGCCATCGTCAAGAGCCTGAACGAACTCACCGAGAAGGCCATCCAGAAGGTTTATCGCGACGAGCGGGTCAATCTGTTTCCAGAACCCCAGGCGCAGGATTTCGCGCCGCTGGCGGTGAAGCTGTCGGGCGCTGCCGACGGGGCTTATGTCTTCAACGGCGCGGTGGCGCGCTATCTCAAGCCCGCCAAGGGCTGGGATGAAAAAGTCTTCCGCCTGATCGCGCTGATGGAGCATGCCCCCACCGAGGACAAGCCGCGCCAGCTACTGCTGTCGGCCATCGACGCGGTGATCGCCGAGATCCTGGCCGGATCAGCAGCGCTGCGCGAATTGATGGGCCCGACCGAAACGCTGGCGCAGTCGCTGGCCAATCTGGTGGAGCTGTTCCTGGGCAAGCCGCAGATGGTGACGCCGGCGGGCGGCGCCGCCCATGGCCTGGCCGCCCTGGCCGCCAGCTTCGCCAAGGACGAATTGCCCGAGGCGCGCACCGCCGTGGCCAACCGCATCATCGCCGAATTCAAGGCCAATCGCCGCCTCTGCCCCGCCTCGCTGGTGGAAGAGTTGAAGGCGCTGCGCCAGCTCGCCAACCGGGTTGTGCTGGGCATCGGCAAGCATATGGGCCATGACGACCTGATCGCCGCCTTCACCCTGCGTTCCAAGCGGCTGGTGACGCAGGAAACGCTGGCGCCCTATCTGCACGGCGGCACGCCCGACGAGAAGTTCGAACGCCTGATGTTCGTGGAAGAAAACGTCATCGGGGTGGAAAACAAGCGGGCCCTGGCCGCCTTCGTGCTGCCGGTGCTGCAATCGGCCGTCTTCGACAATCACTTCAACAACGCCAAGCTGCCCCTGCTGCAGCGGCTGCAGAAGCTGGCGCAGTTGCAGGCCCGCGTGTTGCGCTCCGGCTTTATCGAAGTCAGCAAGGCCGAGATTTCCGACAAGCTCGATGCGCTGGCCTGCCAGGTGGAAAGCCGCGGCAAGCTGTTCGAATCGCTCGACGCCCGCACTCCCAACCATGTCGAGAAGGCGCAGACCCTGCTGAAGCTGGCCGCCACCGGCATCTTCACCGAAGGCAAGCTGGTGGAAGGCGGCCGTAGCCGCATCCTGGCATACCTGGGCAAGCCAGGCTTCCTGGCGGGCTACATGGCCACCCAGAAGAAGGATGGCGAAGCGCAGGATTCCGAGAAGGTGATGACAGAGCTGGTCGCGGCGCTGGGCAAGATCGGCATCAGCGCCGAAACAGGGCTGAAGAGCATCGCGGCCTAGGAGCATCGCGCCCGCGAAGTGCGGAGCGGTTCGCGTCAGCGCGTGCGACCATTAAATCAGTGAGCGGCGTCCCAATTGTCGGCGGCCCGCGCCTCGACCACCAGGGGGACGGAAATCTCCACGGCAGGCAGCGACGCCTTTTCCATCACGCTGACAATGATCTTCGACGCCTTGGCGACGTATTTTTCCGGCGCTTCGAAGATCAGTTCGTCATGCACCTGCAACAGCATTTTCACCGAGGGCGGCAGCAGCGGCGGCAGCTTGACCATGGCGCGGCGAATGACATCCGCCGCCGTGCCCTGGATCGGGGCGTTGATGGCGGCACGTTCCGCACCCGCGCGGAAGCCCTGAATCTTGGAATTGATTTCGCGGATATGGACGCGCCGCCCGAACAGGGTTTCGACATAGCCATGGCTGCGCGCCAGCTCCTTGGTCGCTTCCATATAGTCGCGGATGCCTGGGAACCGGGTGAAGTATTTCTTGATGTAATCATTGGCCTCGCCCTGCGGAATACCCAACTGGTTGGCCAGGCCGAAGCCGGAAATGCCATAGACAATGCCGAAATTGATCGCCTTGGCCTTGCGGCGCACATCGGCGGGCATGTCCTTCACCGGCACGCCGAAGATTTCCGACGCCGTCATGGCGTGAATATCGATGCCGTCGGCAAAGGCTTTCTTCAGTTCGGGAATGTCGGCGATATGGGCCAGCAGCCGCAACTCGATCTGGCTATAGTCGGCGCTGATCAGCTTTGAGCCCGCGGGCGCGATGAAAGCCTGACGAATGCGGCGGCCTTCTTCCGTGCGCACGGGGATATTCTGCAGATTGGGATCGTTCGACGATAGCCGCCCGGTGGTGGTGGATGCCATGGCGTAAGAGGTGTGGACGCGGCCGGTCTTCGGGTTGATGTAACCGGGCAGCGCCTCGGTATAGGTGCCTCTGAGCTTGGCCAGGCCGCGCCATTCCAGCACCTTCTTGGCGATGGGGTGGCCTTCGGCGGCCACATCTTCCAGCACATCGCTGTCGGTGGACCAGGCGCCGGTCTTGGTCTTGCGCCCGCCCGTCATGCCCAGCTTGTCGAACAGGATCTCGCCCAGCTGCTTGGGCGAGCCGATGTTGAAATCCTGCCCCGCCAGCTTGTGAATTTCGGTTTCCAGCTTCGACTGGGTGATGGCGAAATCGTTGGAGAGTTTCGAGAGCAGCTTGGGATCGATGGCGACGCCAGCCCGCTCCATGTCGGCCAGCACCATCACCAGCGGCCTCTCAAGCGTCTCATAAACGCCGACCTTGTGCTCCGCCAGCAGGCGCCGCTTCAGCAGCATGTGCAGCCGCAGGGTGACATCGGCATCCTCGGCGGAATATTTCACCGCCTCGGCGACATCGACACAATCGAAGGTGAGCTTGTCCTTGCCCTTGCCGGTGACCTCGGTGAAGGAAATCGGCTTGTGGCTGAGATGCAGTTCGCTGAGTTCGTCCATGCCATGGCCGTGCAGCCCGCCTTCAATGGCGTAGGACATCAGCATGGTGTCGTCGATGGTATGGAGCCGGATGCCGCGCTGGAGCAGGATCAGCGCGTCGTATTTCAAATTCTGGCCGATCTTGAGGATGGAATCGTCTTCCAGCAGCGGCTTGAGCTTGGCCAGCACGACGGCTTCGGGAAGCTGCGTGATGGTTTGGTTGCCATCGCCCTTTTCCGAGAAATCGAAATTCAGCCCATCGCCGCGGCGATGGCCGCAGGGAATGTAGCAAGCCTCGCCCGGCTTCACCGCCAGCGAGATGCCACAGAGATTGGCCTGCATGGGATCGAGCGAGGTGGTTTCGGTATCGACACAAACCAGGCCCGCTGCGAAGGCGCGCGCCACCCAGGCATCCAGCGTCTTTTCGTCCGTCACCGCCGTATAGGCGCTGTGATCGATGGGCTTGCGAATGGCGGCGTCTTCGGCAGGGGCTTCCGCCAGGGTCTGCGGCGCAGGCTGCGGCCGGGGCGCAGCCGCCGTCACCGGGCCCGGCGCGATGCCGTCGATATCCTCGACCTGAAAATGCGCGGCGACGCGGCGGGTGATGGTGCCGAACTCCATCGCCTTGAGGAAGGCGATCAGTTCCTGCGGATTGGGCTCGTGCACCGCGAAATCGGAGATCGGCTCCTTCAGCGGCACCTGATCGTCGAGCGTCACCAGCCGCAACGAGATGCGGGCATTTTCCGCATTCTCGATGATGGTTTCGCGGCGCTTGGGCTGCTTGATTTCATGGGCTCTGGAAATAAGCGTTTCGATGTCGCCATAAATGTTGATCAGCTCGGCGGCGGTCTTGATGCCGATGCCGCGCACGCCCGGCACATTGTCGACACTGTCGCCCGCCAGCGCCTGCACCTGAATCACCTTGCAGGGATGGACACCGAACTTCTCCATCACCTCGGCATCGCCGATGCGCTTGTTCTTCATGGTGTCGAGCAGTTCGACGCCTTCGCAGATCAGCTGCATCAAATCCTTGTCGGACGAAACGATGGTGCAGCGGGCGCCGGATTTGCGCGCCATACGGGCATAGGTCGCGATCAGGTCGTCGGCCTCATAGCCCTTCATTTCGATGCAGGAAACGCCGAAGGCGCGGGTGGCGTCACGCACCAGCGGGAATTGCGGCACCAGGTCTTCGGGCGGCGGCGGCCGGTGCGCCTTGTATTCGGGATAGAAATCGTTGCGGAAGGTCTTTTCCCCCGCATCGAAGATCACCGCCAGATGGCTGGGGGCATCGCCGCCCCGAAGGTCGGCCAGCAGTTTCCACAGCATGTTGCAGTAGCCCGACACCGCGTTGGTGGGCAGGCCATCAACCTTGCGGGTCAGCGGCGGCAGGGCGTGATAGGCGCGGAAGAGATAGCCCGAGCCGTCGATCAAATAGAGGTGGTCACCCTTCTTCAGGCCCCTCTTGTCCAAATCAGTCAATGATGGCCTGCGCCGCGCTTCAGGTTGAAGCGCTTGTCACAATAGGGGCATTCGACGAAATGCTCGTCGCCCATTTCCAGGAAGACCTTGGGATGGCCCAGCGCGCCGCCGCCGCCGTCACAGGCGACGCGGGTGTGATCGGTTTCGACGCTTTCGGAAATTTCGGCCGGCATGACAACGCTCGCAAAACTGGTAGTTGGCCGGGATCATACAAGCTAGGATTTGAGGGGCAAGGCGGGATTTCCCATGGTGAAACTGGACAAAATCTACACGCGCGGTGGCGATACGGGCGAAAGCGGCCTGACCGACGGCACACGCCGTTCCAAGGCGGACCAGCGCTTCGCGGCCATCGGCGCGGTGGACGAAACCAACAGCGCCATCGGCGTGGCGCGGCTGGAAACCAGCGGGCCGCTGGATGTGCTGCTGGCCCGCATCCAAAACGACCTCTTCGACCTGGGCGCTGATCTGTCGACGCCGGAGGATGGCCGCAAGGCCGAAGGTGCCTTGCGGATCGCCCCGACGCAGGTGGCGCGGCTGGAACGCGAGATCGACGCCATGAACGAAGACCTGAAGCCGCTGACCTCTTTCATCCTGCCGGGCGGCGCGCGGCTGGCAGCGCATCTGCACCTGGCGCGCGCCATCGCGCGGCGGGCGGAGCGGGAGATGGTGATGCTGGCGGCGAGGGAGGCGGTCGGCCCGGCGGCGCTGCAATACATCAACCGCCTTTCGGACCATCTCTTCGTGATGGCACGGTTGGCCAATGATGGCGGCGCGGGGGATGTGCTTTGGGTGCCTGGAGGCAATCGAAACTCTTAATCACCATGGGCGGCCTTGAGCCGCCCATCCAACTTTTCGAATGCGCGGCAAGAGCAGTTGGATGGCCGGGTCAGGCCCGGCCATGGTGAGATTTCATTCGGGACCGAGCTTGCGGCCAAAGACAAACGCCAGAATGACACCGATCACGCCCGCCACGCTCCAGCCCGGCAACCCCAGCAGCGAATAGACGAAAGATGCGGCGAAGGCGGCGTTGTTCTGGATCCAGCGCTTGAAAGCGTCCAGCACGCCCTGGTTCAGGATGCCCCAGACGGTGTCGAGGCTGCGCACGGTGATCTCGCCGCCTTTTTCCAGCGACGTCACCGCGTCCGCGCCGAGCAGCATCAGCGCGATGACGATCAGGATCAGGCTGAGAAGTCGCAATGCAACGGCCATGGCGCGAACCTAGCGTGGCGCGTTACGCCAAACAAGTTTGGACAAAGCGGCGTTAACCACACCCAGGCGCGCGGCCAGGAAAAGTGTACTTGCGGTTTTCCGTCCGGCCGCGCGCCCAACTAATAAGGCGTGCCGTCCTTGTGCCGGTAGCCCTGCACGGCATCGAAGGTCAGGTCGATGTCGGAATAGGCGCCGGAATCCTTGCCGGCGCATGTGCCGACTTCCAGCGGCGTCACATCGGCATCGGAACGATTGATCAGGTGATGGCCGTTCTCTTCACCGGCGGGAAAGGCGGCGCAGTCGCCCGCCCGCAACACTTCTTCGCCCGCGTCCGTCACCAGCACCACTTCGCCGGACAGGATATAGACGAACTCATCCTCCAGCCGGTGCCAGTGGCGCTGGCTGGACCAGACGCCGGGCTTGAGGGTTAGCAGGTTGACGCCGAACTGGCTGAGACCGCCGGTATCGCCCAGCTTCAACCGATGCCGCATCCGGCAGGGCGCATCAAAGGGTGCGGGATAGCGGCTGCCGGTGAGCACCAGCGCCGCGGCAAGATCGATCTTCGGCATTGAACCCTCAAACGAAAAAACGCCCGCGAAGCCTAAGCCTCGCGGGCGTTGTTTCACAATTGCTTATTGGCTAGTCGCGCGGCCGGACGGAAAACCGGAAGTCCACTTTTCCTGGCCGCGCTCCGACGCAGATCAGCCTTCGGCGGGCGCCGAGGCCTTCTTGGACAGGTCTTCGCCGGTTTCCTGATCCACCTGCTTCATGGAGAGGCGCACCTTGCCGCGATCGTCGAAGCCCAGCAGCTTCACCTTCACGGCCTGGCCTTCCTTGATGATGTCCGAGGGCTTCTCGACGCGCTTGGCGGCGAGTTCGGAAACATGCACCAGGCCATCCTTGGGCCCGAAGAAGTTCACGAAGGCGCCGAAATCCATGACCTTGACAATCTTGCCGTCATAGATCTGGCCGATTTCCGGTTCGGCGGTGAGGCCGCGGATCCACTTGAGAGCGGCCTTGATCGACTCGCCATCGGCAGACGCCACCTTCACGGTGCCGTCATCCTCGACGTTGATCTTCGCGCCGGTCTTTTCGACGATCTCGCGGATCACCTTGCCGCCGGTGCCGATCACATCACGGATCTTGTCGACCGGGATCTTGATCTGCTCGATGCGCGGCGCATGCTCGCCCAGCTCGGCGCGGGCGCCGGTCAGAGCCTTGTTCATCTCGCCCAGGATGTGGATACGGCCACCCTGCGCCTGATCCAGCGCGACCTTCATGATTTCCTTGGTGATGCCGGAAATCTTGATGTCCATCTGCAGCGAGGTGATGCCATCGGCGGTGCCGGCAACCTTGAAGTCCATGTCGCCCAGGTGATCTTCATCGCCCAGAATGTCCGACAGAACCGCATAACGGTCGCCTTCCAGGATCAGGCCCATCGCGATGCCCGCGATCGGCTTGACCAGCGGAACGCCCGCATCCATCAGCGCCAGCGAGGTGCCGCAGACGGTGGCCATCGAGGAGGAACCGTTGGACTCGGTGATCTCCGAGACGGCGCGCATCGTGTAGGGGAACTGGTCCTTGGTCGGCAGCATCGGATGGATGGCGCGCCAGGCCAGCTTGCCATGGCCGATTTCGCGGCGGCCCGGCGAACCCATGCGGCCCGTCTCGCCAACCGAGTAGGGAGGGAAATTGTAGTGCAGCATGAAGGTCTGCTTGCCGGTGCCTTCCAGGCTGTCCACGAACTGCTCGTCTTCCGCCGTGCCCAGGGTGACGACGCAGATCGACTGCGTCTCGCCGCGGGTGAACAGGGCCGAACCATGGGTGCGCGGCAGGATGCCGACTTCCGCCAGGATGGGGCGAACGGTGGTGAGGTCGCGGCCATCGACGCGCTTCTTGGTGTCCAGCACCGCGTTGCGCATCACATCGGCTTCGACATCGTGCAGCAGGCTGCCATAGACGTTGGCAGGAACCTTGCCCTCGTCCGTGCCGACGAAATCGGCGGCGAACTTCTTCTTGATCGCGCTGAGTGCATCGCGGCGCTCGAACTTGATCGGAAGCTGGAACGCCTTGGACAGTTCGGCGCTGGCGGCGGTGCGGATCTTCTCGCGCACCGGGGCGTGAATGTCTTCCGGCACCGGGCGCGGGTCCTTCGCCGCCTTTTCCGCCAGGCGGATGATGGCGTCGATGGCGACCTGCATCTGGTCATGGCCGAACACCACGGCGCCCAGCATGACGTCTTCGCTGAGTTCCTGGGCTTCGGATTCCACCATCATCACGGCGTCGCGGGTGCCGGCGACGACGAGTTCGAGCTTGGACTCCTTGTAGGTGTCGATCTCGGGGTTCAGGACATATTCGCCGTTGATGTAACCGACGCGCGCGGCAGCGATCGGCCCCTTGAAGGGCAGGCCCGACAGGGTCAGCGCCGCGGAGGCGGCGACCATCGCCACCACATCGGGATCGTTCTCGAGATCGTGGGAGAGGACCTGGCAGACCACCAGCACTTCATTCTTGAAGCCGTCGGCGAACAGCGGGCGGATGGGGCGGTCGATCAGGCGGGAGATCAGCGTCTCGCGCTCGGTCGGGGCGCGCTCGCGCTTGAAGTAGCCACCCGGGATCTTGCCGGCGGCGTAGTAGCGTTCCTGGTAATTCACGGTGAGCGGGAAGAAGTCTTGCCCTTCCTTGGCGGACTGCGCGCCCACGGCGGTGGCCAGCACCACGGTCTCGCCATAGGTGGCGAGCACGGAGCCGTCAGCCTGGCGGGCGATCTTGCCGGTTTCGAGGGTCAGCGTGCGGCCGCCCCATTCGAAGCTTTCTTTATGGATATTGAACATGCGGTTTTTCTTTCGTCGGTGCCCGCCGCCATATTGCGTGCGGGCCTTGCAGTAAGGGCCCCCTATGGGCCCGTCATTTGCGCTGGCTCATCCACCGCAAATGCAAAAACACGGCCCCAGGCTTAGCCCGGGACCGTGTCGATTCTGTAGGACGCGCGGATCAGCGGCGCAGACCCAGGCGAGCGATGATGCCTTCATAGCGCTTCACGTCGCGGGACTTCACATAGTCCAGCAGGTTACGGCGCAGGGACACCATCTTGATCATGCCGCGGCGGGAATGATTGTCCTTGGCGTGGGTCTTGAAGTGTTCGGTCAGGTTGGTGATGCGCTCGGACAGGATGGCGATCTGGACTTCCGGCGAGCCGGTGTCGTCCTTGCTGGTGCCATGCTCGGCGATGACTTGCTGCTTGCGTTCGGGGGTAATCATTTTTCTCTTCCGGACATCAGGGTTCAGGCGAAGTTGAAGACGCGAAACGGCCGGAGTTCTCCTTCGGCGATTTCGGCCAGTGCCACGGGCGAGCCGTCATCCTCATGGAGGTAGACGACCCGTCCCTGGAGTTCGTCGCCGGGAATATCCTTCAGCCGGGCAAAGAGATTTGCGCGGATGAGGATGGGGTTGCCCGAGCGAAGGCGAACCGTATCGGGGCCACTGACGGCGAGCGCCGGGATGCCGTCCAGCGCGGTCGAAAGGGGCTTTAAATACGCAAAAGCGGCGGGACTATGCATAAAAGGGGTCAGGGTATCCAGCGCCACGGCGTCTTTTTCTTCCCACCCCCCCAGGCGGGTGCGGCGCAGGGCCGTGACATGGCCCAATGTGCCCAGCGCCAGGGCAATATCGCGGACCCAGGATCGGACGTAAGTCCCTTTGCCACAAAGGATTTCGAACTCGGCGCTGTCGGCATGGCTGGCCAGTAGGCGGGCCTCGAAGACCTCCACGGCGCGGGGTTCCAGCACCAGCTCTTCCCCCTCCCGGGCCAGGTCATAGGCCCGCTCGCCATTCACCTTGATGGCCGAATAGGCCGGGGGCACCTGGGTCAGGGTGCCGGTGAAGCGGGGCAGCACGGCCTCGATCTGCTCCCGCGTCGGGCGGGCGGGGCTGGTGCCGGTGACCTTGCCCTCGGCGTCGTCGCTGTCGCGGCTTTCCCCCCACTGGGCGGTGAAGCGGTAGATCTTGTCGGAATCCATGGCGTAGGGGACGGTCTTGGTCGCTTCGCCCAGCGCAATGGCCAGGATGCCGGTGGCCATCGGGTCCAGGGTGCCGGCATGACCGGCCTTCTGAGCATTGAAGAGGTAACGGATTTTGGCGACGGCCTGGGTCGAACCCATGCCCAGCGGCTTGTCCAGCACCACCCAGCCATGGACGCGGTCACCCTTTTTGCGGCGACCCATTTACTCTTTGTCTTCCTCTTCGCCGTCATCCGCGGCGATGTCGCGGCTGACGCGCTCGGAGCGCAGGATGGTGTCGATCTTCAAGGCTTCGGCGAAGGAAGCGTCCTCGACGAAGCGCAGCTCGGGCGTGAACTTCATCGTCAGGCGATGGCCCATTTCGCCGCGCAGGAAGCCCTTGTGGCGGTTCAGCGCCTTGACGATCACATCGGCATTGTCGCCGCCCAGCGGTTCGCAATAGACCGTGGCGTAGCGCATGTCGGGCGACGGCTTGACCTGGGTGATGGTCACCGAAACACCCGCAAGATCGGGGTCCTGGATTTCGTTGCGGAACAGGATGTCGGCGATGGCATGGCGCAGCGCTTCGCCCACGCGCAGCTGGCGCTGCGACGGGCCGGTGGGACCGTCATTGCGGCCGGTACGGCGGGGGCCACCGCGGGGAGGACGGGCGTTACGGGACATTTTTAATTGTCATTCCCGCGAAAGCGGGAATCCAGCTTTCGCACAGGTATCAAAGTTGGGTCCCGGCCAGCGCGTAGCGCGCGAGCCGGGATGACAGTTTCTAAAGAGAGCGCTTGATGGTTTCGACATCGAAGCATTCGATGACGTCGCCCTTCTGCATGTCCTGATAACCGATGAAGCCCATGCCGCATTCCTGGCCGTTCTGGACTTCCTTCACTTCATCCTTGAAGCGCTTCAGGGTCGAAAGCTCGCCTTCGTGGATCACGACATTGTCACGCACCAGGCGGACCTTGGAACCACGGCGCATCACGCCTTCGGTGACCTTGCAACCCGCGACCTTGCCGACCTTGGTGATGTTGAACACTTCCAGGATCTCGGCATTGCCCAGGAACTTCTCGCGCACTTCCGGCGCCAGCATGCCCGACAGCACGGCTTTGATGTCGTCGATCACGTTGTAGATGATGCTGTAATAGCGGATTTCGAGACCATCGCGCTTGGCGCGGTCACGGGCCTGGTTGTTGGCGCGGACATTGAAGCCGATCACCGCCGCGCCGCTGGCATGCGCCAGGATGACGTCGCTTTCCGTGATGCCACCAACACCGGCCTGCAGCACCTGCACGCCGACTTCGTCGGTCTCCAGCTTGGCCAGCGCGCCCTGGATGGCTTCCGCCGAACCCTGCACGTCGGCCTTGAGCACGATGGGCAGCAGCTTGCGTTCGCCGACTTCGCGGGTCTTGAGCAGTTGGTCCAGCGTCTGGCGCGAATTGGAGGCCTGGCGCGACTCGCGGCGCTTGCGCGAGCGGTATTCCGCCACTTCGCGGGCGCGGGCTTCGTTTTCCACCACCACCATTTCGTCGCCCGCATCGGGGGCGGCCGACAGGCCCAGCACTTCGATGGGCGTGGACGGGCCCGCCCACTTCACGGATTCGCCGCGTTCGTTGGCAAGCAGGCGCACCCGGCCCCATTCGGCGCCGGCCACGACGATGTCGCCGACGCGGATGGTGCCGCGCTGCACCAGCACGGTAGCGACGGGGCCGCGGCCCTTGTCGAGCTTGGCTTCGATCACCGCGCCTTCGGCGGCGCGGCCGGCATTGGCCTTGAGATCGAGAATTTCCGCCTGCAGTAGGATGGCTTCCAGCAGCTTGTCGAGACCCAGCTTCTTGGTGGCGGAGACTTCCACCGCCTGGATGTCGCCGCCCAGATCTTCGACCTGGATTTCGTGCTGCAACAACTCGGTCTTGACGCGGGTCGGGTTGGCGTCGCCCTTGTCGATCTTGTTGACCGCCACGATGATCGGCACGCCCGCCGCCTTGGCATGGGCGATGGCTTCCACCGTCTGGGGCATGACGCCGTCATCGGCCGCCACCACCAGGATGACGATGTCGGTGACCTTGGCGCCGCGCGAACGCATCGCCGTGAAGGCGGCGTGGCCGGGCGTATCGAGGAAAGTGACCTTCTGGCCCGAAGGCAGAATGACCTGATAGGCGCCGATATGCTGGGTGATGCCGCCGGCTTCGCCCGACACGACATCGGTCTGGCGCAGCGCGTCGAGCAGCGACGTCTTGCCATGGTCGACATGGCCCATGATCGTAACCACCGGCGCGCGGGGCGTCAGTTCGCTATCGGGATCGGCTTCGCCGGTCAGGCCTTCCAGCACGTCGCTTTCGGCGACGCGCTTGACGATGTGGCCATATTCGGTGGCGACCAGTTCGGCGGTGTCGGCGTCGATGACGTCGCTGGGCGTCGCCATCATGCCGTTCTTCATCAGCACCTTGATGACATCGACGGCGCGGCGCGCCATGCGGTTAGCCAGTTCGGCCACGGTGATGGTTTCGGGCACGACGATGTCGCGCGGACCGGCCGGACCGGCCTGGACCTGATGACCTTTGTTGACGCGCTGCAGGTGGCGCTTGTAAGCGGCGACCGAGCGCACGCGCTCATCATCGCCCGCCAGGGCGCGGGTGACGGTGAGCTTGCCGCGGCGGCGCTCACCTTCGCCGACAACCTTCTTGGCCGGGGCGGGCGTCTTGGGCGCGCCCGGCTTGCCCGGGGCGCCGCGCTTGCCGCTGTCGCCTTCTTCTTCTTCGTTCACCAGGCGGCGGCGCGGCGCTTCGCCGGGCACCGTGGAAAGTGGCGTTTCGGTGCGGCGCGCGGCTTCTTCGGCGCGCTTCCTGGCGATGTCGTCGGCGGCCTTGCGGGCGTCTTCCTCGACCTTGCGCTTTTCGGCGGCGGCCCGCTCGATCTTCAGCTTCTCTTCGTCTTCGGCGCGGCGCTTGGATTCGACCTCGGCAATCTTGCGGGCCTCGGCGTCCGAAACCTTGGCTTCGGCCAGCGCGGTGGCGCGGCGGGCCTTCTCTTCATCCGACAGCTGGCGCAGCACGACGCCGCGCGCGGGCGCGGCGGCCTTCGGCTCCGGCGCCTTCACTTCGGGCGCGGGCGCCGCCTTGGCTTCCACCTTCGGCGCGGCGGCGGGCTTGGGCGCAGCGGCGGCCGGCGGAGCGGCCGAGCGCTTCTTCTCGACCACCACCGCCTTGGTGCGGCCATGGCTGAAGCTCTGCTTGACGGTCGACATCTCCGTCTTCTTCAGCGAAAGCGTCTTGGGGCGCTTGGTCTGGTCAGTGTCGCTCATAACTTGCTTTCATTTTCACGCGCGGACCCGCGCGGGCTTTCATTCCGGGTACGGACTGCGGCAGCTCGGAACCCCGAGAGCCGCGCCGCGTCAAAGATCAAACGGTTCGCCAGACCGCCCGGTTGGACGGCGGCATGTATCACATTCTCGCGGCCAAGGGCCAACCCCAATTCCGCGCTGGTCAGCGTCTCGATCACCACGCATTCCAGTTCCAGCCGGTGCGCGGCGGCGTACAATTTGCGCTTGCCGTCCTTCGAACCGTCAAAGGCCTCGATCAGCGCCTTGGGCGGCTTGGGGCTCTCCAGCTGGCGCTGCACATTGTCGAAGCCCAGCACCAGCGCGCCGGAGCGGCGCGCCATGCCCAGATCGCCCGTCATGCGGGCGACCAGCAACGCTTCGGTGCGCGCGGGCAAATCGCCAGAGGCGGTCACATTCGCCTTGGCGGCCTTGGCGAAGAGCTTCTTCTCCACCGCGATGGCGATCGACTTGGCCGAGGCTTCCACCCACAGCCCGCGTCCCGGCAGCTTGGCCGCGACATCGGGTATCACCATGCCGTCGGGCGCGGCGGCAAAACGGATAAGACGGTTTTCGGGCAGCACTTCGCCCGAGACGATATCGCGGCGCTCCCGCATATCGTCCTCCGCCTCTTCCGTGGTGATCGCCGCTTCCGTCATCAGGCCTCGTCCGTCACGCCTTCTTCTTCCGCCGGCGCTTCTTCCTCGACGACCGGGGCTTCGATCCAGCCGGCCTTGACGCGCGCCGCCATGATGATGGCGTTGGCATCGTCGGCGCTGAGGTTGAAGCCTTCCAGCGCGCCCGGAACGCGGGTGCGCTCGGTCTTGCCCGCCGAATCCTTGCCGGTCTCGTAATAGCCCAGCAATTCGTCGGTGGCCGCGCCCGCCAGGTCTTCCAGCGTCTTGATCTCGCCTTCGCCCAGCGCCACCGCCAGAAGCGGCGTCACGCCTTCGACTTCCAGCACATCGTCGGTGACGCCCAGCGCGATGCGCTTGTCGTCCAATTCCTTGTTGCGGGCCTCGATGAACTCGATGGCGCGGTTCTGCAGTTCCTGCGCCGTCTCTTCGTCAAAGGCTTCGATCTGGGCCAGATCGCCGACATCGACATAGGCGACGTCCTCGATGCTGGCGAAGCCTTCCGACGCCAGCAGCTGGGCCACGGTCTCGTCCACGTCCAGCGATTCCATGAAGAGGGCGCTGCGCTGGGTAAATTCCTTCTGGCGGCGCTCCGATTCCTCAGCTTCGGTCAGAATGTCGATCTGCCAGCCGGTGAGTTGCGAGGCGAGGCGCACATTCTGGCCGCGACGGCCGATGCCGAGCGAAAGCTGCTCGTCGGGCACCACCACTTCGACGCGATGGGTGTCTTCGTCCAGCACCACCTTGGAGACTTCGGCGGGGGCCAGCGCGTTGACGATGAAGGTGGCGGGTTCCGGCGACCACGGAATGATGTCGATGCGCTCGCCCTGCAGTTCCTGCACCACCGCCTGCACGCGCACGCCGCGCATGCCGACGCAGGCGCCGACGGGGTCGATGCTGCTGTCCTTGGAAATGACGGCGATCTTGGCGCGGCTGCCGGGATCGCGGGCCACGGCCTCGATGCGGATGACGCCGTCATAGATTTCCGGCACTTCCTGCGCAAACAGGCGCACCATGAACTGCGGGTGCGAGCGCGACAGGAAGATCTGCGGCCCGCGGGCTTCGCGGCGTACGTCATAGATATAGGCGCGGATGCGGTCGCCGGGGCGGAACGACTCGCGCGGGATCATCTCGTCGCGGCGGACAACGCCTTCGGCCTTGCCGAGGTCGACCACCACCGAGCCGAACTCGCTGCGCTTGACCTGGCCGTGCACGATCTCGCCGATGCGGTCCTTGTATTCGTCATACTGGCGCTCGCGCTCGGCGTCGCGCACCTTCTGCACGATCACCTGCTTGGCGTTCTGGGCATTGATGCGGTTGAAATCGACCGGCGGCAGGGTCTCGGCGATGATGTCGGCGATCTGCGCGTCGGGATTGCGCTTACGCGCATCGACGAGGCTGATCTCGACCTTGTCGTTCTCGACCAGCTCGACGACATGCAGATAGCGCGAGACATGGGTCTCGCCGGTGCGCGGGTCGATATCCACCTTGATGTCGTTCTCGCTGCCATAATGGGCCTTGGCGGCGCGCTGCATCGCCTCTTCCATCGCGTTGAGCACCACCGACTTGTCGATGGACTTGTCGCGCGCGACGGCGTCGGCGATCTGCAGCAATTCAAGCCGGTTGGCGGAAACAGCCATTACACTTCTCCTAGGTTTGGCACGCTTTTTTGTCGCTCTGGCTCTCGCCAACGCTCCTGCGGGCCTTCAAATCTTCGGCAATCAGTTTGTCGGTGAGCACCAGCTTGGCATTGGCCAGGCTGCGGAAGGGAAAGCGGACATCCTTGCCATCGGCGCGATTGTCCACGGGGCGGATGACGACATCGCCGCCATCCATGCCGAGCAGCACGGCGCGGAAGCGCTTGCGGCCTTTATTCTGGTCGCTCTGGCTTTCGCCAACGCTCGGGATCATTTCATTCAACTCAATCTTGGCCTCGTGACCGGACCAGCGCACGAAATCCATCGGACGGGTGAGCGGGCGGTCGATGCCGGGCGAGGAGACTTCGATCTCATATTCGCCGGGCAGCGGATCGTTGGCCTCGATGAAATCGAGGAGGGCGTGACTGAGTGTGGTGCAGCCTTCCACGTCCATCGTGCCATCGGGCCGTTCCACCATCACCTGCAGTGTCTGCGACGCGCCGCCCATCATGCGCAGGCGCACGAGCCTGAACCCCGCCTGCTCGATGACGGGTTCGAAGATGGGTTCCAGGCGGGTGACGGCGGTAACGGTCATAGGTCCAACGAAATGCAATGCCTTTCCCCGCGGCGGCCCGGGGGACCGCCACACAACCTCTTCTTGTTGTTTGGGATGGCGGCTGTTTACGCCTGAGATGGCTTGAATACAAGCCATCTCCGTTTTCTTGCCCCCCCCCCCTCTGTCGCAGCTCAGGTTTGCGCGCAAACACTTCGCTACGACATCTCCCCCCGCCAGCGGCTTTGCCGCGCAGGGCGAGAAATGCTGCGTCTGGGGGTTGGTCGCCCGGCGAAATGCTGGGCTCGCGCCCGCTATTTCTTGGTTTCTGCGGGCTTGGCCGGCGGGGGCCGCGGCAGCTGGACCGGCTTGCCGGGGTAGAGCCGGATTTCGCTCTCGCCCGGGACCGAATAGTGGAATTTCTGGTCAAAGCTGGGCTGGGGCGGTGGCGCTGGCGGGGTCGTGAACAGCTTGTTGAGGCCCGGAACCTCGGGCTTGAACAGCACAAAACCGGCGGCCATCACGGTCAGACCCAGGAAAATCACCGAAACGACGATGATGCCGATATCGGGGCCGTTTTTTTCCCAGAAGGTCCGCTCGCGGGACCATTTGTTTTCGTCTTTGTCCATGACGGGACTTTAAGCCGGGGCGCGGAGAAAGCGAAGATATGTCGGCGGGCCTTTGATCGCCTTGGCCTCGTAGCGGGTTGGGGGCCAGCCTTCGGGGCGGCTTTTCCAGTCTTTCTGCCCCGTCGCGGTCCAGCGGAATGCCGGATGGGCCATCAGCCGCTCCAGCGCGTAAGGCAGGTAGGATTTGTCGTCGGTGGCGAAGCGCAGCTCGGCCCCCGGAACCAGCTTGCGCGCCAGCAGCTCCAGCATCTCCATTTGCAGGAAACGGCGTTTGTGGTGGCGGGTCTTGGGCCAGGGATCGGGAAACAGCAGGATGAAGCGCGACAGGCTGGCATCCGGCAGCCCCTCCAGAATATCGCGGCCATCGCCTTCATAAAGCCGAACGTTGTTCAGCGGTGATTCTTCCAGCTTTGTCAGTATCTTGGCCATGCCCATTTCATATGGCTCGGCCCCGATCAGGCCGACCTGGGGATGGGTTTGCGCCAGCGCTACCAGATGTTCACCGGCGCCAAAACCGACCTCGAGCCAAAGCTCCTGAACACCGTTCGGGAACTGGGACCAAGGCTCCTCGCCCACTCGCCAGGCGAGTTCGCCCAACAGTGTTTGGCGCAATCCCTTCTGCCGGTCGGACAGCTTCGGCCCCTTGCGGCGGCCATAGAGCTTGCGGCGCCCCGCCCCCCAAGGGGGCGAAGACATATTGGGTGGCAGAGCGTCGGTCACCGCGTCCTTTTCGCGGCCCGGCCCGGCCCGGTCAACCTTTCCGTGAACGACATGGAACGGGCGCGGGCGCTCGTCTAAGACTCATCCAAAATACAAAGGGCCGAGGGGGCCGCCGCCGCTTGTTCACCCGCACCATCCTGTCCGCGCTGGCGGTCCTGGCCTTGTCCGCGCCTGCGCTGGCCGCTGACGGTTTCACCATCGCCCCGCGCGGCACGGTGCAGTTCGACATTGTCGCCCTGGAAGACAGCCAATTGCCGCCCGGCTTCCACATCAGCACCGGCGGCAGCTTCCGCCGCATCCGCATTGGCGTGGCGGGCCAACTGGCGGAAAACTGGCTCTATGACTTCACGCCCCGGCTCGACACAGCCAGTTTCAAGCGCCTGGCCATCGCCAATGCCTTCATCCAGTATGATGGCTTCGCGCCCTTCCATCTGAAGGTCGGCGCCTTCAGCCAGCCCGCCAATGTCGATGACACCACCTCCAGCGCGGAAACGCTGTTCCTGGAGCGGGCGCAGCCTTCCGACCTGTCGCGAGGCCTGACATCAGGCACCGGCCGCGCGGCGGCATCGGTCTTCGCCTATGAGCAGAATTATTTCGCGTCACTGACGCTCGCCGGCGGCCTGCTGAGCGACGCGCCGGGACGCCAGGGCGCCATCGTCAGCCGCGCCGCCTGGCGGGCCTGGCATGACGCGGATACGAACATCGCCATCGCCGCCAATGTGACGCATCTGTTCTCGCCGCCGCAGACCGGCGCCACCCATGATATTCGCCTGCGTTCGCGCCCGGAGTTCAGCGGCCAGACGGTCGATCTGCGCCTGATCGATACCGGCAACCTCGATGCGAAGAGCGTCACCGATATCGGGCTGGAAACAGCGGGCACTTACGGCAGCTTCTATGGCCAGGCGGGAATTTTCCATTTCATGGTGGACCGCGCGCCGCCCGCGCTACAGGACCCGACCTTCAGCGGCTGGTATGTGCAGGCAAGCTGGGTCCTGACCGGCGAAGCCCGCGCCTGGCGCGCCAGCCGCGGCAGCTTTGCCGCGCCGGAGCCCGCGCAAGCCTTTGGTGACGGTGGCTGGGGCGCGTTCGAAATCGCAGCACGCTATTCCGGCATGAATCTCGACAGCCGGGCGGGACTGGCGGGAACAGCACAGGCGGTGGATGCCGTGCGGGGCGGGCGGCAGACGATCGCAAGCATCGGCCTGAGCTGGTATCCCAACGATACGCTGCGCTTCGTGCTGGACTATCAGCATGTCGATGTCGCGCGCCTGAACGGCGCGGGCGGTTCGCTGGATGCGCGGGTGGATCTTCTGTCGCTGCGTTCGCAGATTTCGTTCTGATTGGAAGGCGCAAACATCATTTCGCCGTCCTGCGCAAACAGGACGGCGATGAATGCGCGTTATTGGAAAGACCTTAGAACGCGGCCTTGATCTGGGCGGCCAGGTCGGTCTTCTCCCAGGAGAAGCCGCCATCGGCATCCGGCTCGCGGCCAAAGTGACCATAGGCAGCCGTGCGGGCGAAGATCGGCTTGTTGAGATCGAGATGCTGGCGGATGCCGCGCGGCTTCAGGTTCATGATCTGCGGCAGCAGAATTTCCAGCTTGGCTTCGTCAACCTGGCCGGTGCCATGCAGGTCAACATAGACCGACAGCGGCTCGGCAACGCCGATGGCATAGGCGAGCTGGATGGTGCAGCGGTCGGCAACGCCGGCGGCCACGACATTCTTGGCGAGATAGCGCGCGGCGTAAGCGGCCGAACGGTCCACCTTGGTGGAGTCCTTGCCCGAGAACGCGCCGCCGCCGTGCGGGGCCGCGCCGCCATAGGTGTCGACGATGATCTTGCGGCCGGTGAGGCCGCAGTCGCCGTCCGGACCGCCGATCACGAACGAACCGGTGGGATTGATGTGCCACACGGTCTTGTCGCTGATCCACTCCTTGGGGAGCGCCTGGCGGATATAGGGCTCGACGACCTTGCGGATGTCGGCGCTGGTCTGGTCTTCGCTGGCGTGCTGGGTGGACAGCACGATCTGTGTCGCTTCCACCGGCTTGCCGTTCACATAGCGCAGGGTGACCTGGCTCTTGGCGTCGGGCAGCAGGATCGCTTCCTTGCCGGAATGACGGGCCGCCGCCAGCAGTTCGAGGATCTTGTGGCTGTAGAACAGCGGCGCGGGCATCAGCGCCGGGGTTTCGCGGCAGGCATAGCCGAACATGATGCCCTGGTCGCCGGCGCCTTCATCCTTGTTGCCCGAGGCATCGACGCCCTGGGCGATGTGGGCGGACTGGGCGTGCAGCAGCACTTCGACCTTGGCGTTCTTCCAGTGGAAGCCGTCCTGCTCATAGCCGATGTCCTTGATCGCGGCGCGCGCCACTTCTTCGACCCTGGCTTTCGCCTCTTCCTCACCACTCCACTTGGGACCACGGGTTTCGCCCGCAATCACGACGCGGTTGGTGGTGCAGAGGGTTTCGCAGGCGGCGCGGATGTCCCAGGGGCTGATGCCTTCCTTGGGGCCTTCGCGGAAGAACAGGTCCACCACCTCATCAGAGATGCGGTCGCTCACCTTGTCCGGGTGGCCTTCGGAAACGCTTTCGGAGGTGAAGAGATAGTCGGAGCGCGCCATGCGGGGGTCCTTGTCGTTTTTCGAGGGGCACCTCTTACAGGGAATTGGGCGGGGGTCAAAGTGGCATATGCCAATTTTGACATATCCAGACCACCTTGCCGCAGGCAGGCCTGCCCTGCGGCCGGTGTTAACCCACCAATCCCTGGGTTAGGCTATAGGAACCGGCAAATCATTGAAGGAAGCCCGCGCCTTGCGTACCGCCACTGTGGAGAGAAAAACCCGCGAGACCGATATTTCGGTCTCCCTCGATCTGGACGGTTCCGGCGAGGCCGACATCGATACCGGCATCGGCTTTCTCGATCACATGCTGGACAGCTTCGCGCGCCACTCCATGATCGACCTCAAGGTGCGGGCCGCGGGCGACCTGCATGTGGACTATCACCACACCACCGAAGACACCGCCATCGTCATCGGCCAGGCGATCAAGAAGGCGCTGGGCGATTTTGCCGGCATCACCCGTTTCGGCACCGCCGTCATCCCGATGGACGAGGCGCTGACCCGCGTGGCGCTGGACCTGTCCAACCGGCCCTACCTGATCTGGAAAGTGACCATCCCCAAGCCGAAGCTGGGCGAGATGGACACCGAGCTGTTCAAGGAATGGTTCCAGGCCCTGGCGCAGAATGCCGGTATCTGCCTGCACATCGAGAACCTGTATGGCGACAACAGCCATCACATCGTCGAGACCTGCTTCAAGGGCACGGCGCGGGCTTTGCGGATGGCCATAACACCGGACGAACGGCTGGACGGCGCTTCGCCTTCCTCCAAGGGCTCTCTCTAACTAGACTGGCCGCATGATTTCCACCGCCACCGCCGCCGAGGTGGCGCGCGGCGTCTCGCGCCTTTTGCTGCAGGACGGCTACGCGCCCATTCTCGAATTCACGCTGCCCAACGGGCGACGTCTCGACGTGGCGGCGATAGGACCGGGCGGCGAAATCTTGGGCGTGGAAATCAAGGTGGCGCTGGCCGACCTGCGCTGCGACACCAAATGGCCGGAGTATCTGGATTATTGCGACCTGTTCTATTTCGCCATTCCGCCAGACTTCCCGCCCGAGTATGTGCCGCCCCAGACCGGGTTGATGGTGGCGGACCGTTATGGCGGCGAAATCGTCAAACCGGCGGAGGCGCAGTCGCTGCATGCTTCACGCCGCAAGGCGGTGATGATTAGCTTCGCATCCGTCGCGGCCACAAGGCTCTCCGCCATCCTCGAAACCGTGACGCAATCCAACACACCGAACCTCGTGATCCCTGATGCTGACGCGTAGCGACGCCTGGAAGATCGCGCTGGCACTGCCGGGCGCGGAGGGGCGGGCCTGGTTCAACAAGCCTTGCGCCTTCATCCATGACCGCTTCCTCACCCGCGTCCATGACAAGGAAGAGGCGGTGGTGTTGCAGGTCGCCGGGATGGAAATGCGCGACATGATGCTGGAGGCCGAGCCAGACCTTTTTTACATCACCGACCACTACCGCAATTTCCCGTTTGTGCTGGCGCGGCTGAACGGCCTGACCAGGACCAGCTTCAAGGCGATGCAGGTGGGACGGGCGAAACAGCTGGCGGCGATGCCGCCGCCCAAGCGCAAGCCCAAACCGGGCGCGAAGAAGCCAGCCGCCAAGAAGGCGGCAGGAGCGTCCGCGAGAGCGGGGGCGACCACAAAAAAGAAAGTCACAAAGAAGAAAGCGCGTTAGCGCGGGCTGCGCTTGGCCAGGATGCGCTGCAAGGTGCGCCGATGCATGTTCAGCCGGCGCGCTGTTTCCGAAACATTGTTGCCGCACAGTTCGTAGACGCGCTGGATATGCTCCCAGCGCACCCGGTCGGCGGACATGGGATTTTCCGGCGGCTTGGGCTTGCCGCCCGGCGTCGCCATCAGGGCGGCGAGAATATCGTCGGCATCGGCGGGCTTGGGCAGATAGTCGATGGCGCCATACTTCACGGCGGCCACCGCCGTGGCGATGTTGCCGAAGCCGGTCAGCACCACGACGCGGCTTTCGGGGCGGGTGGTGTGAAGCGTCTCGACCACATCCAGACCGTTGCCGTCTTCCAGCTTAAGATCGACCACCGCGAAGGCGGGCGGCGCGTCCTTGGCCCGGGCTTTGCCCTCGGCCACAGACTCCGCCTGGGTGACGGTGAAGCCGCGCGTTTCCAGCGCCCGCGCCAGGCGCTCGCGCAGGGGGCGGTCGTCTTCAACCAGAAGGAGAGTCTTTTCTTCGCCGGTCATGGTTGGGGGTATAGCCTCCAGGGGCGCCTCACTCAACATCTGGCGAAATCAAAGGCTCCGGCCCGTCGATCACGCCCCGTGCCCAGGAAATAGCCACCCGCGCGCCGCCGCCCGGCGGATTGGTGGCCTGCACCAGACCGCCGGTTTGCTCCAGCAACACCTTGGCGATGAAAAAGCCCAGGCCCATGCCCTCATGGCCATCGATGGGCGCATCCGGCATCATCGTGGTCTCGCCCGGGGCGCGATGGCCGGGCCGGGACGTGACATAAGGCTCGCCCAGCGCCTCGAAGATTTCCGGCGCGAAGCCGGGGCCGTCATCATCCACCGTGACGTAGAGCGCGCTGCCATCCCAGCGCGCCTCCAGCGTGACGCGGCTTTGCGCGAAGTCGGCTGCGTTCTCCAGAATGTTGCCCAGGCCATGCACCAGTTCGGGCACCCGCCAGACCTGCGGCACCATATCGTCCTCGCGCGCCGCCACCATCCGCACCAGCACATCGACATCGTCGCTGCGATGACGCCGGGCGATGTCGTCCAGGAAGGCGCCCAATGGCAGGCGGGCGATGCCGCCCAGCATGTCTTCTTCCGGATGGGCCAGCCGCGCGATGATGGCGCGGCAGCGTTCCGCCTGCTCGCGCAGCAGGCGCGCATCCTCGATCTCGGGCGAGTTTTCCGGCAGCGCCCGTTCCAGCTCGCGCGCCACCACCGCGATGGTGCCCAGCGGCGTGCCCAGCTCATGCGCCGCCACCGTCGCCAGCGCGCCGATGGATGCCATCCGCCGCTCGCGCGACAGCGCCAACTGGGTGGCGGACAGGCCCGCCGACATGCGCGCCGATTCACTGGCAATGCGCCAGGCATAGACGGCGGTGAAGCCGATCCCCAGCACCAGCGCCGACCAGATGCCCGCCTGATAGAGCGGCGGCAGCATCAGCGATTCCGCTTCCGGCCAGGGCAGCGGTTCATGCCACATGCCGATCATGCTCACCGCCCCGAAGGCGAAGAAGACCAGGATCATGGTGTTGGAGAGGTTGAGGCTGGTGGCCGCGATGACCACCGGCGCCAAAAACATCAGCGCAAAGGGATTGGTGATGCCGCCGGTGAAATAGAGCAGCGTTCCCAGCTGCGCCACGTCGAAGGCGAGATAGAAGGTGGCCTCGCGATTGGAGAGGCGCTGGCTGGCGGGATAGCGCAGCGCCAGCGCGATGTTCAGCGCGACGCTGGCGAGAATGACGGCGGCGCAGTGCAGGAGGGGCAAGGGATAGCCCAGCGCGAAATAGACCAGGAACAGCGCCGCCGACTGACCCGCCACCGCCAGCCAGCGCAGGTTGATCAGCGTGCGCAGCCGCACCCGGCCACCGCCGGTGCTGCTGAAAAAAGTCCGGCGCGGGGGCTTTTTTCCGTCTTCCGCGCGCAGCGCCAATTTGGACCCTTCCCCTCTTTATCAGACGGGATTAGAGCATGGGCGCGCTGTCCCGCAAAAGGCCGCCATGTTCCGCAGCCGCAAGGTTCTGATCCCTTATCTGCTGCTGGTGGCGGCGCTGGTGGGCGTTCTGCTCTGGCACCAGAGCCGTCAGGCGACGGGCCCCGGCCAAGTGGTCTCCACCGGCGCCATGGCGGTGGGCGGCGACTTCACCCTCACCGACCAGGATGGCAAGCGGCGCTCCAGCACCGAATTTCGCGGCCGCCACATGCTGATTTATTTCGGCTTTACCTCATGCCCCGACGTCTGCCCCACCACGCTGGCGGTGATGGCGGACGCGCTGGAGAAGATGGGCGGGGACGCAGCAAAGATCATGCCCATCCTCATCACCATCGATCCCGAACGCGACAACCCGAAGCTGATGAAAAGCTATGTCGAAGGCTTCGGACCGGAATTCATCGGCTTCACCGGCACGGTAGCGGAAATCGAAGCGGTGAAGAAGCTCTACCGCGTCTATGGCGCGAAGAAAGCGCTGGACGAGAGCAAGGGCATGGCCGGCGGCTATGGCATGGACCATTCCAGCGTCATGTACCTGATGGGGCCGGACGGGAAGATCATCTCCTACTATGACGAGCTGATTCCGGCGGCGAAGCTGGAAGCCGAGTTGCGCGCGAAGGTGAAATAGCTTCTCAGAATGTCATGGCCCACTTTACGTGGGCCATCCAGGGATCGTAGAGCGCGCACGTTGCCCTGGATGGCCCGGGCAAGCCGGGCCATGACAGTTGAGTTTAAAACTTCGGCAGCGGCAGCTTGTTCTGCGCGCAGGCGGCTATCAGCGTGTTCTGCATCAAACAGATAATCGTCATTGCCCCGACGCCGCCGGGCACCGGCGTGATCGCGCCCGCGATCTTGCTCGCTTCGTTGTAAGCGACATCGCCGACCAGCTTGTATTTGCCGTCACCGGCATCGACGCGGTTGATGCCGACATCGATTACCACCGCACCCGGCTTGATCCAGTCGGCTTTCACAAACTCCGGCTTGCCGATGGCGGCCACGACAATGTCGGCGCGGCGCGCCAGCATCGGCAGATCCTTCGAACGCGAATGCGCCATGGTGACAGTGGCGTTGGCGGCCAGCAGCAATTGCGCCGCGGGCTTGCCGAACAGCAGCGAGCGCCCGATCACCAGCGCTTCCTTGCCCGCGATGTCGCCGACATATTCCTTCAGCAGCAACATCACTCCGGCGGGCGTGCAGGACACCAGATGGGCGCGGCCCGACAACAGCAGACCCGCATTGGTGGGCGTCAGGGCATCGACATCCTTGGCGGGATCGAGCGCATCCAGCACCGCATTCTCGTTGAGATGTTTGGGCAGCGGCAGCTGGACCAGGATGCCGTGCACCGACGGATCGCTGGAGAGCGCCCGGACCTTACCCACCAGTTCGTCCTGGCAGGTATTTTCCGGCAGCTCGACATGGAAGGAGTTGAAGCCCAGCGCTTCGGCAGTCTTGCGCTTGTTGCGGACATACACTTCCGAGGCGGGGTCCTTGCCCACCAGCACGGTGGCGAGGCCCGGCGTGAGGCCGTGGGCGGATTTGAGTTTCGCGGTCTCCTCCGCGATGCGCCCGCGCAGGCCGAGCGCAACCGTCTTGCCGTCGATCACGGTCGCCGTCATGGCGTTACATCATGCCCTGATAGGCAAGGTACTGGATCGAGTATTGCAGGAACCAGATCAGCAGCAGCACGATCAGCGGCGAGAGGTCGAGCCCGCCCATTTCCGGGATGATGCGCCGGATGGGCCGGAACACCGGCTCGGTCAGATTGTAGAGAATGCGCAGCAGGCCGCGGACGAAATTGTTGCGTTCGTTGATGACGTTGAAGGCCGTCAGCCACGAGACGATGACCGCGGCGATCACGATCCACTTGTAGATTTCCAGGACCTGGATGAGCAGGGCGGCGATCGGGTTCATCATGACCCGCTTTTAGCGGGGGGAACCCGGCCCGCAAAGCCCCAAATGGGGCCGGCTTGACGGGATCGGGTGCTGTTCCTAAAACCACCGCCCTTGCCGGGCTTTTTTCGGCGGGACCGGTGCGGGGCTGTAGCTCAGTTGGGAGAGCGCGTCGTTCGCAATGACGAGGTCAGCGGTTCGATCCCGCTCAGCTCCACCATCCTTCTTAGGATGGGCACCGCACCATCTTAGCCCAGTCCCGTCCCGGCCTCGCGCGCCCGCTGCGGCGTTCGGCCGGGCAAAAGGTCCACTGGACCTTTTGCTGATCCGGCCTCACCCCGCTCAGCTCCACCATCCTCCGCCCGCTGCGCGGGCTCCGGATGGCGCACCGCACCGCTTAACCCCTGCTTTACCAATCCGGCGCATAGCATGGGCGATGCGTCTTTGGCCCACCCTTGCCACCCTGCTCCTGCTTGGCCCCTGTGCCGGGGCGTTTGCGGCCGAGCCTGCGAAAAAGCCCGCCAAGGCCCCGGAAAAGAAGTTCAGCCAGTCCGAAAGCTGGGTCGAAGTCGAGGACTTCTACACCACCATCGTGGGCAATGGCCGCGCCACCGGCATGCTGATGGTGCGCGTTGGCCTGGACGTGCCGGACGCCAAGGTGCGGGAGGACGTCACCCGCTCCATGCCGATCCTGCGCGACGCCTATCTGCGCAGCCTGATGAACTACACCGCCACCCAAGTCCGGCTCGACGCCCCACCTGACGCCCTCGCCATCGGCGACCGGCTGCAGGTCGTCACCGACCGCGCCCTGAGCAAGAAGGGCGCGCGAATTTTGCTGCGCCAGATCGCGCTGCGCGCCAAGTGAACCCATGGCGCGGCGGTCGCCGCGCGCTTAAGGTTCAGACTGCTTCGAAACCGGCGGCCGCATGCCCCCAGAGGCGCGACATCGCGCAAGACCGATAGGCGTCCTCGCCGCGCCGTTGCTGGTGCTCGGCTGCGGCATCTTGCTGTTGTTTTTCAATCCCTTAGGCTTGGAATCGGCCCTGGCCGGGCGGCTGTTTGCGGCCTACGCCAATGCGGGGGCGCCGCCAGCGTTGCCCGTGCCCCTGCTGCCGCAGCGTCTGGCGGAAATCCTTTGGCTGCTGCTGTTCGGAGGCGTCGCGGTGGCGCGGCTGCGCCGGGGCCTGGCCTGGGCCAGCCTGGTGGCCATGGCGGGCGTGGCCGGTGCGGCCTGGGGCGGCTGGCTGCTCTATGCCCAGGCCGGGATCGCCTTCGACGCCGCCACCACCGGCGCGTGTCTGCTGCTGCTGCTGGTGGCCATGGCCGCATCTTGCGCTGTGGCGTTGCAGTTGATGCGGCTGCGCCTCAACCGGGCTTTCGCCGATGCCCTGCCGCGCGCCAGCATCGAAAAGATCGCCCAAGATCCTGGCCTGCTGAAGACCGAAGGCGAGATCCGCGACTGCACCTATCTGGTCTGCGGCGTGCGCGGGCTGGCGGGGCTGCACGCCCACTTCCGCGACGATCCCGCTGCCTTCACCACCATGCTCAGCCGGATGCTGTCGCCGCTGATGGATCAAGTGCTGGCGCATGGCGGCTCCATCGACCGCCTCACCGCCGACGGTTTCGCCGCCTTCTGGAACGCGCCGCTGGATGACGGCGCCCATGCGATTCACGCCTGCGAGGCCGCCAACGGCATGTCGGTGATGGCGGCGCGGGTCAATGACGGGCTGGCGCAGCAGCGCAGCGCCGACGGCTCGCCATTCCCGGCGTTGGAGATCGGCATCGGCCTGGCCACGGGCAGCGTCATCGCCGGCGCGTTCGGCGGCCATAATCGCATGGGCTACAGCGTGCAGGGCGAAGCGGTGACGCTGGCGCAGCGCATCCAGGCGCTGTCGCAACAATATGGACCGTCGGTGATCGCCGCCGAATCCACCCGCACCCTGGCCGAGCGCGGCTTCGCTTTTCTGGAAGTGGACACGGTGGCGCGCGCGCCGGGCGATACGCCGGTGACGCTCTACGCCATTGTCGGGACGCCGGTGCTGAAGGCTTCGCCCAGCTTCCGCGCGCTTTCCACCTTCCACGACCATATCTTCCAGGCGCTGCGCAAACAGCAATGGGGACAGGCGCGCGACCTGATCGCGCAATGCCGCCGATTGTCGGGCGCCAGCCCCCGGCTGTACGAGCTGCATCTCTCCCGTATCGGCTATCTGGAATCGCATCCGCCGGGTGAGAACTGGGATGGCGCTTTCCGTTCCGCGGTGAAGTAGGTTCGCGCACGCATGAGCCTGTATCGCTTCGACCGCTTCCTGCTGGTGCGCGAAGCGGGCAAGATGGTTTCCAAGGACCGCTTCATGGCGGAAGTCTGGCGCGGCGTGCCCATCACCGACGAAGCGCTGACCCAGTGCATCAAGACGCTGCGCAAGCAATTGGCCGACGAGGCCGCCAATCCGCGCTTCATCGAAACCGTGCCCAAGCATGGCTATCGCTTTCTCGCCACCGTGACGGCGGCAGAGGGCGTGAGCAGGACGCGCGTCAGCACCGCGCCGGTCGCCTCCCGCGACCTGCCGCTGCTGGGCGTTGCGGGCGCCCTGGGCGGCGCGGGCGCGGGCATCATCGGCGGTCTGCTCTATGGTTTCGCCAGCGCTTCGCAGCCGCCCGCCGCCGTTGGCGCGCTGTCGGTGCTGCTGGTGCTGATGTGTTTCACCAGCCTGGTGGCGCTGCTGGGCGGGCGGCTGATGGCGGGCAGCCTAGATATGATGGCGCGCAGCTTTCCGGATTCGCGCTTCCGGTTGGACCGCATCGGTGCGCTGCTGGGCGAAGACGGTTTCGGCCCCGTCAGTCATATCGTCACCGGCGCATTGGAAGGCGCGCTGTTCGGCGGCTGCATCATTGGCGCGATGCCGCTGGCGAAGCGTGGTTATGGAATCTCGGCCAAGCCGTAATGGGCCTGCGGCGCGCCGGTCAGCGCCGCCCACATCTGGTCGCCCCAGCTGAAGTGCCACCATTCGTCGGGATGACCGGCAAAGCCTGCTTCCGTCATCAGCCAGTGCAGCAGGCGGCGATTGGCCTGGGCTTCCTGGTCGGAGAAGGAAAAGTTCTCCGCCGAGAGATTTTCGAAGCGGTCGCGGTTGGCCAGCGCCGTGACATCGTCGAACAGCGAGCCCATCCAGAGCGGATCGCCGCCGATGCGCCGTAACGTGAGATCGACCGCGCCTCCGGTGGCGTGCGGCGCGGGCGCGTTCTCGTCGGTAGAGGGCGCGGCCCAGTAGCGTTCGACTTCCGCCAGCAGCGCGTCGCCCGACAGCGCGGGATGCCGGCGCTTCAGTTCGTTCGGCATCCAGACATTATGGAAGAAGGCCTGCACCGCGCGCGGCCGCCAGGCATCGAACAGGAACAGTTCCAGCCCGGCTTCTCCGGCGCGCTTGTTCACCTTCACCAGCTTTTCGCCAACAGATTGCCGCAGCAACAGCTTGTCGGTCGCGCCCTCCACCGCCAGCCAATAGGGCGGGTTGTTTGGGGAGGCATAGAAATTCTCGCCGCGCAGGCTGAAGACGTGCGCCTCGGCCATCGGTTCGCCATACAGGGCATTGTCGCGGCGGATGGCGATGCGCTGGCGGCAGTCGATGCGGGCAGCCCGGGCGGGGGCCTGGTCGCCGACGGGGCGGTGTCGCAATTCGTCCAGTGCGCCGAAGATCGTCATCTTGCTAGACTATGACCATGTCTCAGCCGCCCGATAAACCCAAAGATGACACCAAATGGACCGATGGCGGCCCCACCCCCGGCGGGCCGCAGGACAAATCCTTTGCCTATCGCCAGTCGCGCAAGGCCTTCATCGCCGCCTGCGAAAAGGCGGGCGCGGATGTGATCGGGCGGGTGCACCCCACCAAGGGCCCGGACGGCCTGCCCCTCTTCATGGACGCCGCCACCTTCGGGCCGCGCCTGGCCAAATCGGGCGTGCTGGTGGTGGGCTATGGCGTGCCCGGCGCGGTGGTGATGATGACGCTGCTGGCCGACAAGGCGGCGATGACCCTGCCCCCGGAGGTGCGGCTGGTGCTGGTGCACGGGCCCAACCCCGCCGCCATCACTTTCAACGACCCCGCCCGCGAAGATCCCGTCTGGGGGGCGAAGATGCTGGCGGCGGTGATGACCGAGGATTTCCGCAAGGCCCAGAAACTGGCGGTGATCGGGCTGGGCGGGGCGGCGAATTTTCCGGCCCCCGCCGGGGTTTCCCTGACCCGCAGCCAGATAGCCGCCGAAGGCATGGCCAAGGCGGTGATCGAAACCGCCATCCGGGCGGCAGGGTAGCGTCCGGAGCGGCTTTTCATTATAGGCTGGCCGGAACGCACCCGTAGCTCAGCTGGATAGAGTGCCGCCCTCCGAAGGCGAAGGTCATAGGTTCGAATCCTATCGGGTGCGCCAGTTTTCGTTAGCGCGCAAAGCGCGCTTACGAAAACTGAGCACCACGGAGCCCAGAGCATCGCGAGGGGCGAGTGGGCGCCAGGCCGCCGCCAGGCGGCGGCACAAAATTCACCCCAGCGCGAAGCCCGCAGTATGAATTCCAAATCCAAACAACGCAGCGCTGATGATTGTGCTCAAGAAGCCAGGGATTGTCAGGGCCATCTCAATCTTGGCACCGCTTCCAATAGCAATCGTGCGCTGGGCCAAGTATGCAAAAATCGTGCATACAATTGCCGCGAACACCCCCCCCCGCGCGAACATACCCATCGCAGCGCGCAGCCCGCTCGATATGACTTGGGTGTTGCCCATAAAGGTAAGAAGGCCAACCGCCGCCGCACCGTTGACGAGGATCAAAGACTTGATCACGCCATCGGCAAGCGCGATGGCACCCTTGAGATTTTCTAGCTGCCACGGTGACATCTAACGAGTCTCCCCTGCTGCGCCGCCTGCCGGACGGCTCGTGGCGCCATCCTAGCACAAGCTATCCGCGCGGGTGGACGACATGCGGGCGAAATCCGGTAAAGTGCGCCGGACAAACCCGGACCTTTCCCTTGCACATCGAACCCGGCCTGCTGATCACCTTCCTGCTGGTCGCCATCACCGCCTTCGCGGCGCTGTGGGCGCGGCGCTGGAATGTGCCGCACGCCATCCTGCTGGTGCTGATGGGGCTGTGGCTGTCCTTCCTGCCCTGGATGCCGCGGCTGGAGCTGGACCCCACGCTGGTCCTGACCCTGTTCCTGCCGCCCCTGCTCTACAATGCGGGCGTCGGCATGAGCTGGCGCGGCTTCAAGCAAAACCTGCGTCCCATCCTGCTGCTGGCCGTGGGCGCGGTGATCTTCACCGCTGCCTGCGTGGCGGGCCTGATGTACCTGCTGTTCGGTCTGCCGCTGGCGGTGGGCTTCGTGTTGGGCGCGGTGGTGTCGCCGCCCGACGCCGTCGCCCCCATGGCGATTGCGCGCCGCTTCGCCATTCCCCAGCGCATCCTCACCATCCTGGAAGGCGAGGGGCTGGTGAACGACGCCACCGCCCTGATCCTGTTCAGCTTCGCGGTGGCGGCGGTGACGCTGGGCCAATCTTTTTCACTCTCCGGCGCAGTGCTGTCCTTCCTGGTGATCGCGGCCTGCGAAATGGCCTGGGGCCTGTTCGTGGGCTGGGGTGGCCTGGTCCTGCGCCGCTGGGCCAAGGAAACCCGCGTCGAGATCGTCTTCGCGCTGCTGACGCCGTTCGCCGCCTTCTGGGTGCCGCACGAGCTGGGCGGCTCAGGTGTGCTGGCGACGGTGGCGGCGGGACTGTTCGTCAGCTGGAACGGCCGCCACTACATCTCGCCCGCCACCCGCTTGCAGGGCTTTTTCGTCTGGGACCTGATCACCTACCTGATTGAAGGCGTGATCTTCCTGCTCACCGGCCTGCAGGCGCGCATGGTGGCCGAGACGCTGGAGCTGGGCCAATGGGAGACCGTGGCCTTTGCGTCAGCCGCGGTGGTGATCACCATCATCCTGGTGCGCTTCGTCTGGGTCTATGCCGCCACCTATAGCATGCGCATTTTCCCGTCGATCCGCCGCACCGAACCGGCGACCAACTGGCGCTACATCTTCGTCGTCGCCTTCACCGGCATCCGTGGCGTGGTTTCACTGGCCGCCGCTTTGTCCATTCCCCTGATGGCGGCGGGCGGGCCCTTCCCGCAACGCGAATTGCTGCTGCTGATCACCTTCGCCGTGATCCTGGCGACCCTGGTGGGTCAGGGCCTCACCCTGCCCTGGGTCATCCGGGCGCTGGACATCGAAGGCGCGGGCCGCGAGGAAGCCGACCTGGCCAAGCGGCGGGAAATCGCGGCGCGGCTGACCAGCATCGACGCGGCCTTGGCTCGGCTGGATTCGCTGGAAGGCGCGGTCTCGGCGGGCGAGACGGTGGCGGCGCTGAAGCGGCGGCATGCCGACCGCCGGGATTACTTTATCGCCGCCTGCCAGAATCTGGGCCATGGCGATGTGATCGGGGCTTCCGCGGCGCTGCAACTGCAATTCGTCGAGGCGGAGCGCGCCAGCATCGCCGACCTCTATGCCCATGGCGAGATCGGCGACGATGCCCGCCGCCGCATCGAGCGGGAACTGGATTTGGAAGACTCCCGCATCCGGCATAGTGCGGAGTCCGGGGCCGGAAGACTGGTCTAGGCCGGTCTGCGCCAGACCAGCATCTTACTGGTCATTATCTGCACCGGCTCATTGAGCGGACTCGCGCGTCGGAAAAACGCGCGTAGGGTTTTTTTGCATTCCGGTCGTCTGACCGAAAACAAGGGGGGCTATCATGGCAGCGAAGAAGAAAGTGAAGAAGGCCAAGAAGACGACCAAGGCCAAAAAGGGCGGCATGAAGAAAGCCGCGAAAAAGTCCAAGGCATCCAAGCCCGCCAAGAAAAAGGCCGGCAAGAAGGCTGTGAAGGCGAAGGGGTCCGCCCCGGCCAAGAAGAAGGCGGCGCCCAAGAAGAAGCCCGCCAAGAAGAAGTCGAAGAAGATCGCGGCGATGCCGGTGATCGATCCGGCGATCGCGCCCGTCCTGCCGTAGGGCCTTTCGCCTCGTATTAAGAGCCCGCCGCGTCCTGCGCGGCGGGCTCTTTTATGAGCCGCTTTCAAGTCGCGGGGGGAACAAAGCACTGGGTCCACCGTTGGCGGGAGTATCCGGATAATTCCCATGGAGGACGCGATGGCGGCCAAGAAAGCAAAAAAGAAGGCGAAGGCCTCGAAGCACGGCGCCAAGGCCCCAAAGAAGACGGCGAAGAAAGCGGCCAAGAAGCCTGCCGCCAAAAAGGCCAAGACCCCGGCGCGCAAACACGCAAAGCTGGTGAAGGCCAAGAAATCCGCTCCCAAGAAGACCAAGCAGATCGTGGGCGAAGGCGATTACGCCGCCAGCCGTGCCTTCCTCAAGGACCCGAGCGGCTTCGTGCAGAAGAACAAGTCCAAGATCCCCGCCCTGGGCAAACAGGCCCGCGCCGCTCTGGAAGGTTCGGAAGGCACGTTACTGCTGGCAGCCGAGGCAGAGGCCAGGAGCCACAGCAAGGGGTGAGGCGGACCAGCAAAAGGTCCAGTGGACCTTTTGCCCGCCGAACGCGCGGACTAGGCCTTTTCTTCCGGCTTGAAATCCAAGGCGCAACCATTCGTGCAATAACGCAGCCCTGTGGGCGCGGGGCCGTCGGGAAAGATGTGTCCCAGATGGCCGCCGCAGCGGGCGCAGTGGAATTCCGTGCGGGTCATGCCGTGGCTGGTGTCGGTGGTGGTTTCCACCGCTCCCGGCAAGGTGTCGTAAAAGCTGGGCCAGCCGGTGCCGCTTTCGAACTTGGTGCTGGCGTCGAACAATTGCGCCCCGCAACCGGCGCATTCGAATTCGCCAGGGCGCTTTTCGGCGTTGAGCGGGCTGGAACCGGGGCGTTCGGTGCCATGCTCGCGCAGGACACGGTGCTGGTCAGGGGTCAGGGTGCGTTCGGTCATGATTGTTCCTTTCGCAGCACAATACGCCGCAACAGGCATATGGTTACGAAGCGGCGCGGATCACCATGGCCAGGCTCTGGCTCAAAAGGCCGGTGTTCCCGAAGGCGAAGCCGCCGCGATAATCGACATTATCCACCTTCCAGCCGCCGCCTTCGTTCACCAGCAGCAGGTCGTCGCCCCATTCCGCCGGGCGGGCGGGACCGCGGGCGTTGGGCGTGGGCGGGTGGCTGAACTGGATGCGGCAGCGCTGCGCCGCCGCCATTGGGGTGCAGGCGCCGACCTTGAAACTCACGGGGCCTTCGAACAGCGAGGAGAAGAGATCGCCTTCCAGCAGCGGCGGCGCGAACTTGTTGGCGGCGCGGAAGCGGGCTTCCGCCGCGGCGGCCTGCGTGATCAGTCCGTTCAGGCGGGCGCTGAGCAGTGGCTGCAATCGCGCCCGCGCACTGGGGACTGGAATGCCGCCGGTGCGCGGCAGCGCCAGTGCGATGGTGTAGAAGTTGTTCGCCGCCGCGCCCGCATCCTGCGCCCGCGCCGGAGCGGTAGCGAGCAGCAGGACAAGCGCGAGGGCGAGATGCTTCACTTCTTTAGGCTGTCCCGGATTTCGCGCAGCAGGATGATATCTTCCGGCGTCACCGCCGGAGCCGAGGTATCAGGCGGGGGTGCCTGCAGCTTGTTGATCATGCGGATCAGCAGGAACAGCGCCGCAGCCACCACCAGGAAGTTGATCATGGCGTTGAAGAAGATGCCGTAATTGATCGTCACCGCACCCGCAGCCTTGGCCGCCGCCAGGGTGGGATATTCGCCGCCCTTCAGCACCAGGAAGAAGTTGGAGAAATCGATGCCGCCCATGGCAAAACCGATCGGGGGCATGATGACGTCGGCCACCAGCGAAGCGATGATGCCGGAAAAGGCCGCGCCGATCACGACACCAACCGCCAGGTCGATGACGTTGCCGCGCATCGCGAATTTCTTGAATTCCTCGAACATGCCCATGCGTATTTCCCCTGCAATATCGCCGGAAGGTTAGTCGCCCCGGCGCGAATCAACAGCCCTGGCGATGTAAAGCATCAGCAACGCCAGCAACATCCCGGTCAGCCCGCCCAGCACGTTGGCCAGCATGTCGAGCCATTCGGTATCGCGCCCGACCATCGATTGGAGGGTTTCCAGCAACCCGCCCAGCACCAGCACCACCGCCAGGATCAGCAGCGCAGGCGCGCGCCGTCCCCAGGCCAGCGTCGCCAGCCAGGCCAGGCCAAAATAGGCGGTGAAGTGCAGCGCCTTGTCCCAATAGGGCGGGCCGTCATCATCCTGCACGGGGCGCAGCTCGCCCCAGACGATCACGGCGACGGCGGGCCAGAAGAACCACCAGGCGGCGCTCTTGATAAGGCTGCGCCAGCGCGCGGCCCATTTGTCATGATCGGACATCGCCTCTCCATCTGGGAAAGGCGGGGGAATGTCAAAAGCCGTCAGGACGGCCTGCCGCCCGACATGGCGGTCGCTGGCATCGACAGCCGGAAGCAAAGGCCCGGCCCGTCGGACGTAATTTCCAGCGCGGCGCCGATCTCGGTCGCCAGCGAACGGATGACGCGGAAACCCAGACCGCCATGGGCGGCGGGATCGAAATTCTCCGGCAGGCAGATGCCGTCATCGCGGACGGAGAGCACCAGCCGCCCGTCGGCAGCGGGGGCGCAGTCCACATGCATGACCAACGGCACACCGGTGGGGTGGGCATAATTCATCGCGTTGATGAAGATCTCGCAGAGGATGAGGATGAGGGGCTGCACCTGGTGCGTCAGCACCATGCAGTCCGTGCCGGTGTGCGTCACCGTCACCAACTGGGTCGGCGAAGACAGGGCGGCCACCATGGAATCGCTGACCTCGCGCAGATGGGGCATCAGGCTGGTGATGCCGTCCTGCGGCGCGTGGCTGAGCAACCGGTGCAGCTGGCCGATTGTGCTGATGCGGGCGGCGACGCCTTCCAGCATCAGCCGGTCCTCGGCATGGGAAATCGGCTCGGCCCGCTTGTAGGCGGCGTTGGCCTGCATCCGGACCATGCTGACAAGAAGGGTCAGGCTGTTGGCGATGCGGTGATTGGCTTCGGCGACAATGTCTTGCATGGCCTGGCTTGGTGTGGCGGCGGCCCGGGGGGAGAGGAACGCATTCATGAGAAGGTCCTCCTTTCCCGCACACCATGCGCCTCTCCCAGCCCCGATACAAGAGAATTACTCATAATAATCAATGGGTTATGAGAATTTTCCCCCTTCTGTACCAACTATGCTCTTGCCAGATGGAACTCAGAGTTCCTAGTTTCGTTGTTATGTGTACGAGGAGTAGTAAGCGCCTCTTACTCATTGTTGTAATTGCATAGCGGATTCAAGGAGATCGCGAGGCAGCCATGATGAATGACCTGACTCGCGGCGAGCGCCTCCAGATCATGCTCACCAAGGAAGAGCTGGAAGCGCTGGACAATTGGCGCTTTTCCCGGCGCATGCCCAGCCGCGCCGCCGCCATCCGCGAATTGCTGAAGCGCGGCCTGGCCGCCGAAGGCTTCCGCACCGCCGAGGGCGGCAGCCGCAGCCAGGATTTTGGCGTCACCGGCCAATCCAACGCCACCGGCAAGGATGGCGTGGGCGAATAGCCCGCTTGCTTTTGCCCAGCTTTTCCTTTTAAACGCGCCCTCTTTCGGGCCGCCCGGCCGGACATGCCGTGGCGACCCTTAATGCGATCCCCCGTATGCGAAAGCGTGCGCCAACCAGGGGGAAGGCCGGAGCGATCCGGTCCGCCGGTCAAGGAGAAGCAAAATGTCCAAGATGAAGACCAAGTCGGGCGCAAAAAAGCGCTTCAAGATCACGGCCAATGGCAAGATCAAGACCCACCAGGTGGGCAAGCGCCATCGCCTCATCAACAATTCGCCGGCGCGCACCCGCGACCTGCGTGGCATGGACGCCCTGTCCGTATCCGAGACCCGGCGCGTGAAGCGCTGGATGCCGTACGGCGGAGGGATCTAATATGAGCCGCGCTCCCCGTTCCGTTCCCAGCCGCGCCCGCCGCAACAAGGTCCTGAAGCAGGCCAAGGGCTTCCGTGGCCGCCGCAAGAGCAACATCACCACGGCCAATGCCGCAGTCGACAAGTCGCTGCAGCACAACTACATCGGCCGCAAGGAAAAGAAGCGCAATTTCCGCGCCTTGTGGATCCAGCGCATCAACGCCGCCGTGCGCGAGCATGGCCTCACCTACAGCCGATTTATTTCCGGGCTCGCGAAGGCCCGGATCGAAGTCGACCGCAAGGTGCTGTCCGATCTCGCCGTCCACGAGCCCGTCGCCTTCAAGGCTCTGGTGGATCAGGCGTCCAAGGCCTAAGCAAACTCCACCGGAGCAAGCGGCCTGCTATGAATGCAGGCCGCTGATTCCCTGATCCGGAGTTTGTCTGTCTTGAGCGATATCGCGACCATTCAATCCGATCTACTGGCGCAGGTTTCCGCCGCCGCTGATGAAGCGGCGCTGGAAGCTGTGCGCGTTGGCGCGCTGGGCAAGAAGGGCTCGATCAGCGAACTGATGAAGACGCTGGGCGGCATGTCGCCCGATGACCGCAAGGTACAGGGGCCGCTGCTGAACGGCCTGCGCGACGCCGTCACCGACGCCATCGCCGTGCGCAAATCGGCGCTGGGCGATGTGGCGCTGGAACGGCGGCTGGCATCCGAAACCATCGACGTCACCCTGCCGGCGCGGCCGGAGAATTCCGGCACCGTGCACCCGATCAGCCAGGTGCTGGAGGAAGTCACCGCCATCTTTGCCGGGCTGGGCTTCGCCATCGCCGAAGGTCCGGATGTCGAGTTCGACGATTACAACTTCACCAAGCTGAACATCCCGCCCGATCATCCGGCGCGGCAGATGCAGGACACCTTCTATGTGTCACCGCAGGCGGATGGTTCTTCGCACGTGCTGCGCACCCACACCTCGCCGGTGCAGGTGCGCACCATGCTGAACAGCAAGCCGCCCATCCGCATCATCTCGCCGGGGCGCACCTATCGCGTCGACAGCGACGCGACGCACTCGCCCATGTTCCATCAGGTGGAGGCGCTGGCGATCGACAAGGGTCTGCATCTGGGTCACCTGAAATGGACCATCGAAGAGTTCTGCAAGGCCTTCTTCGAGATCGACGCCATCGAACTACGTGCGCGCCCCAGCTTCTTCCCCTTCACCGAGCCGTCGCTGGAATGGGACATGCGCTGCGACCGTTCCACCCCGGGCAAGATCGTGTTCGGCACCGGCAATGACTGGCTGGAGCTGGGCGGCAGCGGCATGGTCCATCGCAAGGTGCTGGAGAATTGCGGCATCGATCCCGCCGTCTATTCCGGTTTCGCGCTGGGCTTCGGCCTGGACCGGATGGCGATGCTGAAATACGGCATCCCCGACATTCGCGGCTTCTTTGAAGGCGATGTGCGCTGGCTGAAACATTATGGCTTTTCCGCGCTGGACATTCCCTCGCTTGAGGGAGGGCTCAGCCGATGAAACTCACCCTCTCCTGGCTGAAGGAGCATCTGGAAACCGATGCGACCGTCCCGCAGATCGTCGACAAGCTCAATTCTATCGGCCTTGAAGTCGAAGGTGTCAGCGACGCGGGCGCGGCGCTGACGGATTTCATCGTCGGCGAGGTCATCACCGCCGACAAGCATCCCAACGCCGACAAGCTGCGGCTTTGCACGGTTTCGACCGGCACGGAGAGCCTCCAGATCGTCTGCGGCGCGCCCAATGCGCGGGCCGGCATCAAGGTGGTGCTGGCACGGCCCGGCAATGTCATCCCGGCAACCGGCGACGCCTTGAAGATCGGCGCCGTGCGCGGCGTCGAATCGCGCGGCATGATGTGCAGCGCCCGCGAATTGCTGCTGGGCGAAGATCATGACGGCATCATCGAGCTAAAATCCGATGCGCAGGTTGGCGCGCCGGTGGCGGCGGCGCTGGAAAGCGCCGGGCTGCTGTCGAACGACCCGGTGATCGAGGTTTCCATCACCCCCAATCGCGGCGACGCCGCGTCGGTGTGGGGCGTGGCGCGCGATCTGGCGGCGGCGGGCCTCGGCACGCTGAAGGCCGAAAAAGTGCAGCCGGTGGCGGGCAAATTCCCATCGCCCAAGACCATCACGCTCGACTTCGCACCCAAGAACAAAAATGCCTGCCCGATCTTTGCCGGGCGTCTTATTCGCGGCGTCAAGAATGGCCCCGCGCCGAAATGGGTGCAGGACCGCTTCAAGGCGGTGGGCCTGAAGTCCATCTCCGCGCTGGTTGATGTCACCAATTTCGTGTCCCAGGATCGCGGCCGCCCGCTGCATGTCTTCGATGCCGACAAGGTCGGCAATCTGAAGGCGCGCATGGCGGCGGAGGGCGAGACGGTGCTGGCGCTGGATGACGCCACCTATACCCTCACCGCCAACACCATCGTCATCGCGGATGAGACGCGCGCGCTGAGCATTGCCGGCGTCATAGGCGGCAAGGACAGCGGCTCCTACGACGACACGGTGAATGTCTTCATCGAGTCCGCCTATTTCGACCCCGGCCATATCGCCCGCGCCGGGCGCAAGCAGGGCATCATCTCCGACGCGCGCTATCGTTTCGAACGCGGCGTCGATCCGCAATTCGTGCTGCCCGGCCTGGAACTGGCGACGCAGCTTATTCTCGAATGGTGCGGCGGCGATGCTTCCGATGTGGTGACCGCGGGCGAATTGCCGCCGCCCCACAAGCCCATCGCCTTCGATCCCGCCTTTGTCGAAACGCTGGGCGGTATCGCCGTGCCACGCGAGACCATCATTTCCATCCTGCAGAATCTGGGTTTCGTGGTTGAAGATCACGGCGCCACGTTGCAGGTGGTGCCGCCAAGCTGGCGCCATGACGTCGACGGCCCTGCCGATCTGGTGGAGGAAGTGGTTCGCATCCACGGCCTGTCGTCCGTTGCCTCGGTGCCGTTGCCGCGCGATGCGGGCGTCGCCAAGCCGGTTCTCACCAAGGCGCAGCGCCGCGCCAAATCCGCCCGCCGCGCCATCGCGAGCCGCGGCTTCAACGAGGCGGTGAGCTTCAGCTTTATCGCCCGTGACCACGCCACCCTGTTCGGCGGCGGCGATGAGGCGCGCCAGCTTTCCAATCCCATCGCGTCGGATTTCGATGCGCTGCGGCCCACACCCCTACCCGCTTTGTTGGCGGCGGCGCAGCGCAACGCCGCGCGCGGGCTTTCCAATCTTTCCCTGTTCGAAATCGGACCCGGCTTCACCACTGGCATGCCGGAGGCGCAACAGGCCGTCGCGGCGGGCCTGCGCACCGGCAACGCGGCGCGCGACTGGGGCAAATCCAGCCACGACGCTGACGCTTTCGACGTGAAGGCCGACATGCTGGCAGCGCTGGAAGCCATTACGGGTGCGCCAATGACGGCACCGATCACTGCCATAGCTTCACCTTGGTATCACCCCGGCCGCAGCGGCATGATCGCGCTGGGCAAAGCCCCGGCCTCAAGTGGCGAAGCGGTAGGCCATAAAAATGTCATCGCCCAGTTCGGCGAACTGAATCCGAAAGTTCTGGCCGCGTTCGACTTGAAAGTGCCGGCTGCCGCGTTTGAAATCTTCCTCGATGCGCTGCCGGAGGCGAAAGCCAAGGGCAAGGCGCGGCCGCTGTTCGCGCCATCGCCCTATCAGACCATCGAGCGCGATTTCGCGTTCGTGGTGAAACGCGAGATCGCGGCAGGCGACATCGTCAAGGCCGTGAAGACCGCCGAGCGCGCGCTGCTCGGCAGCGTGGCGATCTTCGATGTCTATGAAGGCAAGGGTGTTCCCGAAGGCCACAAGTCTGTCGCCATCTCGGTGCGGCTGCAGCCCAAGGACAAGACCCTGACCGAAGCGGAAATCGAAGCCATCGCCGCAGCCATCGTGGCGGGTGTGGCCAGGGCGACCGGCGGCAGCCTCAGAACGTAAGCAGCTTCGGCGCCGCGCCGGTTTCCGCCACCAGCTTTTCGAACTCCGCGCGGGCGCGCGGGTTGGAACGCTGGTGCCGCTCGGCATAGATGAATTCGTTCTTCAGCGAATGTTCCAGCCCCGTCAGTTCGGTGACGCGAACACGATAGCCATGCGCTTCCAGATAGAGCGCCCGCAGCACATTGGTCAGGTGCGCGCCGAATTCGCGCCGCTGGATGGGATGCCGCCATAGCTGCGCCAGCGGGCCCTTCACCTCTTCCAGTTCCTTCGCCACTTCCGCCTGGCAGCAGGGCACCAGCGCCACATATTTGGCCTCATGCTTCAGCGCGAACTGAATCGCCTCGTCCGTCGCCGTGTCGCAGGCGTGCAGGGCGGTGACGATATCGACCGGGCCCATCGCGGCCCCCGCGATGGTGCCTTCGACGAAATCCATCCGGTCGAAGCCGCTTTCGGCGGCGATCTTGCGCGCCGTGACCACCAGCTCGGGGCGGCTTTCCACCGCCGCCACCCGGCCCCGGCCCGCCGGGCCGAAATAAAGGTCGTAGAGGATGAAGCCGAGATAGCTCTTGCCCGCCCCCAGATCGGCCAGCACCGGCCCTTCTTCACCTTTCAAGTCCTTTTCGGCCAGAGCGGCGTCGATGGCGGGTTTCACCAGCCGGGCCAAGTGCTGCACCTGTTTCAGCTTGCGGCGGCTGTCGGCGTTCAGGCCGCCATTGTGGGTGAGGATGTGCAGGGCCTTGAGCAGGGGCACCGACTGGCCGGGCCACAGGTCCGAAACGGGGTCGGGCTTATCGCTTTTCTGGGCGGGTTTTGCGGGCATGGCGGCTTATCGCACGGCTCGCGCCCCCACCGCAAAAGCCCTGTTGGATAGGGGCTTTTAAGATGGTAGACCCCCGGCAAATGACCGATCTCTCCAAAATCCGCAATTTCTCCATCGTCGCCCATATCGACCATGGCAAATCCACCCTGGCCGACCGCCTGATCCAGTTCACCGGCACGGTGGCGGCGCGCGAGATGACCAACCAGATCCTGGATTCGATGGATATCGAGCGGGAGCGCGGCATCACCATCAAGGCCCAGACCGTGCGGCTGGATTACAAGGCGGCCAATGGCGAGAATTACGTCCTCAACCTGATGGACACGCCAGGTCACGTCGATTTCGGCTATGAGGTTTCGCGCTGCCTGGCCGCCTGCGAAGGCGCGCTACTGGTGGTGGATGCGTCGCAGGGCGTCGAAGCCCAGACCCTGGCCAACGTCTATCAGGCGATCGATGCCGGCCTCGACATCGTGCCGGTGCTCAACAAGATCGACCTGCCCGCCGCCGAGCCCGAGCGCGTGCGCCAGCAGATCGAGGATGTGATCGGCATCGATGCCAGCGAGGCGGTGCTGATCAGCGCCAAGACCGGCATCGGCATCGACCTGGTGCTGGAAGCTGTGGTGGCCCGCCTGCCCGCGCCCAAGGGCGAGCGCGATGCGCCGCTGAAGGCGTTGCTGATCGATTCCTATTACGACGCCTATTTGGGCGTGGTCGTTCTCGTCCGCATCATCGATGGCGAGCTGAAGAAGGGCCAGAGGATTCGCATGATGGCCGCCGACGCGGTCTATCAGGTCGAACAGATCGGCGTCTTCAAGCCCAAGAAGGTCGGCGTCGAAAAGCTCGGCCCCGGTGAGGTCGGTTACATCACCGCCCAGATCAAGCAGGTGGCCGATACCAAGGTTGGTGACACCATCACCGACGAGCGCAAGGGCACGCCCACCGCCCTGCCCGGCTTCAAGCCGGCGCAGCAGGTGGTGTTCTGCGGCCTGTTCCCGGTGGATGCGGCGCTGTTCGAGGATCTGCGCGAGGCGCTGGGCAAGCTGCATCTCAACGATGCCAGCTTCACCTATGAAACCGAAAGCAGCGCGGCGCTGGGCTTCGGCTTCCGCTGCGGCTTCCTGGGCCTGCTGCACTTGGAAATCGTGCGCGAACGGCTGGAGCGCGAGTTCAACCTCGATCTCATCACCACCGCGCCGAGCGTGATCTATCACATCTACATGAATGACGGCTCGATGAAGGAGCTGCACAACCCCGCCGACATGCCCGATGTCACCTATATCGATCACATCGAGGAGCCGTGGATCAAGGCGACCATCCTTGTGCCCGACGAATATCTCGGTTCGGTGCTGAAGCTGTGTGAGGATCGCCGCGGCCGCCAGATCGAACTGACCTATGCGGGCAACCGCGCCATGGTGATCTACTCCCTGCCGCTGAATGAAGTGGTGTTCGACTTCTATGACCGGCTGAAAAGCGTCTCTCGCGGCTATGCCAGTTTCGATTATCACATCGAGAAATACGAAGAAGGCGACCTGGTGAAGATGTCCATCCTGGTCAATGACGACCCGGTGGATGCGCTGTCCATGATCGTCAATCGCGGCCGCGCCGAAGGCCGTGGCCGCTCGATGTGCGAGAAGCTGAAAGACCTGATCCCGCGCCACATGTTCAAGATTCCGATCCAGGCCGCCATCGGCGGCAAGGTGGTGGCGCGGGAAACCCTGAGCGCCCTGCGCAAGGACGTCACCGCGAAATGCTATGGCGGCGACATCAGCCGCAAGCGCAAGCTCCTCGACAAGCAGAAAGAGGGCAAGAAGAAGATGCGCCAGTTCGGCAAGGTGGAGATTCCGCAGGAAGCCTTCATCGCCGCGCTTAAGATGGACGATAACTGAGCCGCGCCCGCGTTAACCACACACTTTAACGCCCGGCGACAGGGCGAAAGCGGCGCGCTAGGTGGGACGGATGGGGGACGAAACACCAAGCTGGACTGAGGATGCGTCGCTGCGCTGGGCGCCCGATCCGGCGCACGCTTTCGTGCCGGATGCGCCCGAGGCGCAGCCGCTAGCCGGGAACAGCGGCCCCTGGTCCGCGCCGTCAGAAGAGTGCGCGCACGACGAACCGGCGCCCCCGCAAGCCGCGACACCCGAAGCTGCCACCACCCAGCTCTGGCCGTGGCGCATCGCCATCGGCGCGGCGCAGGGCCTGCTGTTCTTCACCCTGTTGCACACCCGCCTGCTGAACCAGTGGCCGGGCGGCGATCCCTATCTTTTCACCGCGCTGGCGCTGGCGGGCCTGTTTGTACCGCTGCTGCTGCTCGAAGGCGTGGGCGCCATCGCGCTGACGCGCCTGCTGCCTTTCGCCGGCATGGCGGCGGGCCTGCTGGCGTGTCTGGGCTGGTATCACCGCTGGCGGCTTGACGGCGCGGAAACCGCGCATGCCGGTTTGTGGCTGCTGGGCCTTTGCGCGGCAGCGCTGTTCATCGTCCAGGCTTTCCTGCATGGCCGCGAACGCAGCGCCTCCTGGCAACTGGGCTATGCCGATCTGTTCGAGGCCAGCTGGGGGCTGACGGCGCGCCTGCTGCTGTGGTTCTTCCTGGTCGCCTGGGGTGCAGCGCTGCTGATGACGGCGGGCCTGTCGCTGGCCAGCGGCGATCCCATGGCGCTGATGCTGTTGGCCCTGAGCGGCGCGCTTGCTTTCCATGCCATCGCCAGCCTGCCCCGCGTCACCGCCTGGCTGACGGAAATGCTGGTCACGGCCGCGACTCTCACTTTGCCGCTGGCAACCGCCGCCGCCCTGCTGCTGATCAGCACCCTTTTTTCAGACGGTGCGGCACCGCTGTCGCTGTTGTGCACGTCGCTGGCGGCCTTGGTTGTCGCCATCGGCGCCAGCCATCGCGGCGGCGTGGGCCCGCGCAGCGGCTGGCGCGTCGGCTTTGAAATCTGCGCCGCCTTCCTGTTGCTGATCCTGGCGGCCATCGCCGCCTGGACGCTGGACCTGCGGGCCTCGGCGCTGGGCTGGACGGCCGCCCGCATCTTCGCGCTATGCGCGGTGACGCTGTTCCTCGCCTATGGCGCCGGTTACAGCGCCGCCGCCGTGATGGCGCTGGCGCGCGACGGCAGCATGCGGCGGCTGGAGGCGGTGAATATCGGGCTGGGCCTGGTGGTGGTGGTGACGTGCCTGGCGCTCGCCTCCCCTTTGGCCGATCCGCTGCGGCTGGCCCCCGCCGCGCAGGTGGCGCGGCTGGAGCTGGGGCATGCGGACGTCAGCCGCTTCGATTTCGCCAGCCTGGCCGCCAACGGCACCCGCTTCGGGCGCGCCGCGCTGTCGAAGCTGCAGCAAAGCCTTTATCCCGACATCGCCCGCGCCGCGTCCGCCGCGGCACCGGCCGCCGCCCGCAACGACGCCACCGAGGTGGGCAGCAACATCGCCCTGCACACGCCGGGCGTTCAGTTGCCCGCCACCCTGCTGGCCCGCGATTGGAGCCCGGTGCTGGGCGTACCCGCCTGCCTCTCCAATCCGCGCGAAACCTGCGACGCCTGGTTCCGCGACCTCAATGGCGATGGGCGGCAGGAAATCCTGCTGGCATCGGGCGTTGAGACACGCTGGTGGGCGGCGGTGATGCAGGCCGACGAGGCCGGACGCTGGAGCCTGGCCGGGCGGTTGGCTTCGGGCTGCGGCGCGACACTTACCAGTCTTGGGGCCGACCTGCGGAACGGGCGCTTCGACACGCTTTCCGCCCTACCCGGCTGGAACGAGCTGGTCGTGGCGGGCAACAAGGTCCCTGCGGCCACCGCAGAGCAGGCCTGCTCGCATTACTGAGGCTTTATTGCCCCTCCGGCCTTCGCACGCTGCGGGCGCAAGCGCCCTGCGTGCTACGGCCACCTCCCCCGCCATGCGCTCCGCACGCGGGGGAGGATGGTCTCGTAGGCTTCGACTTTCAGGCGTTCAATCGGTATAGACGCGCCGAAATGTCCACTGTCGCCCTCATCGATTATGGCTCCGGCAACCTCGCCTCGGCGGCGAAGGCTTTGGCGCGCGCCGCCGAAGGGACCAGGAACGAGATCGTCACCACCGCCGATCCGTCCGACATTCTGGCGGCCGAGCGCATCGTGCTGCCCGGCGTGGGCGCCTTCGCGGACTGCATGCGTGGCCTGTCTTCGATTCCCGGCATGGTCCCGGCGCTCCGCGAGCGCGTGCTGAAGGACGGCGCGCCGTTCCTGGGCATCTGCGTCGGCATGCAATTGCTCGCCACCGTCGGCAAGGAATTCGGCGATCATCTCGGCCTGGGCTGGATCGCGGGCGAAGTGGTGAAGATCGCGCCCGCCGATAGGGCGCTGAAGATTCCGCACATGGGCTGGAACGAGCTGAAGATCGCGCAGCCGCACGCCTTGCTGCGCGGCATTGAGGACGGGGCGCACGCCTATTTCGTGCACTCCTATCACTTCGTGCCTGCCCTGCCCGACGACCTGCTCGCCACCACCGATTACGGCCAGTCGCTGACGGCGATGATCGGTTACGAGAATGTCGCCGGCACGCAGTTTCATCCGGAAAAGAGCCAGGCCACGGGCCTGAAGCTGCTCTCCAACTTTCTCAGCTGGAAGCCATGATCCTTTTTCCCGCCATCGACCTGAAAGACGGCCAGTGCGTCCGCTTGAAGAAGGGCCTGATGGCCGAGGCCACCGTCTTCAACGACGATCCCGCCGCGCAGGCGCGTGAATTCAAGTCGCAGGGATTTCAGTGGCTGCACTGTGTCGATCTCAACGGCGCCTTTGATGGCCGCAGCATCAATGCCGACGCGATCAAAGCCATCCGCGCCGCCATCGACCTGCCCATTCAGCTGGGCGGCGGCATCCGCGACATGGCCGCCGTGGAAGGCTGGCTGGCGGCGGGCATCACCCGCGTCGTCCTCGGCACCGCTGCCCTGACCAATCCGGATTTCGTGAAACAGGCCGCCCGCGCCTTCCCCGGCCAGATCGTGGTCGGGGCCGACGCCAAGGGCGGCAAGATCGCCACCCAGGGCTGGGCCGATGTGTCCGACCTCACCCCCATCGACCTGGGCAAGCGCTTCGAGGATGCCGGGGTGACCGCCATCCTCTTCACCGACATTGACGGCGACGGACTGCTGGGGGGCGTGAATGTGACGGCCACCGCCGCCCTGGCCCGGGCCCTGAGCATTCCGGTGATCGCGTCGGGCGGGGTCGGCTCCAATGCCGATATCGAGGCGCTGGTCGCGGCGAATGAGCCGGGGATCGAAGGCGTGGTGGTGGGTCGTGCGCTCTATGACGGGCGGATCGACATTCCGGCGGCCTTGGCCTTGGGCCGTTAATTCTGGTCGCGCCGCCTAACGCCTTCGCTGCGCTTCCGCTGGGCGGTCGCTCCTAGCGCTTTAGACGCTTCTCGACGTCTTCCAGCTGCTCCAGCGTCTTGTAGCGGATGCGGATTTCCCCGCCTTTGTCCCCTTTGTGCATGATCTCAACTTTCAGCCCCAAGCGGCTGGAAATGCTGGATTCCATGTCGGTCACGTTGGGGTCTTTGTAGGGTTTTCCACTCGCCTTGGGCCTCTTAACCGAACGCTGTTCGGCCTGCCGCACATTGAGCCCGCCTTCGATCAGATCGCGCGCTGCGGCCTCCGGATCGGGCAAACCCAACAGTGTTCGGGCATGGCCCGCCGTCAGCTTGCCTTCCCGCAGCCAGGCCCGGACCTGGGGCGGCAGGTTCATCAGCCGCACCGTGTTGGCAACATGGGGGCGCGACTTGCCCACCTGCTGGGCCACCTGCTCCTGGGTCCGGTTGAAGGGCGCCGCCATCAGCTGCTGGTAGGCGGCGGCCTCTTCCAGCGCGCTCAGGTCGGCGCGCTGGACGTTCTCGATGATGGCGATTTCCAGCGCCTCGCCGTCCGGCATCTCGCGGATGACCACGGGCACATCGTGCAGCTTGGCCATCTGGGCGGCGCGCCAGCGGCGCTCGCCCGCCACGATCTCATAGGCATCGGGGCCGATGGGCCGCACCAGGATGGGCGACAGCACACCCTTCTCTTTCACGCTCGCCGCCAGGTCGGCCAGCGGCTGTTCGTCGAATTGTTTGCGCGGCTGGTACTTGCCCGGGCGCAGGAAGGCGACGGGGAGCGTGCGCGCATCCTTCTTCAGCGGCGCAGGTTCACCCTTCACGGCGGCGACTTCATCGCCGATCAGGGCGGAGAGGCCGCGACCCAATCCGCGTGGACGCCCATCTTCTTTTTTAAATGAGTTGGGAGGTGTCATGCCGCTGCTCTGTGCCGTTCGCGCTGGATCAGTTCGCCCGCCAGCTTGATGTAAGCTTGGCTTCCGGGACACTTGAGGTCATACACCAGCGCCGGCACGCCATGGCTGGGAGCCTCGGAAATACGGACGTTTCTGGGGATCACCGTTGTGTAGACCTTTTCGCCCAGCGTGGCGCGCACATCGTCGGCGACCTGGTCCGACAGCTTGTTGCGCTTGTCGAACATGGTCAGCACGATGCCCTGCATCTCCAGCGTGGGATTGAGCTTGTCACGCACCAGCTCGATGGTCTGCAAAAGTTGCGACAGACCTTCCAGCGCGAAGAATTCGCATTGCAGCGGCACCAGCACCGCATCCGCCGCCGCCATCGCGTTCAACGTCAGCAGGGTGAGGGAAGGGGGGCAATCAATCAGCACATAGGAAAGGGCATTTCGTCCGTGTGCGGAATATTCGTCCAGCGCGTCCTTCAGGATGAAGTTGCGGCGGGGCATGTTGGCCAGCTCCAGCTCGGCGCCGGACAGATCCACGGTGGCGGGCAATAGCGACAGGCCGGGGATGCGGGTGGGCACGATGGCCTCGGCCAGCTTGGCTTCGCCGGTCAACACTTCATAGGTGGTCAGGCCGCGATCCTGGCGATGAATGCCCAGCCCGGTGGAAGCATTGCCCTGGGGGTCGATGTCGATGACCAAAGTCGGCTCACCGATGGCGGCCAGCGCCGTGCCCAGATTGATCGCGGTGGTGGTCTTACCGACGCCGCCCTTTTGGTTGGCGACGACCAGGATGCGGGGCTTGGGGGGAGGGGTGTTCATCACGGGAAACCAGCTTTCTCACCACCAGAATAGCACCCGAAGGATCGGTTTTGCTGGGAACTTGTGAGGTCTCCATATTCCAAGATTTATGGGCTTCCGTCAATTCAGACCCCACATTTTGTCCTTTCAGGAACAGGCAAACGCTGTTCGGGCCCATCAGCGGCTTGGAGTAGGAGAGCAGCAGGGGCAGGGGGGCCAAGGCCCGCGCCGTCAGCACATCGAACGCATTTGGCGGCAGGGCCTCGATCCGCGCGTTCTCGACACCCGCCGTCAGGCCCACGCTCTCGGCGGCGGCGGCCAGGAAGGCGCATTTCTTCCCCGTGGACTCGTGGAGCGTAACGGCGATCTCGGGGCGCATCGCCGCCAGCACCAACCCGGGGAACCCGGCCCCGGAACCCAGATCAGCCAAAGTCCGGGTTCCGGGCGGGATCAGGGGTTCCAGCTGGGCGGAATCGAGGAAATGGCGGTGCCAAAGGTCAATCAGGGTGCTTTTGGCCACCAGATTGTGGCGTTCGTTCCAGTCGGCCAGCAGGTCGGCATAGGCCTTCAGCCGGGCCAATGTTTCACGTGAAACATTCGTCTCTCGAGCGAAGTCCCCCGGGCCGAAGGCCCGTCCTTCTTCAGGGGGCCCGAACGGCATTTTTGCTCTTTTGGCCCTTCACATGGGCCAGAACAAGGGTGAGGGCCGCCGCCGTGACGCCCTCGATGCGGGCGGCCTGGCCCAGGGTGGCAGGGCGGATGGCTTCGAGCTTGCTGCGCACCTCGTTGGAGAGGCCGATCACGGCGCTGTAATCCAGCCCGGCGGGCAGGGCGCGGGCCTCGTCACGACGGAATGCAAGGATGTCGGCCTCCTGCCGGTCCAGATACCCGGCATACTGGGCGTCGATTTCCAGCTGCTCGGCGATATCCGGCGGAATTTCCCCAATTTCCGACCAGATCCTGGCCAAGACGCTCCAATCGGTGAGTGATAGCAGGTCCAGGGCGGTCCGGCGCACCCCGTCCTGCCGGACGGCGATGCCATGGGCGTGGGCCTGCGGCGGGGTCAGGTTCAGCCGGGTCATTGTTTCACGTGAAACAGTCAGGCGATCCAGCTTCCCGGCAAAGGCGGCCTGGCGCTCGGCCCCAACAATGCCGCCCGCCGCGCCCAGCCCGGTCAGGCGCTGGTCAGCATTGTCGGCCCGTAGGGTCAGGCGATACTCGGCCCGGCTGGTGAACATGCGATAGGGCTCGGAAACACCCTTGGTCACGAGGTCGTCGATCAGCACCCCGATATAGGCGGTGGCGCGGTCCAGAATGACTGGGTCATTGCCCGCCACGGCCCGGGCAGCATTCCAGCCCGCCATAAGCCCCTGGGCGGCGGCTTCCTCATACCCGGTGGTGCCGTTGATCTGCCCTGCCAGGTAGAGCCCGGGCAGGCGCTTCACCTGCAGCGCCGGGGTCAGCTCGCGGGGATCGACATAGTCATACTCGATGGCATAGCCGGGGCGGCGCACCACGGCCTTTTCTAGCCCCGGAATGGTGGCGAGCAGGGCGTGCTGCACGTCCTGGGGCAGGGAGGTGGAAATGCCGTTGGGGTAGATCGTATCGTCGTTAAGTCCTTCCGGCTCAAGGAAAATCTGGTGCGATTCCTTGTCCGCGAAGCGGCTCACCTTGTCCTCGATGGAGGGGCAATAGCGCGGCCCGCTGGATTTGATCTGCCCCGAATACATCGGCGAGCGGTGCAGGTTGGCCCGGATGACGTTATGGGTCGCCAGCGTGGTGCGGGTAATATGGCAGACGATCTGGGGCGTGGTGATGGCCTTGGTCAGGAAGGAGAACGGCACCGGCGGTTCGTCGCCCGTCTGCGGCTCCAGCGCGGCCCAGTCGATGGTGCGGCCATCCAGCCGCGGCGGGGTGCCGGTCTTGAGGCGGCCCATGCTGAGGCCCAGGCCATAGAGCGTCTTCGACAGGCCAATGGAGGGTGCTTCGACACCGTCTCCCGCCCGCATACGCCCAGCAGGAATCTGCGCCTCGCCCATATGGATGAGGCCGTTGAGAAAGGTGCCGGTGGTGAGCACGACGGCGCCCGCTTTGATCGCTTCGCCGCTGGCTGTGCGAACGCCGACAACGATTCCGTCCTTTAAAATCAGGCCTTCCGCGCTCGCAACCTGAATGGTGAGATTCGGAATCGCGACCAGCAGCTTTTGCATCGCCGCGCGATAGAGCGCGCGATCCGCTTGCGCGCGTGGCCCGCGCACCGCCGGGCCCTTGCGCCGGTTCAGCAGCTTGAACTGGATGCCGGACGCATCCGCGACCTTGCCCATCAGGCCGTCCAGCGCATCGACCTCGCGCACAAGGTGGCCCTTGCCGACGCCGCCGATGGCCGGGTTGCAGGACATCTCGCCCAGGGTCTCAAAGGCATGGGTGAGGAGGAGCGTGCGAGCGCCGAAGCGGGCGGAGGCCGCCGCAGCTTCGCAGCCGGCATGGCCGCCGCCTATCACGATGACGTCAAAGCTCGATCCCATCGCCGGTGCATACGGAAAAACGGGCCTGTGGACAACTATCGTCTATCCGTAAGCCAATGCTTACCGATACATCGTCTGAGGCCAGTGCCGTGCGCTACACTTACGCTCCGAGCGCTCGTCGCTCGAAATGGTCCACTGGACCATTTCGCCCGCTTTGCGGGCCGCCCCTCTCACTTACCAATACAGAAGTCGCGGAAGACGAAGTCCAGCACCTCTTCCACATCAACCCGGCCAGTGATCCGGCCCACGGCCCGCATGGCCAGGCGGAGGTCCTCCGCCAGCAGTTCCGGTTCGGCGGCTGCGCCAGCGTGATCGAGCGCCGCCAGCGCCTCGGTCAGTGACACGCGGTGCCGGGCCCGGGTCAAGGCAGGGGCCTCGGCGGTGAATTTTTGCTGCACCTTTTGCTGCAGCAAATCCTGCAGCATGGCGACGCCCGCGCCGGTCTTCAGCGAGATCGAAATGCCATCATGCGGGTGCAGGTCGCTCTTGTTCCAGACGACAAAATCGGGCGTCAGGTCGGCGGGGATTGCGGCGCGGGGGGCTGCAGCATTGCCGTCCTGCAGCAGCAGGATCAGGTGCGCCTCCCGGGCCCGCGCCAGCGCCCGGCGCACGCCTTCGGCCTCTATGGTGTCGCCGCTGTCGCGCAGCCCCGCCGTGTCGGAGGCGATCACCAGCACGCCGCCCAGATCGAGCCGCGCTTCGATCACATCCCGGGTGGTCCCGGCGATGTCGGAGACGATGGCCACGTCGCGCTGCGCCAGCGCGTTCAGCAGCGAGGATTTCCCCGCATTGGGCGGGCCGATAATCGCCAGCCGCACACCTTCACGAAGGGCTTCGCCGCGCCCGGCATCGTCGAGATGGGCCCGTATTTGCTGCGCCAAATGAATCGCGGTGGCGCGCGCCGCGTCGAATTCGGCCTCGCCCACGCCGTCATCGGAAAAATCGATCGCGGCTTCGGCCCGCCCCAGCGCCATGATCAGTTGCGCCCGCCAGCCCTCATAGAGATCGGCCAGTGCGCCATCATGCTGGCGCAGCGCCTGACGCCGCTGGGTTTCGGTCTCGGCATCGACCAGATCGGCAATCGCTTCGGCCCGGGTGAGATCGAGCTTGCCGTTCTCCACGGCGCGGCGGCTGAACTCCCCAGGCTCGGCCGGGCGCAGACCCAGCGCCAGCAAAGCTGCGAAGAGCGCCTCGCGCACCGCCCGCCCGCCATGGAGGTGAAGTTCGGCCACATCCTCGCCGGTGAAACTGGCGGGGCCGTGAAACCAGAGCAGCAGCGCCCGGTCGATCTCAACTCCGGCATGGCCGATGCTGCGCAGCATGGCTGTGCGGGGCGGGGGCAGGGGTCCGGCCAAAGCGGCCAGCGCAATCCCGGCATCCGGGCCCGACAGCCGCACCACCGCCACCCCGGCCCGTCCGGCGCCGCTGGCCAGGGCAAAGATGGTGTCCAGCATTACTTGGTCTTGCCGCCCGCCGCCCGTGTGGCGCTGTCCCAGAAATATTTCTGGAATTTCTGGAAGGTCTCCGCCCCGGACCCGGCATTGCTGCCGAAAAAGGGCATCCAGGCCTTCATCATGGCGTCCGGATCGCCCGCATCGAAGGCGGCCCGCATCCGGCCCTGCATCTCTTCCAGCATTTTTTGCTGCAGCGGAGCCACATCCGGCAGGCCCATGAACCGGCGGGCCTCCTCCGGGGTCATTTCCATCTCGATATTCACTTTCATGCCCAACTCCTCACCAAAGCCGCCGGGCTTGGACCCACCCCCCGTTCGGGGTAAGAACGCCGGCCCAAAAACAACCGGCGCGCAGCATCGCCCGACGCGCCCAACCGGAACAAGACCATGTCTGCCAACGCGCTCCAGAATACCGCCAGCCCCTATCTCCGCCTGCACAAGGACAATCCGGTGCAATGGCAGACCTGGGGGCCCGACACGCTGGCGAACGCCAAGGCCCAGGACAAGCCCATCTTCCTGTCGATCGGCTACACCAGCTGCCACTGGTGCCATGTGATGAGCGAGGAGAGCTTCTCCAATCCGGAGATCGCCGCCATCATCAACGAGAACTTCATCCCGGTCCTGGTCGACCGCGAGGAGCGCCCCGACCTGGACCAGCTCTACCAGAACGCCCTGACCCTGATGGGCCTGCGCGGCGGCTGGCCCACCAATGTCTTCCTCGATCCGGACGGCTCGCCCTATTTCGCGATCAACTACCTGCCGACCGAGCAGCGCGGCGAACAGCCCTCCTTCCGCATGGCGGTGAATGAAGCCGCCCATATGTGGAAGAACCAGAACGCCCAGACGCGCGAGCAGGCCAGGGGTGTGCAGAGCCAGCTCGAGGCCGTCTATGAGCGTGACACCCGCGTGCCCGCCGAGATGATCCAGCTCGACGTGGCGGCGATGGCCGTCGCCCGCAATTACGACATCTTCTTCGGCGGCCAGCAGGGCCAGCAGAAATTCCTTCAACCGCAGCAGCTGGAAACGCTTTGGCGCGCTTATCTGCGCAGCGGCATACCGCAATATTCGCAGGTGCTGTTCACCACGCTGGACGGCATCCTGTTCGGCGGCATCTACGACCATATCGGGGGCGGCTTTTTCCGCTACACCCTGGATGAGCGCTGGTCGATCCCGCATTTCGAGAAGGTGCTCTCCGACAGCGCCCAGATGATCGAGCTGCTCACCGGCATCTGGCAGCACAACCGCAGCGAACTGGCCCGCAACCGCATCGAGGAAACGGTGGGCTGGATGCTGCGCGAGATGAAGCTGCCCGGCGGCGGCTTCGCCACCACCCTGCATTCGCAGAGCGACGGCGAGGACGGCAAATATTACCTCTGGACTGAGGCGGAAGTGGACGCCGCGCTGGTCGGCACCTTCTCGGCCAAGTTCAAATCCATCTATGACATCGACCGCGATGGCAACTTCAACGGCCGCAATGTGCCGCGCCGCACCGGCTCGGGCGCGCAGGCAACCTCCGACGCCGACGAATTGCTGATGACCAAGCAGCGCGGCATGCTGCTGGAGGCGCGGAGCATGCGCACGCCGCCGCCGCGCGACGACAAGATGCTGGCCGACTGGAACGGCCTGGCCATCGCCGCCCTGGCCCGCGCCGGCATGGTGCTGGAACGCAGCGAATGGATCGCCGAGGCCGTGATCGCCTTCAACACCGCGGTCGCCACCCTGGGCAACGGCAGCAAGCTTTATCACTCCTCCGCCGGCAGCCAGCATGGCGCCGAAGGGTTTGCCGACGATTATGCCAACATGGCGCTGGCGGCGACGCAGCTGTTCGAAGTCTCTGGCGACAAGCGCTTCCTCGAAAACGCCAAGGCCTGGGTCGGCGAGCTGGACGCACATTTCTGGGATGCGACCCGCGCCGGGTATTTCTTCACCTCCGACCATGCCGACCCGATCCTGCTCCGGCCGCGCTACGTCTTCGACAATCCCACCCCGCCCGCCAACGGCACCATGCTCACGGTGCTGTCGCGCCTGATCCTGTTCACGGGCACCGCCGCCTATGCCGACCGGGCGCGCGAGCTGGTTGGCAGCTTCGGCGCCGACCTGCCGCGCAGCCTCCTGGCCATGTGCGGCTATCTCAACGGCAGCGAGACCTATTCCTCGGCGCTGCAGATCGTGATCTTCGGCACCCGCGGCCATCCCAAGACCCAGGACCTGGTCCGCACCGCCTGGGGCAAGGCGCTGCCCAGCAAGCTGGTGATCCTGGTCGAGCCCGGCGACAGCCTGCCCGAAGGCCATCCCGCCGCGAATGGCGGCATGCAGAACGGCGTCGCCACGGCCTATGTCTGCCAGAACACCATGGCCTCGCCGCCCATCACCAGCCCGGCCGAACTGGCGCAGATGCTCACCCTGCCGCGCCAAGTCAGCGCATGATCGCAATCCGGGAGGGCATGCAGGGCTATCTCGCCACCCCCGTTTCGGGCAGCGGCCCCGCCATCGTGGTCATCCAGGAGATCTTCGGAGTCAACGCGGTGATGCGGGGCATCGCCGACGCGCTGGCGGCGCAGGGCTATGTCGCGCTAGTGCCAGACCTGTTCTGGCGGCTGCAGCCCGGCGTCGAACTGACGGACCAGGGCGCCGCCGAATGGAAAGCGGCGCTGGACCTAATGAATCGCTTCGATCCCGCCACCGGCGTTGAAGACATCCAGGCCAGTATCGACACGCTGCGCGCCATGCCAGGCGTGAAGAAAGTGGGCGCGGTGGGTTACTGCCTGGGCGGTCTCCTGGCCTATCTCACCGCCGCGCGCACCGATGTCGATGCGAGCGTCGGCCATTATGGCGTGAACATTCCCGCATTCCTGGGCGAGGCCGCGAATATCAAGAAGCCGCTGATGCTGCACATCGCCGCCGAGGACGGTTTCGTTTCGAAGCCGATGCAGGGGCAGATGATCGCGGGGCTGAAGGACAATCCCAACGTGACGCTGCACCGCTATGACGGCGTCGATCACGCCTTCGCGCGGCCCGGCGGCAAGAATTTCAACCAGGCTGCGGCGGACCTCGCCAATGCGCGCACCAGCCCTTTCTTCAAGGCCAATCTGTCATGACCAAAGCGATCCGTTTCCATCAGACCGGCAGCAGCGATGTTTTGAAGTTTGAAAGCGTCGACCTGCCGCCGCCCGGTCCGGGCGAAGTGCGGCTGCGCCACACCGCCATCGGTGTGAATTTTATCGACACCTATTTCCGCACCGGGCTTTACCCTTCGCCGCTGCCTGCGGGCCTAGGCAAGGAAGTGGCGGGCGTGGTGGAAGCGCTGGGCGATGGCGTCGCCGGCCTGGCTGTGGCCGATCGCGTTGCCGCCGCCAGCGCCCCGAACGGCACCTATGCCGAGGCGAGCAATATTCCGGCCAAGGATCTGGTGAAGATTCCCGACGGCATCAGCGACGAAGTCGCGGCCGCCGCCATGCTCAAGGGCCTCACCGCCTGGTACCTGCTGCGCGAGACCTACAAGGTGCAGGCGGGCGAGACAGTGCTGATCCATTCCGCCGCCGGCGGTGTCGGCCTGGTCGCCTGCCAATGGGCCAAGGCGCTGGGCGTCACCGTCATCGGCACGGTGGGATCGGAAGCCAAGATCGCACCCGCCCGCGCCGCCGGAGCCGCGCATGTGCTGCTGTTGCAGGAAGGCTGGGAAAAGAAGGTGCGCGAGATCGCGCCCGCCGGCCTGCCGGTGGTTTATGACTCGGTGGGCAAGGACACGTTCGAAGCTTCGCTGAACTGCCTGGCCCCGCGCGGATTGATGGTGAGCTTCGGCAATTCCTCCGGCGCGGTGCCGCCCTTCGCGCCGAGCGTACTGGCGGCCAAGGGCTCGCTCTATCTGACGCGGCCAACTCTGTTCCACTACATCGCCACCCGCCCGGACCTGGAACGCGCCGCTGCCGAATTGTTCGCGATGATCGCTTCGGGCACGGTGAAGATCGCGGTCAATCACCGCTATCCGCTGGCGGACGCTAGGGCGGCGCACGATGCGCTGGAAGGCCGCAAGACCACCGGCGCGACAGTGCTGATCCCCTAAGGCTCGTTCCAGTGGGTGTCATCCCACCGGCTGCTGACTAAGGGCAGCAGAGAGACGGCGGCGAAGACCAGCGCCACGGCGATCAGGGCTGCGATTTCCATGCTCATAAGGAAATAACGCGCGAGCCGCCTTATCGTTGACCCAAAGAAAAAGGCCCGGAAAACCGGGCCTTTTGCACATGCGCGGCACAGAGCCTTAGGTGTTCATGCTATCGAAGAAATCGGCGTTGTTCTTGGCCGACTTCAGCTTGTCGAGCAGGAACTCGATCGCATCCACGGTGCCCATGGGCGAGAGGATGCGGCGCAGGACATAGGTCTTGGCCAGCTGGCCCTTCTCGACCAGCAACTCGTCCTTGCGGGTGCCCGAGCGCATGATGTCGATGGCCGGGAACACGCGCTTGTCCGCAACCTTGCGGTCCAGGATGATTTCGCTGTTACCCGTGCCCTTGAACTCTTCGAAGATGACTTCGTCCATGCGGCTGCCGGTGTCGATCAGCGCCGTGGCGATGATGGTCAGCGAACCGCCTTCCTCGATGTTGCGCGCCGCGCCGAAGAAGCGCTTGGGGCGCTGCAGGGCGTTGGCGTCGACGCCGCCGGTCAGCACCTTGCCCGACGAGGGCACGACGGTGTTGTAGGCGCGGCCCAGGCGGGTGATCGAATCCAGCAGGATGATGACGTCGCGGCGATGCTCGACCAGGCGCTTGGCCTTTTCGATCACCATTTCGGCGACCTGGACGTGGCGCGTCGCCGGTTCGTCGAAGGTCGACGAGATGACTTCGCCCACCACGGTGCGCTGCATGTCGGTGACTTCTTCCGGGCGCTCATCGATCAGCAGCACGATCAGGAAGGCGTCGGGATGATTGGCGGCGATGGCCTTGGCGATGTTCTGCAGGATCACCGTCTTGCCGGTGCGCGGCGGCGCGGTGATCAGGGCGCGCTGGCCCATGCCTTGCGGCGCGACGATGTCGATGACGCGGCCGGTCTTGTCCTTGATGGTCGGATCGTCCAGCTCCATCTTCAGCGCCTTGGTCGGATAAAGCGGCGTCAGATTGTCGAAATGGACCTTGTGCTTGATCTGCTCGGGGTCCTCGAAATTTATGGTCGTGACCTTGAGCAGGGCGAAATATCGCTCGCCATCCTTGGGCGCGCGGATCGGGCCTTCGGCGGTGTCGCCGGTGCGCAGACCGAAGCGGCGGATCTGGTTGGGCGAAACATAAATGTCGTCGGGGCCGGGCAGGTAGTTGGATTCCGGCGAGCGCAGGAAGCCGAAGCCGTCCTGCAGGATTTCGACCACGCCCTGGCCCATGATCTCGACTTCGCGCTCCGCCAGCTCCTTGAGGATGGCGAAGAGCATGTCCTGCTTACGCATGGTCGAGGCATTCTCAATCTCAAGCTCTTCGGCGAAGGCCAGAAGGTCCGCAGGCTTCTTGTTCTTGAGATCCTGCAGCTTCATGGTCTGCAAACCGTCCTGGAGAGTCATGGAAACACCTGAAAGGGGAAGTTTGGCTTTGGTTCGGGCCAAGCGGGGAGGGTCCCCGGTCCGGCGTCGAAGGTTGGGCTTGGTAACCCGCACCGGCTTTTTCTGCCAGTTCGCCTCGCGCCATGCGCGTGGCCTGCGGATCAGGAGACGGGAGACTTATAGCGGGATTTCGGGCCGATGCAAATATGCGGGGCCGTTCAGGATTGTGGCGAAAACCGGCTATCCGAACGGTTTTACAACCGCCAGCAGCACCACCGCGATCATGATCACGGCGGGCACTTCGTTGATGATGCGGTAGAAGCGCTCGCTGCGGCTGTTGCGGTCGGCGGCAAAGTCTTTCGCCCGCGCGCTGAGGAAGCCGTGGAAGCCGGACAGAATGAACACCAGCAGGAATTTGAGATGGAACCAAGGCTGGGTATAGGCCTCGGTGATCCAGGCCAGGGTCAGGCCCAGCAGCCACACCGCCCCCATCGACGGGTTGAGGATGCCCTTGAGCAGCTTGCGCTCCATCACCTTGAAACGCTCGCCGCCCTCGCTGCCCGGCGCGGTCTGGCAGTGATAGACGAACAGGCGCGGCAGATAGAGCATGCCCGCCATCCAGGCGATCACCGCGATCAGGTGAAAGGCCTTGAGCCAGAGATAATAGTCGAGAAGAAATTCTTTCATCGAAAGCTCTAGCGCGGGCAGCCGCCGGGGACGCAGGGAGTTTCACCCGCGAGCGCCTGGCGCACAAGGCCGGCCAGCCCGGCGATGAAGGTGGGGTCATCGCCCACCGTGGCGGCGCGGCGATACGCGACCACGCCGGCTTCCTTCGCCAGGTGGCGATATTCGATGTCCAGCTCCACCAGCGTCTCGGAATGTTCGCTGACAAAGGCTATGGGCGCGATGATGACGCCTTTGCCGTAAGTCCCGGCGCGCTTGATCTCGTCATCGGTGGACGGCCCGATCCATTCCAGCCGCCCGACCTTGCTCTGGTAACAGACCACGGGATCGAGTTCGGGCATCGCCAGTTCGCGCACGATGGCGGCGGCGGTCTGCTCCACCTGGCGCTGGTAGGGATCGCCGCGTTCGATGACGCGCTTGGGCAGGCCGTGCGCCGACAGCAACAGGCGCCAGTTGGTCTTGCGGTCGGCGCCGTCCATGGCGGCGCGGATGCGCTGCGCGACGGCGCGGACAAAGCCCACTTCGTCGGGATAGCAGCAGACTTCGGCGGTCGGCTGCGTCAGCCCCGCCTTCTTCGCCGCCCGTGCCCAGTTCTTCAGCGACGAGCCCGTGGTGGTGCTGGAGAATTGCGGATACAGCGGCAAAAGCACGATTTTATCGGGGTTATACGCCTTGACCGCCATCGCCGCGCCATCGCTGAACGGATGCCAGTATCGCATGGCGATGAAAGCCTTCGCCTGCACATCGCCATCCGACAACGCCGCTTCCAGGGCGCGCGCCTGCTTCTGCGTTTCCGCCACAATGGGCGAACCGCCGCCGATCTGGGCATAGATTTCGCGCGCGATGGGCGCACGGCGCTTGGCGATGAAGCGGCCCAAGGGCGCGCGAATGATCCAGGGCAGGGAAATGATCGCCGGATCGCAGAACAGATTCTGCAGGAACGGCCGCACCGCTTCGGGGCCGTCCGGGCCGCCCAGATTGAACAGGATGACGGCGATTTTCATTTTCTGATGCGCTTCAACAGCTGCTCGACATGGGCGATGGGCGTTTCCGGCAGAATGCCGTGACCCAGATTGAAGATGAAAGGTGTGCCGTTCATGGCTTCGAGAATGCGGTCCACCGCCGCATCGAGCGCTACGCCACCTGCAATAAGCGCGATGGGATCGAGATTGCCCTGGCAGGCGCAAAGCGGACCAATGGTTCTGGCCGCCCAGCCCATCGGGGCCGACGTATCCAGCGACATGGCGTCGACGCCGGTGACTTTGGCGTATTGCTCATAGCCCACCAGCGTGGACGCGCGGGGGAAACCGATGATGTGGGCATCCGGCCGTGCGGCGCGCACCTTCTGCACGATGGCTCGGGTGGGCTTGATCACCACCGTTTCGAACAACGCGTCGGGAAGTCCGCTGGCCCAGCTGTCGAAGATCTGCACCGCATCGGCTCCGGCATCGAGCTGGCGGATCAGATGGAAGGCGACGCACTCGCTAAAGATATCCAGAAGATATCCAAAGCCTTCCGGATCGCGGTAGGCCCAGAGCTTGGCTGCCTTCTGCTCATCACCGCCCGCTCCCGCCGCCAGATAGGTCGCCAGGGTCCAGGGCGCGCCCGCGAAGCCGAGTAGGGCGGTGCCCGGCGGCAGCCCCAGCCGGGTCTTCTGCAACGCCGCGTAGACCGGCTCGAAATAGCGCTGCCAGTTTTCGGTGTTCTCGTCGAAACCCTTGGCGCTGGTCACCGGGTTCAGGCTGGGGCCTTCGCCCGCCGTGAAGGTGACCTTCTGGCCCAGCGCTTCAGGCACGGTGAGGATGTCGGAGAACAGGATCGCTGCATCGAAGCCGAAACGGCGGATCGGCTGCAGCGTCACTTCCGCGGCCAGTTCGGGATTGAGCGCCATGCCCCAGAAGGAACCGGCCTTTTCCCGCACCGCGCGGTATTCCGGCAGATAGCGTCCGGCCTGGCGCATCAGCCAGACGGGCGGCACGGCTTCCGCCTCGCCCGCCAATACGCGCTGAACCTTCCCGTCCTTCTTCAAAACAAGACTCCTAGAATCTAAGAATGGTGAAGATGTTGTTAGGGCTGTGGACTGTGGGCGAAAGTGTGTGTCCGCGCCCGCTTTAAGCCGAACAAGCAACCGACTCAAGCGCTTGGGTTTTTGGCTTGGGTTAAGCCGCCATCCACCATGCAGCGGATTCCGCGCCCATGGACTCAAGGCCGTGCACAGGGAGACCGCTTTTGCCGCCGCTCTTGCGGGGTTTTCCCCGCCGGGCTATGGCCGCTGGGGACGGATTGTGACCTTGGACCGGAACCGATTGTGGATCGAAAATTCCATCTGCACCTGATTTCCGACTCCACCGGCGACACCCTCAACGCCATGGCCAACGCGGCGCTGGCCCAGTTCGAGAATGTCGACGTCCAGATCCATGCCTATTCCCTGGTGCGCAGCGAACACCAACTGACCAGGGCGCTGGACCAGGTCGCCACCATGCCGGGACTGGTCTTCTTCACCCTGGCGGCCCCGGCGCTCAACCAACAACTGCTGGCCCGCTGCGGCACCATCGGGATCGAATGCGTCGATGTGCTGGAGGCGCCGCCGAATGTGATGGGCCGCTATTTCGGTACCCAGGAAAGCCAAAGGGTTGGGCGCCAGCACCAGGTCGATCAGCGCTATCTGGAGCGCATCGAAACGCTGAATTTCGCCATCGCCCATGATGACGGCCAGACGGTGGACGGGCTGGTGCGCGCCGAAGTGGTGCTGACAGGCGCCAGCCGCACCTCCAAGACGCCGACCTGCGTCTATCTCGCCATTCGCGGCGTCCGCGCCGCCAACGTGCCGCCGGTGCCGGGCATGCCGCCGCCCCAGGGCCCGCTGGACACACCGGCGCTGGTGGTGGGGCCGTGGGTTTCGCCCGACCGGCTGGTGCAGGTGCGGCGCAACCGGCAGGCGACGATGGGCGAAGGCCGCGATACCGATTATGTCGATCTCGATCAGGTGCGTGCCGAGGTCAACACGACGCGGCAATTGTTCGAGGCGCAGGGCTGGCCCAGTCTGGATGTCACCCGCCGCTCCATCGAGGAGACGGCGGCGGCCGTAATGAACCTGCTGACCGAGAAGCGTGCGTGACGCTGGTGCCCACTTCTCTTGTATTGGCCTCCAGCAGCGCCAGCCGGGCGGCGCTGCTGCGCGAGGCAGGCGTCGATCTGGTCAAGGACCCTGCCGACATCGACGAAGCCGCGCTGATGGGTGCCGGCGAGCCGGCCGACATCGTCGCCCGCGTGCTGGCCGAGGAAAAAGCGAAGGCCGTCTCGCGCCGCCATCCCGGCGCGCTGGTGTTGGGCGGGGACTCGGTGCTGGATTTTGACGGCGACCTGATCAGCAAGAGCCCGGATGTGGCGGCGGCACGGGCGCTGCTGGCGCGGCTGTCGGGCAAGACCCACCGCATCGTTTCGGCCGCTGCACTGGCGCGCGACGGGCAGATTATCTGGGCCCATATTGGCGAAGGGCGGCTGACCATGCGGTGCCTAAGCCCGGACTTCCTCGACGCCTATCTGGAGGCCGAGTGCCCCGCCATTCTTGCATCGGCGGGCTGCTATCATCTGGAGGGGCGCGGGGCGCAGCTTTTCGATAAGGTGGAAGGCGATTATTTCTCCATCCTCGGCCTGCCGCTGCTTCCCGTGCTGGCGGCATTGCGAGAACAAGGCATCCTGAAGACATGAAACGCGCAGGCATCATCGGCTGGCCCGTCGCCCATTCGCTCTCGCCGGTGCTGCATAGCTATTGGTTGCGCGAGCTTGGCATCGAAGGCGAGATGGTGCGGCTGCCGGCCACGCCAGAGGATTTCGCCGCCGAGATCGCGCGGGTGCGCGAGGCAGGGTTTGCCGGAGTCAATGTCACCGTGCCCCACAAGGAAGCCGCCTTCGCGCTGGCCGACAGCAATGACGAAGCGGCGCAGCTGGTGGGCGCGTCCAACCTGCTGGTGTTCGGCGAAGACGGCATCACCGGCTTCAACACCGATTTCTATGGCTTGATGGAATCCCTGCGCGAGAATATTGGCGCCCTCACCGGCAAGACCGCAATCCTGCTGGGTGCGGGCGGGGCCGCGCGGGGCGCTGTTCTCGCTCTCGATATGCTGGGCGCGGAAACCATCCATATTCTCAACCGCGATCCTGCGCGGGCGGCAACGCTGGCGGCGATGCTGGCGCCGCAGATGCCGGACACCGAACTGGTGCCGGGCGCGCTGTCCGACTGGAACGACGTCGCCTTCGACGCCGCCCTGGTGGTCAACAGCACCAGTGCCGGGATGGGCAGCAATCCGCCGCTGGCGCTCGACCTGTCGCTGCTGCTGCCCGACGCCGCCGTTTGCGACATCGTCTACAATCCGCTGGAAACCCCGCTGCTGCAGGACGCGGCGGCGCGCGGCCTGCTCACCATCGATGGGCTGGGGATGCTGATGCACCAGGCGGCGCCGTCCTTCGAAGCCTTTTTCGGGACGCGGCCAGAGGTGACGCCCGGCCTGCGCGCCGCGTTGGTCGAGGCGCTGAATGCGCGGCTTAAAATATGAAGAGTGGACCCTTCATCATCGGCCTCACCGGCGCGATGGGCATGGGCAAGAGCACCACCGCCGGTCTGTTCGCGGAGCACGGCATTCCCGTGTTCGCCGCCGACCGCGCCGTGCACGACATCTATGCCAACCCGGTGGCGGTGCAGCGCGATCTTGAAGCCCTGTTTCCCGGCTGCGTCATTGAAGGCAGCATCAGCCGCGCCCGCATCGCCGCCCAGATGACGCCGGAAAAACTGGCGCGTCTCGAGGCCCTGATCCATCCCGTGGTGCTGCAGATGCGCGAGCAGTTCGTCGAGCATCACGCGGCCGCGCCCATCCTGCTGTTCGATATTCCCCTGTTGCTGGAGACCGGCGCGAAGGTCGATGCGGTGGTGGTGGCCTCGGCTCCCGAGCATGTCCAGCGCCAGCGGGTGCTGGCCCGCCCCGGCATGACGGAAGCCAAATTCACCGCTCTTTCGGCCCGCCAGCTGAGTGACGCACAAAAGCGTGCACAGGCGGATTATGTGGTGATGACGGACAAGGGCTTGGATGACGCGCGCGAACAGGTGAAAATGATTCTGGCGAGCGTCCGGGATAAAATCAGTGCGTGAGATCGTCTTCGATACGGAAACCACCGGCTTCGAGCCGAGCGACGGCCATCGCATCGTGGAAATCGGCCTGGTCGAGCTGGTGGATCATTTCCCCACCGGGAACGAACTGCGCTTCTACCTGAACCCCGAACGCGAAGTGCCGATCGAATCCCAGCGCGTGCACGGCCTCTCCAACGACTTCCTGGCCGACAAGCCGCTCTTCGCCGCCGTGGCGGACGAATTTCTGGCCTTCATCGGCGACGCGCCGCTGGTGATCCACAATGCCAGTTTTGACATCAAGTTCATCAATGCCGAACTGGCGCGCTGTGGGCACCCGCCCATCCCGCTGCACCGGGCCATCGACACCATCGAGATCGCCAAGCGCAAACTGCCGGGCGCGCGCTATTCGCTGGACGAATTGTGCAAGCGCTTCGCCATCGACCTGTCGGCCCGCACCAAGCACGGCGCCCTGCTGGACTGTCAGCTGACGGCGCAGGTCTATCTGGAGTTGATCGGCGGGCGGCAGAAGGGTTTCTCGCTCGCGCCCGCCGAGATCGCGGCTTCCGCCGCGCAAGGCCCGGGGCCGGCGCGCCAGCGGCCGGTCAGGCTGGCGTCGCTGCTCACGGTGGACGAGAAGGCGCGCCACGACGCCTTCATCGCCAAGGAACTTGGCGACAAGCCGGTATGGCTCAAGACTGCCTAGCGGAAATTAAGCGGTTCCGACGGCCGGACCCTGGATGCCACCGATGGAGCGTCAGCCAGGAAAAGTGGGAACCACTTTTCCGCCCGGCTGCGCGACCAAATAAATTAGGCAGTGCCGACGGCAGGACCTTGAATGCCCCCGGCAGCCAGCTTGCTCTGGTAGAGCGCGGCGAAGTCGATCGGGTCGATCATCAGGGGCGGCATGCCGCCGTCGCGCACCACATCGGCGACGATGCGGCGGGCGAAGGGGAACAGCATGTGCGGCGCCTGGATCAGCAGCAGCGGCTGCAGCATGTCGTCCGGAATGCCGACGATGCGGAACAGCCCGGCATAGGCCAGTTCCATCAGGAACACGGTCTTCTCGCCCTGCTTGGCGCTGACGCGCAGCTTGAGCTCGACTTCGAAATGCTCCTCGTCGCCGCGGCGGGCCTGCAGGTCCACGCCCAGATCGATCTGGGGGCCCTGGTTCATCAGCGCCGGGGCGCCGGGGTTCTCGAAGGAGAGGTCCTTGATGTACTGGGCGACGATGCCGACCCCAGCCTGGGCTTCGCCGGTCTCGGGCGTCTTGCCTTCTTCGCTCATGGTTCTTTCCTTCGTTTACGCAAATGCGGGCCGGGCGCTAACATGGATTCCGCCGGGCTGACAAGGAGGGGCCAAGGCAAAGCGGCGCTTTCCAGCGGGAAACGGGCGGTTTAAGCTCCGTCCTCAATTTCCCAGGTCGCCGTATGTCGGAATCCCAGTTGATCATCCTTGGCGTCGCCGCCGCCGTCGTCGCGGTGGGCGTGTTTGTGCGCCTTTTCATGGTGCTGGGACGCAGGAACGAGGTCGAACCGCCGCCGCGCGTGCCCGGATGGGCGGGCGGTGGCCAGGCGGAACCCGCCAGCGCCGAACCGGCCCGGCCCGTTCCGGCCCCGGCCCCGGCCCAGCTTCCCGATACGCCCGGCCTGTTTGAAATCCAGATGGCCGACAAGGATTTCGACGCGGGCAAGTTCCTGGACGGCGCGCGCGCCGCCTACGGCATGATCGTCACCGCTTTCGAGAAGGGCGACCGCGATGCGCTGAAGCCGCTGGTCTCGCCCGAAGTGCTGGAAGGTTTTTCCACCGCCATCACCGCGCGCGGCACCGCGCCCGCACGCTTCAATTTTGGCGCCGTGCGCGAGGCGCGCCTCACATCGGCGTCGGTGCATGACGGCTTGATGGAAATCACGGTCGCTTTCACGGCCGCCTTCGAAACCGCCGAAGGCGTGGGCGCGCCGCATGAAGTGACCGACCGCTGGACCTTCCAGCGTACCGTGGGCACCGCCGACCCTAACTGGTCGCTGGTGGCTACCGCGGGCGAGGAGCAATGAGGCATCGCTTCGGCGCGGTCCCGCTGGCGCTGTTGCTGGCGGGTTGCGCCGCGCGACAACCCGTAACGCCGCCCGCGCCCACGCCGCCGCCCGTCGCCGCGCCCGCGCCCGCGCCTGCGCCGCCTGCGGCACCCGTTGCTGCGCAGCCTGCTCCGGTCCCGCCGCTTCGCCTGACGCGCGCAGCCTTCGCCGATCTGCCGGACTGGAGCGCCAGCAACTTCGAGGATGCCCGCGCTTCTTTTCGCCGGGGTTGCGCCGTGCTGACGCGGCGTGCCGCCGACTATGCCCTGAGCGGCACCGGCTATGCGGGCAATGCGGGCGACTGGACCGCCGTCTGCAACGACACTGGCACTGCCAGCCGCGCCTTCTTTGAAACGCGCTTCACGCCCTATGCCATCAGCGCGGGCGCGGAAGCGGGCGGGCTATTCACCGGCTATTACGAGCCGCTGCTGGAAGCGTCGCTGACGCGCGGCGGCATCTATCAGACACCCGTTTATGGCATGCCCGCCGATCTGGTGCGGGTGAATCTCAGCGCCTTCAACAGCAAATATGCGGGCGAGCGCATTTCCGGCCGGGTCGAGAATGGGCGGCTGGTGCCTTACGCCAACCGCGCCGAGATCAATGCCAGGCCGCCGCAGACGCAGATACTGTTATGGGCCGCCGATCCGGTGGGGGTGTTCTTTCTGGAGATTCAGGGCTCGGGCCGCGCCCGTCTGCCCGATGGACGCATGCTGCGGCTGGCCTATGCCGGGGGCAATGGCCGCGCCTACACCGCCATCGGCCGCACGCTGATCAATGAAGGCCAGCTGACGCGCGAGACGGTCTCGCTGCAAACCATCCGCGCCTGGCTGAAAGCCAATCCGGCGCAGGCGCGGCGGGTGATGGAAACCAACGAGTCTTACGTCTTCTTCGCGCGCGAGGAACTGGCCACCGGTGTGCCCGGCCCCAACGGCACGCTGGGTGTGGCGCTGACGCCGCGCGCCAGCCTGGCCATCGACTCGCGGCTAAACGCGCTGGGCGCGCCCTTCTTTGTGGTGGCGGACGGCCGCGCTTCGGTGCGCGGCCTGATGATGGGGCAGGATACCGGCGGCGCGATAAGGGGAGCGGTGCGCGGCGATATCTTTTTCGGTTTCGGCGACGAAGCGGAAAGCCGGGCGGGGATGATGAATGCGCCGGGACGGCTCTATGTCCTGTTGCCCAACGCGCTTGCGGCCAAAATCGGAGCCGCGCGCGACTATCCCCCATGAAGCGCAACACCACCCGCGACGAGCGCAAGGAGTTCGAGGAGGATTTCCGCCTCAACCGTCCGATCAAGACGAAGGTGGTCAAGCGCGCCGAGAAGACGTCCGGCGGCAGTGGCGGTCTCGATGGCAACACCCAGGGCCGGCTTGATCGCGGCCTGATCGCGCCAGACGCCACGCTTGATCTGCATGGCATGACCCAGAACGCGGCGCATCGCGCCCTGCAGAATTATCTGCGTGGGGCGCGCGAACGCGGCAACCGGTTGATCGTGGTGGTGACAGGCAAGGGCAATCCGCGCGCCGCCGACGCGGCGGCCTGGACACAAAGCCCGCACGGCGTCCTCAAGGACACGGTGCCGCGCTGGCTGGCCGAGCCCGGCCTGGCGCAATGGATCGCCCGGGTGCAGCTCGCCCATATCCGCCATGGCGGCGGCGGCGCGTTGTACGTTTATTTACGGAAGAGCCGATGAGACAGCAATTCCATACGGTCGGGCTGCAGACTCGCGGGGCGCGGCTTTACGAGTTCACGCGCGATGCGGAAGCGTTCGTACGCGCCAGCGGTATCGTGGATGGGCTGCTCACTTGCTTCATCCGCCACACCTCGGCCTCGCTGCTGATCCAGGAAAATGCCGATCCCAATGTGCAGCGCGATCTGATCGACGCCTTTGACCGTTTCGCGCCGCAGGATTCCGACTATGTCCATGATGACGAGGGGCCGGACGACATGCCCTCGCACATCAAGAGCGCGCTGACGCAGGTTTCCATTGGCGTGCCGGTGCGCGGCCGCCATATGGTGCTGGGCACCTGGCAGGGGGTTTATTTGTTCGAGCATCGCACCGCGCCACACGGTCGGGAAGTTATGCTTCACCTGATAGGTGAGTAGAATCTCTGTTTGACTGCGCGCTTCGCGCGCGGGCGCGAAGTGCCGCTGCACATTATCGGGACTAGATCAGGCTGTTTTTCTCGGCCAGTTCGCGCAGGTACACTTCCGGCCGCGCGCCGTAATGCGAGATCACTTCCGCCGCCGCCAGGCAGCCCAGCTTGCCGCAATCGGTGAGAGACTTGCCATGGGTCAGGCCATACAACACGCCCGCCGCGAACTGGTCGCCCGCGCCGGTGGTGTCCATCAGCTTCGACACCGGGGCCGCCGGCACCTCATGCACGCTGTTGCCATGGACGATAACGCAGCCCTTCTCCGAGCGCGTCAACGCGGCGACGCCGCCCCATGGCTTCATGCGCTCCACCACCTGGTCGAAGTTGTTCACCTGGAACAGGGCGTGAGCCTCGTCTTCATTGGCGAAGAGAATGTCCACTTCGTTGTGGAACAGGTGCAGGAATTCGTCGCGGAAGCGGCCGACGCAAAAGCTGTCCGATAGCGTCAGGGCGATCTTGTTGCCCGCTGCGTGCGCGATCTTCATCGCCTTTCGCGAGGCGTCCTTGGCGGCAGGCTCGTCCCAGAGATAGCCTTCGATATAGGTGATTTCGGCGGCGGCGATCTCGTGCGGGAAAACATCTTCCGGCGTCAGTTCGCGGCAGGCGCCCAGATAGGTGTTCATGCTGCGCTGGCCATCCGGCGTCACCGCGATCAGGCTGCTGGCCGTGGCCGCGCCCTTGTTGCCCAGCGGCGTGGAATAATCGATGCCCAGCGACTTCATGCTGGACGAGAACACCGCGCCCAGCCGATCGGCATGCACCTTGCCGACATAGACGCCCTTGGCGCCCAGCGAGGCCAGGCCCGCCATGCTGTTGGCGAGACTGCCGCCGGCGGCTTCATGGCTTTTGCCCGCCGTTTCGAGCGCCTTGTTGAGTTCGAAGGCACGGAACTCGTCGGTCAGGGTCATCGCGCCCTTGGCGATCTTGTGCTCGAGCAGGAAGGCGTCATCGACGCTGGCGAAGATGTCGACGATGGCGTTGCCGAGACCGGCGACATGATACTTGTGCGGCATGGAATTCCCCAGCGGACGGCTGGGGCGGAGCCATAAGCGAGCCGCGCGGCCTGCGCAAGGTTGCCCCCGCAGCCCAGGATATGCAGGATCGCGCCATGATCCGCCGCCTTGCCGTTTCCGGAATTTTGCTCGCGCTGGCGGGCTGCGCGCAGCAGGGCCGCGCGCCTGCGTCTGCACCTGGCGCGGCGCCCCGTCCCGCAATGCCTGCGCCCGCCGTGCCGATCCCGCCCGCGCCGCCCGCGGGCGAACCGCGCGATTTCGTCAACCTGCCGCCCGGAAATCTGCGCGGCCTTTTGGGCCAGCCCGTCTTTGTGCGCCAGGATGGCGGCACCGAGATCTGGCGCTATGACGGCGCGCCGTGCCGGGCATTTTTCTTCTTCCAGGGACCCGTTGGCAGCCAGACCGTGCGCCATGTCGAGACGCTGCCAGCGGGCAGCGCTAGCGCCGCCGATCCGCTCTGCCTCAACGCCTTGCGGGCCGCCGCGGTGAAGCCAGCAACTTAATCTTCTCCAACGGCGCTTCCTTGGTCTTGTCTTTGAAGCGGCAGAGATCGCGCACCACGCAAACCGGGCACAGCGGCTTGCGCGCGATGCAGGTATAACGCCCGTGCAGGATCAGCCAGTGATGCGCATGCAGCGCGTAAGTCTCCGGCACGATCTTCTCCAGCGCCAGTTCGACCGCCAGAACATCCTTGCCCGGGGCCAGGCCAGTGCGGTTGGAAACGCGGAAGATATGCGTGTCCACCGCCATGGTCTTTTCGCCGAAGGCGGTGTTCAGCACCACATTGGCGGTCTTGCGTCCGACGCCAGGCAGTTCTTGCAAGGCGTCGCGATCGCGCGGCACCTGCCCGCCATGCTTTTCGACCAGCAGCTTCGCCGCCGCCATGACGTTCTTGGCCTTGCCGCGATACAGACCGATGGTCTTGATGTGCTCGATCAGCGCGGCTTCACCCAGCGCCAGCATTGCTTCAGGTGTGCTGACCTTTGCGAAAAGCGCCTTGGTCGCCTTGTTCACGCCCTTGTCCGTGGCCTGCGCAGACAACGCCACCGCCACCAGCAAGGTGTAGGGGTTGCTGTATTCCAGTTCGGTCCTGGGTTCGGGATTCTGCTTCTTCAGCCGCGCGAAAAACTCTTCCGCCTCAGCGTGGGAAAAGCGCTTTGCCACTAGAGGCCCAGCACGTCCGTCATGGCGTACAGCCCCGGCTTCTTGCCATGGCCCCACTTGGCGGCGCTCAAGGCGCCATGGGCGAAGATGGTGCGGTCCTCGGCGGTGTGCGACAGCGTGATGCGTTCGCCCATCCCGGCGAAGATCACCGAATGTTCGCCCACCACGGTGCCGCCGCGCAGGGTGGCGAAGCCGATGGCGCCGTCTTCGCGCGCGCCGGTATGGCCGTCGCGCGACTTGACCCAGTGCTTGTCGAGCGACGTGTCGCGGCCCTTGGCGGCGGCATCGCCCAGCAGCAGCGCGGTACCTGATGGCGCATCGACCTTGTTGCGATGGTGCATTTCCAGCACTTCGATGTCGTATTCGGGCAGCGAACGGGCCGCGCGCTCCACCAGCGCCGCCAGCAGATTCACGCCCATGCTCATATTGCCCGACTTGACGATCACGGCGTGGCGGGCGGCGGCCCTGAGGCGATCCTCGCCCTTGGCGTCGAAGCCGGTGGTGCCGATGACATGGACGATGCGCGCCTGCGCCGCCAGGTCAGCCAGCATCATAGACACCATCGGGATGGTGAAATCGACAATGCCCTGCGCCTCGGCCAGCACTGGCAGGGGATCGGCAGTGAGCTTGATGCCGTTGGGCTGCATGCCCGACAGGGTGCCGGAATCCATGCCCAGATTGGGATGGCCTTCCGCTTCCAGCGCGCCGCACAGGGTGATGCTAGAGCCCTGGGCGATCTCGCGGATCAGGGTGCGGCCCATGCGGCCGGACGCGCCGGCGACGACAAGTTTCACTTCGGACATGAAGGCCCCCTGTGGAGCGACGGCCCGGAAAAGTGCGAAGCGGTTTTCCGTAGGCCGCGCGACAATTAAAAATAACGCTAGGCGCTGGTGTTCACGCCCGCGGGCGCTTCTTCCTTCTTCGCCACCGTCACCATGGCAGGACGCAGCAGCCGCCCGCTGATGGTGTAGCCGCTCTGCACCACATCGACGATGGTGCCGGCCGGCTTGCCGTTGCCCGGCACTTCGGCGATGGCCTGGTGCAGGTTGGGATCGAACTTGCCGTCGGTATCGACCGGCTTGATGCCATGACTTTCCAGGGTGGAGATCAGCTGGCGGTCGGTGGCCTCGATGCCGTCCAGCACCGCGACGATGGCGGGGTCGGCTGCCGCGCGCGCCTGCTCCGGCACGGCGGCCAGGGCGCGGGCGAAATTGTCGGCGATGCCGACCATGTCGCGGGCGAACTTGGTGACGGCATACTGGCTGGCCTCGGCCTTCTCGCGGGCGGCGATGCGGCGGACATTCTCGGTCTCGGCCAGGGCGCGCAGGCGCTGGTCCTTGAGCTCGGCATTTTCCAGCTTGAGGGCTTCCAGCACGGCGAATTCGGCCGCGTGCGGGTTTTCGGAATCGGGGAGTTGGGTCGGTTCGTCGTTCATGGGGCTTCCTTAATGCCTAACCTAACAGGCGTCCAATGACTTTGGCGGTATGGTCGACCATGGGAATGATGCGGCCGTAATTGAGCCGCGTCGGTCCCAGAACGCCGATCACCCCCACAATGTGCCCGGCGGCGTTGGCATAGGGGGCGGCGACAATGGAGGACCCAGACAGGCTGAAAAGCCGGTTCTCCGAGCCGATGAAGATCCGCACCCCGTCGCCGGCCTTCACCAGTTCCAAGAGCCGGATCAGGTCGTTCTTGCGCTCGATATCATCGAACAGGTGGCGCACCCGCTCGATGTCGGCGCGGGCCTCCACGCTTTCCAGCAGGTTGGCGGTGCCGCGCACGATCAGGGTTTTTTCCTCGGCGCGGCTACCCGACGGTTGCGTGATGGTGGCAAGGCCGTCCGCCACGATCTTGGCGGTCAGCGCATCCAGCGCCGTGCGCTCGTTTTCCAGTTCGGTCAGCACTTCGGCGCGGGCATCGTCCAGGGTGCGGCCGCGCAGCCGCGCGCCCAGGTAATTGCTGGCTTCCCACAGGGCCGAAACCGGCAGGCCTGGCGGGGTGTCGATCACCCGGTTCTCGACCTGGCCATCCTCGAACACCATCACGACCAGCGCCTTGCCCGGCGCGACGGCGACGAATTCGACATGCTTGAGCGACGCATCCTGCTTGGCTGTCACCACCAACCCGGCGCAGCGCGACAGGCCCGACAGCGCCTGGGTGGCCTGTGTCAGGGTGTCTTCCATGCCGTGGCCGCTGGCGATGACGCGGGCTTCGATCTCGCGGCGCTCGTCGGCGCCCAAGTCGCCGACCTCCAGCATGCCGTCCACGAACAGGCGCAGGCCCCGCTCGGTGGGGGCGCGGCCGGCGCTGGTGTGCGGCGCATAGAGCAGGCCCATCGCTTCCAGGTCGGCCATGACGTTGCGGATCGAGGCGGGGGACAGGCTCAGCGGCAGGCGCTGGGACAGGGTGCGGCTGCCCACCGGCTCGCCGGATGCCAGGAAGGCTTCCACCAGATGGCGGAAAACCTCGCGCGGGCGCTCGCCAAGGGCAGCGGGGGGAAAGACCGAATCCAAAACAAATCCTTGATATTACTTAATATAACACAGGCCGGGGCGGCTGGTTGCGCCCATCCGCCCGCGCCGGTAGGTAACGCCTGACTTTTCCGACTTCAACTATAGGACGGCCCATGCGCCCCTCAAACCGTGCCCCCGACCAGATGCGGGCCGTCAGCCTCACCCCCGGCTTTGCCCGCCATGCCGAAGGCTCCTGCCTGGTGAAGTTCGGCGACACCCATGTGCTGGTCACCGCCAGCCTGGAAGAAAAAGCGCCCCCCTTCCTCAAGGGCACCGGCAAGGGCTGGGTGACGGCGGAATACGGCATGCTGCCCCGCTCCACCCATGACCGCATGCGCCGCGAGGCGGCCAGCGGCAAGCAGTCGGGCCGCACCCAGGAAATCCAGCGCCTGATCGGCCGCAGCCTGCGCGCGGTGATCGATCCGGTGGCGCTGGGCGAACGCCAGATCGTGATCGATTGCGACGTGCTGCAGGCCGATGGCGGCACCCGCACCGCCGCGATCACTGGCGGCTATGTCGCGCTGGCCCAGTGCGCCGCCTTCATGAAGAAGGTCGGCATGGTGAGCGCCCCCATCCTGAAGGATCACGTCGCGGCGGTGTCATGCGGCATCTCCAAGGGCGTGCCGGTGCTGGATTTGGACTATGACGAGGACAGCGTGGCGGAGACCGACGCCAATTTCGTCATCCTGGGCAGCGGCGGCCTGGTGGAATTGCAAGGCACCGCGGAAGGCGCGCCTTTCAGCGAAGAAGAATTCCTGGCGCTGCTGAAGCTGGCGCGCAAGGGCACCAACGAACTGGTTGCGCTGCAGAAGGCGGCGCTTGTTTGAAAAGGAAGTGGGCGTAATGCGCTTGCCGCGCGGCTCCCAGCTTGTCGTCGCCAGCCACAATGCGGGCAAGGTGCGCGAGATCAAGGCGTTGCTGGGGCCGCATGGCATCGAGCCGGTCAGTGCGGGCGATCTGGGCCTGCCGGAGCCGGACGAAACCGATACCACTTTCACCGGCAATGCCGAATTGAAGGCGCGCGCCGCAGCAACGGTCTCGGGCCATTTCGCGCTGGCCGATGATTCTGGCTTGAGCGTGAAAGCCTTGGATGGGGCGCCCGGCATCTATTCCGCGCGCTGGGCGGGGCCGACGAAAGACTTCTCCATCGCCATGGCGCGGATCGAACGCGAACTGCGCGAGGCCGCCGCCACGGATTACGCGGCCCATTTCACCTGCGCCCTGTCGCTCTGCAGCCCGCATGGCGAGATGCAGACTTTCGTCGGCGAAGTGCATGGCACACTTACCTTCCCGCCGCGCGGCGACCATGGCTTCGGCTATGACCCGATCTTCATCGCGCAGGACATGGATGTGACCTTCGCGGAGATGGACCCGGCGGCCAAGCACGCGATGAGCCATCGCGCCAGTGCGTTCGAAAAGCTGCTGCACAGCGGCATCTTCGTCGAAAGTCTTTAAGTGAGCTTCGGCGTCTACGTTCACTTCCCTTTCTGCGCCGCCAAATGTCCCTATTGCGACTTCAACAGCCATGTCCGCACCGTGGTGGATGAAGAAGCCTGGGTTTCGGGCGTCGAACGCGAACTGGAATGGGTCGCGGCGCAGCAGAATGAGAGAACGGCGGTCGAAACCATTTTCTTCGGCGGCGGCACGCCATCGCTGATGCGCGGCGCATCGGCGGGCCGCGTGCTGGCGAAAATCGCCGCACTGTGGCCCATGGCCAACGATGCCGAGATCACGCTGGAAGCCAACCCCGCTTCCGCCGACGCCGCCCGCTTCGCCGATTACCGCGCCGCCGGGATCAACCGCGTCTCTCTGGGCGTGCAGGCGCTGAACGACGTCGATTTGAAAAAGCTGGGCCGCCTGCATGACAAGGCCGAAGCCGTGGCGGCGCTGGCGCTGGCGCAGAAGACTTTCGAGCGTGTCTCGCTCGACCTGATCTATGCCCGGCCCGGGCAGACCGACATGCAATGGCGCGATGAATTGCGCGAAGCCGCCGGCTTCGGCACGGAGCATCTCTCGCTGTACCAGCTTACCATCGAGCCGGAGACGCCCTATGCCGCGCAGCACAGGAAGGGCGAGCTGGTCATTCCCGACGACGATCTTGCCGCGGGATTGTACGAGACAACGCAGGAAATCACCGAGGCCGCGGGACTGCCCGCCTACGAGATTTCCAACCACGCTAAGCCCGGCGCGGAGAGCCGCCACAATCTGATCTATTGGCGCTATGGCGATTATGCCGGTGTCGGTCCCGGCGCGCATGGGCGGTTGCAGGGCCGCGATGGCCGCATCGCCACCGCCGCGATCAAGCTGCCGGAACGCTGGCGCGACGCGGTGACGAAAAAGGGCCAGGGCTTCGCCGAGCAAGTGGCGATCCACGACGGCGACGCGGCGCGTGAGCATCTGCTGATGAATCTGCGCTTGCGCGAAGGGCTAGACTTGGCCGCCTATGAATTGCGCTGGGGCATGCGCCCGCCGACGGACAAGCTGACGGCGATGGCCGCACACGGGTTGCTGCGGCTGGACGGCGACATTCTCACCGCCACGCCCGCCGGGCGGCTGGTGCTCAATGCTGTGATCGCGGAAATCCTGAACTAGCGCGCGCGTTGCGCTTCCAGTTCACGCACGCGCTGTTCAAGCGTTTGGGCGTTGCCGCCTGTGCTGACGGGCACCGGCTGCGTCTGCGCCGGTTGTGGGCCCTGCGTCGCCAGGAAGGCGGCGTTGCGCTGCGCCACATCGATCAGGAATTCGATGGGCGCGCGAACGAACCCTTTCTCGTCGCTGACCTGAAGCCCCACCGCCTGAGCCACTTCCTTGACGAAGATGACGCAGTTGCGTGCGTCAATGTCGTAGGAAGGCTGCGGCCAGTTGCGCCAGCGCTGCACCGTGCGCCAGCACGGCGCGATACTGCGCATCGGTAAGGTTGAGCGAAAGGCGATGGTCGGCGCCTTCCAGATAGCCGGGCGGCAGCGGCGAGGGGTCCATCTCGCCCGGCACCTTTTCCCACAGCACATTGATGAAGATGTTCCTGGCGGTGAAGCCGTAATTACGGCTGACGGGCGCGCCATCCTCGGTGGTGCCGCGCAGGATGACGAAGCCGTGCGGGAAATAGGCGTTCAGACCTTGCCCGAACAGGTTGAACTCGTGGCTGTAGAAATCGATGGTGACGGCGGCGCGTGCGGGCGCTGTCGCGGCGAGCAGTGCGAAGACCAACGCAAGGAGGGCCCCCAGCCGACGCACGCTTTACGAACCCGGGCGCTGGAAGGTCTTGGGCGCGGGGCTGATCACCTTGGGCCCTTCGCGGGTCATTTCCAGCACCGCAAGCCCGCGTTCAGAGGTGCCGTCGGGCCGGAAGCGGAACATGCCGGTGACGCCCGCAAAACCGTTGGGGTCCATCAGGTTCGGCTTGGTGAAGCGCCTATAGGGCGGGCCTTGCGCCAGCAACGCCACCAGCGCCACGCCGTCATAGGCCAGGCTGGCCAGCGTCGCCGGGACCGCGCCGAAGCTGGCGCGATATTTGGCGACGAAATCGACATCGGCGTTGGGCTCGGGCGCGGCGTACCAGCCGCCTTCCAGTGCCGCTTCGCGGCTGAGGCCTTCCTCGTCCCACAGGCCCGTGCCCAGCAGCTTGGTCTTGTCGCGATTGGGCACCAGCGGCGCCATGGCGCGCAGCACCGGCCCGCCCTGGGCGATCATCACCGCATCGGGATTGGCGGCGCCGATCTCGCGCGCCGGGGTCATGGCGGCACCGGGCGTGGGGGTGAACTGGCTCACCGTCACGGTTTCGCCCTTGGCGGCGGTGACGGCTTCGCGCAACGCCTCGGCGGCGAGTTCGCCATAGGCGTTGTTGGGCACCAGCGCGGCGAAGCGCTTGTTGCCGCGCTGCGCGGCGAAGCCCACCACGCGGGCGACTTCATTGCCCGGCAGGAAGCTGATGAGATAGACGCCCCGCCCCGCCACCGACTTCTCGGTGGAGAAGGCCAGCACCGGCACGCCGCGTTCGCGCGTCACCGGCGCGACGGCGGCGGCGGATGTGCCGAACAGCGGGCCGACAATGACCTCGGAGCCTTGCGCCAGCAGGCGGCGGGCGGCGGCAGCAGCGGGTGCGCCGCCATTGCCTTCGTCTTCCACCATCAGGATCATGTTGGGGTTGCGGGCGTCGAACATGGCCAGCTGGGCGGCCTTCAGCATCGACTGGGCCAAGGCGCGGGTGCCCGCGTTGGCGGAGGTCAGCGGCAGGATGATCCCCACCCGCACGGGGGTGGCGCCTTCGGCAAGGTTGGGCAGGCGCAGATAGGCGGGCAGGTCGCGGTCCAGCGGGTTGGGCGCGGGCGGGTCTTCCGGAATGGGGGGCGGGGCCTCGGCCACCACTTCGGGGGCGGGCGGGGGCGGCGGCGCCGGGCGGGCGCAGCCGGCCAGGACGGCTATCCCCATCAGCGCGGCAATGGCAAAAGAACGGGGCAATGAAAAACGCATCAAATCATCCTTCGGATGGGGCGAAATCTAAGCCGCCCGCCGCTCCGGGTAAACCGCTGCCGGGTTCCCTCATGGCGGGGCTGCACATCGTCGCCACCCCCATCGGCCATGCGCGGGACATTTCGCTGCGGGCGCTGGAAACGCTGGCCGCCTGCGACCTGATCCTGGCCGAGGATACGCGCGTTACCTCCAAGCTGCTGTCGATCCACGGCATCCAGAAAAGCCTGTCACCCTATAACGATCACAATGCGGCGCAGGCCCGCCCGGGGATTTTGGACAAGCTGCGCCAGGGCGGCCGCATCGTGCTAGTGAGCGATGCCGGCACGCCGCTGGTCTCCGATCCGGGTTTCAAGCTGGTGCAAGCGGTGCTCGCCGAAGGACTGCCAGTGCATGCGGTGCCGGGCGCGTCCGCCGCGCTGACGGCGTTGGCATTGGCGGGCCTGCCCACCGACCGCTTTCTCTTTGCCGGGTTTCTATCCTCCAAGGCGGGCGAGCGGGCGCGGGCGCTGGAAGAACTCAAGGGCGTGCGCGCCAGCTTGATCTTCTTTGAATCGGGACCGCGCCTGGCGGAATCGCTGGCGGCGATGGCGGCAGTGCTGGGCCCACGCGACGCCGCGGTGGCGCGCGAGCTGACCAAGCTGCATGAAGAAGTGCGGCGCGGGACGCTGGCGGATCTGGCGGCACATTATGAAAAGGCGGCGACACCCAAAGGCGAGATCACGCTGGTGATCGGCCCGCCCGCCAAAGTCGAAGCGGACCCTGCCGCCATCGACGCGGCGTTGAAGGCCGCCTTGCCCTTCATGCCGGTGAAGGCGGCGGCGGAGATGATCGCCGGCCTCACTGGTGCCTCGCGCAAGTCGGTCTATGACCGCGCCTTGATATTGAAGGACGCGGGGGAACTAAAGGATGAGTAAGCGCCTTGCTGCCGAGCGCCATGGCCGCCGCAGCGAGACGCTGGCGGCCTGGGCGCTGCGGCTGTGAAGGGCTATCGCACCCTGAGCCGCCGCCTGAAGACACCGCTGGGCGAAATCGACATGGTGGCGCCGCCCCTGTTCGGGCCGGTCTGCTTCATCGAGGTCAAGGCGCGCGCCGATGCGGCTGCTGCGGCGCTGTCGGTGGGCACAAACCAGCGGACTCGCATTGCCCGGGCCGCCAACCTATATCTCGCAGGCAAGCCCGGCTTGATGGCGCGCGGGGCGCGCTTCGACATCATCGCCATCGCCATCGCGCCGGGCCGCTGGCCGCAGCATCATGCCGATGCCTGGCGTGCCGACGATTTATAAGAGGGCAGGGGAATGACGCTTACCGTCGCGATCCAGATGGACCCGATCGAAAAGATCGACATCAACGGCGATTCCACCTTTGCCCTGGCGCTGGAAGCGCAAAAGCGCGGCCACACGCTGTTCTATTACGGCCCGCGCGACATGAGCTGGCGCGATGGCGTGGTCAGCGCCTTCATCCGGCCGCTGGCGGTGAAGAACATCAAGGGCGATCACTTCGCACTAGGTGAGGGCGCGGTGCAGGACCTCTCGGCTCTGGATGTCGTGCTGATGCGCCAGGACCCGCCCTTCGACATGTCCTATATCAGCGCCACCCACATGCTGGAGCGCATTCACCCCAAGACGCTGGTGGTCAACGATCCGGCGGAGGTGCGCAACGCACCCGAGAAGCTGTTCGTCACCACCTTCGCCGAGTTCGTTCCCCCCACGCTGATTTCATCGGACCCGCGCGCCATCCGCGCCTTCCGCGCCGAGCACAAGGACATCATCCTGAAGCCGCTCTATGGCAATGGCGGTGCGGGCGTTTTCCGCGTCCGCGACGGGGACGAGAATCTGGGTTCGCTGCTGGAGATGTTCACCGCTTTCTATCGCGAGCCGGTGATCGTGCAGCGCTACATTCCCGAGGTCCGCAAGGGTGACAAGCGCATCATCCTGGTGGATGGCGAATTCGCCGGCGCGATCAACCGCGTTCCGGCCAAAGGCGAAGCCCGCTCCAACATGCATGTCGGCGGCCGCCCCGAGGCGACGGAACTGACAGCGCGCGAGAAGGCGATCTGCGCCGCCATCGGGCCCGAGCTAAAGCGGCGCGGCTTTCTCTTTACCGGTATCGACGTCATCGGCGACTATATGACCGAGATCAACGTCACCTCGCCCACAGGCATCCATGAGGTGCGGCGCTTCTGCGGCGCCGACATCGCGGCGCTGGTGTGGGATGCGATTGAAAAGAAGAAGCGCTAAGGCGCGTTACTTCACCAGCCCGAAGCGCGACTTGTAGCGCGCATCGATGCCCGACAGCGGGAAGAAGATGAAGACGTCGGTGGTGTCGAACTGTTCGTCGATCACCGCGCCATCGCCGATGCAGCAGCCGGCGCGGACATAGCCCTTCAGCATGGCGGGCAGGCTGCGGATGCCTTCGCGCGCATCGATGGCGTCGGCCGGCATCAGATTCATCGGCACATACAGTTCGGGCCGCGCCGTGACGCGCAGCGCTTCCGGCATGGCGTGAAAGTGGTGCAGGTAGGACAGCGGCATCGCCATCGTCTTGGGATCGACGCCCGGAAAGCTGGCGCAGCCGAACATCAGGTCGATGTCGAAGCGCGCCACATAGGCCATAAGGCCCTTCCAAAGCAGCTGCATGGTGCCGGGGCGGGCGCGGTAATTCTTTTGGACGCAGGAGCGGCCCAGTTCGAGATATTTGGTGCCCTTGGGCATGCCGCTGATCATGCGGCCCAGATCGAACTCCGCCGCGGTGTAGAAACCACCGACCTTCTCGGCGTCCTTCTCGCGGGTCAGGCGATAGGTGCCTACCACCAGCGGCTGGCCGTCTACGTCATGCACGTCGCGGTCCACCACCAGCAGGTGGTCGCAGACATCGTCGAATTTGTCGAAGTCGCGGCGGACGGCGCGCATCGCGTCCGACGGGACGGCGCTCATTTCCTCGTAGAAGACTTCATAGCGCAGCCGCTGCGCCAGCATCACTTCGTGATCGGTTTCGGCCAGCCGCACTTCCAGCGCGCCGCTGTCGGCCAGCACCGGCCATTGCAGGGCGCGGCCTTCGAACGATCCGGCTTCGTAGATGTTGACCACGGTCCACCTAGGTTGCGCGATGTGCGCCTCGCCACAGTCCTTACGCTGGAACTGCGACACTTATGCAATCCTATCCGACGGTCGCGGCCCCGCCTAGGCCGGGCCGCGATTATTCCCGAGGGGCGCTGATCCGAACGAAGGTTGCCGCGCTGGTCAGCGCCGGCTCCGGCCCGCCGTGCCGATGGAAGCATCGATCAGCCCGGCCCGCATCATCAGCCAGAACAGCAGGATACCCGGCACCGCCGCCAGGGTGGTGAACAGGTAGAAATTCACATAGCCCAGGCTCTCGACCATCGCCCCCGCACTGGTGCCGGTGATGATGCGGCCCACGATGGAGGCCGCCGCCGAGATCAGGGCATATTGCGTGGCGGTGAAACGCAGGTCGCACAGGGCCGAGAAATAGGCGACCACGGTGACGCCGCCGATGCCGCTGGCGATGTTCTCGAACAGCATGGCGCCGCCCAAGCCCCAATTGGTGTGACCCGCCTGCGCCAGAAGGGCGAAGTTGAAGTTGGTTATGCCCATCAGCACCAGGCTGATCAGCACGGACCGCTTCATGCCCAGCTTGGCGTAGAGCGCGCCGCCGATGAAGATGCCGATCAGCAGGGCCCAGAAGCCGATGCCGACATCATAAAGAGCGATCTCGTCATTGCTGTAGCCCTGGTCGTTCAGCAGCAGCCGCACCGTCAATTGGCTCAGTGTGTCGCCGATCTTGTGCAGCAGGATGAAGAGCAGCACCAGGAAGGCGCCGCGGCGCGAGAAGAATTCGACGAAGGGCGCATAGATCGCCTTCCAGGTCTCGGCGATGCCGCCCATGCGCTTGGCGGCTTCGCGGTGGCGTTCCGGTTCACCCAGCATAAGGGCGGTGAGGATGGCGGGCAGGGCCAGCGCGGCGCAGGCCATGTAGGCGATCTCCCAGCCGCCGCGCGCCGACAGAAACAGCGCCAGCGCCGCGGCGGTGGTGGAGCCGATGCGCCAGCCATACTGGGTCATGCCCGACGAGACGCCGAGCTGGTCGGGCCGTGCGATCTCGATGCGGTAGGCGTCGATGACGATGTCGAAGGTTGCGCCTGCGAACGCCACCGCGATGGCGGCATAGGCGGTGTAGAGAACGCTTGTCGCGGGCTGCGCCAGCGCCAGGTTGAAGACCGCGACCATCACCAGCGCGCCGGACACGATCATCCAGGAGACGCGCTGGCCCAGCCGGTGCAGCACGGGAATGCGCACGCCGTCCACCACCCAGGCCCAGAGGAATTTGAAATTGTAGACCAGGAAGGCCAGCGCGAAGGCGGTGACGGTGCGCTTGGAGATTCCGTCCTGCGCCAGCCGCGTCGTCAGCGTGGCGGCAATCATCGCATAGGGAAAGCCTGAAGAGACGCCCAGCATGAAGGCGGCGATGGAAGCCTTCTCGGTGTACGGCTTGACGCCATCCACCCAGCTCTTTTGCGCGTCGCCCATGCCGTGATCCCCGCCAGTCCTTGGCGCAGAAGCTACAGATTTCGCGCGGCTTTCCTAGCCCCCGGGATCAGGCGGCGACGATCAGATCGTCCTCGGCGGGGAACAGCATCAGGAACATCTCTTCCAGCTCGGCGGGGTCCACCGGCTTGGTCAGGAAGCCGTCCATGCCCGCTTCCTGGCAAGCGCGCTTTCCTGTCTCCAGCGCGTCGGCGGTCAGCGCCACGATGGGCACGCGCGGCGTGCCTGTGGCCCCTTCCTGGCGGCGGATGGCGCAGGCGGCGTCGATGCCGTCCATGCCCGGCATGTGGATGTCGGTCAGCAGCAGGTCGAAGCGCTGCTGGCCCATCGCCGTCATGGCGTCATTGCCGTTGGTGACTTCCACCACGCTGTGGCCGCGCCGCTTCAGCAGCTCGCGGATCAGCATCATGTTGATGGGATTGTCTTCGGCCAGAAGGATGGTGAGGCCGGTCTGGGATTTCGCGGCGGGCGCAGGCGCCGCCACAGGCGCGGCCGCCGGGGCGGCGGCTGCGGCCACGAAGGGCGGCAACTCGGGCGCAATCGCCGTGGCGATGGCGTCTTCCAGATCGGGGATCGGTTCGTCCGGGAGGACGGGTTCATCGGCGTCGTGCGGCACGTGCCGGGCCGTTTCCTGGCGGACCGCTTCCAGCAGCCGCGCGATCAACGCGCCCTGGCGCACGGGCTTCAGCAGATAGCCGGCGAAGCCTTGTTCGCCCAATGTCTCCAGCTTGCCGCGCGCCTGCGGCGCCACCAGCAGATAGGCGGGAACGGGGCCTTCCGGCATCACCACGGGATTCGGTTCGCTGCCGGTGCCGCCATCGATCAGCAGCGCATCCACCCGCTCACCCGGCGCAACCTGCGCACCGACAACATCGCCGCCCGCTTCGCGGATCTGCTGGGTCAGGCCCTGCGCCAGGATACGGTTGGGACTGACCACCGCCACGCGCATGCCGCGCAGCGCATGGTCGGGCGGCGCCGCTTCCACCACTATCGACGGCACGGTGAACCAGAAACAGGAACCGCCGCCCAGCGCCTCATCGACGCCGATCTCGCCGCCCATGGTTTCCACCAGGCGGCGCGAAATGGCCAAACCAAGACCGGTGCCGCCGAACTTGCGGGCATGGCTGGAATCGGCCTGGACGAATTCCTCGAAGATCGCCTTGCGCTTCTCGGGCGCCACGCCCACGCCGGTGTCGCGCACTTCGAAGCGGATGAAATGGCGGGCCTCGCCCATCACCTGGGTGACGGCGATGGCGACGCCGCCGCGCTCGGTGAACTTGACGGCGTTGCCCACCAGGTTGGTGACGATCTGGCGCAGCCGCATCTGGTCGGCGCGGATCGCCTTGGGAACATCGCCGCCCACGGCGCCGATCAGTTCGATGCCCTTGCTGTGGGCGCGGGTGGCCAGCAATTCGCTCACCGTGCCGATCATCTGGCGCAGATCGACTTCGTCCTCGTCCAGCGTCAGCATGCCGGATTCGATCTTGGAGAAATCCAGAATGTCGCCGATCAGCGCCAGCAGCGCTTCGCCGGATTCGGTGATGGCGCTGGTATAGGTGCGCTGCTCTGCCGACAGCCCGGTTTCCTGCAGCAGCCGCGCCATGCCCAACACGCCGTTCATGGGCGTGCGGATCTCATGGCTCATGGTGGCGAGGAAGCCCGACTTGGCGCGGCTTCCCGCTTCGGCGCTGTCGCGCGCTTCGGTCAGCGCCTGTTCCAGCGCCTTGCGTTCGGTGATGTCGCGCCCGACGCTTTGCACTTCGATCAGGCGGCCATGGGCGTCGCGCACGGCGAAGTCTTCCCAGGCGATCCAGCGCCAGCCATGGGCGGTGCGCACATGCTGGTCGTAGCGGGCGCGGCCCTGGCCGGGTTCCAATGTGCTGAACAGGCCGAGCAGCGGGCCCCGGCTTTCGGGATGCGGCTCGGGCGCAAAGGGATAACCAATGGCGCGGCTGGGTTCGACGCCGAACAGCTTGAAGAAGGCGGCATTGCCATAAGTGAGGCGGCTGGAGGCGTCGCGCCGGAAGATGGCGTCGCCCTGCGCATCGACCAGGCCCTTGTAGCGCACCTCGCTGTGATTGAGCCGCGCATTGATGGCGGCGGCATTCTTGAGCGAGGCTTCCAGGCGGCCCGCGAACTGCTTGAGCTGCTGCGCCTGTGCCGAGAGCATTTCGCTCTTCTCGCGCGCCACCAGCATGTTCTGCACCAGGAAGGCCAACGCCACCGACAGCAGCGCGCCGAAATTGACCGGCGACAGGATGGTGAGCTGGCCTTCGACCAGAATATCGGTGAAGGCAGCGAACAGCATCAGGCCCGCAAGGCCGCCAAACACGTACCGGATGATGCGCGTTACAAGCACGATGTTGCTCAATCTCACCGGGACCTCTTCAGCCCCAGCCCTTCCCGGTGGAACTTTGCCTGAGGCGGGGTTCAGAAACGCTTAAAAAGCCCGCCATTCCCGGCATTTGCCGCGCCTGGAAACGCAAAGGTCTGGGGTGAAAATCCGGGCCTGCGGCAATAGCCTCAACCTTGGCCTGCGAGCAGAAATTCTCAGCATTTCCAAAAGGTTGAGTATCCGAAGGTGGGTGCGGGCCTGTCGATGTCATCAAAGCTTTGCAGAACTGTGATGTTCGTGGCGTGTCCACCCTGTGAATTCCGCCTCGTCCATTGGGGCCGTTCCTTTGACCGATATCAGCTTGACCGAACCATCAGCTCTCACCGTTCGCGCTGCCTCCGCCCGCAAAGCCGGTGCCGGCGACACCCGTTTCCGGGTGATCGCCCTAGTAGCGGCGTTCATAGTCGTGGCCATCTTCGCGGGCGTGATTGCCGCGCTGCTCGTCGGTGCTTGGCCCGCGATCACCACCTTCGGCTTTGGCTTCCTCACCACGGAAGCTTGGCGTCCAACCCGCGAGATCTTCGGCGCGCTGGGCCCGATCTACGGCACCGTGGTGACTTCGACCATCGCCGTCGTCATCGCCGTGCCGGTGGGCATCGGCATCGCCATCTTCCTCACCGAGCTTTGCCCGCGCTTCCTGCGCCGCCCCATCGGCACCGCCATCGAATTGCTGGCCGGCGTTCCTTCCATCATCTATGGCATCTGGGGCCTGTTCGTCTTCGCGCCCTGGTTCCAGAGCTGGGTGCAGGAGCCGGTGATTTTGGCGACGGAAGGTATTCCGATCTTGGGCACGCTATTTGGCGGCAATCCCTATGGCATCGGCATTCTCACGGCGGGTGTCATCCTCTCCATCATGATCCTGCCCTTTATTGCCGCCGTCACCCGCGACGTGCTGGAGACGGTGCCCAGCGTGCTGAAGGAAGCCTCCTACGGCCTGGGCAGCACCCAATGGGAAGTGATGTGGAAAGTCGCCATTCCCTATGCCCGCACCGGCATTGTCGGCGGCGGCATGCTGGCGCTCGGCCGCGCCCTGGGCGAAACCATGGCGGTCACCTTCGTGATCGGCAATGCCCACCGCATAGAAGCGTCGCTGTTCGCGCCCGGCACCTCGATCTCCGCCGCCATCGCCAACGAGTTCGCCGAAGCGACGACGCCGCTCTACACCTCGTCGCTGATCGCGCTGGGCCTGATCCTTTTCCTCATCACCTTCATCGTCCTCACCTGCGCCCAGCTGATGCTGCGCAGCATGGATAAGACGGCGGGCAAGTAACATGGCAACTGCGACCAAGAATTCTGGCAACTCCGGTCTCTATCTGCGCCGCCGCTTGTCTAATTCCATCTTCATCGTGCTGGCCGTGTCGGCGGCAATCTTTGGCCTGCTCTTTCTGGCCTTGATCCTGGAAACCCTGCTGGTCAACGGCATCTCCGCTCTGGGCCCGCATCTCTTCACCGAGTCGCAACCGCCGCCCGGCGAAGAAGGCGGGCTGGCCAATGCGATTGTCGGAAGCGTGATCATGGGCACGGGTGCGGTGTTGATCGGCACCCCGATCGGCATTTTGGCCGGCACCTATCTTGCCGAGTATGCCCGCTATGGCAGGTTTTCCTTCGTCGTGCGCTTTGTCAACGACATCCTGTTGTCGGCGCCGTCCATCGTGCTGGGCCTGTTCATCTACGAAGTGGCGGTGCGGCCGATGGGTCATTTCTCGGGCTTCGCTGGCATGTTGGCGCTGGCGGTGATCGTCATCCCGGTGGTGGTGCGCACCACCGAGAACATGCTGTTGCTGGTGCCCAATGGCCTGCGCGAAGCGGCCTCGGCGCTGGGCGCGCCGCAAAACTTTGTCATCAAGCAGGTGACCTGGAAGGCCGCCCAGGCCGGCATGATCACCGGCGTGCTGCTGGCGTTTTCCCGCATCTCCGGCGAAACCGCGCCGCTGCTCTTCACAGCGCTGGGCAACACCGGCCTGACTACCGACATCACCGGCCCGATGAGTTCGCTGCCGCAGGTGATCTTCCAGTTCGCGCTGTCGCCCTATGAAGACTGGCACGACCTGGCCTGGGCCGGCGCGCTGCTGGTGACCGGCACTGTGCTGACGCTGTCGATCATCGCCCGCCTCCTCGAAAAGAAGCAACGGAACTAGACCATGACCACCGATCTGCACTTGGCGCCCGGCCACCACGCCTCCACCAACGGCGACAAGCCGAAGGTCGAGATCAAGGATATGAACTTCTTCTACGGCGACTCCCGGGCGCTGAAGAACATCTCCCTGCCGCTGATGGAGCGGAAGGTGACCGCCTTCATCGGTCCCTCGGGCTGCGGCAAGTCCACGCTGCTGCGCGCCATCAACCGCATCTTCGAACTGTATCCCGGCCAGCGCGCCGAGGGCGAAATCCTGATGGATGGCGAGAATCTGCTGAAGACCAAGGACCTCAACCTGCTGCGCGCCCGTATCGGCATGGTGTTCCAGAAGCCGACGCCGTTTCCGATGTCGATCTACGACAACATCGCCTTTGGCATTAAGCTCTATGAGCGCCTGCCCAAGTCCGAGATGGATGGCCGTGTCGAGGATGCCCTGACCCGCGCCGCGCTGTGGGGCGAGGCCAAGGACAAGCTGAATGCGAGCGGATTGTCGCTCTCCGGCGGCCAGCAACAGCGCCTTTGCATCGCCCGCTCGGTGGCGACGCGCCCGGAAGTGATCCTGATGGATGAGCCCTGCTCGGCGCTGGACCCGATCTCGACCGCCAAGATCGAGGAGCTGATCGAGGAACTGTCGAACGACTACACCATCGTGATCGTCACCCACAACATGCAGCAGGCCAGCCGCGCCAGCGACTACACCGCCTTCATGTATCTGGGCGAGCTGATCGAGTATGGCGCGACGGAAAAGATTTTCACCGCGCCGGAAAACAAGCGAACGGAGCAGTATATTACGGGCCGCTTCGGCTGAGACTGCAGCGCCGGGAAAGCAAAAAGGCCGCTCATGGGAGCGGCCTTTTTCTTTGGCGCGATGGGCAGATCAGGTGTAGTCGTCCGGCACCGTGTCGTCCTTCTTGTCCTTCTCCTTCAGCACCTGCGTCACCGCCGCCGCCACCGCGATATTGACCGCCAGCGCCAGCAAGGCCGCATAGGTCGGGAAGGTGAGCCCGGCGATCTCCAGCGGGTAAGTGCTGGTGCGCAAGGCCAGTTGCCATACCATCACCGTGCCGCTGATCATGCCCGCGGCCCAGCCCGCCAGCAGTCCGATCGGACTGAACCAGCGGGTGTAGAGGGCGATGATGACAGCAGGCAAAGTCTGGATCATCCAGATACCGCCCAGCAATTGTAGCTGGATGGCGTAGGTGCTTTTCATCTCCAGCACGAAGAGCAGCGCGCCGAACTTCACCACGATGGAGGCGATCTTGGCGACGGATGCTTCCTGCTGCGGGGTGCAGTCCGGCTTCATCCATTCCTTGTAGATGTTGCGGGTGAAGAGGTTGGCGCAAGCGATGGACATGATCGCGGCGGGCACCAGCGCGCCGATGGCGATGGCGGCGAACGCCACACCCACGAACCAGTCCGGGAACATCTTCAGGAACAGGGCGGGCACCGCGAAGTTGTTGCCGAAGGCGGCGAAGCCTTCCGCATAAGCCGGATCGGTGCGCACGCCTGCCGCAATCGCCATGTAACCCAGCAATGCGATCAGCGCGAGCGCCAGCGAGTAGCCGGGCAGGATCATCGCATTGCGGCGGATCACGTTGCGGCTGGACGAGGAGAGGATGCCCGTCACCGCATGCGGATAGATGAACAGCGCCAGCAGCGAACCCAGCGCAAGCGTGGCATAGCCGAATTGCGGTCCCAGGCTGGTGGCCGTCGCGGGCGCCAGCGTCAGGTTCTGCGGCGGCGCGGCGTCGAAGATGGCGCCATAGCCGCCCAGTTTGGCCGGGATGTAGATGATGGCGGCGAAGACGGTGATGTAGACCAGCAGATCCTTCACCACCGCGATCAGCGCCGGTGCGCGCAAGCCCGACGAGTAGGTGTAGAAGGCCAGCACGGTGAAGGCGATCAGCAGCGGCGCATCGACCGCGCCGAAGCCGGGTATGTTCCAGGTGAAGTTGGCGCCCATCGCCGCCAGCACCACCTGCATGCCGACCAGCTGCAGCGCGATGTAGGGCATGGTGGCGACGATGCCGGTGGCGGCCACCGCCAGCGACAGGCTGCGGCTACCGAAACGGCCGCGCACGAAATCGGCGGCGGTGACATAGCCATGGCGATGCGACACCGACCACAGGCGCGGGAAGGCCAGGAACAGCAGCGGGAACATCAGGATGGTGTAGGGCACGGCGAAGAAGCCGGGCGCGCCCGCGCCGAATACCACAGCGGGCACGGCGATGAAGGTGTAGGCGGTGTAGAGGTCGCCGCCCAGCAGGAACCAGGTCACCCAGGTGCCGAAGCGGCGTCCGCCCAGGCCCCATTCATGCAGGCTGGAAAGATCACCCGCGCGCCAGCGCGACGCCACAAAGCCCAGGCCGGTGACCAGCGCGAACAATCCCAGAAAGACCGTCAGGGTGACGGCGTTCGGTTCCATGCTCATTTGTTGCGCTCTTCATGGCGATAGACGGGATAGAGACAGGCGACACCGCCCACGATCCAGAGCATCTGGAACCAGTAGAAGAAGGGGATGCCGAACAGCCGGGGATCGACGCGGTTGTAGAACGGCACCCAGAGCAGCGCCACATAGGGCACCAGCAGCAGCAGATAGACTGGGCGGAATCCCCGGCGCTTAATTTCGGTCGCGCGGCCTACAGCCTCGCTTTGCTCGCCTGCCCGCCGCTCCGGCTTGTCTTCCATGTCGATCCCCTCCCGGCGCCTTTTTGTCCGGCGTTCCGGCCACGCTTTCTCGCACAAAATATGCGCCGCCCGAAAGACTTTCGGGCGGCGCATATTCCAGGCTTGAGACTGTTAGTTGCCGCGGCCAGCGGCCGGGGCGGCGGCACCGCGTCCAGCGGGCGCGCGTTCCTTGCCGTCTTCATCCACGGCCTGGTTGGTCGCAGGCGCGACGCCGGTGATGTACAGCCGCGTCAGATTCGGATCGCCGATGCGGTTGCCGTCCCAATGGATGCCTTTGGGCAGATCGGTGACGAAGCTGCCCGCGACCATCGGATAGGTCAGCCTTGTGTCGTGATAGGTGCTGGAGCTGGTCCACCAGGTCCCCGAAAGGACATAAATGTAACGGTGATGCGGGTGGTAATGCGGCGAAGAATAACGCCCCGCCGCCCAGGTCTGGACGACGCCATAGGGCGTGCCCGGGGTCTGGGCGCCCTGGCCGCCGCCATAAAGGTTCTGGTTGCCGGTGGTCGAGACGGGCGTGATCGAGATTTTTGCCGCGTCGGGCGCCGCGCCCGCCGCATCGCTGACCCGGACGGTGGTGGTCTGCGCATAGTCGCTCATCATGCGATTATCCGCCGATCCCACGCCGCTGATGATCAGCATGGTGGGCTCCGTCGCGCCGGCGCGGTTGCCGTCCACGAACGTGCTGTTGGCGACATTGGTGACGAAATTGTCGGCCTTGACCGGATGGCTGGCGGCGGCAGTGCTGTCGCTGACCCACAAGGTGCCGGACGCGACGTAAACCCAGCGGTCTCTGGAAAGCGTGCGCGGCTGGGAAAACTGTCCCGGCGCCAGTCTCACCAGCACGCCATAGGGCTCGCCCGGCTTGGTCGGATCGCCATAGAGCAGGGACTTGTTGCCGCTCCATTTGATCTGGTTGGGCAGCAGATAGGTGATGCGCGTGGGATCGGGCGTCGGCCCATGGGGATCGCTGACGGTCGCGCCCATGAACTCATGCGGACCGTGGGGCGGCTGGTTCTGATACTGCGTTTGGGCGAAGCCCTGGGGCGAGAACGCGATGCCCGCGCCTGCCATGATGGCAAGCGCGGGCAGGCCGATCTTGATGATGCTCTTCATAGGAAGCGTCTCCCGGAAATTATTGTCACCGCGACCGCGGCGTTGCGGGAATGGTCCCGGGGGGCCGATGGAATGTCAATCGCGCAATCCCGAGCCCACACGCAGGCAGCGGCGGCCCATCGCGCGCCTCTCAAAAGTTGACTGACCAGGAAGCCTGCACGGCCCGCGAAACGGACAGCGCAGGCGTTGGTGCTAGTTGCCCCGGCCTGCCGCCGGAGGGGCTGCGGGCAGCGGATTGCCGTCCGGGCCGATCTGGGTGGTGACCACTGGGCCGGTGCCGGTGAGCAGGATGGTGCCGGGCTCTCCGCCGGCGCGGGAGCCGTCCCAATGGGTCTTGCCGCCTTCATTGACGACATAGGTCCCGGCTCGCATTGGATAGGTGGTTTTCACGTCGTGGATGTTGCTGGTGCTGACCCACCAGGTGCCCTCGACCACATAAATCCAACGGGCCTTGTCATGCTGGTGCGGGGCCGAGAAATTGCCCGGATACCATTTGATCAGCACGCCATAGGGGCCGGGCTGGCTGGGATTGCCCCACGGGTTGACCGTCTGGTTGCGGCACGGGCCGTTGCAGGCTGGCCACTTGAAGTCCTTGTTCAGAGTGAAGGGAATATTGGCTGGCAGCGGCACCCGGCCCGACGGATCGTTGACCGAGGTGGTGGGATTCTGCATCGGCGGACGCCCCGCGGCCGCATATTGCGCTGTGGCCGGCGCGATCAGGGCCGCACCGGCGGCAATGGCAGCTACGGAAAGGCCGATCCTGGCAGTGAGCATCATGCGTGTCTCCCAAGGTGTTCGTATCGTTGTCCATTGATTACGGAATTGACAGGATTGTTCCGGCGAGGGGACGGCCTGCCAATCGGGAGCTAGCGCCCCAGCACGGTGAATCCGGCCTGTGTGAAGACCGTCCGCGCCGCGGGGGAGGAGAGATAGTCCAGGAAGCCGCGCGCCTCCGGCTTGGCGTCTTTGGTCAGGGCGGCGGGATAACGGATGGGCGCGTGGCTGGCGGCGGGGAAGATGGCCACCACCGTCACGCGCTGCTCGGCCTTCGCGTCGGTTTCATAGACCACGCCCAGCGGGGCTTCGCCGCGCGCGACATAGGCCAGGGCGACGCGCACATTCTCGGCAGGGGCGAGGGACACGCCCTCCCATGCGGCCAGCGCGGTCAGCGCTTCGCGGCCATACTTGCCCGCCGAAACGGTGGCAGGATCGGCGATGGCGAGACGGCCACCCTTGAGCGCGCCCCTCAGGTCGAAACCGCGCGTCAGCGCGATGCCCGGTGCATTGGCGGGGCCGATCAGCACCAGCCGGTTGCCCAGTAGATCCTTGCGCGTGCTGGCCGCGAGCAGGTTCTTCTTGTCGAGATAGTCCATCCATTCTTCATCGGCGCTGACAAAGAGATCGGCGCCGCCGCTGGCTTCGATCTGCCGCGCCAGCACGGACGACGCTGCCAGCGAGACGGCGACGGTCTTGCCGCTCTGCTTCTGATAATCGTCGGCAAGCCGGTTCATGGTTTCCGCCAGGGATGCGGCGGCGAACACGGTGATATCGGCGGCCCGCGCCGGGAGCGGCGCAAACAGAATAAGTCCCGGAAGGGGAACAAGCAGCAGCGCCGTCAGAAGGGCGCGCGCGAAAAGGCGCATGACAGGCTCCGGAAGAGGCCACCGGAGCCTATCACACACGCTGCGAAGGGGTCAGGCCTTGCGGCCCGCCACGACCAGGCCAAGTCCGGCCAGGATGGCGGCGATGCTGGCCGCGGTGGGAATCCAGACGTTCTTTTTGGTGTCGGCGTTGATTTCGAGCGGGCCGATCTCGGCCACGGCCTGCGCCCAGGAGATGTTGGGTACGATCAGGCCGCCAATGCCAGCCAGCAACAGAACGATGCCAAGAATCATGATCGGCTTCATAAAATGCACTCCCCGAAAATCGGGAAGGTACCCCCGGCATGGAACAAAGGTTCCGGGAGCGACCGCCCAGCAGGCCAATCACTGGCGATTGGCCGTTGCGTTAGGCGGCGCGACCCATCCAAACAACGCCTTGGCAAGGCCGCAAACCGCCTCTAGCGTCCTGACCATAAAACCAGATTTGGAGACGTTCATGCGCATCGCCTTCGCCGCCCTGGCGGCTATTGTCTTCGCAGCCGCACTGCCTGCGGCGGCCCAGAACCAGCCTGCCATCCCGAAGACGGCGGTGATTCCGGACAAGACCCACGCCACCTTCATCCTGCCCAAGGACCTGAAGTGGAAAAAAGAAAGCCTGGGCCAGATGCAGGCGCCGCTCTATGGCGATCCCAACAAGCCCGGCCCCTACGGCGTCATCATCAAGTGGCCCAAGGGCCAGATGAGCCGCCCGCATTATCACACCACCGACCGCTTCGCGTATGTGGTGCAGGGCACATGGTGGGTCGCCACCAGCGAAACCTTCGATCCGGCCACCACCTATCCGCTGCCGGTTGGCACCTTCGCCACCGACTTGGCGGGCAAGGTGCATTGGGACGGCTCCAAGGACGAAGACCTCATCCTGCTGGTCACCGGCATGGGCCCGATGAAGAGCGTGTCGGTGCCGGAAAAGCCCGCCGCGAAGAAGTAAGGACTGTCGCGCGTCTACAGATGCGCGATGCGGCGATAGGAGAGCGCTTCGGCGACATGTTGTTTGCCGACGCTCTCCGTCCCCGCCAGATCGGCGATGGTGCGCGCCACTTTCAGCACCCGCGTATAGCCGCGCGCCGATAGCTGCATCCGCTCCGCCGCCTCGATCAGCAGCTTGGCGCCCGCATCGTCGGGCGTGGCCACCGTCTCCAGCAGCTCGCCTTCCATCTCGGCATTGGTGCGCAGCCCATGCGGGCTCAGGCGTTCGCGCTGGATCGTGCGCGCCGCCGCCACACGGCGCGCCACCTCGGCGCTGCCTTCGGCGGCGGACGGCAGTGACAGGTCGCTGGCCGAGACCGCGGCGACATCCAGATGCAGGTCGATACGGTCGAACAGCGGGCCTGAGATGCGCGACTGGTAATCCCGGTATTAGGTAGCAACGTGCCAAAGACCTAAGTCTTGAAAACCGCGCTGCCCGATACCGCGATGCCTTGAAACGCAACGGTGTAGATATGGGCGACGGTCATGCGGCCTGCAAAAAAAGTGAGGGCACACAACACAATCGTGCGTGAGCCTAACCGTCTTCTTCAGGCTTGGTCAAAAGCTCCCTATTCGGGGGCGACCGTGACCTTGATGCCGTCGGTCTCGTCCGAGCAGATCACTTGGCACGACAGGCGGGACGAACCCGGCTCCACCGCCAGCGCCATGTCCAGCATGTCGATCTCGGCTTCGGATGGTGCGGGCAGCTTCTCGTACCAGCCATCAGTGACATAGACATGGCAGGTGGCGCAGGCGCAGGCGCCGCCGCATTCGGCAGCGACGTCGAAGCCGGCGTCGCGCAGAATTTCCATCACGCTCCAGCCATCGCGGCCTTCGACTTCGCGCGCCTTGCCCTGACGATCGGTGCCGATGATCTTCATCGCTTAAACTCCAAGCTTCTTCTGTAGGTTGGAAGAAGACGTCGTGTACTGGAAGCGCAGCTTCTCGTTCGGGCGCGCGATGGCGAAGGCGGCCTGGGCCATCAGCGCCGCTTCGTGGAAGCCCGACAGGATCAACTTCAGCTTGCCGGTATAGGTGTTGATGTCGCCGATGGCGAAGATGCCCGGCGTCTGGCTTTCGAAGCGCGCCGTGTCCACCGGGATCAGGTTTTCGTGCAGGTTGATGCCGAACTCGGCGATGGGCCCCAGCTTGATGGTCAGGCCGAAGAAGGGCAGGAACACGTCGGTATCGTGATGCCACTCGGCCTTGTCGGCGCCCGCCAGGGTCACGCCCGACAGCTTGCCCGGATCGCCATGCACGGCCTTCACCGAAGCGACGTGGAATTTCACTTTGCCCGAGGCTTCCAGCTCGCGCATCTGGTTGACGCTGTGGGCGGCGGCGCGGAAGCCGTCGCGGTGATGGATCAGGGTGAGGCTCTTGGCCAGCGGCGCGAGGTTGATCGTCCAGTCCAACGCGGAGTCACCACCACCAGCAATAAGGATGTTCTTGCCGCGGAAGCTTTCCATCTTGCGCACGGCGTAATGCACGCCGACGCCGTCGCCGGCATTCTCGTGATGCTCGATGCCCGGCACCGGGGGGCGCTTGGGCTGGAAGCTGCCCGCGCCCGCCGCCACCACCACGACATGGGCGATGATCTCGGTGCCGGCATCGGTCTTCAGCTTCCAGCGGCCATCTTCCTGCTTCTCGAGGCTGGTCGCCATTTCGGAGAAGTGGAATTGCGCGTTGAACGGCTTGATCTGCTCCAGCAGGCGGTTGGTCAGCTCCTGCCCGGTGACGATGGGCAGGCCGGGAATGTCGTAGATCGGCTTTTCCGGATAAAGTTCGGTGCACTGCCCGCCCGGGCGATCCAGGATGTCGACCAGATGGCATTTGAGGTCGAGCAGCCCCAGCTCGAAAACGGCGAAAAGCCCGATGGGGCCTGCGCCGATGATGACGACATCTGTTTGGTGGGCGGCAGTCATGCTCGAGTCCGGTCCTTGCGTGGCGGGAAAATGATTTCCACACCTAAGTTCGTGTAATGGTTGGAAAAACCGTCGTCGTTATATGTAAAAATAGCCAGCCCAACAACCCCTGCTATAAACAGCGCTGCGATGCAAAATGACGCCCCTCTGAAGTCCCCGGAGTCCTGCGCCGACATGGCGGAACTGCGCGATGCCATCGATGCGATGGACGCGCAGCTGGTGCGCATGCTGGCGCAGCGTCAGGGCTATATCGAGCGCGCGGCGGTGCTGAAGCAGGATCGCGCCACCGTGCGCGACGAAGCCCGGGTCGAGGATGTGGTGAGCAAGGTGCTGGCACAAGCCAAGCTGGCGGGCCTGTCGCCCGCAATTGCCGAAGCCGTCTGGCGCGTCCTCATCGAACGCTCGATCCAGCACGAATTCCAGAAATTCGACAGCAAGTAGGAAGCGTGGGCGTCCGCCGCTGGCAGACGAACGCCCGCGTTCTCTGGGCTATTTCAGGGCCAGTTGCTGTGGCGTGACCGCGACGGCGCTGAACTGGAACAGCGCGTCGCGTTTCACTTGGCGGATGCACGCCGTGGCGGCGCCGCTGGCAAAGGCGGGCGCGACCAGGTGCCGGACATCATAGGCGGGCGCGGTGCTGCAGAAAGCGGTGGCGGCCGTCTGCAGCCGGTCCGCCAGGGCGGCGGTGCCAGTGGGGGTGGCGAGGTTGAGGTCACCATAAACGACCGTGGTGGGGCCGGCGACAGCGGACCCGAGGCCGAGGGTCAGAACGATGGCAGTGGAGGCGATGAGCTTGCGAACCATGACGATCTCCTTGTGGGTGAGGTGATCAATCCCGGTACCGCCCTGGGTAAGTCGTGTTCTGGGTGCTGCGACGGGGGTTTAGGCCGTCAGTCACAACTTGACTAGAAGGTCACTTTGCTGCGGGTGCGAATAAAAGAAAAGCTGCCTTTGGCTGCAATTTCGCGAAATTATTGCAACGCAGCAATGCGCCAATTGCGGCGCGTACATAGGAACCAGGCGTTCAGGCCGCCAGATAGCCGCGGATAAAGTCGTGCACCGCCATGGCTTCTTCCGACAGGCGGCCGATGGCCTGGGTCGCGCGCTCGGCATTGGCGGGATCGACGGGCTCGGCGGCGGCCGCCGCATCGCCAAAGGAGAACGCGCCGACGCCGCGCGCCGCACCCTTGATGGTATGGGTGATTTCCTTCCAGCGCTTGGAGTCGCGGGCCGCCATGACGCTGCGCAGCTGGCCGACCATTTCGCCGATCTGGCCGTCGAACAGCTTCAGAATTTCGGCGTTCAGGACTTTTTCGCCGCCGGTGTAGCGGGCCAGGTGATCAAGATCGATGGGCTCGGGAATTGGTGCGTTCATGGGCGTCAACCTGCTCCCGCCACGGCTAAAGCGCCGTTAATGCGGCGCCGCTTGTGTGAAATAGGGGGGTGATGGTTAAATGATTTCAACCACCGGGCGAGCAGGGCCATGAGGAATTTTTCCACGCAGAACCAGCCGGTTGCCGCCAATGCGGTCAAGCCGGAGACCGTGCGACCGGACTCCTCGGGCGAGCGTCCCCTGCCGCCGCCTGCCCTGCCGGTGTTGGAGGTCCCCCGCCGCCGCCACATGCTGGTGGGACTGGGCGTGGCCCTGGTCCTGTCTTTCTTCTGGATCGGCATCGGTGCCGCCTCCCTTACTGGTTACATGGGCGCACAAGGCTTTGCCGCCCTGCCGTTGCAGGGACAGGCTCTGACCCTTGCCGCGCTGGCGCTGCCGCCGCTGCTCTTTCTCGCCATCGCCATGTTGGTGGCGCGCGGCCTCACCCTCAACGACACCGCCGGGCATCTGCTGGCCGCAACCGAGCGGCTGCATGCGGTGGACGATGTCGCCGCCCGCAGCGCCGCCAAGCTGGGCCGCGTCGTGCGCCGCGAACTCGATGGTTTGAATGCGGGCCTCGACGCCGCCTTCCAGCGCCTGCGCGCGCTGGAGAATGTGCTGGAGAACCAGATCGCCGCGCTGGACGAAGCGGGCGCGCGCGCCGAAGTGCGGGGCGAAGCCGTCGCCGCGCGGCTGGGCCAGGAACGCGAACGGATCGAAAGCCTGTCGGGCACCCTGACCGAAACCGCCGCGCGCGCCGGCGAGACAGTGGCGGGCCGCGCCGCGCAATTGAAATCGAGCATGGAAGCCGCCGAGTCGTCGCTGAAGATGGCAGCCCAGTCGCTGGATGTGCAGGCCGCCGCCTTCCGCGCCGCCGCGACACAAGCCGCGGAGTCGCCGCACGCCGCCGCGATCGAACTGGATACCCAGGCCAAACGCATCGAGGATGTTTCCGACACCGCGCTGAAGCGCGCCGAGTTCGTGCTGGCGCGGCAGGAAAAGCAGCGCGCGTTGATGTCGGAAATGTTGGAGACGCTGAAGGCCGAAAGCGCCGTCTTGGAAACCGCGCTGGCGCGGCAGCAGGCGGGGATGGAGAACGTCGTCAACGCCGTGCGCGCCGAAGCCGACAAGTTCGAGGACGTTACCGGCGACGCCCAGCGCCATATCGAAATGCTGATGGCCAACGCCTCTTCGCGCGCCGCCCAGCTCACCGGCAATTTCGCGCGCGAGGCTGACAAGCTGAAAGAGTCGTCGGATACCGCCAATGCGCTGCTGGCCAACCTGGTCAACGGCATGAAGGATGCGGGCGAAGGCGCGCGCGACCTGATCGCGCAAAGCGCCAGCCAGGCGCGGGCCGATGCGCATGCCCTGGTGGGCGAAGCGATGGGCGAATGCGAACGCCTGCTGCGCGTGGCGGGCGAGCTGTCCGGCGAAGCGAACAAGATCCGCACGACGCTGGCGAAATCGTCGGAAGAACTGGAACGCCATCTCATTCGTCTGCCCGGCCTGGCGCAGGACGAAGCCCGCCGCGTGCGGCTGGTGGTGCAGGGCGAGACCGAGCAGATTCTCGATCTCTCCGCCCGCACCATGTCGGCGCTGCATGCCCGTGGCGGCAAGCGCGGCGCGGACGCCTTGCCAGCCGCCCTGGGCGGTTCGTTGCGCGAAAGCGCTCCGGAGGAAGAAGGCCTCAAGGGTCTGGCGCGGCGTCTGACCTCGCGTCGCCCGGTGGGCCGCAAGGACGGCGTCTCGCCCAATTGGGAAATGAAGCAGCTGCTGGCGGCGGTCGAGAATGAGGAGCCGCGGGCCCCGAAGCCGTCGAATGCCGCGGCGCTGGCCGCGCTGGAAATGGCGCTGGCCGACATGGCGCTCGACCTGTCGGCGCTGAACGCCAACGAACCGACCGACAGCGAGTGGCGCTCTTATCTCTCGGGCGACCGCGCCATCTTCGCGCGCCGCCTCGCCGACACCATCGACGAGAAGGCGGTGGACCGCATCACCGCGCTCTATCGCGACGACCAGCGTTTTCACGATGCGGCCGACGCCTATCTGGGCGAGTTCGAGACGCTGCTGACCAAGGCGCGCGAAGGCGATGCCGATGGTTTGCTGACTTCGACCCTGCTCTCGGCGGACACCGGCAAGGTCTATCTCGCCATCGCTTATGCGCTTGGGCGGCTTTAAGCACCCACAATCTCAATTCTCCATGGCCGGCCTCCGAGCCGGCCATCCAACTTTCTTGCAAGCGGCACGAAGTTGGATGGGTGGCCATTTTTCAATGAGAAGAGGCCCCACCCATGGTGAGGAGAGGAATCAACGCTTTCTGAATCGCGCGGCGAAGAAGCCATCTATGCCGCCGTCCATCTGGAATGGAAGCGTGCGCAGATCGCCGTCCGGCGTCAGCCACTCGGCGTGACCGAAAACCTCTTCGGCGGAAATCTTCGCGCGCGCGAATTCCTGATTGCGGTCCAGGAACAGGCGCACCTGTTCTTCGCCCTCTTCCTTGTCCAGCGAACAGACGGCGAAGACCAGCAGGCCGCCGGGGTTCACCATGCAGGCGCCCGCTTCCAGGATTTCCAGCGCCTTCACTGCCATGTTCAGCGCATCGCCCGCTTCCTTGATCCAGGGCAGGTCGGGATGGCGGCGGATGGTGCCGGTGGCGCTGCACGGTGCATCGACCAGCACGCAATCGGCCTTGCCGTCAAAGTCCAGCGCATTGCTGGCGGCCAGCGTCGCGTCAAGTCCGGTGCGCTTGAGATTGGCTTCGACTCGCGAAAGCCGCACGGCATCGAGATCGACCGCGGTGACGGTTGCGCCTGCCGCCGCGAGCTGAAGCGTCTTGCCGCCCGGCGCGGCGCAGAGGTCGATCACTGTTTTGCCACGCACATCGCCCAGCAGTGTCGCGGGCAAGGTCGCGGCGGCGTCCTGCACCCACCACGCGCCTTCGGCGAAGCCGGGCAGATCTTCGACGCGCGCTTCGTCCGTCACGCGGCGCGCCAGGCCGAACAAGGCATTGCTTTCGGGATGGGCCGCATCGGCTTCACGCAACGTGATGTCCAGCGGCGCTTCCGACTGATGGGCGCGCGCGATCTGCCGTGCGGTCTGCGGATCGTATTGCGTGCTCCAGCGCTGCCACAGCCAGTCGGGGGTGCAGAGCCGCTCGCGGTCCAGATTGGAAAAGATCGCCGCGCCGTCATCCGCCACCTTGCGCAGAACGGCATTGATCAGCGGCTTGAAATGCACCGCCTTGGGATCGTCCGCCGCCAGCCGGTTTCCCGCATCCACTGCCGCATGCGCCGGTGTCTTCAGCACCAGCAGTTCGCACGCCCCCAGCAGGAGAATTTCCATCGCCGGGCCGGACTTGTGCGGCGACAGCGGGTTTTTGAGGAATTTGCGCAAGACCGCATCCAGCGCGCCGTAATGGCGCAGCGTCTGGCTGGCCATGGCGCGGGCGAAGGCGGCATCGCGCGGCGGCAACGCCTTCATCTGCGGCAGTTCGGCATCCAGCGGCTTGCGCCGCGTCAGGACGCTGGAAACCAGCGCCAGCGCGGCGTTGCGTGCGGGAAGCCCCTCACTCATTCACACCGCATAGCGCAGGTGCGCGCGAGACACTAGCCCCAGGGTCCACGCGCCGCGGTGGTGGCGCGGGCGACTTGCGGCACGGGCCCTACGGCGCCGAAATCAACGCTGATGCTGCCATTATCCATGGCGCGCAGGCGCGCGATGCGCTCCTGCGTCGGCGGATGGGTCGAGAACAGGCCCGACAGCCCGCCATGCAGCGGATTGATGATGAACATATGCGCCGTGGCCGGATTGGCGTCGGCCTGGTGATTGGGCAGGCCCTTGGCGGCGCGCTCGATCTGGCCCAGCGCGTCGGCCAGCCATTGCGGACGGCCGCTGATTTCCGCGCCCGCCTTGTCGGCTTCGTATTCGCGCGAACGGCTGATGGCGGATTGCACCAGCATGGCGGCGATCGGCGCCAGCATCATCACCAGGATGACGCCGACAATGCCCAGCGGATTTCGCTCGCGGTCGCCGCCGCCGCCCATGAACATGGCCATGTTGGCCAACATGCCGATGGCGCCGGCCACGACGGCGACGATAGTCATGATCAGCGTGTCGCGGTTGCGGATATGGCCCAGCTCGTGCGCGATGACGCCCGCCAGCTCTTCCGAAGAGCAGCGCTCCATCAGGCCGGTGGTGACGCAGACCGCGCCATGCTCCGGGTCGCGGCCAGTGGCAAAGGCGTTGGGCTGCGGATTCTCGGAGACATACACTTTGGGCATGGGCAGCTTGGCGTTGGCCGCCAGCGTTTCGACCATGCGGTACAGCGCCGGATCGGATGTGGCGCTGACCGGACGCGCGCCGAACATCTTCAGCAGCATCTTGTCGGAGTTCCAGAAGGCGAACAGGTTCATGCCGCCCGCGATCACAAAGGCGATCATCATGCCGCCGGTGCCGCCGATAAAGCCGCCCACCGCGATGAAGAGGCCCATCAGGGCCGCCATCAGGATGCCGGTCTTCAAGGTATTCATTTCTCTATTCTCCCAGTCGAACCAGAGATGTAAGCTCGCTCCATGGCCAATCAAGACGACATCGCCGCCCGCATTGCCGAAGCCGGCCAGCGCGCCGCCGCCGAAGCCGAGGCGCGCCGCCAGCAACCTGCCAAGCAATTGCCGCCAGAATTGGGCGGCCCCAAGGGGCTGGAGCCCACCCGCTATGGCGACTGGGAGAAGAAGGGCATCGCGGTCGACTTCTAGTTAATCGTCGGCGGCGCCCGTGAAAGCAGGCGCGGCCAGTTTTTCCAGATACGCCCGCACATCCGGCGGCCAGCTTTCCAGCTGGCGGTGGAATTTCTTGCGCTTGCCCGCATAGAGCATCCGCATCGCTTCCTCGAACCCGGCCTGGTTGCCGCCCAGCGCCGAAGCAAAACGATAGGCGGCGTCGCGGGCGGTATTGCGCGCCGCCTTGGGTTCGCGGCTGGCCGTCTCCACCAGCTTGCGCAGCGCCACCGAAGCGCCGCCCGGCTGGGCCGCCAGCCAATCCCAGTGCCGGGGCAGCAGGGTCACTTCCCGCGCCGTGACGCCCAGCTTGGGGCGGCCAGGGCCCCGCGCCGGAACGGCGTGGCGGGCGCGGATCTCGTCCTCAGTGCCGCGCGTGTCGAGGTCGGTCTGCCGCCCGGTTTCATCCTCGAAGACCAGCGAGCCGGGGCGGTCGCGAATGGCCAACGCCACTTCGGCCAGGGGGCCGCTGGCGATGAGCAATTGGTCGAAAAAGGCGGTATGGGTCATGGTTCTATCCGGGTGTTATCTATTTTATACCCGGGCGAAACCGTGCCTGTCAATATTGCCCGGGTAAAATAAACCGCGGCTTGAACCGGCCTCCCCATGGGTCCATGTACGGAGTGAGATTTCCGGGCCGAAACGATGTTCATCCAGACCGAAGCCACCCCCAATCCCGCCACCCTCAAGTTCCTGCCCGGCAAGGATGTGATGGGCGAAGGCGGCGTGGCCGACTTCCCCAGCGCCGAGACGGCGGGGCGCTCGCCCCTGGCCAAGGCGCTGTTCGAAATTCCGGACGTCTCCCGGGTCTTTTTCGGCTCCGACTTCATTTCGGTGACCAAGCGCGATGGCGACTGGAAGCATCTCAAGCCCGCCATCCTGGGCGCGGTGATGGAGCATTTCACCCGCGGCCTGCCCCTGCTGGACGGCGCCGCGGAGGAGACCGAAGAAACCTTCAGCGCCGACGACGCCGAAGTGGTGGCCCAGATCAAGAACCTGATCGAGACCCGCGTCCGTCCTGCCGTGGCGCAGGACGGTGGCGACATCATCTTCCGCGGCTTTGATGGCGGCAGCGGCGTGGTCTCGCTGGAACTGAAAGGCTCGTGCGCGGGTTGCCCGTCCTCGACCATGACGCTGAAGAACGGCATCGAGAACATGCTGCGCCACTATGTGCCGGAAGTGACTGCGGTCGAAGCCGTCTGATGGAAGAGTTGCCGGAAGCGCATTTCGATCACGCGATTGCCGACGCCGGGCTGGACCAGATTTTCCGCGAAGCGCGCACCTTGCGCAAATGGCAGGACAAGCCGGTTTCGCCCGCGCTGCTGATGGCGGTCTACGACCTGATGCGCTGGGGGCCGACCGAATCCAACATCTGCCCGGCGCGGTTTCATTTCGTGGTTTCGCCGGAGGCGAAGACGCGGTTGCAGCCGCTGCTGGACGAAGGCAATGTCGCCCAGACCATGGCCGCGCCCGCCACCGCCATCGTCGCTTATGATCTGGGTTTCGCCGCGACGCTGCCGGTGCTGGCGCCGCGTTCGGCGGAGAAGACGCAGGTGCGTTTGGCCGCCGATCCCGCCAAGGCCGAAGTGATGGCGACGCGCAGTGCGGGCCTGCAGGGCGGCTATTTCATGATCGCGGCGCGGGCGCTGGGGCTGGATTGCGGGCCCATGTCGGGTTTTGATCGCGATGGCGTCGACCGCGAATTTTTTGGCGGCACCCAGATCAAATCCTATTTCCTTTGCAATCTCGGCTATGGCGACCGCGAGGGCTTGCGCCCGCGCCAGGCGCGTCTTGGCTTCGACGACGCCTGCAAAATTCTATGAGCGTTCGCCCCGCGCGCGTCGCGCGCGAAATAACAAATGGGCGCGTAGGCGCCCAAGGCGAGAGCGAAAAGAATAAATGAAGCTTCTGGCCGTCGAAACCTGTCTGGGCGCCTGTTCCGTCGCGTTGCTGGATGGGCAAACCCTTCTGGCACATCGCACGCAGGCGATGGAGCGCGGCCATGCCGAAGCCCTGGCGCCGATGGTGCAGGAGATGATGGCGGGCCATGATTTCGCATCGCTGGATCGCCTTGCCGTCACGGTGGGGCCGGGCACCTTTACTGGCCAGCGTGTCGGCCTGTCCTTCATGCGCGGTCTGCGCCTGGCGCTGAACAAGCCGCTGATCGGCATCACCAGCCTGGAGGCGATGGCGGCGGCGGCCAGCGCAGAAACCAGCATCATGCGCGCTGCCGCCCTTCACGATGCGCGGCGCGGCGAAGCTTATCTCGCACAGATCGAAAACGGCGCGATGACGCTGCCGCCACGCGTGCTGGCCTTCGCCGCCGCCATCGACGCCATTCGCGCCTTCGGTCCCTGCGTGCTGGCAGGCACCGGTGCGCCCGCCGCCCACGAAAAGCTGGGCGAGGCTTTCACGCTCTCAACCATTCGCCAGCCCGATGCGCTGTTCGTGGCCAGGTTGGCGCAGGCTTTGCCCGCGCTCGCACCCGATACGCCGCCGCCCGCGCCGCTCTATCTGCGCGCGCCCGACGCCAAGCTGCCCGGCGGCAAGGAACTGGTGACGCTGTTTGCCGATGGCGCCGATGCGCTGGCGGTGCTGCACGCCCAGGCCTTCGCACAGCCCTGGGACGCGGCTTCGCTGGTCAGCCTGATGGCGGGGTCCGGCGTCTTCGCGTTTGTGGCGCCGTCCGGCTTTGTGCTGGCGCGGGCCACCGGCGGCGAGGCCGAGATCCTCACCCTGGCGGTAATCCCGGCGGCGCGTGGCCGGGGGCTGGGCCGCGAGCTGATGCAGGCTGCCGCCACCCATGCCGGCATTCTGGGGGCCAAAACCCTGTTCCTGGAAGTGGGCACCGACAATCCCGCCGCGCTGAAGCTTTACAACGGTCTGGGGTTCACCCGCGCTGGGACGCGCAAGGGCTATTATGACACTGGTTCGCAAATGGGCCGCGATGCGCTGGTGCTGAAGGCCGCGCTTCCGCTGGCGGGGAAATTGCCCTAACTTGCCGCCCTCTAAAGAAAAGGGACGTCTTCCGTGACCCGGATCGAAAAACTCTGCGTGGACAAGGGCCTGCGCATGACCGACCAGCGCCGCGTCATTGCGCGGGTGCTGTCGGATGCGGCTGACCATCCCGATGCGGAGGAACTCTATCGCCGCGCCGCCGCGATCGATCCGCACATCTCCATCGCCACCGTCTATCGCACCGTCAAGCTGTTCGAGGATGCCAGTATCCTGGAGCGCCACGATTTCCGCGACGGCCGCTCCCGCTATGAGGAAGCGCCGGAAAATCACCACGACCACCTCATCGACGTGCAGACCGGCAGCGTCATCGAATTCCGCAACGAGGAAATCGAGAAGCTGCAGCGCCGCGTCGCGGAGGAGCTGGGTTTCGAACTGATCGACCACCGCCTGGAACTCTATGGCGTCCCCAAGGCCAAGCGCCCTGGCTAAACTGCCGGCGCTCTCCCCCCCCATCGCCAGCATCCGCGCCGCTGCCATCCTGGGCTGCATGGTGCTGTTCACGCTTGTCTGCATGCCGGTACAGGTGGTGCTGCTGAAGGTGTCGCCACGGCGCGCGCGCCGATTCCCGGCCTTTTATCATCGCCGCGTCTGCAAGCTGTTCGGGGTGCGCATCCGTACCGTGGGTGCGCCGGTCACGGGCGAGGGCGTGCTGCTGCTGGCCAACCATGTCAGCTGGCTGGACATCATCCTGCTGTCGGGGCTGACGCCGCTTTCCTTCGTCGCCAAGGCCGAGATTTCCGGCTGGCCGGTGTTCGGCACGCTGGCGCGGTTGCAGCGCACCGTCTTCGTGGCGCGCGAACGGCGCAACCAGACCGGCGCCGTGGTGGACCAGATCGGTGCGCGCCTGGCGGCGGGCGATTGCCTGGTGCTGTTCCCGGAAGGCACATCGCATGACGGCAACAGCGTCCTGCCGTTCAAGAGCGCGCTGCTGGGCGCTGCCGAAGCGCGCCGCGCCGATGGGCGGCATGTGACGGTGCAGCCGGTCTCCATCGCCTATGTCGGCTGTCAGGGCATGCCGATGGGGCGCGAGATCAGGCCGTTCTTCGCCTGGTTCGGCGACATGGAAATGGTGCCGCATCTGTGGGAAGCACTGAAGGCGGGGCCGCTGGATGTGACGGTCCAGTTCCACGATCCGGCCACACTGGACCAGATGAGCCGCAAGGAACTCGCCGTCCGCGCCCAGGCGCAGGTGGCGCGGGGCCTCAGCCTCGCACTGGCGGGCCGACTTTGATTTTGTCCCCTCTGTCGCAACTCGGGTTTGCGCGCAAACACCTCGTTGCGACATCTCCCCCCGCCAACGGCTTCGCCGCGCAGGGGGAGAGGGCATGTGCTTTAGTGTGGTATTGAGTTTCCTGAACCCTGCCGTGATAAACCTGCCTGAATGAAGAAGCTGCTGGTCAAAAGTTACGGCTGCCAAATGAACGCCTATGACTCGGCGCGCATTGCCGACCTGCTGGCGCCGCTGGGCTATGGCGCGGCGGCGACGCCGGAAGAAGCCGACATGGTGGTGCTCAACACTTGCCATATCCGCGAGAAGGCGGCGGAGAAGATCTATTCCGAACTGGGCACGCTGCGCGATCTGAAGAAGAAAAAAGCCGCAGCCGGAAACCTGATGCTGATCGCCGTGGCCGGCTGCGTCGCCCAGGCCGAAGGCGAACTGATGCTCAAGCGCGCCCCGGCCATCGACCTGCTGGTGGGGCCGCAGACTTATCATCGCCTACCGGAGATGATCGCCAGGATCGCCCGCGCCGGTGGCACCGCGCTGGAAACCGATTTTCCGGCGCTGGAGAAATTCGATGCGTTGCCCTGCGCGGGCCCACGCGGCGTCAGCGCCTTTCTCACGGCGCAGGAAGGCTGTGACAAGTTTTGCACCTTCTGCGTCGTGCCCTATACGCGCGGCGCCGAACTGTCGCGCAGCCCCGAAGCGGTGCTGGCGGAAGCGAAGATGCTGGTGGCGGGCGGCGTGCGCGAACTGGTGCTGCTGGGCCAGAACGTCAACGCCTATCGCGGCGACGCGGCGGACGGAAAGGCCTGGTCGCTGGCGAAGCTGTGCGAAGCCTTGGCGCAAATCGAAGGCCTGGCGCGCATCCGCTACACCACCAGCCATCCCCGTGACATGGGCGATGATCTGATCGCGGCCCACCGCGACAATGACAAGCTGATGCCCTTCCTGCATCTGCCGGTGCAGTCGGGCTCCGACACCATCCTGGCGGCGATGAACCGCCAGCACAAAGCCGAAGACTATATGCGCCTGATCGAACGCATTCGCGCCGCCCGGCCCGACATCGCCTTGTCGTCGGATTTCATTGTTGGCTTTCCCGGCGAGAGCGATGCCGATTTCGAAGCGACGCTGGAACTGGTGCGCAGTGTTCGCTACGCCCAGACCTTTTCGTTTAAATACTCCAAGCGCCCGGGCACGCCTGCGGCGGCGGCGCTGAAGCAGATTTCCGAAAGCGTGAAATCCGAACGCTTGCAGGCGTTGCAGGCGCTGCTGCTAGAGCAGCAGGACCAATTCAACGACGCCCAGATCGGCAGCACGCTGGACGTGCTGTTCGAAAAGCCAGGCCGCGAGGATGGTCAGCTGGTTGGCCGCTCGCCTTATCTGCATCCCATCCATGCCCAGGCGCCCGCCGCCATGATCGGCCAGATCGCCAGGGTGCGGGTGGAGGCGCGCACCGCCAACTCCCTCAGGGGGACGCTGGCTTGAGCGTGAAGAAGAGCCAACTGACGCTGGAATTTCCTGACAACAAATTGCTGGCGGCGCTGGGTGGCGCGCATGAGAAGAATTTCGCCCGGCTGGAGCAGGCGCTGGGGGTGCAGGTCTCCATGCGCGGCAATCTGGTGGCGGTGGAGGGGCCCAACCGCGAACGCGCGGCGGCGATCCTGAAATCGCTCTATGCGCGGCTCAAGGCCGACGAAAGCGTTATGCTGGCGGAAGTGGATTCGGAAGTCCGCTTCACCGAAGCGGGCCGCGAAGCCCAGGCCGGCGCCATTCGCACATCGTCGGGCCGCGTCACCCGCCCGCGCACGCCCGCGCAAGCCGCCTATCTCGATCTGATGCGGGCGCACCCGCTTACCTTTGGCATCGGGCCTGCCGGCACCGGCAAGACCTATCTCGCCGCCGCCTTCGCCGCGCACATGCTGCAGGAGCGCCGCGTCGAGCGCATCATTCTCTCGCGCCCCGCCATCGAGGCGGGTGAGCGGCTGGGCTTCCTGCCCGGCGATCTCAACGAGAAGATCGACCCTTATCTGCGGCCGCTCTCCGACGCGCTGTTCGATGTTCTGGGCGACAAGGCGGCAAGATTGAGAGAGCAGGGCGTGATCGAGGTCGCGCCTCTGGCCTTCATGCGCGGCCGCACCCTGACGCGGGCCTTTGTCATTCTGGACGAGGCGCAGAACGCCACCAGTGCCCAGATGAAGATGGCGCTGACCCGGCTGGGCGAGGATTCGGTGATGGTGGTGACGGGCGACCGCACCCAGTCCGACCTGCCCGGTGGGCGGGCCGAAGGATTGGACGAAGCGCTGCAAATTCTTGAAGGCGTGGAAGGCGTTGGCATTGCCCGCTTCTCCCAGGCCGATGTGGTGCGCCATCCCCTCGTCGGGCGCATCGTTGCCGCCTATGATAAGAAAGACCGCTAGTGGCGCGGTTTCGAAGGTCGTTCAGTTTCGATATCGGGCTCCGAGCGACCTTCGAAACCGGAACGCCACTAGCAATAATTAATTGGCCAGTGTCCTTCGATTCCGAAATTCGATCAGATTTCGATATAAAGACTTGGCGAATTTCGGAATCGGGACACTGGCGGCGTTGAAGGGGGCGATTACCGTGGTGGTGGAAGAGGCAGCCTGGCGTGGTCATCGCGGTCTGCTGCCCAAGCTGGAAGCGGCGGCGGAAGCGACGCGCAAGGCCGCCAAGCTGCCTGCGAAAAGCGCCCTTACCATTCTCCTGGCCGATGATGCGACGCTGAAGACGCTGAACCGCACCTTTCGCGGCAAGAACAAGCCGACCAATGTGCTGTCCTTTCCGTCCAACGCGCCCGGCTATGCCGGCGACATCGCCCTGGCCTATGGCGTGACGAACGCCGAGGCGGTGAAGGCGAAGAAAAAGTTCGCCGACCATGCCACCCATTTGGTGGTGCATGGCGTGCTGCATCTGGCGGGCCATGACCATGAGCGCGACGCGGACGCGCAGGTGATGGAACCGCTGGAGACCAGGATCCTGGCGAAGCTGGGCATCGCGGACCCTTATGGGAGCGACGGCCCAGCAGGCGGGGCGGCAGGTGCCGTCCTGCCGTCAGCGTTAGGCCGCGCGACCAAAAATAAAAAAGTGGCGCGCGCATGAGCAGCGACGGCGACATATCCCTCTGGAAGAAGATCCAGCGCGTGCTGCAGGGCGAACGCGCCGGGCAGGCCGCCATCCGCGAAAGCCTGGAGGAAGTGATCGAGGAAAGCGAGCGCCAATCGCCCGCGCTCGCGGATGCCGAGCGGGTGATGCTCGCCAACCTGCTCAAGTTCGGCGAACTTCGGCTCAAAGATGTGATGGTGCCGCGCGCCGCCATCATCGCCGTGGATGAAACCGTGTCGATGAACGATCTGGTGCAGCTGTTCCGCGAGGCGCAGCATTCGCGCCTGCCCATGTATCGCGAGACGCTCGATGATCCCACCGGCCTGGTGCATGTGAAAGACGTTCTGGCGCTGTTGCGGGACGCGCCGGGCGGCGGCTATCGCCTGCCGGATGTGCCCATCGCGGGCCTGCGCCGCCCCATTCTGTTTGTGCCGCCGTCGATGCGGGCGCTGGACCTGCTGCTCAAGATGCAGACCAGCCACACCCATCTGGCGCTGGTGATCGATGAGTATGGCGGCACCGATGGTCTGGTATCGATCGAGGACATCATCGAGGAAATCGTGGGCGACATCGCCGACGAGCATGACGATGAGCCTATGGCGTTGAAGCGCGAAGGCGACAGCTTCGTGGCAGATGCCCGCATGGAGCTGGAGGATTTCGCGGAAGCGGCGGGCTTCGCGCTGCCCGCGCCGGACAACACTGAAGGCGTGGATTCGCTGGGCGGCTTTGTGGTGTCACATCTGGGCCGCGTGCCGCAGCGGGGCGAGATCGTGGAAGGCCCAGCGGGCTTTATCTTCGAAGTGCTGGAAGCCGACCCCCGCCGCGTCCGCCGTCTGCGCATTCGCCCGCCGCGAGAGGGCGCCGTCACTTGACGCGCCTCGCGGATCGCCTGCGCGCGTTGACCGGCTGGCGGCGATTGCTGGCCGCCATCCTGCTGGGCGCGGTTTCCGCCACCGCCTTCCCGCCCTTTTATCTTTTTCCGGCCCTGCTGCTCGCGCTGGCAATGCTGGCGCTGCTGCTGGATGGCGCGCCCACGGTGCGGGCCGCCGCCGTCACCGGCTGGGGCTTCTTCTTCGGCCAGTTTCTGATCGGGCTGCACTGGATCGCCTATCCCTTCATGGTCGATCCGGCGGCGCATCTGTGGCAGCTGCCTTTCGCGCTGACGCTGATGCCCGCGGGCCTGGGCCTGTTCGGCGCGCTGGCCTGCGGCATGGCCGCTTACCTGCGCGCCAGCGGCGCGGCGCGGCATGTCCTGCTGGCGGTGTGCATCGCCGCCACCGAATGGTTGCGCGGGCATATCTTCACCGGCTTTCCCTGGAACCTGCCCGCCTATGCCTGGGGCGCGGTGCCGGAAGTGATGCAGGGCGCGGCGCTGTTCGGCGCTTATGGCCTGTCGCTGCTGACGCTGCTACTGGGCGTTTCGCTGGCGGATTTCGCGCGCCGCCGCGTCATGCTGCCGGCGGCGATGCTGCTGATCTTCGCGGCGCTGTGGGGCTTCGGCCTGCTGCGGCTGGCCGCGCCCAACACTTACGTTCCCGGCGTGTCGTTGCGTCTGGTGCAGCCCAATATTCCGCAGGCCGAGATGCATGGCCGCTTCGTGCCCCGCAACTGGCAGCGCCTGACAAGCCTGACGCAACGTCCCGGCAATCCCACGCACATCATCTGGCCGGAATCGGCGGCGGCTTTCCAATTGGCGCACTCGCCCGATGCGTTGGCGGGCATCGCCCAGCTGACGGCGGGCGGCGCTTCGCTGCTAACCGGAACGCTACGGTTGGACGCGCAAGGCGCTTACAACAGCCTTTACCTGTTCGGGCCGGGCGGACAGACGCTGGGCATTTACGACAAATCCCATCTGGTGCCGTTCGGCGAATATCTGCCGCTGGCGCCGCTGCTCTCCCGTCTTGGTTTCAGCAAGCTGACGGTCGGCCAGGCGGGCTTTGCCGCGGGCGACGGGCCACGCGCCTACAGCCTGCCCGGCGCGCCGCCGCTGACGCCGCTGATCTGCTACGAGGCGATCTTTCCCGGCGCGGTCACGCCCGCATCCGGCCGTCCCGGCTGGCTGGTCAACGTCACGGACGATTCCTGGTTCGGGCCCTGGGCCGGGCCGAACCAGCACCTGCTGATCGCGCGAATGCGGGCCATCGAGGAAGGCCTGCCCATGGCGCGGGCCGCCAATACCGGCATCAGCGCGATGATCGACGCACGCGGCGGCATCGTGGCCAGCCTCGGCCTCAACCAGGGCGGCGTGGTGGATTCGGGCCTGCCGCAAGCCCTGCCGCCGACGCCCTATGCGCGCTACGGCGATCTCGGATTTGCCATAATTTTATTGGCTTCTGTGTTCGCCGCCGTGCTGCTTTCGCTGCGGCGGCGTTGACGCTTAAGCAAACTTATCTGTTCGCTTTGATGACGTTTGAAGTTACGTTGGTATAGACGCGGGTGCGCTGTTCCCGCTTCCAGGGGGTGTGTTCTGGTGCCGAAGAAGCAAGCCAATCCCGTTGACGTGCAGGTGGGCAATCGTGTCCGCATTCGCCGCATGCTGATCGGCATGAGCCAGGAACGCCTGGGCGAACTGCTCAGCCTCACCTTCCAGCAGGTTCAGAAATACGAGAAGGGCGTCAACCGCATCGGCGCCGGCCGCCTGTTCGATGTCTCGCGCATCCTGGGTGTGCCGATCGACTATTTCTATGAAGGCGTCGGCGCGCAGCTGGCGGGCCAGGATGGCTTCGCCGAAGACAGCGCGCCGCCGGTGATGGAGTTCGTCTCGTCCGGCGAAGGGCTTCAGCTTTCGCTGGCCTTCATGAAGATCAAGGACAGCAAGGTGCGCAAGCGCTTGCTGGATCTTGTGAAAAGCCTGGCCGAAGAGGAATCTGAAAAAGCCTAAGGACGCTTATTCGGTTTTTCGCGACGCTTTCTCTTGCAGCCCCGACTTTGTCTCGCGCGCCTTCAGCGCGGCATAGACATCGTCCGGCGTGACGCCGGCCGCCGCCCACAGCACCAGCAGGTGATAGAGCACGTCGGCGCTTTCCGCCGTCAGCGCCTTCGCGTCGCGCGCCGTGGCGGCGATCACCGCTTCCACCGCTTCTTCGCCGAATTTCTTGGCGCACTTCTCCACGCCCGCGGCCAACAGCTTGGCGGTATACGAGGTTTCGGCATCGGCGCCCTTGCGGGCCGCGATGGTGGCAAAGAGGCGGTCCAAAGAGTGTTCGCTCATGTGCCGCTCCTAGCATGGGGACGCTGGTCCCGAAAAATCCGCTTGCCAAACTACCGCCTTCAGATCACTCTATTACACAGAGTTATCTATAAATTGGGTCCAGCCATGAGCCTGTCACCGAACGAAGCCGCGGAAATGCTTGGAGAAATCAGGCGCACCGAACAGCGCAGTGCGCAGGCGCTTTGTTACGCCGATACCAGCCCGAATTTCATTTTGTGGGGTTTTATCTGGATGGGCGGTTACACCGGAACCTACCTGCTGCCGAATTATGGTTTTCACCGCGGCATTAACTGGCTCTGGTTTGCACTGATCCTGCTGGGTGTGGCTGGCAGCATTCTGATCAACCGCCGCCATTATCGCGGCAAAAACCCCGCGCGGCAGGTGGAGGGGCGTGCCATCGGGCAGCGCCAAGGTATGACGACTTTCGCGCTATGGCTGTTCGTCGTCGCCACCGTTACTGTCATGCAGCCCGCAAATCCCGCTGCCGTCGGCGCGTTCATTCCCCTGATCGTGGCGGCGGTCTATGCGATCTTCGGCATCTGGCGCGGCTTGCGGTTTCTCTATGCCGGAATTGCGGTGGCGGCGCTGACGCTGGGCGGCTGGCTCTATCTGCACGAGATTTTCATGCTCTGTATGGCCGTCGTTGGCGGCGGCTCGCTGATCCTGGTCGGCCTCTGGCTGCGGAAGGTGTGAGATGGCGGACCTCAACACCATCATCCATCAGCCGGTGCGGCTGAAGATCATGTCGGCGCTGAAGGCGCTGCCGCCGGGCGAGCAGCTGGAATTCGTGCGGCTGAAGAAACTGGTCGAAGCCACCGAAGGCAATCTGGGGGCCCATATCCAGACACTCGAAGAGGCGGGCTATGTCGCGGTGGAGAAGGACTTCGCCGACAACCGCCCCCGCACACGGGTCAAGCTGACCAAGGAAGGCCGCCGCGCCTTCGAGGAGTATGTCTCCTATTTGCGAGACATATTGGATGGGGGAATTGTCTCGTGATGCGCCGATGCGCAAGGCAGGCAACGAAAGCAGTGCTCATGCTGCTTTGGCCCCTGTCGACGCCATCGCTGCCGGCAACCGCCGCGCCATTCCAAGTGAGGATGGACGCACTGGATATGGGCCGTCTGGATACCGGCAGGCCGGCGAAACTCGTGATCTGGTATCCGCAGGGTGCGTGCGCGGAAACCAGGACGCGGTTCTGTCTCTCTAACACTGCGGTGACCAGCAAGGTTGTCGTGCTTTCTCATGGCAGCATGGGCTCTGCCCGCGAGTATGCCTGGTTGGGCGAGGCCCTCGCGACGTCAGGCTTCATTGTCGTGGGCATCAATCACTTTGGTGAATCGCGCGCCTATGGCGAAGGCACCCAGAACGCACGCAGCACGGCATTGATCTGGCAGCGCGCGCAGGACATCTCGGCCCAGTTGACGCGGCTGAAAAGCGCAAGGCTTTTCCAGCGTCCCGTTGATTGGAACAACGTGGTCGCCATCGGTCATTCTGCCGGTGGACAGACGGCGGCCTCGCTGGCCGGGGCCAGATTTGATCTGCGCCAGCTTGCGCCCTACTGCGCATCCGCAGTCGCAAAAGACGACCTTTCCTGCAACTATGCCCGCGCAAGCGCGAATGCTCCTTCGCAATTCGCCGCATTCTTCAACGCCAGCTACCAGGATACGCGCGTGAAGAAGATCGTGCTGCTCGATCCGGCGCTCGGCTCCGCACTGCGACAGGATTCCCTGCCTGGCATCGCACTGCCGAGCCTTGTTGTCGGCGTGGCGCATGGCGATTTCCTGCCGTGGGAAAATCATGGCAGGCGCTATGGGGTTGGCATTCCCAACGCCCAGACCATTCTGTTGGGCGGCCAGGAAGGTCATTTCGTCTTTTTGACGCCATGCCAGCATAGCGCCCAGGTCATGGGTGTTTCCCTGTGCAAGGATCGTCCTGGCGTAGACCGTGCAGCCGTGCAGCGGGATCTGGCACACCGCATTGTAGATTTCGTAAGGCTGAACAACGAGCCCGCTTTGGTAGCGCGTCACGCTGGGGCGCCGTCCGGGATCAGCGCCCAGTATGCAGGCCCTGACATCAGCATCTTGGAAATACTGCTCTACACCCCGATCTGGGTGTTTGCCCTGTTGGCGGGATTGTGCGTGCTTGGATTGATGCAGGCGCGTACACGCCGCGTGGCGGTGTGGCTTGCACTCCTTCTGCCGGTTGCCATGCTGGCATTGTCCTTGACGGGGGTACTGCTCAATATCGGCGTTTCGCTGCCAACTGTGTCGGCCTGGGCCTTGGGGCTCGGTGTGGCTTGCCTGTTGTGCCTGAGGATCATGAATCCCGGCACCGCGAGATATGATGCAGAAAGCCGTAAACTAATCATTGCCGGCAGTTGGCTTCCCCTGCTGATGATCCTGTCGATCTTTTCAGTGCGCTACGCCATAGGGGTTGTCCGCGCCATGGACTTTGAGATCGCCCGAGACCCGAATGTTCAAATGGCCGCGAGCCTTCTTCTCGGTGCATTCAGCGGATTCTTCGTTGCGCGAGGACTTCTTTTCTGGCGCGCCCACAACGATGCCGGGAAGGCCGGGCGCTGAAGCGCTAGAACTCCAGCCGGGCCCTGACGTCTCCGGGCGTCGCGCCGGCCTCGCGCAAGCTGGTCAGCGTCATGGCCTGGTCCCGCTTGGAGAACTTCTTCCCATTCTCGTCCAGGATCAGGCGGTGATGGGCATAGCCGGGCTCCGGCAATTGCAGCAGCGCCTGCAGCAGCCGCTGCACATGGGTGGCGCGTGCCAAGTCTTCGCCCCGCGTCACCAGCGTCACGTTCTGGAAGGCATCGTCCACCACCACGGCGAGGTGATAGGCGGCGGGCAGATCCTTGCGCGCCAGCACGATGTCGCCGAAACGCAGCGGCTCCACCGCATGGCTTTTGCCATGCTCACGGAAGCTGAGGGGCCCTGCCAATGCCGCCGCCTTCTGCGCATCCAGCCGCAGCACATGCGGTTTGTCGGACGGCGCGTCCTTCAGGTGGCGGCAGGTGCCGGGATAGAGCGGGCCGTCCGGCCCATGCTGCGCCTCGCCCGCGCGCGAGATCTCGTCGGCGATGTCCTTGCGGGTGCAGAAACAGGGATAGGTCAGGCCCATATGCGTGAGCCGCGCCAGCGCCTCGGCATAGGCGGCATCGCGGCGCGACTGGCGCAGCACCGGCTCGTCCCAGGACAGGCCCAGCCATTTCAGGTCGCGGTAGATGGCCTCGATAAATTCGTCGCGGCTGCGGCCCCGGTCCAGGTCTTCCAGCCGCAGCAGAAAATTGTCGCCCGCTTCGTGCGCCGTCAGCGCCGCGAAGGCATGACCCAGATGTAGCAGGCCGGTGGGCGAGGGGGCAAAACGGGTGACAATCATGGCGGGTTCTATATCTTCGCCCCGGGGCGCGGATGCGCCCCTTTGTTATCGCTTTTTAGAACGCCCGAGGCACAATGTCTTCCGATACCCCCCGCCTGGCCCCGCTCAGCGGCAAGGCCCGTCAGCTTGTCGTGCTGTTGCACGGCTATGGCGCCGATGGCGCCGACCTGCTTTCGCTGGGCCAGCATTGGCAGCATGCCTTGCCGGGCGCCGCCTTCGCCTCGCCCAATGCGCCGACGCAGGTTCCGGGCTCGCCGGGCTATCAGTGGTTTCCGCTGCGCACCCTGGACTCCAACGACGTCACCCCGGGCGCCGCCTCGGCCGCGCCGGGGCTGGAGGCTTTTCTCGAAGCCGAACTGAAGGCCCAGGATGTCGCGCCGGAAAATCTCGTGCTGGTCGGCTTCAGCCAGGGCGCGATGATGGCGCTCTATGTGGGCCTGCGCCGCAAGGTGCCGCCCGCCGCCATCCTGGCTTTTTCCGGCCAGCTGCCGGGCCTGATCCCGCAGCCCGCGCCGGGCGGCCATTATTCCCCCGTCTTCATCAGCCATGGCGACAGCGACAATGTGGTGCCGCCGCAATTGATGTTCCTGGCCATGGGCGCCATGCAGCAGGTCGGCATCACGCCGGACTGGCATCTGGCGCGCGGTGTCGCCCATGGCATCGACCCGGAAAGCCTGGAGCTGGCCGGCCAATTCCTCCTGAAAGCGCTTGCCAACAGGCCTTAACCGGACTGTCGCACATGGGCCCTTGAGTGTTGCGCGAATCTCGCTCTAGATTCGCTGCAAGAGGAGAGCCGCCTTCACAGGACCTGATCCGTGCTAGCGCCCAGCATGACCTCAAGCGCCCTCGGAGCGATATGCCCGGCGCTGGTGCTCAATGCCGACTATCGGCCGTTGAGCTATTATCCGCTTTCGCTCTGGTCCTGGCAGGACACCATCAAGGCGGTCTTTCTCGAGCGGGTGAGCATTCTGGAGGAGTATGACCGGGCAGTGCATTCGGCCCGCTTCTCGATGAAGCTGCCCTCGGTCATCGCGCTCAAGACCTATATCCGGCCGTCGCGCCATCCCGCCTTCACCCGCTTTAATGTTTTCCTGCGCGATGAGTTTGAATGCCAATATTGCGGCGACGACCGCGAGCTGACTTTCGACCATGTCATTCCGCGTTCGCGCGGCGGCCGCACCACTTGGGAGAATGTCGTCACTGCCTGTTCGCCCTGCAACCTGACCAAGGGTGGGCTGATGCCAGCGCAGGCCAAGATGTTTCCGCGCATCCGACCGCATCCGCCCACGGTGACGGAGCTGCGCGAACATGGCCGCAAGTTTCCACCCAACTATCTGCATGAAAGCTGGGCGGATTATCTCTATTGGGATTCCGAGTTGGAGCCCTAGATTCTCTCTGACAGCTTGATCGCCACGCGGCAGCCAGCCTTGATCGCTTCCGACAGCAGCTTATAACCCGTCGCCTGTTCCGCGCCGTTTTCCAAAGCCGTCTCACGATGCTCGGCTTCCTCGGCGCGGAATTCCGCCACCGTCGCCTGCAGGGCGTCGTCCTTGCCTTCCAGCGCCGCGACCTGTCCGGCGTAATGCTCGTCGATCACTTCCTCGACGGCGGCGGTGCAGGCGAAGGCGGCTTTCTCGCCCATCAGCGCCGTGGCCGCGCCCAGCGCGAAACCGGCCACGCGCCACACGGGCTCCAGCGCCGTGGGCCGTACCTTGCGTTCGTTCACCAGCTTGTCGAAGGCTTTCAGGTGCCGTTCTTCCTGCGCCGCCATGTGGCGGATGGTGTCGGCGGCGGCGCCGTGCTTCAGCACCGCCAGCTGGCCCTGATAGATGCGCACCGCACCGTATTCGCCCGCGTGATCGACGCGGATCATGGCATCGATGTCGAGCGGCGCACCGGGCGCGGTGGGCTTGGCTCTACGGCTCATGGGCGGTCTTTCCCAGCAGAAAGCCGCCGATACCGGCCAGCCCCAATGAGAAGAAAGCATTCCAGAAGGCCAGCGTCTGTCCCAGGAAGGCCGGCAACAACAGGCTGCAGGACGGCGCGGGCGTCATGTCGCTGCCCAGCACGAAGCGCGCGCCAGAGCAGGTGGTGGGGCCGGGAAGGACGCCCCATTGGAAGCCGGTCTGCCACGCGCCGATCAGGCCCGATGTGAGCACCAGCAGGATCGCGGCGGTGGCGATGGGAAAGGCGAAGCGGCGCGGCAGGAACCCGCCGCCGATCACGCCGACGACAGCGGCGGCGATGTGCGGCCAGCGCTGCCAGTGGCACATCTGGCAGGGCGGCATCGCGCCCAGATACTGATAAGCCAGCGCGCTCATGATCAGCGCCAGCGCACCGGCGCCGACCGCGATGGCGATCCAGTCAGCGCGCAAAGACTGCGTTGTCGGCATGGAAGGCCTTGAATTCGAGGGCGTTGCCCGAGGGATCGAGGAAGAAGAAGGTCGCCTGTTCGCCGGGCAGGCCTTCGAAACGGATGCCGGGTTCGATGATGAACTGGGTGTTGGCCGCAGAAAGTTTCGACGCGAGCTCCTTCCACGCTGCCATTGTGAGTATTGCGCCGAAGTGGCGCACGGGAACTGCGTCTCCGTCAACCTGATTATGTTCTTTGTGACCGGCCTCGTTCGGGCTTAAATGCGCAACGATCTGATGGCCGAAGAAATCGAAGTCCACCCACTCATCGCTCGAACGTCCTTCGGGACAGCCGAGCAGGTCGCCATAAAAGGCGCGGGCTTCGGCAAGATCGCGTACCGGGAACGCAAGATGAAAGCGCGGACGTGTCGACATTGATTTCCCTGTTCCGCCGCAAGCCTAAGGCGAGTGCCGTCAAAAAGCGAGATGGCGAAAGCGTCGCGCTGGCGATCGACGGCGAAGCGGTTTCAGTGAAATTGCGGCTGAATCCCAGGGCGCGGCGGGTGATCGTAAAGGTGCATCCGTCCACCGGCGAGGTGACGGTGGTGGCCCCGACGGAGCGCGGCCTGAGCCATGCGCTGGATTTCGCGCGCGGCGAACAGACCTGGATCGCGCGGCAGCGGGCGCGGGTGCTGCTGCCGGTGGTGCTGGCGCCGGGCGTGCTGCTGCCGTTTCGCGGTGTTGCTCATGACGTCCGCCATGGCGGCGGCAGCGGGCCTGCGCCGGTGCTGCGCGACGCCACGGCGCAGGTTCTGTGGGTCCATGGCCGCGCCGAACATGCGCAGCGCCGCCTCACCGATTTTCTCAAGCGCGAAGCGCGGCTCCTGATCGAGGCGCAGGTGCTGGACTATGCCGCGCAGATCGGCGTGTCGCCAGCGCGCATCACGCTGCGCGACACAGCCAGCCGCTGGGGCTCCTGCTCGGCGGCGCGGATGATTTCCTTTTCCTGGCGGCTGATCTTCGCGCCGGATTTTGTGCGCGACTATGTCGTGGCGCATGAAGTGGCGCATCTGAAGGAGATGAATCACGGCCCGCGTTTCTGGAAGCTGGTGGAAAAGCTGCACCCGCGCTTCAAGGAAGCGCAGGTGTGGCTGCGCGTGCACGGGCGATCGCTACAGCGATACGCGCCCAAGTGCATCGCGCCCGCGAAGTTGTAGACTTCACGTCAGCGCGTGCGACCATAAAATAAGCTAACCGCCGAACAGACTGTTCAAGATGGAGTCGATGGTGCCGGCCTTGGCCGGTGGCTCCACGGGCGCCGACACCGTCATCGCTGCGGGCGCCTGCGGTACATCGGCCGCCACATCCGGCGCGGGCAGGTTGGCGGCCAGCGCCATGCCCGCCAGCGGCCGTTCCGGCAAGTCGCGTTCCGCCCCGCTCATGAAATCGCGGAAGATTCGCGCCGGCAATCCGCCGCCGGTGGCCTTCTTCATAGGCGTGAAATCGTCATTGCCCGTCCAGACGCCGCAGACCAGATCGGCGGTGAAGCCGATGAACCAGGCATCGCGATAATCCTGCGTCGTGCCGGTCTTGCCCGCGGCATCGCGATTGAGCAGCCGCGCCGCCTTGCCGGTGCCGGTCAGCACGGTTTCCGCCATCAGCCGCGTCATGGCGGCGTTGTGCTCGGGGCTCATCGCCGTCTTGCGCTCGCCCGGCTTGCGTTCGTAAAGCGTCTTGCCGGAGACGGTGCGAATCTTCAGCACCGCGAAGGGCGCGGCGGTCTCGCCGCCATTGGCGAAGGCGGCATAGGCGGCCGTCAGTTCCAGCGGCGTCACCACCGAGGTGCCCAGCGCCAGCGACGCCACCGCGTCCAGCTGCGAATTGATGCCCAGGCGCTGCGCCGTTGCCGCCACGGTGCGCGGGCCGACTTCCTGGGTGAGCTGCGCCGCCACCGAGTTGGAGGAGGCAGCGAAGGCCCGCAGCAAAGGCATTTCGCCTTCATAGCGGTTTTCGTAATTGCCGGGCGTCCATTTGCCGAACGTCACCGGCTCGTCCCGCACCATGTCCTGCAGCGTGTGGCCATGTTCCAGCGCCGCCAGATAGACGAAGGGCTTGAAGGCGCTGCCGGGCTGACGCACCGCGTCGGCGGCGCGGTTGAAGCTCGACTGGCCATAGGAACGGCCGCCCACCATGGCGCGGATGGCGCCATCCGGCGTCATCGCCACCAGCGCGGCCTGCGCGACATTGAGCTTGCTGCCGTCGGCAGCCAGACCTTGCAGCACGGCGGCTTCCGCCAGGCTCTGGGTCTGAAGGTTGAAACTGGTCTCGACCACGATGGCTTCGGTGCCCGGTCCTATCAGGCCATGGAGTTGCGCCACCACCCAATCCGCGAAATAGCCGGAGCTTGGCGTGCCGGTGGCGCGCACGATGCGCGGCCGCGTCTGCGCCGCCGCCAACCGCGTCTCAAGATCGAGATAGCCCGCTTCCTCCATCGCCTTCAGCACCACCAGCGCGCGTTCATGCGCGGCGTCGGCGTCGGCGAGGGGATTGTAGCGCGTGGGCGCCTTGACGCTGCCCGCCAGGATCGCGGCCTCGGTCAGGCCGAGTTCGGAGGCATGCTTGCCGAAGAACTTCTCCGCCGCCGCTTCCAGGCCATACACGCCGGCGCCGAAATAGACCTTGTTGAGATACAGGCCCAGAATCTGATCCTTGGTGTAGCGGGTCTCCAGATAGACGGCGAGCGCCGCCTCCTGAAGCTTTCGCTCATAGGTGCGGCCGGGCGTGAGGAAGAGGTTCTTGGCCAGCTGCTGCGTCAGCGTGGAGCCGCCCTGCACCACGCGGCCCGTCGCCATGTTGCGCATGGCGGCGCGCGACAGGCCGAAGGGATCGATGCCGAAATGGCCGCGGAAGCGGCGATCCTCGATGGCGATGAAGGCGTTCACGACATAGTCGGGCAGGTCAGCCACGGCCACGGTCTCGCCCTGGGTCAGGCCGCGCCGTGCGATAAGGCGGCCATGATCGTCCAGCAGGGTGACGTCCTGCGACGCGGCGGGCGTCATCAGGTTGCGCACATCGGGCAGGCCGGAAATGAAATGCGAGAAGATAACCGCGCCGAAGATCAGGCCCCAGATCGCGAACATGATGATGACATAGGGCCAGCTGCGCTTGTGCCGGGTCACCGGCTTCGGCGCGGGCGCCTCGTCATCGAAAGACGCGGGCGCGCGACCACGGCGGGGAGGTTTGCCCGGTGGCTTTCCAGAGGATTTTTTGGCAGGCGGCTTCCCCATCTGGCCAATCTGGGGGGCAAATGGTTAACAGCCGTTAAACATTAACTTTTGGAATCAGGCGGAAAGCCTGTAGCCGCCCTCTTCCGTGAGAAGAATTCTGGCTTCGCCCGCGTCTTTTTCGATCTTCTTGCGCAGACGGTAGATGTGGGTTTCCAGCGTGTGGGTGGCGACCTGGGGGCCATAACCCCAGACCTCGCCCAGCAGGGTCTGGCGCGGCACGATCCCGCTGGCGCTTTTGAGATAGCGCAGAATGTCGGTTTCCTTCTCGGTCAGGCGGATGCGGCGCTCGCCCTCCACCAGCAGCTTGGCCGAGGGATGAAAGTCATAAGGCCCGATGCGGCCTGCCGCGTCACCCGGCGGATGCGCCAGCAGCTTGCCCAGCTCCTGCAGCAGGGCTGTGAAGCGGAAGGGCTTGGCTAGCCGGGCCAGCCCGTCCGCGCCTTCGAATTTTTCCGCCGGCACCAGCAGCAGCATGGGCGCGCCGAAGCCGTCTACCTCCAGCGCCTGCGCTGCGGCGGTGGCGTCTTCATCCGCCAGGGCATCGTCAATTACCGCGAAGCTGAACAGCGTTTCTGCGCCGACGCTGCGCGCTTCGGTGCTGTTCGCTGCCGCGACGATGTCGCTGCCATCCTCGCCCGCCAGCTGCTGGGCGAGCTGGTCGCGGAAGATTCCCGGCGCGGCGATCAGAAGGGCCTTGGGCTTGGGCATGGCAGGACTCTACGCCAAGGCGCATGACGGCGGCAATTTCTGCCGGGTTGCGGCGCACCCATCTGCTGAAAAGCCCGCAAAACAGGGCTTTTCATCATGGCGTGGCGCTTGCTTGGTTTCTGGCGATGCCCGCCCTCGACATCATGCGTCACATGGACCCCGCGCAAGTACGCTCGCGCGAAAGCGCGGCCGCGTCGCATGCCGTGAGCCGGACAGCAACGGCGAAAACCGAAGGCGAAGGCTTTCTCGACACAGCCTTCGAAGACCTGCTCGACATCGTCAATCCGCTGCAGCATTTGCCCGTGGTGGGAACGCTCTATCGCGCCATCACCGGCGACCAGATGGGGGCGGTGTCCAAGATCGCGGGTGATGCGCTCTATGGCGGCGTCTGGGGCGCGGTCAGCGCCGTCGCCGACTCGGCGTTCGAAGCCATCACCGGCAAGGATTTCGGTTCCACCGTGCTGGCGCTGGCGACCGATGTGCTGGGGCTGGACGGCGAGGACGACAAGCCCACCCAGGTCGCGGCGGCGACGCCGGGGACCAAGCCCGCCGCGCTCGCCAATGGCGGGGCCCATGCTGGCGCGGATGTGCTGGCCCTGGGCAGCGCCATGACCGCCAAGGGTATGGACAGCGAACTGGCGGCGCGGGCGATGTATGCCTACCGCCGCAGCCAGGGGCTCGTCCCCGTCGGGCTGAATTAGGCTATACTCTCTCCATGGATTTGCACGTGACGATGCAGGGCGATACCGCCGTGCTGGACTGGGGAGCTGGCGCGCGCCGTGCCGCCATCGGTCCGGGCGGCATCGCCATCAAGGGCGGCGAAGGCGACGGCATCACGCCAAAAGGCGCCTGGGCCGTGCGCGAAATTTTCTACCGCGCCGACCGTATCGCCAAACCGGATGTGCAATTGCCGTTGCGGGCGATTGCGAAAAATGACGGCTGGTGCGATGCGCGGGATGATCCCAATTACAACCGGCTGGTGACGCTGCCCTATCCCGCCAGCGCCGAGAACATGTGGCGCGACGATCATCTTTACGACCTGGTGGCGGCGCTGGGTTTCAATGACGATCCAGTGGTGGCGGGCAAGGGCAGCGCCATCTTCCTGCATCTGGCGAAGCCGGATTACGCGAACACCCATGGCTGCGTTGCGCTCAATTATGACGACGTGCTGGCGGCACTGGAACAACTGTGGCCTGGCAATAAGGTGATTATTACTTAGCGCGGTCACCGAAGATGGCGCTGCCGACCCGCACATGCGTGGCGCCGAACTTCACCGCCAGTTCGAAATCGCCGCTCATCCCCATGCTAAGCTGGGACAGGCCAAGATCGCGCGCCCGCTGGAGCAGAAAAGCGAAATGCGGCGCGGCGTCATCGCCCGCGGGCGGTATGCACATCAAACCTTCCACCGGCAGTTCCAGCAGCCTCGCATGCGCCAGCAGCGCGTCCAGATCGGCGGGCAGCACGCCGGCCTTCTGTTCTTCCTCGCCGGTATTCACCTGGATGAAAAGGCGCGGGCAGGTCGCGCCCTTGTCGCGCTCCGCCGCGAGCGCGTCTGCCAGCCTGATGCGATCCAGCGACTCGATGACGTCGAACAGCGCCATCGCTTCCTTCACCTTGTTGGTCTGCAAAGTGCCGACCAGATGCAGTTCAAGGTCGGGGAATTCGGTCTTCAGCGCCGGAAACTTGGCCTGCGCTTCCTGCACCCGGTTTTCGCCAAAGCCCCGTTGGCCCGCCGCCAGCGCGGCGCGGATGCCGCTTTCGTCCACCGTTTTGGAGACGGCGATCAGGTGCGTGGCGGGCGCGGGTAGAATCGCGGCCTTTCGCGCCGCGCCGATGCGCGCCAGAATGTCCGCCAGATTTTCAGGAATGCTCATCGGTCATGCTTCTAGCAAGGCGCCAGCAATGCCTCAATCCGTCACTGCCGCTGGTGCTGTTCACCGATGACAGCGACCGCGACTGGCTGACGGCAGCGCGCCGCCTGCCGCGCGGCAGTATCGTGGTCCTGCGGGGGGCGCATCGCGCCGCGCTGCTGGACGAATTGCGTCCGCTGCCGCTGCGGCTGCTGGTGGCCGACGATCCGCACTTGGCGGCAGAGGCAGACGGCCTGCACCTGCCGGAAAAGCGCGCGGGCGAAGCGGCGCATTGGCGGGTGCGCCATCCCGGCTGGATCATCACCGCTTCGGCACATTCGCTGCGGGCCTTGATGCATTCGCACCATGTCGATGCGGTGTTTCTCTCGCCGGTCTTTCCCACCGCCAGCCATCCCGGCGCGGCGGCGCTGACGCCGGTGCGCGCCGCGTTCATCGCGGCGCATGCACAAGTGCCGGTCTATGCGCTGGGCGGCGTCGATGCGCGCAGCGCCGCGCGCCTGGCGCCCAGCTTCAGCGGCATCGCGGCGATCACTGCACTGTCGTGAGATACAGCTTCACGAAGATCGCATCCATTTCCAGCTTGGGCGCGCCGTTGAAGTAGGCGCCCGCGTCGCGGCTATAGCCCAGCCGCTGCCAACCGCCGCTGATCGCCAGGCTGGGATCGATGGCATAGCGCAGCGAGCCTTGCATGCCGTTCAGCCCCAGGCGCGGGAAGCCCGCCACCCTTTCTGCGACGCCATGGCTGTATTCCGCCGCCACCGACCAGTCGCCATAGCTCGCGCCGGCGCTGACATCCCCCTGCCGCGTGTCCGAGCTGGTATAGGCGCGATGATTGTTGAAGGCATGGGCGTTGGATTTGCGCCATGATCCGCCCAGCGAAAAGGTCAGCATGTCGTCGACATGGTAATCCATGCGCGCGCCCAGCCCGAATTCCGAGACGCCCTGCTGGCCCGGCAGCTTCCGCTCCGCCGCGCCAAAGGCGCCGCCGAAATAGCCCGACATGGTCAGCGGTCCGAAATCATCGGAATAGCGCAGCGCGCCTTCCCAGATGGTCGCCTGCCGCCCATTGGCCTGCGGGCCCGCCGCCAGCCAGGGCAAGACGTTTTTGCCTTCCGACGGTGTGAAGGAAAAGCCCAGCGTGACGCCGAACAGGTTCGGCGTCTCCACCGAAATCTTGGCGTAGTTGGCGCTGGCGGTCAGCGCTGTGCGCGGGGCGAAGACGTCGGTGACGGCGCGCCCGGCGGGATCGCGGAAGAATGTCGTCTGGGCGTCGTCCAGCGCCTGCCCGGCGCGGGGACCCGTCACCTGCAGGTTGGCGGCCGCCCCGTCCATCATCCCGGCCCGGATGGAGATCAGCAGCAGCTTGGTCTCGGCATAGGCCTTTTCCAGCACATCGCCGTCATAGCGGCCGCGCGACAGCGGATCGGAAGCCGACAGTGTGGCGTTCAGCGACCAGAAGAAGCCGCTGTCATACATGCGGCGCAGGGAGGGGCTGAAGCGGGCGATGCCGGATGCATTGGTATCGGGGCCCGGCTGGTTGGCGGAAAACAGCGCCCCTTCCGCCGACCCGCCCAGGAAGAGCTCGGCGCTGCCGACTGGCAGAACCAGCGGCGCGACCTCTGCCACGGCAGGGCTCCGGGCGGCCAGGACAAGCGCCAGGCTAAAGCCCAGCCCGGCCATGATCTTATGCGTGCGCACCCCAGCTCCCTGGATTTGTTCTTAAGTCCTTCCAAAATAAGCCGAACTTGCGCCCGGGGCGCAAGGCCCGGGCGTTGCGAAGGTGAAGGGCCGCCGCTATAAGCCCTGTCAGGCGGGGCGCCAGTCCGGCAAAGCCGGGCCGTCAAAAGCGCGGCAAAGCCGAGCAAAACAAGGGTTAAGTCGAGCCGATGCGTATTCTGCCTGTCTTGCTGTGCATGTGCCTGCTGGCCGGCTGCGGCCCGTCCAACGACACCGACCGCTATCTGGATACCGGCACCTCCGTGATCTCGGGGACCTCCGGCCGCCTCACCCTGGGCGTGAACACCTATCTGTGGCGCGCCACGCTGGACACGCTGGCCACCCTGCCGCTGGTCTCGGCCGATCCGTTCGGCGGCGTCATCATCACCGACTGGTACACCACGCCCGCCGCGCCCGATGAGCGCCTGAAGGTGACCGCCTACATCACCGACCGCGAGCTGCGCGCCGACGGCCTGCGCCTGGTCGTGTTCCGCCAGACCCGCACCGCGGGCGCGTGGAGCGATGCCCAGCCCAGCCCGGACACCGCGCACAAGCTGGAAGATGTGGTGCTGACGCGCGCGCGCGAACTGCGCCTGGGCAGCCTGAGCACCGCCAACTAGACATTCATGGCGCGCTACAACGCCAAGGAAGCGGAAAAGCACTGGCAGCAGGTCTGGGACGAAAAACAGTCCTTCCTGACGCCAGTCCATTCAGACAAACCCAAATGCTATGTGCTGGAGATGTTCCCCTATCCGTCGGGGCGCATTCACATGGGCCATGTCCGCAACTACACCATGGGCGATTGCCTCGCCCGCTTCCGCCGCGCCCAGGGTTACAGCGTGCTGCATCCGATGGGCTGGGATGCTTTTGGTCTGCCGGCGGAAAACGCAGCGCGCGAAAAGAAAGTCAGCCCGCGCGAATGGACCTACGAAAACATCGCGGCGATGCGCGCCCAGCTGAAAATGATGGGCCTGTCGATTGACTGGAGCCGCGAGTTCGCCACCTGCGATCCGGAATATTATCACCAGCAGCAGAAGCTGTTCTTGAAGTTCTATCAGGCCGGGTTCGTCTATCGCGGCGAAGCCGATGTGAACTGGGACCCGGTGGACATGACCGTGCTCGCCAACGAGCAGGTGATCGACGGCAAGGGCTGGCGCAGTGGCGCGGTGGTCGAGCGGCGCAAGCTGTCGCAATGGTTCTTCAGGATCACCGACTTCGCCCAGGAATTGCTGGACGCGCTCGACACGCTGGATCGCTGGCCGGAAAAAGTCCGGCTGATGCAGAAGAACTGGATCGGCCGCAGCGAGGGATTGAAGTTCCAGTTCACGCTGAACGACGCGCGCAAGCTGGATGTCTTCACGACGCGCCCCGACACGCTGTTCGGCGCGTCCTTCGTGGCGCTGTCGCCCGACCATCCGCTGACCCAGGAACTGGCGGCGAACAATCCGAAACTGCAGGACTTCATCGCCGAATGCCGCAAGACCGGCACGGCGGAAGCCGAGATCGAGAAGGCCGAGAAGCTGGGTTTCGACACCGGCCTCACCGCCGCGCATCCCTTCGATCCGGCGTGGAAGCTGCCGGTGATGGTGGCGAATTTCGTGCTGATGGGTTACGGCACCGGCGCCATCTTCGGCTGCCCCGCGCATGACCAGCGCGACCTGGATTTCGCCCGCAAATACGATCTGACCGTGACGCCGGTGGTGGTGCCGGAAGACGCCGACGCCGCCAGCTTTACCGTCGGGACCGAGGCCTATACCGGCCCCGGCAAGCTGGCGAATTCGCGCTTCCTGGATGGCATGTCGGTCGACGACGCCAAGAAGGAAATCGCCGCGCGACTGGAAAAGGCGGGCATCGGCGAACGCACGGTGAATTTCCGTCTGCGCGACTGGCTGGTTTCGCGCCAGCGGCCCTGGGGCTGCCCCATTCCCGTCGTGCACTGCGCCAAGTGCGGCGTGGTGGCGCTGCCGGAAAGCGCGTTGCCGGTGAGGCTGCCCGACCGACTCGATTTTTCGCGCACCGGCAATCCGCTGGACCGCGACACCGCCTGGAAGACCACCACCTGTCCCGCTTGCGGCGGCGCGGCCATGCGCGACACCGACACGCTCGACACCTTCGCGGATTCATCCTGGTACTTCGCCCGCTTCTGCGCGCCGTTTGCCGCAGAGCCGGTGGAAAAGGCAGCGGCGGACTATTGGCTGCCGGTGGACCAGTATATTGGCGGCATCGAACACGCGATCCTGCATCTGCTCTATGCCCGATTCTTCACCCGCGCCATGCACAAGCTGAATTTGGTTTCGGTGCCAGAGCCCTTCGCGGGCCTGTTCACGCAGGGCATGGTCTGCCACGAGACCTACAAGAACGCGGCGGGCGAATGGGTGACGCCGGACGAGATCGAAAAGCGCGACGGCAAGGCCTTCCTCACCGGCACCAACACGGAAATTGCCGTGGGCGCGTCCGAGAAGATGTCCAAGTCGAAGAAGAACGTCATCGCGCCCGAGACGATCATCGAGGATTACGGCGCCGACACCATACGCTGGTTCATGCTGTCGGACACGCCGCCGGAGCGCGACATCGAATGGACTGACGCGGGCGCCGAAGGCTGCTGGCGTTTCGTGCAGCGCGTCTATCGCCTGGTGGCGGAAGCCGAAGGCCTGCCCGCGCCCGGCACGGCCGTGTCTGCCGATGACGAAGTGTCCAAGACCCTGCGCACCGCCACCCACAAGGCGATTGCGGCGGTGACCGATCATCTGGCTGGCCTGCGCTTCAACAGCGCCGTGGCGCAGCTCTATATGCTCGCCAACGCGGTGCAGGACGGCTTGGCCGCCAACGCCAGCGTGCGCCGTGAAGCGCTGGAGGCGCTGGTGCTACTGTCGGCCCCGATGATGCCGCATCTGGCCGAAACCTGTTGGCAGGCCCTGGGACATAAGGGCCTGGTGGTGGAATCCGCCTGGCCCACACACGATCCCGCTTTGCTGGAATCCGACAGTTTCACCTATCCGGTGCAGGTCAACGGCAAGGTGCGCGGCACCTTCCAGATCGCCAAGAGCGCCGACAAGGCCATGGTGGAAGCCTCCGCGTTGGCGCTGCCGGATGTCCAGCGTTTCCTGAACGGCGCTGCACCCAAGAAGATCATTGTCGTTCCCGGGCGCATCGTTAACATCGTCCCATGAAGGCGCTGATCACCCTTGCTCTCGTGGTTGCATTGGCAGGGTGCGGTTTCAGCCCGATGTACGGCCCCAGCCTGTCGCCGCAACTGGCCGCGATCTATGTCGAGCCGATGCCGGAGCGCGACGGCTATGAGCTGCGCAACACGCTGATCGACCTGTTGGGCTCCAACGGCGTCACCACCGGCAAGCGCTATCGCCTTACCATCAATCTGCGCCAGACCAGCCGCGGCGTGGCGTTGCAGAACGACGCCGCCATCACCCGCTATAACGACACACTGGATGCCGAATACACCCTCACCGACATGGCGGGCGGCACCGTCACCAGCGGCAGCCATACCAGCCTGTCGGCCTACAATGTCGCGATCTCACCCTATGCCACGCTGGCGGCGCAGCGCGATTCCTCCCGGCGCGCCGCCATGGCCATCGCCGAACGCATCCGTCTCGACCTCGCGGCCTATTTTCGCCAGCGCCGATGATCGTCAAGAGCCACGAGGCCGACCGGTTCGTTGCCACGCCGCCCAAGGCGCTGCAGGCGGCGCTGGTCTTCGGTCCCGATGCCGGCCTGGTGCAGGAACGGGCCGAGAAGCTGCTCAAGACCGTGGTGCCGGACCTTACCGACCCCTTCAACTCCGTGGACATGTCGGAAGCTGCCCTGCTGGACGACAAGGCGCGTCTGTTCGACGAAGCCGCCGCCATCTCCATGATGGGCGGGCGCCGCGTGATCCGCATCCGCGGCGGCGGCAACGAGTTGGCTGGGCTGTTCGAATCCTTTCTGGATGAGCATGTCGGCGACGCGCTGGTGGTGATCGAGGCGGGGGATCTCAACAAGTCCTCGGCGCTGCGCAAGCTGTTCGAAGGCGACAAATCCACCGCCGCGATTCCCTGCTATGCCGACAATGCCCGCGATCTGGCCGATGTCGTGCGCGACGAATTGAAGGCCCAGGGTTTCGCGCTGGCCCCCGGTGCGGTGGAAGAAGCGGTGTCGCGGCTGGGGTCTGATCGCGGCGTGACGCGGCGCGAGCTGGAAAAGCTGGCGCTCTATGCCCATGGCACCAAGCAGATCACGGCGGAAGATGTCCGCGCCGTGATGGGCGACGAATCTCAGGCCCGCAGCGAAAGCGCCTTCGACGCGGCGGGCAGCGGCGATCTGGTGCGGCTGGATCTGGAGCTGGAACGGTTGTGGGTGGCCGACACCGCTCCGGCGCAAATCCTGCGCGGCGCGCTGGGGCATTTTCAGCGCCTGATGCTGGCCAAGGAGGGCATGGCGCGGGGCGAGCAACTCGACAACGTCATGCGCAAATTCTTCCCGCCGATCCATTTTTCCCGCGCCGACAGCTTCAAGGCGCAGGCGCGCAACTGGAATGCGGAAAAGCTGGCCGACGCACTCGATTTGCTGCTGGAAGCCGAAGGCATGACCCGCACCACCGCCATGCCGGCCGAAGCGATCACCGGCCGCGCGCTTTTCACCATCGCCGCGTTGGCGAAAGCGCGCTAAAGAGCCCCCATGCTCAAGGTCCGCATTATTCCCTGCCTCGACGTGAAGGATGGCCGCGTCGTCAAGGGTATCAACTTCGAAGGGCTGCGCGATGCCGGCGATCCGGTGGAGCAGGCGATCATCTATGACGCCGCTGGGGCCGACGAGCTCTGCTTTCTCGACATCACCGCAACCCACGAGAATCGCGGCACCATCCTGGATGTGGTGCGGCGCACGGCGGAAGTCTGTTTCATGCCGCTCACCGTGGGCGGCGGCGTGCGCGAACTGAAAGACATCCGCGCCCTGTTGCTGGCGGGGGCCGACAAGGTCTCGATCAATTCCGCCGCCGTGGCCAGGCCGGAATTCGTCGCCGAAGCGGCGGAGAAATTCGGCAGCCAATGCATCGTCGCCGCCATCGACGCCAAGATGGCGCCGTCGGGCCGCTATGAAATCTACACCCATGGCGGCCGCCGCGAGACCGGCATCGATGCGGTGGAACATGCCCGCCGGCTGGTCGGCTTCGGCGTGGGCGAAGTGCTGCTGACCTCGATGGACCGCGACGGCGTGAAATCCGGTTACGACCTGGCGCTGACCCGGGCCGTGGCGGATGCGGTGCCGGTGCCGGTGATCGCCTCGGGCGGCGTCGGCAATGTGCAGGACCTGGTGGACGGTGTCACAAAAGGCCATGCATCCGCCGTGCTGGCCGCCTCGATCTTCCATTTCGGCGAAGTCAGCCTCGCGCAGGCAAAAGCCGCACTGGCCAATGCCGGTATCCCTGTACGGCCCATCTGATCTCTGTTTAGCTCTCGCGCATGGGAGATCTCGTCGCCCTTCGCCGTTCTAGCGCCCGCTCCACCAGCGCGGGCCAACGCCTGCTGCGCAGCGTCGCGCGCGGCAAGCCCAAGCGGCTGCGGCTCAACACGGCGATGCAGGCCGACGAAGCCCTCCGCGCCATCCTTGCCGATTGTCTCGGCGCCGCTTCGGCCCAAGCGGGCGTGTTGCGGGCGGGACGCTCGGTCGAAGCGCTGCATCACCTGCGCGTGGCGCTGCGGCGGCTGGAAGTTATGCTGGCCGCGTTCGGCAGGGCGTTCGATCAGGACTGGTTCGAGGATTTGCGCGGCCGCGCCAAGGCGATCTCGGCCAAGCTGGGCCCGGCGCGCGATCTGGATGTTTTTCTGGAAGACCTCTGGCCTGAGGTGACGCGCTCCACGTCGAAAATAGAGCGCGGCGACTTCGCCGCCCTGCGCCGCACGGCGGAGGATGCCCGCGTCATCGCCTGGAAGGCGGTGGAAGGGGCCGTCGTTTCGGAGGATTTCGGCCACTTCCTCGACGACATAGCCGCCCTGTCGCAATCGCGCCTGCCGCTGGGCCATGGCGAGAAGATCAAGCCCGTCGCGCGCCGCATGCTGAAGACGGCGGCGAAACGGGTGGAACGGCGCGGCCGCAAGGCGAAGGGCCGCGACGAGGCCGAGCTGCACCGCCTGCGCATCGCGTTGAAGAAGCTGCGCTACCTCACCCAGATGTTCGCAGCGTTGCAGGCGCCGGAGCAGGTGAAGCCGTATCTGAAATCGCTGAAGCGCATGCAGGAAGAGTTGGGCCATCTCAACGACATTGCCCATGTCCGCACCGCCATCGCCGGACTGATGCAGGGCGGCGATGCGGCGGCCATCGGCCATGGCGTGGGCCTGGTGCTGGGCCATTATGGCGCGGGCCGCGAACGGGCCGCGAAGCAGGCGCTGAAGCGCTACCGCGATTTCCGCAAGCTCAAGCCGTTTTGGCAAAAGCCCGGTTGAGTTCGTGCAGGCTGGGTTTGCCCTGCGCGTCCAGCTTCAGCACCAGTATCTGCGAGACATCCAGATCGGCGGGCATGATGGTGTCCATCGCCCAGCCTGTCGCCAGCGTATAGGCGGCGCGCAGCACGCCCAGATGCGCCACCGCCACGGTGTCGCGCGGTTCGCGGGCAATCTCGGTCAGGAAATCCTGCGCCCGCGCCATCAGGTCGGCGGTGGATTCGCCGCCAAAGGGGTGAAACTCGCGGGCCAGCCCGGCGCGGATGAAACAGTCCTCGCCATCGCGGGCGCTGATTTCCGCGTTGGTCAGGCCTTCCCACTGGCCCCAATGCTGCTCCATCAGGCGCGCGTCCAGTGTGGGATTGCGCAAGCCCAGCGCTTCCACGGTCTGGCGGGCGCGGGTCAGCGGGCTGCAATAAAGCCGCGCGCCCGCGAACGCCTCGGGCAGGCGCAGGCCCTGCATCTTCGCCAGGCCTTCGGCGCTCAGCGGAATATCGGTATGGCCCTGAATGCGGCCCTGCGCATTCCAGCCGGTGGGACCGTGGCGCAAAAATGCAATCTTCATGTCAGACATCAAGCTCGATCATGATCGGGACATGATCGCTGGCCTTCTGCCAGCCGCGCATATTCTTGAAGATGGTCTGGCTCTTCAGTGCACCCTTCGCGCCGGGGCTGGCCCAGACATGGTCCAGCCGCCGCCCGCGATCACTGGCTTCCCAATCGGCGGCGCGATAGCTCCACCAGCTGTAGATTTTCTGGTCCGGCGGCACGAATTCCCGCGTCACATCGGTCCAGTCGAAGGCGGCCTGGGCTTCGCCGAACAGCTTGGTTTCCACCGGCGTGTGGCTGACCACATCCAGAAGCTGCTTGTGCGACCAGACATCGGTCTCCAGCGGCGCGACATTGAGATCGCCCAGCAGCAGCACCGGATTGCTGCGGTCTTTCCGCTTGGCGAAGAAGCGCTCGATGCCTTCGAGGAAGTGCAGCTTGTGCGCGAACTTGCCGTTCAGAACGGGATCGGGAATGTCGCCGCCGGCGGGGACATAGAAATTGTGCAGCTCGACGCCGTTCGCCAGCGTCACGCCCAGGTGACGGGCATGGCCTTCGCGGCAGAAATCCTGCGTCCCGGTTTTTTTGAAGGGGATGCGCGAGAGCACCGCCACCCCGTGATAGGCCTTCTGACCGTGAATGGCCTGGTGGACATAGCCCAGCTTGGCCAGGGCGCCGCCCGGGAAGAGGTCATCGGTGACCTTGGTCTCCTGCAGGCACAGCACATCCGGCTGTTTTTCCCGCAGAAAACGGCCCACCAGCTGGATGCGGTGGCGCACGGAATTGATATTCCAGGTGGCAATTTTCATTCCCTGCACGTCACCTTTCGCAACGCTCCCATGCTGCACTTGCACAGCGGGTTAATCGCACGAAATTTAGTTGTTACCATAGCAAATACAGTTACTTATTGACTTTGTTATGAATTATTTCACCAAAAAGGCATGCTTGAAACGCGTGACAAGAAGAGTATATTGCACTGCAACACAGAAGGAGTTCCCATGTCTCAGTCCCTCATCCGCCTTCCCGAAGCCTCGTCGGTCGTGTCCGAGCAGGTCTCCTCGGTTCTTGGCGCCGTCTCGGCCATTCTCAGCGCCGGCATCTTCTACGTCGCCTTCGCCATCGCCCTGTAACCCGGTTTGAAGCGGCGGCCCAAGCCGCGCTTCAACCGGTGACGGTGGAAGGGGCCAACGGCCACCGAGCCCTGGGGGAGATCCCCATCGCGTCGCCGCCCTGATCCGCCGCCAGCCGTTCCAGGCCTGCCCAGGCGATCATCGCCGCATTGTCGGTGCAGAGCTTCGGCGGCGGGACAGCGAGGCGAAAGCCTTTCCCGGCGCAGAGCTGCGCCAGCGCCCCGCCAATGGCTATATTGGCGGCCACGCCGCCCGCCCCCACCAGCGTCTTTTCCGCCGCCTGCGGGAAATCCCTTTCGAACAATGTCATCGCCAGCGCGGTGCGGTCGGTCAGAATATCGATCACCGCCGCCTGGAAGCTGGCGCAGACATCCTCCGTCTTGGCCTGCCGCCGCTCGGTGAGCTGGCGCACGGCGGTCTTCAAACCGCTGAAGGAAAAGTCGGCGGTCTTGCGCACATTGTGGCCCGTGACCAGCGGCCGCGGCAGGTCACAGGCGCGCGGGTTGCCCAGCAGTGCCTGCTTCTCCACTTCCGGCCCGCCGGGATAGGGCAGGCCCAGCAGCTTGGCGACCTTGTCGAAGGCTTCGCCCACCGCATCGTCGATGGTGCTGCCATAGAGGCGGAAGTCGTCCAGCCCGCCCACGCCCAGCAACTGGCAATGGCCTCCCGACACCAGCAGCAGCAAGAAGGGAAAGCCCACGCCTTCGGTCAGCCGGGCGGTGAGGGCATGTCCCATCAGGTGATTGACCGCGATCAGCGGCTTGCCCAGCCCCAGAGCGACGCCCTTGGCCGTGGTGAGACCGACCATGACGCCGCCGATCAGCCCCGGTCCCGCAGTGGCGGCGACGCCGTCAATCGCCGATGCGGCGATGCCGGATCCAGCGATGGCGCGGGCAATCACCGAATCCAGGATTTCCAGATGGGCGCGGGAGGCGATTTCCGGCACCACGCCGCCATAGGGCGCATGCGCCGCGATCTGGCTGGCCACGACATTGGACAGGATCTCACCAGGGCCGGGTGCAGGCCCGCGCACGATGGCCGCCGCGGTCTCGTCGCAGCTGGTTTCGATGCCCAGAATAGTGAGACGCTTGCCTGTCATGGGACGCTGCTTTACCCCACATGGCGATGCGTATTCTAGTGACGCGGCCCCAGGAAGATGGCGCGGAAACCGCAGCCTTTCTGGCGGCGCGTGGGCATGACGCCTTGCTGGCTCCCCTGCTGGAAACGCGCTGGTTCGACGGGCCGCCGCTGGAGCTGGTGGATGTCGCCGCCATCCTCGCCACTTCGGCCAATGGTGTGCGGGCGCTGGTTCGCCGCACACCGCGCCGTGATATGCCGATTTTCGCGGTGGGCCCGCAGACCACCGCCGAAGCGCAAGCTGCCGGTTTCACCCGCGTGGAGAATGCCGATGGCGACGCCGCCGCTCTGGCCGATGCAGTGCCGCGCTGGGCAGCGCCGGACGATGGCGCGCTGCTGCATGTCTGCGGCGAGCAGAATGAAGGCGCCCTGGCGGAGCGGCTGACGGCCAAGGGTTATGCCGTGCGGCGCGAGATTCTCTATGTCGTCGAGCCGCGCCCGCTGACGCCCGATGCCATGGCGGCCCTGCGCGACGGCGCGGTGGATGCGGCGATCTTCTTCTCGCCGCGCAGCGCCGGCATCTTCGTGGAACAGACGCAAGGTTTGCCGCTGGCAGGTGTGATCGCGCTCTGCATCAGCCCGGCGACGGCCAAGGCGCTGCCGCACGGGCTTTTCCGCGAAATTCGCATTGCCGCGAAACCCAACCAGGACGCGCTGATGGCGCTTCTCGACTGATTATTCCAGCACCACGGTCAGGTCTTCGACCTGGTTGATGATCAGCCGCACGAAATCTTGTTCATCCAGCAGCGGCGTGTTCATCACGCGCCAGAAGCCCGGCACATAGCGGCCGCCGTCCGACGGCGCGACGTCGAACTGGAAACTGGGAATGATGTCGGGCGCGCGGGTCTTGAGCACGTTCAGCAGCGACTGGCGCAGCACCGAGACGCCGTCGGCGGTGTTGCTGTTGGGATTGTCGGGAACGACTTCAAAGAGGAATTTGCCCAGCGTGTCCCCGCGCCGTGTCAGGGTCGCTTGGGCATGGGCCTGGTTCTGCGCCACGATCCTCAGGCTTGGGTCCAGCACCAGACAGAGTCCCGGCAGGCTTTCGAAATGCGCCTGGTCGGCAGGCGTCAGCAGACTTGGCATCGCGCAATACGCCCCCCCCCCCCCCGGGGGGGGGGCGCGCCATCCTAGATTTCTTGGCCCTGCTGAAATCTCCTCTCATCAGGGGGTGCCGCAGGCTGGTAACCTGACTTTCACCTGCCCACAATACAACCTATGATTGCAACTACCCACCGTCGCCACACCCCCAGGGCGAGTTCCTGGCTTAGGTGGACGGCCTTCCCCGGCGCTGTTCCGCCCGGCCTAGAACGAAGGGGGCGGCGCCTTGCATCACGCAGGCGGCCGCCCCCTTCAACCGCTAAAATCATTGCACCATCTGATCTTTTCGGCCCTGCGGCCTTGCTGCCCTTGACGGATTTGCAACGGGAACGTCACTCTTCGCGTATGCAGCAAGAGGGTTTTGCCAATATCGAGGACTTCGGCGCGCCGGACATCGTCGCCGCGCCCGGCAAGCCCGCCCATCCCGGCCAGGATGCGCCCTATGCCCGCTATGAACTGGCCCGGGCCTATGACGAGATGTTTTCCGCCGACGGCGCGGTGCGCCCGCCCTATGCGACGCTGGATTCGCGCCTTTCCACCCTGTCGCTGGACGAGTTGTCGCGCCGCCAGCAGGCCTGTGAGCAGAGCTTCCTGCACCAGGGCATCACCTTCACCGTTTATAATGACAACCGCGCCACCGAGCGGATCATCCCCACCGACCTGTTGCCCCGCATCGTCACGGCGGCGGAATGGGCGCGGATCGAGGCGGGCCTGACCCAGCGCATCATCGCGCTGAACCTGTTCCTGCGCGACATTTACAGCGACGGCCGCGTGCTGAAAGACGGCGTGGTGCCGCGCTCCATGATCTTCGGCTCCAAGCATTACCGCCGTGAGATGCGCGGCCTGCCGGTGCCGCACGGCGCCTATGTGAATATCTGCGGCAGCGACCTGATCCGCGACGAGAAGGGCGAGTTCGTCGTTCTGGAAGACAATCTGCGCGTGCCCAGCGGCGTCAGCTACATGCTGGCCAACCGCGATGTGGCCCGCCGCGCCTTTCCGGCCGTGTTCCGCTCCATGAATGTGCGGCCGATCGAGCAGTATCCGCTGGAGCTGCTGGCGACGCTGCGTTCGCTGGCCCCGTTCCATGAAGACGTCTCCATCGCCATCCTGACGCCGGGCGTCTTCAACAGCGCCTATTTCGAGCATGCCTTCCTGGCCCGTCAGATGGGCGTGGAGCTGGTGGAAGGCCGCGATCTGCTGGTCAACGACAATGTCGTTTACACCCGCACCACTTCGGGCCTGAAGCGCATCGACGTCATCTATCGCCGTATCGACGATGATTTCGTAGATCCCCTGATCTTCCGCGAAGATTCTGCGCTGGGCGTGCCCGGCTTGTTCAACGCCTATCGTGCCGGCAATGTCATGATCGCCAACGCGCTGGGCACCGGCGTCGCCGACGACAAGGCGGTGTATGCCTATGTTCCCCGCCTGATCCGTTATTATCTGTCGGAGGAGCCCATCCTCAACAATGTCGAAACTTTCCTCTGCCGCGAGGAGAAGTCGCTAAGCCATGTGCTGGCCAACCTCGACAAGCTGGTGGTCAAGGCGGTGGGCGAAAGCGGCGGCTATGGCATGTTGGTGGGCCCGCATGCCAGCGCGGCGGAACGCGAAGAGTTCGGCCGCAAGATCAAGGCCGATCCCGAGAACTACATTGCCCAGCCCACCATCCAGCTTTCCACCGCGCCGACCTTTGTCGGCAACGGCATCGAAGCGCGGCATGTCGATTTGCGTCCCTTCATCCTGCATGGCGCGGAAACCAAGATCGTGCCCGGCGCGCTGACCCGCGTCGCGCTCAAGCGCGGCAGCCTGGTGGTGAACTCGTCCCAGGGCGGCGGTTCCAAAGATACGTGGGTTCTGTCGCAATGAAGTTGGGTTGCCCGGCCGCGCTTCGCTTCGCTCGCTGCCCGGCCATGACGGGTTATGCGGAATGCTGAGCCGGGTCGCAGATTCTCTCTATTGGATGGCCCGCTATATCGAGCGGGCCGAGCACACCTCGCGCTTGCTGGCGGTGAAGCTGGAATCCATGGTCGAGCAGACTCAGGATGATTCCGCAGCCTCCTGGGCGCGCGTCGTGGAATCCCTCACCGGCGAAAAGAATCCCGGCCATCAGGACGCCTTCCTCACCACGCGGCGGCTGGCCTTCGACCGCGAGAATGAATCCTCGCTGGTCACCTCGCTGGCCATGGCGCGCGACAATGCCCGCCAGGTGCGCGAGGCCCTCTCCAACGAAGTGTGGGAGCATCTCAACCGCCTGCATCTGCGCCTGTCGCCGGTGACGATGGACTCGATCTGGGTCCACACCCCGGCGCGCCTGTTCCGCGAAGCGCTGGAAGAAATGCACGCCCTGGAAGGCGTCGCCTATTCCACCCTGTCCCATGGCGAAGGCTGGTACTTCCTCGAACTGGGCCGTCACATCGAGCGGGTGCAGCTGATCGGCCGCCTGCTGGATGCGCATTTCCGCGCCGCCGGCGATGTGGTGCGGGGGCCGAAATATTTCGACTGGCTGGTGCTGCTGAAATTCTGCACCGCCTGGGAGCCCTATACCAAGCAGTACACTGCTTCGATCCGGCCGCAGAAGATCGCCGAATTCCTGTTGTTCGACGCTGAATTTCCCCACTCCATCTGCTTCTCGGTGGACCGCATGACCGAAGCCCTTGCGCGCGTGGCGCCGGGCGCGCCGCACGCCAGCCGCGCGGCGGTGGAACGGCTGGCGGGACGGCTGAAGGCCTCGGTGGATTTCGGACAGGTGGACGATCTGATGACCGGCGGCGGCATCGCCACCTTCCTCGCCGACATCACCAAGCAGTGCGAGCAGATTCACAAAACGCTCTACTCGTCCTACATCACCTATGGCGCGGAGACGGTGTTGTAATGTTCTATTCCATCCGCCACGTGAATCTCTTCCGCTACACCGCGCCGGTGCGCGAAAGCGTGATGGAATTGCGGATGCAGCCGCGCTCGGAAGGGCCGCAGACCCTGCGCAGCTTCCAGATCGCCACCAATCCCCGCGCCCAGCTCTATGCCTATACCGATCATCTGGGCAACGCGGTCTATCACTTCAACTTGCTGCGCGAGCATGAAGAACTGCGCATCGAAGCCCAGGCGGTGGTGGAGATCGGCATGTTCCCGGAATTGCCCGCGGCGCTGGATGCGCTGGAGTGGGGCCGTTTCAACAATTACAACCTCTCCGACGATCATTACGACATGCTGGGCGCCTCCAAATTCGCGCGGCCTTCGCCGGAACTGGCCAGCTTCATCAAGATCGCCGAGCTGGAAAAGCCGCAAGGCGATCCGCTCACCGCCTTGAAGACGCTGCAGCGCACGATCTTCGATTCCTTCGAATACAAAAGCGGCGTCACCGAAGTGCATTCGCCCATCGAACATGCGCTGGGCGAGCGGCTGGGCGTCTGCCAGGATTTCGCGCACATCATGATCACGGTGGCGCGCGGCTGGGGCATTCCCACCCGCTATGTCTCCGGCTATCTGCATCACAAGGGTTCGCGCGACCGTTCGCGCGCCGACGCCACCCATGCCTGGGTGGAATCCTATCTGCCGTCGCTGGGCTGGGTGGGCTTCGATCCCACCAACAATACCCTGCCGCGCGAGCGCCATATCCGCGCCGCCGTGGGGCGCGACTATGCCGACGTGCCGCCGACACGAGGCACCTACAAGGGCGGGGCGGATTCCGAACTCAGCATCGCCGTCTCGCTGGAGCCGACCGCGGCGCCGGTGCGGCATGAGGATTTCCTGAAAGTGGCGCGCCCGATGGCGGCGCAGACGCCCACGCCGTCGATGCCGGAACGGCTCTATCACCAGCAACAGCAGCAACAGCAGTAATGCGAGGCAAGAAGCGCGACATCGGCGGAATCATCAAGATCGGCGAATTTCCGCTGCGCTGGTCGGTGAAAAGCGAGCCGATCTGGAAATCCACCGATGGCGATATCGGCCTGCGCCTCAGCGTGGTGCGCCATGACGAGACCCTGACCCGGCACGGCACGCCGAAGGCCTGGCGGGAGCTGATCCTGCAATTTCCCTTTGAGAAGCCCAAGCACGCCACGCGCTTTCCGGAACGGCCGAATGTCACGCCCGAGAAGCTGACGGCGGCCATCCATATCGCCATGGAAGCAGGCTGGGAGCCGCACTCCCGTGGCCGCTCGATGGAACTGATTCTGGAAGAGGGCGATCTTCCGTAGGTCTAGAAGAGCGGCTTACGCTCGGCGTCGGAAGCCCACACTTCCAGTTCATCGCTGACATCCGGCATCAGCGCATCCCAGTCGCCGAACTTTTTCGGCCAGAACACCTTGGTCTTGGCGTACCAGGGATATTCGGCGGTGCCCATCTGCGGCCAGGTGCGGCCCGCGGTGACGAACCAGGTTGGCGTGCCGACACTGGCGGCGGTGGCCGCCGCCGCGGTGGGCGCGGAAATCACCAGGTCAAGCGCGGCGCAAAGCGCCGCTGCCCCGTCAATGTCCTGCTTCAGGTCCAGGCCTTCCATGACATGCACGGTGACGCCGAACTGCGCGGCGGCGCGCGCCAGCTCGTCGGCGCAGTCGCCATATTGCAGGTTGACGAAGCTGACGCCCGGCGTCTGCAACACGGGACCCCAGCCATCGATGGGCGAGAAATACTTGGCGCGCTTGGCCGCCAGCATCATGGAGCGCCAGCACAGGCCGACCCTCTTGCCCGGCAGTGCGTCCAGGCGCTGGCGGAAATCCGCCACGCGGGCGGGATCGGCCACCAGGAAGGCTTCGTGCGGGAAATCGGCCAGCGACTTGCGGTAATGCTGCAGGGCGGTGCCCATCGGCGCCCACAGGTCGGGCTTGTTGTCCTGGGTGGCAAAGGGAATCAGGCGCAGCGCCTTGTTGCCGTCCGCATCGATCAGGGTGCGGTCGTCATAGGTGCCGACATCGGCCTTCGGGAAGGAGCGCTGAAACAGCGGCACTAGGCGCGGGTCCACCGCGATCATCAGCTTGCCGTCCTCGCCCACCGCCCTGTCCACATCGGGCAGGATGTTGGCGAACATGAACTCATCGCCCAGGCCTTGTTCGCCCACAATCAGGACGCGCTTGCCGTTCAGGCTTTCGTCCTTCCACATCGGGGCTTCGACGATGTGATGGAAATAGGCGCGGAAGCGCTGGTCGTTGCGGATTTCGTATTCGCGAAAGCCTTCCTCGATCTGGCCCGCGCCGATCAGGCAGATGCTGCGTGAATGGCGGCTTTCGCGCTGCTCGGTGGGATCCACCACAAGGTCCAGCGCGCGGTCGTAATTCTCCAGCGCCTCTTCCAGGCGGCCCAGATGCTGATAGGCGTAACCCAGATTGTGATAGGCGCGGGCGAAGTCCGGCTCCAGCCGGGCGGCTTCGCCGTAGAAGACCAGGCTTTCATCGGCGCGGCCTTCTTCGGCCAGCACGGTGGCAAGACTGTTCCACAGAATCGCTTCATGCGGCATGCGGTTCAGGGCATCGCGCAGGATTTCGATGGCGACATCGGGGCGGCCCAGATCGCACTGCACGCTGCCCAGATTGTTGTAGCCCAACGGCGAATCCGGACAGCTGGCGATATAAAGCCGGAACATCTGCTCCGCGCCTTCCGTCAGCTTCATGTTCCAGGCCGCCAGGCCCAGATTGATCAGTAGTTCCGGGTCTTCGGGATCGAGCTGAAAGGCGCGCTCATAGGTGACCAGCGACTTGTGCAGATGGCCCATCCGCTCCAGCGCCATCGCCAGCACATGGAAGGCCTTGGAATTCTTGTCGTCCGCCTCGGTGGCGATCAGCGCCCATTTGCCGGCGCCGGCATGATCGCCCTTGCGCCAGGTGCGGATGGCGCGTTTCAGGGCGATATTGGAACGGTGCCGCTGCTTCTCGGCCACCACTTCCTCGACCAGCGATTGCAGCTTGTCGAGTGCTTCCATGCGCGCGTCCACGCCGGACAGGGCGTCGATGCTCTGAAGGGGAAGGGCCTCGGCCATGCAATCTCTCGGTGGTTCGAAATTCGCGGATATCAAAGCCTTTTGTGCTTAACCCTTCGTGAACGAAATCGCTCGGATTGCGAGAGGCTTTGTTAACCAAGCCGGGCTTAGGTTGCGCTCGCCAATTCATCTGGGGCCTTCATGCCGCTCAAACTGTCCCTGAAGCCGGGCGAGAAGTTCGTTCTCAACGGTGCCGTGCTCGCCAATGGCGACAAGCGCATCTCGCTGGTGATCCAGAACAAGGCCTGCGTTCTGCGCGAGAAGGACATCATGCAGCCGGAAGAGGCCAAGACCCCGGCTCGTCGCATCTATCTCGCCATCATGATGATGTATCTGGACGGCGAGGCCAGCGAAGAGCCCTATAACGAATTCGCCCTGCGCATGACCGATTTCATGAGCGCAATTTCCAATCCCGGCATTCTGGCAGCCTGTGTCGAGATCAGCCGCGATGTTTCCCAAGGCGCCTATTACAAGGCCCTGATTTCCTGCCGCAAACTTTTTGATTATGAACAGGAGCGTCTGAGCTATGTCCCTGCAAGCGTATAAGAGCGCGCAAACCGCGACCGAAAACCCCCGCGTGACCGAATACCGGCTGTTCGGCCAGGTCACCGGCGCCCTGCTGGCCGCCAAGAACACCCAGGCCGCCGGCACGCCTCTGGTCGAGGCGATCGACTGGAACCGGCGCATGTGGCGCACCCTGGCGGCCGACTGCATGGACGACCGCAACACCCTGACCGAAGATTTGCGCGCCAAGATCATCTCGATCTCGCTCTGGGTCGCGAAATATTCCCGCCAGGTGACGCGCGAAAAGGCGCCGCTGGATCCGCTGATCGAGATCAACCGCAATATCATGCAGGGCCTGCAGCAAGCTGGCTAAAATCGGACTGCCAGCTTGAATTCGGAAAAGCCGGTGCCTAGCGCCGGCTTTTTTGCTTTCCCCCATCCGTCGCAACTCGGGTCGGCAAACTGCCGACACCTCGTTGCGCAGTTCGGTACGCTGTCGCTACCGAACTCCCCCGCTCGTCGCTCCGCTCGCGGGGGAAGGAAGCTGGTGCCAAGCCGAGGGTCGTGCCGCGTCGATACGCTGTCGCTATCGACCACTGCGGCGCTCATATCCAAATTGCCTTTTGGCCTCGGCAAATTCTTCCTCTTGGGCAGTTCATGCCTAACGCGGCTGGGCCAGCCTATCAAAATACTGTGTTATTTCAATATGTTGATAAGTTAACCGGCTGGCACAGCGGTTGCAAAGTTCCGTCCGGGCCAAGCCCAGAGGGGCCGCAGAAAGCGTCTCCCCCACCAGTAGAACGGAGAAGTCCATGTCCTTTAGCGTCAACACGAATAACGGCGCTGCCATTGATCTGCCCCCTTCCAAGTGGTCCAGGGACTATCATATTGGAACCTTGGAAGGAGATTTGGAATGGGACGCAGGCATCAGCCTGAGGAAGTTATTGGCAAGCTACGGGAGGCGGAGATCGTGCT
>JBIIWB010000007.1:0-115643 GCA_044339125.1 Rhizomicrobium sp. | reverse complement strand
AAGCACGATCTCCGCCTCCCGTAGCTTGCCAATAACTTCCTCAGGCTGATGCCTGCGTCCCATTCCAAATCTCCTTCCAAGGTTCCAATATGATAGTCCCTGGACCACTTGGAAGGGGGCAGATCAACCTACCAGGGCGAAGGCTTCATTATCTCGACGCTGGTGGCAGTGATCGGCGCGGTGCTGGTCCTGGCGGTGTGGAACGCCATTAGGCGCCGCTGACAAGAAAAAGGCCGCGGAGCAATCTCTGCGGCCTTTCTTCTCATTCGGGACGACTAGCGTTCACGGTACGGACGACCGCAGCGGCGCTCATACGAGCCGCGATCGTTGCTCCACACCGGGTCGCCCAGGTTCAGGTCGCAGGGATTGGTGGCCGCACCGATAACGCCACCCGCAACGGCACCGGCCGCAGCGCCCATGCCAGGATTGCCGGCCGCAGCACCAAGAATGGCGCCCGCGCCAGCACCAATCAGCGCGCCGCTAGCGGCTCGGTCACCCTGGTTCGTGCCGCAACCCGACAGAGAAAGGGCGGCGACGGCGGCAATGGCCAAAAATGTCTTATTCCCAAACATGCTGGGTCTCCTAAAAAATAATTCTTACCCCGACGCCCCAACAACGTGCGGTGCCGCGAAAGGGTTCCAACGGGATGGAAAGGGGCGAAATGCGGTGGTTAGAGGCTGGCCTGCGAATCGCAGCAACCTGTGCAGATAGCCCTCCCCCTAATAATGGGAGAGGGCTATTCGAGAATCTACTCCGCCGCCGGCTGCTGCAAATAAATCTCGCCGCCGGTCTGCTTGAACTCTTCCGACTTCTTCGCCATGGCGGCGCGTATCTCGGCTGACGACAGCGTGTCGTTGGTGCCCTTGGCCGCGTCGCGCACTTCCTGCGAAATCTTCATCGAGCAGAATTTCGGCCCGCACATGGAGCAGAAATGCGCCACCTTGGCGCCGTCGGCGGGCAGCGTCTCGTCGTGATAGAGCTGCGCCGTTTCCGGGTCCAAAGCCAAAGCGAACTGGTCGCGCCAGCGGAATTCGAAGCGCGCCTTCGACATCGCGTCATCCCAGATGCGCGCCGCCGGATGGCCCTTGGCCAGATCGGCGGCATGGGCGGCGATGCGATAGGCGATGACGCCCGCCTTGACGTCGTCGCGATCCGGCAGGCCCAGATGCTCCTTGGGCGTGACGTAGCAGAGCATGGCGGTGCCGAACCAGCCGATCATCGCTGCGCCGATCGCGCTGGTGATGTGGTCATAGCCGGGCGCGACATCAGTCGTCAGCGGCCCGAGAGTATAGAACGGGGCCTCGTCGCAGATCTTCAACTGGCGGTCCATGTTTTCCTTGATCTTGTGCATCGGCACATGGCCGGGGCCTTCGATCATCACCTGAACGTCATGGCGCTGCGCGATCTTGTTCAGTTCGCCCAGTGTTTCAAGTTCGGCGAACTGGGCGGCGTCGTTGGCGTCGGCGGTGGAGCCGGGGCGCAATCCGTCGCCCAAGGAAAAGGAGACGTCATACTGCTTCAGCAGCTCGCAGATTTCCTCGAAATGCGTGTAGAGGAAGTTTTCCTTGTGATGCGCCAGGCACCACTTGGCCAGGATAGAGCCGCCGCGCGACACGATGCCGGTGACGCGCTCGGCGGTCAGCGGGACATGCGCCAGGCGCACGCCGGCATGGACGGTGAAATAGTCCACGCCCTGCTCGCACTGTTCCACCAGCGTGTCGCGGTAGATTTCCCAGGTCAGGTCCTCGGCGACGCCGCCGACCTTTTCCAGCGCCTGGTAGATCGGCACGGTGCCGATGGGCACCGGCGAATTGCGGATGATCCATTCGCGGATGGTGTGGATGTGGCGGCCCGTCGAGAGGTCCATGACATTGTCGGCGCCCCAGCGGATCGACCACACCAGCTTGTCCACTTCCTCGGCCACGCCCGAGGTCACGGCGCTGTTGCCGATATTGGCGTTGACCTTGGTGAGGAAGTTGCGGCCGATGATCATCGGCTCGGTTTCGGCGTGGTTGATGTTGGACGGGATGATCGCCCGGCCCCGTGCAATCTCGTCGCGCACGAATTCCGGCGTGATCTCGTCCGGGATCGACGCGCCGAAGCTGTTGCCGTCGCGCGCAAAGGGCGAGCGACCCAGATTCTCGCGGGCGGCGATGAACTTCATCTCCTCGGTGATGAGGCCCTGGCGGGCGTAATACATCTGGGTGACGTTGCGGCCCGGCTTGGCGCGCAGCAACTTGAGGCCGGAACGGTCGAATTGCTGCACCGACAGCTTCTCGCCGGGCTTGAGGCCGTCATCCTCCGGCTTGCGGGCGCGGCCTTCATATTCTTCCACATCGCCGCGCGCCAGAATCCAGTCGCGGCGGCGGGTGGGCAGGCCCTTCTCAATGTCGATGACGGCGCTTTCGTCCGTGTACGGTCCGGATGTGTCATAGAGCCGGACCGGCGCTTCCCCGCCCGACAGCTTCACTTCGCGGAAGGGCACGCCATCGACCATCAGCTTGTTCGAGCCGGGCAGCGCACCGCGCGTAATGGCCATGGACTTGTCGAGAATGGGCTTGTTCATCGTCTTGACCTCTCCCTACGCCGGCAAGTCTTCTTTCGAGAAGAAGGGACCGGATCAGGTTCAAAGGGATTCGCGGGATTGCGATCTCAGGCTCTTGCGAGCCGCCCCTGGGAAGCGCTTTTATACCGCCCCCGGCCCCGCTGCCGCAAACGGATTCAAGCCCTTGGGCAATCCGCCGCCTTGCAGTCCACAGGCGGAAATTGCAGCATCCGCCCAGTAATTCCCTGCGAGACCCCCCTCATGTCCGACAGCCTCATCCCCGTGCCGGAGCAATGGCGCACGCGCGCCTTCTGGGACAAGGCGAAGTACGAGGCGGCCTACGCAGAGGCGCTGGCCAATCCGGACGGCTTCTGGCTGAAGGAAGCGGCGCGGCTGGACTGGGCGAAGATGCCCACCAAGGCGGGCGACTGGACCTATGACGCCGACAAACTGTCGATCAAATGGTTCGAGGATGGCGCGCTGAACGTCGCCGCCAACTGCATAGACCGCCACCTGGCGGAACGCGGCGACCAGACCGCCATCATCTGGGAAGGCGATGATCCGGCCGACAGCCTGCATATCAGCTATCGCCAGCTGCATGCCGAGGTCTGCCGCTTCGCCAATGTGCTGAAGATGCGCGGCGTCAAGAAAGGCGACCGCGTCACCATCTACATGCCGATGATCCCCGAAGTCGCCTATGCCATGCTGGCCTGCGCCCGCATCGGCGCGGTGCATTCGGTGGTGTTCGGCGGCTTCTCGCCCGACAGCCTGGCGGGGCGCATCACCGACTGTGACAGCAAAATCGTCATCACCGCCGATGAAGGCGTGCGCGGCGGCAAGGCCATCCCGCTCAAGGCCAACACCGACGCGGCGCTGGCCAAGGCAAGCGGCGTCACCAGCGTGATCGTGGTGAAGCGCACCGGCGGCGCGGTCAACATGAAGGCTGGGCGCGATGTCTGGTATCACCAGGCGGCGGCGCAAGTGCAGCCCACCTGCCCCGCCGAGCCGATGAACGCGGAAGACCCGCTGTTTATTCTCTACACCTCGGGTTCGACGGGAAAGCCCAAGGGCGTGCTGCACACCAGCGGCGGCTATCTGCTCTATGCCGCCTATACGCATCATTACGTCTTCGATTATCACGAGGGCGACATCTATTGGTGCACGGCGGATGTCGGCTGGGTGACGGGCCACAGCTATATCGTCTATGGCCCGCTGGCCAATGGCGCGACGACGCTGATGTTCGAAGGCGTACCGAATTATCCGACCGTGTCGCGCTTCTGGGAAGTGATCGACAAGCACAAGGTCAACATCTTCTACACCGCGCCCACCGCCATCCGCGCCCTGATGCGCGACGGCGACGCGCCGGTGAAGAAGACCTCGCGCGCCAGCTTGCGCCTGCTGGGCAGCGTCGGCGAGCCGATCAACCCGGAAGCCTGGTCCTGGTATCACCGCGTGGTGGGCGATGGCCGCTGCCCCATCGTCGATACCTGGTGGCAGACCGAGACCGGCGCGGCGCTGATCTCGCCTACCCCCGGCGCCACCGATCTCAAGCCCGGCTCGGCGACAAAGCCCCTGCCCGGCGTGGTGCCGGAACTGGTCGATGCCGAAGGCAACGTGCTGGAAGGCGCGGTCAGCGGCAATCTCTGCATCACCCGCTCCTGGCCCGGCCAGATGCGCACCGTCTATGGCGATCACCAGCGCTTCATCGACACGTACTTCAAGACCTACAAGGGCAAGTATTTCACGGGCGATGGCTGCCGCCGCGACGAGGATGGCTATTACTGGATCACCGGCCGCGTCGATGACGTCATCAACGTCTCGGGCCATCGCATGGGCACGGCGGAGGTCGAAAGCGCCCTGGTGGAGCACAAGGATGTGGCCGAAGCCGCCGTGGTCGGCTTCCCGCACGACATCAAGGGCCAGGGCATCTATGCCTATGTCACATTGAAGGCGGGCGTGGCCGCCACCGATGCGCTGAATGCCGAGCTGAAGAAGTTCGTCGGCACCGAGATCGGGCCGATTGCGCGGCCCGATGTGATCCAGTTCGCGCCAGGCCTGCCCAAGACCCGCTCGGGGAAGATCATGCGCCGCATCCTGCGCAAGATCGCGGAAGGCGATATCGGCAGCCTGGGCGACACCAGCACCCTCGCCGATCCCAGCGTGGTCGATGACCTGATCAAGAACGCCGTGAAGAAATGATCCCGTTTCTTTGGATTCTCGGCGCGATCGGCGTCGCCTGGCTGGCCAAGCAAAGCTGGCGCGCACCGTTTCCCTGGTTCGTCATGGGTGTGGTGCTGACGCCGCTGGGCGGTAGCCTGGTGCTGTATCTGGCGAACCAGAATGACTGGTTCAGGCCGAAGCTGAAGTAACGCTTGTCATGGGCCGCCTCCGCGCGGGCCATCCAGGGGTACAAACACCAGCGCTGGTTGCCCTGGATGGCCCACGTTAAGTGGGCCATGACAGCGAAGATTTACTTGTCACCGCTCATCGCGGCGTACCCATCCATGGCCATCGCCAGGTCAATGTCCTTTTGCGTCACGCCGCCCGCATCATGCGTCGCCAGCGTCACATCCACCTTGTTATAGACGTTGGCCCATTCGGGATGATGGTCCATCTTGGCCGCCAGCAACGCGGTGCGCGTCATGAAGGCGAAGGCGGCGTCGAAATCCACGAACTGGAACTTGCGCTGGATCGCATCGCGCTTGTCCGCCAGCGACCAGTCCGGCAGCCGTTTCAGAGCGCTTCGCAGGTCCTCAATCGTCAGCTTGGTCATCGTCATCCTCCCAATAGCCAAATCCCTGCAAGGGATAGCTTTGCTCCAGGCGGTAAAGGCTGCCGTCCGAGGTCAGCTTGCTGGAATAAAGATGAAACGCGCCGGCTTCGAATTCGGGGCTGGTATAAAGCGCATGCTGGGTCAGCCATTCCACCACCTTGCCCGGCTCGGGATGGCGCATGCGGGCCAGCGTCACATGCGGCGTGTATTTGTGCCCGTCAGACGGCGTGCCGACGCGGCGGATGGCGTTCGCCACCTTGCGCTGCAGATGCTCCAGCGCCGGATTGGAGCGCACACCCGCCCACAGCGCATGGCTGCGGCTGCGCTTGCCTTCGCCGAACTGGCCGACGCCATGCAGTTGCAGCGTGAAGCCGGGCGCGGAAATACCCGCCAGAACATCGTCGATGGCGGCTTTCACGCTGCCATCCACCTCGCCGATAAAGGCCAGCGTCAAATGCAGCTTGTCACGCTCCTGCCAATGCGCGCCGGGCACGCCCGCCTGTATCGGCATCAGCGATTGCGCCACAGCGTTGGGCACCGGCAAGGCCACGAATAATCTCATGGCGCGCTTCGCGCGCGGGGCAACCGGATCATCGCGCAAGCCGCCCCAGCGGCAGGCGGCGGCGGAACACCGCCACCACCGCGGCAAAGCCACCAACGCCGCAGATCATCGCGCCGAACAGCCCGGCCAGATCTTCATAAGGTCCGGGCAGCGCCTGTGTCCCGAACACCGCGCCGAACCACGCCCCTACGCCCGTCACTGTCGCCGCCAGCAACACAGGCGGCAGCGCGCGCACAAAGGCTTTCTCGATCGCCAGCAGGTCGCGGCTATGGCCGTACCAGGTCAGCAGCGCGACATTGATCCAGGCGCCCAGCGAGGTGCCCAGCGCCAGTCCCGCCAGCCCCAGCCCGGCGCTCCACACCAGCGCGATCTTCAGAAGAATATTGCAGACAATGGCGATGACCGTGGCGCGGGCGGGCGTGGCCGTGTCGTGACGGGCATAGAAGGTGGATGAGACGATGCGCACCATCGCCATGGCGGGCAGACCCAAACCGTAAGCCGCCAACGCCACGGCGGACAGGTTGGCGGCCTCGGTGGAATATTCACCCCAGGCGAAGAAGGCCCGCATGATGGTGCCGGGAATGGCGATGAAGACGGCGGCGAAAGGCAGCGTCAGCAGCAGCACCATTACGGCGGAACGGTTCTGCGCCGCGTCGGAATCCGATTTGCGGCCCTTGGCCAGCAGCGCCGACATTTCCGGCAACAGCACCGTACCCAGCGCGATGCCAAGCACGCCCAGCGGCAACTGGTTGATGCGGTCGGCATAATAGAGCGCTGTGCGGCTACCCTGCGCCAGATAGGACGCCAGCCAGGTATCGATCAGCGGCGCCACCACCACGCTGGCCGCGCCGAAGGTCACCAGCCCGAAGGCGACGAAGAATTCCTTCACCTGCGGCGTCCAGCGCGGCAGCACCAGCTTCAGGCCCAGCCCATCGCGCTTCGCCGCCCACAGCATGAAGATAAGCTGCAACACGCCCGCGCCCAGCACGCCCCAGGCGGCGGCATACGCCGCGTTGGGGAAATGATCCGCCGCCAGCAGGCAGCCAATGATCGAGAGGTTGAGGAAGTTGGACCACGCCGCCGCCGCCCAGAATTTCGAGATGGCGTTGAGCATGGCCGACAACTGCACCGCCACCAGAGTCAGGATAAGATAGGGAAAGCTGATGCGCGCCAGTTCCGCCGTCATCGCCAACTGATCGGCGGTCCAGCCCGGCGCGAGCACGCGCACGATCATGGGCATGGCGGCCAGCGCCAGAACCAGCAGCAGCGCCTGCGCCGCCATCTGCCAGGAGAAGATCTGGTTGGCGAAGGCCGACGCTTCCGCCGTCTGCCCCTTGGCATGCAGCGCCGCATAGCGCGGCAGGAAGGCGGGGTTCAGCGTGCCTTCGCCGAACAGGGCGCGGAAATAATTGGGAAACAGGAACGCGACGATGAAGGCGTCGGAAAGAAAGCCCTGACCCAAGGTCCAGGCCATCAATATGTCGCGCGCAAAGCCGGTGATGCGGGAAAGGAGCGTGCCCCCTCCGACGGAGAGCAGCTTGCGATACATCAGCGCCGCACCTGCGCCACCAGCTGCCGCACCAGCGGCAGCATCCGGTTGACGATCACCTTCACCCCGGCGGGATTGGGATGCATGCCGTCATTCTGGTTCAGTTCGCGCTTCATGGCGACGCCGTCGAGAATGAAGGGATAAAAGAGCACGCCATAGTCCTTGGCCAGCCGGGGATAGATGCCGTCGAAACGCTTGACGTATTCCGGCCCCAGATTGCGCTGCGCGCCCATGCCGGTCAGCAGCACCGGCACCTTCGCCGCCTTCAGCCGGGTCAGCATGGCACGAAGATTTTTCTCGGTCATTTCCGGCGGCAGGCCGCGCAGCATGTCGTTGGAGCCATGCTCGATGATGATGGCGTCGGGCTTGTCGGCCAGGGCCCAGTCCAGCCGCGACAAGCCGTCAGCCGAGGTGTCGCCCGAGACGCCGGCATTGGTGACCACGGCATTGATTCCCGCGCCCTTGAGCGCCGCCTGGAGCTGGACGGGAAATTCGGTGCCCGGCGGCAGGCCATAGCCCTGGGTCAGGCTGGTGCCAAAAGCGAGGATTTTCACGGGCGCAGCGGGTTTGGCCTTAGGCTTTGCGGTCTGCGCTGCCGCCTGCGACACAAAAGCGACAACCAGCATGGTAAGTAAGCTGCGGAAACGCCACGTCATCATAAGATCGCCCGAATGTCCGGCTCAGAGTCGCAAATGCCCAGCCAAACGTCCACTGATTTGCCCGCCATTCAGCTCAACCAGGTCTCGCTGACGCTGAACAGCGCCGCCGGGCCGGTCGATATCCTGCTGGGGGTGTCGCTGTCGGTGGCATCCGGCACCAGCATCGCCCTGGTCGGGCCGTCGGGCTCTGGCAAGTCCTCGCTGCTGATGGTGGCGGCGGGGCTGGAACGGCCCACTGGCGGCCAGGTCATCGTGGCGGGCACCGACATCACACGCATGGGCGAAGACGCGGCAGCCCGCTTCCGCCGTGGCGCGGTGGGCATCGTCTTCCAGTCCTTCCACCTGATCCCCACCATGACGGCGCTAGAAAATGTCGCCGTGCCGCTGGAGCTGGCGGGCGTCGCCGATGCCTTCGACCGCGCCGAAGCCGAACTGCGCAATGTCGGCCTGATCAAGCGCATCGAGCATTATCCCGGCCAATTGTCGGGCGGCGAGCAGCAGCGCGTGGCGCTGGCCCGCGCCTTGGCCCCTCGCCCCAAGATTCTCTTTGCCGACGAACCCACCGGCAATCTCGACGGCGCCAACGGCCAGGCCATCGCCGACCTGATCTTCGGCCTGAACCAGGAGCGCGGCAGCACGCTGTTCCTCGTCACCCATGAAGAGCGGCTGGCGCAGCGCTGCGACCGCATCGCCCGCATGGCCGACGGCAAGATCTTTTCAGACACCGTGCAAGCCAAAGAACTTCAAAACCAGGTGCCGGCGTGAACGAATTCCGTCTGGCCCTGAAGTTCGCACGCCGCGAACTGCGCGGCGGGCTGAAGGGATTCCGCGTTTTCTTCCTGTGCCTGCTGCTGGGCGCGGCCGCGATCTCGGGCGTGGAGACGCTGAGTTCGGCCTTTCTCGGCAGCTTGCGCGATCAGGGACAGACCATCCTGGGCGGCGACGTTTCGGCCAGCGTGGTGCACAAGCCGATCAGCGCCAGCGAACGCAAATTCCTCGATGCGCGCGGGCTGGTTTCGGAATCCGCCACCATGCGCGCCATGGCTTATGCCTTGCGCGAAGGCGAGATCGGCGAACGCCAGCTTGTCGAATTGAAAGCGGTGGATGGCCGCTGGCCGCTGTTCGGCGCGCCCAAGCTGGCCCCCGCACAGACGATTTCAGACGCCCTCGCCTGCGAGGAAGACCAGGTCTGCGGCGCGGTGGCCGAGCAGGCCTTTGTCGACCGCCTGCGCATCCAGCGCGGCGACCTGTTCCGCGTGGGCAACGCCACCTTCCGCCTGATGGGCGTGCTGGTGACCGAACCGGATCGCATCTCCACCGGCTTCTCGCTGGGCCCGCGCCTGCTGGTGCACACCGCCTCCCTGCCCCGCACCGGGCTGGTGACGCCGGAAAGCCTGGTGAACTTCACCTATCGCGTGAAACTGAATCCCGACCAGACCATTCAGGGCTTCCGCGACGCCGCCGATACGGTGTCGCCCGATCCCAACTGGCGCATCCGCGATTCTTCCGACGCCGCGCCGGGCATCCGCCGCTTTGTCGAGCAGGTGGCGATGTTCCTGACGCTCATCGGCCTCACCGCACTGGCGGTGGGCGGCGCGGGCGCGGGCCAGGCCATTCTCGCCTTCCTCGACCGCAAGCGTTTCGACATCGCCATCCTGAAAAGCCTGGGCGGCACGGGCGAGTTCGTCTTCCGCATCTTCGTGTTGCAAGTGATGGGCGTGGCGGCCGCCGCCACCCTGCTGGGCGCGGCCATCGGCACCTCGGTGCCGTTCCTGGTGGTCTGGCGCTATGGCGACAGCCTGCCGGTGCCGCCGGAGTTCGGGGTTTATCCCTCCGCCCTCTTCCTGGCGCTGGCGTTCGGCCTGCTGACGGCGCTGGCCTTCGCGATTCCGCCCCTGGGCCGTTCGCGCGGCATCCGCCCCGCCAGTCTGTTGCGCGACATGGTCGCCCCATCCGAAGGCAGCGAGGAAGACGCCAACGCCAAGAAATCCCGACGCCGCGACTGGCTGCTGTCGGGCGGCGCCGTCGCCGCCATCGTCGCACTCGCGCTGATCACCGCGCCGCGCCCGGTCTTCGCGGCCCAGTTCCTGGGCGGCGGCATCGCCATCATCCTGGCGCTGCGTCTCGCGGCCTGGGGCCTGATGCGCGGACTGACCGCGATTCCGCGCCCGCGCTCCGCCATGCTGCGCCTGGCGCTGGCCAATCTGGTGCGCCCCGGCGCGGCCACCGGCGGCACCATCACCGCGCTGGGTTTGGGCCTGACGCTGCTGGCCACCGTCACGCTGCTGGGTTCGGCGGTGGAAGCCTCGATCAAAAGCGAATTGCCCGGCCGCGCCCCCAGCTTCTATTTCGTCGATATCCAGAAGAGCGAAGGCGAAGAATTCGACAAGGTCGTTCACTCCTTCTCCAGCAACAGCGAATATCTGCGCACCCCGATGATCCGTGGACGGATCGTTGGCCTGGGCGGCGTTTCGGCCGGGCGCGCCCGCGTCGCCGACAGCGCCCGCTGGGCGCTCAATGGCGACCGCGGCATCACCTATGCGGCGGAGCCGCCGCCGGGCAACGTAATCACCAAGGGCCAATGGTGGCCCAAGGACTATTCCGGCCCCACTTTGATCTCGCTGGACGAATCCATCGCCATCGGCGCGGAGCTCGATATCGGCGACACCATGGTGCTGAACGTGCTGGGTCGCGAGATCGAAGGCACCATCCACAATCTGCGCAAGGTGAACTTCCAGAACGGGCGGCAGAATTTCGTGCTGATCCTGTCGCCCGGCGTGATCGACAAGGCCCCGCACGCCTTCCTCGCCACGGTGCGGGTCGATCCCGGCCAGGAGAACGCCATGTACCGGGCGATCACCGACAAATTCCCGTCCGTCTCCACCGTGCGGGTGCGCGATTCCATCGCCCAGCTGGAAGTCTTTATCGGCCAGATCTCGGAAGGCATCAGCGCCGCAAGCCTGCTCACCATCCTGGCGGGCCTGCTGGTGCTGGCGGGGGCGATCACAGCGGGCACCCGCAGCCGCGTCTATGACGCCACCATCCTGAAGGTGCAGGGTGCGACCCGGGCCCGGATCGCGGCCGTTCATGCCATCGAATTCGCCGTGCTGGGCGTGGTGACGGGCGTGATGGCGCTGGCGGCGGGCACGGCGGGCGCCTGGGCGATCTGCGCCTTCATTCTGGATATCGGCTTCGCCTTTGACGGCGTCGCGGCGGCTGCAACCGTAGGCGGCGGCGCGGCGGCGGTTCTCCTGTTCGGGCTGTTCGGGGCGCTGGCGGCGCTGGGGGCCCGGCCCACCGGCGTGCTGCGTAACGCTTAACCCTTGTCAAATAACGGCTTTTGCGGGTCTTGATACTGCCACACATTACCCCGATATAATGCGGGTCAAAGGGAGTACCAGAACCATGGCCGACTACGACAACCGGATCGCTCGCGGCGCCACCACGGCGACAGCTGGCTATGACGCCGGTCTGCGCGCCCACATGCTGCGCGTCTACAATCTCATGGCGGGCGCGCTGGCGCTCACCGGCATCACGGCCTACGCCGTCGCCAACACCCCCGTTGTGCTCAACGCCATCTATCAGGTGAACGCGCAGGGCCAGCTCGCCCCCACCATCCTGGGCTGGGTCGTGATGCTCGCGCCGCTGGCGCTGGTGTTCTTCCTCTCGTTCCGCATCAACAGCATGAGCCAGGGCGCCGCCCAGCTCACCTTCTGGGGCTATGCCGCTTTGGTCGGCGCGTCGCTCGCCTCGCTGTTCCTGCTCTATACCGGCAGCAGCATCGCGCTGACCTTCTTCGTCACCGCCGCCACCTTCGGCACCATGTCGCTCTATGGCTACACCACCAAGCGCGACCTGACGGGCTTCGGAAACTTCCTGTTCATGGGCCTGATCGGCATCCTGATCGCCTCGCTGGCCAACATGTTCTTCCAGTCGGCGATGGTGACCTTCGTCGTCAGCATCCTGGGCGTGCTGATCTTCACCGGCCTGACCGCCTGGGACACGCAGAAGATCAAGCAGACCTATCTCGCCATCGGCCACGACGCCTCGCTGGCGGGCAAGGCCGCCATCATGGGCGCCCTGTCGCTCTACATGGACTTCCTGAACATCTTCCTCTTCCTGCTGCGCTTCATGGGCGACCGTAGGTAAGAAGTTTCAGAGCTGAAACGGAAAAGGCCCGGTGGAAACACCGGGCCTTTTTCTTTGTCTCCAACTCTCCATGGGCGGGTTCAACCCGCCCATCCAACTTTCTGGCAAGCGGTACGAAGTTGGATGGGCGGCTCAAGGCCGCCCATGGTGAGACTGAGAGATCAGCGCTTGATGCAGAGCGTCATCCCATCACCAATCGTGGTGAGCGCCATCTCGACGCGGTCATCCGCGAAGATCTTGTCGTTCAGCGCCCGCAGCGCCGCCGCCGAAACGTCCATGTCATCGGGATTGGCGACCTTGCCCGACAACAGCATGTTGTCCAGCACGATCAAGCCGCCCGGGCGCACCAGCTTCAGCACACGCTCGTAATAGGCGTCATAGCCGGGCTTGTCGGCGTCGATGAAGGCGAAGTCGAACGGCCCCTCGCCTGCCGCGATCATGTCGTCCAGCGCATGCGACGCCGGGCCGAGGCGCAGGTCTATCTTGCCGTCCACGCCCGCTTCCTTCCAGAACGGCTTGGCGATGTCGGTGAAGTCCTTGCTCACATCCAGCGCCACCACCTGGCCGCCTTCGGGCAGTACCAGCGCCACCGCCAGCGCGGAATAGCCGGTGAAGGTGCCGATCTCGATGCAGCGAATCGCGCCCGTCAGCTTGACCAGCAATTGCAGCGTCGCCGCCTGCTCCGCCGTCACCTGCATGTGTCCATCGGCGCGCTTTTCCGTCTCCTGCCGCAGGCGGCTTTGCACGGGAACTTCGCGGCCGCCAATTCGGGCCAAATATTCAACAACTTGCGGCGTCGGGGCGACCATGCGGCCCATGTCATGAACTCCAATAAATGCGGTGCCTAGAAAAGGTCACGATTGAAACATGCGGGGGCCGTTTTCAAGGCCGAGATTGCGTGGGTCGGTTGGTTGGCGTGAACGGAATAACAAGCCCCCCAGCCCAATTCCGGGCGCAGCTGCCAACCGACATCTTCCCACTAAGAACCGGAATTGCCGCTATCGGGCGTGAGCTTGAGCACGATGTAGGCGCGCAACCGCGCATCCAGCTCGCCGAAGAAGCCGCCCACCGCGCCGGTCAGCATCAGCACCAGCACGCCATACGGAATGTAGGTTTCGGGGCTGAGGCTGAGGAAATGCCCCAGCGTCACCGCCACGACACCGCAGGCCGCCCCCACCAGCGTGCCGCCCAGCATGCCGGAGCCGAAGCCCCGCGCCAGGTCGCGGCCATAGATCATGCCGGCCACCGCCGCGGTCAGCATGCAGGCAAAGAGCAGGCCGGGGCGCGAGGCGGGCCAGACGGTGCCGCCCACCACCAGGGCCAGTTCGAAGCCGATTCCGATCAGGGCGGCGCGGCGAAGGATGTTCAAATTTATCATGGTCTTAGGTTAGCCTCTTCAATGGATAAGTGAACAGAAAAACTTGCGGACTTCTCTTACTTTTGCTCGGACTGCCTCTAGGTAATTTCGCATGAGCGAAGCCGGAACCCTGGCCCAAAAGGCGAGCAGCCTCGAAAGCGCGATGTTCGTGCGCGACCTTTGGTACATGGCGGCGCTGGCCGCCCCGTTCCGCCCCGGCGTGATGCGCCGGGTGATGTTGCTGGGCGAACCTATCGTGATCGGCCGGGGCCGCAGCGGCGAAGGATGTTCAAATTGATCATGGGCTTAGGTTAGCCTCTTCAATGGATAAGTGAACAGCCAAACTTGCGGACTTCTCTTACTTTTGGCCCGGACTTCCTCTAGGTAATTTCGCATGAGCGAAGCCGGAACCCTGGCCCAAAAGGCGAGCAGCCTCGAAAGCGCGATGTTCGTGCGCGACCTTTGGTACATGGCGGCGCTGGCCGCCCCGTTCCGCCACGGCGTGATGCGCCGGGTGATGTTGCTGGGCGAACCTATCGTGATCGGCCGGGGCCGCAGCGGCGAACTGTTCGCCCTACGAGACATCTGCCCCCATCGCGGCGTGCCGTTGTCGGCGGGCAAGATCAAGGCGGATGACAGCGTCGAGTGCCCCTATCACGGCTGGCGCTTCCGCAAGGACGGCGTCTGCAGCGCCATCCCCTCCCTGGTGGAAGGCCAGGACCTCGATCCCTCAAAGATCAAGGTGCGGTCCTATCCCCTGATCGAGCAGGATGGGCTGATCTGGATTTACATGGCGGCCAAGCCCGGCGCGGCGCCGAAAGGAGAGCCGCCCAAGGTTCCGCTGCCGGATGCGAAGATTCGCTGGACCGAAACCCAGACCTTTGCCTGCAACATCGACCATGCCGTGATCGGGCTGATGGACCCCTGTCACGCCGCCTTCGTGCACGATCACTGGTGGTGGAAGACCACGCCCAAGGTGAAGGAAAAGCGGTATGTGCCGCTGCCGCGCGGCTTCACCATGGCCCCGCACAAGCCGGTCAAGCCCGCCTATTCCCTGCTGGGCGACGTCTCCACCGAGATCACTTTCGAACTGCCCTCGACCCGCTTCGAGATCATCGAGGGCACGCTGTTCGAGCGGCCCTTCAAGGTGGTGGGGCTGACGGTCTGCACACCGCGCGATGCGCAGACCACCGACACCATCCAGATGTTCTATTGGCCGGGCTGGCTGTTCTTCATCAAGCCGTTCTTCCAGTTGCTGGGGCCGACCTTCATCGGCGACGACCGCAAGATCGTGGAGCTGCAGAAGGAGGGTCTGAAATTCGACCCCAACCTGATGCTGATCCAGGACGCCGACCAGCCCGCCATCTGGTACCACCGAGTCAAGAAAGCCTGGGCCGAATCGGTCGAAAACGGCACGGAATTCGTCAATCCTGTGCAGGAAAAGGTGCTTCGCTGGCGGTCGTGACGGCTGCGCGCTTTTCGGGGTTGCGGCGGGCGTGCGGACCCTCTAGACGGTCCCCTTAACCTACAATCTGGCCGGTCCCCGAAGCGCTTTTGCGCGGGTCCGTCCCTGCGCGCCGAGTGACCATGCCGAAACGCACCGATATCCATACCGTTCTGATCATCGGCGCCGGTCCCATCGTCATCGGCCAGGCCTGCGAGTTCGACTATTCCGGGGCCCAGGCCTGCAAGGCGCTGCGCGAGGAAGGCTATCGCGTCGTGCTGGTGAATTCGAACCCCGCCACCATCATGACCGACCCCAATATGGCGGATGCGACCTATATCGAGCCGATCACGCCGGAATTCGTCGAGAAGATCATCGCCCGCGAGCGGCCCAATGTGCCGCCGGGCATGGTCTTCGCCCTGCTGCCCACCATGGGCGGTCAGACCGCGCTCAACACTGCGCTGAGCTTGCGCAAGATCGGCGCGCTGGAGCGCCACAATGTCGAGCTGATCGGCGCCACCGCCGACGCCATCGACAAGGCCGAAGACCGCGAACGTTTCAAGCAGGCCATGGCGGCCATCGGGCTGGAGACGCCCAAGGGCATCACCCTGAAAGGCTCGCTGCGCCACAAGAAGGATAGCCAGGGCAATTTGCTCTATGACGGCAACAACAGCCCCGTCACCGAGCTGGCGCCCGACACGCTGTCGAAGGCGCTAGCGGTGCTGGATGAAGTGGGCCTGCCCACCGTCATCCGCCCCAGCTTCACCATGGGCGGCACCGGCGGCGGCATCGCCTACAACCGCGAGGAATTCTTCGCCATCGTCGAAAGCGGCATGGAAGCCAGCCCGACCAACGAAGTGCTGATCGAGGAATCGGTGCTGGGCTGGAAGGAATTCGAAATGGAGGTGGTGCGCGACAAGGCCGACAACGCCATCATCATCTGCTCCATCGAGAATATCGACGCCATGGGCGTGCATACGGGCGACAGCATCACCATCGCCCCTGCCCTGACCCTGACCGACAAGGAATATCAGCGCATGCGTTCGGCGAGCATCGCCGTGCTGCGCGAGATCGGCGTCGAGACCGGCGGCTCCAACGTCCAGTTCGCCGTGAACCCGAAGGACGGGCGCATGGTGGTGATCGAGATGAACCCGCGCGTGTCGCGTTCGTCGGCGCTGGCGTCGAAGGCCACCGGCTTCCCCATCGCCAAGATCGCCGCCAAGCTGGCGATCGGCTACACGCTGGACGAATTGCAGAACGACATCACCAAGGTGACGCCGGCCTCGTTCGAGCCGACCATCGATTATGTCGTGACGAAAATTCCGCGGTTCGCCTTCGAGAAATTCCCCGGCGCCGAACCGCTGCTGACCACCGCCATGAAGTCGGTGGGCGAAGCCATGGCCATCGGCCGCACCTTCCAGGAATCTTTGCAGAAGGCGCTGCGTTCGCTGGAAACCGGCCTAACCGGCTTTGACGAGATCGCGCTGGACACCGATCACGACGCCATACGCGCCGCGCTGGCGCGCGCCACGCCCGACAGGCTGCGCCAGGCGGCGCAGGCGATGCGCCATGGTTTCCCCACCGACGAGATCCAGCGCATCACGGGTTACGACCCCTGGTTCCTGGGCGAGATCGAAGGCATTCTCGCCATGGAAGCGCGCGTCCGCGCCGAGGGCTTGCCCAAGGATGCCAAGGGTTTCCGCGCGCTCAAGAGCATGGGCTTTTCCGATGCGCGGCTGGCCAAGCTGAGCGGCCTGAAGGAAGCGGAGGTGCGCAGCGCGCGCCAGGCGTTGAATGTGCGCCCGGTCTATAAGCGCATCGACACCTGCGCCGCCGAATTCAAGGCGCTGACGCCCTACATGTATTCCAGCTACGAGATCGGCGCCGCGCCGGTCTGCGAGGCCGATCCGACCGATCGCAAGAAGATCATCATCCTGGGCGGCGGTCCCAACCGCATCGGCCAGGGCATCGAGTTCGACTATTGCTGCTGCCATGCCGCCTATTCGCTGTCGGCGGCGGGCTATGAGACCATCATGGTCAACTGCAACCCGGAAACCGTCTCGACCGATTACGACACTTCCGACCGGCTTTATTTCGAGCCGCTGACGGCGGAAGACGTTCTCGAAATCGTCGACAAGGAACAGAGCAAGGGCACCCTAGCGGGCGTGATCGTCCAGTTCGGCGGCCAGACGCCGCTGAAACTGGCCAACACGCTGCGCGATGCGGGTGTGCCGATCCTGGGCACTTCCGCCGACGCCATCGACCTGGCCGAGGACCGCAAGCGCTTCCAGACGCTGCTAAACGAGCTGGGCCTGAAGCAGCCGCGCAACGCCACGGCGATGACGGCGGCGGAAACCATCGCCGCCGCCAACACCATCGGCTATCCCGTCATCCTGCGCCCCTCTTATGTGCTGGGCGGGCGCGGCATGGTGGTGGTGTCGAGCGAAAAGGAAACCCGCGAGCAGGTGGAATCCGGCGAACTCTTCCGCATCTCGGGCGACAATCCGGTGCTGATCGACGGCTTCCTCAACCGCGCCACCGAAGTGGATGTGGATGCGATCTGCGATTGCGATAGCGAAGTCTTCATCGCCGGCATCATGGAGCATATCGAGGAAGCGGGCGTGCATTCCGGCGACAGCGCCTGTTCGCTGCCGCCCTATTCGCTCAAGCCCGATATCATCGCCGAGATCGAGCGCCAGACCGTCGCCATGGCCCGCGCGCTGAAGGTGCAGGGCCTGATGAATGTGCAATACGCCATCCAGGGCGACGAGATTTACGTGCTGGAAGTCAATCCGCGCGCCAGCCGCACCGTGCCCTTCGTCGCCAAGGCGGTGGGCCTGCCGGTGGCGGCCATCGCCAGCCGCGTGATGGCGGGCGAATCCCTGAAGTCGATGAATCTGAAGAAGCCGAACCACTCCAGAACGGAAGATGGTCACATCTGCGTCAAGGAAGCGGTGCTGCCCTTCGCCCGCTTCCCCGGCGTCGACACCATCCTGGGCCCGGAGATGCGCTCCACCGGCGAAGTGATGGGCGTGGACAACAGTTTCGCCCGCGCCTTCGCCAAGAGCCAAATCGGCGCCGGCACCAAGCTGCCGACGGCGGGCGCGGTTTTCATTTCGGTGAAGGATGGCGACAAGGATCTGGTCGAAGGCCCGGCGCGCGAATTGCTGGGACTGGGCTTCACGCTGGTGGCGACGCGCGGCACGGCGCGGGTGCTGGAAGAATTGAACCTGCCCGTCACCATCATCAACAAGGTGCGCGAAGGCCGCCCGCATGTGGTCGATGCGATGAAGAATGGCGAGATCCACCTGATCTTCAACACCACCGACGGTGCGCAGGCGCTGGCCGACAGCTCTTCCATCCGCCGGGCGGCGCTGACCATGAAGGTTCCCTATTACACCACCATGGCGGGGGCTAAGGCGGCGGCGCAGGCCATTGCGGCGCTAAAGGGTGGGAGCCTTGAAGTCGCCCCCCTGCAGTCTTACTCTTCATAAAGAGCCGCCGCGCGAGAATACGAAAAAGCGCGACTTATCAATGTTTTAGCCTTCCCGCATCCGGCGGTCCCGCCGGAGGGAAGGCTTTTTTGCCGATGGGACTGAGCAATGGAAAAGATTCCGATGACCGCTTCGGGCTTCAAGGGCCTGGAGGAAGAGCTGAACCAGCTCAAGAATGTGGATCGCCACGCCATCATCGCGGCGATCGCGGAAGCGCGCGCCCATGGCGACCTGTCGGAGAATGCCGAGTATCACGCCGCCAAGGAGAAGCAGAGCTTCATTGAAGGCCGCGTCATGGAACTGGAAGACCAGATCGGCCGCGCCGAGGTCATCGACATCTCCAAGCTGTCGGGCAGCAGCGTCAAGTTCGGCGCCACCGTCACGCTGGTCGATGAAGATACCGACGAGAAGCGCAAATACCAGATCGTGGGCGATGTGGAATCCGACGCCAAGAAGGGGCGGATATCCTTGTCCTCTCCGATTGCACGCGCCCTGATCGGCAAGAGCAAGGGCGACACGGTCGAAGTCGCCGCGCCGGGTGGCGCGCGTTCATACGAGATTTTGAAGGTCGAGTTCGTCTAAGGCTGGCCTTCAATGCGAAATGAAAAAGTGCCGTCCTTGCGGGCGGCGCTTTTCTTTTCGACTTTCCGCTACCAGCGCCACATGTAGAAGTCTTCTCCGGGCTTGCCCCGCTTGTTGGCCATCTCATAGGAAATCCGCACGATCATCCGCGTGGGCGCGCAGCCGCCCCGCGGCTGCCAGAACCTTGAGCGCACATTGTCCAGCGCCGCCTCATCAAGACTTTCGCTGCCGCTGCTACGGGCGATGGCGACACCGCCAGGCGCACCCTCCGGTGCGACCGTCACCTGCACATCCACGGTGTCGCGTTCGCCCAGCCGCTGCGCCTTGACGGGATAAGACGGCGCCAGCCGCGTTCCAGAAACGGGTATGAGGGCGCAGCCACCCTGCGCCATGGCTGGCAGACTGGTTGCTGTCAGCGCCACGATGCAGGCCAAAGGCAGTATCCCGTTCCGCATGGTCGTCTCCATCGTTTGGTAACCGCTGGAGGACTTAAACCCGTGGTCTAGCCGTCCGCAAGTTAAATCTATATATATCGATTTAATAGATTGTGGGATGCGCAACATAAGCGCCGTCCTTGCATCAGACCACGCCCGGAATGAATCTTTTGGTGCGGGCGCGGTAGGCTTCGTACTCTGGAAAGGCCAGCGCCAGCACACGCTCCTCATACAGGCTGCGGATCACCTGCAAGGCGATCACGACGCCGCCGAGCAGCAGCGACCAAGGCTGCTGGTATTGCAGGATCAGACCCAGCACGATGACGATCTGCGCCGCATAGAGCGGGTGGCGCACATGAGCATAAGGCCCTGTCGTCACCAGCGTGCGCGCCTCCGGCATGATGGCGAATGCCTTGCCCAGCCAGCCCAGCGCCGCCATGGCGGCCAGCGCGCCCGCGCCGGTCAGGACATAGACCGCGCCCTGCTGCCACAGCATCATTTCCGGCATCGTCAGGCGCGGCATGCCGGCGGCGAGAAAGGTGCCGCCCACGGCGGTGATGCGGGGCAACAGGCCCTGCACCCGCAGAACCGGCACATCGCGGGTCAGCAGCAGCCAGACAAAGAAGAGGCACAACAGCGCCGACAGCAGCAGCGATGCGCATTGCAGATACATCAGCGTGTTGCCCTGACCCGCCGCGATCAGCCGCCCCAGGAACATGAGCGTCGGCTGAATCGTGGTGGCGCTGTCGAGAAACCAGGCGATCAGCGGCAGGGCGGCGGCCATGTCATAGGTCTTGGTCTGCCGCCATGCCAGCAGCCGCGCATCGGGCGCGCCTGTGCCGGCAAGCGCCCATGCGATCAGCAGCAGCCAGCCCGGGCCCAGCAGCATCAACAATGTCAGGCTGGTGAATTCGGCGGTGCTCATGCCCGGCCGCAGGAAGAGGCCGAAATATTCGCACAGCGCGATCTGCAGCGGCCCCGCGACAAGGTTCAGCGCCGCGATGACCCAGAAGCGCCGGTGGGCCCGCATCAGCGCCAGGATGGCGGGCGCGAAATAGACATAGAACGCCACGATCACGCCGAAGAGCGAGACGCTGCCCGTGGTGAGGATGAAATGCGGCATTGCCGACCTGTCAGATTATTCCGGGAATGAACCGCTTGGTGCGGGCGCGGTACGCTTCATATTCCGGAAAGGCCCGCACCAGCACGCGCTCTTCATAGAGGCTGCGGATCACCTGGAAGGCGATGACGCCGCCGCCCATCAGCAGCGACCAGGGCTGCTGATATTGCAGGATCATGCCGAACACCGTGATGATCTCCGCCGCATAGAGCGGGTGGCGGATGTAATTGTAGGGGCCCTCGGTCACCAGCGTGCGCGCTTCCGGCATGATCGAGAAGGATTTGCCCAGCCGCCACAGCACCGCTGCCGAAGCGGCGCTGCCCAGAGCTGTGAGCAGGAAAGCCAGCGCCTGCACCGGCAGGTTCAGGTCGGCCACCGGCAGGCGCAACATGCCCACGCCCAGGAAGGTGCCGGTGATGGCGGCGACACGCGGCAGCAGCCCTTGCGTGCGCAGAACCGGCTTGTCGCGGATCACCAGCAGATAGACTGACAGCAGGCAGAACAGCGCCGAAAACAGCAACGAGAAGAACAGCAGCGTGGCGATGAGGTCAGCCTCGCCCGCCAGGATCATGTTGCCGGTTTCCACCAGGCGCGGCCGCATCAGCATGGTGCTCTGCACGAACCAGGCGATCAGCGGCAGCGTGGCGACAAAATCGAAAATCTTGGTGTCGCGCCAAGCCTGCAGCCGCGCGATGGGCGCAGCCACCTTCGACAGCGCCGCCCAGGCCATCAGCGCCACCCAGCCGGGCCCCAGCAGCACCAGAAGACCGATGCGCGTGGCTTCGTCCGACGTCATGCCCGCCGGCGAGATCGTCATGAAGGACTGGAAGAGAATGCTCTGCACCGGCGCCAGGACCAGGTTCAGCCCCAGGATGATCCAGAAGCGCTCATGGGCGCGGATGAACGCGATCATGGCGGGTGCGAGATAGATGTAGAGCACCAGGATGAAGCCGAACAGCGCGCCGCTGCCCGCCGTGCCCGCAAGTCCCTGTTCCATGCGTATTCCCCGTTTTCTATTTTGTTCTAGTCCGCCCGCCGCGCCAGCAGCGCCACCAGTTCGGCGATTTCGGTGAAGGTCCCATCCGGCGCGATTTCGCGCAAGGCCGCCCGCAGCTGCGCGGCGAATTCCTCCTGTTTCCCGCCCAGGCGGTCGGGCGAGCAGGTGGACATGGAAAAGGCCCGGCCGATGATATCGTCGATGGTGAGCGTCTGGCGGATAGTGACCGAAAGCCAGTCCAGTTCGGTGAAGGCGGAGGCGAACAGGAAAGGCTCATAGCGGCGATGGCCGCCATTGCGTTCCCGGACATGCTCGCTCTCGTCGCGCCCGAATTTTCGCGCGACATCGCAGAGTGTCTTGAACCAGCGATTTTCGTCCAGCGGCGGATGGGAGTCATGGAACAGCGCCACGCTGCCGCCGGGCGCCACGATGCGGTCCAGCATGGCCAGCGTCGCGGTGCGGTCCATCCAGTGAAAGCTGCGGCCCATGGCTGCCAGCTTGAACGGCCCCATAGCCGGTATCAGGTCGCCTGAGCCCCCGGCGCGGAAATCCACCACCACACCGCTTGCGTCCGCTGCAGCATTTGCCGCCATCAGCATGGCGGGCTCAGGGTCCAGCGCCGTCACCGCCATCCCCATCCGGGCAAAGGTAATCGCCAGCATCCCGGTGCCGGTCCCCAGGTCCAGCACCGAATCGCCATGCTTGAGACCCGCCAGCGCCGCCACCCGCCGCAACAGCCGGTCCGGGTAACCCAGACGATAGCGCTCATAGAAGGCCACATTGCCCGCAAACAGGCCGGGTTCAGCCGGAGCGATCATGCGAAAACCTTTTGGACTTTGCTTTGCTGGTCATGGGCTTATACTAGGTTCAGCCCAAAAAACCGACAGGTCCCATGGCAAACATTGCGCTGGTCGACGATGATAAAAACATCCTGGCTTCTGTTTCCATGCTGCTGGAGCAGGAAGGCTACCAGATCCGCACCTTCACCGATCCGGCCGCGGCGCTGACCGCGCTGACGGCGCAGGCGCCCGATCTCGCCATTCTCGACATCAAGATGCCGCGCATGGACGGCCTGGAGCTGCTGCGCCGCCTGCGCCAGGCCAATGAAAGCCTGCCGGTGATCTTCCTCACCTCGAAGGATGAAGAGATCGACGAGCTGATGGGCCTGAATGCGGGCGCCGACGATTATATCCGCAAGCCCTTCTCGCAGCGCCTGCTGCTGGAGCGTGTGCGCGCCGTGCTGCGCCGCGCCGAAGGCAAGTCCGCGCCGGGCAGCACCGAGCCGAAGAAAGAGTCGCTGGTGCGCGGCAAGCTGGCGCTCGATCCCCAGCGGCATGAATGCACCTGGGACGGAAAGCCGGTGCGCCTCACCGTCACCGAATTCCTCATCCTGCAGGCGCTGGCGCAGCGCCCCGGCTTCGTGAAGAGCCGCGACAGCCTGATGGACGCGGCCTATGACGAACAAGTGTATGTCGATGACCGCACCATCGACAGCCACATCAAGCGCCTGCGCAAGAAGTTCAAGGTGGTGGCCGACGATTTCGACGCCATCGAGACGCTGTACGGCGTGGGCTACCGCTACAAGGAGTAGTCCACGATTTTCCCGCGCTTCTCCGCGCTGACCTGGCGCATCCTTGGCTTCAACGCCATCGCCCTGGTGGTGCTGGCCGGCGGCGTGGTGCTGGTGGAAGCGAGCGGCCGCGGCCTGGTGGAGGAACGTCTCACCGGCATTCAGGAACAGGCCGCCGTGGTGGCCGACACGCTGGCCAACTATGCCACCGACCCGGAAACCCGCCGCGTCCGGCCGCAGCAGGTGGAGCAGTTGCTGCCGCCGCTGGTCGCGCCCACGCGCCTGCGCGCCCGCGTCTATCAGCCCGACGGTCTGTTGGCGGCGGATTCGCGGCAGTTCCTGGCGCGCAATCTGGTGCAGCGCGAGGAATTGCCGCCGCTGGACACGATGAGCAAGGCGCAGGCCTGGCTGCAGCGCGTCTATGACGGCGTGATGGGCGTGCGCCCCTTCACCAGCCCGCCGCGCTACTACGAAGGCGGCCGCAATGGCCGCATCTATGCCGAGGTCGAAAACGCGCTGAAGGGCGAGTTGAGCACGGCCGAACGGGTGGATGAGCAGAACCGGCTTGTCCTGTCGGTGGCGATCCCGCTGCAGCAGAAGCCCTTCCGCACCATCTATGGCGTGCTGCTGGTCTCCACCGAAAGCGGCGACATTGACGAGATCGTGCGCGAGGAACGCGCCACGCTGATCCAGGTCGGCCTGGTGGCGGTGATGGTGATGCTGATGTCGTCGCTCTACCTGGCGGGCACCATCGGCGAGCCGGTGCGCAAGCTGGCGGCGGCGGCCGACCGCGTGCGGCTGGGCCAGGGCGGGCGCGGCGAGCTTCCCATCTTCCCCGAACGCACCGATGAGATCGGCGACCTGGCCGACAGCCTGAAATCCATGACGGCGGGGCTCTATGACCGCATCGACGCCATCGAAAGCTTCGCCGCCGATGTGGCGCACGAGCTGAAGAACCCCCTCACCTCGCTGGGCAGCGCGCTGGAGATGATGGAGCGCACCACCGATCCGGATAGCCGCGCCCGCCTGATGCGGATCGCCCGCGGCGACATCAAGCGCATCGACCGGCTGATCACCGACATTTCCGACGCCTCGCGGCTGGACGCCGAACTGGCGCGCGAAGCACCCGAGCCGGTGGATTTGTCGCGCCTGCTGGCCACCATGCTGGACATCTATCAGATGACCGAGAATCCGCGCGGCGTCCGCTTCGTGCTGAAGGACGAATTGCCACCCGACACCATCGTACGCGGCCGCGACGAGCGGCTGGGCCAGGTCTTCCGCAACCTGATCGACAACGCCATTTCCTTCAGCCCGCAGGGCGGCAGCGTCACCATCACCGCCGCGCCGCACGAACAGGCCGCGCGCGTGACAGTGGAGGACCAAGGGCCCGGCATTCCGCCCGAGAATGTGGAATCCATCTTCGAACGCTTCTATACCGAGCGGCCGGGCGAGAATTTCGGCAAGAATTCGGGCCTAGGCCTTTCCATCGCACGCCAGATCACCGGCAGCGCCGGCGGCCGCATCTGGGCCGAGAACAAACCTGAAGGCGGAGCGAGACTGATCGTGGATCTTCCGGTGGCGCGCACATGAGCAAGCATGTTCTGGTTCACGGCACCTGCGTCGCGCTGGGCGGCAAGGGCGTTCTGCTGCTGGGCGGCAGCGGCGCGGGCAAATCCGATCTGGCGTTGCGGCTGATCCATGACGGCGCCGTGCTCGTGGCCGATGACCGCGTCGTGCTGACGGTGAAAGCCTCCAAGCTGGCCGCCAGCGCGCCCACCACCATCGCCGGACTGATCGAAGTACGCGGGCTGGGAATCCTCAAATTGCCCGTCCGTGCCGCCACGCTAGCGCTGGCGGTGCAACTGGGAGATGAAGGCCCGCGCCTGCCCGGCGAGGATCGCTGGACGCCGGAGGGATTAAAAGCCGCGCCCAGCCTGCCTTTGCTGTATCTCGACGGACGCCACGCCTCCGATCCGGCCAAGATCGCGTTCGCGCTCAAGGCATTTGCCAAGGGCTTGTTCCGCGACACTTTTGCCCCCAAATAAGACTGCCGTGGCAGAGGCCTTTTGGTACTGTCCGCCGCCTTGCATGGAACTTTCATGATCGGTCTTGTCATCGTCACCCACGGTCGCCTCGCCCAGGAATTCATCGCGGCGATGGAGCATATGGTGGGGCCGCAAACCCATCTGCGCGCCGTCTGCATCGGGCCGGAAGACGATATCGAACGCCGCCAGCGCGAGATCGCCGCGGCGGCCAAGTCGGTCGATGTCGGCAACGGCGTCGTCATCGCCACCGACATGTTCGGCGGCACACCCTGCAACCTGGCGCTCACCTTGCTGGAGCGCGGCAAGATCGAAGTGCTGGCGGGCGCCAACCTGCCCTCGCTCATCAAGCTGATCGACATCCGCAACAAGCTGCCGCTGGACCAGGCGGTGAAGGAATCGATCGAGGCGGGCCGCAAATACATGCGCGCCGGCAGCGCCGATCTGGGGGCGTAAGTGGCCGGCAAGCTGCGCGCCACCGCCATCATCAAGAACAAGCGCGGCCTGCATGCCCGCGCCAGCGCCAAGATCGTGGAGGCATCGGCCCGCTTCCAGTCTGAGATTCATGTCGTCAAGGACGGCAATGAAGTGAATGGCCGCTCCATCATGGGCCTGATGATGCTGGCCGCCTCCATCGGCTCGGAAATCGAGCTGACCGCCGAAGGACCGGATGCGGCAGAGGCGCTGGTCGCTATGCTGGCGCTGGTCGACGCCAAGTTTGGCGAGGAGTGAACTCAAGACAGTTTTACTGTCTTGATTGAACGCCTCAGCCCTTGTCCTTCATGCCCAGCGTCTCCTCGAGCCCGCGGCAACCCACCATCAGCGTGAAGAGAACGAAGCAGCCGACGCCGATCAGCGGCCACGGCGCGAGAGCGCAAGCGATGCCCATGACGGCGGTCGTCCAGATCGAGGCGGCAGTGGTGAGGTTGAGCACCTCTTTCGAGGATGTGTCGCGCAGGATGATGCCGCCGCCCAGGAAGCCGACGCCCACCAGCGCGCCCTGAATCACGGCGTGAATAATGCGGCTGGAGGCGTCCACCGATTCCCGCATGCCCGCATATTCAAGCCCCGCCAGGGTCACCAGGGCGGTGGCGAAGCTGACCAGTCCCAAAGTGCGCATGCCGCTGGGCTTGCTGTTCATGTTGCGGTCGACGCCCAGGGCCATGCCGATGGCGACGGCGGCGAACAAGCGCAAAAACTCGTCAAACAGGTGTTCCATGGACCGGCAACGGGCTGGAAAACCTTGCGTTCCCAGCCGCCTCGCATAAGGATATGCATATTTCTTTATGTCCTTCTTGCCCGCCCCCCGGCACCGCTGCTATAGCCGGGCCGAATTTGAAGGAATCAATCCATGGCCGCGTTCACCGATTACATCGTCAAAGACATCTCCCTCGCCGAATGGGGCCGCAAAGAGCTCAACATCGCCGAGATCGAGATGCCCGGCCTGATGGCGACCCGCGCCGAATACGGCAAGAGCCAGCCGCTGAAGGGCGCGCGCATCGCCGGTTCGCTGCACATGACCATCCAGACCGCCGTGCTGATCGAAACCCTGAAGGCGCTGGGCGCCGACATCCGCTGGGTCTCGTGCAACATCTATTCGACCCAGGACCATGCCGCCGCCGCCATCGCGGCCGCCGGCATCCCGGTCTTCGCCGTCAAGGGCGAGAGCCTGAAGGATTACTGGGACTACACCGCCAAGCTGTTCGAATGGCATGGCGGCGGCTATCCCAACATGATCCTGGACGATGGCGGCGACGCCACCATGCTGGTGCATCACGGCCTGCGCGCCGAGAAGGGCGACGTCGCCTTCCTCGACAAGCCGGAAAACGAAGAAGAAGAAGTCTTCTACGCCCTGATCAAGCGCCTGCTGAAGGAAAAGCCCAAGGGCTGGTTCGCCGAGATCGCCGCCAGCATCAAGGGCGTCTCGGAAGAGACCACCACCGGCGTGCATCGCCTCTATCTGATGGAAAAGTCCGGCAAGCTGCTGTTCCCCGCCATCAACGTCAATGACAGCGTCACCAAGTCGAAGTTCGACAATCTCTATGGCTGCAAGGAATCGCTGGTTGACGGCATCCGCCGCGGCACCGACGTGATGATGGCCGGCAAGGTCGCCATGGTCGCGGGCTTCGGCGATGTCGGCAAGGGTTCCGCTGCTTCGCTGCGCAACGCGGGCTGCCGCGTCATGATCTCGGAAATCGATCCGATCTGCGCCCTGCAGGCCGCGATGGAAGGCTATGAGGTTGTCACCATGGAGACGGCGGCCCCGAAGGCCGACATCTTCGTGACCGCCACCGGCAATGTCGATGTCATCACCATCGAGCACATGCGCGCGATGAAGGACCGCGCCATCGTCTGCAACATCGGCCACTTCGACAGCGAGATCCAGATCGCCGCCACCCGCAATCTCAAGTGGCACAACATCAAGCCGCAGGTGGACGAAATCGAGTTCGCCGACGGCAAGCGCATCATCATGCTGTCGGAAGGCCGCCTGGTGAATCTGGGCAACGCGATGGGCCACCCGTCCTTCGTGATGTCGGCCAGCTTCACCAACCAGACCCTGGCGCAGATCGAACTGTGGCAGAACACCGGCAAGTACGAGAAGAAGGTCTATGTTCTGCCGAAGGTGCTGGACGAGAAGGTTGCCCGCCTGCATCTGGGCAAGGTCGGCGCCGACCTTACCGTGCTGTCCAAGGCGCAGGCCGACTACATCACCATCCCGCAGGCCGGCCCGTACAAGCCGGATACCTATCGCTACTAAGAGCGATCTGTAGAAATGAAAAAGCCCCGGGAGACCGGGGCTTTTTTGTTGCGCGTTTCTGAGCCTCAGGGCAAAGGCTGCAGCCTGAGCACGACACCCGGCGACGGTGCCGCCATGCCGAGGCTGGTGCCACGCCCTGTCGGATTCTGCACCAGCACATAGAGAAGCCCATCGGGACCGGTCAGAATTTGCCGCGTGCGACCGTAATTCTGGAAGATGGTCTCTTCCGAGAGGATTTCGCGGCCCTTGACCTCATAACGGATCAGCCGGTTGCCGGTGAGCGCCGTCAGGAACAGGCTGTTCTTCCAACCGGGATAACGGTTCCCGAGATAGAAGCTGATACCGCTGGGGCCGATGGAGGGCGTATAGGAACGGATCGGGTTTTCCATACCCGGTCTGCTGCGGCCGGTGATCCCCGCCAGGGTACCATCCGCGATCGCCGCCCAGCCGTAATTCTTGCCCTTCTCAATGATGTTGATCTCGTCGCCACCAGTGGGGCCGTGCTCGCTTTCCCACAGGAGGCCGGTGCGCGGATCGTAGCTCAGGCCCTGCGGGTTGCGGTTGCCATAGGTCCAGATCGAGGGCCAGACATCCTTCTGACCCACGAAGGGATTGTCCTTGGGGATCGAACCGTCATCGTTGATGCGGTGGATCTTGCCCATCGGGTTGGAGAGGTTCTGGCCGTTGGCGGGATCGCCGCGATCACCCAGCGTCCAGAAGAGATGGCCCTTGCCATCGAACAGGAAGCGCTGGCCGTAATGGATGATCGGCGATGAATAGAGTTCGTTTGGCAGCTTGACGATGTCCTGCTGCTCCACCCACTCATTGTTGGCGTTGATCTTGCCGCGCACAATGCGGGTGTTGGACGGCGGCAGCGGGCCGAAGCCCGCTGGCGCGTTGCCCAGGCCAGGCGGCGGCATCGGGCCGGAATAGCCGGGCACGAGCTCCGAATAGGACAGATAGATCCAGCCATTCCGCGCATAGTTGGGATGGGCGATGATGTCGAAATAGCCGCCATCCTGGCGCACCCAGGCGGTGGGCGTGTTCTTGACCCGCTCGCTCAGCGTTCCGTCCTTGCCCAGGATGCGGATGAAGCCGGAACGCTCGCTGATCACCAGCCGCCCATCGGGCAGGAAGGACATGCCGAAGGGCGTGTCGAGGCCGGAAGCGACCACTTCCACGCGGACATTCTGCTTCTGCGTCTTCAGCACCTGGCCATTGGGATCGATCGTGAAGACCGGCAGCGGACGCATATTGCCGCCTTGCACCCGCAGGAAGGTGATGAGCTGGTTGACCTCGTCCACGCTCAGCGTGTCCTTGAAGGCGGGCATGTCCACGGCGGAATCGCCTTCCAGGATGATCTTGCGCAGCTGATCGTCGGTGCGCTGGTTCAGCAATGCATGGTTGAACAGACTGGGGGCGCGCGCGCCCTGAAGGTCGGTGCCATGGCACGTGGCGCAGCGGCTCGTGAACATCAGCTGCTGGGGATTGGGGCCACGGCCTGCCGCGGCGGCGGGGGCCGCGGGCGTGGCGGCGGGTGCGCCGGCAGGCGGCGCGGCCTGCTGCGCCAGGACGGCGGCGGTGCCCGCGAAAACGGTGGCCGCGACTGCCGACAAAAGCAGTTTTTTCATGGTGTCTCCCTAAGGCCCTTGGGGCCTTTTTCCGTAAGTGTACGCGCTGGCGGAACCTAACGGGCACGCCGCAGGGTTACAACGGCAGCTTCCCCTGGCATCTCCTTGGCGAGGTTAGCAATTCTTAACATCCTGATCGGACTCGCGAATTTGTCCACAGGACGCAAAATATGGCCCCCAGACCCGTATTTCGTTTTTCATAATTTATTAACCACAATCCCTATGCGGACCCGAGTCTCGCCGGTATCTTATTGATTCAACAGTGATTCGCCGTCAGGCGGGTCTGTTAACGGGGGCCGTCCCAAAATGGGACACCGGAAGGGACCGGGGGTTTGGGGGATAGGGCTGGCTGCGGCCAGCGCCCTCATGGCTGTGCCCCAGCCGGCCCTGGCCGCCTTGCCCGACCTTCAGGGAACCTCGGGACAGATCGTGGTGCTGAGCGCCCTGGCGGCAGGCGGCGTCGCGCTGGCCATCGCCGCAGGCCTGTGGGCGCTGGCGGAACAACGCATCGCCGCCAAGCTGCGCCGCTCGTTGCGTCTAACCGGCGCGCGCACCAAGGCCGCCGTGGGCGAGCGCGATGCGCTGCTGGGCGCAGGCCGCGAGCCGCTGGTGGTGTGGGGCCGCGATGGCGCGGGGCCCTATTCCTATGGCGGCGGCGAACAGGCGCTGCAATCCTGCCTCAAGGGCCCCGATGCGCTGGCGCTTTCCAGCGCCATTGACGGTCTGTCGGATCGCGGCGCGGCGTTCCAGATTCCGGTGAGCGACACGTATGGCCGCAAGCTGATCGCGCGCGGCCGCGCCGTGGGCGGCATGGCGGCGGTGTGGCTGGAAGAGCCGACCGTCAGCGCCGAAGCCGCCGACTACAAGGCCATCCTCAACGCCCTGCCAACGCCGGTATGGCTGCGCGACAAGGGCCTGGCGCTGACCTGGGGCAACCATGCCTTCCTCAAGGGCGCGGGCGCGGCCGATCTGGAAGATTTGCGCATCAACCAGGCGGCGCTGGACAAGGGCGAGCGCGATCTGGCCGCAGGCGCACGCGGCCAGAACAGCATCGTCGAGACCAAGCGCTTCACCGTGGTGGGCGGCCAGCGCCGCGCCTTGTCTTTCACCGAGATTCCGCTGGGCGATGCGGGCGTCATCGGCACCGCTGTCGATGTCACCGATCTGGCGAGCGCGGAAGCAAGACTACAAAGTCATGTCGATGCCCATGCCGACACGCTGGACAAGCTGCACACCGCCGTCGCCATCTTCGGCCGCGACCAGAAGCTGGCCTTCCACAACCGCGCCTTTGCCCGGCTGTGGGGCCTTTCGGAAAGCTTCCTCGACAAGCATCCTAGCGACAGCGAAATCCTCGACCGGCTGCGCGAAGGCCGCAAGCTGCCGGAACAGCGCGACTGGCAGGGCTGGAAGAAGGCGCGGCTTGCATTGTACGAAGCCGGGCGCGGCGCCAACCAGGAAGAACAATGGCACCTGCCGCACGGCCAGACCATCAGCGTCATCACCCAGCCGCATCCTTCGGGCGGGCTAACCTATCTCTATGAAGATGTCAGCGAGCGGCTGGCGCTGGAGTCGAGCTACCAGACGGCGCAGAAGGTGAAATCCGCGACGCTGGACACGCTGAAGGAAGGCGTGGCGGTGTTCGGGCCCGATGGCCGTCTCAAATTCCACAACAGCGCCTTCAGCAAGGTGTGGGATTTCACCGAGGACGAACTGAAGCGCGAACCGCATGTGCGCGAGATCGCCTCGCTGGCCGCCGAGCGCTTCGGCGAGGCCGGCGTGTGGGACAAGCTGACATCGGGCGTCGTCTCCGGCATGGGGCAGAAGCGCGACCTGGGCGAGATCGAGCGCAGCGACCGCACCATCCTGGCGGTAGCGCAGTCGCCCCTGCCCGATGGCGCCAGCCTGATCACCTTCAGCGACGTCACCGACCGCTTCCGCATCGAGCAGGCGCTGCGCGACCGCGGCGATGCGCTGGAAGCCGCCGACCGGCTCAAGAGCGACTTCATCAAGCATGTGTCGTATGAGCTGCGCACGCCCCTCAACACCATCCTGGGCTTTTCCGAGCATCTGGCGACGGGCACGCCCGGTTCGCTCAATGACCAGCAGCGCGAATATGTCGATGCCATCGTGTCCGGCTCCAACACGCTCAAGAGCCTGGTGAACGACATTCTCGACCTGGCGCTGGTGGAATCCGGCGCGCTGCGGCTGGAGCTGGAGCGCATCGACCTTTACGACGTGCTGGAAGAAGTCGCGTCCCACGCCCGCGAATGGGCGGGCAAGATGGGCCTGACGCTCAGCGTGGTGGTGGACGAGGATGCGGGCCCGTTCCTGGCCGATGCGCGGCGTATTCGCCAGATCGTTTTCAATCTGCTGTCCAACGCCTTCAAGTTCACCCCGCGCGGCGGCGACGTGACGCTGACGGGCCGCATCGTGGGCGAAGATGTGCAGATCACGGTGGAAGACAATGGCCCGGGCCTGGCGCCCGATGTAAAGGCCACCGTGTTCGAGCGCTTCTCGGCCAAGAGCCGCGCCGGGGCGCGCGCGGGCGCGGGTCTGGGCCTGGCGCTGGTCAACCGCTTCATGGAATTGCATGACGGCTGGGTGGAAATCGAGGACGGCAAGAGCGGCGGCACCGTCGTGCGCTGCCACCTGCCCCGCCGCATCCAGCCGGGCGATGAGCCGCCGACCGAGAGCGCGGACCGCAAGACGGCTTATCTCTGACGCGATTACTGCTGGCTCTTCGGCACGCGCATGACGATCCCATCAAGAGATTCCGTCATGCGGATCTGGCAGGAGAGCCGCGAGTTGGGTTTCACGCCGGGCGCGAAGTCGAGCATCGCTTCTTCCGCGTCGTTCTTGGGCTCCAGCTTTGCCGTCCAGTCGGGCTCGATATAGACATGGCAGGTGGCGCAGGCGCAGGCGCCGCCGCAATCGGCGTCGATGCCCGGCACCAGGTGCTTGACCGCGCCTTCCATCAGCGACCAGCCTTCGGGAACGTCGATGGTATGCGGGATACCATTGTCCTCGATGAAGGTGGCCTTGAAGGCGCGCTTCATGTCCGTCAGACCCCGATCTGCTTCATGGGAATGGCGCTGTCGGCCAGCGTTTCCGCCGGCACGGCGCGGCCTTCGGCGATCAGCTTCTTGCCGATCATGTAATCCTGCGGCGCGTTCACCGCTTCCACCGCCGCGATCTTGCCGTCGCGCAAATGGAAGACCGAGAATTTGCGGCTCGCGGGATCGCCGCGCGCCACCAAGCGGTCGCTGGGCCGCGCCAGACCGGCGATCTGCAACTTGAGGTCATACTGGTCGGACCAGAACCACGGCACTTCGGAATAATCCTTGGGCTTGCCGGTCATGGCCAGGGCGGCATGCTTGGCCTGGTCGATGGCGTTCTGCACGCATTCCAGCCGCAGCAGGGTGCCCTCGCGGCCATAATGCCGGGTGCAATCGCCCGCCGCGAAGATGGCGGAGTCGGAGGTCATGGCGTTGCGGTCCACCACGATGCCATCGGTGGCGGCGAGACCCGCTTCGCGCGCCAGTTCGTCATTGGCGATGACGCCGATGCCCACCAGCACCAGATCGACATCATGGGACTTGCCGCCCGCCAGGATGCGTTCGACCTTGCCGCTGCCCTCGAAACCTTCGACGCCGGTATTGAGCTTCACATCGACACCCGCTTTCACATGTTCGGCCATGAAGAAGTCCGACAGCGCGGGCGAGACGGTGCGGGCCATCACCCGGTCCATCGCTTCGAACACCGTCACCTGCAATCCGCGCTTGGCGCCGACGGCGGCGACCTCAAGCCCGATATAGCCCGCGCCGACGATGGCGATGCGCGCACCCGGCAGGAACGCCGCCTGCAGCGCGTCCACATCGGCGATGGACTTGAGATAGAAAATCCCCGGCAGATCGGCGCCAGGACAGCGCAGCTTGCGCACCCGCGCGCCGGTGGTCAGCAGCAGCTTGTCGTAGGGCAACTTGCGGCCATCGGTCAGCTCCACGGTCTTGCCCGCACGGTCGATCGCCTTGGCCGTGGTGTTCAGCAGCAGATCGACGCCCGCTTCGCCATAATAGGCATCGGATTTCAGGAACAGGCGCGGCCGCTCCAGTTGGCCCAGCAGATAGGCCTTGGAGAGCGGCGGGCGCTGATAGGGCGGATAGGCTTCCTCGCCCACCAGGGTGATGGGGCCGGCATGGCCTTCGGCGTGCAGCGACTGGACGGCCTGGATGGCGGCCTGACCGGCGCCAATAATGACGATTTTCTCGGACATTCTCATGGGTCTGTGACTATGCGGGGGCGTCGGTAGCATCCTTCGGGGACGCCGCGCAAATAGGGCTTTTCCCCTTGTCCCGACGCACGTTAGAACAGGCGGCGATGGCCGACATTCCCGACATCTTCCGCGCCGAACTGGCGCTGCCCGACCTTGCCGCCACCGCCCTGCTGGCGGGCCGGATCGCGCCCCGCCTGCGCGCGGGCGATGCGGTGGCGCTGTGGGGCGATCTGGGCGCAGGCAAGACGACGCTGGCGCGCGACATCCTGCGCGCGCTGGGCGTGACCGAGGATGTGCCCAGCCCCACCTTCACCCTGGTGCAGACCTATGAGACAGCGACGCTGACCGTGGCACATTACGATCTCTATCGCCTGAAATCGTCGCGCGAATTGTTCGAGCTGGGCTTCCGTGAAGCGCTGGACGATGGCGCGGCGCTGGTGGAATGGCCGGAACGCGCGCCGGAATATCTGCCGGACGGGACGCTGCATCTGCGCCTGCGGATCGAAGATGGCGGGCGCGCGGTGAAGATCACCGGACCTTCGCGGTGGGACGGTATCGCATGACACGCGAAGATCAGTTGCGCGATTTCCTGGCCGCGTCGGGCTGGGGCGATGCGGTGGTGACGCCGATCCCGGGCGACGCCTCGACCCGCTCCTATGCGCGGCTGCGCGATGGCGCACGCAACGCGCTGTTGATGAACCAGCCGCAGGGCGCGGAAACGCCAGTGGCGCTCGCCCATGCCAGCGTCGAAGAACGCCGCGCCCTGGGCTATAACGCCGTGGCGCGCCTGGCGGGGGCCGATATCGGCCGCTTCGCCGCCGTGGCGAACCATTTGAAGGAAGCGGGCCTGTCCGCGCCGGAGGTTTTCGCCGCCGACAATGCAGCAGGCTTCATGGTGCTGGAAGATTTGGGCGACGGCCTGTTCGACCAGGTGGTGGATGGCGGCGGCGACGAGCGCGCCCTGTATCTCGGCGCCATGGAGGTGCTGGCGAAGCTGCATGCACGGCCCGCCCCGGACGCGATCAGCGGCAAGCCGCTTTTCGCCTATGACGAGACCGCGCTGCTGGCCGAAGCCGATCTTCTCACCGAATGGTTTTTCCCGCATGCGCTGGGCCGCGCCGCCACCGCCGACGAAGTGGAAGAGCATCGCGGCCTGTGGCGCAGCGCCCTCGCTCCCGTGCTGGCCAGCCCGAGCGTCTTCGTGCACCGCGACTATCATGCGCAGAATCTGCTTTGGCTGCCGCAGCGCAGCGGCGCGGCTCGCACCGGCCTGATCGATTTTCAGGACGCGGTGGCGGGCAGCCACGCCTATGATCTGGTTTCGCTGCTGGAAGATGCGCGCCGCGACGTCGATCCGGCCGTGGCGCAAGCCGCCGTGCGGCACTATCTCGAAATGATGACAGCACAGGGCACGCCTGTGGACGAAGCCGGTTTCCGCGCCGAAATGGCGGCCATCGCCGCCCAGCGCAACGCCAAGATCGTGGGAATCTTCGCCCGCCTGTTCCGCCGCGACGGCAAGCCGCGCTATCTCGGCTATCTGCCGCGCGTCTGGGGCAACCTGAACCATGATCTCGCCCACCCGTCGCTGGCTTCGCTGCGGGCATGGTATGATCGGACGATTCCTCCCGAGAAACGGCTGTGAGCGTTAAAAAAGCGATGATCATGGCGGCGGGTCTGGGGACCCGCCTGCGGCCCTTGACCAATGACCGGCCCAAGCCGCTGGTGACGGTGGCGGGCAAGCCGCTGATCGATCACGACCTGGACCGGCTGGTGGCGGCAGGCGTGCAGACCGCCGTGGTCAATTTGCACTACAAGGCCGACATGCTGCGCGCCCATCTGGCGAAGCGCAAAGACATCGAGATTGTCTATTCCGATGAGAGCGACGAATTGCTGGGAACCGGCGGCGGCATCGTCAAGGCGCTACCGCTGCTGGGCGACGAACCCTTCTTCGTGCTCAATTCGGATTCCATCTGGGTGGAAGGCATCGCGCCCGCCGCCATCTCCCGCATGATCGAGGTCTGGAATCCGGATGTGATGGACGGACTGCTGCTTATGGCGTCGATGGTGACGGCGATGGGCTATGAAGGCCGCGGCGATTTCGTCATGGACGCGGAAGGTCATATCGGGCGTCCCGGCGAACACACCTCCACGCCCTTCGCCTATCCGGGGGTGCAGATTGTGCATCCGCGTTTGTTTGCCGGTGCGCCCGCCGGTGAATTCTCCACCAACATTCTCTGGAACAGGGCCATCGCGGCAAAGCGCCTGTTCGGCACGCGGCTGGACGGCGTCTGGATTCATGTCGGCACGCCGCAGGCGCGCGACGAGGCCGAGGCCTATCTGGCCAAGCTGCCGGCGTGAGCGGCAGCACACCCAAGCTCTTCACCATCGGCGCCAGCGCGCCTTTCGCCGCCACGCTGGCCAAGGGACTTGCAGCACGGCTCAAAAGTGCGCCTCCCGCTCACGCATACGGCGTGGGCGACGATCCGCTGGCGCTGTCGGGCGTCACCATCTATCTGCCCACCCGCCGCGCCGCGCGCAGCTTCGGCGATGCCTTCGCGCGCGAACTGGGCGGAGCCGCGCTGCTGCCCCAGTTCCGCGCCCTGGGCGATGTCGATGAAGACGATCTGCTGTTCGATGCCGACAGCGACATCGACCTGACGCCCGCGCTCGATCCGCTGCGGCGGCAGTTGCTGCTGGCGCATCTGGTGCAGCGCTGGCACGCGCAGGCGCGCGGCCCCATCGGTTTCGCGCAGGCGGCCATGCTGGCGGCGCAACTGGCGCTGATGCTGGACGAATTCGAACGTCAGGGCGCCGATCCGGCGCAGCTGGCCGGTCTGGCGCCGCTGCAACTGGCCGAGCATTGGCAGGAGGTCGGGGGCTTTCTCGCCTGGCTCTATGAACGATGGCCCGCGATCCTGGCGGATGAAGGCCGGATCGACGTCGCCGCCCATCGCAACGCGGCGCTGGCGGCGCTGGCGCGGCGGCTGCAGGCCGCGCCGCCGGAAGGCATGATCATTGCGGCGGGCTCCACCGGCTCTATCCCCGCCACTGGCGAATTGCTGAAAGTGATCGCGCATCTTCCCAACGGCGCGGTGGTGCTGCCAGGGCTGGATCGGACGCTGGATGACGCCAGTTGGGAGACGCTTGATCCCGGGCATCCCCAATATGGCCTGAAGCAGTTGCTGGACCGCATCGGCGCAACCCGCGACAGCGTGGAAGATTGGGACGGCGGCGCGGCCAATCCCGCGCGCGAACACCTGCTGAGCGAAACCCTGCGCCCTGCCCCCACCACCGATGCCTGGCGGGCGCTGGTGGAACGCGGCGGCGGCGATCTTGCCGCCGGGCTGGAAGGTCTTTCGGTGCTGCTCGCCAACGATCCGGGGCAGGAAGCGCTGGCCATCGCCCTGGCGCTGCGGCACGCGCTGGAAACGCCCGGCAAGAGCGCCGCGCTGGTGACGCCCGATCGCAGTCTGGCGCGCCGTGTCGCCGCCGAACTGAAACGCTGGGATGTCGTCATCGACGACAGCGCCGGACGCCCGCTGGCCCACACCGGCGCGGGCGCGTTTCTCTGCTTGGTGGCGGAAGCGGCGGCAGCGCGCTTCGCGCCGCCGCCGCTGCTGGCGCTGCTGAAGCATCCATTTGCACGGCGCGGCCAGGACCCGGCGGAATTCCGCAGTATGGCGCGGGCGCTCGATCTGGCGTTGCGCGGCCCGCGTCCCGATCCGGGATTGAACGGGATCACGCAGCGATTGCAGCGGCCCCTGCGGAAGGACGCGTCCGACACAGAAAAATCCGCCCGCAAGGCGCTTCAGGACTGGTGGACTGGTATCGCCGAAATTCTTGCCCCACTGGAGACGCTTTTCGCGGGCAGCGACGCGGCGCTGACGGACCTGATCGCAGCGCATCTGGCCGCAGCGGAAGCGCTGGCCTGCGACGACGCTGAAACCTGCCTGCTCTGGTCGAAAAGCGATGGTGAAAAGGCGGCACAATTTACCGCCCAATTGCGACTGGCAGCGGAACGCAACTCGACGGGTGTAGAATTGCCACCTATCGAACCGTCCTCCTACGCGCCTTTGTTCCGGCGGCTGGCGCTGGGCCAGCCGGTGCGCAGCGCCTTCGGCCAGCATCCGCGCCTGTCCATCCTGGGCCCGCTGGAAGCGCGGCTGCAAAGTTTCGACCTCACCATCCTGGGCGGGCTGAACGAAAATGGCTGGCCGCGCGGCGCGGCGGCCGATCCCTGGTTCTCACGCCCCATGCGCGCGACGCTGGGACTGGAGCAGCCGGAACGCGCCATCGGCCTGGCGGCGCACGATTTCGCCATGCTCGCCGCCGGGCCGGAAGTGCTGCTGACCCGTTCGCTGAAAGCGGATGGCGCGCCCAGCGTGCCGTCGCGCTGGCTGCAACGGTTGGAGCAGTTGCTGATCGGCCTCAACCCCGGCCTGCCGAAGGAACAGAAGAGTCTCGAATATCTTCTGCCGCCGCGCACACCCTATGGCCCTCTGGCGCAGCAACTGGCCGCCGCGCCGCCCCTGCAGCGGCTGCGCCGCCCGGCGCCGCGCCCGCCTGTGGACGTGCGGCCCCGCAGCCTGTCGGTGACGGAGATCGAAACCTGGCTGCGCGATCCTTACGCGATCTACGCCCGGCATGTGCTGCGGCTGCGGCCGCTCGATCCGCTGGATGAAGCGGTGGGGCCGCTGGAACGCGGCACCATCCTGCACGGAGCGGTGGAAGAATTCGTGCGGCGGCACCCCAAGGACCTGCCAGAAGATGCAGAAGAACAGCTCATCGCCATCGCCGCCGGACTGTTCGCGCAGGACGGCATCCCGCATGCCGCCCAGGCGGTGTGGCTGCCACGCTTCGCCAGCGCGGCGCGCGGCTTCCTGAAAGTCGAACGGATGCGCCGCGCCACCCTGGCGACGCCGCATGTCGAACTGAAAGGCCGCCTCACCTTCCGCAGCAGCGGCGGCGACTTCACCCTTACCGGCCGCGCCGACCGCATCGACCTTATGCAGGGCGGCAGCGCCGTCATTCTCGATTACAAGAGCGGCCGCACCCCGACGCCGACCCAGGTGACGGAAATGATCGCGCCGCAATTGCCGCTGGAAGCCGCGATGCTGGCGGAAGATGCCTTTGGCATCGGACGGCTGACGGCGGACGAACTAATCTATCTCAGCCTGGCGGATGGCAAGCGCGCCGCCGATCCCACCATCATCCGCGATGGCGCGGTGTTGGCGGCGGAAGCGCTGGCGCGGCTGAAGCAGCGCGTCGAACGCTTCGACGATCCCGCCACCGCCTATTACCCGCGCGTCATGCCGTTCCGCACCGGCAGCGAAGGCGATTATGACCATCTGGCGCGGGTGCGCGAATGGTCCGCGACGGAGGGCGCATGAGCGACGCCTCCGCCAACGCTTCCGATCCCGCCATTTCGGCCTGGGTCTCTGCCAATGCCGGATCTGGCAAGACCTATACCCTCGCCAACCGCGTGGCGCGCCTGCTACTGGCCGACGCCAAGCCGCAGAAGATTCTGTGCCTGACGTTCACGCGCGCTGCGGCGGCGGAAATGCAGGACCGCCTGTTCCGGCAGCTGGGCGAATGGGCGATGTTGGGCGACAGCGAACTCAGCGCCAAGATCGCGGATATCGGCGGCACGGCTGATGACTTGCCCAAGGCGCGGCGGCTGTTCGCGCAGGCGCTGGAAACACCCGGCCGCCTGAAGGTTCTCACCCTGCATGCCTTCTGCCAGATCGTGCTGTCGCGCTTTCCGCTGGAAGCGGGCGTGACGCCGGGCTTCGAAGTGCTGGAGGAACAGACGGCGCGCGAGATGATCGCCGAAGCACGCCAGCATGTGCTGGAACGCGCCGGTGCGGGCGATGCCGCCCTCGCCGCTGCCGTGACGCGGTTGGCGGTGGAAGCAGGCGAATTCCGCATGACGCAGATACTCGACTCGGCGCTGGGCGGCGACCGCCGCAGGCTGGACCGGCTGCTGGCGAATGGCGAAACCCCCGCCATTCTGGCGCGCCGGGCGCATGGCGTGCCCGGAGACGAGGACGAATACAGCATCGCCGTGGATTTCTGCGGCCTGCTGGCGCGGGACATCACAATTCTGGAAGCGACGCAGGGCTGGCTGGCGGCGGGCGGCACGACAGATGTGAAGTATGCGGGGTACATCGCGGCGGCGCTGGCGGCCACGGATGAAGAGGCCCGCTTCGCGGCGTTCTACAGCCTGTTCTTCGACAGCAAGGACTCGCCGCGCCCCAAGCTGGCGACGGCGCCGTTGCAGAAGAAGAGGCCGGACCTGCTGGCCTGGCTTTCCACCCTGCAGCAGCATTACTGCGCCGCCCATGAACGGCACCGCGCCGCCCGCGCCGCCGCGCTGGCGGAAGCCGCCCTCACTGTCATCGCGTCGGTGCGCGAGTCCTATGCCCGCGCCAAGCGGCTGGCGGGGCGGCTGGACTATGACGATCTGATCGTGGGAACCCGCAACCTGCTGGCGCGCAGCGGCGCGGCGCAATGGGTGCTCTACAAGCTGGATGACGGCATCGACCATGTGCTGATCGACGAGGCGCAGGACACCAGCCCGGAGCAGTGGGACATTGTGCGCCGTCTGACGGAGGAGTTCTTCTCCGATTCCAGCCGCCCCGGCCTGCGCACCATTTTCGCGGTGGGCGACGAGAAGCAATCCATCTTCAGCTTCCAGGGCGCCGACCCCAGCCAGTTCGAACGCAACCGCAGCCTGTTCGCGGAGCGTCTGGCCGCGGCGGGCCATGAACTGCGCACCCAGCCCCTGATCACATCGCGCCGTTCCGCGCCGCACATCCTGGAATTCGTGGACAAAGTGTTCGAGAGCGAGGCGGCGCGATCCGGCCTCACCTTTGGCGGCGCGGTCATCCGCCACGAAGCCCATCGCAAGACCGCCCGCGGCGGCGTCGAGTTCTGGCCCGCGCTGATGCCGCAGGGCAAAGACGCGATCGATCCGTGGCTGCCGGTGGACGCGGTGCAGGACGAAAGCCCGGCGGCGCGGCTGGCGCAGCAGGTGGCCGACCGCATCGCCAGCTGGATAAACAGTGGCGCGCGGCTGCCGGACCATGATCGGCCCATCGCGCCGCGCGATATCATGATCCTGCTGCCCCGGCGCGAGCCGTTCGGCGGCGAAGTGATCCGGCAGTTGAAACAGCGCGGCATTCCGGTGGCGGGGGCCGACCGCATTCGCCTGACCGAGCAGATCGCGGTGATGGATCTGATGGCGCTGGGGCGCTTCGTGCTGCAACGGCAGGATGATCTCAACCTGGCGGCGCTGCTGCGCTCGCCGCTTTGCGGCCTGTCCGAAGAGGCGCTCTATGATCTCGCGCAGCCGCGCAAGGGCGATCTGTGGAGCGCGCTGGCGGCGGCGCAGGCGAAAACCGAATTCGCCGCCGCGCATGCCTTCCTGGCAGAGATGCTGGGACTTGCGGATCAGGCCCCGCCTTTCGAATTCTATTCCCATGCTTTGTCGGCGCGCGGCGGCAAGACAAAATTGCTGGAAAGGCTGGGGGCGGAAGCCGCCGACGCCATCGACGAATTCCTGACGCTGGCGCTGACGCATGAGCGCGGCCAGTCGCCGTCGCTGGAAGGGTTTCTCGACGGGGTCGCGCGCGGCGGCACCGAGATCAAGCGCGACATGGAACGCGGCCGCGACGAAGTGCGGGTGATGACGGTGCATGGCGCCAAGGGTCTGGAAGCCGACATCGTCATCCTGCCCGACACCACCGGCCAGGCCGGTGGCCTGCACCGCCATGAAGGCCTGATCTTCACGCCGGAAGGCGAGGCGCTGTTTCCGCTGCCGCGCGAGGAAGCGCCGCAGTTGGTGCAAGGCGCCAAGGCCGCTGCCGATGAAGAAGTGCTGAAGGAACATCGCCGCCTGCTCTATGTCGCGCTGACGCGGGCGCGTGACCGGCTTTACGTCTGCGGCTTTGCCGGTGCGCGCGGCGCGGGCGCCAACAGCTGGTATGCGCTGACCGAAGCGGCGGCGAAGAGCCTGGGGGCGCCGGTGTCACACGGCGATGGCGAGATCTTCACCCATGGCACGCTGGAAACCGAAACCGGACCCCGCGCCGCCGCGCCGCCGCCGCCCGCCGCCCTGCCCAGCTGGATGCGCAAGCCCGCGCCGCCGGAGCCCGCTGCGCCGCGCCTGATCCGGCCTTCCGATGCGGTGGATGCCACGCCCGCGCAATCGCCGCTGGGGGGCGGGGCGCAGCGTTTCAAGCGCGGCCTTGTCGTGCATGCGCTGCTGGCGCGACTGCCGGACGTCGCGCCGCAGGATCGCCTGCGCCTCGCCCTGGCTTTCATCACGGCCAAGGGCCTGCCCGATCCCGAAGCACTGGCGGCGGAGACACTCGCCGTGCTCGATCATCCCGATTTCGTCGCCGCCTTCGGGCCCGCCAGCCGGGCTGAAGCGGGACTGGTGGCAAACCTGCCAGAATTGGGTGACGGCGCACGGGTGAATGGCCGGGTGGACCGCCTGGCCGTCTCGGGCGACGAAGTGCTGATCCTGGACTTCAAGACCAACCGCCCCCCACCTGCCGCCGAGGCCCAGGTTCCGGCGGTCTATCTCGGCCAGATGGCGCTCTACCGCGCCGCCGCAGCCAAGGTGTTTCCGGGCAAGCGAATCGTCTGCGGGCTGCTCTACACCGACGGCCCCCGCCTGCTGCGCCTGTCGGACGCCATTCTGGACCGGCAAATGGCCCGGTTTGGCGGCGCCGCTTGATCGGGATAGGTTCCGTACCTAAATATTGGCTCCAGTTTTGCGAGGAAATACCATGGCCGACACTGTGAAAGTCACCGACGCTTCCTTCCAGTCCGATGTGCTGGATTCCAAGAAGCCTGTGCTGGTGGATTTCTGGGCGGAGTGGTGCGGGCCGTGCCGCATGATCGCCCCGGCGCTGGACGAACTCTCCGCCGAGCTGGGCGAGAAGGTCACCATCGCCAAGATCAACATCGACGAGAATCCGCATGTGCCGACCAAGTATGGCGTGCGCGGTATCCCCACCATGATGATCTTCAGCCAGGGTCAGGTCGCCGCCACCAAGGTCGGCGCGTTGCCCAAGTCGAAGATCAAGGAATGGATCGAATCTTCGATCTGATCTGATGCAAAAAAAAGGGCGGCTTCGGCCACCCTTTTTTTTGCGGCTAGCGGTTTTCCGCCAGCACCCTGCCCGCCAAGTATAACGATCCGCAGATCAGAATGCGCGGCGGCGCTTCGTGGCGATCCATATGGGCGCGCGCCGCGATCTGCAGCATGGCGTCTTCCAGATCTTCGCCCGGCGCGGCATCCAGCCCGGCTTCGCGGGCGGCGTCATAGAGCGCGCCGGCGCCCAGCGACGCGGGCTCGCCCGGAATTTCCACCGTCACGACATGCCGCGCCAGGCCGCGAAAGGCGTTGAGGAAGCCCGCCGCGTCCTTGGTGCGCAGCATGCCGCAGACCAGATAGAGCGGACGTTCGCCCCGCTCTTCCAGATCGGCGATGGTGCGGGAGACGGCAGCCGCGCAGTGCGGATTGTGGCCACCATCCAGCCAGACTTCGGCGCCCTTGGGCGCGGCTTCCACCAGCGGGCCATGATGCAGGCGCTGCAGCCGTCCGGGCCAATCCACCGTGGCAAGGCCACGCTCGATGGCGGCATCGTTGCCCCAGCCCCCCCTCTTCTCATTAAAAATGCGCGCATGGCGCAGGGCGGCGATGGCGACGCCGGCATTCTCGATCTGGTGGCGACCGATCAACTTGGGCAGCGGCAGGTCGAGCAGCCCGTCGCCATCCTCATAGACCATGCGGCCATGTTCCTGCCGCGCCGCGAAATCCTGGTTGAAGACGAAAGCGGAAACGCTGAGCCGGTCGGCGCGCGACAGGATTTCGTTCAGCGCCACATCGTCCTGCGGCCCCACCACCAGGGGCGAACCCTTCTTGATGATGCCCGCCTTCTCGCGCGCGATCCCGGCCAAATCGTTGCCGAGAAATTCGAGGTGGTCGAGGCCGACGGGCTGGATCACCGTCATCGCCGGATGCTTCACGACGTTGGTGGCGTCGAAGGTGCCGCCCAGCCCCACTTCCAGCACCACCGCATCGGCGGGATGACGCGCGAAGGACAGGAACATGGCCGCCGCCGTGATCTCGAAGAAGGTGATGGGGGCGCCTGCATTGACGCGCTCCACTTCCATCAGCGTGTCGCACAGTTCTTCTTCGCTGATGAGTTCGCCCGCCAGCCTTATGCGCTCATGGAAGCGCACCAGATGCGGCGAGATGTGCATGTGGACGCGCAGGCCCTGCGCTTCCAGCATGGCGCGGGAAAAGGCGCAGACGCTGCCCTTGCCGTTGGTGCCCGCGACATGGATGACGGCCGGCAGCTTGTCCTGCGGGTCGCCCAGCGCGGCCAGCAGGCGGCGGATGCGGTCCAGCGCCAGGTCGATCTTCTTGGGATGCAGCGACAGCAGGCGCTCAAGAATGGCGTCGCTACGTGTCGCCAGCGTCATGCCGAAACGGCGTGCCCGTTGCCATTGCCGTTCTTGGGGAGAGACGGCGGTGGCAGCTTCTTGGCCTTGGAGCGCGGCTGCTTCATCAGCAGGTGCAAGAGCCGCGACAGCGTCTCGCGCACCTCGTGGCGGTGCACCACCATGTCCAGCATGCCGTGCTTGAGCAGATATTCGGCGCGCTGGAAGCCTTCCGGCAGCTTCTCGCGGATGGTCTGGGCGATGACGCGGGCGCCGGCAAAACCGATCTGCGCGCCGGGTTCGGCGAACTGAATGTCGCCCAGCATGGCATAGGAGGCCGAGACGCCGCCGAAGGTGGGATCGGTCAGCACGATCACATAAGGCAGGCCCGCTTCCTTCAGCAACTGCACCGCGATGGTCGTGCGCGGCATCTGCATCAGCGACAGCATGCTTTCCTGCATGCGCGCGCCGCCGGACGCGACGAAGAGCACGAAGGGCCGCTTGTCGGCCACGGCGGCTTCGGCGGCAGCGACAAAGCCCTCGCCCACGCCCATGCCCAGCGAACCGCCCAGGAAATCGAACGCCTGCACGCCCACCATCACCGGCAACCCGTCAATGGTGCCGCGCGCGGCGCTGAAGGCTTCGGAGCGGCCGGTCTTGACCTTGGCCGCCTTCATCTCGTCGGCGTATTTCTTGTCGGCCTTGAATTGCAGCGGATCGGCCTTGACCGCCACCGGCGGCAATTCGGTGAAGCTGTGCGCGTCGAAGGTGTAGGCGAAGCGCTCGGCCGGGCCGATGCGCATGTGATGCGCGCACTTGGTGCAGACATACTGGTTGGCGATCAGGTCGCGATGGAAGATCATCTCGGCGCAGGACGGACACTTGCGCCAGAGATTCTCCGGCGTGCTGCTGCCCGGCGCGGGCTTGCCCGCCATCAGGCCCTTGATCTTGGGCCGCACCAGATTGGTGATCCAGTTCATGCCGTCACCTTAGCAGAATTGTGGGTGGCTTGCGCCAGCGAAGTGCAAAGGTCGGTCACCGCCTTAACCACGGTTTCGGCGGCCTGACCCTGGGTTTCCGCGATTTTGGTCACGATGGCGGAACCCACCACCACGCCATCGGCCAGGCGGGCGATGGTGGCAGCCTGTTCCGGCGTCTTGATGCCGAAGCCCACCGCGACGGGAAGATTCGTGGCGGCGCGCACCTTGGCGATAGCGGCGGCGACGTCGCTTTCGGTGAAGCTCTTGGTGCCAGTCACGCCCGCCACCGAGACGTAATAGAGATAGCCGCTGGCGGCTTCCAGGATGCGCTTCAGGCGCGCTTCGTCGGTGGTGGGGGTGACGAAGCGGACCAGATCGACGCCCTGCGCCGCCGCCGGCAGGCGCAGCACTTCGTCTTCCTCGATGGGAAGATCGACCGCGATCAGGCCATCGACGCCCGCCGCCGCCACATCGCGCGCGAACTTGGCGGTGCCATAGGCATGGATGGGATTGAAATAGCCCATCAGCACAATGGGGGTCTTGTTGTCCTTCTTGCGGAACTTGCGCACCAGCTCGATCACGCGCGGCATCGTCGCGCCCGCCGCGATGGCGCGGGTCGAGGACATCTGCACCGCCGGACCGTCGGCCATGGGATCGGAAAAGGGCATGCCCAACTCGATGATGTCGGCGCCGCAGGCAGGCAGCGCATCGAGGATCGCCAGCGAGATTTCCATGTTGGGATCGCCGGCGCTGACGAAGGGAATGAAGGCGCTGCGGCCTGCCTTCTTCAGTTCGGCGAATTTCGCGGCCAATCTACTCATTTGAATATGCCCGGCTCACAGCTTGGCTCCCAGCGCGTCGGCGACGGAGAAGATGTCCTTGTCGCCGCGGCCCGACAGGCAGATGGCGACGGACTGGTCGGGGCGCATCTGGCCCGCCACGCGCCCGGCATGGGCGATGGCGTGCGCCGATTCCAGCGCCGGGATGATGCCTTCCAGCTTGGACAAGAGCTGGAACGACTCCAGCGCCTGCTTGTCGGTGACGGAGTGATACTTCACCCGGCCATTGTCCTTCAGCCAGCTATGTTCCGGGCCGACGCCCGGATAGTCGAGCCCCGCCGAGATCGAATGGGCTTCGGCGATCTGGCCGTCGCTGTCCTGCAGCAGGTAAGAGCGCGCGCCATGCAGCACGCCGGGCGAGCCCTTGGAGAGCGTCGCGGCATGGCGGGGCGTATCGACGCCGTCGCCCGCCGCTTCGACGCCATGGATTTCCACATTCGCGTCATCGAGAAAGGGATGGAACATGCCGATGGCGTTGGAGCCGCCGCCGACACAGGCGATCACCAGGTCGGGCAGCCTGCCTTCGCGTTCCAGCATCTGGGCCCTGGTTTCCTTGCCGATGACGGTCTGGAAATCGCGCACCATCGCCGGATAGGGATGCGGGCCCGCCGCCGAACCGATGATGTAAAAGGTGTCGCTCACATTGGCGACCCAGTCGCGCAGCGCCTCATTCATCGCATCCTTCAGGGTGCGCGAGCCCGAACTGACGGGCCGCACTTCCGCGCCCAACAGATGCATGCGGAAGACGTTCGGCTTCTGCCGTTCGGTATCGACCTCACCCATATAGACGGTGCAGGGATAGCCGAAACGCGCCGCCACGGTGGCGGTGGCGACGCCATGCTGGCCCGCGCCGGTCTCGGCGATGATGCGGGTCTTGCCCATGCGACGGGCGAGCAAGATCTGACCCAGACAATTGTTGATCTTGTGCGCGCCGGTGTGATTGAGGTCCTCGCGCTTGAGATAGATCTTAGCGCCGCCGAAATGCCTGGTCAGGCGCTCGGCGAAATAGAGCGGGCTTTCGCGGCCGACATAATGCTTCAGCAGGCCGTCGAGTTCGGCCTGGAATTCCGGGTCCTTCTTCGACGCTTCGTAGGCGGCTTCCAGTTCGAGAATGAGCGGCATCAGCGTCTCGGCGACGAAGCGGCCGCCATAGGCGCCGAAATGGCCGGTCAGGTCGGGGCCGCTGCGGAGGGAATTACTGATCGTCATGCCTGCACCGGATGCCGCGTCGCGGCGATGAACTGGGAAATGCGGTCGGCGCTTTTCACGCCGGGGGCGCTTTCGACGCCAGAGGAGACATCGACCATGCCTGCGCCCGACAATTCGATGGCGCGCGCGACATTGTCGGGATCGAGGCCACCGGCCAGGAACCAGGGCTTGTTGAAATTGCGGCCCTTCAGCAACGTCCAGTCGAAGGCGTTGCCATGGCCACCCGCGCGCTCTGCGCCTTTCGGCGGCTTGGCGTCGAACAGCAGCATGTCGGCCACCGCTTCATAAGGCTTTACCGCGTCGAAGTCGGAGGCCTCCGCGATGGGCAGCGCCTTGATCACGGCGCCGAAGCGCACGCGGATGTCCTGGGTGCGGGCGACGCTTTCGCTGCCGTGCAGTTGCAGATAATCAGGCCGCACCGCTTCGATGATCGCCGCCAATGTGTCGTCATCGGCATCGGAAACCACCGCCACCATCTTGAGCTTGCCGCGCATAGCGCTGGCGATGCTCCAGGCTGCGTCCAGCGACAGGTTGCGGGGCGAAGCGGGATGGAACATCAGCCCGCCATAGGCTGCGCCTGCGCGCATGGCGGCATCCGCCGCTTCGGCGCTGGTCAGGCCGCAGATTTTCACGGATATGGCCATGGTCAGGGGTGTATGGGCTCTGGGAACCCCAAAATCAAGCAAACACGCCTAAGCCGTTCAGTGGCCAAGGCTTTCCGCGATGGCGCGGGCCGCTTCGCCGGGATCGGCCGCTGCCGTGATGGGGCGGCCGATCACCAGGATCGAGGCGCCTTCGTCGCGCGCCTCGATCGGGGTCATGACACGGCTCTGGTCGCTCAGCGCGGCGCCGGCGGGACGGATGCCCGGCACTACCAGCATAAAGTCTTCGCCCAGCGCGGCGCGGATCGGTGCGATTTCGTGCGCCGAGCAAACCACGCCATCCAGACCGCACGCCTTGGTCAGCGCGGCGAGACGCAACACCTGGTCGCGCGCCGGTATAGCCTGCCCCACGGCCATCAGGTCGCCATCCGCAAGGCTGGTGAGCACGGTGACGGCGATCACCTTGGTCTTGGGACTGATAGACTTCGCCGCATCGCGCGCCGCCTTCAGCATCGCCTCGCCGCCCGCGGCGTGAACATTGACGATATGGACGCCCAGCGCGGCAGTGGCGCGCACCGCGCCCGCCACGGTGTTGGGAATGTCGTGGAACTTGGTGTCGGCGAAGATCGGCAGGCCGAATTTCTCGAATTCGCGGATGCCTTGCGGCCCGTTGGCGGCGAGGAACTCCATGCCCAGCTTCAGGCCGCCAACATGCGGCGCCACGCGCGAGGCCAGGCTGAGGGCGTATTCGAGATCGGGGGTGTCGAGGGCGACGTAAATTGGATTCATGGCTTCGGCAGGATTCTTTTTTGGGTCGCGCGACCTAACGCTGACGGCCATGCGGTAATACCGCACGGCCTGCTTGGCCGTCGCTCCCAAGCCGTATCACGGCAGGGTCAGGGCTGTCCGTCGGATTTTCCGCCATTCAGCCGCTCGCGCAGTTCCTTGCCGGTGCGGAAGAAGGGCGCGCGCTTCTGGCCCACCGAAACCGGCTCGCCGGTGCGGGGATTGCGGCCCATGCGGCTGGGACGAACCTTGACCGAAAACGCGCCGAAACCGCGCAGCTCGACGCGATGGCCCTGGGCCAGCGCCTTGCTGATGGAATCCAGCACGGTGGTGACGATGCGTTCCACATCCCGGTGATAGAGATGCGGATAGCGAGCGGTAAGACGCGCGACCAGTTCGGACTTGATCATGAGTGCCCCACGCCGGTTGACCCCGGCCTGTGGGTAAAGTGTCAGAGCGATTGCGGTGCGTCAACGGGAACCGCCTGAAAAATCAGCCTTTTTTGGGTTTTGGGTCTGAATCCGACGCGGAAACGGGCCACTGGCCGCATTTTTGGGCGGTAACGGCGGCCCGGCGGGCCCTAAACCCCGCCGGAACGCGCCGATTCGGGCCAGTCTCAGCCTTTGCGCTTGAAGAAGATGTATTTGAGTGTGCCGCCCTTGGGCAGCTGCACCCAGTGCGGCATACCCTTGGGCACGGTCACCATCACGCCCGGCTTGAGGTCATAGACCTTGCCGCCGCTGGAAGAGTCCGCCAGCCATTCGCCCTTCGATCCGTCCGGCTTGGCGCGCCGGTTCTTGAGCGTGCCGCCGATGGTCAGCGTGCCCGTCCCCTCCACCATCACCATATAGTCGCTGTAGAGCTCATGGACCTCGACATCGCCCGAGCGGGTGCGCTGGATCACCGCCTCGCTGAAATCGTCATGCCGGGCGAGATAATTCGAAACCGGCTTGCCGGCGGGATCGGGCTTGGCGACCAGGGCAAAGGCTTGTTCCCTGGTCAGATGGCGGAAGGCATCAGTGTCGCCCGCCGCCATGGCCGCGTTCGACAGAAGCGCCACGGATGCGGCGGCGAGCCAGAACATGCGCATGTGAAATCCCCCCATGATTGTTATCGGGCGATCCTAGCCCGGTATTGCCCAAGGAAAAAGGCGCGCCCCGGGTACCGGAGCGCGCCTTTTTGGCCTTCCCTTGCGGGACGACTACTTCTTCTTGCTCTTCTTCTTGGCCTTCTTCTTGGCGACCTTCTTGGCAGCCTTCTTCACGGCCTTCTTGACGCCCTTGACGGCCTTCTTCGCGGCCTTCACGACCTTGGCCTTCTTGGACTTCTTCTTCTTCGCCTTCTTCTTGGGAGCCGCGCCCGGCACCACGGCGGCATACAGGTCGGCAACCGCAGACTTCAGTTCGTTCGCGCGCTTAGCAAGCGCGCCTTTCTTCTTCTTAGCCATGAAACAAATCCCTCTAGGTTTTGGATTGCCGAACCTAAAGCGATTCTGTGGAAAAACGAAAAGGCGCGGATCGCTCCGCGCCTTTTCGTACCTCTGGACGACCGGTGAAAGGTCTATGGAACCTTATTCCGGATCACCCTTCTTGGTCTTCTTCTTCAGGGCCGCGCCCAGGATGTCGCCCAGCGAAGCGCCGGAGTCCGATGAGCCGAACTGCTCAACGGCTTCACGCTCTTCCGAGATTTCCTTGGCCTTGATTGACAGGCTGACCTTGCGGCTGGCCTTGTCCACCGAGGTGACCAGCGCATCGACCTTGTCGCCATTGCCGAAACGCTCAGGACGCTGATCGTTGCGGTCGCGGGCCAGGTCGGCGCGGCGGATGAAGGCGCGAACGCCGCCTTCGAGTTCCACTTCGATGCCGCCGTCATTGACCTCAGTGACCGTGCCGGTGACGACCTGGTTCTTGCGCAGGCCACCGCCGGTGGAACCGGCCGAGGCAGCAGCGCCGCCAGAGGCACGGGCCGGGCCTTCTTCCAGCTGCTTGATGCCGAGGGAGACGCGCTCCTTCTCGATATCGATGTCGAGGATCTTGGCCTTGACCGTCTGGCCCTTCTCATAGGCCTTGATGGCGTCCTCGCCGGCTTCGGTCCAGCTCAGGTCGGAGAGGTGCACCATGCCGTCGATCTCGCTGTCGATGCCGACAAACAGGCCGAACTCGGTGATGGACTTGATCTCGCCCTCGATGATGCTGCCCACCGGATGCTCGGCGACCACGGCGTTCCAGGGATTTTCCTGGGTCTGCTTCAGGCCGAGGCTGATGCGGCGCTTGTTGGAATCGACTTCCAGCACCTGCACATCGACATCGGTGCCCGGCGCGACCAGCTTGGACGGGGCCAGGTTCTTCTTCACCCAGCTCATCTCGCTGACATGGACCAGGCCTTCGACGCCCGGCTCCAGCTCCACAAAGGCGCCATAGTCGGTGACGTTGGTGACCTTGCCGGTGAACTTGGCGCCGACCGGGTACTTGGCCGAAACGCCTTCCCAGGGATCAGTCTGGAGCTGCTTCATGCCCAGGCTGATGCGCTGGGTCTCATGGTTGATCTTGATGATCTGCACGGTGACGGTCTGGCCCACCGAGAGAACTTCGGTCGGGTGCGAGACGCGGCGCCAGGCGATGTCGGTGACATGCAGCAGGCCGTCCACGCCGCCCAGATCCACGAAGGCGCCATAGTCGGTGATGTTCTTGACCACGCCCTCGACAACCTGCTTCTCGACCAGGCTGGCGACCAGCGAGGTGCGCTCCTCGGCGCGGCGCTCTTCGAGCACGGCGCGGCGGGAGACGACGATGTTGCCGCGGCGGCGATCCATCTTGAGGATCTGGAACAGCTGCGGCTGGTTCATCAGCGGGCCGACATCGCGCATCGGGCGCACATCGACCTGCGAACCGGGCAGGAAGGCCACGGCGCCGTCGAGGTCGACGGTGAAGCCGCCCTTGACGCGGCCGAAGATCACGCCGGTGACGCGGGTCTGGTCGTTGAAGGCGCGTTCCAGCTTGATCCAGCTTTCCTCGCGGCGGGCCTTGTCGCGCGACAGGATGGCTTCACCCAGCGCATTCTCGACACGCTCCAGATAGACCTCGACCGTGTCGCCAACCTTGATGTCGGCGGGCACGCCCGGCATGGCGAATTCCTTGAGGGCGATGCGGCCCTCGGTCTTGAGACCGACATCGACCATGGCGAAGTCGTTTTCGATGGCAACGATGGTGCCCTTGATGACCTGGCCTTCCTGGGGCGACTGGGTCTGGAAGCTCTGCTCCAGCATCGCGGCGAAATCGTCGCGCGACGGCGTGGAAATGGACGGTGCATTCTTGAGGACGGTAGCGGCGCGAGCCATGCGGGTATGTTCCTGTACGTGCGACATGCCGAACGGGCCTCTTCCCAATGAAGATGCCGCTGGACTTCCCCGGTCAGGGGGCGATGGGTTTGCAATGAGGTAAGCGGTTTGCCCGAAAGGACGCCGGGCCTCCTTAGCCCCTGTGGCGTTCCTTGAGCGCGCCCTCAACCCTTGGAGAAACCAAGGCCAGAGCGGCCGCGAACGCCGCGTCTATATCCAAATTGGTGGTGTCGAGCAAGGCGGCGTCCGCGGCCCGGCGCAGGGGCGAGATGGGCCGGGTCCGATCGGCCTCGTCCCGGGCCAGGATTTCGGCCAGCAGCAGGATCTTGTCCTTTTCGATGCCCATCCCCGAAAGTTCCAACCAGCGGCGGTGGGCCCGGACTTCCGGACTGGCTTCGATGAACAGCTTGGCCTGGGCATGGGGGGCGATGACGGTGCCGATGTCCCGCCCGTCCATCACCGCGCCCTTGGACTCGCCCGGCGGGTTGGTGATGAAGGCGAGCTGGTAGTCGTGCAGGGCCGCCCGCACTGCCGGGATGGCCGAGACCTTGGACGCGGCGACGCCGATCTCGCCGGTGCGGATGGCGGGATCGCCCGCACGGGAGAGATCGATGGTGGCCGCGCCGGACAGCGCATCGGCTTCCAGGGTGGGATCGCCGTTGGCTTCCTGCACCGCCAGCGCCGTCAGGCGATAGAGGGCGCCGGAATCCATGTGCGCGAAATGAAAGTGCTTCGCCAGGCGGCGGGAGATGGTGCCTTTGCCGGAAGCGGCGGGGCCGTCGACGGCGATGATGACGCTCATGACAGATCCGCGCCGAGGTCGCGCATCAAGCCCTCATATTCGGGGAAGCTGGTGGCGATCATGGTGACGTCGTCCACCGTGACGGGATTCTGAGAGGCCATGCCCATGGTAAGGAAGGCCATGGCGATGCGGTGATCCATGTGGGTCGGCACGGTGCCGCCGCCGGGCACGCCATCCGGACCCATGCCGTGCACCAGCAGATCGTCGCCTTCGATGGTGTGCGGTACGCCATTGAGCTTCAGGCCACGGGCCACCGCTTCCAGCCGGTCGCTTTCCTTGACCCGCAATTCCTCCAGCCCGCGCATGGCGGTGGTGCCGGTGGCGAACGCCGCCGCCACCGCGAGGATGGGATATTCGTCGATCATCGACGGCGCGCGGTCGTGCGGCACCTCGATGCCTTTGAGCGCAGAGTGACGCACGGTGAGGTCGCCGATCTCCTCGCCGCCGCTGGTGCGGCGGTTGGAGACGACGATATCCGCGCCCATCTCGATCAGGGTTTCGATCAGTCCGGCGCGACGGGGATTGAGCATGATGTTGGGCAGCGAAATCTCCGAGCCCGGCACCAGCAGCGCCGCCACCAGCGGGAACGCCGCCGAGGACGGATCGCGAGGCACTTCCACGGCGCAGGCCTTGAGTTGCACCGGGCCTTCGATGGCGATGACTTCGCCGTTGGCCAGCAGCGTCACGGAAATCCTGGCGCCGAACCCGGCCAGCATCTTTTCGCTGTGGTCGCGGGTCAGTGTGCCCTGTGTGATGCGGCTGGTGCCGGATGCGCCCAGCGCCGCCAGCAGCAGCGCCGACTTCACCTGCGCCGAGGCGGTGGCCACCATCACATCGACAGCCTTGATGGTTTTCGCGCCATGCACCGTGACGGGCATCAGCGCCTTGGGGCCTTGGCCCTCATAGGTCACGCCAAAAGCCTTGAGCGGGTCCACCACCCGGGCCATCGGGCGGGACATCAGCGAGGCGTCGCCCACAAAGGTGGCCGAGACGCCCTGCCCGGCCACCGCACCCATCACCAGGCGCGAGCCCGTACCGGAATTGCCGAAATCCAGCGCTTCCGCCGGATCGGCCCATTTGGTCCCCGTCACCCGCCAGGCCCCCGGCCCGTCGCGGGTCACGGTGGCGCCCAGCGCCCGCACCGCGGCGGCGGTGGACTGGACGTCGCCGGATTCCAGCAGGCCGGAAATGCGGGTTTCCCCTGCCGCCAGGCCGCCCAGGATGATGGCGCGCTGGGAAATCGACTTGTCGCCGGGGATCGGGGCGAGGCCCTTCAAAGGCCCCTTGCGGCAGGCACTGCGGGGGGTGGGATCGGGGTTTTGCATGGCGGGGAGATGGACCTTTACAGCGGGGGCAAGCCGTGGCAAACGCGCCCCTCCGAATAACCCCTTCTTTATGGGAACATCACTCTTGGTCAAGGCAGATCTTGGAACCAAACGGGGCTGCCCTTCGTGCAACGCCCGCTTTTACGATCTGGAGAAGCGCCCGATCGAGTGCCCGAAGTGCGACTTCTCGTATGAACCCGAAGCGCTGTTCAAGCAGCGCCGCCGCCAGCCCGAGCCCGCTGGCGTTGTCCGCGCTGTCGAGACCGAGGACGAAGAAGACGAAGACGAGGATGAAGACGGCGAAGCCGAGTCCGAAGAGGACGAGGAAGCCGAGACCGTCGTCGAAGCGCCCCTGAACGTCGCCGCCACCGGCGAAGACGAGGACGAAGCCGCCGAGGAACCCGAGACGGCCGAAGGCATGTCGGTGGTCGAAGCGGATGAAGACGGCACCCTGATCGAGGATATCGAAGTCGAGGACGACGAGGACGAGGACGACAACGACCTGCTCGGCGAAGTCGAAGACGAAGAAGACGATGTCTCCGGCATCATCGACGCCGACATCACCAAGGACGAAGGCTAAGTCAGCCTTTACTTTTTAGGATGGGATCGGCTACCAGACCGATCCCAATTGGTACGGGGCCATAGCTCAGCTGGGAGAGCGCCTGCATGGCATGCAGGAGGTCAGCGGTTCGATCCCGCTTGGCTCCACCATATCTTCACCAAGCAAAATCAATAGGATGATCGAACCATGGCTCTACTGGGCCGTGGTCACACTGTCGCAGCGGTAAGCGTCCGGTAAGCAGGAATGCCATTTTCGACCAGTCCTAGGTGCCCAGCTAGGGTCAGCGTTTTCCGACCTTCAGTTTGGCAGCCAGTAGCGCGACCAGCTCTTCGGGTCCGATGTCGTCCAATGTTGAAGTGGCAGGACACTCGGCAAGGCCAAGGATAATCTCCCCCTGCCTTTCCCGGCTCAGTTGCCCATAGCTGTTGTAGGTCGTCAGCGGGCTGTCATGCCCCATATTCTGGCTCAGCGCCTTCATCTGCTCCATTGTCCATTGGCGCCTGTAGCCAAGCTGGGTGAGCGTGTCGCGGATCGAATGCGGTTTTGTGACCGCCAGCCCGATGCGGGCAAACGCCTCCCGGAAGCATTTGCGCACCGGACCGGCATTGGCCCAGTGTTGGCGGCTCAACCCGCGCACCGCGAAGGCCTTGTCTGCTAGGTTGACCGTCTTGGGAAAGACCGGATCCTTTGGCCCAAATCCCAATTCGGCTGGGAGATAATCCAGCCACTCCAGGAAGACGGCAGTGACATCGTCCCCGACCGGAAGGAAGAAGGTGTCTATAGCCTTGCGGAACTTGGTTTGGACGTGCCGGGGGTCCTGGAACAGGTACCGCGCCTGTGGATCGACATCCCCGATTTTCAGGCCGATGATAGCCGCGTCCCGCATCCCGGTCATCAGCAGCAGCGCCATCAGTGCCCGATCCCTTCGTTCGACGGCAGTGCCGGCCGGCATCGCAAACAGGGCAGCACGAAACTGCTCGAAACTAGCGAAGGTCTTGGGCGACGAGGTGCGGGCCTGCCGCTCCTCCCCCTTGGTGACGCTGAGATAGGCCAGATCGGCAGGGGCGATCTTCCGGCGGTAACCCGGCTGACCATGGAGCCAGATCAGGAAATTCTTGATCGATTGCAAGGTGTGATGGACCGTCGCGACGCTGATCGGCTTGCCGGACTGCCGGCCTAGGCTGGCCGCCAGCGCCCGCTTGAAGCCCAGCGCCTGCTCCCGGTTGAAGGTGCCGAAATCCTTGAAGCGGGTATAGGCCTCGAAGCGGTCGAGCGCATGGCGGGCCTGTTCCACTGTGCTGGGCGACCGCTGGTTGGCCTCCTCCAGCCAGATAAGATAATCGCGTTTCATGCGGTCATTTCTGGGGTTGCTCATGCAATGGCCTCCAAGTCACTGTTGTCGCTGGCAACGGCGCGCGCAGCTAAGTGCTCTTGCGTCAGTTGGCCGAATTTGAAGGCGACATAAAGCTTTCGCCAGTTTTTCAGGGATTGAACCTTGTTGACCGGAGTGCGGCAGACACTGCAGACGGCCTTGAGGCGCACCCGGTTTGAGCCCTCCGGTAGTACCTGGACTTGCCCATCATGCGCCTCGCGCGGCTGGCGGCATCGGAAGCAGAAAAATTCATGGACAGCGCATTTGCGCTTGCGGTCGGCTTGGCGAGCAGAGAGGAACCTCGCCAGTTCATCACCCCGGACAAGGTAGGGGCGACCACCGTCAATTGTCCGAAGTCCTTCCTTGAGCCAACGCAAGACCGCGCCCTTGTGAAGGTGAAATAGGGTTGCGATCTCCTGGACGGCATAAGGCCAAGTCGTCTTGATGAGCTTGATGTTATATCTGCGCCTTTTCCGGCGCCCGACGGGACCCACTGCTCAACCGCGGTCGGACGTGCTGATCCTGACGTGGGCGGCCAGCCAGTCATCCAGATCATCCCGCCGGTAACGGACAGACGCGCCGATTTTAACGAATTTCGGCGTATCGCCAGTCAGCCGCATCTTGGCGAGCCGACCGACACTGAGGCACAAGTAGGCCGCTGCCTCTTGCGCGGTCATCAACATTTGAGCTTCCGAATGCATTGGAACACCTCTGCGCAGCAGTCGCGGACATTCGCGACAGATGCAGGAATGGTGCGTGCCCGTCCTCGGAAATAGATGCCGCGATTAAATTGGCGCGGTGATTTGGCTTGCGCGGGGTGCGGGGATTTCTGCTTGAAACCCCGTCACGATTTGTCGGCGATGAGAAGTGCGCCGGTTTCTAAGATTGGCGCCTTCCCGGTGCAGCCCATTCTGTTGCGCCCGTCTCCTCAACCGCTCCTGCCCAAGCCCTGTCAAAGGCCCGTTCCGACAGTCCGGGAAATCTTGTCTTTGCGTCCGCCCTGTAACCCGCCTTGGCTTTTTGGGGACTCGGCGACTGCCGCATCTGCTCCGCCAGCCATCGCCTGCAACGACTTTGCGCTTGGATGCTGGATGCCGCTGCCTTCTGGTTTTCCGCTTTATCTTCCTCCGACGGGCCACCACCGTTTTCAGGTGCCAAAGTTGAAGTGGATTGAGGCGCTTTTGATTGTTCAGCCCCAATTTCCGGTCCCGGCGCCATTGGCCGAATCACCGAACCGGAATGATCGCGCAAATGGTCCCGATATGCCTCCCAGGTGTAGTAGAGGCAATTGTCGATGGGGCTTCTGACGGGCCCACTGTTGGAAAGAAAGAGATTCCGGGACTCGTCTTCCGACAAGGGACGGGTGGGGAGATGCTCTCGCACGGGTACTGAGGCTGGCATACAATCAACTGGAAGAATGATGTTCCCGCGTATTCTAAAGGATGGATTGTAGCCTCCTCCGGACACACTGATGCATACAGAATTTGGGTCGCGCCACTTCGCAATATCATCCTGCAATTCGAAAGCCTGCCCACCTCCATCCGAACGCCAATAAGTCACTGGAACCGGGTATTCATGCCCGCTCGTGCGGTCAAAAATAAACGCCTTCCACTCCCCGGTCGCTAGATGTCCTCGAATTGTCAGGACGACAGCATTGAACCTGGCACGGGCGGCGCACTCGCTTTTGTACAGGTCATGGATTTTTTCTTGCTCTTTCTCCCAGACCGCCTCCGCCTCCTCGCGGGAGTTATATGTGGCAATGCCGCCACCCTCCTCAACATACCAGACAGTATGAGCCGGATGCCCCTTCGTTCCCGAGGTGAGGCTGGGTGGGATGGCGGGGATGTCACGACGCTGAGGGCCTGCGGGCGTTATAATCATCGACCGCGCCAACAATTCTTCTCCAGTCCACTCTGCGGGAAAGGTGTTGCGCCCGCAGCGATCAATGGCAGTCGCCAGAAGAACGCGGTGTGGAGCCAGGAAAAGAGTTATGGTTGGCCGGCGCGCCAAACGGCGGGGAGTAAACTGCGGTGATGGGCGTTGCGGGACCGCCATGTTCGCCTCCACGAGCGATCCGCCAGGGAAAAGTCGCGCGGCACACCGTGCGGAAACGGGTATTCGGTGAACAGCCTAGCCGCGCCCCATAACATTCTTCCCCAGGCCGGAAAATTGGAACCCCGAATCACAGCTGTGCACAGGGCTCGCGAGAGACGGGTATTTATGGGCTACATGGAGAGCATTCCCTACTCGACGAGGGGGATATCCGCCGACAGCGGCGCAGATGATCGTCAGATTCTCCGGCGCCCACGCCAGCCGCGCCTGGTTCGTAGTTGCGGGCAAATTCTCCTTGCTGTTGGCAGTCGCGATGATCGCCCATTTTGTACTGCGCATTCGGCTCTAGCCGAGCCAGTTCGCCGCCAGGGCTTGCGCCATCGAAGCCAGTGGTACAGCGCCTTTATATCCTGCCATCCCTATGTCTCACGCGAATGTCGGCTTTTGGCGCAAAACAGACATTCCCGAATATGTCCTGTGGTGGATTGGTCAGGACTCGAACCAGGGAGCTAATCGGTCCTGACGCGCAGAATGGCAAGCGCCCCAATGGCAGTAGCCAAAGCTGCCGCCAGGAAAAGCACCGGATAGTTGTCGGTTTCTTTCAGCGATAAGAACAGCGGCACCAGAAGTGGCACGATTGCGCGAGGGAGCTTGCCAATCATGTTTAGCCATCCCATGCCTTTTCCCATCACGTTCTCCCCATCCATGACCGCAGCGGACAGCGCGATACTCTGCGTGTTGTAGATCCCGATGCCAGCGCCCAGCAGACATGTGCCCATGATGAATCCAGCTGTGTTGGCGGTGAGCGCAATTGTCAAAAGCCCGCCGGCGAGTAAGAGCCCGCCAAGCAACGCAAAGCGTTTCCTCCACCCAAACCGATCGGACAGATAGCCTACCAAAGGTGCACCCAATAGTGAGGCACCAGCAGATGCCAAGGCACCGTACAACACGATGCGCGGCACAGCTGAGACGGGCTCATTGATGTGATCTGTGATATAGAAGGCTTGATAGATCAGATATACGGCCAAGCCACCAAAAACTAAGAATCGGCTCGTCAGTATGAGTACGAAATTTCCCTGAATCCGGCGTGCATTTCGCGCGAATGCTAGGCGCACCGCAGAGTGGAAATCAACACGATAGCCATGGCCATCGCACTTATCAGGCATCAGGAACAGGACCCACGGAACCACCAGGAGTGAAGCCGCTATCGGCAAGCAGAACATCAAGACAGGGTCTAGATACGCCCACCCCACAACCAGTGAGCCAGCGATGGCCGCCAGGGAATTGGCAACTGATATTCCCGATGCCGCTGTCCCGCGGCGCTCCGGTGGAATGAAATCTCCCACACAAGCCAGAAGCACAGTTACCGCCGCTTCCAATACCGAGTAAGCGATGCACCAGGCGATTCCGATCACCCAAAGATTGTCGGATGTCGCCATAACGATGGACGCAACGGCGCCTACCACGTACCCGCCCAGCAAATAGGGACGCCGGCGGCCGAACGGGGTAATTGTAAAATCTGATAGCGCGCCCCAAAAAGGAGCCGAGCACATCATTACAAAAGCTCCGCAGCCCATGATGATGGACTGAGACGCAACAGAGTTCTGAGGATCAATCTGGGAGATACGAAGCGGGAGAGACAGTATGATCGGCGTGATGATCAGCATCCACAGTCCGAATTTGGCAAACGCCATTGCCCAAATCAGATTGGTGACGCGCCCGCCCTCCCGGTCCACCCTGGATTTCAATGCCCACCTTAGGTCGCTTAGAGCGCCGGCAAGATCTTCTATTATCGCAGGGAAATTTATAGGCAATTCTCGGAAATAAAGCTACGCTTATCCATTGAATATGCTATATTATTTCTGCGTATGGGCCTTTGGATAGAGCCTGGGAGACAGTGGGTGCCTGCCACCATCAAAGACGTCGCTGATGAGGCCAAAGTCTCTGTGAAATCTGTCTCACGTGTACTTAACAAGGAGCCCAACGTTACTCCCAAGCTGGCAGCGAAGGTTTTGGCCGCGGCGGCAAAGTTGAATTTCCAACCCGACTTTGCAGCCAGGTCTCTGCGAAGTTCTCGCTCCTATCTGGTGGGGCTGCTTGTATCCAAGATCGTCAGTCCGACGTTCAACGCCGAAATGCAGATTGGCGCTGGTGCCACATGCAAGGCCAATGGGTACCATCTCATTGTAGAATGGCTGGATGGCGCTGATCAAAACCCGGCCGCGGGGCTCGTGGACCTCCTGGACCGGATTAAACTTGGCGGCGTAATTGTCCCCCCGCCCCTGTGCTTTTCGGACGACATCCTCTCTCTTCTTGAGAAGAGAAACATTCCCTATGTACGGATCTTGCCTGGCCCTGACCTAGAACGCAGCTCCTATGTTCAAATCAACTCCAGGCAGTCTGCTTACGACATGACCAAGTACCTGATTGGCCTCGGGCATCAGGACATAGGCTTTCTTCGCGGCCCCCTGGCAAATCCGATATCAGATGCCCGCCTTGAGGGATTTCAAGACGCAATGCGTGAAGCCCAGTTGGTCGTGAATCCCTCCTGGATTCGGGTTGGATCATTCAACTATGACAAGTGTCTCCCGGAAGCCGAAAGCCTATTGAAGGAGAACCGGCCAACAGCCGTTTTCGCGGCCAACGATTTAATGGCGCTTGCCTTGATGACCGTTGCCCATAATCAGGGGCTGCGCGTTCCGAAGGATTTATCCATAGTAGGGTGCGACGACATCCCGTCGGCGCGAATGTCTTGGCCGCCCCTGACGACGATCCGCCTCCCCCTGGCAAACATGGCAGCGCAAGCAGCCGACATGCTGCTCAACGGTTCGCCGGAAGATGGCGCGGTAGGCCGCTTTCTGGATTTTGAGATTGTCGTTCGCGGCTCTTCCGGACCACCCTCGCAGTAAACAGCGTCTACTCGTCACTCATTGGATACCGTGAGAGATTTCGCGCGCACGCGGCGCCAGACCCTAATGGCGATGGATTGGGATACAGCGATTTTCTGAGCATCCGAATTCCATTCGCGACCTGGCGCTCCACAGTGCTCTCGGTGATGCCCATCTCCCGAGCGACTTCACGCTGAGTTCGTCCTTCGATCTTGCAAAGGGTCATCACTTCCCGGCACCGCGGCGGCAGTGCCACTATGGCAGCCCGCAGCAGCCGCAGTTGTTGGTTCGCGGCGGCTGACTGCTCCATGTCGGGCTGATCACTATCTGCTTCCAGTGTATCGAAGTCAGCAAAGGATTCGAACGAAACCACGCCCTTCCGCCGCGACCGATCAATCATCAGGTTGCGCGCCACCTAAAAAAGAAACTGTTTGGGATTGAATGGCCTTTCACGCAGCGCGGCAGCATAGACGCGGACATAGGCATCCTGGCGGAGATCTGGAATTTCCCATCTATCGCGCCAGCTCCGACGCAGAAAGCGGTCAAGCATTGGCTGCAACGGAAAGATTTCGCGCGCGAACCATTGTCCTACATCGTCGTCCAACTGAATCCCCCCGGGATGGCGCACGCCCCTGCGCCCAGCCTTAGCCCAATTAATTCATTTCGATTTCAGTATCCGCTCGTGCTGATCCAGACGCTCTCATTCCACGACTCGCCCGGCGCAATGTATTGCAATTCTTTGTACTGACCCTTGTGCGCCAGGTTCATTGAATTGGTGATGCCGACCATCGGCTCAATGGCGATAAAGCCACGCGTGGCGCGCGGCAGATCGTTCGGCGCAGTCAACGGAACCACCGGACCGTCATACGGATAGGTGGTAGTTGCACCGCGTCCAGCACCGCCACGGCCGGCAGCCGACGGGGCGCCTGGTAGCGGCAGAATTTCCGAATACAGCAGGAATGTCTTGATCTTGGGGCCGACGGTTACCTTGATCGATGTCGTTTCGCCCTTGATCACAACGCTGGCGCGACCTTGAGCATCACGGTCCAGATCGCCGAAGACGTCGTCCAACCGCTTGTCGGCAAGACGCATAAGCGGGACGTTATGACGGTCACCACCGAAAAACTTCTCGGCGGGCTGGGTCTCGCCAGTGGGTAAGTGGGCTTCGGTCCCGATCCAGTGCGTCCGGGCACCAAAGTCGAGCGACCACTTGTTGCGATCGCCTTCTGGAACGGCGAAGTACGGATGATAGCCAATCGATACCGGCAAAGGCTGGGTGCTGAGATTCTCGATCCTGGTGTTCACTTCCAGCACACCATCCTTCAGACGAATGGTCATGGTGTAGGTCTGAGCGAAGGGAAACTGCTTCATCCAGTCGGGATTGCGCCAGAATTCGAGCTTGCTAACCACGGTAGCACCATTGGCATCGGCCTTGGCGCTGACCAGCTTCCAGTCATGGGTATTGTGTAGAAAGCCTTGCTGCGGAAGGGGAGACCGAACATTGCCCAGCTCCGGATCGAAATTATACTTCTTGCCGCTGGCATAGAAGGCCATCTCATCCATCCGGTTGGCGAACGGTCCCAGGAATGGCATTCCATTCAGGCCCGGATTGTTGCGCAGCGCCGTAGTGGACGGGATATTCATGCTGAACACGTTTTTGCCACGCACTACGAACTCGTAGGCGTTACTGGTGCCCGTGAGAACCGAGACGGTGGCGTCTGACCTGTTGTCGCGCAGCTGCACGATGTCGCCGATAATCTTGACAGTGTAGCGGTTGGTAGGCGCTTTCGAAGGGGTGGCAGTCTGAGCCATCACCGGCAGAGCCAGAGCGGTAAAAAGCAGGATGCCAGCCGATATCATTACGCGCTTTAGAGAATTGATCACTGCCCCACCCTTATGTAACTCAAAGAACCAGACACGACCCATCGCTCACCACTGGCATGAGCCAATAGCGGTCGAAATCAGAAACGAACAGCTGTAACCCTGGCTAACTCAGATCAAATTGCGGGCCGACATTCCGCATCAAATGACGGGCTGCACTACTGCGTTAAAGTCGCTGACTTCGCACTGTCAGCTTGCGCTGAGACGCCATGCGCTCTGAGCAACTTGCTGTAGAATTCCTGAATCTCTGTCCCGGCACGGCCCGTGGCATCAAATGGCGTCTGGCCACGGCCGTTCTTCGCGACTAGATCGGCGCCGCTTTCCGCAAGATATTGCATCATCGCCTGCGCTTCGGCCGTCGTGGCCTTTGCGTCCTCAACGCCCCGGTTGGCATTGGCGACGGCAATATGCATCGCGGTGGTGCCGTCTTTCTTTGCTACCTTGAGATCTGGAGAGACAGTCAGTGCGTACTTCACCGCGTCCAACGATGCGCTGGAAACCGCGGCTAGAACAAGGCTGTTGCCGTCACTGGTCTTGAAGTCCTTATCCGCGCCGGATTCCACAAGAATTCTCATCATATCCGCTCTACCGGCAGCCGCCGCGGCCAGGAGAGGTGTGGTTGGCGGAGCCGGATCAGCAACGGAGCCTGCCCAATCGAGCGCGCCCAAAACGATCTTGGGCTGATATCCAAGCGAAGACATGTCGTAGTAGAGAGGATCACGGAAATTCTGATTACCGCCGCCACCTCCGCCGCCTCTCTGATCAGTGACTCTTTTGGCGGCTTCTGCATTTACATTCGTTATGTCCACCTCAACCGCACTGGCCGTGCGCACCACGCCACGGGGGCCGCCCTGGCGCCTTCTGTCGGTGTCCGGATCAATCCGGTAAGCAAGACGCGTCAGGCCATTCAAAGGTGCGCCCTTCGCGATCATCAACTTCGCCAAATCGCCATCTCCGTTGGAGACCGCCACATGCAAGGGCTGCTTGCCGTTAATGTCCCACGTGGTCAGCGAGGCGCCGCGCTCCACCAGAATTTTGGCCACCGGACCGTTATTCGCCAAAAGTGCGATATGCAGCGCAGTAGCACCGTCGGGCGCTGCGTAGCTGTTGTTCGCACCAGCATCCAGCAAAGCCTGCACAACTTTGGTATTCGGCGATTTTGCGGCAAACATCAGCGGCGTAAAGCCACCATTCGAAGCCGCATTCACGTTTGCCTGCGCCTTGATCAGAACCGTGATATTTTCGGCGTTTCCTGCAGCAGCCGCAAACATCAGCGCCGTCTGACCGTCGGCATTCGCCGCCTCCAGAATGGCACCAGCCTCGATCATACGTGACACGTTCTCTGCGCTGGCACGCGACGCGCAGACATGAAACGCCCTCACGCCATCAATGGCACTTGCGTTGACATCGGCACGCGCGCCCAACAGCAATGAGACGATTGCGTTGTTACCGCTCTCGCATGCCAGAACAAGCGGAACTGCCGACCCTGCGTCAGTCTTCGCGCCCGCCTTGAGCAGCAAGTTTACCATTTCGGTCTCGCTGCGATCAACGGCCCATGCTAATGGGCTACTTCCATCTGGTGCCAGCACATTAGGATTTGCGCGGCTTTTTAGCGCCAAGCTTGCAGCAGCGACATCGTTATTCACGACGGCAGCCAGAAGGTTGTCCTCGAACTGAGCCGCCATGGCCGAAGAGGCCGCAAAGCCACTCACGGCGATAGCAAGCCTGAAAGTACGAATGGTGCGGCTCATAGTCCCTCCTTAGGCGTAAGTCAGTTCAGAAAGCGGGCCGGTGCTGTCGCCAATCTTGCTCTGCTCCACACCCAAAAGATTCATGGTGGACACCATAAGATTGGACATGGGCGCCTCTTTGGCCATCGCAATATGACGGTTACCTTTGACCAGGCCACCGCCGATAATCGTGGCCATATAGATGTGATCGTGGGTATTGGGATCGCCCAGGCCCGCACCCGCCCAGGCCAGTGTCCGGTCAAATAGCGTTCCGTCCACTTCCTTCGCGGCCTGCAGCTGCTCCAGATAATAGCCATACTGGCTTAGGAACAGTTGCTGGATCCGCACGAGCTTGGCCAGCTTCTCGTGATCGTTGCCATGATGGCTCATGGAGTGGTGCGAATCCGAAATGCCAATTTCGGTGTAGCTGCGATTGCTGATCTCGTTCGCTACCATCAACGAGCTAACGCGGGTCAGGTCGGCTCGCATGGCCAGAACCTGAATGTCGATCATCATCCTCGCATGTTCAATGAAGTTGTCCGGGATGCCGGAAGGTCTCTTCATGTCGGACGATATGACGGCGCTCCCGCCGGCCTGGATCTTCTGAATCCTGCGCTCGATGTCGCGCACGGATGTCATGTATTCATCCATCTTGCGCAGATCGTTGGCGCCGAGTTTCTGCGACAGCCGCTTTGCGTCTGTCATCACATAGTCGAGAATGCTCGCCTGATGTCGGACCTGCGCCAGGCGCGAAGCCTGGTCGATCCTGTCACCGTCACCGAAGAGCCTCTCAAAGACCTTGCGCGGATCCACAGTGGTGGGCAGCGGTGTGGTTGGATCGCTCCACGAAAGTGTATTGGTGTATGCACAGCTATAGCCGCTGTCACAGCTGCCCATGATGCCCGGGGGCTCCAGGCCCAGCTCCAAGGACGAAATCTGGGTGTGCTTCCCGAATTCCTTGGCAACATACTGATCCATCGAGGTGCCGTTCCTCAGATCATAGCCCTCCGTCTTCTTGACATGCATGCCGGTCAGATAGGTTCCGCACGCACGGCCATGATCGCCAGGGCCGTCACCCATTGGCGTCGCCATGACGTGCGAAAGGCCGGTAATAAGAACGAACTTATCGCGATGCGCTTCGAGCGGCTTGAGGGTCTCGGAGATCGTATAGTTCGCGCCGGTGTCTTTCGGCACGAAGCTCGGCATGATCATGCCATTTGGCATGTAGAACACTGACAGGCGAAGCGGCCCCTTGGCAGCAGCCTCCGCTGCGCGCGCCGGCATCATGGATTCCATGAACGGCAAGGCCATCGCAGTGCCCAAGCCGCGCAGAACGGTACGACGATGAAGAGGCTTGCTGGGAATCATCATTTCACTGCCGTCCTCTTTAAGGGTTCGGGAACGATACGCATCTGGAATGGCGTGCTCTGCACGATACTCTGAACAATCGAGTCAATCTTATAGCCATCAACAGCCGCCTGCCGGCGGATCGAGCGCACAACAGGCATGTCATAGGGTTCGAGACCGCGGCCGAGAGCGTAGGTCATCAGCCGCTGGGTGAAGGCCTCCACGAACTGATCCTTTCTATCCAGAAGCACCTTCTGCAAGCCGGTCGGCCCTGTGAATGCAACACCGTTCGGCATAACCGCAGAGGCGTCCACCAGCTTTCCGGAATCGGTCGTCCGCCATGCGCCGATACCGTCAAAATTCGAGAGCGCGAAACCCAGCGGATCGATCTTGTTGTGACAGGCCGCACAGGCAGGATTCTTGCGATGCATCTCCAGCCGTTCGCGATCCGTCATCTTGACGCCTGCCACCTCAGGAAACTCCGGAACGTCCGGCGGCGGGGGCGGCGGAGGCGCCGCCATGATGTTGTCCAGGATCCATTTGCCACGCCGTACAACTGACTGGCGGTTGTTGAATGACGTCACGGTCAGAATAGCGCCTTGGCCCAACAGGCCACCGCGGTGCGTGGATGGATCGAGAGTGACCCGACGGAAGGTCGTTCCATAGACGCCAGGCACGCCATAATGCTCGGCCAGCCGCTGGTTCAGGAACGAGTAATTCGCGTTTAGGAAGTCCAGGACACTTCTGTTCTCGCGGAACACGGACATGACGAACATCTGCGTCTCGGTGAGCATCGCGCTGCGAAGGCGCTCATCGAAGTCCGGATACTCCTTAAGGTCTGGACGCTGATGCTCCAGGTTGCGCAGATACAGCCATTGGCCCGCGAAATTCTTGGTAAGCGCATCAGCCCGCTTGTCCTTCAGCATGCGCGCAATCTGCTGCCCCAGGACCTTGGGATCGCGCAGCTGGTTGCGACGCGCCACGTTCATGAGTTGCTGATCTGGAATGCTGCTCCAGAGGAAAAATGAGAGCTTGGTGGCGAGTTCCATATCGGTAATGCGACGCAGGCTCCCGGGGGCGCCAACGGGAGGCTGTTCGCGCATGAACAGGAACTGGGGCGAGACCAGGATGGCCTCTACGCCAGCTTCGATGCCATGCTCGAAATCCGCACCTTTGCGAGCGGTGGCATACACCTTCATGAGAGGGGCCATATCGGCATTCGTCACCGGATGGCGGAATGCGTGTGTGGCCAGGTTCGACAGGATTCGCTGGGCGCAAACCTCTTCGGCCAATGATTTTGACGGGCGGCAGATGAAAATCTTGCGCAGGCTCGGGGTATTCCCCGCCCCCTTCACGTCATACGGCCCCTTGACAACGAGCTGCAGGATATCACGGGGGAAGTTTTGCTGAAAATAGCCGTAACCGCCGGTATAGGACGGCACCGAGAAAGCCTTCACCGGTAGCCCGTCAACCTGGACGTTCATCTTCAATGGGATGGGCGGAGCATCCGGGATAATGATGCCGCCAAAGTTGGAACCATTCAGCCCTGAATAGATCGTCTGCTGGCTTTCATTCAGGCTCAGCTTTCTTTCAAAGGATGCGCCGATGGTGCGCATACCGGCCTTCAGAGGAACGCGGACTTCAAAAGTATTCCGAGCCTGAATTTCATTGTCCATTTCGGTGTTGGAATTCACCGTAACCTGGACAAGATACGTGGCGTCGAAGGGCGCATAGTATTTGAACGAGCCGCCGCCACGAGAATCGAGCGGTAGATCATCGCTCGCCCGTTCATTATAGGCCGGCAAGCCATGATAAAGGAGGTTGAGGTCCTTCTTGACGACATATTGCGTCGTGAATTCGCTCTTGGACGACAGCCCGGTAGCGAGGCGGCCGATCTTCCCGGCCACCGAAATGTACCGATCCATCAGCGTCGGAGAAAGCGTCAGCACATCTGCAATGTTGTCGAAGCCGTAACCAGCGTCGTCGACGGGAAGCTCGCCGCTGACATCAACTTCAATATCCAGGAGGTCTCGTACTGCGTTCGCGTATTCAGCACGGTTCATGCGCCGAAGCGTTGCGCGCCCCGGGTTGGGGTTTGCCGCTGCGTACTTGTCTAGGGAGGTTTCCATCCAGCCCGTAAGGTTGTCGAGCTGCGCTTGCGGGGGACGGGGCATCCCCTTGGGAGGCATCTCCCCCACGCTCACGCGCCAGAGGATTTTTTCCCAGGCGTCATTGTGAGCGCCGGTGGTCATGTCCGCAGCGGTCAAATGCGCAATTGAGAACGAACCGGATTTCACCTTGTCGTTGTGGCAGCCAGAGCAGTATTGGCCGATCAGCTTCATCTGATCGGTGGGCTGCACCGACGCTGGCATGGGCACGTCTTTGAGCTTCAGCGAAGATCCAGATTGCCCAAGCGCGATACTTGCGGGGATCACGGCAAGAGCCGTGATCGCAAGATTGGTCAGAAAGTTAAATTTGAGGCGCATGTTCGCTTCCTGAGCGACCGCTTTTAGCGGCCTTGGTTTTCCGGACTATCTTGAGAATTGACAACGTTGTCAATCTGGGATTGTCCGCCGTCAGCGCCTGTGGCCCAGAATTGAGGTCGTGATTTAAGGAGGGTTTTGGTCTCGTCGTAGTGACGAAGGAACGAAGATGAGACCAAAACCCTTGAGCGCGAAGAAGCCTGCGGAGCAGGTGGTTAAGGATATCCGACGGGCGACCCGGCGGCACTTCTCAGCGGAAGACAAGATACGGATTGTGCTGGATGGTCTTCGTGGAGAAGACAGCATAGCCGAGCTGTGCCGAAAAGAAGGCATAGCCCAGAGCCTGTATTACACGTGGTCGAAGGAGTTCATGGAGGCTGGCAAGCGCCGGCTGGCTGGCGACACGGCCCGTGCTGCCACCACAGGCGATGTGCAGGATCTGCGCCGCGAGACCAGTGCCCTGAAGGATTGTGTGGCGGACCTGACCCTGGAAAACCGCCTGCTTAAAAAAAGCATGCTGGCGGATGGGGGCGACGAGGCATGAGGCATCCCCCTTCTGAAAAGCTTGAGATCATCAGGCTCGTGGAGCAGTCGCACCTGCCTGCCGGGCGCACGCTGGGACATCTGGGCATTCCGCGCCGGACATTCTGCCGCTGGTATGATCGCTATCGCAAAGGTGGCCGCGAAGCGCTCGAGGATCGGCCTTCGGTTCCGGGCCGGGTTTGGAATCGCATCCCGGCGGCTATCCATGACCAGCTCATCGAGCTGGCGCTGGATCAGTGCGAACTGTCACCCCGGGAACTGGCTGTGCGCTTCACCGACGAGAAGCGCTATTTTGTGTCTGAAGCCACGGTTTACCGGCTGTTAAAGGCACACGACCTGATCACCAGCCCTGCCTTCATCGTGATGAAGGCAGCCAACGAGTTCCATACCCAGACCACGCGGCCGAACGAGATGTGGCAGACCGACTTCACCTACTTCAAGATCATCGGCTGGGGCTGGATGTACCTGTCGACCGTCCTTGATGACTTCTCGCGCTACATCATCGCCTGGAAGCTTTGCACGACCATGCGAGCCGGGGACGTCACCGACACGCTGGGCATGGCGCTCACGGCGTCGGGCTGCGATCAGGCCACTGTGCTGCACAAACCAAGGCTGCTCAGTGACAATGGCCCCAGCTACATCGCTGGTGAACTGGCCGAGTGGATCGAGGCGCATGGCATGAGCCATGTGCGCGGCGCTCCACTCCATCCCCAGACACAAGGCAAGATTGAGCGCTGGCACCAGACCCTGAAGAACCGCGTCCTCCTGGAGAACTACTTCTTGCCCGGTGACCTGGAGCAGCAGATCGAGGCGTTCATCGAGCACTATAACCACCGGCGCTACCACGAGAGCCTGGAAAACGTAACTCCCGCCGATGCTTACTTCGGCAGAGCCACAGCCATCATCCAACGACGAGAAAGGATCAAGCGACAGACCATCGAACATCGACGCTTGCAACACCGCAAGCACGCCGCTTAACATCAACCCCAAGACGAGGCCTATGCTCCACTAATCCAGCCCAGATGCTGTGCCAAATGTTCTGACGACGGACATGGTTCACAAGTGGGTGCAGGCCGCCAGCTCGGACAGCGGCTTATATGGCACTCATTCCATGCGCCGAACAAAGGCTGCACAAATCTATCGAAAGACCGGCAACCTTCGGGCCGTGCAGCTACTCCTCGGGCACACAAAACTCGAAAGCACGGTTCGCTACCTCGGAATCGAGGTGGACGATGCCCTTAGCATATCCGAGCAAGTTGAAATCTGAGGGCAGCCGGCGTGCTAGCGCCGCCGATCAGTCGGAGAAGGCAATGTGGCAAACGTGTGGGAGCCCATAGCGGCGGCGATCTGTTCGCCAATAAGGTTTGCAGCCCTGTGCATCGGATCGGCGTCCAGGTGGGCGTAACGCTGCGTCGTCCTCGCCTGTGAGTGCCCGAGCAGCTTGCCGATAACGGGAAGCCCGAGTGAAGACCCCGCTCCGGTGGCAGCGAATGTGTGCCGTAGATCGTGCAGCCGGAGGCTGGGTTTGGCTTTTGAAACGCTCTTGCGCCTACCCTGAGTTGTCCCCTTGGCCTTGGCCTTGGCCTTGGCCTTGGCCTTGGCGTCGGGCTTATCGTCAGGTTGCAGCAGACCAGCGGCACGGACGATGGCTGCCCAAGGGCGTTTGAGGTCCGCCCGCGGTTCCCCCTTCTTCGTGCCCGGAATTACATGCGGATTTCCGGCGAGGCGCGGAATGCTCTCCAAAATGTTGAGTGCTACTTCCGACAGGTACAGGGTTTTGCGCCCCGTCTTGGAGTCAGGCAAGAACATCATGCCCCGATCCCAGTCCACATAGTCCCAGCGCGCCTCCAGAATTTCCCGCAGGCGGGCCCCGGTCAGCATCAACAGGCGGATGGCCGCTACCGCGTGCGGGTCCAGCACCCTAGCCCGGTTCGCCTTGGGAAGGTGTTTGGCCTTCGGGCCCTGTTCGTCCACCACCCAGGGGAGCCCGACTGTCTCAGCGTCCCTCAGGGCTCGTCCCAGCCGCCGCAACTCTTCCGGGGTCAGATACCGCTCCCGGGACCGCTCTGGATTGCGCTCCAGGCCCTTGGTGGGGCTGGGGCCGCTTAGCTCGCCCTTGGAGGCCGCCCAGTTCCAAACTGTGTCGAACAGGGCCAGGCACCTATTTGCGGCGCTGGGACGGTCGCTGAGGCCGCTGTGAAGCCTGGCGACGTCGGATTTCGTGATTGCCGTGATGGGACGCCCGCCCAGGGCGGGAAGGATGTGCAACCTGAGGAGGCGGTCGTATTCGTCATGGGTGCGGGATTTCTTTTTGGCGGCGACGTGCAGCCGCATGAAGTCATCTGCGACTTCCTTGAAGGTTCTGACCTTCTGCCGCGTCCGGCGTTCCTCAATGGGGTCTTTGCCAGTCTCAACGGCTCCCAGCACTTCCTTGGCTATGGAGCGCGCCTCATCGGGCGTCAGACGGCCATGCTCTCCCAGCTTCATCCGCCGCGTGCGCCGTTGTTGGCGGAATTGCGCGACGTACACTTTCGTCCCAGATGGCATAGCAGCCACGCCGAAGCCCGCTAGGTCTTCATCCCATAGGAAGACGCGATCCTTGCCCAGAGGGCATCTGAGCGCGTCCACTGCCCTTTTGGTGATGCGCTTGCTAGCCATGTTCGCCGTCCCGGTAAGCATCCGGTAAGCAGAAAATCGGCAACGGGGGGAATACCCCGGAACCCCCATGGTTACTGAAATGCCTATTTATTGAGATTTTTGACATTTCTGGACCGTAGCGGAAAAGCCGGGAACGGTAAACCTCCTATATGGCATGCAGGAGGTCAGCGGTTCGATCCCGCTTGGCTCCACCAATTCTTTGCCAACTAAAACCTAGAAAATACTCAGAAATCCCGCGAAAAGCTGGCGCGCGTCCTGTTCGGGCGTTGTGGCCGTAAGTGTCGCCAAGGCGGCCGATGTGAAGCGGCTCTTCCAGGAAACCAGCAACGCCTTCGGCAAGCTGGATGTGCTGGTGAACAATGCCGGCGTCTTCAACTTCTTCACGTTGGAGAATCTGGAAGATGCCGAATTCCACCACCAGTTCAACACCAACGTGCTCGGGCCCCTCCTGACGACGCAGGCGGCGCTCGGCCATTTCAAACCTGAAGGCGGCAGCGTTATCAATGTCAGCAGCGTGGCCAGTCAGGCGCGGCTGCCAGGCGGCTCGGTCTATTCCGCCACCAAGGGCGCGCTGGATGCGATCACCCGTTCGCTCGGCGCCGAACTCGCCTCGCGCAAGATCCGCGTCAATACGCTGGCGCCAGGCGGGGTCGAGACCGAAGGCACCCTCACCGCCGGCATCATCGGCAGCGATTTCGAAAAGCAGATGGTCGCGTCGACGCCGCTGGGCCGCATCGGCCAGCCGGACGATATCGCCAAGGTCGCCGTCTTCCTGGCCAGCGACGATTCCGCCTGGCTGACCTCCGAACGCGTAGTGGCGGCGGGCGGCGCACAGTAGTGCCGCATTGAGCATGCCCCGTCGTTTGGCTATGACGGGGCATGCGATTTTCCGGCAAGACGGTGGTGGTAACGGGCGCGGCCTCCGGGCTGGGGCTGGCCATCGCCCGCGCCGCCGAAGCCGAAGGCGCGGCGATCATCGCGTTGGACCGTGACACGGCGCCCTTCGCCGAGAGCTGCGTCTGCGACATCTCTGACGAAGCGCAGGTGCGGGACGCGCTTGCCGCCCTGCCCCGCATCGACGCGGTGGTGAACAGCGCCGGTATCGCCCTGCGCATGACCGTCGCCGACACCGACATGGCCGACTATGACCGGGTGATGGCGGTAAACTTGCGCGGCAGTTTCCTGGTGTCCAAATATGCCCTGCCCAAGATGCAGGACGGCGGCGCCATTCTGCATATCTCTTCGGTGGTCGGCACCACAGGCACGCGCAACCGCGCCGCCTATAGCGCCAGCAAGGGCGCCCTCGTCGCGCTGACCCGCAACATGGCGCTAGATTATGCGGCGCAGAATATCCGCGTGAACTGTCTCTGCCCCGGCTTTGTCGAAACCCCGCTGCTGGCCAAGCTGCCGCCGGAGTGGAAAGCGCGTCTGGCGGCGGCGCATCCGCTGGGCCGTCTGGGCCAGCCGGAAGACATCGTGCCGATGGCGCTGCTGCTGCTGTGCGAGGATGGGCGCTGGATCACCGGCCAGGCCATCGGCGTCGATGGCGGCTTCAATGCCGGCCACGCGGTGGACTTCTGATGGCCGCGATCATCGACGCCCGCACCCTGCCCGACGGCGAGACCGTCACGCCCGACCTTGCCATTATCGGCGGCGGCCCGGCAGGCATAACACTGGCGCTGGCCCTCAAGGATACGCCTGTCACCATCCTGCTGCTGGAAGCCGGCGGCAACGAGTTCGATCCCGCCGTGCAGGATGCCTACAAGGGCAGCGAGGAAGGCGACGCGCCTTACTGGAAACTGGATGAAAGCCGCTTGCGCTATTTCGGCGGCACCAGCAATCACTGGGGCGGCTGGAGCCGGCCGCTGGACGCGGTGGATTTCGAGAAGCGCGACGGTATCGACCATTCGGGCTGGCCGTTTGGCTTCGCAGCCCTGCAACCCTATTACCCGCGCGCGCAGGCGCTGATCGAATCCGGCCCATGGCTCTATGACCAGGCGGCGCGGCGCATCACCAGCGGCGACAAGACCATCGAGCTGGGCGAAGGCGGCGTTTACACAAGCTGGTTCCAGTTTTCCAAGACCAAGGACGGCGACCTGCCCACCTCTTTCGGCAAGCGCTATGAAGGCGATCTCAAAACCGCGCCCCGCGTCACCACCTGGCTCAACGCCGCCGTCACCCATCTGCGCCTGTCGTCCAACGCCCAGCGGATCGAAAAGCTGGAGGTGCGGGCCGGCGCCAAGCGTCTGACGGTGCGGCCACGCTTCACCGTGCTGGCGGGCGGCGCGATCGAGAATTCGCGGCTGCTGCTGGCCGCCAATGATGTGATGAAGCCGGGCATCGGCAACCAGAACGACCTGGTGGGCCGCTTCTTCGCCGATCATCCTATCCCGCGCGAAGTCGCTACCCTGGTGCTGTTCGACGGGCGCTTTCCCGGCGCCTATTTCTCCGGCCAGGGCGTCAACAACGCCTTCCCCCTGCCCGACGGCACGCCGGTCCGCGGCGTCTTCGCGCCGACCTCGGATTACATCCGCAGCACCAAGACCATCGGCTCGCTCACTACGGTGGATCGGCCGGTGCCGATGACCGAGGCCATGGGCGAAGCGGTGGCGGCGACGGCGCAGATGCTGGGCGTGAACGCCAGCAAGGCGCGGCCCTATGCGCTGGGCTGCGGCATCGAACCCACGCCGGACCCGGATCGCCGCGTAACGCTGACCGGCGAACGCGACGCGCTGGGCATGCCGCGCGTGAAGCTGCATGTCACCCTGCCGAACCGCGATTTCGAACGCTACCGCCTCACCCTGCGGGAGTTGGGGCGGCAATTGCTGGTGTCGAAGGCGGGCATGCTGCGGATGAACCGCGCCAGCCGCGCCGAATGGCTCCAGAGCATCCCCGGCCGTGACGGCTGGGGCAGCCATCACATGGGCACCACCCGCATGCAGGACGATCCCAAGCAGGGCGTGGTGGATGCGAACAGCAAGATACATGGCGTCGCCAATCTCTATGTTGCGGGCAGTTCCGTGTTTCCCACCTATGGCTCGTCCAATCCCACGCTGAACCTGGTCGCGCTGACGCTGCGGCTGAGCGACCATCTCAAGACGGTGCTGGCATGATGCAGCGGCGCAAGCTGATCGTGAGCGCGGCGGCGCTGCTGGCCGCAGGCATGACGCTGGGGCTGCATGTCATAATGCGCAAGCGCTATGCGCCCACGCCGTATGACGATGTGCTGGACCGGCTGGGCGACCGTGACTGGGCGCAAAAATTCGGCGCCCAGGCGATGACGCCCGATTTCCAGGCCGATGCGGCGGCGGCGCGGCTGCGCACCCTGCTGGTGAATGGCGACCTGGAAACAGCCGCCACGCACGACGCTGGCGAAGGCCGCCTGAGCGAAGCGGCGCAGTGGCTGGTGCCGGAAAGCGTGGCGCTGATGGCGAAGCTGGCGGCTAAAGTGGCAACGCCCTGATCAGCCCGCGCAGCGAATTGCCGAAATAGATTTCGGCATTCTTCAGGTCCGCTGGCGTCAGCGTCGCTTCCTGCGCCTTGCCTGTTTCCAGCAATTCCGCCCGCAGCCGTCCATCCAGCACGCCCGCGGTCAACGGCGGCGTCAGCAGCACGCCATCGCGCGCCACAAAGATATTGCTGCGCGCGCCTTCCGCCAGTTCGCCGCGCTCGTTGAGGAACAGCATCTCGTCGGCCATTCCGGTTTCTTCGTAAAGCCCGCGCCAGCTGGTCTTGTGCCGTTGCAGCGGATCGGTGCTGAGAACACGGCCCTTGGCGATGGCATAGGTCCAGTGCGGCGGATTGGGCTCCAGCGGCGCGGCGGCGGCTTCGTGGCGGCCCGCTTCGTCCAGCGTCAACCGCACGCGCTGTGCGCCTTGGCGTCCGGCCACCGCGCTGTCCAGCGCCGCCTTGGCCTGCGCGGTATCGAAGGCCAGCCCGAAGGCGCGTGCCGAGCGTTCCAGCCGCGCCAGGTGCGAACCCAGCCGCACAAAGCTCCCATCAAATTTCAGGGTTTCAATTAAATAAAGCGGCGGGCGGGCATCCTCGAAGAAGCGCGCCTTCAGGCGGCATTCGGCATATTCCGCCGCGCCGTTCGAATCCTGCACCACGCCGCCGCCCAGGCCCAGCACACCACCACCACCACCACCACCACCGCCCGATATGGTCAGTGTACGGATCGCAACGTTGAAGCGGGCGCTGCCGTCCGGCGCGAAATAACCCAACGCACCGCAATAGGCGCCGCGCGGCGCATATTCCAGCCCGCGCAGCACTTCCATGGCGCGGATCTTGGGCGCGCCCGTCACCGAGCCGCAGGGAAACAGCGCCCGCACTATATCCGCCGCTGAGGCGTCGGGGCGCTTCTGCGCCGCCACGGTGGAAACCATGGTGTGCAGAGTGGGATATGTCTCCACCGCGAACAGGGCCTTTACGTCCACGCTGCCGGTCTGTGCGACACGGCCCAGATCGTTGCGGATCAGGTCCACGATCATCAGGTTCTCGGCGCGGCTCTTGGCGTCGGCCGCCAGCGCGGCGCTTTCCTGGCGGTCATCGCCCAGCCGCGGCGCGGTGCCCTTCATCGGGCGCGACGAAATCAGACCATCCTCCGAGAGTTCGAAGAACAGCTCCGGCGAAAGACTGACGATCTGCTGCTGCTCATCATCGACGAAGCCGCACCAGGGCGCACCGCTGGTCAGGCGCAGGCGTTCATACAGCGCCAGCGCATCGCCCGCGAAAGCAAAACGCGCGCGATAGCTGAGATTGGCCTGATAGATGTCGCCCGCCGAGATCAGCGCCTTGACCTGATCGAAGCGCGCACCATAGGCGGCTGCGTCCCAGTCATGGCGCAGCGGCCCGGCATAGGCGCGGCCCAGCGGCGCGGGCGCGTCGCCCGGCGCGTCGAACACGCCCAGCCGCAGCAACGGCACATTCGGCGGCAGCAGCGGCAGCAGGCGCGGCTCCAGCGCATAGCCCAGCTCATATCCCAGCCAGCCCGCGACATGGCGGCCCTGGGCCAGCGCCGCGGTGACGGCCGCCAGCGCGCCGGGCACCTCAGCGGCTGTGTCGGCGGCGATGACAGCCACGGGCGCCTGGAAGGCCCGCCGTCCGCCCGGAAAATCGAGGATGACCCGCATGGGGAGGTTGTGCCCCCCGCGCGGGGCGGCATCAACCCGGTTCCGTCACAATCCGTGATTGTCTTGAAACGGCAAACGCCTACCCCATCTTTGTTCTACGGCGCCACTTCTGGGCCGGGCCCCGGACGGGGCGATGGCCACTCGAAAGGAGGGCCTGCGATGAACACGCGGGCCTTCCCGAATTCGCCCTTTCTGCTGGGTTTCGAGCATCTGGAGCGGCTGCTGGAACGCAGCCAGCGGGCCTCGGCGGAAGGATATCCACCCTACAACATTGAAGAATTGCAGGGCGGACTGCGCCTGACGCTGGCCGTGGCGGGCTTCGCCCAGAGCGAGCTTGCCGTGACGGTAGAGGACAATCAGCTGGTGGTGCGCGGGCGGCAGGCGGAAGCCGACGGCAAAACGTTCCTGCATCGCGGCATCGCGGCCCGGCAAATTTTTGAGAAGCTTTGTCCTGCCCGACGGCATCGAAGTTTCCGCTGCCGCGTTGGAACAAGGGTTGCTGAAGATAGATTTGGTCCGCCCCAAGGCGGAAATCGCGGTGCGGACCATCGAGATCAAGACTGGAGGCATAGCATGATGACGGAACGGGAACTGGGCGCGGAACTGGAAAAGGCCCGCATCGCCTATATCAAGCCCACCGACAGCGAGGAGGCCCGCCGCCTGGGCCTGCTGCCGGGGGATATCGACCTGCCCGACGGCATGAAGCTGTATGTACTCCACGCCTTCGACGGCAGCGTGCTGTGCTATACCGACGCCTATGACACCGCCTATGGCGCTGCGGTGCAGAACGAATTGACTCCGGTGAGTGTGCATTAGCGTTCGCCGCAATCGAACAGGAAAAGCCGGGAGACGAAAGTCTTCCGGCTTTTTCATTTCCGGCCGGAGCGCGATCCGGAAAAGTGCAAAGCGGTTTTCCGAAAAATCGCGCGACCACAAACAAATCTAGCCCATGATCGATTTAGAAAAATCGGATCATGGGCTAGACTGGGTGTCATGGAGAACCACAAGACATGCGCAGATACGCTCTTGCCGCCGCCGGATTGTTGCTGACCCTCAGCGCCGCCCTGGCGCAGGCACCTGACACGGCGGCACCCGCCGCGCCCGCACCGGGCAATCCCCCCATGACCGGGCCTCAGCTGCTGATGCAGACAAGCGTCGGCGACATCACCCTGCAGCTCGACGATGTGCGTGCACCCAAGAGCGTGGCCCATATCCTGAAGCTGACGCGCGCCGGGTTCTATAACGGCACTGCCATCTACCGCGTCGACAAGAATTTCGTGCTGCAGATGGGCAGCTGGGGCGCGGACGGCAAAGGCCGCGGTTGGAATCCCGAGCCGGTGCCGCTGGAAGCGAATAACGGCCTGAAGAACTTCAAATTCGCGGTGGCGCTGCCGCGCGGCGAAAACCCCAATGGCGCGGGCCCTGACTTCTTCATCAACATGCGGGACAATCTCGCCCTCGATCAGAATCCGGGCAATACCGCCAACACCACGGGGTTCGCCGTGTTCGGGCAGGTGACAGATGCCAGCCTGCCGGTGGTGCAGACGATCAACGACGCGCCGGTGGGCGGCGGCTATGGCCCGTTCGCGGCGCTGGCGCCGCAGACGCCCATCGTGATCCGTCGCATTTCGGTGGTGGGCGATCCGCCCCCCCCGCCGCCGCCGAGCAATCCGGCCATGACCGGGCCGCAACTGGTGATCGCGACATCACTGGGCGACATCGTGGTGCAGATGGACAGCGCGCGTGCGCCGGTCAGCGTGGCGCACATCATGGGCATGGCGCGCAGCGGCCATTATGACGGCAGCGCCATCTACCGCGTCGAGAAGGATTTCGTCATCCAGATGGGAAGCTGGAGCGCGGACGGCAAAGGCAAGGGCTGGGTGCCGCGCCCGATCAAGCTGGAAGCCGGGAACGGCTTGAAGAATTTGAAATTCGCCGTCGCCTTGCCGCGCGGCGACAGGCCGACCAGCGCCGGACCCGACTTCTACATCAACATGCGGGACAATACCGGGCTCGACCAGAAAGGCGGCGATGCCAGCACCGGCTTCGCGGTCTTCGGCGAAGTGACGGAAGCCAGCCGCGCCGTGGTGCAGGCGATCAACGACACCGCCGTGAATGGCGGCTATGGACCGTTCGGCCCTTCGGCCCCGGACAAGCCCATCTTGATCCGGCGCATCACGGTGGTGGGCGCGGGTGCGCCCCGTCCGGCGGCGGCAACGACAAAGCCTGCAGCGGCGAAGGCCAAGCCCGCAGCGGCACAACGGACAAATTAGAAATCAGGCGGCCTGGGAGGCGTCGTTCTGCGCGGTCAGGATCGCGTAGAGCGCTTCCGGCGTACCGGCGGCGCGCAGCTTCTCGCAGGTGGCCGTGCTGCGCAGCAGGCGCGAGACGCGGGCCAGCGCCTTCAGATGATCGGCCCCGGCATTTTCCGGCGCCAGCAGCATGAAGACGAGATCGACGGGCTGGCTGTCCACCGCCTCATAGTCGATGGCGGTTTCCAGGCGCGCGAAAACGCCGGAGATGGTCTTGGCTGCGGTCAGGCGGCCATGCGGGATGGCGATGCCGGCGCCGACGCCGGTGGTGCCCAGCTTCTCGCGCTCCATCAGCGTTTCGAAAATGCGGCGCTCCGGCAGGCGGGTGATGGCATGCGCGCGGGCCGCCAGTTCCTGCAACAGCTGCTTCTTGCTCTGTACTTTCAGCGCGGGAAGAATCGCGTCCGGGGCAAGCAGGTCGGAGATGTTCATCATGCGCCCTAAAGAGACTGCCGACATGCGGCCCCACAACCGGGGAATCACCCTGCGCGGGAAACGCGGCCTGTAACGTAAGGTTCCGCACACGCCCTGAAAATGGGCGGTTAAATAGGCCGGAGATATATTAAAGTCAATCTTGCGCGCCGCGCGCTGATAATACAGCGGGATTCTGCGTTTTCGCCCTAGCCGGCCTTGAGCCGGCGACGCTCAACCGATGAGGGAATCCGCATCGCTTCGCGATATTTTGCGACAGTTCGGCGGGCGATATTGACGCCATCGGCGGTAAGCAACGAGACGATGCGATCGTCGGAGAGGATGTCCTTCGCCTCTTCCTTGTCGATCATCTCCTTGATGCGGTCGCGCACCGCTTCGGCGCTATGCGAATCGCCGCCGCTCACCGACTGGATCGAGGCGGTGAAGAAGTATTTCAGCTCGAACAGGCCGCGCGGCGTGGCGATGTACTTGTTGGAGGTGACGCGGCTGACCGTCGATTCATGCATCGAGATGGCGTCGGCGATGGTGCGCAGGTTGAGCGGCCGCAGGTGGCGCACGCCATAGGTGAGGAAGGCGTCCTGCTGGCGCACGATCTCGGTGGCGACCTTCAGGATGGTCTTGGCGCGCTGGTCCAGGCTCTTGACCAGCCAGTTGGCGTTGTTGAGGCATTCAGCAAGATAGGATTTTTCGTCCTTGCCGCGCGCCGTCTTGGAAATTTGGGTGTAGTAGCGATTGTTTACCAGAAGGCGCGGCAGCGTGTCGGTGTTCAGTTCGACATGCCAGCCCCCGTCGGGACCGACGCGCACAAAGACGTCGGGCACCACGGGGGCGACATGTTCCGAGCCAAGGGCCAGGCCAGGCTTGGGGTTGAGGCCGCGAATCTCGGCCAGCATATCGGCAATGTCTTCGGCATCGACGCTGCACAAAACGCAGAGCTGGGGAATGTCGCGGCGGGCCAGCAGGTCGAGCCGCGTCAGCAGCATCGCCATGGCGGGATCGAGCCGGTCCAGCGCCTTGAGCTGGATGGCGAGGCATTCGGACAGGTCGCGGGCGGCGACACCGGCGGGATCGAAACCCTGCAACACGCCCAGCACGGCTTCGACATCCTCGATCTCGCAGCCCAGTTTCTCGACGATATCGGGAAGTTCGGCGCGCAGATAACCGGCTTCATCGACGCCGTCGATCAGCGCCAGGCAGATTAGGCGGTCTTCCGGGGTCAGCGCCGCGATGGCGAGCTGCGCTTCCAGATGATCCTTCAGCGAAAGCTCGGCGGCGATGGAGGATTCCATGCCCTCTTCGTCGAAGCCGCCGCCGCTCTTGGCCTGGGTCCAGTCGGTGAGTGAGACTTCGCCGGTGTTGGAGGCCGGCGTGCTGGCCGTGGGCGCCGCTTCGCCGGAATCATACATGTTGTCATGCGCCGACTGGTCGAGGTCGGAGGCCTTGGAGAAGTCCTCGCGCGAAAGCGCCTCGTCGGCGCATTCATTGACGGTGGCGGTTTCGGCGGGCGCCTCGCGTTCGGCGGGGCCGGGACCGGCATCGTCGCGGTCCAGGATCGGATTCTTTTCCAGCTCCTGCTCGCAATATTCGGCGAGCTCGACGTTCGACAGCTGCAGCAGCTTGATCGCCTGCTGCAATTGCGGCGTCATGACCAACGACTGGCCCTGACGCATTTCCAATCTTTGACCGACTGCTGCCATGGCTAGAGAGAGAATTTCTCTCCCAGGTAGACGCGCCGCACATCGCGGTCGCTGACGATCTCCGCCGGGGCGCCTTCCTTCAGCACCTTGCCGTCATGCAGGATGTAGGCACGGTCGATGACGTCCAGCGCATCGCGGACATTGTGATCGGTGATCAGAACGCCGATGCCGCGGTCCTTGAGATGCCGGACCATGTCGCGGATCTCGCCCACCGCGATGGGATCGATGCCGGCGAACGGCTCGTCGAGCAGGATGTAGGAAGGATGCGTCGCCAGCGCGCGGGCGATCTCGACACGGCGGCGCTCGCCGCCCGACAGGGCGATGGACGGCGTGTTGCGGATATGGGTGATGCCGAACTCGGCCAGCAATTCCTCCACCATGGCGTCGAGGCGGTTGGAATCCGGCTCCATCAGTTCGGCGGTGGCGCGGATATTCTCCTCGGCGGTGAGGCCGCGGAAGATCGAGGCTTCCTGTGGCAGGTAGCCGATGCCCAGACGGGCGCGGCGATACATGGGCAGGCGGGTGACGTCATGGCCGTCCACTTCGATCGTGCCGGTATCGGCGGCGATCAGCCCGGAGATCATGTAGAAGCAGGTTGTCTTGCCCGCGCCATTGGGGCCCAGCAGGCCCACCGCCTCGCCGCGCTTGAGCGACAGGCTGACGCCGCGCACCACGGGGCGCTTGTTGAAACTCTTGCCGATGCGGTTGACCACCAGACCCTTGCCGCCATCGACGGCGTGCAGACGCGCCGCGCCGTTTTCGGCGGGCTCGCTGGCGTTGGCGGTGTCATCAAATGTCATGGCAAAAATCATGCCCGTTTGTGCTTAAGGAACCGTGAAAAGCGATCATTGCCCCGTGGGTGGGGTGAAAATGGCCTGAACGCGGGTGTTTTGCGGCTGTTGCGCGCCTGCCGCCACGGCGGCCGTCGTACCGCCGCCCACCGTCGCCTGGCCCGTCGCCAGGTTCACCGTCAGCTGCGCGCCGCGCATCACATCCTTGCCGCGCTTGAGCACGACATTGCCCGACATCGTCACCAGACGGCGCGGCACGTCATAGACGGCGCTGGCCCCGGTGGCGGCGCCGGACTTGGGCGAATCCACCACCACATTGCCGGTGGCGGCCACCTGATTGGCCTGGCCGTCGGCGGTGGTGACGCGCACCTGGTCGGCGCGGATCTTGGTGTCACACTGGGTGACGACGACATTGCCGACAAACTGGCCGGTCCGGCCATTGAGGTCGGCAACGAACTTGTCGGCGTTCACCTGCACTTCGCACTTGCCGCCCTGCGCCATCGCTGCGCCGGCGGGCCCCAGCAGGAAAAGGGATATCAGAATCGCTCTCATCGGCTTTTCCCCGACATGGTCATGCTCACCCGGCCGGCCAGCGTTAGCAGCCCGGCGTTGCGGTCATATTGAAAGGTATCGGCGCGCATCGCGCCCATCGGCCCCTGCCCGGTCACTTCCTGCTGGCCGCGCACGATGCCGCCCTTGAGGTCGAAGGCGGCGGCGCTTGTATGCAGCTCATAGCCATTGTCGGTGAAGAGCGCGAGGCCGCCGCCCAGCGACATGGTCTGGGCGCTCATGTCCACCACGCCCTGCCCGGCCCGGGCATTGACCCAGCCTTGCGGCGTGTTCATGTCGGCCTCGATGGTCTTGAGCGTGGCGCGCTTGGGATTGTTGGCATCCTGCACCGCTTCCTTGGCGGTGATGACAAAGGGATTGCCCTGCGCATCGGCGCCGGTCAGGCGCGGATTGATCATGGCGAGATCATTCTCGATGTTGCCCAGCCTCTCATAGGAGAGCGCCAGTTCGCGCGGCGCGCGCTGAACAAAGAAAAAGGCCAGCACCGCGAAAATGATGGCGAAGGCGGACAGCGACAAAGCCCGCTTCATGTGGCGCACGAAATTGGTGTAGCGCTTGGCGTCCAGCACGGTGGTGCGGGCTCGCGCCGTCCAGTCATAGCGCGGGCGGACAGGCCCGGTGCCGTTAGGTGAGGCGGATTCGCTCGCCATCATGCCAGCCCCGCGCGCAGACAGTCATGGATATGCAGCACGCCAACGGGCTTCTTCGCGCCATCCAGCACGAAGAGCTGGGTGATCTTCTGCTCGGTCATCAGCCCCAGCGCCTCGGCGGCGAGCTGGCCGGGTTCGGCGACCTTGGGATCGCGGGTCATCACCGTGGCGGCGGCGCGGCCTTCCAGCCCCTTGGCGGCATGACGGCGGACATCGCCATCGGTGACGATGCCGGTCAGTGTGCCGTTCGCCGCAACAATGCCGACGCAGCCCAGGCGGCCCGACGCCATCGCCAGCAGCACATCCTGCATCGGCGTGTCTTCCTGGCAGAGCGGAATCGCGCCGCCTGTGTGCATCAGGTCGGAAACGCGGATCAGGGCGCGGCCCAGCGAACCGCCGGGATGGAAATCGCGATAGCGTTCGGCGTCGAAGCCGCGCCGCTCCATCAGCGCCACGGCCAGCGCATCGCCCAGCGCCATCATCATGGTGGTGGAGGTGGTGGGGGCCATGCCGATGGCGCAGCTTTCCGGCGCGTCGGGAAGCAGCAGCGCCACATCGGCGGCGCGCATCAGGCTGGAATCGCCATTGCAGGCGAGGGCGATGATCGGAATGTCGAACCGCTTGGCATAGGTGAGAAGATGGGCCAGCTCCTCGGTCTCGCCGCCCTTGGACAGCAGCAGCAGCACATCGTCCGCCGTGATCGCGCCCATGTCGCCATGGGCGGCTTCGGCGGGATGGACGAATTGAGCTGGCGTGCCGGTGGAGGAAAGCGTGGCGGCAACTTTGCGCCCGACATGGCCGGACTTGCCCATGCCGGAGACAATCACACGGCCTTTTGCCGCCAGAATGGTGTCGGCCGCCTTGCTGAAACGCCCATCCAGCCCATCCGACAGGGCCGACAGGGCTTCGCTGGCCAGGCCCAGCACACGGCGGGCGGCGGCCAGATCGGCTTCCATGGGGCTGCCTATAGGCTTGAGCGCGGATTGGGCGGCGGTCATCTATGCCTTTGGTATCGTTAAGCGATTTTAACCATGCGGGCTTGGCCGCATGGACACGCGAATTTCATGCCAATTTTGGACTATCCGGTGGCGCGCCGCAAGGCACGGCTGGGCGCTGCTGACCGTCAGCTAGTTGGCGAAGATGCCCCGCGAACGTCAGTGAGAAAAAATATCGGTCTCGCCCCAACCGGCCAGATCCAGGTCGGCGCGGGCGGGCAGGAAGTCGAAGCAGGCCTGCGCCATCGCGGTGCGGCCTTCGCGCGCCAGCATCATATCCAGCGCCTTCTTCAGCTCGTGCAAATGCGCCACATCGTTGGCGGCATAGGCGAGCTGCTTTTCGCTCAATTCCTTCGCGCCCCAGTCGGAGCTTTGCTGTTCCTTCGACAGATCGACGCCCAGCAGTTCGCGCACCAAGTCCTTCAGGCCATGCTTGTCGGTGTAGGTGCGCACCAGCTTGGAAGCGATCTTGGTGCAATAAACAGGCGAGACCGTCACGCCCAGATGGCGCTTGAACATCGCCACATCGAAACGGGCGAAATGGAACAGCTTGGTCACCTTAGGGTCGGTGAGCATGCGCTTGAGGTTGGGCGCCTCATACTTTCCGACGGCGAACTGCACCGCATGGCAGACGCCATCGCCCGACGACATCTGCGCCAGGCACAGCCGGTCGCGAAAGGGATTGAGGCCCAGCGTCTCGGTGTCTATGGCGACCAGCGGGCCGAGGTCGAGGCCGTCCGGCAGGTCGTTCTGGTGGAGCTTGATTTTCACAGAAGCTGCATAGCCCATGGATAGTTAAGGGGCAAATACCTTCCAGTTTGGCTAAGCTGGCGGGATGGAGCGCCCCCTGCCCTTCCAGCCCGCCGATCCCCGGCACCCCGCCGGGTGGATGCTGTCGGCCTGTCTGCATCTGGCGCTGGTGCTGGCGGCGTTTCTGTACCTGATGCAGCGTCCGTTGCTACCGCCGCCGCCGATCCTGCCGGTCGAGCTGGTGACGATGCAGCCCGCGCCCGCCATGCGCCCGATGCCGCGTATCGGCACGCCTGCGCCCGCCACCCGCGCGCCGCGCGCCACGGCCGTTCCGCCGCAGGAAAGCGTGCAGCCCGAGGAAGACGCCCTCACCGCCAAGCTGCAGGCCCTGTCGCACCTGCGCGCGCCGGAGGGACCGCTGACCCTGGGAAATGGCGGCGGCGGCAATGGCGGCGGCGGCGGGATGTCACTGACCGATTTCGTCCGTATGCAGATCATGCGGCGCTGGATGCCCGTTTTGACCAACCGGCAGCGGCGCGAACAGCCGGTGCAGCTGCTGATAACAGTGACCGACAAGGGCGAGTTCAGCGAGGTGACGATCCTCGACCGCCAGGATTTCGACGGCAATCTGCTCTATCGCAGCATGGCGATCACGGCCCGCAACGCGGCGGTGCTGACATCGCCCATCGCCATGCCGCCCGGGGCTTGGCCAAAGGCCACGACGCTTACGATCACGCTCAATCCGCGTGACGTCTCACGGTAGGTCCCGCGCCAGCCGGAACGTCGCCAGGCTGGAATAATCCGACATCAATTTCGGATCATCGCTGTTGTTCGGCGCGGAGGTTCGCGCGGCGGCGCGGACGAAGATGGGCACGTTGCTCCAGGAGCCGCCGCGCAGCACATGGCGGCTGCAATCGCCGCCCACCCAGACGCCGCCATCGGCGGGCGCGCCCTGATAGTTGGCGTGCCAGCAATCCTCCACCCATTCCCAGGCATTGCCCAGAACGCCATAGAGGCCGTAGGGATTGGGCTTGAAGGCATGCACCGGGGCCAGCAGGCTGAGGTCGTAAGGTGAGCCGCAGCCATTGCAGTTGGCGTTGCCGCTGCCCAGTTCATCGCCCCACCAGCGCGCCGTCGCGGTGCCGCCGCGCGCGGCATATTCCCATTCCGCCTCGGACGGCAGGCGATAGGGATCGCGCGTCAGCTGCGGATTGGCGGCGCGGGCGCGGGCGTTGATCCAGACGGCGTAGGCGCGCGCATCCTTGTGATCCAGACAGACGGCGGGCCAGTCGCCCGGCTCCTGGTCCTGCGGTGCATAGGCCAGGCCCCGCGCCACCCGCCAGCCGAAACCCAGAATGGGATTACAGGGCGCGGGGCGATAGCCGGTGGCGCGCAGGAAGGTGAGAAACTCGCCGCTGCTGACGGGGTATTTCGCCATGGCGAAGGCGCGCACCGCGACGGCGCGCTGCGGTCCTTCGCTCTCGAAGCGGTTGGCTTCCGTGTCGGGACTGCCCATGGCGAACTTGCCCGCGGGCATGCCCACCATGATCGGACATTCGGGGCACTCGTGGAATTCGCGCGCTTTCTGCTCCTGGGCCTGCGCCCCGCAGGCGAAGGTCAGCAGAAGAAGGGCCGCGAACCGCTTCAACGGATCGCCCTCTTCAACGAATTGCCCTTGCGCCAGCGCCCTTCATCACGGCTTCGACCTCGGCCAGGTTGGCCATCGAGGTATCGCCGGGGGTGGTCATGGCGAGCGCGCCATGGGCCGCGCCATATTCCACCGCCGCCTGCGCGCCCTTGCCCGCTAGGAAGCTGTAGATCACACCCGACGCGAAGCCGTCGCCGCCGCCGACCCGGTCATGGATTTCCAGATTCTCGCGCAGTGGCGGCTGATGAAACGCGCCTTCGGCATGCAGGATCGCGGACCAGTCGTTGCGGGTGGCGCTGTCGGCTTCGCGCAGCGGCGTCGCCACCACCTTGAAATTGGGAAAGGCTTTGCGGATGGCGGGCATCGCCTTCCGGAAAGCCTCCGCCGAATTGGGCGCGTCGCCCAGATCGATGCCTTCGACGCCGAAACAGGGCGCGAAATCGGCGGCATGGCCGATCATCACATCCACTTTCTGCGCAATGGCGCGGGTGATCTTCTGCACCGCCGCCTTGTCGCCCAGCGCGTTCCACAGCGAGGCGCGGTAATTGACGTCGTAGGAGACAATGACGCCATGGCGGCGCGCCGCTTCCACCGCTTCGATCACCAGCTCGGCGGTGCTGGACGACAGCGCCGCGAAAATGCCGCCGGTGTGGAACCAGCGCACGCCTTCCTCACCGAACAGCTTGTCCCAGTTCACTTCGCCGGGCCGCATCTGCGAAGCTGCGCTGCCCGCACGGTCAACACAGCCCAGCGGCGGACGCAGGCCGAAGCCGCGCTCGGTGAAATTCAGGCCGACGCGGGTGTTGCGGCCCAGCCCATCGAAATCGCGCCAGACGATATGGCTGGCATCGACGCCGCCCTGGCCGATGAAATCCTCCACCAGCCAGCCCAGATCGTTCCGGGGCAGCGCCGTCACCACTGTGCTGCGCTGGCCGAAGCATTTCTTCAGGGCACGAGCGACATTGTATTCGCCGCCGCCTTCCCACACCTGAAAATTGCGGGCCGTGCGGACGCGGCCCGCACCGGGATCGAAGCGCAGCATGACCTCGCCCAGCGCGACGCAATCCCACCGCGCGCCGCTGGCCGGACGAATGTCGAGCAACCCCGCCATCACGCGCCGCGAATGCGCTGGATCAACGCCACGGTGTCACGCACCTTCTTCTCGATGCCGCCATAATCCTTGGCCGCCAACAGTTCTTTGGTGATCAGGTTCGAGCCGATGCCGCAGGCCACGATACCGGCGCCGAACCATTTCTTCAGCGACTCTTCCGACGTATCGACGCCGCCGGTGGGCATGATCTTGCTCCAGGGCATCGGCCCCAGCACGTTCTTGACGAAATCCGGGCCGCCGACGCTCCCACCGGGGAACACCTTGACGATCTCGCAGCCCCATTCCTCGGCCTGGGAAATCTCGGTCGCCGAACCGCAGCCCGGGTGATAGGAAATCTTGCGCCGGTTGCAGATCTTGGCGACATCGACATTGAAGCCCGGCCCGACCACGAACTTGGCGCCATAGGCGATGTAGATGCCGGCGGTGGGGGCATCGATGATCGACCCCACACCCAGGATCACGCCCTTGTCGGCCGACGCGAAGTGGCGGGAGACTTCCAGAAAGGTCTGGGAGGCAAAATCGCCCCGGTTGGTGAACTCGACACACTTGGCTCCGCCATTGGCGCAGGCCTGGATCACTTTCAGGCAGACCTCGGTATCGGAATGGTAGAACACCGGCACCACGCCCTGTGTCACCATCGCGCCCAGCACCGCCATGCGGTCATGCGTCATTGTCCGTCTCCCTGATGGGAACATTGCTAGCGGAGGCTCCCCGCCGGAACAAGCCCGGCCAGGAAAGTCCTATTCGTTGAAGGTCTTGAAGGCGGCCGCGCCGTCCTTTTCCAGATCGGTGATCTTCACGCCGGGATAGCCGACCAGGGCGTTGTCGCTGTCCTTCCAGGCCATGGCGATCAGGTCACGCAGTTCGGCGGCGCCGCGCGCCACCATCCCGGTTGTGAAGCGGATGCCCTCGCCCGTCGCGGCCTTGAAGGCGCCGCCCTTCTCCAGCCGGTAGAGCGGCACCACCTGTTCGGCGCTGGCGACAAGGTAGGTGCTGACGCGGGCATTGATGGCGCAGGCGCAATCCACCGGCGCGGGCATGGCGGCGCGCACCATGGCGGCCGAGACGTTGGCGCGGCAAATGGGGATGGCATCCCGGCGTCGCCTGCGCTACCTCTTGCGGCGGGAAAAAGACAGGCCGCAGAGCGCGTTACGGCCTGACGCACAACCACTTCCGCGAAGGACGTCCAATTCATGTCCGCCACGCCGAACAATCTCGACGCCTACTGGATGCCGTTCACGGCCAACCGCGCCTTCAAGGCCGCGCCCCGCATGATGGTGGCTGCCGAGGGCATGCACTACACCACCGATGACGGCCGCAAGGTGCTGGACGGTACCGCAGGGCTGTGGTGCTGCAATGCCGGGCATGCGCGGCCCAAGATCGTCGAAGCCATCGCGCGCCAGGCGCGCGAGATGGATTATTCCCCCGCTTTCCAGATGGGCCATCCCAAGGCATTCGAACTGGCGTCGCGGCTGGTACGCCTGATGCCCGGTGCGCTGGACCATGTCTTCTTCACCAATTCCGGTTCGGAGTCGGTGGAGACGGCGTTGAAGATGGCCATCGCCTATCATCGCCTGAACGGCCAAGGGGAGCGTGTGCGCCTGATCGGGCGCGAGCGCGGCTATCACGGCGTCAATTTCGGCAGCATGGCGGTGGGCGGCATGACCGCAAACCGCAAGATGTTCGGCGCACTGGTGACGGGCGTCGATCACATGCGCCATACCCATGGCGACCCGCGCAATTTCTTCACCAAGGGCGAGCCGGAATTCGGCGCCGAACTGGCCGACGATCTGGAGCGGCTCTGCGTCCTGCACGATCCGTCAACAATTGCCGCCGTGATTGTGGAGCCGGTGCAGGGCTCGGCGGGCGTCTTCGTACCGCCGAAGGGCTATCTCAAGCGGCTGCGCGAAATCTGCGACCGCCACGGCATCCTGCTGATTTTCGACGAGGTCATTACCGGCTATGGCCGCCTCGGCACGCCTTTCGCGATGGATTATTTCGGCGTTGAACCCGACATCGTCACCACCGCCAAGGGCCTGACCAATGGCGTCATTCCCATGGGCGCGGTCTTCGTCGCCAAAAGGATTCACGACGCCTTCATGAAGGGACCGCCCAATGCCGTCGAGTTTTTCCATGGCTACACCTATTCCGCCAATCCGATGGCCTGCGCTGCCGCGCTGGGCACGCTGGACACCTATGAAGAAGAAGGCCTGCTGACGCGCGGCGCCTCGCTGGCGGGCTATTGGGCCGATGCGGCGCACAACCTGAAGGACATTCCCATTGTGGCGGACATCCGAACCCTTGGGCTGATCGCGGGCATCGAACTCAGGCCCATCGACGGCAAGCCCACGGCACGGGCCTTTGACGCCTATCTCAAATGCTTCACCGCCGGGCTGCTGGTGCGCACCACCGGCGACATCATCGCCCTGTCACCGCCGCTGATCATCGAGAAGGCGCAGATCGACGAGATTTTCGACACCATAAGAACCGTATTGCAGCAGGTAGCATGACCATCATTCCGCATCTTATCGCGGGCAAGCGCGTCAGCGGCGCTGGCGGTTCGCCCGTCTTCAATCCCGCCACCGGCGAACAGATCGCCACCGTGCCCGCGGGCGGCGCGGCAGAGGTCGATGCCGCCGTCGCCGCCGCGATGGCGGCCCTGCCTGGCTGGGCCACGACCACGCCTGCCCGGCGCGCCAAGGTGATGTTTGAAGCCCGCCGCCTGCTGGACGCGCGCAAGGACGAGTTGGCGCGCATTATCAGCGCCGAGCATGGCAAGACCCATGCTGACGCGCTGGGCGAAATCGCGCGCGGCCTGGAAGTGATCGAGTTCGCCTGCGGCATCCCGCATCTGCTGAAGGGCAGCTTCAGCGCCAGCGTGGCCAACGGCATGGACAGCCACGACATGCGCCAGCCGCTGGGCGTGACCGCCGGCATCACGCCCTTCAACTTTCCCGTCATGGTCCCGCTGTGGATGGCGCCGATGGCGCTGGCCTGCGGCAACACCTTCATCCTCAAGCCATCGGAGCGCGATCCGTCCGCCTCCAACCTGCTGCACGAGATTTTCCGGGATGCGGGCCTGCCGGACGGCGCGATGCATGTCGTGCATGGCGGCAAGGACGCGGTGGACGCCATCCTAGACCATCCCGGAATCATGGCGGTGAGCTTTGTCGGCTCCACGCCCATCGCCCAATATGTCTATGCGCGCGGCTGCGCGGCGGGCAAGCGCGTCCAGGCGCTGGGCGGGGCGAAGAACCACATGATCATCATGCCCGACGCCGATCTCGATCAGGCGGCCGATGCGCTGATGGGCGCGGGCTATGGCTCGGCGGGTGAACGTTGCATGGCGGTGTCCGTCGCGGTGCCGGTGGGCGAGAAGACCGCCGATGCCCTGGTGGCGAAATTGAAGCCGCGCGTGGCGGCGCTGAAAGTCGGGCCCGCCACCGACGGCACCGCCGAGATGGGGCCGCTGGTGACCAAAGCCCATCGCGACAAGGTGGCCGCCTATATTGACCAGGGCGCGCAGGAAGGCGCCGAGGTCGTGGTCGATGGCCGCGGCTTGAAACTGCAAGGCTATGAGAACGGCTACTGGCTGGGCGGTACGCTGCTGGACCGGGTGACACCGCAGATGACGGTCTATCGCGAGGAAATCTTCGGCCCGGTGCTGTCGGTGGTGCGCGCCCGCGACTATGGCGAGGCGCTGCACCTGATCAACAGCCACGAATTCGGCAACGGCGCGGCGCTGTTCACCCGCGATGGAGATACCGCCCGCGACTTCGCGGAAAAGGTTCAGGTGGGCATGGTGGGCATCAACGTGCCGATCCCGGTGCCGGTGGGTTATCACAGCTTCGGCGGCTGGAAGCGTTCGGTGTTTGGGGGCCACGGCATCTATGGCCCGGAAGCGGTGCACTTCTATACCAAGCTGAAGACCATGACATCGCGCTGGCCCAGCGGAACGCGAAGCGGCGCGCAACTCAACTTCCCCAGCAACTAGCCCAAACGAAAAAGGCCGCCCTTGCGGGCGGCCCAATCCGTTTGCGTTGTGCGTGCCGCTTAGACGGCGCGCAGGCGATAGGCGATCATCTCGCTGCCACGGTCGGCTGACTGGCCGATGCAGAGCACGATGTATTGCCAACCACCCATGGCATAGGTCATGGGCGTGCCGGTCTGGCCCTGCACCATCGGCACCGCGCCCACTTCCCGGCCCGTCGTCTTGTCATAGGCGCGCAGCCAGGCGGTGTTGCGGCCCGAGGCGTCAGTGGTGTTCAGCGGATCGCCGCAGATCACCAGCGTCTTGGTCACCAGCGGGCCGACGTTGCCCGCCTGGCCGGTGCGCGGGATGGTCAGGCCCTTCAGCAGCGGGTTGTTCTTGATGTTGTCCGGCGTCTCGCCATGCGCGACCTGCCAGGCCAGCGTGCCGTCCTTCAGGTCCAGCGCGCTGATGCGGCCATAGGGCGGCTTCACGATGGGTAGGCCACCAACCGTGGCGTTGCCCGGCGTGATCGGCGCGTTGAGTTCGAGCGGATTGCCGGCGGCAGCACCGCGGCCACCACCACCACCACTAGCCGGTGCGGCGCCGCGGCCAAAGCCCTCTTCCTCGTCATCATTGCCGCGGCCGCCACGGCCACGGCCCGCAGGCGGAGCAGCGCCCGGCACGGTCGCATTGCCCGTGCCATAGCCGAAGGCGCCATTGATCTTGACCACACCGCGCGCGGCAGGCTGGGTCTTGGAATAGATATAGGCGATCTTGGTTTCGGGATCGAAGCAGCCGCCCGGCCAGTTGGTGCCGCCCTGCGCGCCCGGAAGCGTCAGGGTGCCCCACTTGCCTTCATAGGTCGCCATGACAGGCGCCTGAAAGACGCCTTCGCCACGGGCATACTTGTTGGCGATGGCCATCGCGCGCGCCTTGATGGCGGGCGTGAAGTCCACCAGATCGTCATCGCCGACATTCTGGCGGTCATAGGCCGGCGGCTTGGTGGGGATCGGCTGGGTGGGCGAGTACCACTCGTCAGGCACATCGCCAGGCTTCACCGGCACTTCCGGGATTGGCCAGATCGGTTCGCCGGTTTCGCGGTTCAGCACATAGAGGAAGCACTGCTTGGTCGGCTGTGCGATAGCTTTCACCGTGCGGCCATTCACCGGCAGGTCGACGATCATCGCCGAGCACGGCACGTCGCTGTCCCAGATGCCGTGATGCACCATCTGGTAATGCCATTTGCGCTTGCCGGTCCTGAGGTCCAGCGCGACCAAGCTTTCGCCGAAGAGGCCGGGGCCGCGACGATGCATGCCCAGATAGTCGCCCACCGGCAGTTCGACGCCGAAATAGACCAGGTTCAGCTCGGCATCGGCGCACATGTCGCCCCAGACACCGGCATGGCCGGTTTTCTGGCCCTGGCCTTCTTCTACCCAGCTGTCATAGCCATACTCTCCCTTGTGCGGGATGGTGTGGAAGATCCACAGGCGGCGGCCGGTGCGGGCGTCATAGCCGCGCACATTGCCGGTCGGCGCAACGGGCCGGTTGCCCGCCGTATGGGCCGCGCCCACCACGATGACGTTGTTGCAGACCAGCGGCGTTGCCTGCAGGCCGATATCGTCGTTGAGCGGATCGATGGTCTGGTCGTTCTCCAACTTGAGATCGACCATGCCGCCCTTGCCGAAGCGGGTGTCAGGAATGCCGGTGGCGATGTCGAGCGACTTCAGACGATAGCCCGGCGTCACATAGATGATGCGTTCGATCTTGCCGTCGGTCCAATAGGAGCAGCCACGGCCCGAAAGCGCGCGCGGCGCGACGCGTCCACGCTCGCCCTCGTCCTCACGGTGCAGCCAGATGATCTCGCCGGTTATGGCATCCAGGCAGATGATGTCGCGGCGGGCGCCGGCCGTCACATAGAGCCGCCCCTTGATCAGCAGCGGCGTCGATTCCCAGTTGGTCTCGATACGTGGGCCGAACTTGCCGGCATCGAAGCGCCAGGCGACCTGCAGGTTGTTGAAGTTCGACGCATTGATCTGTGCCAGCGGCGAATAGCGGTTAGCCTTGGCATCACCGGCGAAGGCGGTCCATTCGGTGTTCGAACCGATGGGATTGTTCGCGGGCGGCGCCGGATAGGCGTTGGCGGTGGCGCCCGCGCCGTTGGGACTGCGCTGCGCGAAGGCGATCTTGGCCATCGAAGCGGCGGTCACCGCCGTGGCGGTGCCATAGAGCATCGAACGTCTGGAAAGCGGCGGCATGGAATTCTCCCCTGGATTGTCGTGACGGCGGCGGCAGCCTTGAAAGCCCCCCTCCGCGCCGTGGATTCTTGGATCCCGAGACAGCATCGCCCCGGTCGGTCCCGATTGCACCACCCTTAATGTAACGGACTGTATCGCGGCCTCTCGAGACCCATCTTGGCAGGCTAAGCGTGGCGTTAACCCTATCTTCAGCCTTCAAATACAACTTATACGGGTATTTATCAAATCTCTCGCGCGAAATTTACCCCCGGCTGCCGCGGCCAAGGATCCGCCATGTGGAACGCCTTCACCTCCCGATCCAAGTTTGAAGCCCTGGCCGCGCGCCTGAGAAAAGGCGGCAACGGGGATGACGGATGAACGTGGAGCGGTTGCGGCTGCACGGGGTCAAGACGCTGGTGGTGGATGGTGACCGCGCCAACGCCACCCTGCTGCTGGAGATATTGCGCGGCTTGGGCTTCACAATCCTGAAGCGGGCGGAAAGCGCCGCCGCCGCTTTCGCCGCGCTGGATGAGGCACCGCATGATCTCTGCATCTGCGACGCGCAATTGCCCGACATGACCGGCGTGGATTTCACGCGTGCCATCCGGGCGCGGCCCGCGCCCGCCCGCTTCCTGCCGCTGCTGTTGCTCACCGGCTATGCCGCTTTCGACCAGGTGACAGCGCTGCGCGATGCGGGCGCACATCTGATGATGAAGAAGCCCGCCTCGCCGCAAGGCCTGTATGACCGTCTCGCCTGGGCGGCGCAGCCCAAGCGCGCCTTCGTCGAAAGCGAAACCTATGTCGGCCCCGACCTCCGTTTTCGCTCGCTGGGCCCGCCCGGCGGCGTTGGGCGGCGCGCCACCGATCTCTCCATCGAGATCCGCGCGGCGACGGAACCGAACATGTCGCAGGACGAGATCGACAGTCTCATCAAGCCGATGCGGGTGATGGCGGAATGACGCGAAAATCCGCCCTTCTGCTCCATCCGTAATGCCGCCTGAGCACCTTGCTGGCGCGCAGCCATGGCCGCCCCCGCGCCGACGCGGTGCGCGACGGCGCGCTGCGGCTGGCGGGACAGCGCGAGATGGACTTCGCAGCGTTGGAGGCGCTGATCGGCGGGCTGGAAGCCGGCTCCCCCACCCCGGCGCGGCTGCCGGAACTCGCCCGCGACGGCGACCGCATCGTGACCCTGGCGCTGACCTTCGGCCTGACGCCGCTGGCCGACGCCGCCAAGCGGCTCTGCGACATGACGGCGCTGCTGCGAAAGCGCAACAGTTTCGATGCCGAAGCTTTGGGCGTTCACATCCGCGCCTTGCGCCTTTTCGCGCCCGACAGCCCCCTCGTCAGCGACACGGAAGCCGCGCTTGTGCTGGGCCGGATCGCGGCGCTGGCGGCCCATCTGGCGTCCCACTTGTCGGCGCGATAACGCCGCGCTATTCCCCGGCGCATGCATATCCTGATCGCCTGCGACTCCTTCAAGGACGCGCTCGACGCGGACCGCGTCTGCCACGCCATCGCCACCGGCCTGACCCGCGCCCATCCTGGCATTGCGGTCACCGAGATGCCGCTGTCCGACGGCGGCGAAGGCGTGCTCGATATCCTGCGCAAGGCACTGAAGCTCACCGCCATCGAGAAGCAGGTCTCCGATCCGCTGGGCCGTCCGGTCACCGCCTCCTATGGCTTGTCGGCAGACGGCAAGACGGCATTGGTGGAAATGGCCACCGCGTCGGGCCTGCAACTGCTGACGCGGGAAGAGCGCAATCCGCTGCTCACTTCCACGATCGGCACCGGCGAGTTGCTCGCGGACGCGAAAGCGCGCGGCGCCACCACCGCCCTGCTCGCCATCGGCGGCAGCGCCACCAATGACGGCGGCATCGGCATGGCGGCAGCGCTGGGCTGGCAATTTCTCGACAGCGCCGGGAGCACGGTGAAACCGGATGGTGGAAACCTGCAACAGATCGCGAAAATCGTCCCGCCCGCGCAGCCTCCTTTCGAGCGCGTCGAAGTGCTGTGCGACGTCACCAACCCGCTGACGGGCCCCATCGGCGCGTCCGCCGTCTATGGCCCGCAGAAGGGCGGTACCAAGGAAAGCATCGCCCGGCTCGATGAAGGCCTGCGCCATCTGGCGCGCCTGGTCGAAGAACAGTTTGGCCGCACGGGCCTGTCCGAGACGCCGGGTGCGGGCGCGGCAGGCGGTCTCGGTTTCGGCGGCTTGGCGTTCCTGAACGCCACGCTGAAGCGCGGCATCGAGATGGTGCTGGATCTGGTCGGCTTCGACGCCGCAGCGGCGAAGGCCGATCTGGTGATCACCGGCGAAGGCTGCATCGACGGCCAGTCGCTGCAAGGCAAGCTGATCCAGGGCGTCAGCGGCCGCGCGGGCAAGACGCCAGTGGTGGCGCTGTGCGGCAAGCTGTCGGCCTCGCCCGAGGATATCCGCGCCGTGGGGCTGGTGGCGGCCTATTGCATCAACCGGGAGCAGCGCCCGCTGGCCGAGATGCTGGCGGCCACCGCCGCCAATCTGGAAGCGACCGCAGCATCGCTGACTCTCAAGGGCTGAAACCCAGTCCTGCCGACACAGTTTTACAAAACTCCAGCCGCGGCAATCGCTTGGCAGCCCCGCCCCAGTATGGTCGGATAGCCCCATCGAAGGTCATAAGAACCGTTTCCGGGGATCACGCCATGTCCAGTTCCGCTTCATCACCGGCAAGCCTGCCGGCCGCCTTGCTGTTGCCGCTCGTGCTGCTGTTGTTCGTGGCCAGCGGCTGCGCCGCGCTTATCTATGAAGTGGTGTGGTACCAGCTGCTGGCGCTGGTGATCGGCTCCAGCGCGATCTCGCTGGGCATCCTGCTGGCGACCTTCATGGGCGGCCTCTGCTTGGGCAGCTATTTCCTGCCCAAGCTCACCCGCCCCAGCCAGCATCCCCTCAAGGTCTATGCCCTGATCGAACTGGGCATCGGCATTTTCGGCCTCGCCGTGCTCTGGGGCCTGCCGCTGATCGATGGCGTCTATGTCGCCGCGGTGCAGCTGGGCCTGCCAGGACTGCCGATGCGCGGAGTCCTGGCCTCGGCGATGCTGCTGCCCCCGACCTTCCTGATGGGCGCCTCGCTGCCCGCCATCTCGCGCTTCATCGCCGCCACGCCGCGCGGCGTCTCCTGGTGGGGCTGGCTCTATGCCGGCAACACCATCGGCGCGGTAGGCGGCTGCGTTCTGGCCGGTTTCGTGCTGCTGCGCCTGCATGACCAGGCCGTGGCAACCTATGTCGCCGTGTCGATCAATTTCGTCACCGCTCTCGCCAGCTATGCGCTGTCGCAGGCCTCGCCCGCCGTCAGCCTGAATGTGGACGAAGGGCAGAGCACCGTCGCGCCCATCGCCGCGAATGATGCCGACGAACAGGGCGGCGCCGCGCTGGTCTATTGGGCCATCGGCATTTCCGGCGCCGCCGCGCTCGGCATGCAGGTTGTGTGGACGCGCTTCCTCGCCATGCTGTTCGGGCAAACGGTCTATGCCTTCTCGGCCATTCTTGCGGTCTTCCTGATGGGCCTGGCCGTGGGCGGCGCCATCGGCTCGCTGCTGCTGCGCTGGATCAATCCGCGTACCGCATTGGCCTGGTCGCAGCTGCTGCTTGCGGGCGCTATCGCCTATGCCGCCTACATGATCACCCAGGTACTGCCCTTCATGCCGGAGATCCGCTCCATCAATGGCTGGGAAATGGCCTTCACCGATCTGCGCCGCGCCGGCATGGCGATCTTGCCGGGCGCGCTGCTGTGGGGCGCCAGCTTTCCCTTCGCACTGGCCGCCGCCGGAAGCGGCAGCCGCGATTCCGCCAAGCCGGTGGCGCGGGTCTATGCCGCCAACACCTTCGGCGCTATCCTGGGCGCGATCATCACCAGCCTGGTGCTGATCTCGTGGATCGGCACCCGCGACACCCAGCGGGTGATGCTGGTGCTGGTGGCGCTGGGCGGATTGGTTCTGCTGCTGCCCATGTTGAAGCGCCAGGGCGCCATCGCGGGCGCGGCGCTGGCCGCCGCCATCGCGGGCGTCGGCACCTTGGCCTGGACGCTGCCGGAACAGCCAGGCGAGCTGATCGCCTTTGGGCACCAGATTCCCTCGCTGTCGCCTTATGCCTCCGTGATCGAGACGGTGGAGGGCCGCACTTCGTCGGTCGCCATCACCCGCGTGCAGGACGGCAACATCCAGATCAGCGTCGGCGGCCATGTCGAAGCCACCTCGATTCCCTTCGATATGAGCCTGCAGCGCATGATCACTCATATCCCCTCGCTGCTGCATCCCAATCCGCAGAAGGTGCTGAATGTGGGCTTTGGCGCCGGTGTCACGGCGGGCAGCTACACTTTCCATCCGCTGGTGAAGAGCATCACTATCGTGGAGCTGGAGCCCAAGGTGCCGCCGATCTCGGCCAAGTATTTCGGCCAGTTCAACAACAATGTCCGCACCGACCCGCGCACCCGCATCGTCTTTGACGACGGCCGCCACTTCATGATGACGACGAAGGAAACTTTCGACATCATCGCCGCCGATCCCATCGATGTCTGGGTGAAGGGCACCGCGGGCATCTATTCGACGGACTATTTCCGCAAGGTGAAGGAGCGGCTCAATCCCGGCGGCTACTTCACCCTCTATGTGCCGCTCTATGAGAGCAGCGAGGAAACCATCCGCACCGAGTTCGCCACCTTCTTCGAGGTGTTCCCCAACGCCACGGTGTGGGCCAACCTCGCCAATGGCTATGGCTATGACCTGGTGCTGATGGGCCAGAAGGACCCCGGCCCGCTCAAGATCGACATCGACCAGATGGAGCAGCGCCTGCGCCAGCCCAACTATTCGACGCTGGCCCGGTCAATGCAGTTCATCGGCTTCCAGAGCGCCAGCGACATGTACGCCACCTATCTGGGCGACCAAGCAAGCATGGCGGAGTGGTTGAAGGGCGCGCAGCTCAACACTGATCGCAACATGCGTCTTCAGTATGTCGCGGGCTGGGCGATCCACGCCAACATGGCCGATCCGCTCTACCGCAAGATCCTGGCGATGCGAAAACTGCCAGTGCCCTACTTCAACGGCACACCGCAGACGATGCAGATGCTGGGCGCCAAGCTGCAGGCGCCGCAGTCTGGTCAGGTCTGGACCGGGCAGTAATCGCGTCCGAATACGGCGATGGCATGGTTGCATCGTATGCAACCGGCCGCGCCGATTTTTTGTGATCCAAATACGCAAGCCCGCGTAAGCCCGGTTTCGCGCGCGGGAATGTGGTGCATTCGCCACAGCAACCCTCAAAGAACAGCACAAACAGCAACTTGCCGGAACCCGGAGCGGCGTTGGCCCGCACACCCTCCATAGCTTGGTGCACTCCGCGCCGGCTGAGGGAGATTCAATATGCGTTTTTCATTCGTGCCGGCTGCGGCGATCCTGTTGCTTGCCACGCCCGCCTTCGCCCAGGAAATGACGGCCTGGAACGGCTGGTATGCCGGCCTGAACGCCGGCTACGGTTTCTCCGGCACCACCACCCAGACAACGGGCCTGGCGGCCGCCAACAACAACACTGTTTCGGACGGCGCGCGCCGCTTCCTGGTGCGCAATGAGCTGAACGGTTTCACCGGCGGCGGCCAGATTGGCTACAACTGGGTCTTCGGTAACCAGTTCTACGGCCTGGAAGCCGATATGCAATATGCCGAGCTGAGCGACACACGCAACGTCGTCACCACCGGCACCGCCTTCCCCGGCGTGCGCAACAACACCTACAGCTATGAGCTGGAAAATCTCGGCACCGTGCGCGGCCGCATGGGCTATGCCTGGGACAGCTCGGTGTTCTACCTCACCGGCGGCTTCGCCTATGGCAGCGTCAACAAGGCTGTGAGCTTCAGCGGACCGCTGCCCGCCGACGTCACCCAGTACACCGGCGCGCGCGACGGCATGAAGACGGGTTATGCCGCTGGCGCCGGCTATGAGCACGACATCGGTTCCAACCTATCGCTCAAGACCGAGTTTCTCTATTATAATCTCGGCACCAGCGACGTCACCGCCAACGTGATCGCCGGAAGCGGCGGCGCGGGCATCGCGCTACAATGTCCGCTTTGAAAACCAGGGTTATGTCGCCCGCGTCGGTATCAACTACCGCCTCGGCTGGTAACATCGCCTGACGATCACAGAGCGCCCGCCATCTTGCGATGGCGGGCGTTTTGCATTTTACCCAGATGCAAGCGGCCGGATTAAGCTTCCACTCACCAGCCATATAGGCCGGTATCGGCATTAGGCCTACGCTGCCCTATGGCAACGGCATGGATCAGCCCGTCCAGGATCTTCGCGAATTGCTGCACATGGCGGCGCTGCTGAAAGGCGCGGCGGGGCGCGCGCCCTTTCGCGACTGTTCGGCCATCTTCCTGGGCGTGGCGGAACTGCTGGAGCGTCAGGCCGTGATGATGGCCGGAGGCGGGAGCAGCACACCGCCGCTCGCGCCGCCGCGCCATCCCATCAACATCATGACTTGACTTTAAGGACCTGCCTTAGCGCTCCATCAGGCGGATCACGCCGTCGGCCTTGTTCAGCACGAAGACGCGGCCGGCCGCTGCACCGTAGAAGCGCATGTCGGCGCGCGCCGCCACGGTCTTGCCCTGTGCCTTGTTCTTCTCCTGAACGATCGCCAGCAGCGTGCGAGGCGCGGTATTGCCGTCCGTGGTGAAGAGCACCCGGCGGATGGCGTCCTGGCCACCGCGGGGCAGATTTTCGGCGCTGACATGGAACAACTCGCCGCTTGGCATGTCGCCGAACAGCAGGCGTCCATTGAGCTGCGGCACTGTGGTGGCGCGATAGACCAGCGCCCCGGTGGCGGCGGCGGAATTGTTGGGCAGCATCACCGGATCGAACTGGTCCCATTCGGCGATGGGATAGGTCACTTTCGAATCGCTGCGGGGATTGTCAGCCACCACCGCCGCGCGGCTGACAAAGCGATAGCTGCCTTCCCAGGTATTCCAGCCCAGATTAGCGCCGGCCGTCACCGGGCTAAGCTCCTCGACAATGTTCTGGCCGATATCGGTCATGTACATGGCGCCGCTGCGCGGGTCCCAGCCGATGCCCTGGCTGTTGCGCACGCCATAGGCATAGATTTCCGGCAGCGCGCCCGCCGTCCCGACAAAGGGATTGGAGGCAGGGATGCCGTATTTGCCGTTGCGGGAATTGCGCCCCAGCGGATCGATGCGGAAGAACTTGCCGAAGCCCGAACCCATATTCTGCGCCAGGTTCATGGGATCGCCGCCGCTGCCGCCGTCGCCCACGCCCAGATAGAGCAAGCCGAATTCCGGCGTCCCCGGCTTGGCGGTGGGGTTGAACGCCATCGCGCCGCCATTGTGGTTGGCGAAGGGCTGGCGCCAGCGCAGCAATTCGCGCGGCGCCGCGCCGTCATAGCTGGCCGCGCCCGGAGTCTTGGCCGTCCATTCCAGCAACACCAAATCGTGCGTGCTGGCCGGGGTGTTGGCGGTGGGCTTGTTGGGCGTATCGAAATCCGGCGCCGGGGCGGCGTTGGTGGTATCGACATAGGTGTAGAACTTGCCATAGCCCGGCGTGCCCGCCCGCGCGAACTGGGGATGCAGCACGAAGCTCTGCAAGCCGCGCTCGCGGCCGACCGACTGCACCGGATGGCCCCAGCGCGCCTCGCGCGTGTCGAGATAGGGCGTCACCACCTTGCCGTCGGCACTGACGGTGTAGAGCGGTCCGCGCATGTCGCTGACGAAGAGGCGGCGGCTCACCGGCTCCTCATCCAGAGTCATGGCGCGGGCGGCGATATTGTCGATGTCGGGCAGCGCCGCGAATTCGCGCAGCCGCACCGTGATGACACCTTCATTGGCGATAATGGGCTGTTTGAAGGGCTCGCCCGTTTGTCCCGGGGGCAGCGGCGCGTTGGGCGCCAGGGCCGGCGGCGGCGTCTGCGCCAGGGCGGACCCGGCAAGCGCCAGCGCGCCAAGGGTAACGGCGAACGTCATGCGTGCGGACATCGAAATCTCCGGAAAGCAAGATGGATATTACGGCAGATCGACGAAGGTGATGCTGGCGGCGGCGGTCTGAGGGATCAGAAGCCGGTTGCGCTTACTATCATAGCCGATGGCGCCGGGAACAGTAATCTCCTTCGCCACTTCGGACACATCGCCCTTGGCCGTCATCTTGTAGACGTTGCGCCCGCCCTGGCTGGCGATCAGCAGGCTGCTATCGGCCAGGGGCACGATGGCGTCGAACATGCCGCTCGGCATGGTTTTTTCCCGCAGCAACTTTCCGCTGGCGTCACGATAGCTCATGTTAACGCCCCGCCCGCCATGGACGATCGTGCCGTCGGCCAGCACCGCCACGCCGTTGGGCTTTTCCATGATGTCGTCGCGCGGCTGCAGCAGCGAGACCTGGTTCGTGGGGGACACCTTGATGATGGTGCCGGAGAGGCCGCCATTGTCGCTGACATAGACAGTGCCATCTTTGGTGGCGAAGAGATCGTTGGGCCGCCCGGCACCCGGCAGCGCCACCTCGCCGCGCGGCGCGCCGGTCGACAAATCGAACTTGCGCAGGTGGGTTCTGTCGGCGACGTAGATCAGGCCGTTCGCGATGAAGATGCCCAGGGGATCTATCAGTGTCGCGCCGTTGCGGCCGCCCTCGATGAACTTCTGGTTCACGATCACGCCGTCAGGCGACATGATTGCGATGTAGCCGTTATTTTCCGGCCCGCGCGCACCAAGATTGCTGATCAGGTAGCGATCGTTGGCGGCGTCATAGCGGATGCATTCGGAATTCAGCAGTCCGATATTGGCGAACACCCTTTGCTTGGCGACATCGGCGGTGGACGGGATCGGCTGCGCGGCAGCAGCGGTGACCAGCGAAAGGCTGGTAGCAGCGGCCAGCAGGATGGCGCGGACGGACATGTGAAATACTCCCCCAGGAACGGACCGAGTTGGTCTTCCGATCATGGCAAATGCGTGACGTTTGCAGAGATCACGAGATTAATGCTCCTTTCGCCTTTTTCCAGGTCCAGCCTCAAATATACTTACTATTGAGTCTTAAATGCATATTGTGACTCGTCCTGCCTGTCGGAGAGTCCCCATGTCTCACACGCACCGAATGCCCCGTAACCCACCTCAACCTTCCCAAACGGGCCGTGAACGCCCTGGTGCGTGGCGGCGTCCGCACGCTGGCGGAAGCGGCCGTATGGACCGATCGCGATCTGCTGTCGCTGCCGAATTTCGGCCCCGCCTCTGTCGCTTCGCTGCGCGCCCTGCTGGCCGATACGGGTGCATTGGCGCGCTAAGGCGTCAGCCCGCGCCGAAGGCCAGTGCGATGCGGTAGGTGATCAGGGCGGCGATATACGCCAGCCCGGTCATGTAGAAGAACATCACCCACATCCAGAACCAGCCGCCGGTCTCGCGCTTCACAACACCCAGCGTGGCCATGCATTGCGGCGCGAAGACATACCATGCGAGGAAGGCTAGGGCCGACGCCAAGCTCCACTTGGCCGCCAGCGCCGCCGCCAGACCAGCTTCGTTCTCACCCGCGATGGAGTAGACAGTGCCCAGCGCTCCCACCGCCACCTCGCGCGCCGCCATGCCGGGGATCAACGCCACCGACATTTCCCAGTTGAAGCCGATGGGCGCGAAGATGGGCAGCATGGCGTGGCCGATCATGCCCGCGAAGCTGTAGTTGATCGCCGGCTCGGTAGCGCCCACGGGCGCATAGGGGAAGGTTGCCAGCACCCAGATCAGCACCATCATGGCGAAGATGGTGGTGCCCGCGCGCTGCAGGAAGATCTGGCCGCGCTGCCAGACGCCGCGCAGCACGTTCCACGCGTCGGGCGTCTTGTAGGCGGGCAATTCAATCAGGAAAGGTTCCGACGCGCTGCGCCAAAGAATCCGGCGGATGATGAAGGCCACGATCAACGCACTGGAAATGCCTGCCCCATAGAGGCCAAGCATCACCAGACCCTGCAAACTCATGCCATAGACCTCGCGCGGCGGAATGAAGGCGGCGATAATCAGGGTATAGACGGGGATGCGCGCCGAGCATGTGGTGAGCGGCGCCACCAGGATGGTGGTCAGGCGGTCGCGCTTGTTGTCGATAACCCGCGCCGACATGATGCCCGGAATGGCGCAAGCAAAACTTGATAACAAAGGAATAAATGCGCGCCCATGCAGGCCCGCCACCCCCATCATCTTGTCCATCAGGAAGGCGGCCCGCGCCATGTAGCCGAAATCTTCCAGCAGGATGATGAAGAAGAACAGGATCAGGATCTGGGGCAGGAAGATCACCACACTGCCGACGCCCGCGATGATGCCGTCCACGATGAAGCTGTGCAGAAGCCCTTCGGGCAGCGCCGCGCCCACCCATTCGCCGATCTGGGAGAAGCTGGCGTCGATAAGGTCCATCGCCGGACCCGCCCAGGTGAACACCGCCTGGAACATGAGGAACAGGATGGCGAAGAGGATCAGCGTACCCGCCACCGGATGCAGCAAAAGGCCGTCGAGCTTGCCGGTGAAGGTATCGGGGCGCAGCGGCGGCTTCACATGGGTCTTCAGGATGCGCTCGGCGGCGAGATGCGCCGCGCGGATTTCGCCAGCCGAAGGCTGATGCCAGGTGATCGACCCGGCGGCCTGCCCCGCAAAACGATCCACTTCATGCAGCAGCGCGTCGAGGCCGCGCTTGCGCACCGCGACGGTGGTGACCACGGGAACGCCCAGCGCCTGGCCCAAGCCTTCCAGGTCTATGCGGATGCCTTGCCGTTCGGCGATGTCGAACATGTTGAGCACCAGCACCAGCGGGCGGCCCACCTGCTTCAGTTCCATCACCAACCGCAGCAACAGCCGCAAATTGGTGGCGTCTGCGACGCAGACCAGCACATCCGGCGGCGCTTCGCCTTCCAGCTGGCCCAGCACCACATCGCGCGTCACCATTTCGTCCGGGCTGCGCGCGCGCAGCGAATAGGTGCCCGGCAGATCGAGTATCAGGGCGCGGCGTCCGGCCGGTGTCGTGACCGAGCCTTCCTTCCGCTCCACCGTGACACCTGGATAGTTGGCGACCTTCTGGCGCGAACCCGTCAGCGCGTTGAACAGCGCGGTCTTGCCGGAGTTGGGATTGCCGACCAGCGCGACGCGGGCCGGATTCACCGCGTCGCTCATGGTGCGGATTCCAGCAGGATGGCGTCGGCCTCGCGGCGGCGCAGCGCCACCCGCATATCGTCCAGCTTCACGGCGATGGGGTCGCGCCCGAACAGGCCTTCATGGAGAACCTCCACCGCAGCGCCTTCGACGAACCCCATTTCCAGCAGGCGGCGTTCCAGCTCAGCTTCTTCCACGCCGCCACCATGGCCGGAAACATCCAGCCCACGGACAATGCCTTTTCCGCCTATTTCCAACACGCTCAAACGCACGGCATTTCCTTTATTTCTTATGTCTCGGCCCAGCGGCGCAGCAAATTGTGATAGACCGCAGCCAGCCGTTGCACCGTTTGATTGTCGCCGCCCATAGCCGCGGTGGCCTGCTGCACGCCCTTATCCAGTTCATAGAGCAGCGCGCGCGCTGCCCCGTCACGCACTGTGCTCTGCACCCAGAAGAAGGAGGCGATGCGGGCGCCGCGCGTCACCGGCAACACCCGGTGCAGCGCGCCGGACGGATAGAGGATCATGTCGCCCGCGCCCAGCTTGACCGCCTGGGTGTCGGACGGGTTTTCGATCTCCAACTCGCCGCCGTCATACTCGTCCGGCTCGGACAGAAACAGCGTGGCGGACAGGTCGCTGCGCACCACGACGCTGGAATTGGCGACATGCAGCAGCGCCGAATCCGAATGGGCGCCATAAGAGCCGCCATCGGCATAGCGGTTGAAGCGCGGCGGGTAGATGCGGTGCGGCAGGGCGTAGGCGGTGAATGGGTCGTGCTTCGCAAGCTTGCGCAGGATGCGGTTGCCCAACTCGATGGCCAAGGGCGACGCCTCGTCCAGTTGCTGGTTCTTCTTTACAAGCTTCGCCAGCGATCCGGCGGTGCCGACGGCCTTCGCATCCGGCCAGGCGGCCTTGTCCAGCAGGCCGCGAAATTCGCGCACCTCGTCCTTGGACAGAACACCTTCAATGACGGCCGTCATACTCTGCTCCCTTGAGCGGACAGTATCGCTTTCTGCCCTGCCCCCGTCAAAGCACCCGCCTTCAAAAGTGAAAAGGCCACGCCCCCAAGAGCGCGGCCCATCACTGTCAACCGGAGGTCCGTCCAGCTTACAGATCGTAGTCGATGCTGATGCGCACGTTGCGACCATCGCCCTTGTAGACGAAGAAGCCGCCGCGATAGGCCGCGGTATAGTAGTTACGGTCCATGATATTTCCGATATTCAGGCGCAGGCCCAGATTGGCGTCGACCTTGTAGGTGGCGAAGAAGTCCAGCACCGCATAGGCGGGCACCGGCTGGCTGTATAAGCCGCCAGCGAACACCGCCGCCGTGTCGGGCTGGCCGCCATAGCGCTTGCTGACATACTGGAGGTTGCCGCCCAGTGAGAAGGCGTCGGTGGCGCGGTACTTGGCCATCAGGTTCGCCGAGAAGTTGGCGAAGGCTGAAACCGTGTGGCCAACATTGGCCGCGGTCGCCGACTTAAGGATCTCCGAGCTCATATAGGTCAGGCCGCCCTGAACGGTGAGGTCGTCGGTCAGCATGCCCACCACTTCCAGCTCGACGCCGGAGACCTGGTTATCGCCGGTGCCGAAGGTGCCGAAGGCGTTGTAGTCGGCGCCTTCCATCACGTCGGTCTTGACGGACTGGAACGCGGCGAGGGTGGCCAGGAAGCGATCATCGAAGAGTTTCCACTTGGTGCCGATTTCGAAGCTCTGCGTGGTTTCCGGATTGGCCGCCGCGATGGAGCCGTTAAAGATCACCGCGCCGCCATAGCCGCTGCTGGTGCTGCTGTCGGGCTCGCCGCCATTGATGTCGGTGGCCGAACCGAACGAGGTGTAGACGTCGATCTCCGGGGTTACCTGGTAGACCAGGCCCGCATGGTAGTTCACAAGCGTGTCCGAGGTGGTGTACGGCGTGCGCACGCCGGCCGCGGTGATGGTGGTGAGATCGAAGTCATAGAAGTCGGCGCGGACGCCACCGAAGAAGGTCAGATCTTCGGTGATGTCGACCGTGTCCATCAGCGAGACGGCGCTGGTGGTGAAATTCCAGTCGCTGCGGGGCGTGCCCTTCACGATGGTCTTCTGCTGCAGATTCCGGACATTGGGAAGCTGGTTGCCGAGGCGGTCCGAGGTGCAGCGGGCGTTCAGCACAGTGCCGGTGCCGGTGATGCAATTGTTGGGGCCAGTTGCGGTGGCGGTATAGACACCATTGGTCACGCCGTGATCGGTGTATTCAAAGCTCAACACGAATTCGTTGGCCAGGCCCGCGACATCCAGGTTCGCGAACAGGCTGGCCTGGTCGGCGAAATAGTCCACGGCCGACCAGCCCTGATGGTTGCTGATCGTGCTGGTGGCATAGACACCGCCGGGATTGTTCACGGTGGTGGTGGCGGCGCGCGCCGCTGAAAGGACATAGCCGTTGGTCGAACGGCCGACGCGCAGGATGTTGGTGAAGCGGATCGCCTCGTCGAAGCGATGGCTGAAGCGCACCGTGCCAGTGTTGACGTCGGAGCGGAGGAAATCCTCTTCCTGCGTCACGGCCGGGGGCAGCGGAGACATCGGCTTGCGGGCCGCGCCGGCGCCGACCAGATAGCTGCCGGAATCCGGGCCGTCCTTGGCGTGCAGGCCGTAATAGTCGAGCGTCAGCTCGGTGTCGGGCGTCGCCAGCCAGGTGGCGGAAACCGCCGCACCGGCGCGGAAACGGTCGGCGGGATTGCGGCCCGGCACCTTGCCGTAGCTGTACATGAGGTTGGCGCGGATCGCGAAATCCTCGGCCAACGCCTGGTTGGCGTCGAGCGTCAGGCGCGAATAGTTGCCATCGCCGGCGGTGGCATCGGCCTTGATGAAGTCATAGTCGGTGGTGGCGCGCTTGGTGATGGCGTTGATGGCGCCGCCCGACGAGCCGCGGCCCGCGAAGCTGGAGTTCGGGCCCTTGGTGATTTCGAGCTGCTCGATGGCGAAGGTCTCGCGGATGGCCATGCCCGGATCGCGCAGGCCGTCCACGAAGGTGTCGCTCATCGCCTGCTGGCCGCGGATGATGTAGCGGTCGCCGAACATGTTGCCGTTTTCGCCGGTGGCGGTTGTGATGCCGGGCTGCGACAGCAGCACCTGCTTCAGGTCGGTGAAGCCCGAATCCTTGATCTGCTCGCCGGTGATGATCTGGATGGTGGCGGGGGTCTCGGCGATGGGGCGGGTGCGGCGCTCGTCACCCGAGGTTTTGGCCTTGTAGGGCACGCCGGGGGTGGCGTTGGGGTTGGGATCGATCGCCTCGCTCTGCACCCGCACGGTGCCGAGCTGGGTGTCCTGGGCGAACGCGGGCGCCATCATGGCGGCGGCCAGCGCAACGCTCGAGGCGCCGAGCGCCTTCAGACGCCGGGTGTTGGTGATCGACTTCATTCGGTACTTCCTTTCTTCGGGCGGCTAAAAACGCCGCAATAACAATAATTTGACTATAGATTTGCTATGGCCTCTCCCAGCGGGGCGAGAATTATTGCAACTCATTCTCAAATACAATGAAAATCAGAGTCAGTCGCATAAAATGGTGCAACTTGCCGCCACCGGTGGCTTTGAAGTCACACCTAGCTGCGGGTCAGGCTGAACTCGACGGGGACCAGCACCCAGGCCTCGACGGCGCTGCCGCTGCGCATGGCGGGCTGGAATTTCCACTTCTTGACCGCGACCAGGGCCGACTCGTCGAGACGACCATAGCCGGAGGACTTGGCCATCTGGATTTCCAAGGGCTGGCCGGTGACGCTGACGCGCACGCGCAGCTGCACAGTGCCGATCTCGCGCAGACGGCGCGACATGTTGGGATAGGCCGGGCCGGGATTGTTGAGATAGGCGGCGTCGAACCGCGGCGGTGTGATGGGCGCCGCTTCTTCCGACGCCTTCTCCGGCAACAGCACGGGCGGCGAAGGCGGCGCGGCCTGAATAGTCATCTGCGACGGCGGCGCAGCGATTTCCAGCATCGGCGGCGCAATCTGCGACACTTTCGGCTGGACCACATCAGGCATGCGCTCCAGCTTGGGTGGCGGTGTGGGCTGGGCGATTTCCGGCGCGATCGAGACGTTGATCGTCTGCACCTCTTCCTTGGGCTTGATCACCGTCAGCCCGGCGAAGACGATCACATAGGCGATGGCGCCATGCGCGAGTATGGAAACCGCGATGGAAGGAAGCCGTTCGCGTAGCGTCCGCTGGTGCGGCCGAAGACGCTCTTCCAGCAGCGCGCCCATGCCGGTGCGCGGCGCATCGGCGTCGGGACCAGAATTCCAGTCGGGATAGGTAATACTCATCGGTCTGCAGACTTTCCGGGGAAATCATCCCGCGCTCCGGCGTTATTAATAGTCAGTCGCATATGCAGGCGCGAGCCGGATGCGGCAGTGCAGCACCGGCTCGCGCGAAATTCCCGCGAAGGTGACGGTTTTCAGCGCGCCGGAACGAAAACATACATTTCGTAGCGTGCCACTTCGGGCTTGGAGACGTACTTGCCGATCTCAAAGCGGAACTGGTTGATCGACTTGTACGGCTTGTACTCGCGGAACTCGGACGCCATGCGCGCGCTCATGCCGGGGATCAGCATGATCTCCTGCTGGGTGGCGGTGTTGAGATTCAGCGGCGCCCAGAAGCGGCTGTAGATCAGCCGGCGTTGCTCCGGCGGGATCTTGCCTTCCGCCAGCACAGCATCGAGCGCGGCGGGGCTGGCATAGGGACGCTTGGCGATAATGTTCGCGGCCAGCAGCGCCAGGCCCGGCACCGACGCGATCTGCGCTTCGCTGGCGGTATTGGCGTTGATCAGCGCCGGGGCCTGCGCCACGGCAGGTAGTCCGGCGGCGAACAGCAAGGCCATCAGGGCAACGAGTATCTTGCGCATTTTTCCTCTCCTTTGAATCAGGCGGCGAAGGTGGAACGCCGCGGTTTGTAGGTCAGAAACAGGCGCCACGCTTCCAGCAGCGCCAGCGCTGCGATGTGGCAATAGGCAACGAACGGATCGAACGCTGTCAGCGCCCAATGCAAGAAGGTGAGGATCGCGGCAGCATGAACCAGCCGGTGCAGGTTCTTCCAGCCACGCCGCAACAACCGCACCGAGAGATCGTTGGAGGTGACAGCCAGCGCGAGGAAGATGGCGAAGGCGAGCCAGCCGCTCCAGAACGCGGTCTGGACGAAATCCTCGGTGATGACGGCCCATTCCTGCCGAGCCAGATAGGCGATCAGATGCGCGGCGGCATAGCCGAACGACGCTACGCCGATATAACGGCGCTGGGCCATGAACCAGCGGAAGAAAATGTTATGCGGAAAGGTCAGGCGCAGCGGCGTCGCCAGCAGCGCCGCCAGCAGGGCCCACGCCGCCCAGCGGCCCATGTCATGGACATAGCCGCCGTAATAGACCTCGCCGAAGAGGAAGGTCGCCTCGTACACATAGTCATAGGTGAGCACCGCCAGAGGAGTGGCCAGGAGTGCCCAAAGAACGATGCGCGAAAGGCGGAATGGCATAAGGGCCAGTGATACAGATTTCGAGATTGCAAATCAATCGCAAGACGACGCGAGCGGGATGCGCGCGCAGCGAGACAGTTTTGCAGATCAAAAAATCCCCCCCCCCCCCGTGACCGCCAACATTTTGGCCAGGTCACAGAAGGAAAATGGTGCCAGAAGAGGACCCTAAGCTACCACATATCTAGTTGATAACATTACATTATATCACTGCGGTCTTCAGAAAGGCCCCAAAATAGGCCCCCACCCATAATACTTAGATCGAATGCGTTGCGCACCGCAGCCAACGGGAGACCTGAACCTCAGTGCTTTCGGACAAACTCGGTCCTCAACACAAGCCCTTTGATGCCCTCGTAGCGACAGTCGATTTCCTCTGGTTATCCGTCAGATGAATTGACCTGATCACCGTGCCTCTGCGCAGCGTCTGACCAGCACCTTTCACCTTCAAATCTTTGGTGGTGATGACGCTGTCGCCATTCGCCAAAGGGTTACCCGCTGAGTCCCGGACTACAAAGGAGTCTGCGGCCCGCTTGGCCGCCTCGGACGCAGATAGCCACTCGCCACTGTCCTCATCATACACATAGTCGTCTTCGCCATTCATTCTGGTCTCACCTTCTGGCTCTAAATGTCATCTTGGCCAAGTCATGCTCTATGGCGGCAATGGAGGACATGGGAGACATTATCAATTCAGGCCTCTGTAGGTGCGCTACGTTCCCGGCGGCAACAATAGCGTTCCGTTCCCGTCCGCCTGGCACGTCCAGAATCCTTATTGCTTGGAATGGGCCAAACATCGACTCCGAGACTTGGTCGGCTTGTCTGTCGAGGTCGTGCTCGAGGATGATATTGATAAAGATCGCGCCATTAGTGGTAAGGCGCCCGCGTGCAAGATCGTAAAAGCGCTCAGAGTACAGGTGCGGGGGAATTCTACTGCCCTGGAACGCGTCGATTATAATCGCATCATAAATGCCATTATCTTCTCTCAGCGAGGTTTTTCCATCACCGATCTGACACCGTACCTCTGGTGGAAGTGCGAAGTACTTTTTAGCAATCGAAAATGAGATTGGATTGATGTCAACAACTTTTACGTTGTGACCGGAGCGGCACAGCATGGTCGCCAAAGTCCCACCTCCACAGCCGATCATGAGGATGTTTTTTGCCCCTATTTGTTCAATGAGGCTGAATAGCGCATGTATGTAGTAGGCGAGGCTCACCCCGTTCCTGTCAGCTTCGCTTTGAATGCGCCCGTCCTGCTCGTAAAGGGTCGATCCGAGCGATCTTCGCTTCAGGATCGTGATCCTGCCATAATCTGAAGCAATGCTTTTCAGTCTGAGCATGGATGCCGGCCGTGAACCGTCAGGTGAGTGCGTACTTGCATTGCGCTCAATCCAACTTCAACTTAAAGCCCGGCACATCATGCGAGGACGTCACCTCGGTAACGTCCGCGCGATGAAGTGAGTGAGGTGATATGAAGTGTGGGTCGTACATAAGCCGATGAAGGCGCTCAATCAGACTGCGAATGCCCTTGGCTCCCCGTAGCGGAGTACCGGGGTTGTCGGATGTCGTTGCTACCATTTGACAACATAGATTTGCAGACGACCCTCTTCCAAGGAAATTAGGCCCTCACGGCGCAGCAACCAATGGTGCGATTCAAATACATCTACGGGCTCGCTTGAAAGTACCATCGCCATCAACGGCGTCTACTTTGTGTTTGACGCTTAACGCGCCTCCATAATCATCCGCGTCAATTGCTGGCGTAATGCACGACCGGTAAGAGCCAACGCGACGTTTGCGTAGCCTTCTGAGAGCAATTGCGCTTGCAACGCTTCTATACTCAACACGTCGCCGCCTTTTGCCACTTGGAAGGCGCGCTCGATAACCCCAGGATTCGTATTCAAGTTGCTTCAGCCCTACTCCAAAGCCCAGTCTTTATGTTGAACTTCAACTTTCCTGCTGCTCGCATTCGCATCAGGAGGTCCTGCAGGGCGTCGGTAGTCTTGCTGCTGGGATCAAGCAGCTTCTGCAGGGCGTAAACTGCAAGGGGCTTGGTCAGTGCACCAAGAACGTCTTCTTCAGTTGTCATGTCAAAAACCTCCCTGTCTATCCAGCGAAATTCTCGGGCAGCCGCCCGGCCCGAAACAGGATCACTGGCTCCTCGTCATAGTCCCCGGTTTCTGCGTCACCTGCCGTGGCGTAGGCCACAACGCCGAGCTTGCTGAAGGCCATCTTCTCCGCCATGCGGGTTGCTACTTCTGCAGATTTGCAGGGCGTAGGCGTGTCGGCCTTCAGACCGGCACCTCGTCCCGCGACATAAGGCTGGACAACGTAATTCGTAACGCGAGCCATGAGCGCCCTTCATCCTTAGAAGCCACGACGCTTAGAAGCAACGGGCGGAGTGATTGGATAGCACACAGTCGCATCGGAAGATAGAAGACCTCCGTAAATGTGGAACTTAGTGCCGCCGCGATTGGGACCGAAATTCGTTCCGGACTATCCACCGACTTCAGGCGTTGTTTAGCAATGACAGGCCTGACAGACGATGAATTTTCTTCATTGAAGCTAGTTTTTACTGGCTGCGGCCACCGACTGATTGCGCCGGCTCATAGCGCGAAGCTACTAGAAATGCGGCTGATCTACCGCTTACTTGGGTAGGATCGGATAACTACAGCGGGACGCCAAAAACTGACTATCGGTTAGCAAAACGGCGCCCAGTCCGCCTGCATCCAGGGGAGCGGAAATTGCTGTATTTTTTCAACATCTTCGAAGGAAGCACCGAAATCCCAGATCCGGAAGGAACCGATCTGCCGAGCTGGGAAGCTGCGCAGGCCGAGGCAGCCGCGATTGTTCGCGAACTGGTCAGCGAGTTTCCGGGACGGTTTCACCGCAGTTCAGTTCTCGAAGTCGTTTTGGCATGTGGCAAGCGCGTTATGGCACTACCAATTCGCGGAGCAGTAGGCGGTTAGGGGTCGTCATTCCGCTAGTGATTTTGCCCGCAATATAAGTCTGACAATAAGGCCCTCAGGCGAGGTGCTGGCTTCCATTGCCGTGGCCGAGGTGCTGGCCCATCCATACTCGCCGAAATTTGGCGAGCGCTACGAAACTCCAGATACCTAAAGGCTGGAATGCGATATTTGAACCGACTTGGGAGCTGCGCGTAGGACGCTACTTCCTCCGCTTCTTTGCGGCTCGCGACTTTGGCTTGGTTAGCGGCTTCGCTTTAGCTTTTGCCGGCGTCTTAGAAACGCTCTTGGAAAGCTTCGACCGCACCTTCGGCTTGCCTTTCAATTTTGATTCAGCTTTCGGCGATTTTTCAACCAAGCTCTCTGAAGGCTCGGCCTTTGGCTTTGGCGACCTTATTGTACCAAGCTCTTTCTTCGCTGTGGTGCCCTTGCCAACTGTCTTAGCAGGTAGTTTTTTCAATTTGTCAGCAGAAGCCAAGGGACGCTCAACAGGCGCTATAGCGGGACTTTTAAATGCAGGCATTGATACTACCCGCCCCGTCGCCCTGATTGGTGCCTTGCCTTCTAGGAACGCCGCAATATCTTCTTCAGAGCGGCAAATCCGTGCCCTGCTGACGGTAGCCAAGATTGGGCCATTAATTAAAGAGGGATGCTCTAAAACGCCATCCCATAGCTCATTCTGACTTATGAATCTGTCATCAAGACGCAAATCACGAAATAGCGGATCATACTTCCGCACTAAACTCTGGTCGGTTTCTCGCAACAATAGCGAAATCGCGATGAGCTTGTCCCGGCTTGGCGGACTATCGATATAGTCAACTAGGGTGTACTCGCGGCCAGTTGCACGCAGTGCCGCAAGAGCCTTTATCGCGTCTTCGTTGCCGGGGTCATAATACAAGGTGAGTCGACTTGGGTTTACCAGCGCTGGCGTGGGGGCGGACGGCGCTTTCACAGGTCGGGGCGGGTGAGCGGTCTCGATTAAAGCCAACTTAATCGCCTTAGGCCCTTTCTTGTCGGGTTGGACTTCAAAGGAGACCCGCTGCCCAAGGGGCAAATTGGTTAGACCTGCCTCTGTGAGGGTGGCCAACGGAAGAAAAATGTCCTTCCCATCTTCATCGGAGGTAATGAAACCGAAGCGCTTAGGCGCACTGAAGAATTTAATCGTACCTGTTGGCATGGGTCCTGATTTGATGAAAGCGGATAATGCGATGCGCAGAATCACGGGTTATAGAGGTTGGTGGCCGCAGACCAGAAAAAGTTGGTAGCCGAGGTTGAAGGAACGCTGGGGACACGAAGAGCGAGCCGCGCATCCCCAGACTTAACGATGCCAATGTGCACGAATCCAGCGTCATAGCGCAAAGGGAATTGCACGCTACCGCCTTCACCGCGCGCTCGGGTCACGTCACTCAGCCCGTTACGCGATATGGACGCATTGGACGCATTGGACGCATTGGACGCAACCTTAAGCTACTGTCATCACTGAGGGAAATAGTGTGACTTTCATTGTTGCATGTAGCTGACCAGCTAAACTAAATCAGCCTCGTAAGTGATTCAAACTACCTATGGCTTTGACCGCCAAAAGTGTGCTTTTCGCACAAATGCACAATGTATCGGGCTGTGACCGGCCCCCACTGTCCGCCGTCAGGGCCTATGAGACAGGAATGGGGTTTTAGCTAAGGGAGGAATTTGGTCTCATCGCCCTGAGAAAGGACGACCGATGAGAACGAAATCCCCCGATCCCAAAGCGCCAGCAGAACGGGTCCTGAAGGACATCCGCGCGCCACGCGCAGACATTTTTCCGCCGAGGACAAGATCCGGATTGTGCTGGAGGGCCTTCGTGGCGAGGACAGCATCGCCGAGCTGATCGGCCCCCACTGGGTGGTCCGTTTTGATTGTTAGTGCATTCCAGCCTCCAGCGCTATGGCCGGCCGTAGGTGGAGCGTAGCGGAACCGGAGGGCGGCCATAGCGGCGACGCGGTTTCGGGA
>JBIIWB010000018.1:0-38709 GCA_044339125.1 Rhizomicrobium sp. | reverse complement strand
CTGCCCGGCTGGCCTATCACGGCATGGACCGCGTCTTGCCCGGCAGCTCGCGACTGGTGCCGGGCGGCGGGCGATTGAGCCTGAGTTTGAGACGCGTTGCTGGATAAAAAAGGGGCCCCCGGCGATGCCGGGGGCCCAATGCGCATATTGCGCGAGGAGCTCGGGGAGGGGATGACCCTTGCTCCATCGAAAGCGAGACCGCGAAGCTAGCGGGGGCAGAGCTTGCGGTCCAACTGCCTTCGGGATGTAAAATAGACACGAATGCCACAGGTTTCAAGTATTTTTGATTTAATCTACTATTTTGCGTGACAGTGCTATTTTTGCCATGCTGTTCATCTGCCGTTCAGGCAAGGCCGGGAAGCCGACTTAGCCGTAGCGGCGCTCTTCCAGCTGGCGGGCAATCTCTTCCCGGTGCGCTTTTTCCGCCTCTTCCCACACTTCCAGCAGATAGTCCTTCAACCCCGTCAGCCCGCGCCCATCCAACCGGTAGAGTCGGCGCGCGCCATCCGGGTGGTTGGAGACCAGGCCCACCGCCTTCAGGACTTTGAGGTGCTGGGAGATGGCTGGGCGGCTAACAGGCAGACCTGCCGCCAGGGCGCCAACCGTTTGGGGGCCTTGGCGCAGGCGGTCAAACACCGCCTTGCGGGTGGGATCGGCCAAAGCTGCCATGACATCTTCGTAAGCCATAGCTTACTGTAAGTTATAACTTACCGGATTTCAACGCATTTCCGAAGGCGGCGAAGATGGCGCGGCTCAGCGCATTATCCTGCCAGCGCCATTCGGGATGCCACTGCACTCCCAACAGGAAACCGGCGGCTTCCGGCATCGACACCGCCTCGATCTGCCCATCCGGGGCGACAGCGTCTGCGCGCAGCCGCGGCGCCAGCCGGTCCACGCCAGCAGGCCGCCCGGCGCGATGGTGACCATGTGGGCGGGACCCCATTGGGTTTCCAGCGGCGCGGCCTCGTCCTAGTGATGCACCATCCGGCCGGGCTGTTCCTGCACATGCTGGAAGAGCGTGCCGCCCAAGGCCACGTTCAGTTCCTGGAAGCCGCGGCAGATCGCCAGCACGGGCTTTCCCGCCGCGATGGCAGCCACGATCAATGCCAGGCTGACGGCATCGCGCGCCGGATCGAGCAGCGCGGGATCGCGCGCCGCCGCGCCGCCATAGCGGGCCGGATCGACATTGGACGGCGCACCGGTGAAGAGAAAGCCGTCAAAAGCATCCAGCAGCGCGGCCACCGGCAGCGGCGGCTGCAGCGCCGGGATAAGCAGCGGCAGCGCGCCCGCGCCGTCGCGCACGGCGGCGATATAGGCATCGTTGGCGGGGTGCAGCGCCAGCCCGTCATCGATGCCCCGGTCACAGACCAGACCGACCTTGTGGAATCAATTGCCGCTCTTGCGGATGACAGGCGCCTTCACCGGGATGGCGAAGGCTTCGGGCGCGACCGGCATGCCGGTTTGCACGCCGCTGAGCGCCACGCTGGTGCTGCCGCCCTGGGCGTCGCGCACCGTCCATTGCCGCAATTGCAGCGCCGGTTCGGTGGCGAAGACGATCTGGATGTTGTCCTGCATCCGGTTGGTGCTGGAGCGGGCGCGCAGCAGAAACTGGCCCGGCTGGCGGTCGATGCCGAGCACCGCGGAATTGCCACGCAGATTGATGGCGTCGGCCACCAGCAAGCCCAGCGGCGTATCCTGCACACTGTAGCGGTCCACCGTGTTGAGGCGGCTGTTGCGGACATAGATAGTTCCACCCGTCGCAACGATCAGCGTGGGGCTGGGCGGCCGGTATTCAAAGCGCAGCTTGCCGGGACGGGCGAGATAGAACTCGCCCTGGCTGACCGAGCCTTGCGCGTTCATCTGCACGAACTGCGCGCCCAGGGTGGTGATGGAATTGAGATAGGCGCTGACCCGGTCGAGATCCTCGCGCTGCTGCGGCGTGAACTCGATGCGGCGCTGAAGCTGGATCTTGTTCTGCGCCAGCGCAGAACCACCCGCCGCCGCGAAGGCTGCGGCCATCAGGGCAAAATCGCGCCGCGTCAGCTTCATGAAATCCTCTTTACCCGTGACACCTGCGCCCTTGTGAGATGCAGGTAGCCAGAACATAGTCCGGCAACCTGAATAATCAACAAAGCGTCCGGTATTATGGCAGAACAAGCATATTCCCATGTCTCCGTGCTGGGCGCGGGCGGTTGGGGCACGGCGCTGGCGGCGACCGCGGCGCGGGCCGGCCGGCGCGTCAATCTGTGGGCCCGCGACGGGGCGTTGCTGGTCGATCTGTCGGCGGGCGAAAATCCCAAATACCTGCCGGGCGTCGAACTGCCCGAAGATATTTCCGTCACCACCTCGCTGCCGGTGGCGGCTGGCGGCGAAGTCATCCTGCTGGCGGTGCCGGCGCAGGTGACGCGCGCCATGCTGGGCCAGATCGTGCCGCTGCTGAAGGGCGACGCGCCGCTGGTGATCTGCGCCAAGGGCATAGAGCGCGAGACCGGCATGCTGCTGCATGAAATGGTGGCGGACGCCGCGCCGGGCCATCCCATCGCCATTCTCTCCGGCCCCAGTTTCGCGCGCGACGTGGCAATTGGCCTGCCCACCGCCGTCACCATCGCGGGCGCGGGCGCGGGCCGCCTGCAGGCGACGCTCTCCACCCCCGGCTTCCGCCCCTATGCGGGCGACGATGTCACCGGCGTGGCCTTGGGCGGCGCGGCCAAGAATGTCTATGCCATCGCCTCCGGCTTGGTCGAAGGCCTGAAACTGGGCGAGAATGCCCGCGCCGCGCTCTTGGCGCGCAGCTTCGCTGAGCTGGCGCGGCTGGGTGAAGCGCTGGGCGCGAAACGCGAAACCCTGATGGGACTGTCGGGCCTGGGCGACCTGGTGCTGACGGCCACCAGCCGCACCTCGCGCAATTTCTCCGTTGGTGTCGAACTGGGCATGGGCAAGGCGGTGGCGACGCTGACCGCGCCGGGCCATGCGCTGGCAGAAGGCGTGGCCACCGCGCCCGCGCTGGTGGCGCGCGGCAAGACCGCCGGTGTGGTGCTGCCCATCGCCGAAGCCATGGCCGATCTTCTCTCCGGCGCGCTGCCGCTGGAGCAGGCGGTGGCGCGGCTGATGAACCGCAAACTGACATCTGAATAATTTCCGGGAGAGCGGGCGATGGCGCACTGGCTGTTCAAAACCGAGGCCGAGACCTTCTCCTGGGAGCAGCAGAAGATGAAGGGCGCCAAGGGCGAACCCTGGAGCGGCGTGCGCAATTGGACCGCCGCCGGCAACATGAAGAAGATGCAGAAGGGCGATACCGGCTTCTTCTATCACACCGGCGACGAGAAGGCCGTGGTCGGCATCGTCGAGGTCATTGCAGAGTACCAGCCCGATCCCACCGACGAGGCCGGCAAGTTCGGGCTGGTGGTGGTCAAGGCGGTGCAGGACATGCCCCAGCCGGTGACGCTGGCGGCGGTGAAGGCCAACCCCAAGCTGTCCAAGATGAGCCTCGTCACCAGCTTCCGTCTCTCTGTGCAGCCGGTGACGGATAGCGAGTGGAAAGAGGTCTGCCGCATGGGCGGGCTGAAATAGCCGTAATGGCCATTTTCCCGCACCCGCCCTGAAGCGTTGTTTTGCAATTCTCCGCCACCCCATCCCCCTGCCGGGGTGGATAGTGTGTGCGTAGGCAATGGCGGGGCGCAGCATCATCGCGCCGATATGGTGATGGCCGCGCGGCAATGGCAGGCGGCGGATAAGTTTTCACTATCCCGCCATCAGGCCAAAGGTTTCTTAAGAAAGCTGATGGAAACCAGGGCCATCCAACACAAAAAGAGAACGCGGCCTATTGCTGCACTCATCACGCAGAAAGACGCACAAATCCGTCTCAGGCGGCTTGCAGCTCTCCGCAAAGAACATCTCGCTAACCCAACCTCGATGATGCGTCTTGTGATTTATCATTTGCAATAATATCTCACCCAAGTTCAGACATCCTTGCGACCCGGAAACGTAGCGAAACGATGCGTGACGCCGAAGGCTCCTGGGTGTTTGCGCATCAGCCCAATCGCACAACCAGGCATTCATATTTTTCTGCGCCATAAATAGGCTTTACAGCGTTTCGTGAAGCACATCCTTGCGAGAGGTGAAGCCATGAGTCTGGCCAAGCAGATGCGCGCGCCATATCAGATCGACCTGATAATTATGATTTAGGGTGGCGAGCATAGAGCCGCACAGCGTTGCGGTTCGCTTGCAAGCCACATCCGCAGGAAGCGCGGCGACCGCAGAAAACAATAGCTCGTCTGCCCACATGTTGTAGCGGGCAAGCGTTAGGGCGGTGGCTGTATCGAGCATTGGCGCTTGATGGATATATTGCTTCTGAACGCTATCAGGTTCTAGGATGGCGCAAATTCGACTATGAGACAGAATTCATCGAAATTATGCCAAAACGTCCTGGCTACGATCCTCAACCGAAAATCTCTCCTACGGTGAATTTCCCATTGCGCGTTCATTTGCGTCATCCGCCCGCCAATGCAGCAATTCACCCGCACCGGCATAACTGGGGCCAGATCGTGTGCCCGCAATCCGGTACCATCAGGGTGCATTCAAAGAATACCGCCTGGGTTGTACCGACGTTTCGGGCAGTATGGATTCCCCCTGGAACGATGCACGCAGTATCGGTTATCGGGCATGTGGAGTTTTTCGCGCTCTACATTCACCACACAGCATCGCCGATGCCGCGCCATCGCTGCGCTGTGGTGGAAGTTTCTGACTTGATGCGAGCGTTGATGGCGTCGCTTGCGCGAGAAACATCTTCGGCGAAGAGTTCAACGCTGAAATCAAAGCTCTTGCTAGAAGAGTTTCGTTCGGCATCACACCTGCCGATGGGCCTACCTTTTCCGGCCGATCCGCGTCTGCTGGCACTGTGCGAAGCTATTATGGACGAACCTGCTGAAGCAAAGACATTACGTGAGTGGGGTCCGGTGGTGGGCGCAAGTGAAAGAACCTTGGCCCGGCTTTTCCGCACCGAATTGGGCACGAGCTTTGGCGCATGGCGTCGCCAAGCTCGACTGGCCCGTGCTGCTGGCCTTCTGGCGCAAGGGTTCCGCTATCCGAGATTGCATTTGCGCTCGGATATGCGAGCGGATCAGCCTTTTCAACTATGTTCAAGCAAGCGTTTGGGATCGCGCCTTCACGGTTTTTGGAGCGGACCGTTTTGTAGTGCCATCAGGCCGACAGCTTCATCAGCACAATTCCGCCCATGATCATCCCCGCCGCCGCGAAGCGCAGCGCGTTGGCGGGTTCGCCCAGCATGACGATACCCAGCACAAAGGCGCCCAGCGCGCCGATGCCGGTCCACACCGCATAGGCGGTGCCCAGCGGCAGCACCCACATCGCCGCCGCCAGGAAGCCGAAGCTGGTGGCCATGGCGATGAGGGTGATGAGGGTGATGAGGGTGATGAGGGTGGGCGTGAGGCGGGTGAAGCCCTGCGACTGCTTCATGCTGAGCGCCCAGACGATTTCCAGCGCGCCCGCCAGCAAGAGAGTGAACCAGGCCATGACGGCTCTCCTTTGTGAGAGCCGGGCCGTCCCGGTGACATGTGAGGGGATACGCGAGCCGTCTCGCGCCTCTCTAATCTAGGGCATTCAGCCCAAGTTTCAAGCTAGAGATAACGGCGCATCGTAAGGCGCGACCGCGCGGAGCGCGGGCGAAATGGTCCAGTGGACCATTTCGAGCGCCGAACGCCGCGAGCCCAAGCGAGCGGCTGCGGCTACAAGTACCGGCGCATGAGAATGGTGTACGCAGAGTAGCCCGCGCCTTCATAGGCCCGGATGGCATGGGCGTTCTTCGCCAGCACGCCGATGGTGAGCAGCTTGTGGCCGCGCATCCGGCTCCAGCCTTCGCAGGCCGCGATCAGCGCCTTGCCATGGCCCTGGCCGCGCGCATCGGCAGCCACGAATATCTCGGCAATGAAGCCGTGGCGGCGTTCCGGTTCGGCGATGAAAAGCTCGCCATGCTCTTCATAGGCCGAGATCCATCCCACCTTCTTGCCGTCCTGCTCGGCGATGAACATGGCGCCATGCTTTTCGGCGCAGCGATGCTGGGCGTCGCGCCAGTGATCGGCCACAAAGGCGGGATCGCGGCGGCGGTTGTTCTCGAAATCCAGCTCGTAATCCTGCAAGCCCTGGATGAAGGCGAGGATAGCGGGCTCGTCGTCCGGCAGTTTGATGGGCCGTACACTCATGCCTCGATCCTGGCGTGACGGGTTTCGCGGATGAAGAGCGCGCCGATCACCACCGTGGCGCCCGCCACCACCACCGGATACCAGAGGCCGTAATAGATGTTGCCCGTCGCCGCCACCATGGCGAAGGCGGTGGTGGGCAGGAAGCCGCCGAACCAGCCATTGCCCAGATGATATGGCAGGCTCATCGAGGTGTAACGGATATTGGCGGGGAACATCTCCACCAGCGCGGCGGCGATGGGGCCATAGACCATGCCGGCATAGACCATCAGCACGAACAGGATGGCGACCACCATCGGCTTGTTCACCGCTGCGCTGTCGGCGGCGGCGGGATAGCCGGCGGCTGCGGCGAAAGCCATGGCTTCCTTTTCCCAGGCGGCGCGGCGCGCGGCCAGTTCGGCGCGCGGCACCGCATGGCCGTCAAAGGACGCCAGCGCATTGCCGCCGATGCGCACCTGCGTCAGCGCGCCCGGTGCGGCGACTTCATTGACATACGGCAGGCCCGCTCGCGCCAGCCAGCCCTTGGCGATATCGCAGGACGAATTGAACTGGGCCCGGCCCACCGGGTCGAACTGAAAGGTGCAATTGCCGGGCGCGGCGGCGACGGTGATCGGCGTGGCCGACGCGGCAGCCGCCAGCGCCGGATTGGCGGCGACGGTCAACGCCTTGAACAGCGGGAAGAAGGTCAGCGCCGCCAACAGGCAACCCGCCAGGATGATGGGCTTGCGGCCGATCTTGTCCGACAGCCAGCCAAAGAGCACGAACATGGGCGTGCCCAGGATCAGCGCGATGGCGATGAGCACATTGGTGAGGACGGGATCGACCTTCAGCACCCGCTCCAGGAAGAACAGCGCGTAGAACTGGCCGCAATACCACACCACCGCCTGCCCGGCGGTGAGCCCGAACAGCGCCAGCAGCACCAGCTTGAGGTTCTTCCTGTTGCCGAAGCTGTCCTTGATCGGGCTGGAAGACGCCTTGCCCTCCGCCACCATGGTGCGGAACACCGGGCTCTCATTGAGCTTCAGGCGAATCCACAGCGAGACGCCCAGCAGCAGGGCCGAGAGCAGGAAGGGAATGCGCCAGCCCCAGGCGGCGAAGGCCTCGTTGCCCATCTCCAGCCGGATGCCCAGGATGATCACCAGCGACAGGAACAGGCCCAGCGTCGCCGTGGTCTGGATCCAGCTGGTGTACAAGCCGCGCTTGCCGTGCGGCGCATGCTCTGCGACGTAGGTCGCCGCGCCGCCATACTCGCCGCCCACCGCCAGACCTTGCAGCAGGCGCAGCGTGATCAGCGCCACGGGGGCGAGAACGCCGATGCTCTCATAGGACGGCAGCAGACCCACCGTGAAGGTGGAGAAGCCCATAAGCAGCATCGTCACCAGGAAGGTGTTCTTGCGGCCCCACAGATCGCCCAGCCGCCCGAACACCAGCGCGCCGAAGGGGCGCACGGCGAAGCCCGCCGCGAAGGCCAGCAGGGCGAAGATATAGCCGTTGGTCTCGTTGACGCCGGAGAAGAAGTGCCGGGTGATGTAGGTGGCGAGCGAGCCGTAGAGATAGAAGTCGTACCACTCGAACACGGTGCCGGCGGAAGCGCCGCCGACCACAAGGAAATGCTTGCGGTCCAGGCTTTCGTCCGTCGTTGACGCCATGGGAGCTCCCCTGCCCTCTCGTGTGGGTCTAAGCTATCGCCACAAAGGCGGAAAGCAAGGCCGCGCTTACGGCGGCGCGCCGATGCCGAACAGCCGCTTGAGGGCGGCATAGGACAGCACGGTGTCATAGGCGTGACCGCTGAGACCGAAGGCCGTGTCGCTCGCCAGATAGCCGCCAAGCATTCGTGCTGGCTTGGCGCCTTCCACCAGATAATCGTGCGCCTTGGTGTCGATGCTGCCGGTGCGGCCATAGAGGCGGTTGTCGAAAGCGCCCAGCACGCCATCGGCGCGCGTCGGGAAGTAATAGGGCGGGATGCGGACAAAAGCCTCCGCCACGCCATGGCCGGTGTAGATCTCCAGCGGCATGTGGGCATAGTCCGGCGGCAATTGCGCCAGGCAGGCGCGGATGGCGGGCTGCGCCGCAGCGTCTGCGCTCAGGTTGGCTGCCTGTATCGCCGGGGTGACCTCTTCGTAGCGCGTCGCGGCATCGCGGATCACGCCCAGGAAATAGGTCGCGCCCACCGCCAGGTTCTGGCGCGTTGGCGCCTGCAAGGCGGCGGCGTCACCGGAAAAGACCCGCGCGAAGGATTGCTGCCGCGGCGCCTGCCCTGGAACAAGATCATCCACCCGCATGTCGTAAACCGCGCCGCAGGTCCTGGTCTCTCCATCCTGCTGGTAGGTGAGCAGCCGTGCGGCCAGCACCGTGCCTTCCACCACTTCGCCCGCCCAGTCGTAAACGGCGGTCAGGGGCGACGGAACAATGGGCGCTGCCTGGGCCGGGGCAACCGCAAGCACCAGCATGCCGAGAGCAGCGGCGGCGCGCTCGCGCGTCATGCTCAGTGATCCAGGGACTTGATGATCTCTTCGGTCATCTTCTTGGCGTCCGCGAACAGCATCATGGTGTTGTCGCGGAAGAACAGCTCGTTCTCGACGCCGGCATAACCCGAACCCATGCCGCGCTTGATGAAGAGCACCGTCTTGGCCTTTTCCACGTCCAAAATCGGCATGCCGAAGATGGGCGACTTGGGGTCGGTCTTGGCCGACGGATTGGTGACGTCGTTGGCGCCGATGACATAGGCGACATCGGCCTGAGCGAACTGGGAGTTGATGTCCTCCAGCTCGAACACTTCATCATAGGGCACGCTGGCTTCGGCCAGCAGCACGTTCATGTGGCCGGGCATGCGGCCCGCCACCGGATGGATAGCGTAAGAAACCTTGACGCCTTCCTTCTTCAGCTTGTCAGCCATTTCGCGCAGGGCGTGCTGGGCCTGGGCCACCGCCATGCCATAGCCGGGCACGATGATGACGGAACCGGCGTTCTTCATGATGAAGGCGGCGTCTTCGGCGCTGCCCTGCTTGACGGGCCGCGTCTCTTTCGCGCCCGCCACGGCGGGGCCGCTGTCGCCGCCGAAACCGCCCGCGATGACGCTGACGAAGGAGCGGTTCATGCCCTTGCACATGATGTAGGAGAGGATCGCGCCCGAAGAACCCACCAGCGCGCCGGTGATGATCAGCGCGGTGTTCTCCAGCGTGAAGCCAAGCGCGGCGGCGGCCCAGCCCGAATAGGAATTGAGCATCGACACCACCACCGGCATGTCGGCGCCGCCGATGGGAATGATGAGCGTGATGCCGAAGAGCAGCGACAGCGCCGTGATCGCCCAGAACACCCAGATTTCCTGCGTGACGGTGAAATAGGTCACCAGGCCGATGATGGCGAGGAAGATCGCCAGGTTGAGGATATGGCGCGCGGGCAGCAGGATCGGCGCGCCCGACATGTTGCCGTTGAGCTTGGCGAAGGCGATGACCGAGCCGGAGAAGGTGATGGCGCCGATGGCGACGCCGAGCGACATCTCGATCAGGCTCTGGGCGTGGATTACGCCTCCCACCGCGATATGGAAGGAATCCGGCGAATAGAGCGCCGCGCCCGCCGTCAGCACCGCCGCCAGGCCGACCAGCGAATGGAAGGCCGCGACCAGCTGCGGCATGTCGGTCATGGCGATCTTCTTGGCCATCAGCGCGCCGATGCCGCCGCCCAGGCCCAGACCGCCGATCACCAGCGCCCAGGTCATGGGATCGGACACATCCGACACCCACAGCGTGGTCAAGACGGCGATGACCATGCCGATGATGCCGTTGCGGTTGCCAGCGCGCGATGTGGCGGGCGAAGACAGGCCCTTCAACGCCAGGATGAAGAGCGAACCGGCGGCGAGATAAAGAAGGGCGGCGATACCGGCCTGGTTCATCTTACTTGGCCTTCTTCTTGTACATGGCCAGCATGCGGCTGGTGACCATGAAGCCGCCAAAGATGTTCACCGCGGCGAAGACCAGCGCGAAAAAGCCCAGCCCCTTGGAAACCCAGGAGGCGTCGTCGATGGCGGGCACCGCCACCGCCACCAGCGCGCCCACCACGATCACAGAGGAAATGGCATTGGTGACGCTCATCAGGGGCGTGTGCAGCGCGGGCGTCACGCCCCAGACCACGAAATAGCCGACAAAGATCGCCAGCACGAAGATGGAAAGCCGGAAGACGAACGGATCGATGGCTTCCATCGCTTTATCCCTTGAGGCTTGGATGGACGATCTGGCCGTCGCGCGTCAGGCCGGACCCGGCCACGATCTCGTCGTTCCAGTCGATGGTGAGCGCCCCGGTCTTCTTGTCGATAATGAGCGAGATGAAATTGAACAGGTTGCGGGCATAGAGCGACGAGGAATCCGTCGCCAGCGCCCCCGGCAGATTGGTGTGGCCCATGATGGTGACGCCATGCACCTCGATCACTTCGTTGGGCCTGCTCAGCGGCGTGTTGCCGCCCGCGCCCGCCGCCAGATCGACGATCACCGAGCCGGGCTTCATCGACTTGATCATCTCTTCCGTCACCAGGATCGGGGCTTTGCGGCCCGGGATCAGCGCGGTGGTGATAACGATGTCCTGCTTTTTGATCGTTTCCGCCGTCAGCGCGGCCTGCTTGGCCTGATACTCTTCGCTCATCGGCTTGGCATAGCCGGCCGCCGTCTGGGCGTTCTTGAATTCCTCGTCCATCACCGCGACGAAGGTGCCGCCCAGCGATTCCACCTGTTCCTTGGTGGCGGGGCGCACATCGGTGGCGCTGACAATCGCGCCCAGCCGCTTGGCGGTGGCGATAGCCTGCAGGCCCGCCACGCCCACGCCCATCACCAGCACGCGGGCGGGAGCGATGGTGCCCGCCGCCGTCATCATCATCGGCATGGCGCGTCCAAAGGTGGCGGCGGCGTCGATCACCGCCTTGTATCCGGCCAGGTTGGCTTGGCTCGACAGCACGTCCATCGCCTGGGCGCGGGAAATGCGCGGCAGGAATTCCATCGCGAAGGCGGTGATGCCCTGCGCCGCCAGCGCGGCAGGCGCATCCTTCTCTACATGCGGCGACAGCAGCGCCGCCAGAACAGCGCCCTTCTTGATCAGCGCGGTTTCGCCGGCATCCGGCCCGCGCACCTTCAGCACGATGTCGGCATCGGCCAGCGCCGTGCGCGCATCGGGCGCAATGATCGCGCCGACGGCTTCATAATCGGAATCGGAAATGCGGGCGGCAGCGCCCGCGCCGGTTTCCACCGTGACGTCGATGCCGAGCGCCTTGAATTTTTTGACGGTTTCCGGCGTGGCGGCGACGCGCGTTTCGGCGTCGCGCCGTTCCTTGGGGACCGCGAGTTTCATGCCCTCAGCCCCCCGGCCTGGTCAGTTGGTGCGGAAAATGGCGAGGAAAACCATGATCGCCATGCAGAAGATGAAGGTCCACTTCGAGCCCACCAGGAAGCCGTGATACGACTTCTTGTGCTGGCTTATGTCCATAGAGCCCGGCTTGTAGTCGGATGTCATGAAAAGTCCCCGTAAAGCGCCGTTTCGGCGTGCGTTGGCCGGACTATAGCAATTCACGGCCCTCGGGCAACCGGCTTGTTAAGATCTTGGAAAGCAGATTTTTCGGAAAATCAATGAATTGGATGGCTCAAAACGGGCCACGCTTAAACGCCGCGTTTACCGGACCAGGGTCAATATCGCCTCGAATTACGAGGCTTGTATCGCAATGGCGCAGACCATTCTGGTTGTGGATGACGATCCGGTGCAGCGCCGGCTGCTGGAAACCGCCATCACCCGCAGCGGCATGACCGTTGTGACCGCGCCGGGCGGCCAGCACGCGCTCGACCTGATTTCCGGGCCCAAGGGCGACCAGATTAGCCTGATGCTGCTCGATCTCGTCATGCCCGACATGGGCGGCCTGGATGTGCTGGCCAAGCTGCGCCCCTCCAATCCCGATCTGCCCGTCATCATGCTGACCGCCAAGGGCGGCATCGATTCCGCCGTCGAAGCCATGCGCGCCGGGGCCAATGATTTCCTGGTCAAGCCCGCCAGCCCGGAACGCATCGCGGTTTCCATCCGCAACCAGCTCAAGATCGGCACCCTGTCGGGTGAAGTGAAGGTGCTGAAGAAGAAGTACAGCAACACGCTGACCTTCGAAGATCTGATCGCCAACAGCCATGAGATGAAGCAGGTCTTCCGCCTGGGCGCGCGCGCCGCGCAGAGCGACATCCCGGTGCTGATCGAAGGCGAAAGCGGTGCGGGCAAGGAATTGATCGCCCGCGCCATCCAGGGCACATCCGCCCGCGCCGGCAAGCCTTTCGTCACCGTCAATTGCGGCGCGATCCCGGAAAATCTGATCGAATCCATTCTGTTCGGCCATGAGAAGGGCTCGTTCACCGGCGCGTCCGACAAGCATCTGGGCAAGTTCCAGGAAGCCGATGGCGGCACGCTGTTCCTGGATGAAATCGGAGAACTGCGCCTCGATATGCAGGTGAAGCTGCTGCGTGCGCTGCAGGAAGGCGAAGTCGATCCCGTCGGCTCCAAGCGTACGGTGAAGGTCAATGTGCGCATCATCGCCGCCACCAACCGCGATCTGGGCGCCATGGCGCAGGCCGGAAACTTCCGCGAAGACCTTTACTACCGCCTCAATGTCTTCCCCGTCATGGTGCCGCCGCTGCGCGAGCGCCCAGGCGACATCGCGCCGCTGGCCCGCTTCTTCATCGAACGCTTCGCGGCGGAAGAGAACAAGCCGGTGGCCGGGCTAACGCCGCAGGCGCTGCTGCTGATCGAACGCTTCGCCTGGCCGGGCAATGTCCGCCAGCTGGAGAACACCATCTTCCGCGCCGTGGTGCTGTGCGACGGCGCTTCGCTGGATGTCTGTGATTTCCCGCAGATCGCCGCGGCGATGGGCGTGGAAACCGTCAGCCGCCAGAACGCCTATGCCCCGACTCCTTCCGGCGAAATGCCGACTCCGGCCGGGCGCAGCATCGCCTCGCCCTACTCGCTGTCGATGACCGATGCTTCCGGCCAGATCCGCAAGTTCGAGGAGATGGAATCGGAGATCATCAAGACCGCCATTGCCCGTTATGAAGGCCATATGTCGGAAGTTGCCCGCCGTTTGGGCATCGGCCGCTCGACCCTCTACCGCAAGCTGAAGGAATTCGGCCTGGAGCCCGACATCGAGAACGAACCCATGGCGAAAGTGGCGGAAGACACCGCCATGCCCATGGGCGGCCAGGACATCCGCAAAAGCGCGTAAGTTTTAGCGACCTCTATCGCGGGCGACAGGCGGCTGGAAACAGCCGCCTGTTTCTTTTGTACGGTTTGGGGCCGCAAAAGAGTTCCCCGGTGCATGGATCGCGGAGGCGCGGCGTGCATTACTGAGGTGTAGTGACAGCCAAGGGTTTTTTTGCTGATCCGCGCCGGCTTCGAGCTGACTTTCGAATGCGCCGCGCCCACGCCGATGATGCTGCAGGTGCATGTCCGGCCCGAACGCGAGCGCGATCTGGAAGCGCCTGAGTATCTCCAGACCGATCCGCCCACCCATTACACCACCTATATCGACGATTTCGGCTATCGACGATTTCGGCAATCGCTGCACCCGGCTGGTGGCGCCGGGCGGCGTGCTGCGTCTGTCCAACAGCTTTCGCATCCGCGACAGCGGCGTGCAGGAAAGCCTGCCCTGGGGCGCCAACGAGGCCCAGGATTCCGTGCTGGTCTATCTTCTGGGCAGCCGTTATTGCGACACCGACCGCCTGGCGACGCAGGCCTGGGCGCAATTCGGCAACATCGAAACCGGCTGGCCGCGCGTTCACGCCATTCTCGACTAAACCCATGCGCGGATCACCTTCGGCTACCAGCATGCCCGCGCCGAACGCACCGCGTCGGAGGGCCATCAGGAGCAGGTGGGCGTCTGCCGCGATTTCGCGCATCTGGCGATCACGCTGTGCCGCTGCATGAACATTCCCGCCCGCTATTGCACCGGCTATCTGGGCGATATCGGTGTGCCCAAAGATCCCGCGCCGATGGATTTCAGCGCCTGGTTCGAGGTTTTCCTGGGCGGCCAGTGGCACACCGTCGATGCCCGCCACAATGAGCCGCGCATCGGCCGCATCCTGATGGCGCGGGGGCGCGACGCCACCGATGCCGCGATCTCGACCGCGTTCGGCGCCGCCAAGCTGCTGCGGTTTGACGTCATCACCGAGGAAGTGCAGCCCCGCGCGTAGCGGCTAGGGCTTTGGCGCGCGCGCCGCGTCCAGCACCTTGAGCAGGGCCGGATTGCCGCCATAGCGGCGCTTCAATTCCTGTTCATCTGCATCCAGCGCGGCGCAGCGATGCTTGGCATAGGCGGCGTTGATTTCGGCGCGGCGGGCGGCGTCATAGCCTTCCTCGCCCATCCAGTGCTGGCAATCCTGCCGCCGTTGCAGGAAATCGCGCACATCCTGCTGCACCGCCGGCGGAGACGCGTCGCAGCCCGCCAGAAGCAGAAGAGCCATGGTGATGGGGACGATCCGCATGGAGGCACTATCACCCGTTCGCGCCCTTGAGGCTACCCTGAGCGCGCAGAATTTTGCGGACTGAGCAGGAGCGAGGAGCGATGTGGGCAATTGGCCCATGAGCGACGAGTGACGAGTGACGAACTCAGGACGCAAAAGAGCCGCGCTCAGCGCATGTCCATCGCGGTGAGATAGAGATCGAGCATCGCTTCCTGCTCCTGGAACTCGGCCTTGTCGAGTTTCCGCATGCGAATGACCTGACGCATGATCTTGGTGTCGAAGCCGGTGCCCTTGGCTTCCGAGAACACCTCGCGGATGTCGGCGCTGAGCGCGGTGCGCTCTTCCTCCAGCCGCTCGATGCGGTCGATGAAGGATTTCAGCTGTTCCTTGGCGAAAGCGGTCTTGTTGGCCATGCGGTGCTCGACAGATTTTGGAAGGGCCGGACCCTACCCCGCCGCCATCACCGGCGGCAACGCGAAAGATTGGCCTAGCTGTGGGCCTTTTTCTGGCTGGCGGCAAAGGCGGCAAGTTGTTCCGGCGTCGCCTCTTTCTGGTGCTGCGCCTTCCATTCGGACTGGGGGATGCCATAGACGCGGGCGCGGGCCTCGTCCTTGCTGAGCGCCACGCCGCGTTCGGCGGCGGCTTCGGCATACCAGTCGCCCAGGCAGTTGCGGCAGAATCCGCCCGCGATCATCAGGTCGATGTTCTGGACATCGGTGCGGTCCCGCAGATGCTGGACCAGACGCCGGAACGCGGCCGCTTCCAACGCTTCGTCGCTCATCGTGTGCGCTCCATGTCGCCCAGCGCCGCCGCCAGGGTGTGATAAATCCGGCTGGCGAAATTCGCCGCCATCGCTTCGGTGGCGATCAAGTCCTGGCGGATTTCGACCAGCACATGCGGCAGGCCGCGCTTGGTGCCATGGCGGTTGAGGCAATCATTCTCCAGCGCCCCCGAATAAGGCTCGTTGTCGCCATAGAGAAAAGCGTGCTGCGACAACCGCGCCATCAGCGGCTTTGCCAGCCGCTTGTCCGTGTCCCACAGCACGCCGACTTCCCAGGGCCGCGCCTGGCCTTTCCAGCTCGGCGTGAAGCTGTGGATGGAGATGATCACGGCTTTCGGCCCAATGCGGTCCAGCTCCGCCGTGATCGCGGCGTGATAGGGGTCGTAATAGTCGCGGATGCGGCGCGCCACCTCGGCGGAGTCGGCGTCGCGGTTGCCGGGGATCACGCTGCCGTCCGACAGCTTCATCACCAAGGTGGGATCGTCCGGCCCCCGGTTGAGGTCAATCAGCAGACGCGACCAGCGCCCCAACAGGGCGCCCGCGCCAAAGTGGCGGCTGAGCGCCCGCGTCACCTGCGCCGCCCCGATGTCATAGGCGATATGGGTCTGGAACAGGGCCGGATCGAGGCCCAAAAGGCCGTGTGCCTCCGGCAGGGCCGCCGCGGCATGGTCGCAGAGGAAAAGCAGGTGGGAGCCGGGGTCGCTAGCCGGGACCGTCTCAAAAGCCGTCATGGGAGAGGGTTATAAGGGCACCGCCAGGCCGTCGAAAGCGGATTCCCGTGTTCTGCAAACCTTTAAATATTGACCTCGGTCCCGGTTCGCGTCACACCAAACCGGCATGCGAAATGCCCTGTTCCTTGCTGCCGCACTGCTGCTGGCGCCCGGCTTCCTTGGCCCCGCCATGGCCGCGTTCAACCTCTGCAACAAGACCAAGGCAGAGGTGCGGGTGGCGCTGGGGCGTTTCGACGGCAAGGCCTGGACGTCGGAGGGCTGGTGGAATGTGCGGCCGGCCCAATGCGCCACACTGCTCAACGGGCCTTTGCAGGCGCGGTACTATTATTTCTACGCCACGGACGGCGCGGGCACCTGGGAGGGCAAGACCAATTTCTGCGTTGCCCCGGCCAAGCGCTTCAACGCCGAAACCCGCGCCGATTGCGCCAAGCGCGGTTTCGACCGCCGGGGCTTTTCCGAAGTCGATACCGGCCGCAACGCCGACTGGACGCAAACTCTTTCGAACTGAATTGGCCAACTAGAAAAATACGGGAACCGACATGAGACGCCGCCGCAAGACCAAGATCCTCGCCACCCTGGGCCCCGCCTCCAACACGCCGGAGATGATGCGCACCCTGTTCGATGCAGGCGTGGACATTTTCCGCATCAACATGAGCCACACCAATCACGACATGCTGAAGCAGATGCATGGCGCGATCCGCAAACTCTCGGAAGAGATGGGCCGCCATATCGGCATTCTCTGCGACCTGCAGGGTCCCAAGATCCGGCTGGGCACCATTCCCGGCGGCAAGCGCATGCTGGTGCAGGACGAGAAGGTGCGGCTGGTGCTGGGCGAGACCGCCAAGAACCCGGACGAAATTCCGATCCCGCATCCCGAAATCTTCCAGGCCATCAAGCAGAAGCACGCCCTTTTGATCGATGACGGAAAGGTGCGTCTGCGCCTGCTGCACCGGGGCGACGACTTCGCCGAGGCCACCGTGGAAGTGCCGGGCGAGATCAAGGACCGCAAGGGCGTCAACATGCCCGACACGCTGCTGCCCATGTCGGCGATGACGCCCAAGGATCGCGCCGACCTCGATGCCGCGCTGGTGCTGGGCGTGGACTGGATCGCGCTCTCCTTCGTACAGCGCCCCGAAGACCTGATCGAGCTGAAGGAAATCGTGAAGGGCCGGGCCGGCTGCCTGGCCAAGATCGAGAAGCCCAAGGCCATCGAAAGCCTGGATGCCATCGTCAAGGAATCCGACGCCCTGATGGTGGCGCGCGGCGACCTGGGCGTGGAAATGCCGCTGGAAGCGGTGCCGGGCCTGCAGAAGCAGATCGTGCGCGCCGCCCGCAAGGCCGGCAAGCCGGTGGTGGTGGCGACCCAGATGCTGGAATCCATGATCAACGCGCCCGTTCCCACCCGCGCCGAAGTCTCGGATGTGGCGCAAGCCGTGTTCGAAGGCGCCGACGCGGTGATGCTGTCGGCGGAATCCGCCAGCGGCCAGTATCCTGAGGACGCCGTGGCGATGATGGACCGCATCGCCAGCAACGTGGAATGCGATCCGCTCTATCGCCAGATCATCGAAGCCCAGCGCCACGAGACTGGCAACACGGTGCCCGATTCCATCATGGCGGCGGTGCATGCCGTCACCGACACCATCGACGCCCGCGCAATCCTGTGCTGGACCACCACCGGCGTCACCGCCCTGCGCGCCGCGCGCGAGCGGCCGCGCGCGCCGATCATCGTCGCCACGCCGTCGGTGCAGACCGCGCGCCGCATGGCGCTGGTGTGGGGCGCCCACGCCACCGTGGTGGCGGACATCACCAGCGTCGACGAAATGGTGGACCAGGCCTGCGCCATCGCCATGCAGGAAGGCTTTGCCGATATTGGCGAGCATATCGTCATCACCGCCGGCATTCCGTTCGGCAAGTCGGGCGGTACGAATTTGCTGCGTGTGGCGTCGGTCACGGCGAAGAAGTAGCCGCGATATTCTCTGTCATGGCCCGGCGCAAGCCGGGCCATGACAGATCGAGATTGTTCAGCTGGCCAGATCGCAGGGCGGCATCTGGAATTTGCCGTCTACCTTGCGCGAATTGTAGACAAAGCCCGTCGCCTCGTAGCGATAGCTCTGCGTGCGCGCATCATGCTTGAGGATGCGATAAACGTCCGTGCGCACGGGTGTCGCCGCGCCGTCGATCTTCTCAATCCGCACCGTCAGCATGTCGCCCTTCATCGACCAGGTGCCGTCCTGGGTGCTGTCAAAGGCCTGACCCTGGCGGCAGGCGCGGTGCAGGACATGGAATTTTCCGTCCGCCGTGCCGGTTTCCAGCCACATCTGGCTTCTGTCGTCCGGCTGGCCGCTGCCGAACCAGCGCCCCACCAGCCAGCTATCCGCGGCTTGCGCGGGCGTGGCGAACAGCAGGGCGCAAAGCAAAAATTTCTTCATCTCAGCTGACGAGATCGCAGGGCGGCATCTGGAATTTGCCGTCCACCTTGCGCGACTTGTAGGGGAAATTGTTTGCGACAAGCGTGTAGTCCTGCGTTTTCCCATCGACGGCATCGATGCGGTAGCGGTCCTCATAGGATCGCGGCTCGCCATTCACCGCCGTCATGTTGATGGTGAGAATGTTGCCGTTGATGCGCCAGCGGCCGATCTGGCTCTGGTCGGTGGCCTTGCCCTGGACGCAGGCGCGATGCAACGCGCGGAAGGAGCCGTCCGGATTGAAGGTGTCGATAAACATCTGGCTGCGATCGCCGGTCTGGCCGCTGCCGAACCAGTGCCCCACCCACAGCGTGGACAGCGGCGGCCTCTGCGCCAGCGCGGGCAACGCCGTCAGCATCAATAGGGCCGCGATCAGAACGCGCTTCATATGCACTTCATATCCCTTGGCCTTCCACTTCGCGGGTCAGCGCCCGCACGCGATCCACCGCCGCTTCATGGCGGGGATCGAGCGTCAGCACCTTGCGATACAGGGTCAGCGCCGCTTTCTTGTCGCCGTAATCCTCCAGCATGCCCGCCAGATCGGCCATGGCGGGGAAATGGCGGGGATTGAGCGACACCACCTTCTGCAATGCGATCATAGCGGCGCTGTCATTGCCCGCGGCGGCATCGAGCAGCGCGCGCAGACGCCAGCCTTCGGCAAAATCGGGCGCCAGCTTGTTGACCGTGGCGGCGAGCGTGGCGGCGGTCTTGCTGTCGCCGCCCGCCACCGCTTCCTTGGCGCGGGCCATCAGCAGGTCGAGGCTGGCGCTGCCCGACTGGCGGAAGGCGGCTTCGATCTTGTCTTCGATGGGCTTGGCGTCTTCGGCGGATTCCGCCTTGGCGAGATCGGCGAACCAGCGGTCGAGCTGCGCTTTGGGCTGCGCCATGGCAGGCGCAAGCGTCAGGGCGAAAAAGAGAGCGGTCCAGAGGGGGCGCATGGCCCCATCCTAGAGCTAGGAATGTGGCAAAACCAGTACGGCGGGCTTCGGTCCGCCTTCGGCCCAGTCCAGCAATTCGGCGATGTGCAGCACGGGCACACCGTCGGTGAGCTGCTGGATGCAGCCGATATTGCCCGACACGATCACATCCGGATTGCCGGCCATGATGTTATCCAGCTTGCGGCTGCGCAGGGTGTTGGACAGTTCCGGCTGCAGGATGGAATAGCTGCCCGCCGAGCCGCAGCAGATGTGCGGTTCCAGGAAGGGCGTCAGGGTGAAGCCGGCGGCGGCAAGCAGTTCCTCGCTCTTGCCGTTCAGCTTCAGGCCGTTCTGCAGCGAGCAGGGCGGATGATAGGCGACCTTCAGGGGCTGGGGTGGCTTCAGCTTGGTCGGCGGCACCAGTTCGACGAAATCGATGAAGGCGGCGGCAAACTTCGCGGCGCGTGGCTGCCATTCGGCATCGCCAGGGAAGACATGCTGCAATTCCCTCAGATAGCCGCCGCAGCCGGTGGCCGAGATGAAGACGCCGTCATAGCTCCCCGCTTCGTAGGCCGTGATGATCTTCTTGGCGAATTCCTGGCTTTCATGTTCGCGGCCCAGATGATGGACAAGCGCGCCGCAGCAGCCCGCGCCTGCCAGCGGCACCAGCTCGATACCGCGCCGCGACAGCACGCGCGACGCCGCAGCGTCGATCTGCGGCATCACCGCCTTCTGGACGCAGCCCGGCAGCATGGCGATGCGCTTGATGGTCGTTTCCGGCCTGGTTAGCAGCTCGGGCCCGCGCGGCGCCGAAGCCTTCTTCATTATCACTTCCAGGCGGCCCATCGGGATTACCTTGGCGGCGATCTTGCCGAACGGCACCAGGCCGAGCATCACCTTGGTGAGCGCCGGATACGGGAACACGCTGGCGATCAGCCAACGGATGAAGCGGTCGCCCATCTTGCGCTGGTAATTCTCGTGGATATAGGCGCGCGACTTGTCCACCAGCCGGGCGTAGTCGACGTTGGAAGGACAGGTGGTGCGGCAGTTGAGGCAGGAGAGGCAGCGATCGATGTGATGCACCGCCTCGTCGGTCGGCGTGCCGCCCTCTTCCAGCATCTTCTGCATGAACTGGATGCGGCCGCGCGGGCTATCGCGCTCGTCGCCCAGCACGACATAGGTCGGGCAGGTGGCGGTGCAGAAGCCGCAATGGACGCAGCGGCGCACGGCAGTGGCGGCGGGCTGGATCTCGGGATCGGCCCATTGCTCGGGGGTGAAGTTATTTCGCATTAGATACGCCCCGGATTGAACAGCCCATCGGGATCGAAGGCGTGTCTGATGCCGGCGCGCAGCTTCGCCAGCGCGGGCGGCGGCGGCGCATAGAGCCCCAGTTCGGCGCGTCGTGCGTCGGAAGCCTTCAGCAGCATCGCCTGGCCGTCATTGGCGGCGGCAAGCGCACGGATGACGCCCGCGCTTTCCAGCGGTGCCGCCAGCCACAACAGGCCACCGGCCTGGTCGCCCAGCCATAGCGGGGCGGCGATTTCGGCGGCAATGCGTGGCGCATCGGAGGCCGGAATCATCAGGCGCCAGATTTCCAGATCGGAGTCCGCGAACATCACGCCATTCTTGATCTTCTCGAACAGGGCGATGCCGTCCGCGACATCCGCCAGCGTCACACCCAGCAGCGCATTGGCCAGGGCGGACTTTTCCTTCAGCGGTTGCGCTTCGCCTTCCAGGCGGATGATGGCAGCGCCGCGGCCGACATCGGACAACAGCGTGTTGCCGGACGGCAGGTAGGCCAGACCCGAAGGCTCCAGCGCGCTGCGCGCGATCTTGCGCAGGTGCGCGAAGCCTTCCAGCGGCCCCACATCCCTGATCGCCAGCACGGCGGCGTGGCTGGGGCGCGGATAGACGCGGAAGGTGAGTTCGGTGAGCACGCTGAGGGTGCCGAAGGCGCCGCACATCAGCTTCGGAATATCGAAGCCGGTGACGTTCTTCACGACCTTGGCGCCACCGCGAATGGTTTCGCCCAGGCCGTTGACGCCGCGATAGGCCAGCAGCGAGTCGCGAGCGGGGCCGCGCAGAAAGCGGCCGGGACCGAAGGAGTCGACACTGACCGCGCCGCCGATGGTGGCGATTCCCCCCATCTTCTGATTCAAGCCGCCGTGGACGCCGGACCAGTCGGCCGGATCGAAACCCAGCCGCTGGCCGCGCTGCGCCAGCACGGCTTCGAGTTCCGGCACCGGCGTGGCGGGGGCGACGGTGCAGAGCAGTTCTTCCGGCTCGTAATTGACGATGCCCGTCAGCGCCGAAACATCGAGCTGCGGCAGCGTTCCGATGGGCGCGCCGATGCCGCGGCGGGTGCCGCCCGCGACGATCTCGAAAGGCGCTTTTGCCGCACGCTGCTGGCGCACGAAATCGACGATCTGGGATTCGGTCTGGGCTTTGGTCATCAGTAGCGCGGCAAATGCGGGTGCGGCAGCTGCGCGCCATGGACATGCAGATGCCCCTGTTCGATGCAGGCTGAAAGCGTCGGGAAAACCTTGCCGGGATTGTAGCGGCCGCCCGGATCGAAGGCGCACTTGACCCGGCCCTGCTGCTCCATCTCTTCGGTGGTGAACATTTCCGGCATCAGGTCGCGCTTCTCGATGCCGACACCATGCTCGCCGGTGAGGACGCCGCCCACCTTGACGCAGAGGCGCAGGATATCGGCGCCGAAGGCTTCCGCCTTTTCGAACTCGCCCGGCTTGGTCTGGTCGAACACGATCAGCGGATGCAGATTGCCGTCGCCGGCATGGAAGACGTTGCAGCAGCCCAGGCCGTAATGCTCCGAAAGCCTGGCCATGCCTTCCAGCACTTCCGGCAGCTTCTTGCGCGGAATGGTGCCGTCCATGCAGATCATGTCGGGCTGGATGCGGCCCATGGCGGCGAAGGCGGCCTTGCGGCCCGACCACATGCGGGCACGTTGCGCTTCGTCGGTGGCTTCCTTCGAAGTACCGCCGGTGCGGGCGATGACGGCGGCCAGGCGCTGCATCGTGTCGGTGACATCGGCTTCGACGCCGTCGGCATCGATGATCAGGATGGCGGCGGCGCCCGGCGGATAACCGGGCTGGTTATAGGCTTCCACTGCTTCGGCGCACTGCTTGTCCATGAACTCCATGGCGGCGGGCAGGATGCCATCGGCGATGATGGCGGCGACGCATGCACCCGCCTTGGGCACGGTATCGAACGACGCCAGCAGGGTGCGCGTCACCGGCGGCTTGCGCAGAATCTTGACGGTGACTTCCACCACGGTGCCGAGCAGGCCTTCCGAGCCGGTGATGAGACCCAGGATATCGAGGCCGCCCTGCGCGCCGGCCTTGCCGCCCAGCCGCACTTCGTCGCCATTGGGGGTGATGAAGACCACGCCCAGCAGATTGTTGGTGGTGAGGCCGTATTTCAGGCAGTGCAGCCCGCCGGAATTCTCCGCCACATTGCCGCCGATGGAGCAGGCGATCTGGCTGGACGGATCGGGCGCGTAATAGAAGCCGTTGGCGTCCACCGCCTTGGTGATGTTCAGGTTGGTGACGCCCGGTTCGACCGTGACGCAGCCATTCTCATAGTCGATCTCGAGAATCGACTTCATGCGGCCCATGGCCAGCAGGATGCCGTCCTCGCGTGGCAGCGAACCGCCGGACAGCGAGGTGCCCGCGCCGCGCGGCACGATGGGAACGCCTTCGGCATGGGCGTATTTGACGACGTCGATGAGTTGCTGGCGGGTCTTGGGCAGCACCACCACCAGCGGCTGCTGGGTATAGGCGGAGAGCGCATCGCAATCGAAGACCTGGCGGCCGGCGGCGTCATCCACCACGCCGTCCGGCACAATGGCCTTCATCGCGCTGACAATGGCATCGCGGCGGGCAAGGATGGAAAGGTCAGAGGGCGGCAGTTTCAAAGCGCAGACTCCAAGTGCCGAGGAGTTAGCGCGTCCGATCAGCCCTGGCGAGCCTTGAAGCGCGGATTCTTCTTATTGATGACGTAAACCCGGCCCTTGCGGCGGATAATGCGGCAATCCTTGTCGCGCTTCTTGAGCGAACGGAGGGAATTACGAACTTTCATGACACGCCTTTGAAGCCGGATTTCCGCCAAAAAGGCGACATGCCCCCCGGCGAAGAGGCGCGGAAACTATGCGGGGGGATGGCCCAAGTCAACAGGAGCCAAAGCGGATAAAAAGCCCGGAATTCCGCCAAAAATCTGGGCTGACGGGCGGAAAAACGATGCTAGGGTAAGGACATGCCGCGTCGCCCCAGTTTCCTGCAGGCCCTGGCCACCCTGACCGGACTGCTCCTGGTGGTGGCCTGCGCGGTCGCGCCGCCGCCCCCGCCGCCGCTGCGTCCGTCCGTCCGTGCCGCGCCCCGCCGCCGCCCCGCCGCCGCCGCGTCCCGCCGCCATCATTCCCATCAACGCCCCGCCGCCGCTCACCCCGTTCGAACGCTTCCTCTCCGAGATGCGGGTGCGGTCGCAGGCGCAGGGCATCACGGCCGAAACCTTTGCCGCCGCCACGGCGGGCCTGGCGCCCCTGCCCGCCATCACCGCCGCCAACGAAAACCAGCCGGAATTTTCCCGCCCGGTCTGGGCCTATCTCGACGGCGCGGTGTCGCCCCGCCGCCTGAAGGACGGGCAGTACATGCAGACCCAGTATCGCGGCACGCTGGACGGCATCGCCGCCAGTTCGGGCGTGCCGCGTGAGATCCTGCTGGCGATCTGGGGCATGGAAACCGACTATGGCCGCGGCCAGGGCGGCTACAATCTTTTCGCCGCGCTGGCGACGCTGGGTTATGAAGGCCCGCGCCAGGAATTCGGGCGCACCGAATTTCTCGCCGCGCTGCGCATCCTGCAGGAACAAAATTACGCGGTGAGCGAGATGCGCTCGTCTTGGGCGGGGGCCTTCGGCCAGACCCAGTTCATGCCTAGCAGCTTCCTGAAATACGCCACCGATGGCGACCGCGACGGCCGCATCAATCTGTGGGCTTCGCAGGCCGACGCCATCGCATCGTCCGCCAACCTGCTCACGGCCCAAGGCTGGAAGCGCAACGAAGCCTGGGGCTACGAAGTCACGCTGCCGAAGAATTTCGCTTACGAAGACGCCGATGTGGAAGTGCTGAAGCCGGTGACCGAATGGCAGAAGCGCGGCGTGCGCACGGTGGGCGGCGCGCCGCTGCCGCCTTACGCCGAGATGGCCTCGATCTATCTGCCCGCCGGGGCAAAGGGCCCGGCCTTCCTGCTGCTGCCCAACTTCAACGTCATCCTGAAATACAACAATGCCGCCTCCTATGCCCTGGCGGTGGCGGCGCTGGCCGACCGCATTGCCGGACGCCCCGGCGTGCGGGGCGCCTGGCCGCACACCGAGCGCCTGATGTCGCGCGATGAGCGCATGACGTTCCAGCGCGGCCTGGCGGCGGCGGGCTTCGATCCCGGCGAGGCCGATGGCGTGCTGGGGCGCCGCACCCGCGCCGCCACGCGGGCTTGGCAGCACAGCCGGGGCCTCACCGCCGACGGCTATCCCAGCGCCGATTTGCTGGCGGCGATGGGTGCGCGCTGACCCAAGGCGGCCTTGCTTGTGATATGGCCCATAAAGGCGTAGGGGTGTGCCGCGACGGCGCACCGTCAGGCAAAGCAAACTGCACCTCCTGACCCGTTTCTGCGCGTCTGGCCCGGAACAGCCGGCTCTCTTGTCTTTCTCAATCTATCGCCGCCCTGGCATGTGCCCGGGCGTCTCTCTTCGAAAAGGTTTTCCCATGACCATTGGAACCGTGAAGTTCTTCAATACCGACAAGGGCTTTGGCTTTATTTCCCCGGAAGGCGGCAGCAAGGATGTGTTCGTGCACGCCACCGCCGTGGAAGCGGCCGGCATGCGCAGCCTGAACGAAGGCCAGAAGGTCTCGTTCGACGAACAGCCGGATGCCAAGGGCACCAAGGCCGTGAATCTCAAGGCCCTTTAAACGCCACCGATTGCAGGGGCGGCGGAGATTGTCTCCGCCGCCCCTTTTTCGTTTCGACCCGTTTTCAGGAGAGTGACCGATGCCCAGGCCCCCGAACTATTCCCAGGACCGGGTGAACCGCGAGCGCGCCCAGGCGGCCAAGGCGGCGGAAAAGGCCGAGCGCAAGGCGCAGGAAAAGGCGCTGCGCAAGGCGGAAAAAGACAAAGAGAATCCGCCGGAAGGCTGAAGAGCTAACGAAGCTTCTTGAAGCGGATCTCGCTGGTGTCGGAACGCCCGTCCGCGTCCACCACGGTGACGCGCGCCACGCCTTCGCCCATGGGCAGATAGGTCGCGGCGTCGAAGCGTTCATAACTGCCGACAATATCGCCATTGACCAGCCAGGTGAGCGGACTGCGCCCGCCATCGGCCTTCAGCGTGATGCTGCGATCCTTGGCGCGCACTTCGGGCAATGGCACCACCGCGCCATTGGGCGGAAAGGCGATGGCCGGCGGCAGCAGAAGCGCCGCTGTTTGGGCCGGTTTCGTCTCGCCATGGAAATAGCGCAGCGCGGGCGGCAATTCGTCGGTGCCCCGCGCCGCGATCACGCCGGGCGGCGGCGCGGGATTGGCGCGCGTATCCGGCGGCAACAGGCCGAACATCTTCAGCAGAATGGGCGCGGCGGCATCGCGGCCGATGCGGTCCGGGCGCGGCGTGCCGTCGGGACGGCCCACCCACACCGCCACGGTGTAGTCGTTGGAAAAGCCCACCGCCCAGGCGTCGCGATAGCCATAGGATGTGCCGGTCTTGAAGCCGATGCGGCGGGCGCGCAGCAGGCCCTGCCCCATCGCCCAGCCACCCGGCAGCGCCACATCCTTCAATATGTCGCGCAGGTACCAGGCCGAGGCGGCGCCGAACAGGCGATGGTCCGGCGCATCCGGCGTATCGGCGATTACCCGCAGCGCCCGCGCCTGACCGCCTTCGGCGATGCCCGCATAGAGCATGGCGATGTCGGCGACGTTGATGCCCAATCCGCCCAGCGCCACCGGCAGGGTCGGTGCCGCGCCGCCTTTCGGGAAGGCGATGCGCGCGCCGGCATTCTGCAAGGCCAGCGTGAAGGCCAGCGGCCCCACCCGTTCCAGCACCGCCACGGCAGGAATGTTGAGCGACATCTGCAAGGCGTCGCGCGCCGTCACGGTGCCCAGGAAGGCACCGTCGAAATCCTGCGGCGCGTAATCGCCGAAATTGGTCGGGGCGTCGGTCATCCGCGTCAGCGGGTGCAGCGCCAGACTGTCAAAGGCCAGGCCATAGATGAAAGGCTTGAGCGCCGAGCCGGGCGAGCGCGTCCGCGATGCCAGATCGACCTGCCCGGCCCGGCCCCAATAGCGGCTGCCGCCGACATAGGCGAGCACGTCGCGGCTTTTGTTCTCCACCACCACGATGGCGAGATCGGCATCATCGTCGAACCAGCCGCGCTCCTGCGCCGCCATGCGTTCGGCGGCCTGCTGGATATTGGCGTTCAGGGTGGTGGTGATGCGGCTTTCCTGGCGTGCCAGCACAAAATTCTGCGCCAGATGCGGCGCGATCAACGGCATGGGCTGGCGCGCGAAGGGCACACCTTCCTTCTTCGCCACGGCGGCGTCGCCCGCAGTCACCACGCCCTGCGCCACCATGCGGTCCAGCACATGGTCGCGCCCGGCCTTGGCCACTATGGCGTGGCGGTCGGGGCGCTGGCGCACCGGCGATTGCGGCAGCGCCACCAGCAGCGCGCTTTCCGCCAGGGTCAGCGCGGCAGGCTCCTTGCCGAAATAGGAGAGCGAGGCGGCGCGCACCCCTTCCAGATTGCCGCCCATCGGCGCCAGCGTGAGATAGAGGCCGAGGATTTCGTCCTTGGAATAACGCAGCTCCAATTGCACGGCGCGGATCGCTTGCAGCGCCTTGGTGAAGACACCGCGCTTTTGCAGCAAGCCGGGCTCCAGCAGCCGCGCCACCTGCATCGTGAGCGTGGAGCCGCCGGAAATGACGCGGCCCGCACCTGCCCATTGCCGCGCCGCCCGGCCCAGCGCCAGCGCATCGACGCCGGGATGGCTGTCGAAGCGGCGATCCTCATAGGCTTTCACCATGGCGAGATAGCGCGGCCCCACATCGCGTGGGCTTGTGGCGATGCGCCAGGCGCCATCCTTCGAGAGGAAAGCGCGCAGAAGCGTGCCGTCCTTTGCGGTGACCTGCGGCGACAGGCTCTGCGCCCGAATCATGTCAGGTGGCAACAACCAGTTGGCGAGAGCAAGCATCGCGGCGAAGCCGAGCAGGCCATAACCCGCCAGCTTCAGCCGGGGCGTCATTTGCGGGCCATGCGCCGCGTCGTCCACACCGCCAGCGCGACATAGATCGCCACCGCCACCAGCGTCAGCGGCGAGGTACCTGCGGGCGGATAAAGATTGAACAGCAGCGCGAAGAGGAGGAACGCGCCCATGAAGAAGAGAAAGCCGGTGACGACTGCCTTGCCGTTTTTTGGACCGTTCATTTGCGGACAAACTTTCGCATCAGGCGCGAGCAGACGACCGCCAGCAGAAACAGGCCCAGCATCGTCCAATTGGAGTCCGTCAGATGCGGCCAGCGGTTGAAGACCAGCGTCAGGCTGCCGGCGATGACGATGCCGATCAGGACAGCGATGATAAAGTTGCGCCAGTTCATCTATTCACCACGAGCCTACGCTAACTTGTCAAAATCGTATTTGGCCGCACCTTACAATAGCACAGATCAAAAGTTGGCCTGAATTTAGCCAGCCGCTCTTACACGCGCCAGACAAGCAGGCGCTTCAAAACGGGCAGGATGATGACAAGGTGTGGGTGAATCGAAAAATCTTAGAAGACGCGCGTCAGCGAGACGCGCCAGCGCCGTCCCAGTCCCGGCAGGGCGCCGAGATTGGCATAGATGTCGGCGTCGGGTGTGAAGAAGCGCGCATCCGTCAGATTGTCGAGATTGACCGCCGCCCGCCAATCCTCCCAGCGGATGAACGCTGAGGCGTTGAACGTGACATAGGACGGAAACACCACCGGGCCCGGCACGGTCTGGCGCGTCGCGCCGACATAGGTCGCCGCCAGCACCGCCCCCCAATTGCCGTCGCTATAGGCCAGGGCCGGGCTTATCACCACTTTGGGCATCAAGGAATTGTCGTAATCGCCAACGCCCTTCAGGCTGGAGAAGTCATAGACGATGTAGGAGCCGCCAAAGCCGTCCTGCGGTGCGACGCCCAGATTGCGCGCCGGGACATAGGCGAAGCTGCGATCCGGCCCCTTGATGACGGTGCGCGCCAGGCTGGCGGCCAGGGTGGCGCTCCAATGCGTGTCCAGCAGCCAGCGCAGTTCCAGCTCCACGCCTTCGCCGCGCGTGCCGGTGACCACAGCGCCGCCCACGGTGCTGAGGCGGGTGCGGTTCTGACGGTAGACGGACACGCCCGCTTCGCTGTCGGCGGCGGCGAACTTCACGCCCGCCTCGTCAAGCGTCGAGGCCGAAAGCCAGCCGCCCGTCACCAGCAGCGTGGTGGGCACTTCGCCCGCCTGCCCTGCTTCCAGTGCGTTGGAACGGGCATGGGTGAGATAGGGCGTCAGGCCGGTGTCGCTCTGCCAGGACAGGCTGCCCGACCAGGAAACGCGCCCGCCATCGCCGCGCCCGGATGGCGGGGCATAGGCCAGCACGCCGCTGTCGCGGCTGCGGACATTGAAATAATCATAGCGCCCGCCCAGCAGCAGGTGCAGCTTGCCGTGGCTGAGGTCGGAATAGGCGAAGACACCCGCATTGCCGATGGTGCTGGAGAGATCGCTTTCCCAATCCAGCCCCACCGTACCGGCTGGATCGCTGTTGAACGGCGAGTCGATGATGTCGTTGGCGGCTGGGCCTTGGCTGATGTCGCGACGGTCGAGCGCGATGACGCCGCTGTTGAAGCTCTGGCGGTCGCGGGCGCTGGTATAGCGATATGACGCGCCCAGCACGGTGCGGGCGGCGATGTCGCCCCACTGGCGGTCGAAATCATAGCGCAGCCGCGCCTCGGCGATGCGGGCGTGCACCGAGGCGGGATAGCCATAGGAAACGAAACGGTCATTGTCCTGCGCATCGGCGAAAAGCTGGAACCGGATGCTGTCATTTCCGAGGTCGCGTCGCACTTCCACAAAGCCGGTATGGGTGTCGCTGCGGGAGAAGTCGGCATCGGCGATGTGAACCGTGCGGCGGGAAGGCTGTGTGGTGCCGAAGCCCGTATCCAGCCGGTGCGCCGCATCAACGCCGCCAGGAATGGCCAGCGCCCGGAAGGCGGGATCGAAGAAATAGGGTTTGCCGCCAAGTTCGTTCAACGTCAGGCGGCCATTGCCATCGGCATCGCGCAGGCTGGTGTTGCGGCCGGTGATGTATGTGCCGTTGTCGATCAGCGCCTGGGTCAGCCGGTTCCAGCCCGGCGTCTGCACTTCGCCGTCGGAATGGAAAAAGAGATAATCGCCGGAAACGGCCCAGTCGCCGCCCGCCAGATCGGCGCTGAGCGACAGGCTTTGGCGGCGCGGATGCAGGCCACGATAAAAGCTGAAGCTGTCCTCCGCTTCGGCGCGAACGCCGATGCGGCCTTCCGCGCTGCCCAGCGCGATGGCAATGCCGCCCTGCGCCGCCAGCTTGCGCTGCTCATAGGCGCCATAGGTGAGCGTGACGCTGTTCTCGGTGATGGCGGCAGGCGCAAAATCCACCAGCCCACCCACCTTGCCCGCGCCCATCACCGGCGTGGGCGGACCGCGCAGGATGGTGATCTGGCCTTGCAGCGGCGTCGCGAAGGTGCCGCGGTTCTCGGTCCGCTTGAAACCGCGGAAATAATTCTCCGCCAGGGTGCCGCGCAGATTTACCGCCCCGTCCACGCCATAAAAGCTGGCGGTGTAGGCGTTGGGCGTGATGGCGGTGAGATCGTCCAGCCCACTCACGCCATAGCGGGCCAGCGTGGTTTCGCTCACCTGGGTGGCGGCGCGGGGCATCCGGTTCAGCGGCAGCGACAGGCCGGTGGCGGCTTCGCTGGGCACGGCATCGAGCAGGCGCACGGGATCGGCTGTGACCGTGACGGTTTCCTGGCCCCAGGCCGGGACCGTGGTGAGAAGAAGAAGGGAAAAGAGCCGCCGCATCGCGCCCGTGCTGTAACATTTCACAGCCGAAAGGCAAGCACGGTTCCCTGCATACCGCCCATGCCTCACAAGTAATTGATAAGTCTAAACTTTCCAGGCCGTCCGGATATCGGCGGTGGCCGTCAGGTTGGCCCCGCTCAACTCCATCGCCTTCAGGGCGACCTGGTGCAGGTCGTCCTCATAGGCTGCGCAGGCATCCGCCGCGATGAAGATGTGGAATTTGCGCTCGAACGCCGCCCAGACCGAGGATTGGACGCAGCACTCCGTCGTCAGGCCCGTGATCACCAGCGTGTCGATGTTCTTCGCCTCCAACGCCGCATCCAGCCCGGTGCCATGGAAGATGCTGTAGCGCTGCTTGCTCACCACCAGCTCGCCATGGCGCGGCTGCGGCCCGACAAATTCTCCGCCGCGCGTGCCTTCCAGGCAGAGGCGTGGCTTTCCGGTTTCGCCGCGCCGCGCCTTGGCCTCTTCCAGCACCGCGCCTTCATTGCCGGGCCGCGCGATGGAGCGGGTGAAGACCAGCGTCACGCCCGCAGCCCGCGCCGCTTCGGCCAGCGTCTCGGCTTGCTTCACCGCGCGCAGGGCAGACGAAATATCGGCGCCCTCCTTCGCCATCTGCCCATCCGGCAAGGCGAAATCCACCTGGAAGTCGATCAGGACCAGCGCCGTGCGCGACGGCGCGATCCATTGCGGCTGAAGCGCGGGGCTTGTCATGGCCACACAGCGCGCAGGCGCGGCAGGATTTCGCGCCCCGCCATCGCCAGTCCCGAGGGATAATCGTCGAAGACGAACATCAGGCCATCCAGTTCGCAGTGGCGCACGAACTGTTCGATCTTTGCCGCCACCGTGGCGGGTGCACCAATGGCGGTCTGGGTCATGAAAGCGCCCTGCGCCCGCGCCGTCATGGCATTGGCGGTAGCGCCATAGCTTTCCAGCATCCCCGCCACCGCGCCTTCGTCCAGCCCGTCGCGATAGGATTCGGCTTTGGTTTCGGCGGCGGCATCGGTGTCGGCCCACACCACCGTCACCATCGCATAGGTGCGGATGGTCTTGCCCATCGCAGACGCCAGTCCCTTGGCCCGCAGCGACGCGGCGCGGGTCTCGTCTTCGGTGCGCCCACCGATGAAGCAGCCATCGGCCTCGCGCACCGAGAAATCGAAGCCGCGCGGCGACATGCCGGCGCAGATCAGGCGCGGTGGCGACACCGGCTTGGGCTCGCAGACGCAATCGGTGAGATCGAAATGCCTGCCGTGAAAATCCACCCGCGCCTCCGACCACAGCCGCTTGATGATGTGCGTCCATTCCTGCGCCAGGTCGTAGCGCGTGTCATGGGTCAGGCTTTCGTCCCACGCCCCCATCTGGGCGAACTCACCCTGGAACGCGCCCGCCACGATGTTGAGACCGGCGCGGCCGCCGGAAATCTGGTCCAGCGTGGCGATCATCTTCGCCGCCACCACCGGATTGAAGAGAATGGCGTGCATCGTCGCCCACAATTTGATGCGGCTGGTCAACGGTGCGATGCCCGCCAGCAGGGTGACGGCTTCCAGACTGGCGCCCCAATGGTCGGTCTGGCCGCCAAAGCCGCGCCACTTGCCCATCGCCATGGCGAAATCGAAGCCCGCCTGTTCGGCGGCGATGGCGGCATCGCGGTTCTGCGCCCAACCGCCATCCAGCGGCGGCGTCGTGTTGCTGACGATCCATCCGCCGTTCGCAATGGGCAGGAAGACGCCATATTCCTTCATCGCGGCACCGGCCTCCGCAGGAACACCGCCAGCAGCGTCATCGCCGCCATCAAGCCCGCCACCAGTAGCAGGAAGGGTGCGAAGCTACCGGTCTGGTCGCGCGTGACGCCCGCCGCCCACGGCGCCGCCGCGCCCACGGTTGAGATCAGGTTGATGAGCGAGAACAGCTCCAGGTTCGGGGCGCGCCCGAAATAATCCAGCAGCAGGATGGTGGAGGCGAAAAAGGTCAGGCCCGAGCCGATGCCGATGCCAATGGCATAGATCGTCAGGAAGGCGGGGCTGGCGCCCAGCGCCAGCGCCGTCATGCCCACCATCAGCAGGCCCAGCGACGCCACCAGCAACAGGCGCGCATCCAGAACCGCCGTCAGCAAACCGCCCGCCAGCCGCGACATGGCGTTGAGCAGGGCCCACAGGCTGATCATGCCGCCCGCCACCATCGCGCCGATGCCCGCTTCCGCCAGATGCGGCACCGACACCGCATTCACGGTGATGTCGCAGATCAGGAAGGCGCTGTAGGCGGCGGCGAGAAACGCGAATTGCGGCGTGCGCAGCGCCGCCTTGACGCTCCACGCGCCGGTGGTGATGGCCGGATCGCTTTCGCCTTTCGCCGAGACATCGGTGGTGACGTCGCAGAAAAACGCCGCCAGCACACCCAGCGCCGCCACGGCGAAGGCGCACACCGTCCAGAAACCGCGCCAGTCCTGCGCCGCGCCCGCGACCAGCTCATACAATTGCGGCCCGGCCACGCCGCCCAAACCGCCCAAGGTGAAATACAGCCCGAAGGCGAAGGCGGGGCGCGGGAAAAGCCGCGTCAACAGATAGGTGCCCGGCACCGTCGCCAGCAGGGTGAAGCCGAAGCCGGCCAGTGATGCGCCGGTGAAATACAGCGCCAGACCATCGGTGCGCGCCAGCAGCAGAAAGGCCAGCGCCATGATGGCGGCGCCGATCAGGAAATTGGCGCGCACGCCCAGGCGGCGGATCAGCGCGGCGGGCACGGTGGAGGTGATGCCGCACAGCACCGCCAGCAGCGAGAAGCCCAGCCCGGCATCGCTCCAGCTCCAGCCCATTTCCGCCACCATGGCGGGCAAGGCCAGGCCCAGCGACGAAAAGGTGGCGGCTGTGATGATGAAGAACAGGGCGCTGACCAGCAGCAGCGTCACCCAGGCGCGAAACGGTGCCATCTCAGGAGCGCTTCACATCGTCGGGAAAATCGCCCAGCGCTTTTTCCATCGCGGCCTGGGCAGCTACCGCGTCGCGCGCGGTGATGGCATTGGCGAGGTCGCGATGCTCCGCCAACGCCTGCAGGCTTTCGGTGCGCGACGGCGCCTGCATGGTGGTGAGCCACTGGCGCGCAGTCTGGTGATGCAGCGTCACCACCATCTTGGCCAGGGTGCGGTTGCCGCTGGCCGTGGCCACCGCCACATGGAAGGCTTCGTCCATCGCCGCCAGCGCCCGGGAGTCGTTGGCTTCCACCGCCGCTTCGCCATCCGCCAGGGTGGCGCGGATGGCGGCGAGGTCGGCGTCCGTGGCATGCCGGGCGGCCAGCACGGCGCATTGAATCTCCACCAGGCGGCGGGCTTCGAAGGCGTCGCGCGCTTCCACCGGATCGAGCAGCGCCACGGTGGTGCCGACGCGGGCCTTGCGCACTACCAGACCTTCCAGCGCCAGACGGGCCAGCGCATCGCGGATGCCCGCCAGGCCGCCATCATAGCGGCGGGCCAGCACATTCTCGTCCAGCTGTTCGCCGGTCTTGAGCGCGCCGATGATGATATCGACCAGGATGCGGTTATAGAGCTGCGCCTTGAGCAGCGAAGGGGCCCATTCGTCGAGACCTGCGGAGGATTGAGACAGGCTGGCGCCGAGACGGTTCATGCCGCCCAAAATGAGCCTTTGCACAAAGGATTGGCAAGGGCCCGATCCGGCGATCAGCCAAGCCCTTGCAGATATTGAAATAGGGACACGGGCGCGGCAGACCGGGCCTAGTCGTGCCAGTCGCCGTTCTGTTCCTTGTCGCCGAAGTTGGTGTCCGGACCCCAGCTGCCCGCATCATAGGGCTGCGGCGTGATCCCGGCCTTGGCCCAGCCGCCATTGATGGTGTCGATCCAGCCCCACTGCGCCTCGACCTCGTCGCGGCGCACGAACAGCGTTGTGTCGCCTTCCACGAAATCCAGCAGCAGCCGCTCATAGGCGATGCGGCGGCGATGCGCGCCAAAGGCGTTGGCCAGCGAGAGGTCGAGCGCCACTTCCTCCAGCCGCATGCCCTCACGGTCCAGCCCCGGCACCTTGGCCATCATCGACAGGCGCACATCTTCTTCCGGCTGCAGGCGCAGGCGCAGGCGGTTGGCGTCCAGCTTGCCGCCGCGCCCGGCGAACATGGAATGGGGCACCGGCTTGAACTGGATCGCAACTTCCGTCTTGCGCGCGGGCAGGCGCTTGCCGGTGCGCAGGTAGAACGGCACGCCCTGCCAGCGCCAATTGTCGATATGCGCCTTGATGGCGACGAAGGTATCGGTTCCCGACGGCTTGCCCAGGTCTTCGGCATAGGCGCCGACACGGGCATTGCCGATGGCGCCGGAGCCGTACTGGCCCACCACCGTGTGGGTCTTCACCGTTTCCGGCGTCAGCTTGCGCAGCGCCCGCAGCACCTTCACCTTTTCGTCACGCACCGCATTGGAATCGAACTGGCCGGGCGGCTCCATCGCCACCAGCGCCAGCAATTGCAGCATGTGGTTCTGCACCATGTCGCGCAGAGTGCCGGTGCCGTCGAAATAGGCGCTACGGCCTTCCAGCCCCACCGTCTCGGCCACGGTGATGTCCACATGGTCGATATATTGCGCGTTCCACAATTTCTCGAACAGGATATTGCCGAAGCGCAGCACGAGCAGGTTCTGCACCGTTTCCTTGCCGAGATAATGGTCGATACGGAAGGTGCGCTCTTCGGGAAAGAGGCTGGCGATGGTGTCGTTGATGACGCGGCTGGAGGCGAGGTCCTCGCCCAGCGGCTTTTCCAGCGCGACGCGGACATTGCCGCCCGCCATGCCCGCCCGTTTCAGCGCCGTAACGGCATGGACGAACAGGCTGGGGGCGATGGAGAGGAACACGCCGATCGGCGCGTTCGCCGCATCGCCCAGCAGGGCGCGCACCGATTCGAAACAGGCCGGATTGTCCAGATCCATGTTGCGGTAGTGCAGCCGCTCCAGGAATAGGGACAGCTTGCTCTCATTCTGGCGGTCGCGCGGCAGGTATTTGGTCACCGCGGCCTTCGCGAAATCCCGGAATTCCGCATCGCTCATGCCGCGGCGGGCGGCGCCGACCAGGCGGAAATCCGCCGGCAGCAGGCCTTCGGCATGCAGGCCATACAGCGAGGGGATCAGCATGCGCTGGGAAAGGTCGCCGGTGGCGCCCAGCAGGATCAGGGTGGAGGCAGGCAGCTTGGTCGAATCCGTCATGGCCTATCCAAGCCGGGAAGAAGGCCAAGGGCAACCGCCCAGCGCCAATTTGCGCAATCCATTCTAGGATAGGAAAAAAGGGTGGCTTTCCATGCCGCACACATTCGCCTGCCGCGCCGCCGCGATGCTGCTGGGCGCCCTTTTGGCGCTGCCCGCCTTCGCCCAGACAGCGGACCCGTTGCAGCGGCGCGACGGCGATTTCGTGCTGAAGGATTTCCGCTTCCACACCGGTGAGCAGGCGGCGGTCAAGATTCACTACACCACGCTGGGCAATCCCCGCGGCGCCCCGGTGCTGCTGCTGCACGGCACCAACGGCAATGGCGCGGGCATGATCGCGGGCTTTGCTCCGCTGTTCGAGCCGGGCGCGCCGCTGGATGCGGCGACGCATTACATCATCCTGCCGGACGCGCTGGGGTCGGGCGGCTCCGCCAAGCCGTCCGACGGATTGAAGGCCAAATTTCCCCGCTACAATTACGACGACATGGTGCAGGCGCAGTACCGCCTGGTCACCGAAGCACTGGGGGTGAAGCATCTGCGCCTGGTGATCGGCAACTCCATGGGCGGGATGCATGTCTGGGTCTGGGGCGTGAAATATCCCGCGATGATGGACGGTTTGATGCCGATGGCCAGCCAGCCCACCGCGATGGCGGGCCGCAACTGGATGATGCGGCGGCTGCTGATCGAAAGCATCAAGGCCGATCCCGGTTACCAGGACGGCAATTATACCCAGCAGCCCCGGGCGGTGCGTTCGGCGCAAGCCATGTTCGATGCCGCCACCAGCGGCGGGACACTTGCCTTGTCGGCGGCGGCGCCCACGGCAGCGGCGGCGGACGCCTGGGTGGATCAGCGCCTGGCAACGGCGCGCAACGACGCCAATGACGTCATCTGGCAATTCGATGCGGCGCATGACTATGACCCCTCGCCCGGCCTGGACCGGATTGCCGCGCCGGTTCTGGCGGTCAATGCCGCCGATGACGAGCGCAATCCCGTGGAAACCGGGCTAATGGTGCGGGCGATGGCCCGGCTGCCGAGCGGGCGGCTTTATGTGGTCCCCGCCGGTCCGGCCACGCGCGGGCATGCCACCACGGGAAATGTGACGCTTTGGCAGGACCAGCTGACCGCGTTCCTGTCCACGCTGCAGCGCCGCTAGAAAGTTCCGTGGGCACGGGGTTACGCCAATTTCGTCTTCTGTTCCGCAACGGAATCCCTTGGGCGGGGTTGTTACCGGTATCCAACACGCCCTATCCAACGGAGGACACTGCATGACGACCAATACGGGCCATACCAGCGCGATTCTGGCATCCAAGGTGAAGGGCACCGCGGTTTACAACCCCGGCGGCGACCGCATCGGTACGGTCGAGGACATCGTGCTCGACAAGACGTCCAACCAGATCATGTTCGCGGCGTTGGGTTTCGGCGGCGTGCTGGGTCTGGGCGAGAAATACTATCCGGTCCCGTGGTCCATGCTGGACTATGACGAGGACAAAGGCGGCTACGTCGTCCCCCTGGACAAGGACAACCTGAAGAACGCGCCCGCCTATGACCTGAAGGACCTGACCAAGCACGATGGCAGCATCGGCGGCATCCGTCAGACCAGCTATGACTATTACAAGATCGACCGCGACTGGCAGTAAGGCCGGCAGCGGATCAAGGAGGAAGCGCCCCGTTCGGGGCGCTTCTTTTTTTGCCGCATGGAGGGGAATATACTTGCCCCGCCCCTGCCCCACCGGCTATGCGCGCGAACCGTGCCCAGGCCCAACCGCTTTTTTCACCTCGCCTATGTCGCCACCATCGCCTTCAAGGGCGTCGATGGCGCGCTTGAAACATTGTTGGGCGCGGCCATCGCGCTCAGCGGCGGCGCACGCTTCCATGCCTGGCTGCTGGCCTTCGCGGCGCCGGAGCTGACCGAACCGGACAATGGCTTTGTCCATCTGCTGCGGGCCGGGGCGGCGCAATTGCTGGGTTCGTCGGCCGGTTTCCTGGTGATCTATCTGCTGGCGCATGGATTGCTGAAGCTGGCGCTGGCGCTGGTGCTGCTGACCGGGCGCGGCCGCTGGGTCTATCCGGTGGCCAGCGTGATCCTGCTCGCCTTCCTCGCCTTCATGTCGTGGCATCTGGCCGAGCATTGGTCGAACTGGGTCTTCGCTTTCGCGATGTTCGACCTGGCGACGCTGCTTCTGGTGCTGAACGAGTGGCGCAACGAGAAGACCCAGCATCTGCGGCACCAGCCATTGCTCTAGCGGCAGATCCAGTTCGGCCCCATATCGAAATGGAAATGATCGGCATGCAGCTTGTTGTACTCGGGCCCTAGCACGCTGTTGAAGATGCCACAGGCTTGCTGACGCACGGCGGCAAGAAAGCGTCCCTGCGGCGTCGGCTTGCCATAGTCGCGCAGCACGGTGGCGGTGCGGCCATCGGCGAAGCGGAAGGCGGCGATGTCGATGGCGTTGGCGGTGGCGTGCTGGCTGCGATTGCCGCTTTCGGCATTGTTCACATTGCGGCAGGCATAGATGCCGATCTGGTCGATGCGCGCCAGGCGCGAACCCATCTCGCGCTGCGCGATCTCCTGCAAGCGCCCCTGCCACCAGTAAAGCCCCGCCGTCAGGTTGTCCTGCCCCCTTTGAAATGGTCCTCCCTGAAGTATGGTTTTGACCAAGGCGGATTGGATAGATGGCCAGGAAGAGGCACACGGCAGAAGAGGTAGTCGCGAAGCTACGGCAGGTCGATGTGCTGATGGCACAGGGCAAGCCGGTCGCGGATGCGGTGCGGGCGATAGGAGTGACGGAAGTTACATACTACCGCTGGCGCAACGAGTATGGCGGGCTTAA
>JBIIWB010000006.1:0-120621 GCA_044339125.1 Rhizomicrobium sp. | reverse complement strand
CAGCAGCAGCACAATCTGCTCCGGCGTCGGTCTCTTCTTCCGCAGGTCCAAGCTCCTTATCCAACCCAATTTCTAACAAATCGCTTGGTACAAAAAGAGCCATGCAGGTCAACCAGACTCGCCCAGCGCCACCCGCCCACATGTTGATGCGCCGCTGAACCCGTGGGGCTATCCTAAGCAATGGTGATCCATGCCCCCGCCAATCTCGTAAAATAGGGTATGTTTAGAAGGGCTGACCCATGAAGTCGTTTTATCTAGGCCTTATGTTGGCGCTAGCGGTATCTGCACCGGCTGCGGCCGCCCTAAAACCGGGCGCAAAGGCGCCTGACTTTTCTGCTTCAGCTACCCTTGGTGGCAAAGAGTTCAAGTTCTCGCTTGCCGACGCGCTAAAGCAAGGGCCTGTAGTTGTATATTTTTATCCAGCCGCATTCACGACTGGGTGCACCATCGAGGCACACAATTTCGCAGAGGCCGTACCGCAGTTCAAGGCTTTCGGCGCAAGCGTAATTGGTGTTTCGCGCGACAATATAAGAACGCTGAACAAGTTCTCCGTTGAGGCGTGCAGGAGCGCCTTTCCCGTAGCCGCTGACAGCACTGGTGAGATAACAAGAGCTTATGATGCTCAATTGTCGTCCCTATTGGCCCTGTCAGATCGGACTTCCTACGTGATAGCGCCAAACGGTATATTGCTTTACGCATATAGGGCGCTGGACCCTGACAATCACGTTTCCAATACCTTGGAAGCGGTTAAGTCGTGGTCCAATTCCAACAAAAAGTGAAGCAAAAATATACAGCCGCTCGCTGTCTTCCTCGGTCCTGTATTCGCCTGTTCCATGCGCCATACCTCCTCATCTGCTCAGAATAGAAGGTGTCGCGCCGACCCATTGAACCCGCCGCCAAAAGCGGACGTTCACTGGTGCAGACCTGATCGGCTTCATCCCTCGGAGCCCGGAAAGGCTGCTCCGGGTCAAAGCTTTCATTCCATGGAAGGGGATAGCAGGTCGTATCGTATTATAGAAAAAGAACAGAAATTCGATTCTGCTATCCCGTCAGCGTCCCAGGGAAGGAGACCGGGCGTACAAATATCATTCCCGCAACCGCGACACCACGCGCTGCCTAGCCAGCACCCGGTCGCGGTCAGTGACATACAGAAGACCGGCGATACGGCGGATCAAAAGGTCTTCTTCGGGATCCAGAACGCCATCGGCATACGCCACCTCCCACAACATCTCGACGAGCTGGACGCGATCATCGGGTGCCATCTGCTCGAATATCGCGCTGGTGTGGCCATACAACTGCACCATCTGGGAAGCGCGCGCCTCCCCCGCAACCAGGAGCGCAGTGCATTCCTCAGGCTTGAGAGCGAATTTCCGAGTCAGAAATTGGGTGATGCCGGCGCGTTCCTCCGCATCGAACCGGTCATCCTGGCGCGCGGCCTCCACCAGCAGGGCTGCAACCGAGAGGCGCAGGTCCGGCTGCGGCAGAGGCTCCGGCGCCTTTAGAAACTGCATCAGTTGATCGAACATCTTACGCTCCGCTCCGAGCTTCTGGAAACATCATGGCAAGCCGGCCTCCTCATAAAGGATACCTTAACAGAAATTCCTAAAAATTCTGCCGACTGTCCTCACAGTACCATGAATAAGCCGCGACCAGAGCGTAGCAACAATTTCCGTGGCCTTGCGGCGCCCAACGCCGCCAGGCCACGGGCATTCTATTTCAGGTTCAAGAATGGCAGCGCGTTGCCCGGCACCATCGTGGTCGGTAGCACCCCATTCCATTTCTCAGATGCGACCAGGGTCGGCAAGCTAGGATTGTTGCGCAGCGCATCGCCCCGCGCCTGGATCGCGCCAGCTTCGGCCTTACCCTGCACCTGGATCTGGTGCGCTTTGGCGTCGGCAGCGGCCTTCACTTCATAGGCGGAGGCATCGGCGTCGATAATGCGCTTCTGCTTGTCGGCTTCGGCCTGTTGCTGCTTTACGATGGCCTGCATGCGCAACTCGACCGCGGTCTCATACTGGTTCGAGAAGGTGATATCCTCGATCTGGACGCTGTCGATCACCACTGGACCGCTCACAGATTTGCGGATCGCGGCGAAAACTTCCGCGTTCAGCAAAGCGCGCTTCTGAATGGCGTCGGCGGCGTCGAACTGGCCGAAGACTGTCTTGAGCTGCTCATATGCCCGGGAATTGATAATGCGCGATTTCATGTTCTCCAGCGAGCCATATTGAGCATAGACGGCGGCGGCATCGGTGACATGATAGTTAACCGCCATCGCGATGGTCGCAGGCTGCTGGTCGCGCGAATAGGCCTGCAGCCTGGTGTCGCCCGCCGCCGTCTTCTCGAATGCCTCCTTCTGGATCTGCACCGAAATCTTCTCGATGGTGGTCAGGATTGGGGTCTTGAAATGAAGGCCTGGCCCGGCCTCGCCGACTACCTTGCCCAGATGCAGGACCACGCCGCGCTCGCCCTCGTCTATCGTGTAATAGGTGGTGAACAGGACAGCAAAACCCACGACAACCGCCGCGCCTATCCCGATGGCGCGGGACGGCAACTGCTTGAGGTTGAGGTTGTTGAATTGAGGACTTTGCCCCGAAGGCGTCCACGGATTGCTCATAGGACCACCGTGGTATTAGACGGCAAACTGCCGCGGCGGGCGGTCAGGAGGTGATCGGTCATCGTATTTCCTTGTTTTGAATGTTGCAGCCCGAGCGGCCTGAAAGACTTGTTGCAATTGGGGAGCCCCGCTGACGCATGGCGGCGAGGATCGGCAAAAGGTCGACTGACCGAGCTGGCGGAATCAAGTCAGAAAACTACCTGACGAGCCAGTCCCTACGCCCTAAGTCTCTATACCACAAGCGCGCTATGCACCTGACCTGCAGGGCTCTTTTTGTACCAAGCGATTTGTTAGAAATTGGCTTGGTACAAAAAGAGCCATGCAGGTCATCCCCACCTGATATGTGCCTGTTAATTTCCGGGCAAAAAGCCGCCGGGCGGGACCAAACGGGCGGTATTTCCCCGAAATCGGAGATCACGGGGCTGAATTTCCCGGAAAATGGCTGTAATTTCCGGAATTATCAGGGAAAACAGGTCGAGACCGGTTCTATGCCCACTGCCTGCACAGCCAACCGCCAGGACAACCGGCGGTATCCCGGTTCTTCGCTGACACGTACCGACACATTGGCGCTACGTCAGGAAGCGGCTTGACCTTGGGCGTTCGCGCATTCCAAAAAGTATCATAAGTGCAGCAGAGACCTGACGGCGCGCACCGGATGTGATGGCGACTGCACGCCGTGGGGAATTCTTGTGACATCATCCAAGCACAAATTGCTGGCCTACCTTGCCGCGTCTTTGGCGGGCTTTGCGTCATTCCCCGGCAACGCAATCGCGCAGACCGCGCCGGACGATGCCGTAACCCTGGGGTCAGAGGCCAATGCCCCCATCGAGACCAGCACGGGCGTTACAACCTATGTCCCGGCATTCTTTGTCGAATCCAATCCCAACAATGCGCGCGACATGGTGGGTCGCCTGCCCGGCTTCATCTTCAATAGCGGCAGCACCTCGACGCGCGGCTTTGCGGGCAGCGCCGGCAATGTGCTGATCGACGGGGCCGGGGCCTCGACAAAATCCGTCAGCCTGAACGATGTCCTGCAGCGCATTCCAGTCGCCAATGTTGAGCGTATCGAAGTGATCCGCGGCGGCGCGCCGGGAATCGACATGCAGGGCTTCCCGGTCGTCGCCAACGTCATTCGCAAGACGGCGCAGACGACGGGCGGCGCGCTTCAGGCCACGCCGTCCGTCAACCAGCTTGGCAATGTTCATGTGCAAAACAGCCGGGCTGAAATCTCCCACCGCACCGATCATTTCTCGTTCGATGGCGCAATTTCCACCGACAGCAATGCCCTTGGCGGCAACGGCACCGGCGGCAACTCCTATGGCACCCAGGGACGCTACGACCGGCTGGGCCGCGTGCGCGACTTTGGCGATTTCCGGGCGCCCGGATACGAACATACCTATTCCACCAACGGAGTGGCGGAGTATCGCCATGACTGGCTAGGAACATTCCGCGTCAACGGAAGCGCCACCTCCAACAAGGAAGCGCTCGATACCACCTATTATGCCGTCGACACGCTGGGCGTTACGACGCTGCGGGCCAGCCCGTCGCGGGGCCGCAGCCAAGGTTACGAGTTCGGCGCCGATTATGACGGCGAACTTTACGGCTATCGGGCCACGCTGCTGGGGCTTTACCGCCGCAGCTTCCCGATCAACAGTTCCAGAAACACGTCCAACGCGACGGAATCGGGCAACCGGGCGCCGAACGGCGAAACCATCGCGCGGGCCACGCTGCGGCACGAGCTGACGCCCTGGCTGACGCTGCAGGCGGGCGCGGAAGGCGCGCTCAATTTCCGCGACACCAAATCTTTCCTCACCATCGGCGGCGTCGCGCAGATGCTGCCGAACGCGAATGTGCGCGTCGAGGAACAGCGCGCCGAGTTCTCCGGAACCGCCAACCTCATTTTCTGGCCGGAGTTCCGCGCCGAACTGGGCATGAAGTATGAAACCTCGGTCATCAGCCAGATCGGCGACACCAACCGGGAGCGCGCCTTCACCTTCGGCAAGCCGATGGGAATTCTCACTTATGACCTGACGGACGAAACGCAGCTGCGTTTGCGGGTGGAGCGGCGCGTCGGGCAGCTCGATTTCGGCTCCTTCGCCGCCTCCAACGACCCCGTGCTGGACACGGTGACCGCCGGCAATGCCGATCTGGAGCCGGAACGCGCCTGGGATTACGAAGCCGCCATCGAGCATCATTTCTGGGGCAAGGGCGCCGTGACCCTCGCCTATCTCCATTCCAATGTGGAAAAGATCAACGACCGCATCGTGGTCATCACGCCGACCGCGATCTTCGACGCCCCGGGCAATATCGGTGACGGCACGCGCGACCGGATTTCGTTCGATGCCACCATTCCCTTCGACCGGCTGGGCCTGCGCGATCTGCGCATGACGCTGGATCTCACCTGGAACTGGTCGGAACTCACCGATCCCGTGACCGGGGCCCTGCGCGGCGCCAGCGGCCAAAGTCCTTTCAATGGCAACATCTCGCTGATCCAGGATGTCCCCGCCTGGAATTCCAGCTTCGGCGTCCAGGCCATCATCCAGCCGCGCCAGAGCACTTACCTGTTGCGAGAATTGCGGATCGAACACACACGGGTGCCCCGGCAGGTGGTCTATTGGAGCTGGCAGGCCCGGCCGGATTTCCAGGTGAGACTGACGGCCGAAAATCCCATCCGGCGCGAACGCGTGCGGGACCGCATGCTGTTCACGACCAGCCGCGCCGTGGCCGATTTTTCCGGCAGCGAAGTCTTGCGGACCGCGTCCTATCCGAACTTTCGCCTCCAGATGCGCAAGACCTTCTAGAGCTTACTTGCTGAGATAGCGCGTGATGCCGCGCGGCGCGACATTGACCGCGCCATACATGTTGCCGTTGGGCGCCACGACGACGCCCTCGCCCGCCTGATCGTCGGGCACGAAGGCGTCGGGCAGGCCGCGCGAAATAGAGCCGATCCAGACACCTTTCTTCCACTCGCCGGGATGGTTGGCCGGGCTGGAATCCGCGTCGATGGCATGCAGCCGGTCGCCCGCGATGTAGAAGCCGGACGGGCGGCCGAACTGCTTCCACGCCGCGATGAACTTGCCCGCCTGATCGAAAATCTGGATGCGGTTGTTGCTGCGGTCGGCAACGAAGAGGCGTCCCCGCGCATCGAAGGCCAGCGCATGCGGGGTGTTGAACTCGCCCTCCTTGTCGCCGGTGCGGCCCCATTGCGCGATGAACTTGCCGCTGGCATCGAACTTCATCATCCGCATGCCCACGCCCGCAGGTACCAGCCCACCGATGGGGCCATGGCCGTCGGCCACGAAGATGTCGCCATTGGGCGCGGTGATCACGTCGCTGGGGGATTGGAAATGCGCGCCGTCATCGCCGCGCTGCCCGGCCGTGCCCAGGCGCAGCAGAACTTCGCCGGTGGGCGACAGCTTCATTACCTGCAGGCCCTTGGTGGCATCCTTGCTCACCGCGCCGTCGGTCACCCAGATGTTGCCCGCGCGATCAACATGCAGGCCGTGCGGAAAAACGAACAGGCCCGCGCCGATGCTGCGGATGGGCTTGCCGCTATCGGGATCGAGCAGAACGATGGGATTGCGGTCCGAGCCGTCGCAGCCATTGGCGCCGCAGCGGTCGATGGCCCAGATCTCGCCGCGCGGCCCGCGCTCGATACCCGCCGAGGCGCCCCAACCTTCGCCCACCGGCGGCTGCGCCCATTGGCGCTGCACCCCCGGATAAGGCGCGGACAGACCGTTCTGCGCCTGCGCAGCAAAGGTGCAAAGCAGCAGCGACAGACAGGCGGCGGACGTCGATTTCATGGCATTCCCCCCAAAGGCCGTTCCCGGCTCGTTGGAAGGGACGCTAGCGGCGCTTCCTGCCGCCGTCAAAGACGGCCGCAGTTTTCCACCCCGGGCCTTTTTGCGTATACAGGCTCCCATGGCGCGCCGCTTCGCTTCCAGCAACCCCGTCATTCCCTATCGCGACCTCGCCATTACGGGGGCGCTGCTGGCGCTGCAGGTGGGCGCGCTGTGGGCGCTGGGCCAACCCTGGATCTCGGCCAGCGGCAAGATCCTGCTCTGGGCGAACAATCCGCTCAGCCCGGAAACCTCGCAGCAGATCGCCGACTGGTATGCCCTGTCGCACATCGTGCATGGCTTCATCTTCTACGGCCTGCTGAAGTTCTTCCAGCCACGGATCTCCTTCGGCGTGATGCTGCTGATCGCGATGGGGCTGGAGATCAGCTGGGAGATCGCCGAGAACACGCCGATGGTGATCGACGCCTATCGCAAGCAGGCGCTCGCCATCGGCTATGCCGGCGACAGCATTCTCAATTCCTTGATGGACACGTTGATGATGGCGCTGGGCTTTCTCTTCGCCAGCCGCACCCCCGTCTGGGTCACGGTGGCAGCGGGCGTGGCCATGGAGGTGCTTGCCGCAGTGGTGATCCGGGACGGGCTGATCCTGAACATCCTGAACTTCACCTATCCCATCCCCTTTATTGAGCGCTGGCAGGCCGGTTTTGCCCTGACCGCGACATTCCTTCCCTTGCCGGGACGGCGCAGGCAGCCGACAAAGTAGCCATGAAGGCTGCCTTCCGCCACATCCTGCTTGCCGCGCTGCTGCTGCGCGCCTTCATCCCCATGGGCTGGATGCCGGGAACGGCGCAGCTGGGCGAAGCCGCTTTCATCATCTGCGCCGCCGACGGCACATTGCAGCACGGCGCGCCGGGCAAGGACGATACGGCCAAACCGCATCAGCCCTGCGCCTTCGCCGCGGCGTCGGTGCTGTTCGATGCGCCGGATGCGGCCGCCATCGCGCCGCCCTCGTCCGCCGCGCTGGTCATCGCCAATGTCGCCGCACCGGCTGCGCCGGTCGCAGATACGGCCCTCACGCCACAAGCGCCACGCGCCCCACCCCTCTTCGCCTGAAGTCTTGCCGACAGCGTAATGCGCGCACAGCGCCGCTTACGCTGTCGGCAATCCCCCGGTTTGACCGGGGGATCCATTCAATTTTCAGGGAAGATTCCATGTCTTTGCGTTTTTCGCTGCACGCCAGCGCGTGCCTTGCCGCTCTTGTTGCCACACCCGCCCTTGCCCAATCCATCGGAGGCGGGCTGCAACCCGAATATGTCATCGTCAATGCCGACCGCGAGAATGCGGCCGATCCCGGCCGCGCCGACACCGGCGTGCTCGCCGCCAGGGCCCGCGAACAGGTCAACACCGTCAACACCGAGGACATGCTGAAATACGCACCCTCGCTGCTGGTGCGAAAGCGCCATTATGGCGACACCCAGGACCCGGTCGCCACCCGCACCTCCGGCGTCGGTGCTTCGGCGCGCAACCTGATCTTCGTCGACGGAATCCTGATCAGCGCGCCCATCGGCAACAACAACATCAGCGCCACGCCAAATTTCGGCGTCGCCGCGCCGCACGACATTAGCCGCATCGACGTTCTCTATGGCCCCTTCGCGGCGCGCTATGCGGGCAATTCGATGGGCGCAACCATCAACATCACCACCCGCATGCCCGAGCAGTTCGAGCTTTATGCCGATGTCACCGGCGCGGTGCAGAATTTCGAGCAATATGGCTCGGACATGACGGTGGGCACCTGGCAGGTCGCGGGCGGCATCGGCGACCGCAGCGGCGCGTTCTCTTGGCGGCTGTCGGCCAATCATCTGGACTCGCAAGGCCAGCCGCTGAGTTACGCCACGCTGGTGCGGCCCACCACGGCCAGCGCCGTGGGCACGCCGCTGACCGGCGCTTTTAACGATGTGAACCGCACGGCGCAGCCCATTGTGGTGTTGGGCGCGATCGGGATCGAGGAACAGGTGCAGGACACAGTCTCGCTCAGGCTTGCCTATGATTTCGAGGGCGGCACGCGGCTGACTTATCTCGCCAGCGTCTTTCACCAGGACAACAATGCCGGGGTGGAAAGCTATCTGCGCAACGCGGCGGGTGCGGCGGTCTATAGCGGCAACATCAACATCAACGGCTACAATTACAGCATCGCCGCCAGCGCCTTCTCCAACAATCTCTACAACACCCAGCAAACCAAGCTGGCGCAGGGCCTGACGCTGGCATCGTCCCGCGATGGCGATTTCGCCTGGGATCTGGTGGTCAGCCGCTTCGACTATCTCACCGACAAGCAGCGTGTGCCCACGACCGCGCTGCCCGCCGCGTTCGGTGACGGTGCGGGCACGGTGAACCGGCTAAGCGGCACCGGCTGGATGACCTTCGACGGCAACATTGTGTGGCGCGGCTGGGAGGATCACGAACTCAGCGCGGGCCTGCACCGCGATGTCGAGACCTTCTCTCAAATCCGCCGCACCATGACCGACTGGATCGCGGGCGCGCCCGGCGCGGTGGCGAATTCGGCGCGCGGCCGCACCGCCACCAACGCGGTCTGGCTGCAGGACATCTGGTCGATCACCGAAGACGTCAAGCTGGCGCTGGGCGGCCGCTATGAAGACTGGCAGGCCTATGACGGCGTCAATTTCTCCGCCGCTCCGGCGCTGAATGTGCGCCAGCCGGAAATCTCGGCCAGCACCTTCTCGCCGAAGGCGGCGCTGGCCTGGGAGGCGGACGATGCCTGGCGCTTCACGGCATCCTGGGGGATCGCCTATCGCATGCCGACGGTGACGGAGCTATACCAGGCCGTCACCACCGGCGCGTCGCTGACCGTGCCCAATCCCAATTTGAAGCCAGAACGCGGCAGCGATTATGAACTGTCGGCGGAATGGCGCGGCGACAGCGGCATGATGCGGCTGTCGCTGTTCCAGCAGGAAATCGCCGATGCGCTGATTTCGCAATCGGCGCCGCTGGTGGCGGGTTCGACCACGCTGTTCACCTATGTGCAGAATGTCGATCGCGTCCGCACCCGCGGTGTCGAACTGGTCGCCAGCCGCCGCAATGTTCTGAGCGACGGGCTCGAACTGCAGGGCAGCCTCACTTATGCCGATGGCCGCGTGCTGGAAAATCCCGCCTTCCTCGCCAGCGTAAACAAGGCGCTGCCGCAAATCCCGAAATGGCGGGCCAACGCGCTGGCGACATACCGGCTGGACGAACGCCTGTCCTTCACATTGGGCGCCCGCTACAGCGACCGCAGCTTCGGCACCATCGACAATAGCGACAGCGTCTCCAATACCTTCCAGGGTTTCGCGGGCTATTTCGTAGCCGATGTCCGCGCCCAGTTCCGGCTGGACGAAAACTGGACGCTTTCCGCCGGAATCGACAACCTCAACAACGACAAGTACTTTATCTTCCACCCCTTCCCGCAGCGCACCTTCCTGATGGAGATCCATTATGCGCAATAGCCTCGCGGCCCTGTGCCTCTGCCTCTCAGCCCTGCCGGCGCTGGCGCATGTCACCATTGCGCCCGCCGCCGCGCCGCCCGGCACGCGCATCAACGCTACCTTCCGCATCGGCCATGGCTGTAGCGCCGCTGCGCCTGTCTCCACCGCGTTACAGGTGGAATTGCCGCTCAACCTGACCGCTGTGCAGACCATCGCGCCGCCCGGCTGGGAAGTGACGCTGGTACGTGCGGGCGACCGCGTCAGCGCCGTCACCTGGAAAGGTGGCGAAGTGAAGGAGGGCCAGGTGATGCTGTTCCCGATTTCCTTCGTGCTGCCGAAGAATGAAAGCCAGCTGGCTTTCCCGGCGGTGCAGTTCTGCGGCGCACAGAAAGCGGAGTGGACCGACCTGCCGCGCGGCACCGAGAAGCCCGCCAAGCCTGCGCCGCTGCTGACATTATCATCGACTAGCACCCTGCCCGCATCCGCCGCGCTGATCGTGCATGACGGCTGGTTCCGCGCCCTGCCCGGCAACATTCCGGCGGGCGGCTATTTCATTCTCAGCAATGGCGGCAAGGACGTGATGGTGCTGACCGGGGCCGAAAGCCCCGGCTGCGGCATGGTGATGATGCACCGTTCCAGCGCCACGGGCGGCCTGGCCTCGATGCAGCATGTGCCCAGCCGCGACGTACCGGCGGGCGACAGCATCAGCTTCTCCCCAAACGGCTATCACCTGATGTGCATGGAGCCGAAAGCGGTGATGAAGCCCGGCAACACCGTTCCGGTGACGCTGACCTTCCAGGGCGGCGGCAAGATGACGGCGACCTTCGCCGTGCGCAACGCGGCGGGTCGCTGAGCATGGCCGCGTTTCTCACCATGTTCCTGTCGGTCTTCGTCGCCGAGGTCGGTGACAAGACCCAGCTCGCCACCATGCTGTTCGCATCTGAGCGGAAGCTGTCACCGCTGATGATCTTCCGGGCCTGCGGCGGCGCGCTGCTGTCTCGGCCGCCATCGCCACCTTCCTGGGGACGGTGGCGAGCAAGTATCTGGCGGGCATGCCGCTGAAGCTGATCGCGGGAATAGGGTTTATCGTGATCGGCGCCTTGACGGTGGCGCAGCAATATCGCGGCGCTTAACGCGCGAAGCGGCTATCCAGACGTCCGAGAATTTCCTCGGGCGTGAAGCCCAGCGCGCTCAAACGTCCGGAGCGCGAGAACATCGCCAGGCCTGACAGCGCCGCCGCCATCAGCACTATATCGCACTGGCTCTGGCGGCTGTCAGACGGCAGGCCGCTGGCGTCGGACAGCGCCTTCAGCGCCGCGATCAATCGCCCGTTGAACAGGCGCTCGGGTTCGCTGTTGCCGCCTTCGGTCAGCGCCCCGGATGCGGCGGCAATGGTTTCGGTGCCCTTGAGCAGCGCCAGGGCGGCGGCGATGGCGCCGGAAAAGCCGCCCGCCTCCTTCATCACCTTGGCCAGACGGCCCAGATCGTCCGCGGCCAGGGCCAGCAGCAACTCGTCCTTGCTGCGAAAATAGCCATAAAGCGCCGCGGGCGCGAAACCCGCTTCGGCGGCGACGCCGCGCAGCGACATCTCCCGCGCCCCGTCGCGCGCCGCCACCCGGCGGGCGGCATCGAGGATGACGGTGCGTGACGCAGCCTTGGCTGCCGCGCGGCCGCCCGTCTGCTTCTTCTGGATTGCCGCCTCCGCCATGCGCGGAATCCTAGGTGATTCGTGGGAACAACTGAATCGGGGTGACCAAAAGAAAAAGGCGGCCCCGCCACCGGGGGCCGCCTTTATCCGAATCCATGTCGCCAGCCCTATTTGGGCTTGTTCTTGAAGGCGCCGATCTGGGTGTTGATGTCCTTGGCGGCCTTGTCCTTGGCGGCCTGGTTGGCGGCGACCTTGGCCAGGGCGACCTGCTGCAGCTGGTTGTCAAACGGGGTGTTCGCGGCGGTGGCGGCCTTCTTCTTGGTGTCCAGGTCGCTGGCAATACAGGTCTGGTAGACGTCGGACATGGAGATGAATTCCTTCACCTGGGCGATGGCGGCGACCAGCTGCGGCTGAGCGACGGTGGCGCCATCCACCATGGCCGGGGCCATGGGCTCGACGCAGGTCGCGCTCTGCGCGAAAACGGGGCTGGCCCCGGCGATCAGACACGCCGCGATGGCGGCAAGTTTCTTCGACATGTTGATTTTCCTCACTGAACCCAAAAACCAGGGGGACTGAAGCACAGAAGATCGGGGCAAACCAGCCGGGCTGCGAGCCGCAAAACCCTCAAAGGGCTGCGTTTCCCCGGTTCCCTGGCGCGAAGAATCTGTCGGCAAACCGGGCCAGCAGCGCCCCCACCATCAAGATTACGCTCAGTTCATAAAAGGGATCGTGGCGATGCGGGCCGGTGATGTGGGCCAGGCCGATCAAGGCGAAGCAGAGCCAGAAATAGATCGCGGAAATCCCCAGCATGGCGCGGCAGGCGCTTTCGCCCACGCTGTCGCAGAGGCGGCGGTTGACGGCGGACGCCATCACCAGCGCGACGCCGCCATTGAAGAGAATGAAGAAGGTCGTCCCGGCGGTGAGGCCCCGGTTTTCCAGCCCATCCGGCACGGCGAAGAGGCCGGGCAGCAGGATGAAGGCGATGTGTACGCACATGGCGGCGCAGAACCCCTGCAGCAGCGGGCGGCTCTTGTCGGCGAACCAAGTCAGGGGCGTCAGGCGTCCCACGGGGCCAGCCACCAGCGCGGCGAAGAAGACCAGCATCTCGAAGCGCCAGGCCTGAATGTCGAAGCCGCGCAGCGCGAAACCGGCCATCCCGATGGTGAAGGCGGCCAGCGCGATCAGCAGCGCGGCGGTCAGGCGCGGCTGGAACGCGGCGCGGCTCTCGCGCGGGGCCAGAAGCGTGTTGTCGAGAAAGACCATGTGGGGGAACCGAAAAAGGAGGCGCACCGGAACAACGCGCGCCTGCCCGGAAAGTGCCGCAATTGCGCTGCGTCATTTCATCAAGGCGACCGCGAAGCCTTCCACCGGCTGATTGTTCTCCCGGCGCGGCGCGGCGTCCAGCAATCCCGCCACCGACAGACCGGCGCTTTGGGCGGTCTCGCGCAGATAGGTTTCGCCGTGCCGCCAGCGGCGCTTGGGCCCCAGCGCGAAGCCACTTTCCGCCTTTTCCACGGTGAAGAGGAAGAAACCATCCGGGGCCAGCCGCCGCGCCGCCGCCTGAAACACCGCCGCCAGATCGCCCACATAGACCAGGGTATCGGCCGCCAGGATCAGGTCGTATGGCGGCCCGTCCTGCGCCAGCGCGGTTTCCAGATCGGCCACCGCCAGATGATCGTAAAAGCCCCGCGCCCTGGCCTTGGCGATCATGGCGGGCGACAGATCGATGCCGTCCAGCCGCGCCGCCAGCGGCTTGAAGACTTCGCCCGCCAGGCCAGTGCCGCAGCCCAGATCGAGGATACGGAGCTGCTCGCGGCCCGGCATCACCATCGCGGCCAGTCCCAGCAGGATTTCGGGCGCGGCGTAATGCAGATGCTCGCGCATGCGCTGGTCATAATCGGCGGAGAACTGGTCGAAGAGGTGCCGCACGTAACCGGGATCGGAGCGTTGCGACGCCTTGATCGCTTCCGCCTGCGCCACCAGCGCCGCGTCTTCGGTGCCGGTCTCCAGCGCCTTATCGGCTTCGCCCGCCGCGAGCCAGGCTTGCGCCAGCAGATGCCGCGCGCGGGCGTCATCGGGATCGAGCCGCAGCGCCCGCTGCAATTCGGCGATGGCGGTGGGCAACTGTTCCGCCGCCAGCAGCGCCGCGCCCAGCATCGTCACCACCGGGGCGAGGTTGGCGTTCAGCGAAGCCGCCTCGCGCGCTTCAAGCAGCGCGCCGGGCACATCGCCCGCCGCCAGCAGCGCCTTGACCAGCGTGATCTGCGCCAGCGCGCCGCCGCGCCCGGTGGCGAGACGCATCCGCAACGCCTGCGCCGCGTCGGCGGCGCGGCCCGCAGCGATCAGCGCCTCGGCGGCTTCGATGGGATCACCGTCAGAAAGCATCTCTATCCGCCAGCCTGAAGGGGCGAAATCCAGGGTTTGCGCGGGCGAATGCGTACCATTTTTTCGACCCCCCCCTTTATCCACCGGCGTTCCAACAGCCTTGCTCCATGCGCCACGGCACACCTTAGCATTGCAGGATGGTGGATAAGCGGGAACTCACGCCAACAGGCAAAGGCCGTTGTTGAGGACCACGGTGCCGGGCCGCCCCTTCACGCTGGCGCGGAAGGAGATGGTGTTGCCGTCGGCCCAGATTTCCACCGCCAGCGTCTCGCCCGGAAACACCGGCTTGGAAAAGCGGACATCGAACTGGGTGATCCGTTCGGGCGCATATTGCGCCACCGTCGAAAGAATGGCGCGGCAGGCGGTGCCATAGGAACAGAGGCCGTGCAGGATGGGACGGGGAAAGCCCACCATCTGCGCCATGGCCGGATCGCGGTGCAGCGGGTTGCGATCACCCGACAGCGCATACAGCAGCGCCTGGTCCGGACGGGTGTCGCACTCCTTCACCAGATCCGGCGCGCGTTCGGGAATCGCGTGCAACGCGGGACCGCCCTGCGGCTTGCCCCCGAACCCGCCATCGCCGCGCGCAAAGATCGACGAGACGATGGTGAAGAGCTTGTCACCGCTGGCGGCTTCGCGCACCACCCGCTCCTGGATCAGCACCGCGCCCTTGCCTTCGCCCTTGTCGAGAATATCGAGATAGCGCTCATCGGCCAGCACCGCCGCGCGCGGCGGCAACGGCTTGTGAATGGTGATGCGGCGCTCGCCATCCACCACCATCATGAAATTGATTTGCGATTTCTGCGGCATGCGCTGGCGTTCCGCCGGGGCCTCGCCGCGCGAGATCACGGATGCGAAGGTCGGCACCACTTTGAGGGCCGGATTCTCATAGACGAAGGCTAGTTCGCTGGCGTCCATGGGATCGCGGCCAAAGCCCACGCCCAGCGCATAGAGCATCACGTCGCGTTCGCCATAGGACGCGGCGAGGCCGGTGGCCCCAGACTGCATCATGTCGTCATAGTCGATGGGCATGTTTCACCTTGATCCCGGGCCGCGCGTTCCGTGCGTACCGGATGACAGCGTAGCAGGAATTATGCTCTCCTGCGCGCATGAGTGACACACGCGTTGTCTATGTCGAACGCCCTCGCAACCGGGGCTGCCTGTGGGGCTGCCTGGGCGTCATCGCCATCGTGGCGGCGCCGCTGCTGTTCGCCTGGGGTTACAGCGTCTGGTATCTTTACACCGGCTTCCGCGAGAGCCCGATGATGCGCACCATCGTCGAGATGACCCAGCGCGACGGCCTGGCGCAGCGCGTGCTGGGCGCGCCGATCACGGTGACGGGCTTGCAAGGCAACGCTTTCAGTTACGCGCCCGGCATGGGCATGCGCGACCAGTATGTTCTGGGGGTGCAGGGTTCGCGCGGCTTCGGCACGCTGGAGGTGCGGTCCCGCACCACGGGCGGCAAGCCGGTGATCGACAGCATGATCCTGACAGGCCCGGATGGGCGGCGCTATGACCTGCTGAAGGATGCGCCGCTGCCGGGCAACCCCGCCACGCCGCCTTTAGGCGATACGATCTGAAAGAGCCTTGCTGATGACGCGCGCCCTCTTCTTCCTGCTGGTGACCGCCACACCCGCGCTGGCGCAGGGCTCCAATATCGCTCTTGGCCAGTATCCCGCGCCCACCTGCACCAAGCCGCAGGCGGTGGACGAGACACAGAAGCCGGTCGCGCCGCGCGAGAATGCCAGCAACGATATGGTAGACGCCTACAACCGGCACGTGGACGTCTATAACGCCGGCATGCGCAGCTACAACGCGCAGATGACGGCGTATAATGGCTGCATGCAGGCCTATATCGCCAACGGCAAGCCGATCTGCAGCGCATCCAGGGTGCGCTGAACGCGGCGGCGGCGGCGGCCAACGCGAAATAATCAGGTTTCTTTCATGCGCCGCGCTTCGGCTTCGGCCTGGGTCAGCGGCACCGGGTTCTTTTCCAGGCAGGCGCGCGTGGCGTCATAGCCTTCCTGAATCGCCTGATCGAACTTCTTCCAATCGCCCAGCCCGATGGTGGGCAGCGGCGGCTCGATCAGATAATCGCATTGTTCGCGCACCACGCGGCGCTGCGCTTCCGAACCCACCGTGCCCGAACGCATCAGGATGGAGATGATGGACGGGTTGCCGCGCATGCCCTGCCACAGCAGCCGCCACCAGGGCCGCTCGCCATAGCGTTCATCGCGGGCCTGCAGGTCGATCTCGCCGGTGATGTCGCAGGCGATAATGGGCCCGGCCGCCGGGGCGTGCTCGCGCATCACATCGACCGGCAGATTGTTCATCACCCCGCCATCGACCAGCAGATGGCCCTGGTGCGTCAACGGCGGCAGGATGCCAGGCAGCGCCACGCTGGCACGAAGCGCCCGCCACAGCTTGCCGTCGCGATGAACATGGATGCGGCCGGTGGTGAGATCGGACGAGACCGCGAAGAAGGGCCGGGGCAATTCCTCGATCCGGATATTGCCGAAATGCTCGCGCAGCTTGGCCGAGACCTTGCGGCCCTTCACCAGCGCGATCAGCGGCAGAGTAAAGTCGGACAGCGGATTGTCGCTGACAAAGACGGCACGCATGCGCTCCGTCAGTTCCTGCACATCCCATTCATGCGCCAGGCCCGCCGCGATGATCGCGCCTATCGAGGTGCCGCCCAGCCGGTCGAACGGCATGCCCGCTTCGGCCAGCGCCTTGATGGAGCCGATATGGGCGAAGCCGCGTGCGCCGCCGCCCGCCAGCACCAGGCCGACGGCGCGGCCCGAGATGAAGCGCGCGACGCGGGCGATGTCTTTCGCATGGCCTTCACGGACATGGTGATGGCCTTCGAACAGGCCGGTGCGGTTGGAGAAATGCTGCGGCAGGCGCAGCGCACCCGTGTCGGGCTGGAGCAGAAGCAGCTCCGGCAGGCCCGACGCGCGCGCCTTGAAGGCGGGCAGATCGAGCGGCCCGGCCGGCAGCGGACGATCGCCGCGCGCCAGAAGGAAGATGCGGTCGGCCTGGCGCAGGCACATCTGCGTCCAGGCGCTGTCGGGCGCATCGCCGCGATAGAAGATGACGTCGTGCATCTGCTCGAAGGTGTTGAACCATTCAGCGTCCTGGTCGGCGGAACCGCTGTCCAGCACGGCGGCGCGGATGCCCATCTCGCGCAGCGACCCGGCCAGGCGATGCGCCACCGGCGTGTCTGTCAGGCCGTCCTGTAGCGGCACGATGGCGAAGGTCTTGGGCCGCGCGCCATCGCGGCGGCTGGTGGCGTTCTGCAACCGGCGCACCAGGAAGCGGGTGATGTTGAGCATGACGCGCGGATGGCGCGCCACCAGCGCTTCGAACGCCGCCGGACTGATGCGCAACAATTCGGTGTCGCGCAGCGCGACGATCTGGGTCGAATGGCCGGACGATCCGGCGATCAGGCTCATCTCGCCCACCGTCTCGCCGGCGGGGACATGCGTCACCAGACGGCGGCCGCCCTTGCCGTCCTCGACAAAGACGCCAAGGCTGCCGGTGACGACGAGGAACAAGGCGGAGTCATTCTCGCCTTCGCGGTCGAGCATGGTGCCGCCCGGCAGCGCGAACCAGTTGGCTTCGGACAGCAAGGCGCGGAAGGCGCTCTCGCCCACATTCTCCAGCAGCGGAAAAGCATGCAGCCGCGCCCGCAGCTCTTCGGGAAAACTGGTTTCAGCCCCGGCGCGGAAAGAAGAGAGGAACGCCATCTGCCGCTAGTGTCCCGATTTCGAAATTCGCATGATCCCGATATCAATTCCGAAGCGAATTTCGGAATCGAAGGACACTAGCAAATTATTGAATCCGGTGTCGCCATGGTTTCGAAGTTCGCTCATGGCTTGATATCGGGCGGATGGCGAACTTCGAAACCGCGACACCGGTAGCTCACCAGGCGGTCCAGCCGCCATCCACCGCGAGGGTGGTGCCTGTCACATAAGTGCTGCACGGCGCGGCCAGGAACAGCAGCGGTCCGCCGATCTCTTCCGCCTTGCCCAGCCGTCCCAGCATGGTCTTGCCCGCCAGGCGTTCCCCGAACGCCGGATCGCTGATCGCCGCCGGAAAAGGCCCCGGCGCGATGGCGTTGACGCGGATGCCGTGCGGACCGTACTCGGCGGCGAGATGGCGGGTGAGCTGGATCAGGCCCGCCTTGGCAGGGCCGTAGTGAAACGGGCTCTGCTGCGCGCGCTCGGCAGGCAGGCGTCCATCCGGCGCGACCGTTCCATACATGGAGGCGATGTTGATGATGCTGGCATCGCCGGATGCGGCGACGGCTTGCTTCAGCGCGGGCGCGGCGGCGCGGGCCGCTTCAAAAGCGGCGACGACGCTGCTCTCATATGTGCGGGAAAAATCTTCGGCCGTGAGGGCGTCGAAGCTCTTCACCTGCATCGCCACGGCGTTGTTCACCAGAACGTCAAGGCGCGGGCGCGACGCCAGAAAGGCGGTCAGCGCCGGAATGTCGAGCACATCGAAGGCGGCGGCCTCGGCGGAGAAGCCTTCGCCGCGCAGCGCATCCGCGTAGCGCGACAGCAGCGTGGCATCGCGGCCATTGACGATGACATGGGCGCCCGCGCCCGCCAGCGCGCGCGTCATCGCCTGCCCGAGATGACCCCGGGCGGCGGAGATGAAGGCGGTCTTGCCATCCAGACGGAACATCAGCGCCGAGTTGTGAGAGCCCCAAGCCAAGCTGGCAGCCGATGGTAAACAAGCTGTTTACAAAGCCTTAGCCGCGACGTTGCCGGACATGCTGCATCGCAACATAACGCTTTGCTCATCTCGGAACCGCGGCTTCGCCATACTAAAGTTGCAATGATTGGGAAATTAGGACAATGGCAGTCCCAATGCCCGCCACCAAAGGACGAACTTTCATGACGCCGAAGACCACCCGCGCCGCGATGGCGGCCCTTATGCTTGCCGCTTCGAGCCTCGCGCTCTCCAGCACCGCCTTCGCCCAGCGCGAAACCTCGGAAGGCCCCAACACCCGCGGCGGTCGCCCGGCCCAGTCCACCGCCAAGCCAGCCGCCGGTCCGCAGCTCAGCGCCGCCGTCAGCAAATCGCTCGTCAATGTGCAGAAGCTGGTCGTGGGCAAGAATTTCCCGGAAGCGATGAAGGTCCTGAAGGAAGCGCAGGCCGTCGCCACCACCGACTATGACAAGCTGAAGATCAACCAGTTCCTCACCGTCGTCTCCATCAACATGGCCGACGAACCCGGCGCCGCCGCCGCCGCCGAGGCCGCCGCCGACCTGCCGGACGCCTCGATCCCGGACGAAGACAAGAAGGACGTCTACACCAACGCCGCGGCGCTGGCCCTGAACGCCAAGCATAACGACAAGGCCATCGTCTATGCCCGCAAGATGATCGCGCTGAACCTGACCGACGCGCGCGCGCAGCAAATCATCACCACCGCGATGTATACCGCCGCTCCGCCGGCCGAAGGCATCGCCTATTTCCAGCAGCGCATGGATGCGGCCGCCGCCGCCGGCCAGAGGCCGCCGCGCGATCTAGTGGACATGAAGATCAACGCCCATATCAAGGCCAACGACAATCCCGGCGCCGAGCGCACGCTTGAGCAGGCCCTGCTGCTGTTCAACGACGTCAAGGACTGGGACCAGATGTTCAACGTCGCCATCACCAGCCCCGGCATCCGCGACATCGATGCGGTGATGATGGGCCGCCTGATGTTCGCCACCGGCTTCCCGGTGTCGAAGGACAATGCCCAGCTGATCGGCGAGACTTCGCAGAAGATGGCGATGTATGGCGACTCCCAGACCGCGCAACAGAAGGGCGCGACGCTGACCCTGGATGCCGCCCGCATCAATGGCGACAAGGCCTCGATGCCGGAACAGATCAAGCTGGGCGCGACCCAGAACGGCATCTACAACGTCAAGCTGTCCGAAGCGCTGTACGGCTATGGCATGTATCCGCAGGCCGAAGCCGCGGCGCGCCTCGCCCTCACCAAGGGCGGCATCGACAATTCCGAAGCGCAGATGCTGATCGGCATGTCGCTGTTCCAGCAGGGCAAGCTGCCGGAAGCCGCGCAGGCTTTCGAGCAGGTGACGGGCGGCGGTCCCGCCACCCCGCGCGTGGCGCGCCTGTGGGGCACCTTCATCAAGACCAAGACCGCGCCCGCGGCCCCGGCCCCCGCGCCGGCCACGCCGTAAGGTCTTTTATCGCATGAGAACCGGGGTGCGCCGAGACGGCGCGCCCCGGTTTCTTTTTGTCCGCACCATCGCGCCCGCATGCTAAAAGCGGCGCGGCATGACCCTCATTCTTGGCTTTTCCCCGTTCATCCTCTTCGCGGCGCTGTCGCGGCTGTCCGCCGACCTAGCGCTGTGGGCCGCCTTCGCCGCCGCCTTCGTCGTCACCATCCGCGACTTTGTCGAAAGCCCCAGCTTGCGGCTGCTGGATGTCGGCAATCTGGCGGTGTTCGGCCTGCTGGCGCTGGCGCGCGGCTTCCTGGCGCCGGACCTGTCGCTGGTGACGGTGCGGGCCTTTGCCGAGCTGGCGCTGTTTCTGCTGCTGGCCGCGTCGTTGCTGCGGCGCAAACCCTTCTCCATCGAATATGCCCATGCCACGCCGCAGGAGCGCGCCACGCCGCTCTTCCTGCGGGTGAACATGGCGGTGTCAGCCGCCTGGGCCGCGACCTTCCTCGCCATGGCGGCTGTCGATTTGCTGCTGGTCTTCATCTCCACCCTGCCGCTATGGCCCGCCATCGCCGTGACGGTGCTGGGCTTCGGCGCCGCCATCACCTTCACCCTGCGCTATCCGGCTTACGCCACCGGGCACCGGCTTTAGGAGTTCTGCCCATGAAAGACGCCGTCATCGTCTCCACGGCTAGAACCGGCCTCGCCAAGTCGGTGCGCGGCGGCTTCAACGACACCCATGGCGCGGTGATGGGCGGCCATGCCGTGAAGCACGCCATCGCCCGCGCCGGGATCGAGGCGGGCGCGGTCGAAGATGTCGTGATGGGCTGCGGCTTTCCCGAAGGCGCCACCGGCAACAACATCGCGCGCGAGAGCGCGCTGTGGGCGGGCTGCCCCGTCACCACCAGCGGCATCACCGTCAACCGCTATTGCTCCAGCGGCCTCAACGCCATCGCCTTTGCGGCGCAGCAGATCATGACCGGCGGCGCCGAGATCCTGGTGGGCGCGGGCGTGGAATCCATTTCGCTGGTGCAGATGGGCGGGGTGAATCTCAATCACTTCACCGAGGAGCATCTGCTCAAGACCCGGCCCGCGCTGTGGATGACTATGATCGAAACCGCCGAGATCGTGGCGCAGCGTTACGGCATCTCGCGCGAGCGCCAGGACGCCTACGCCCTGCAAAGCCAGCAGCGCATAGCGGCGGCGCAAGCCGCAGGAAAGTACCAGGACGAGATTGTGCCGCTGCCCACGAAGATGAAGAAGCTCGACAAGGCCACCGGCGCCGAAAGCATGGTGGAGGTCATCGTCGATCGCGACGAATGCAACCGCCCCGACACCACGCTGGAAGGGCTCGCAGGGCTGAAGCCGGTGCATGCGGGCGGCCAACAGGTGGCGCAAGGCCAATACATCACCGCGGGCAACGCCTCGCAATTCGCCGACGGCGCGTCGGCCTGTGTGGTGATGAGCGCCGAGGCGGCGGCGAAACAGAACCGCAAGCCGCTGGGCCTGTTCCGCGGCTTTGCCGTGGCGGGCGTCGAGCCTGACGAAATGGGCATAGGTCCCGTGCTGGCGGTGCCGAAGCTGCTGGCGCGCCATGGCCTGACGGTGGCCGACATCGACCTGTGGGAACTCAACGAGGCCTTCGCCAGCCAGACGCTCTACTGCATGGACAAGCTGGGCCTCGACCCGGCCAAAACCAACGTCAATGGCGGCGCCATCGCCATCGGCCACCCCTATGGCATGACCGGGGCGCGGCTGACCGGCCATCTCCTGCTCGAAGGGCGGCGGCGCGGCGCAAAGCTGGGGGTGGTCACCATGTGCATCGGCGGCGGCATGGGCGCGGCGGGTCTGTTCGAGATACTCTGAGCCCATGAACAAGTTTGCCGCGATTGCCTTGGCGGGCCTCCTTTTGGCCGGCTGCTCCACCGTTGAAGGCGTCAAGCAGCGTGTCGGCCTCGCCGCGCCCGCCCCGCAAGGATCGGCCTATGTGCCGCCGCCCCCGCCGCCCGATCCCAAAACCCAGATGGCGGAGCTGGAAACGCGGCTGGCGGTGCTGGTGGAAGAGGCGCGCCGCACGCTCGATCCCAACACCAAGATCCTGCGCCTGGACGAGCGGCTGGTCAGCATCGCGCGCGCCCGCGCCGCCGACATGGCGGCGAAGAAATATCTCTCCAGCGCCGCGCCGGACGGCAAGACCTCCGCCACGCTGCTGATGGATGCGGACGCGCAATATCAGGGTTTATTGGGCGAAAACGCCGCCGCGCAATACTATGTGGCGCAGAGCGGGGTCGATCCCAAGGCCTTCGCCGAACGCTTTCTGGAAACCTGGCTGAACAGCCAGCCCCATCGCGAAAATCTGGCCTTCGCCGACTATGACCGGGTCGGCGTCGGCGCGGCGGTCAATACCGACACCGTCTATGTCGCGCTGCTCTTCTCCACCACGACTCGGGATGCGCGCCTGCCCGGCGCGAGCGGCAGCGGCACCGTGGCCCATTTCGACAGCCCCGCAGAAGCCCGCGATTCGCCGCCGCCCAAACCACCCGCCTCGGCGCTGCAGATGCGTGGACCTGCGCAGTAACGTCCGCTTAACCACGAAGCCCCACGATCCCTGTGAGTGGTTAGAGACCAAAGCGCCCTAACCGTGGCTTGGGAAACGACATTTCCTTTACACAATATGTGGGCCCCGGTACTTTCATTAGTGGGCGTGTGGTGCCAGTGAATCGAAATGCGCGCAGAGCTTCCCTGGAATGTTGCCGGCATCCCGCCTGAAGCGCGGGAAGCCGCGCGGGCCGCTGCCCGCCGCGAGGGTCTGTCGGTCGGCGAATGGCTGACACGCCGCATTTTGCGCAGCTTTTCCGACCTTGGCGAAGAACCCGCACCCTTTGGCGCCCCCTCCTATGGGGCCGGTAGCGGCTCCGGGCTGGACAGCTGGGGCCTGCCCCAGTCCGCCGCTGCCCGCCGCTGAGATGAGCATCTCGGCCCGGGAGCAGTCCCAGGCCTTCGACCAGGTCAGCCAGTCCATCGTCTCGATCAGCGAGCGCCTGGAGCGGCTGGAGCGTGAGCAGGCCACCAGCGGCGTCAAGGATGCCGTCAAGGCGCTGCACCAGGGCCTGTCGCGCCTGGCCGACCAGATCGGCCAGACCGCCAACCAGGGCGCCGCCCAGGTCACCGCCGTCACCGCCACCATGGACCAGCTGGCCCACCGGCTGGGCCAGGCCCGCGAAGACGCCGAACATGGCGACCGCCAGCTGGCCGAGCGCATTGCCGGGGCCGAGCACCGTCTTGGCGAGAAGATCACCGATGCCGACAACCGCGCCGGCAATGCCGAGCTGCGCCTTGCCAACATCGAGAAGAGCCTGCAATTCGTCACCAACGCGCTCGATCACACGCTGGAGAAGCTGGAAGCCCAGGCCAACCAGCGCGCCAACGACCAGGTCGAAGCTCAGCGCCGCACCGGCGCCACCGAGGAAAGCGTGGTGCGGCTGGAAGAAGCCGTCGAACGCCTGAGCCATGTCGGCAACGATCAGACGCTGTCGCATCGCCTCGACGGCATCGAGAACAGCGTGCATGGCATGGTCGCCCGGCTGGAGAGCTACAATCCCGCCGCGCCGCTGGAAGAGAGCCTGCACAATCTGGTGCGCCGCCTGGAGCAGCTGGAGCGCAACCAGTCCGACATCGTCAGCGAGATGCGGGCCAATATTGTCGCCGCGCCTGTCGCGCCCGAGCCGGTCTTCGCGCCGCAAGCCTTCCAGCACAACGCCTATGAGCCGCCGCCGCTGGCCGAACCGCCGGTCTCCGCCGATCCCGACGCCAGCGCCTTCCTGCCGCAATACGGCACCGAAACCTTCTCGCCCGACGCCTTCGCCGCGGGCCAGTTCACCGAAGCCTCGCCCGCCGAGGACCCCTTCGCGCCGCTGGACGGGATGATCGATCCCGCCGCCGATCTGGAAGAAGAGAATTTCCTGGCCGCCGCGCGCCGCAGCGCCCGCGAAGCCGCCGAAAAGAACACCAGCGAAAAGAAGAGCCGCTTCCGCTGGGGCAAATCCACCGCCACCACCGAAGCCGCGGGCAAGAAGCGCCTGCTGGTGCCGCTGCTGGTGGTGCTGGCCGTGGCGCTGCTTGCCATCGGCGCCGCCGTGGTCAGCCAGCGCCTGTCGCAGGCCCCCGCCCCGGCGGGAACGCCCGAGAACAGCGCGCCCTTCACCGAAGTGCCGCCCGCCGGCATGCCGGAAAACAGCGGAGAAGCGCAGCAGCCCGCCCAAGGCCAGCCGCAGGAGCAACAGCCGCAGCAACAGGGCGAAGCCCAGCCGCAGGTGCCCGCGCCGCAGGCCTCCGCGCCCGCGCCCGCCGCCGCACCGTCGCTGGAACGCACCGCGCAATTGGCCGAAAGCGGCAACGCCGTGGCCCAGACCATCATCGGCCTGCGCGCCCTGGGCGCCAATGGCAGCGCCGCCAATCCGCCGGAAGCCTTCAAGTGGCTTAGCCGCGCCGCCGAAGCCGGTCACGCCGTGGCGCAGTATCGCCTGGGCACGCTCTATGAGCGCGGCCAGGGCGTCGCCGCCAATCCGCAGACCGCCGTGCGCTGGTACACGGCGTCGGCCAACCAGGGCAATCGCCTGGCGATGTACAATCTGGCGGTGGCGATGGCCAACCGTTCGCTGGGCCAGCCCAACATGCCGGAAGCGGCGCGCTGGTTCGCCCGCGCCGCCGCGCTGAGCGTAGGCGATGCGCAGTTCAACCTCGCGGTGCTGTATGAGCGCGGCGACGGCGTGCCCCAGAGCCTGGTGGACGCCTACAAGTGGTACGCCATTGCGGGCGCGGCGGGCGACAATGGCGCCACGCAGCGCGCCGCAGTGCTGGCGACGCAGCTGCCTGAAGGCGACCGCGCCGCGGCGATGAAATCGGCGCAGGGCTTCAAGGCACAGCCGCTGGCGCGCGCTGCGAATGTGCCGCCGGAAGCCGGCGACCTCGCGGGTCAGTAGTCCGTAACTTTCACGAATATAAAGCGATGCACCCTGCGGGTTGACCCGCTGATAGCGCGCGCGCAAATTGCCCGCAGATGGAAATCTATCTGCCGATAGCCGAAATGTCGGTGAACTGGGTCTTTCTCATTGGCCTGGGTCTCGGCGTGGGCTTTCTCTCCGGCCTGTTCGGCGTCGGCGGCGGCTTCCTGATGACGCCGCTGCTGATCTTCTACGGCATCCCCTCCACCGTCGCGGTGGGCACCACGCTCAGCCACATCTCCGCCTCTTCCGTTTCCGGCGCACTGACGCAGTGGCGCCGCCGCGCCATCGATTTCAAGATGGCGGGCGTCATGCTGTCGGGCGCCTTGTTCGGCACGCTGATCGGCATCTGGCTGGTGGATCATCTGCGCCGCCAGGGCCAGATGGATCTGATCGTGTCGCTCGCCTATGTGCTGCTGCTGGGCGTGGTGGGCGTCATCATGCTGAAGGAAAGCCTGGACACGCTGAAGGCGGCGCGCGGCGGCACAGTGGCGCCGTTCCGGCCCATCAGCAGGCCCTGGCTGATGGCGCTGCCGTTCAAGACCCGCTTCCGCCAGTCGCGGCTCTATATCAGCGTCATCCCGCCCATCGTCATCGGGTTTTTTGTCGGCATCCTCAGCGCCATCATGGGCATCGGCGGCGGCTTCATCGTGGTGCCCGCCATGATCTACATCCTGCGCATGCCCACCAACGTGGTGCTGGGCACCTCGCTGGCGCAGATCATCGCCATCACCGCTGTCACCACCGTGCTGCAGGCCACCAACAATTATGCCGTGGACATCATGCTGGCCTTCTTCCTGGTGGTGGGCGGCGTGGTGGGCGCGCAACTGGGCGTGCGCGCAGGCGCGCGGCTGCGCGGCGAGCAGCTGCGCCTGCTGCTGGCGGCGGTGGTGCTGCTGGTGGCGGTGCGGCTGGCCTGGGGCCTGGTGATCACGCCTGCCGACATCTACACCACCACGCTGGGGCCGGCGGAATGATGCGCCCTGTACTGTTGACCCTGCTGCTGTCCGTGACGCCCGCGCTGGCGGCAGAAGACATCGTCTCCGGCCTCAGCCAGGACCAGATCGAGATCAATTCCAGCTACACCGGCACCGACATCGTCGTGTTCGGCACCATCGAGCGGCCCGCCGCCACGTCCGGACGCGACATCGTGGTGGTGGTGCGCGGGCCGAAAACCCAGATCACCGTGCGCCGCCGCGACCGCGTCGCCGGCGTGTGGGTGAACCGCGACGCCGCCCGCTTTCAGGGCATGCCCGCCTTCTATTTCCTGGGCAGCACACGGCCGCTGGCCAGCATCGCCAAGCCGGATATGCTGACGCGCTATGGCCTGGGCGCGGCGCATCTCACGCCCGCCGCCATCATCAGCCACCACGACACCGTGCCGTTCCACGACGCCGCCATCCGCCAGCTGGAGGCGCGCGGGCTCTACCGCGATGCGCCGGGCAGCGTCGATTTCCACAGCGAAAGCCTGTTCAAGACCGTGGTGCCGATCCCCGCCGCCGTGGCGCGCGGCCAGTACAATGTCGAGGTCTATCTCTTCCGCGACGGCGATGTGGTGAGCGTGCAATCCACGCCCTTCTTTATCGACCAGATCGGCATCGAGCGGCGGCTCAACACCATGGCGCATGACAACGCCCTGCTCTACGGCCTGTTGGCAGTGGGAATGGCGCTGCTGTTCGGTTGGAGCACCAGCGTCTTGATGCGGCGGCCGGGCAGCTAGGCGCTGCGTGTCTGCGCCATGGCATAAACCCGGCGCTGCCCCAGCATATAGGCGTGGAACGGCCCCGCAAAAAGACCGCTGATCGGGTTTTCGCGCACATCCAGCCCGCCGGTGTAGGCGCCGAAGGACGGCAGCACCAATCGCAGGCCATCCGAAACGAAGCAGCGGCGGCGCACGCTACGGCCCCATTTGGCGACGGTGGCGCAGGGATGCAGATGCCCCGCCACTTCGCCCAGATGCAATTCTTCATGCGGCTCATGGCGCAGGGTCAGGCCGCCCAGAGACACTTCGTGCGCCCGCTGGCCACCCAGCCAGAGCGGCACCTGCGGATCATGGTTGCCCGCGATCCAGATAAACTCGGTCACGCGCGCCAGCGTATCCAGCATGGCGCGTTCTTCCGCGCCCAGCCGCGCCCCCGCCTCGCGGTCATGAAAAGAATCGCCCAGGGCGATGACGGTGGCGGGCTGGTGGCGGCCCACCACTTCGGCCAGCTTCAGCAGCGTGGCGCGGCTGTCATAGGGCGGCAGCAACTGGCCGCTCTTGGCGTAGGAGCTGCCCTTTTCGAAATGCAGGTCGGCCACCAGCAGGGTGCGGTGCGATGGCAGATAAGCCGCGCCATGGGGATCGAGCAGCACCTCTTCGCCGTTCACGGAGATAATCAGATCATTCCACATGGATCGCCTTCGGCTCACTCCACACGCATGGCATCCCGGATCAGGGCGTCTTCATTGTCCTGCAGAATATCCTCGTCCACGGCGCCTGCCACCATTTGTTTGTCGATTTCCAGCAGGGCCGGAACCGCGAGCGGCGACACCCGCTCCAGCCGCCGCGAAATGATTCGGCCCCGGACGCGCGCCAGCATGTCGCCCAGGCGGGCGATGTCCAGCAGGCCCGTGCCCGCGTCGGAATATGTGGCGCGCAGCAGAACATGGTCCGGCTCATGCGCCCGCAACACGTCGTAGATCAGGTCCGATGAGAACGTCACCTGGCGCCCGGACTTTTCCTGCCCCGGAAAGCGGCGCTGGATCAGCCCGGCGATGATGGCGCAGTTGCGGAAGGTGCGCTTGTACATGTTGGATTCCGCCAGCCAGGCATCCAGATCGCCGCCCAGCATGTCGGCATCGAACAGCGCATCCAGCTTCGCGCCGCTCATGTCCTTCGCCGCCCAGACGCACAGCGCATAATCGTTGGCGACGAAGCCGAGCGGGCGGAAATTCAGCCGCTCCAGCCGCCGCGTCAGCAGCATGCCCAGCGTCTGGTGCGCCAGCCGCCCTTCGAAGGGATAGCAGCAGAGATAATGGCGCTTGGAGCGCGGAAAACTTTCGACCAGCAACTGTCCCGACAGCGGGATGACGCTGCGCGCTTCCTGAATCGCCAGCCATTCCTGCACCGGGGCGGGCAGATCGGCCCAGACTTTCGGATTGGAGACGATTTCCCGCACGCGGCTAGCGAGGAAGGTGGAGAGCGGAAACTTGCCGCCATTGTAGCTGGGGATTTTGGCGTTCGGATCGGTGGTCCGCGTGACATAGGCCGCGTCCTCACGCAGGCCTTCGAAGCGCACCACTTCACCGGCGAAGACGAAGGTATCGCCCTGGGAAAGCTGTTCGACGAAATATTCCTCCAGCTCGCCCAGCTTGCGTCCGCCGCCGCCAGCCGGGCGGCCCTTGCCTTGCATCTTGATCGCCACCATCGGGTCTTCGACGATGACGCCGACATTGAGACGGTATTGCTGCGCCAAGCGGGGATGCGCCAGCCGCAGCTTGCCATCGTGCGTGGGCCGCAACCGGGCATAACGATCATAGCGGCGCAGCGCATAGCCGCCCGTGGCGACGAACTCCACCACGGCGTCGAAATCGGCGCGGGTGAGCGCGGCATAGGGCGAGGCGGAACGCACTTCTTCATACAACGCTGCCGGATCGAAGGGTGCGGCGCAGGCGGTTCCCATGACATGCTGCGCCAACACATCCAGCGCGCCGGGGCGCAAACGCTCGCCATCCAGCTCGCCCGCCAGCACCGCATCGCGCGCGGCATGACATTCCAGCACCTCGAAGCGGTTGGCGGGCACCAACAACGCCTTGCTGGGTTCATCCAGCCGGTGATTGGCGCGGCCGATACGCTGCACCAGCCGGGCCGCGCCCTTCGGCGCGCCGATGCAGATCACTTTGTCGACCGCGCCCCAGTCGATGCCCAGATCCAGCGTGGAGGTCGCCACCACGGCGCGCAGCGAACCCTTGGTCATCGCCGCTTCCAGCTTACGCCTCTGTTCGGGTGCGAGAGAACCGTGATGCAAGGCGATGGGCAGATCGTCGTCGTTGATGCGCCACAGTTCCTGAAAGGTACGTTCGGCCTGGCTGCGGGTGTTGACGAAGATCAACGCCGTGGTGGCGCTGTGGATCGCGGCCATGACATCGATCATGGCGTGCCGCGCCAAATGCCCGGCCCAGGGGACATATTCCTCCGACTCGGCGATCTCGATCACGGGCCGCGCGCCGCCCGCCGCCAGCACCAATTCGGAACGATGCTCCGCGCCGCCCTTGTTCATGGAAGTGAGGGGCTGCGGCAGCAGATAGCGTTGCAACGGCGCGGGGTCTTTCACCGTGGCGGAAAGGCCGACGCGGCGATGGCCGGGCGCCAGCGTGGCCAGCCGCGCCAGCCCAAGCGCCAACAGGTCGCCGCGCTTGGAATTGTACAGCGCATGGAGTTCGTCCAGCACCACCGTCTTCAGGTTCTCGAACAGTTGCGCCGCGCGCGGATGCGCCAGCAGCAGGGCCAATTGCTCCGGCGTCGTCAGCAATATGTCGGGCGGGGCATGGCGCTGGCGCTGGCGGCGCGACAGCGGCGTGTCGCCGGTGCGGGTTTCGATCGCCACTTTCAGCGCCATGTCCGCCGCTGGCGCTTCCAGGTTACGCGCCACGTCCACCGCCAGCGCCTTCAGCGGCGAGATATAAAGGGTGTGCAATGCCGCTTTGCGCTTACTGGCCGGCAGGGCGGCGAGATCGATCAGGCTGGGCAGAAAACCGGCCAGCGTCTTGCCGCCGCCGGTTGGCGCCACCAGCAAAACACTGTTTCCGCGCTGCGCATGTTCGACCAGCGCCAGCTGGTGCGGCCGCGGACGCCAGCCACGCTGGGTGAACCAGTCTTCAAACGCTTGGGGAAGCATGGGCGGCGGACTTTAGCCACGCCGGGCGCTTGATGCGCGGCTTTTCAGGCCGCAGTGAGCAGCCGTTCCAGTTCCACTTAGGGCGTGCCGTAGAAGCTGCCTGCCACCTGCTCCAGCCCGGCGCGGCTGACAACGGTCAGTTCGCCGCGCCGCGTGGTGATGAAACCGCGCTGCTCGAAGCAATGGATCGCCACGGTGACGCCGGCGCGGCGCACGCCCAGCATCACCGCCAGGAATTCATGCGTCAGCGGCACGGCGTTGCTGGTCATGCGGTCATGCGCCATCAGAAGCCAGCGCGCCAGCCGCTCTTCCAGCTTGGCGCGGCCATTGGCGAGCGCGGTCTGCGCCGTCTGGATCATGAAGCCCTGCGCCGATTTCAGCATCAGGGCGCGCAGGCTTTCGCTGTCGGCGATGGCGGCGCACAGCTTGTCGGCGGCGATGCGGTGGCCGCTGCCGGGAATCTGCATATAGGTGGAATGCTGGGCGCGGTTGCCCCCCATGATCAGCGGCACGCCGGTGATCCCTTCATAACCGATCACGCCCACTTCGATGCGGTGATCCTCATTGTCCACCGCCACGACGGAGGCCACGCCGATCTCGAGGAAATAGGCGTGGGCGATGGGCTTGTGCGGCACCTCGATCACCTGGCGCTCGCGCATGCTCACCGCTTCCAGATGCGGCGACAGCATGGCCCGGTCGGCAGGCGTGAGTTTGGCCAGCAGCCGGTTGCGGATACCGGCGCATTGCGGCGCGTCCGTCATAGATGCTGGCCGTCCAAGCGTGTAAGCCCCAGTCATGCAACGCTCCCGCCTTGAAGGATTGAGTCGCGTTGCAGCCCTGCAAGGAACTTAGCCCCTGCCTGCGGAAAGCCCATGCTTATTTCAGTACGGTAACGTACGGGCTGGGTAGCAATTTTGCCTTTGCTATCAAATGTTTCGGTCAAACCGAACGGCATCGAAATCTCCCATTTCGCCCCGCTGCGGGGAAATACTCCGCCCACGGACTAATCGCCGTCCGCAGATGTTCATGATGGAAAGATAACGAACGGGACCGGAACTTGGGTTCCCGTCAGCTAAGGAAAAAATCCGCTACGGCAGCGCGGGTGCGGCGGTCGCCGACGGCGCTCATGTGATCGCGTTCGGGCACGATCACGGCCGAACCATAGCGGAATTGCGCCGCCAGTTCATCCGGCGGGCCGGAGATGTCGTCGCGCTCGCCGCATACCACCAGCACCTCTTGCGCAAACTGCGCCAAAGTCTCATTCGGCAGCCGCGGGCTCATGGCGCGCATGCAGGCCGCCAGTGCGAAGCGGTCCTTGCCCGGCTGCTCGGCGAAAGCGCGGAACATGATGGCGCGCTTATCGGTGAGGCTGGCGGGATCGTCGGTCTCCAGCGCCTCGGCCAGCAGGTCGCGCGAGGCAGGGTCCGCAATGCGCGGGCCATGCAGATAGTGCGCACCCACGCCCGCCAGCGCCAGCTTGGACACGCGATGCTGCCAGGCCGCGGTGAGACGCAGCCCGATGAAACCGCCCATGGAATAGCCGCAGAGAAAGCCGCGTTCGACGCCGGCATCATCCATCACCGCGATCACATCCTGCGCCATGCGTTCATGGCCATACGATCCCGGATCGCGCGGCTTGTCGCTCATCCCATGGCCGCGCAGATCCATCGCCAGGATGGCGAAACCCGCCTCGGTCAGGGCCCCATACCAGCCGGTGGATTTCCAGTTCTGGCCGCGGCTGGAGCCGAAGCCATGCACCAGCACCGCCATGGGCGCATCGCCCGGCGCGCCCAGCCTTTCCCAGGCGAGCGTGACGCCATCGGATGCGGTGAGGAATTCGGTTGCCACCAAGGGCCTGCTGCTTATGCTCCGCCCATGCGCTTATGGCTTGGCATCGCCGCGGTCAATGGGGCCCTCGCCGTCGCGGCGGGGGCGTTCGGCGCGCATGGGCTGAAGGCGCTGCTGTCGCCCGACATGCTGGCGGTGTTCGAGACCGGCGCGCGTTACCACATGTATCATGCGCTCGCGATGGCGATTGCGGCGCTGGCGGGCACGCGCTTCGCCCCGGCCTTGTTCCAGGGCGGGATCGTGCTGTTTTCCGGCTCGCTCTATCTGCTGGCGCTGAGCGGCGTCACCTGGCTTGGCGCGATCACGCCGATCGGCGGCGTGCTGTTTTTGGCCGGGTGGGTTTGCCTGGCGCTGTCCGCTTTCCGGCGCGCTTAGAGCGTTCATTCCACACGAACGCCGCGCCGATCATGCCGTCGTCATTGGAAATGATGCTGGCATTGTCCGGCAGCTTGAAGCGGATGCGCCGGGCATTGCCACCGCCGATATAGAGATGGTCATAATTGAAGACCACGCGCAGGATTTCCAGCGAGGCCTGGACCCGCCGGTTCCACTTGGTGGCGCTGATCTGCTTGCGCTGCACCTCGCCGATATAGGCGTCGAAATCGTGGCGGTGATGCATCGGCACATGGGCGAATTCCAGATGCGGCAACAGATCGCCATCTTCGAACCAGGCGGTGCCGAAGCCGGTGCCCAGCGTCACCACCAGTTCCAGCCCCTTGCCTTTGATGGCGCCCAGCCCCTGCACATCGGCGTCGTTGCGCAGCCGCGCCGGTTTGCCCAACGCCTTGGCCAGCGCCTTTTCCAGCGCAAAACCGGCCCAGTCCCCGGTGCCCAGATTGGGCGCGGTGTGGACCACGCCGTTCTTCACATAACCGGGAAAGCCGATGGTGATGGCGTCGAACTTTCCCAGCGGCGTCACCATGCCGGTGAGCAGCTTGACCATCAGCTTGGGCGGACAGGGATGCGGCGTTTCCACCCGCAGCTTGTCGCTGAGGAATTTTCCCGTGGGTCCGACAATGGCCGCCTTCAGCCCGGCGCCGCCAATGTCGAACGCCAGGATGCGGCGGTATCGCGCCATTCAGACGCCCGCCGCCGCTTCATCGACCAGCCAGATCACTTCGCCCTGCGGTTGGAAGCGTCCCGCGGGCAGCGCGCCGCCGCGCGCCTGCGCCAGGGCATCGCGCTTGGCGGTGCCGGAAACCAGGAACAGAGTGAGCGCGCTGGATTCCAGCGCCGGATAGGTCAGCGTGATGCGCGGCTCGTCGCGGCCCTTGGGCACGGCGGCGGCCCACAGCTTGCGCTCGTCCAGCACCGGCTGGCCCGGCAGCAGCGAGGCGGTGTGGCCGTCATCGCCCAGCCCCAGCAGCGTCAGATGGAACAGCGGCACGCCCGCTTCCAGTTCACCCGCGCCATATTGCTGGCGCAGCATCTCGTCATAGCGGGCGGCGGCGCTCTGCGGCGTCTCGTCGGTGGGAATGGCGAACAGCTTGCGCGGCTGCACCTTGCCGTCGGCCAGCAGCGTCTCGCGCACCATGCGGTAATTGCTGTGGTGATGGTCCGGCGGCACGAAACGCTCGTCGCTGAGAAAGAGTTCGACGCAGCCCCAGGGCAGGCCGGACAGCCGCGACAGCTTGCGATAGGCGGCGACGGGCGTGGTACCGCCCGACAGCACCATGCGGAAGGGCGCGGCGCAGCCTGTCATGCGCGCCGCGATCAGCTCCGCCGCCGCCTGTGACAGCGCATCGGCGTCCTTCACCACGATCATCTCGCCCGCGATGCCGCTCATTTACCCACGTCCTTCACTTGTCCGGATCTTTCGCCTTGTGCGACGGCACGATGCTTTCCAGATGGCCGCCAAACTGCTTGCGCATCGCCGACAGCATCTTCTCGCCAAAGGTATTTTCGGTGCGGCTGCGGAAACGGGCGAACACCGCCGCCGTGATCACCGGCGCCGCCACGGCTTCGTCCACCGCCGCCTGGATGGTCCAGCGGCCTTCGCCGGAATCGCCCACCTTGCCGCTGAACTCCTCCAGCGTTTCGGATTCCGACAGGGCGATGGCGGTGAGATCGAGCAGCCAGGACGCCACCACGCTGCCGCGCCGCCACACTTCGGCGACGTCGGCCCCATTGATGTCGAACCGCTCGTCTTCGGGCAGGTCCTTGGAATTGCGGCCGCGCATGATGTCGAAGCCTTCGGCATAGGCCTGCATCAACCCGTATTCGATGCCGTTATGCACCATCTTGACGAAATGGCCCGACCCGGCAGGGCCGCAATGCATATAGCCGCGCTCCACACGGGGATCGCGCTTTTCGCGGTTGGGAGTCTTGACGATGTCGCCCGCGCCCGGCGCCAGGGTGGCGAAGATCGGGTCCAGCCGTTCCACCACCGCCTTGTCGCCGCCGATCATCATGCAATAGCCGCGCTCCAGCCCCCAGACGCCGCCCGAGGTCCCGACATCGACATACGCGATGCCGCGCGCCGCCAGCGTCTTGGCGCGGCGGACGTCATCCTTGTAGTAGGCGTTGCCGCCATCAATGATGGTGTCGCCGCTTTGCAGCAGCCCCCCCAAAGTCTCGATCGCCGCTTCGGTGATCTTGCCCGCCGGCACCATCACCCAGACCACCCGGGGCGGCGCCAGCGCCTTCACCAGCGCGGCGAGGTCGGCGGCGGTTGCCGCGCCGTCCACCCGCGTCTCGGGTACGGCGTCATAGCCCACCACCGTATGACCATTCCGCATCAGGCGGCGTGCGATGTTGGCCCCCATCCGGCCCAGGCCGACAATCCCGATCTGCATTTGCGCTCCCGATGCTTATTGCGGCGGGTAAATCTCCGCCGATTCCATCGCAGTATGCCCTGCGCAAACGATTTGCGGAACGGCGGGCAAAAGGCTTGCTTTCGACCCCCGCCACAGCCAAGTTCCAAACAAAAACAAGCAGCGGCCACAGGGATCATGCGCGCTAATGGATGAGAGTTTTCGCAAGAGCGCGCTGGAATATCACCGCAGCCCGCGGCCCGGAAAACTGTCCGTCGAACCCACCAAGCGCATGGCCAACCAGCGCGATTTGGCCCTGGCCTATTCCCCCGGCGTCGCCGCCCCCTGCCTGGAGATCGCCCGCGACCCCGCGCTGGCCCGCGACTACACCGCCCGCGCCAATCTGGTGGCGGTGATCACCAACGGCACCGCCGTTCTGGGTCTGGGCAATATCGGCCCGCTGGCCTCCAAGCCGGTGATGGAAGGCAAGGCCGTCCTTTTCAAGAAATTCGCCGGCATCGACGTGTTCGACCTGGAAATCGACGCCCTGGAAGTGGATCGCTTCGTCGACATCGTGGCGTCGCTGGAGCCCACCTTCGGCGGCATCAATCTGGAAGACATCAAGGCGCCCGAATGCTTCATCATCGAAAAGAAGCTGCGCGAGCGCATGAAGATTCCGGTCTTTCATGACGACCAGCACGGCACCGCCATCGTCTGCGCCGCCGCCATCCGCAACGGCCTGGTGCTGCAGGGCAAGACGCTGGCCGATGTCAAGCTGGTGACCAGCGGCGCGGGCGCCGCGGCGCTGGCCTGTGTCGATCTGCTGGTCGAGATGGGCCTGCCGGTGGCCAACGTCACCCTCACCGACATCAAGGGCGTGGTGCACAAGGCCCGCGGCGACGAGATGCCGCCTAACATGGCGCGCTATGCGCGGGCCACCGACGCCCGCACCCTGGGCGATGTGCTGGTGGGCGCGGATGTCTTTCTCGGCCTGTCCGCCCCCAATGTTCTGAAGCCCGAATGGCTGCCGCAGATGGCGGCCAAGCCCATCATCATGGCGCTGGCCAATCCCGATCCCGAGATCACGCCGGAAGCGGCCAAGGCGGCGCGGCCCGACGCCATCATCGCCACCGGCCGCAGCGACTATGCCAACCAGGTCAACAACGTCCTGTGCTTTCCCTTCATCTTCCGCGGCGCGCTCGACGTGGACGCCACCACCATCAACGAAGCCATGAAGGTGGCGGCGGTGGAAGCCATCGCCGCCCTGGCCCGCGCCGAAGGCAGCGATGTGGTGGCCCAGGCCTATGGCGGCGCGCTGACCGGCTTCGGCCCCGACTACATCATTCCCAAGCCGTTCGACCCGCGCCTGATCCTGCACATCGCCCCTGCCGTGGCGAAGGCGGCGATGGAATCGGGCGTGGCGCGCCGTCCCATCACCGATTTCCACGCCTATGAGATCGAGCTGGAGAAATTCGTCTATCGCTCCGGCCAGCTGATGCGGCCGGTGTTCGAAGTGGCGCGCGCCAATCCGCGCCGCGTCGTCTATGCCGAAGGCGAGGAAGACCGCGTGCTGCGCGCGGTGCAGACGGTGGTGGATGAAGGCCTGGCCCATCCCACCCTGATCGGGCGGCGCGATGTCATCGCGCAGAAGAGCAAGGCGCTGGGCCTGCGGCTGGATCTGGACAAACAGGTGCGGGTGCTGGATCCGCAATCCGACAAGGACATCTTCCTGCCGCTGGCCGAGCGTTACCAGCGCCTGGTCGAGCGCAAGGGCGTGCAGCCGGAATCGGCGGCGCGCTGGATCAAGAGCCGCCACGGCATCGCCGCCGCCATGCTGCTGGAAACCGGCGAAGTCGATGCGGCGCTGTGCGGTGGGCTGGGCGACTGGGCGCGGCAACTGGCCAACATCCTGCCCATCATTCCGCGCGATCCCGCCGTCAGCCGTCTCTATTCGCTGTCGGCGCTCATTTTGCCGAAGGGCGCGCTGTTCTTCTGCGACACCCATCTCAACATGGACCCATCCGCCGAGCAGATCGCGGAGATGACGCTGCTGGCGGCCAAAAGCGTGCGCCGCTTCGGGCTGGCGCCCAAGGCCGCGCTGCTGTCGCATTCCAGCTTCGGCACCTCGGATTCCGAAAGCGCCCGCAAGATGCGCAAGGCGCTGAAGCTGATCCGCGCCGCCGGTGCGGATTTCGAGATCGATGGCGAGATGCATGCCGACGCGGCTCTCAGCGATGTGCTGCGCGGGCGCTATGTCTCCTCCAGCCCGCTTTCCGGCTCGGCCAACCTGCTGGTGATGCCCAGCCTGGACGCGGCCAATATCGCCCTCACGCTGCTGTCGGCGGCGACCGAGGCGCTGCTGGTGGGGCCGCTGCTGCTGGGCGTCGCCCAGCCGATCCATGTCATGGTGCCGTCGGTCACGGCGCGCGGCATCGTCAACATGACGGCGCTGGCGGTGGCGCAGGCCGAACTGGCGCAAAAGGCTTAAGCCGGAAATTCGGAGAAAAGTTGTCACAACTGGCGCAGAACGCCATCGCCCTGCATCAGCAGGGCCGCCTGGCGGACGCGGAGATGCTGTACCGGCAATGGCTGGCGCAGACGCCGGAGGATTTCGCGCCGCATTACTATCTGGGCGCCATTTGCATGCAGCAGGGCCGCCTGACCGAGGCGCTGCCACTGCTGGACACCGCGCTGCGCCTCAATCCCGGCGAATTCTCGCTGCTGGTCAATCACGGCATGACGCTTCGCCTGCTGGGCCGCGCCGCCGAAGCCGTCGCCAGTCTCGATCGCGCCGTGGGCCTTCAGCCCGGCCTGGCGGAAGCGCATGTCCAGCTTGGCCTGGCGCTGGGCGATGCCGGGCGGGCGGAAGAAGCGCTGGCCGCCTATGACCAGGCGTTGGCGTTGCAGCCGCAACAGGCGCAGGCCCTGTTTCATCGCGCCTTGCTGCTCACCGATATGGGCCGCCCCGATGCGGCGCTGGCCGGGTATGACGCATTGCTGACGCAGCAGCCCCGCCATGTCGAAGCCCTGAGCAACCGCGCCCTGCTGGCATGGACTCGGCGCGGCCCCGATGCCGCGTTGGCGGACTGGGCCTGGGCGCTGGCAGCAGACCCGTGCCACCGCCCGACGCTGGTGAATCGCGCCCTGGCGCTGGGCGGGATGGGCCGCCCTGCCGAGGCGCTGGCGGATTATGAGCGCCTGCTGGCGCTGATGCCCGATGATGCCGATATCTGGAACCGGCATGGCGCGACGTTGCGGGCGCTGGGGCGCTCCCGCGAAGCGCTGGCGAGTTTCGACACCGCCCTGCGGCTGAACCCCGATCTGGCGCTGGCGCGCAGCAATCGCGGCCATCTGCTCTGGACGGAGGAGCGGCGTTACGAAGATGCCAAGGCCGACCTGGCGCGCGCCGTGGCGCTCGAGCCGGAGATGCCCTGGCTGGCCGGCGAACTGGCCTATCTGAAAATGCAGGTCGCGGAGTGGGACGGGCGCGCGGCGGAGCATGCGGCTTTGGCGGCTTCCATCGCGGCGGGCAAGCCTGTCGTGCGGCCCTTCGCCTGGCAGGCGATCAGCGCCGATCCCGCAAGCCTGCAGAACTGCGCGCGCATCTATGCGGCGGCGGAATTTCCGGCTGCCCCGCCGCCACGCCGTTCCGCGCCCCAGCGCGAGCGCATCCGCATCGGTTATGTCTCGGCCGATTTCCGCGAACAGGCCACCGCCTATCTGATGGCGGGCGTCTATGAAGCGCATGACCGTTCGCAGTTCGAAATCACCGCCTTCGACAATGGCTTCGACGATGACAGCCCGATGCGGGCGCGGCTGCGCAGCGCGTTCGGCGGCTTCACCGCCATCGCCCCGCTGAACGATGCGCGCGCGGCGCAAGCCGTGCAGGCGGCGGGCATCGATATCCTGGTCAATCTCAACGGCTATTTCGGCAAGCCGCGCAACGGCGTCTTCGCGCTGCGGCCCGCCCCGGTGCAGGTGAATTATCTCGGCTTCCCCGCCACGCTGGGCGCGCTCTGGATGGACTACATCATAGCCGACCGTACCGTGATCCCGGAAGACGAGCGCCGCTTCTATGACGAGGCGGTGGTGTGGCTGCCGCACAGCTACCAGGCCAATGATTCCCGCCGCGCCCGGCCTGCGCCGCCCACGCGCGCGGCGGCGGGCCTGCCCGGGCAGGGTTTCGTCTTCTGCAATTTCAACCAGCTCTACAAGCTGACGCCGGAAATCTTCGCGGTCTGGCTGCGACTGCTGCAAAACCGCGACGGCAGCGTGCTGTGGCTGCTGCGCGACAACGACATCGCCATGGCAAGCCTGCGGCGGCGGGCGGAAGCACAAGGCATCACGGCGGAGCGTCTGATCTTCGCCGAGCCGCTGGAACTCGATCAACATCTGGCGCGGCTGGCGCTGGCCGATCTGTTTCTCGACACAATACCCTACAATGCCCACACCACCGCCAGCGATGCGCTATGGGCGGGCGTGCCGCTGCTGACCTGCCGCGGCGCCGCCTTTGCGGGCCGCGTCGCCGCCAGCCTGCTCAAGGCTATGGGCTTGCCCGAACTGATCACGGAAAATCTCGACGCCTATGAATCGCTGGCCCTCGCGCTGGCGCAGGACGCAGGCCGCTTGACGGCGCTGCGGACCAAGCTTGCGACGGCACGCGACACCGCGCCGTTGTTCGACACCTCGCGCTTCACCCGCGATCTGGAAAGCGCCTATCGCGTCATGGTCGAAAAAAGCCGCGCGAATGCTGTGCCAACTTCGTTCGCCGTCGAATAATTCCGTACACGGATTTGTTGCCGGAACTTTGGTTCCATCCGGTTCCGCACGGTTCCGTTTTGACGCGGGATAAGTGATTTCGTAACGAGAGGGCGACGGACAAAGTCCGCGTCGAAGGGGCGAGAAATCGCCATGGGAACAGTAAGACGGCACGCCATGCGCGCGCTGGTTCCGATTGCTGCAGGAGATGAAGTTTGAACTGAACGGCTTCGCGCGCAAGCGGGAGGCACAAACCTTTTTGCGCCGGAGACATCAGTTTGCCCCCGGCCATCATTCCCGCTTCGCGGCTGTTTTTCGAATATTCCAGCGCCCTGCTGTTTGCGGCGTTGCTCGCCCAGGCGGGCATGCTCTGGCTGCAACATCAACGCGCGGAATCGCCTTCGGTTGCGATACGCCTGTCGCATATCATCGAGGACACGGTGCCCCACCGCCCCACCACCCACGATATTGAAAGCAAGATGGGCCCGCGCAGCCTGCTCGACCGCTGGAACCCGGTGGTGCGCGAGGCGGCCGAAAAATACGACGTTCCCGCCATGTGGCTGCGCGCGGTGATGCGCAACGAAACCGGCGGCCGCACCGTGATGTCGGGCAATGTCCCCATCGTCAGCCATGCGGGCGCGCAGGGCCTGATGCAGCTGATGCCCGGCACCTATGAGGAAATGGCGGCCACGCACGGACTGGGGGCGGACCCCTTCAACGCCCGCGACAACATCCATGCCGCAGCGGCCTATCTGCGCTGGCTGAAAAGCCGCTACGGCTTTCCCGGCATGTTCGCCGCCTACAATTTCGGCCCCGGCAATTGGGAGCTGCACCGCCGTGGCCGCCGCGCCCTGCCGACCGAGACACGCAACTATCTGAAGCAGATCACCGCCTATCTGAAGGCCTCGCCCGCCAGCCTGGTCAACGCCGTGCACCTGACCGGGCCCGACGGCAAGGCCGTGGCGATCGACACCGACAGCATCAGCGCCATCAAGCCGGTGGCGCGGGCCGAATATGCGCCGGGCACGCAGACGGTGATCTTCATGGGCAAGAAGCGCCAGGCCGTGCGCGAAGACATCGCCATGGTGGTGCAGCGTCTCAATGCCCAAGGAATTGCACTTTAAAAGTGCATCGCACTCTAGTCAGTGCTTGCCCGGATCGCGTTCGCCAGCCGTCATCGCCACCGGAATCGCATCCACAGCCAGCGGGCAGGTGAAATGCGGCGACAGCGCGCAATTGGGGTTATAGGCGTTGTTGAAATCGATGGGCACCGCCTTGGGCGGGAAACGGCCAAAACCGGCGACATCGACATAGCGCCCGGCGCCATAGACGCCTTTGGTGCTGAGTTCATCCGTGAAGAAGGACGACATGTCGGCGATGTTCCTGGTGTCGCTGGTGTAGAGCGGCAAGCGGACATCCTTGCCCTTCAGGCGGAACAGCGCATCGCCAGCATGGAAGAACTTCTTGTCGGTGCCGCGTGAGGTCTTGAAGACGCGCGGCGGCAGTTTCGCGTTGGCCACGAAACGCGCTTCGACGCGAAAGGCCGGGTCGTAAGCGAAATACGACACGCTCTTGAAGGCCCTGGCCGCCTTATGGGTCTGGTTGAAGACGAAGATGCGCCAGCCATCCACGCCTGCGCCAACCTGGGTGGGTTGGCCGGAAATATCGACACCGGCATCCACCACCACGCTTTTCTGCAATTGGGCCGGGGCCACCGGCTTGCTGTCATGCTGGATGGCGAGCTTGCCGCCCTTGATGGACAGCCGCACAGGGGCATCCTCTCCCTTTTTGGGCGCGCCTGGCTTGCTGTTCCAGCGCCAACTGGATGCGACGCCCTTGCGGCCTTCCAGCACGGCGGACTCGCCCTCACCCAGATAGACCGAGTCCTGGATCTTCAGCATGGCGTGGGGCGTCGCGGCATAGAAACGGTTCTGGTCGGCGATGCCCTGCTTCCAGACCGTGACGGGGTCCTTGGCAGCGGGCGTCGCGGCCAGCAGCAGCGGCGACAGCAGGATGGGCAACAGACGGATGGCGCGCATGGGGGACCTCCGGCCGCAGTCTAATACCCCGCCCGCTCGCATTTCCACGGCGTTTGCCCCCATGATGGCCCCCATGAAGCGTAATAAGCGAAGCGGGAACCCGTCATGGCGGAACTGAAACGCACCGTCGGCCCCGGCCAGATGATGCTCTATGGCATCGGCTCCATGCTGGGCGCGGGCATTTACGGCTTGGTGGGGCGCGCGGCGGGGGTGATGGGCGGGGCCATGTGGATGGCCTTTCTGCTGGCCATGACCGCAGCCCTGCTGACCGGGCTTTCCTACGCCTCCATCGCCTCGCGCTACCCGCGCGCCGCCGGGGCCGCCTATGCCACCCAACGCGCCTTCGCCGCCCCGTGGCTGAGTTATCTGGTGGGGCTGGCGGTGGTGGCGTCGGGCATCGCCTCGGCCGCCACCCAGTCCAAGGTTGTGGCGCTGAACCTGAACACCCTGTTCGGACTGGATTTCGGCGTCTCGGTGGCGGGCGCGCCGCTGGAGGTGCTGTTGCTGGCAGTGGGCTTTCTGCTGCTGGTGTGCGGCCTTGTCTGGCGCGGCATCACCGAGTCGCTGTGGGCCAACACCGCCTGCACCTTCATCGAGGCCGCGGGCCTGGTGCTGGTGATCGCGGTTGGCATGCGCTTCTGGGGCCAGGCCGACCTGACCGAAGTGCCCGCCACCGCCGCCAATCCCGAAGGCCTGGTGACGGCGGCGCTGCTGATGCAGGGAACGCTGCTGACCTTCTTCTCCTTCCTGGGCTTCGAAGACATGCTCAATGTCGCCGAGGAAGTGAAAGAGCCCGAACGCAACATGCCCATCGCCATGATCGGGGCGATGCTGGTGGTCTGCACGCTCTACATGCTGGTGGCGCTTACGGCGGTGTCGGTGGTGCCGTGGAAGGAACTGGCGGCGGCGCCCGCGCCCCTGCGCGCCGTGATCGAACGGGCCGCACCCTGGTTTCCCGCCATCGGCTTTACCTTCATCACCATCGCCGCCGTCGCCAATACTGCGCTGGTCAATACCGTGATGGGCTCGCGCATGCTCTATGGCCTGGCCAAGCAGGGCCTTCTGCCATCCGCGCTCGGCAAGGTGCATGCGACGCGCCACACGCCGCATGTCGCGGTGATGGTGCTGTTCGTCATCATCGTGGCGCTGCAATTCGCGGGCGACATCTCGCAGCTGGCCGGCGCCACGGTGCTGCTGCTGCTGCTGGTCTTCACCATCGTCAACAGCGCCTTGGTGCTGCTGATGCGGCGGGAAGGCAAATTGAAGGGCCGCTTCAACGTGCCCATCGTCGTGCCCGCCTGCGGCGCCGTGATCTGCGCCGGGCTTATCGCCGGACAGCTATTGCAGCTTGACTGGCGGGCCCCCGCCATCGCGGGCGGCATGGTGGCGGCGATCCTGACGCTCTATTTCACCACCACGCATGGCAAGGGCGCGGCGGCGGCAAAGGTGCGCAAGGAATAATTCCAAAAAGAATAACCCCGCCGCGCGTCGCCGCACGGCGGGGTTGTTCAGGTCAGGTCAGGTCAGGTCGGACTTTAGCCCTTGGTGGCGGTCCAGCCATTGCCCAGAATGCTGTTGCCATTGACCTTGCCCGAATAGGTGCGGCCGCCGGCGGTGAAGGTGATATTCTCACCGTTCATCTTGCCTTCGCTGATCTGTGAGGTGCTGCCGCCATTGGTCATCGAGCCGATCAGCATCTGGTACTTCTGGTCCAGCACCAGCTGGCCATTGGTGGTCTTCCAGGTGCCGTCCACCTGCGCCGGGATGATCCAGAGCATGGCGCGGCAATAGCTGGTGCAGTCGCCCTTGGCGCCGGCTTCCTGGTCCGGGGTCCAGTCGCCCATGTCGAACGAGTTGGAGACGATGCGGGTGCCCGGCCGCATCTTGAGCAGTTGCGGACGCAGGCGGACATTGAGCGACGGCAGCAGGAACATCGTCACGACCGTGGCCTTGGTGAAATCGGTCTGGAAGATGTCGCCATTGGTGAAGGTGGCCAGGTTGGTCACGCCCGCGGCGGCGGCGTTCTTGCGCGACAGCGCCACCATGTCGGGATTGTATTCGATGCCCTGGGCCCGCACGCCGCGCTTGGCGGCGGCGATGACGGTCTTGCCGTCGCCCGAACCCAGATCGACCAGATAATCGCTCTTGGTCACACGTGCCATGTCGAGCATGGCGGTGACCAGGCCATCCGGCGACGGCACCCAGACCACGTCCTTGCCGGCTTGGCCGACCTGCGGCTCGAACGGCTTCTGCTGGGCGATGGCGACGCCGCCCGCGGCGACAAGGGCGAACGCACCGGCGGCGATGATGGAACGGAAAGCAAACTTGGATGTCATAGGTACCTCCTCAAGGATTGCGAAAACGGGATCATTCAGCGGCATTTGAGGCGGGTTGGGCCCGACCCCGGAAGAAGAGCAGCGGCACACCGGCCAGCAGCATGGCGAGACCGATCAGGGTGCCTTGCTGGACATAGTCCACGCTGGAATAAAGCATATAGAGACAGGTGGCGACGAAGATCAGCGGCGTCACCGGATAGAGTGGCACGCGATAGCCGCCGCTCTCGCCCTGGCCGCGATGACGGAACAGGAAGAGCGAGACGCCCACCAGGGTCATGAACAGCCAGAAGACCGGGGTGATATAGTCCACCATGGTCTGAAGGCCACTCTTCTGCAGATTGACGGCCAGCAGCACCAGCAGCAGCGCCACCGCGCCCTGCAGCACGAAGGCGTTGACGGGATTTTCGCCAGCTGCGCTCCAGCGGCCGAATTTCTGCAGCCAGGGCAGATCACGCCCGAGTTCGTAATAGATGCGGCCGCCGGTGAAGATGGTGGCGTTGAGCGTGCTGATGGCCGATCCGCAGATGAAGATCGCGATGGCCGTGGCGCCTGCGGGACCGAAGGCGGCGCCCATCACATCGGCGGCGATGGTGCTGCTTTTGGCGAGCGCGTCGAAGCCGACGGCCTGCAAATAGATGAAGGCGACGGCGAAATAGAGCGCGGTCACCACGAGGATGCTCAACACCAGAACGCGGACCATGTTGCGCTTGCCGTCCTTCAGCTCGGCGGAGAGATAGGCGCTTTCGTTCCAGCCGCCATAGGTCAGCATCACGAAGACGATGGCGAGGCCGATCATGCCGCCGCCGCCAGAAGACGGTGCGGCCACCGGCGCGGGCGCGGCGGTTCCGCCCAGGATCAGCACGGCGCCCGCCGCCAGCAGCGAGATCAAGGCCAGCATGTCCAGGCTGGTGAAGACCTTCTGCGCCAGCGTGCCCTGGAAGGTGCCCGCCATGTTGATGGCGGTGAAGATGGCGATGATGATGGCGGCATGGACCGCCGCGCCGTGCGCGCCGAGCGGCAGCAGCGACTGGGCATAGTCGCCATAGACAAAAGCGACCAGCGCGATCGAGCCGGTCTGGATCACGCTGCAGCGGGCCCAGGCGAACAGGATGGCGAGGTTCTTGCCATAGGCGCGGGAGAGAAACTGGTATTCGCCGCCGGCGCTGGGGAAGCGTCCGGCGAGTTCGGCGTAGCAAAGCGCGCCATTGAGCGCGAGCGCGCCGCCCGCCAGCCACAAAGCGAGATAGTTGAAGCTGTTGCCGGCGAACATGGCGACCTGCGCCGGCAGGGCGAAGATTCCGATGCCGACCACCATGCCCACAACGAGTACGAGGCCGTCGACAAGCGACAGGGTTTTCCGTGGCGCGGCACTTCCCTCACGCGGCATGACGCCCCCCCCCCTGCATATTCTTCTTGTTGATTTGGCCGAACTCTGCCGCCGGTCAGGCCGCCTGTCAAAGCGGGCGAAAATGAGGCAGGGCGCCTGACCTGACTGGGTCTTTTTGTACCAAGCGGTTTGAGAGAAACTGACTTGGAAAGGACCTTAGTTATGCCGAAGAAGCGTTTTAGCGCGGAGCAGATAGTAATTTTGCTACGCCAGATTGAAGTTTTGATCTCTCAGGGCAAGGGTGCCCCGATGGCGTGCCGAGAAGCTGGGATATCGCAGCAGAGCTACTACCGCTGGCGCAAAGAATATGGCGGTTTAGAGCTGGATCAGGCTCGGCGTATGAAGGACCTGGAGAAAGAGAATGCCCGGCTGAAACGGCTGGTTGCAGATCTCTCACTGGATAAGCAAGTCCTCAAGGATATCGCCTCGGGAAACATGTAAGCCCCGAACGTCGCCGGCAGGCAGTTGCGGGGGCTTGTGAGAAGTACAGTCTCTCGGAACGTCGTGCTTGCCGGCTTACTAATCAGCCACGTGGTACGCAGCGTTACACAGTGATTTCTCGTGCGGACGAAGATGCTCTGACCCAGGCCATTATTGGTTTGGCGTCAGAGTATGGCCGCCATGGCTATCGTCGGATCACGTGGCTTCTCAAGGAAGCAGGATGGACTGTTGGCACTGACCGCGTGCAACGCATCTGGCGCCGTGAGGGGCTTAAAGTTCCCAGTAAACAGAGGGCTAGGAGCCGTTTATGGCTCAATGATGGGGCTTGCGTCCGGCTGAGACCGGAAAGACGTAACCACGTCTGGTCTTACGACTTCGTAGAGGCTCAGACACATGCTGGCCGCAAGGTGCGGCTTATGACGCTGATTGACGAGTTTACGCGGGAGTGCCTAGCAATCCGTGTTGCCAGACGGATCAATAGCCTGGGTGTGATTGAGACTATGGCCGACGTGATGTTGACCCGCGGTGTTCCGGAGCACATCCGGTCAGACAATGGGCCTGAGATGACGTCCAAGATTGTACGCAGCTGGCTTGCGAGTGTTGGGGCCAAGACGCTGTACATTGAGCCTGGAAGCCCGTGGGAGAATGGCTATTGCGAGAGCTTCAACGGCAAGCTGCGTGACGAACTGCTCAATGGGGAGATCTTCTACAGCCTGAAGGGGGCCAAGGCTGCGATTGGGCAATGGCGTAGTCACTACAACACCGCCAGACCCCACTCATCGCTGGGATATCGGCCACCAGCACCGCAGGCATTTAGCCCAGCTGCCCCACCTCTGGACCAAATGGGCGCCACGCAATAGTCTCTCAATGCCGCTGGTACAAAATATCCGTCAGGTCAGATGAGCTAGAAGCTGCGACTGGCACGTCCATAGCGGCGATTGTGACGGGATCATCCCCACGCCGCCTTGCAAAGGCCAGCTATCCGTTCATCGAAGCGCAAGAGGAAAGCGTTAGAACAGCAATTGTATAAATTGCTGCATGTAGTATGTCGGTATTAAGCATGCATCGCTGCATAATCACAGACCGGCAAGAATATTGATGCCACTGTTCCGGCCCCTTGCTTTTCTTCAATCACAAAGTCTCCATTGTAACGGTCACAAAAACTTCTGACCGCGAGCAACCCAACCCCCCTGTCACGGCCTTTTGTTGTTGATAGTAAATCTCTGGCGTTACGTGAAATTCCATGGCCCATACCTCCCACAGAGATAATGATTACCCGTCTGGACTTGTGAAATTCACAAGTCGTTCTGACGGTAATTGGCGCTCTACTGAAATTCGCTTCTCGGGCATTTATTAGCAGGTTTAACAAGCAAAAAAGAAGTTCTCTCTCGTCAACTTCAATCAGACAATCTTGTGCGAAAAGCTCGGTATGGAGTTCAGCATTATGCGCAGCTGATTTCATGAGACTTAAGTTATCCAACACCCAACTAACAACGGAGATACGCGAAGTCGTCGCCTCGGCGTTCAGTTTTGTGATGGTTTTGCTAACGTGAACACCTAATTGCGCGGCAACTAAAATGTTCTCACAAATCTGACTGCGTTCTCGCTTCGTGCAAGAACCATCTAACTGACTTGCGTCAAAAGAGATTACAGAAAGCAAATTCGTAAAATCATGGCAAAGGTAGTTGGTGAGACGCGCCTGTGATTGCATGATTTTCTGCAGCAAGTCCTTGGTGATTGTAAGCTCGCCGGCGTAACTTCTAAGGTCAGCTAGCAAAGAATCCTTGAGCGCGGAATTTATAAATTGTTGATGCTCACCGTTAATTGAACAAAAATCCTTTGATGAAAGCCCATGATGTATCGCCTCGTTCAGATTTGAGACTTCGTACTTCATTAATAGGACCACTTCCTCATTCTGTGTACGAAATGCAGTGCCACGCAGAAGAGGGAGAAGTTCTGATTGCGTCAAGAAACAGCGACCAGGCTCATCGATACTTAGCTCCAAACTCGCAGGTGAAATGCCGAAAAAGTCTGTCGCGAGCCTTCCTTTCAAGGAACCTCGATAGTGATGCTGTAAGGACGGGCCGCAGTCTTGAATTATCAGGGAACGATCAAGGATAGCATATGCGGGCCAATACAAAGCTAAGATGGCAACTGGAACTTGGGGCATACTAGTTGTTTAAAGTTACAAGAAAGTCAGTGTGATCAGGTGCGCTTCGCAGCACTGAAACTTCACCTTGTTCATTAAAGTGCTGTAGTAATCCTTTGAGAAGCCCTTCCACAAATGGACTTAGTCCCTTCAATTGGCTGATATAGCGAATTGTAATCCTGTGGGCGTCATTGACCAATATTGTGAATTTCGGCGTCCTAGCGTTTTGCATGGTGTCGCAGACTGACACATGGAGCGCGTCCAGATTCGCTATGCAGCTCCTGAAATCCGGTCCGAAATATTTGAGAATATTAGAATAGTTGCTTTTCACAATGAAACTTATCCAGTGGCAACCGAACTGTTTGAGAAACTCCGAACCGTCTAGTTCAAGGCGCCTGGAAACCTCAGAAAATAAAGCCTGTGTTAGCTGATCATCATACATTTCCAAACTAAGAGGTAGTTCGGGAGCGTCAAGCTGGCTGGACACTTCCGTCCAAGCGACTAAGCCTAATTTTTGGATCGCCAGGTCCCGCAAAGCGACATGTATCAGCCCGTACATTTTGCAACTGCGTGAAAATCTTCTGCCATAAAAAAGTATGCCTGGATCTGATCTAAACCCTGCTCAGACAAGTGCACAAAAGTCCTTCTTGCATCATTTGGATCGCCTTTACGCACAATCAGGTTGGATTTTTCCATTTCGGCAAGCTTTCTCAATGCCGAGGAAAGCGGAACATCACAGGCGGCGGCAATACCCTTCACAGTGACGGGGGCATTCTTGAGGTACGCCTCATAAATGGTGAGTAGCATATGCCAAGCGGATATACTCACCAGTACGCTAAATTCCCTGCATAACACGTTGAGCAGTGCAATTTCGGGCTTCACTGTTTTCAATTGCCTTATTGGGTTCGCTACACACTGCTGCTTTAAGTCTCTTTTATTAATAATGGCAGTGGACAGATGATGAGTTAAGCGATCGACTGCTGTGTCGGCTTGGGACTTCACATAAATCAAAGACTCAAGGGCCGAATTTTCAATAGCTGCATTTTTTCTCAGAAGTCTTTCACGTGAAGATGCGCGCTGAACAGCTTCTCGAAAATCGACGGGCTTGAAAGGCTTTGTGAGAAGTTCGCTAATCGAAAGGCGCATGGCGCGTATGGCGCCCTCTGTCGTTACATGAGCTGATATAATTACGAATTGCATAAAAGGATAAGATTTTTGTTGCTCACGCACCCTCTCAATCAGTTCATATCCTTCGCCGTCCGGCAGATTAATATCTAAAACTACGGTGCCTACTTGATGTTTCGCTATAGCTTCTAACGCCTCGAAAATGCTGCTCGCCTCCAGTACTCGAAACCCATTCTGAGACAAGAGTTTGCAAAAAGATCTTCTGGCTAAAGAAACATCTTCTACCACCAGCACATATGAGTCGCTTTCAGTATTCTTTTTCATATGTTTATTGAACTTATGATTTAGTGTGAAAAAAAATAGCTGTATGCTTTTATTTTATAAAATGGTGCCCAGGGACAGAATCGAACTGCCGACACGTGGATTTTCAATTTTCGCTATGGGATCACCTGAAATGTCCGGGGTATTCCCAAGGGTTTGATCTCATTACGTTTGCAGACCTCTACCGGCCCGAGAACATCCGTTCCATTCCAGAACGAACTAAGCCTTCCCGGGCGCAATTACACGGAAATTGCACTTCGGCTAGGGCGCGCAGCCCAACGCATACCCTTCACTGCGACCGCCCCCTTGTTTGGCGAAATACTGCGATTGGCTTCGGGAGGGGTTGGGTGGACGAATGTCCGCTTTGCGCCAATAGCGGACATTCAACCAGTTCTTGCACTCAGCATGGTCGTGACTGTTAGGGGAGCCTATATTTTCTCCCCGGGAAGCGGCGCGGGGCGTGACGGGCGCGGGGCGTCGGCGGGTTCATAGCGGACCGTGATTGGGATCCACGCGGCGACAGCTTCGCCTAAGCGGCGCGCAGGCTGGAATGTCCATTGCCGCACATCCTTCAGCGCCTGATCGTCATAGGGACAAAAGCCGCTGGACTGGGCCAACTCGGCGCGCGAGACGCTGCCATCGGCCTCGATCCGCGCCAGGACCACCACACTCCCGCGCACATGCGCCAGCGCTCCCAACTGAGATTGCCGAACCGGCCGCGCGGTCGCACGCGGCGGGAAAATGCCGGGGCCGGGTGCCAGTGTTTCGACCTCGCCCTCGCGCGGCGAAAAGACCGTGGGACAAGCGGCGGTAAACTGGCGGTGCAACGTCCGGACCGCGCCTTGGAATCCGACATACGTGCCGGCGACAAACAGCACCACACAGGCAAGTACCCAAGGCCATCTGCGCCTCGGGCGAACCATCTCGGTCATGTGTGCCCCCTTGCCCCGCGAGGAGCATAACTGGAGCGGCGCTGGACCGCGATGCCCCTGAATAGTGGGGATTGAGGTGCCGCCACCAAAGCCCCTTATCATGGCCTGGCCTGGGTCTGAATGTCCGCTTTGGGTCAGAAGCAGCCCTTCGCGTCAAGAAACCAGCGGATGGCCCTGGCTAATCGGCCACCGTCCGCTTTGCGCCAGAAGCGGACATTGGCCCGGTGTCATAAATCTGGGCAACGTGACACTTACTTACCGCTAAAGCCGAGCCGTCAGGCTGAGCCTGAACTCGCGCGGCTGGGATGGATGCGTGTGGACATCATCGACGCCGCCCGCCGGTTCGCCCGGCAGGCGCGAGGTGTAGACATAGTCGATGTCGCTGGCCCGCGCGTCCAGAAGATTGAAGACGTTGAGTTGCACGCTGAAGCGTTCGGAGATGTTCCAGCCCAGATCGGCATACAGCAGCGTGGTGGCGCGGGAGCGGATGGTATTGTCCTGCACCAGCGGGCGCGGCCCGAAATAGCGCATCCGCAGCCCGGCGAAGAAGGGATCGGCCCAGCCGCCCAGATCGTGGATTGCGATGCCGCCATCGAAGTTGGAGACCAGCGATTCCGGCACGTACTGGCCCGCCGGATCGAAATCGATGAAGCGCGCCTTCGACCAGGCGTAATCCAGGTCGATGGTGAGCCAGTCGGTGGGCGTCCAGAAATTGGCGAACTCGATGCCATAGCGACGGGTGCGCGCGCCCGGCTCGGTGGTGCCCGCATCGCCCACCCATGTCAGTTCGGACTGCATGTTGAGCAGCCAGAAGCTGACCGATGAGGTCACGCCCGGAATGATCCCGCTGCGGATGCCGACCTCGCCGCCGGTGGCGCGGGCGATGGGCGTGGCATCCCCGGCGGGCGCGAACAGCCCGCGCGCATCGTTGCTGTGAAAGCCGGTGCCGTAGTTCAGGTAAAGCTCGGTCTTTTCCCACGGCCCGAACACCAGACCCGCCTTGGGACCGAAGGCGGCGGCATCGGTGATGCCGCTGTTGCCCGCGCCCGACTTGTCGGTGACATCGAACCAGAACTGGTCCAGCCGCACGCCGACGATGGAGCGTAGCCACGGCAGCCAGTGCGTCTCGTTGCGCAGATAGCCGGAGAGGCTAGTTTCGGCGATGTGGTCCTTCGTCGTGGTGCCAAGCCGCGCCGTACCACCCATCGTCTTGTAGAGTGCGTTGTTGATGTTGTCGTGTCGCAGGTCGGCGCCCACCGTGGTGACGGATTCCATGCCCCCCAGCGCGTGTTCCAACACGCGGTCGGCATGGCCTCCCATCACGAAGCGGACATCGACCTGCTCGAACTGGTCGCCATTGACAGGATCGTCGAGGAAATAGGTGAAGTTGGAATGCAGGCGCAGATGGCTGTAGAGGCCATAGGCGCGAAAGTGCGTGTCGCCCAGATCCCATCCCGCATTGATGGTGTAGCGGCCCGACTTGCCGCCATCGGTGGGATCGATGTTGCCCCAGCGCGAGATTAAGCCAGCCGCCACGGCGCGCTGCGGCGTCTGGTCGGTGGCGTTCCAGATGTTGTGATACGCCTCTGCAGTCAGGCTGAAGCCGCCTTCGCTGTAGCGCAAGGCGCCCGACCATTTGCGCGAGTCGTCGGGCAAATCCCAAGGGCCATCGCTGTGCTCGAAGGACAGGCCATAGAGCAGATTGCCCTGCCCCAGCGTCAGATTGTCGGCAATCACCGCGCGGCCATAGCCGAACTGGCCGCCTTCGATCTTGGCGAGGCCGAACGGCAGGCGGTCGTAATAGCGGATGTCGAACGCGCCCGCCGCGCCGAAGTCGCCGACCTCGGCGTAATACGGCCCCTTGCGGTAATCGACGCGGGAGATCAGTTCGGGAATGACGAAGTTGAGGTCGGCATAGCCCTGCCCGTGACCGTGACTGACCATGTTGACCGGCGCGCCGTTGACGGTGATGGCAAGGTCGGTGCCGTGATCCAGGTTGAAGCCGCGCAAGTAATACTGGTTGGCCTTGCCGCTGCCGGAATGTTGGCTGACGATGACGCCGGGAATATTCTCCACGATCTCGCCGGGGCGTAAGAGCGGGCGCAAGCCCATGTCAGAGGCGCTGACCGAGCCTTCATTGGCCGATGTGGCGATGCCGGTTAGGTTGGCTTGGCGGCCCAGCACGGTGACGGTTTCGGGCTGTGGTTGGGCCAGCGCGGGCGTAGCAAAGATGGCGGCGGCGGCGAGAAGAAATGCTTTCATCAGCCCGCCTTGCGCACATGGAGGTGGAGGTGACGATGGCTGCCATGGCCGTGCCGATGGGTTTCGATCTTCTGTTCAACGGGAATCTTAACCAGTCGCCCATGGCGGACACCGCGCTCGGCGATAACGTGCCCCGCCAGATGTTCCACATCGGCGGCATCGCCACGGAGGATGGCAACTTCCATGACGCTGTCATGGTCGAGATGGACATGGGTTGCCGCCAGAGACAGGTCATGATGGTCGTGGAAGGTCTCGGCAAGCCGCCTCGAGAGGTCGCGGGCGTTGTGGTCATATACATAGACCAGCGCAGCGACGCAGGGGCCTGAGCCGCCGCCTTCATCCCGCGCCTGCCGCATTCCTGCGCGGGCTAAGTCGCGTAGAGCCTCGGAGCGGTTCTGGTAGGCGCGCAGGGCACAAAGCGCATCCAACTCTTCGATGAAAGCGTCGTCGGCACTGATGGTGATGCGCTGCATGCCTCTCTCCGTTTCAGAGAGTATGCACTTTCAGATATTTCTGCATACATACGCAAACTGACTTACATGCACCGCCAACCAGGTGTCATTTATGAGAAGAAAGGTGACGCTTAGCGGCCCAGAACGTCCGCTTTGCGCCAATAGCGGACATTCATGCTTTCGCTGTTTCCATTACCCTGCAGGCATGAGTATATCGCTGAAAGCTAGTCTCTTGGTTTCAATTGCTGTTTTGCTTAGTCAGGCAGCAGCTAATGGCCCTCGTCCATGCGCATCAGGCCCTGAAATTCGGCCATGCGTTTCAGTCTGCCCGGCAGGACACTGGCTTCTGCCGCTGCCAGTTCGTCCGCCAGTGTTGCGGCCTGGGCATCCGGCACACCCAGTCGGACCAGACCGTCGCGTGTGCGCAGGATGTCGCCTGCGCAAAGCGTGATGACCCAGCCATGGTCCTTGCGGACCAGCAGCGCCCGCCCGCCCATCTCGCCTTGCGTCCAGTCGGCGACGGCGTGGCCGCCTTCGACCACCACCGGGCCGACATCCACGGGCAGGCCCGGCTTGTCATTGACCTTGTGCATCACCGCGATGACGGCGATGCGGTCCGCCTCTTCGGACGGACCGCAGCCTGCCAGCATTGCAATGATCGCAAGAGCGATCAGTCTGCGCATGTCGTCTCTTAGAACTTGTAGCCAATGCCTGCATAGATGGTGCGGCCCTCGCCCGGGAAGAACACGGCGGTCTGGGCGATGCGCGCATCGGTGACAGAGCCGAACTCCGCCGCATAATGCTCGTCCGCCAGGTTGCGCAGGTCGAGGAACAGGGACAGGCTGTCGCTGAAGCGATATCCCGCGCCCATGTTGAACAGCACATAACCCGGTGCCTTCAGCGTGTTGGCATAGTCCACGAAGGTGGACACGGGCCGCCAGTCAATGCCCGGCTCGAGGAAGTAACCCGACGGGTCATCATATCGCAGCGAGAGGCGGTACTGGTGTTCCGGCGCAACCGGCAGCCGGTTGTCGCCATAGACCTTGTCGCCATCAAACGCGAAGTCCGACCAGGCCCAGGTCTGGCGCAGCCGCAGCGGTCCGCCCAGCAGGTCCGCTCCCAGGTCCCAGTCCAGCGAGGCCTCGATGCCCTGATGGATAGTGCTATCGGCATTGAAGACTGCAGCAGGCAGGCCCGCCGTGGGCACGAAGCTCAGCAACTCGCCCTTTACCGAAGCGCGATAAAAAGTGACATCCCAGAGCAGGTCGCCGCTGCGGCCACGCGTGCCGACCTCACCTGTCCAGGCGCGCTGTGCTGCCACCGGCACAAAGCCCGGGAAGGGCGACTGCACCAACGCGCCATAATGCGGCGGCTCCACCGAGCGGGTGACATTGGCATACACCTGCACGCCGCTGTCATTTTCCCAGATCAGGCCTAGGCGCGGCGCGAACCATTCGAAATCCTTGTTCGCGTTGTTCGCCGCGTTCAGATTGTTGATGTAGTCGCGGGTTGCCATGCCCCAGCTGGCGCCTGCCACCAGCGCCAGCGTGTCGGTGACGAAGAAGCGGCCTTCGGCGAAGACATCGGTGCCGCTGGCTTCCTGATGGGCGTCGCCGAACTTGAAGCCCATATTGCCGCCGACATTGTTGTACAGGCGGCTGTTGTTGCTGCCCTGCCGGTAGGCCACGCCCGCGAACAGGTCGGCGCGGTGGCCAGCAATGTCGCCGGTCCAGTCGAAGCGTCCGAAGGCGCCTTGTGTGTGAATGTTCTGCTGGATCACGATCGAGATGGGGTGATACAGCGCCGTGCCAGTTGTGTAGACGCCGCCTTCGAACACAAGATTCTCGTTGAAGCGCCAGCGTGTCTGCAGACTGGCGCGGGCGACCTGCTGGTCGCGAGCCCATTTGTTGGTGACGACATTGGCACCCGGCGCCTGCGGCGTGTTCAGCGCGCTGGCAAGGTTGACCGCACCGGGCACCTGCTGGTCAATCTCCGCCCCATACAGGATCAGGCGCACTTCCTGTTCCTCGCCGAAGCTGTAACCGGCATTCACCGTGGCGCGCGCCTGGCTCTGGGCGGATTGGACGCGGAAGCCGTCTGCGACAAGGCCGCTGGCCGAGGCATAGAAGTCGAAACCGTCATAGTCGCGCGCCACCGCGACCTGGCCGCGGAAGGTGCCGAAAGCGCCGCCTTCCAGCCGCAGAAGATTCTCGGCCGTGGCGGTCTTGCCGGTGGCCGTGACCATGTTGATCGCGCCGCCCAGCTGCGCCCCGCCAAAGCGCAGGGCATTGCCGCCCTTGTAGACCTCGACATAGCGGGCGGTCTGCGCATCCACCTTCTGGAAATCCGAGAAGCCGTCGGCATCGGCAAAGGGCACGCCATCCTGCGCCAGCAGGACACCGCGCTGGTGGAAGGACTGGTCTAGGCCCGAACCGCGAATGGAAAGGCGCGATTCCTCGCCATAGCGCTTGTTGGTCAGCACGCCGGGCACATCGCGCATCATGTCGGGAAAGCCGGTGGCCAGGCGGTTCTCGAAGGATTCCGCCGCCACGACCGATACGGCGCCGGGCGTGCGCGACAGCCGCTCGCGCGCATCGGCCACGACAGGCGGATCGCCGGGATTGCCGGCGGCGGTGACGATGACGGTTTCGGCGGCCAGCGCGGCAGACTGGGCATGCGCCGGAAGGGCAGTGGCCAGCGCGAGCAGCGCGGTGGAAGCAAGCAATGTGGTCTTCATGGTATCCCTCGTATGATTTGTGGGGCGGATGCGTGGCCATCCGGCTCGCCGCACCCGCCAGTTTTTAAATGAGTAGAATGCTCAGCCGTGAAGTGTGCAGGAGAAGAGCGCGACCAGTCCGAGCGCGCAGATTCCCGCTATATGCAACAGGTTGAAGCTGCCAAGCCGCATGGCTCAGAGCCTCCTGCGTCGCGTCGAAGGCCGCAGGTCCAGATGCGCCGCACGCAGCGCCTCCTGCAGCATGTCCAAGGCGGCGGGGCCGACTTGGGGCAGGGTTTTCAGGTCCCGCAGCGACCAGTCGGCGGCATCGGCCAAAGTGGCGATGCCCGCTGCGCGCATGGCGTTAAGCGAACGTTGGGGAAGCCCCAGCGCCGCAAGTGGCTGCGACAGCGGGTCAAGATGTCCGGCGAAGGCCGGCATGGTTGCGGGGAAGTCCGCAGAGCGGCCCCGCACGGCAATGGCATGCAGAAGCATGGGTGTCTCCGTGAAAGCATGGGCGACGTCGGGCGCGAAGGCGCGGCGTCAGGCTCAAACCGTTCAGGCGGAGGCAGGTGGGGCGCGGGGGCTTTGCGGCGTGCGCGCGGCATCAGGCGCGGGCGCGGTCGGTGCGAAGACACTGGCGATGACCAGTGCGGTGGAAGAAGGCGGCGCGATGGCCGCAGCTTCCGGAAGATCGAAGCTCTTCAGCGCGGCGCTAAAGGCGCAGGGCTGGCTGTGCGGGGCGCCGCTATCCTTGCCCGGCGTGCCGTGCTGCAAGGTGCCGTCGGCGGCGCAGATGATGAATGCGGCTTCGCCAAGCTGGGCCGTGCCCGGCATCCAGCCAAGCGGCACGAACGCGCGCAGCAACAGCGCGGCCAGCAGGATGTGGCGGAAGGCCAATTTCATGGAAGAACCAAACCGGTATGCAACTACGCCTACAAGCCAGCAGAATGTCGCAGGAAGCTAGCCAAAACCGAAGTATCCTATTGAGAGATATGGTGACAAATTTCGAAGGTTATCCACCTTAACCAATTGATCAGAAACAAATAGGGCGCTCCCTCCCTGTTACGCACCCGGGCGCGGAGTTGCTAAAGTCCGCTTTGGGTCAAAAGCGGTCATTGCGAGCTATCCCGCACCCACCTTCACGGACAACGCCCGCAACAGTTCGGCGGCCGTCAATTGGGTAAGGTCCACTCCTCCCGACTGCCGCCCCACCTCGGCAATGACCTCCCCCTGCCTTTCCCGCGTCAGCGGACCGTAACTGCCGAAAGTCGTAAGCGGGCTCTCATGTCCCAAATTCTGGGCCAATGCCTTCATCTGCTCAGCACTGAATTTCTGTTGGTACGCGTACTGTACCAGCGTATTGCGCGCGGAATGAGGTTGGGTAAAGGAAAGTCCGATGCGGGCAAAAGCCTCGCGGAATATGCGTCGCACCGCGCCGGCGTCAGCCCAATGCTCGCGGCCGATACCCAGCGCCGCAAAACTCTGGTCCTGTCCCGGGCCGACTAGGGTTTTGGGAAAGACCGGATCATCCGGGCCAAATTTTCTGTCGGATTGCAAAAATCGAATCCAGTCAAAAAAAATGCCGTCCACATCCTCTCCGAAGGAAAACAGGAATGAGTCAATTGGCTTGCGAAATTTCGTAGGGGCGTGGCGCGGGTCCTGAAAGACAAAATTTCTGCGAATATCCACGTCCCGCATCTTCACGCCGGTTAGGGCGGCATCACGGATCCCCGTTTGGAGCAGAAGCGCCATGACGGCCCGGTCGCGCCTCTCAAGCGTGCTGGCTCCCGGCATCGCCATGATGGCCCGCCGGAACTCCTCTACGCTGGGATAGTCCTTGGGCTTGGAAGTACGGGCTTGGCGCTCCTCCCCTCGCGAGAGGTTGAGGTAAGCTATGTCGTGCAGGGATATAGCCCTCCGGAATCCCGACCGGTTGTGCAGCCAAGCCAGGAAATCCTTGTTGGCTTGCAGGATGTGATGAACAGTTGAGAGGCTCATCGGCTTGCCGGACCGCACGGCATCGGTCTCCATCAGGACATGCTTGAAGCCCATCGCTTGCTCGCGGTTGAACGTCTCGAAACCCTTGAACTGGATATAGGCCTCAAAACGGTCAATGGCGTGGCGAACCTGGTCCACCGTGGCCGGTGAGCGCTGTTTGGCCTCCCGCAGCCACACGAGATAGTCCCGTTTGAGCCGGTCGTTTTTGGGATTGCTCCGTGAGTTTCTCATGATTGCGCCTCCAAGACACCATTTACGCTGGCTTCGCCGCACTCGATTAGCTGCAAGCATGCTATCGTCACGGACTCATTGTGCCGGTCGATCAGCCACATATGTGGCATGCGGCAGTCCACTCCACGGGCTGCCGATTGACCGCTCTGGGAGCGCATTTTCGCAAACTGGCTGAGATGGGTCGCATCTAGCCGTCTCTGGCGCCAAGACGTTGGGGACTTTAGGAACGTGATATCGTGAATGCTAAGCGCAATGGCGCGATTACACGGGAATTACACATCCCTAAATTCCGGTGGAAACCATAGCCCTACTAAGCTTTTGAATTTAAATGGTGCCCAGGGACAGAATCGAACTGCCGACACGTGGATTTTCAATCCACTGCTCTACCGACTGAGCTACCTGGGCCCAAGCTGCGCGCCAGTCGGATCGGAGGCGGGCGGGGACCGGCTTTATTAGGGGATGGCTTACGCCCTGTCCAGACCGGGCCAGTTGGCACCTAAACCCCCGGCTTCACGGCCTATTCGGTGTCCTCGTCGTCCGGTTTGACCGGGGCCGGGCCGTCCGGCTCGCTCCGGCTGCCGGGAATGACGTAGTCGCCCTTCAGCCAGCGGCCCAGATCGATCTGCTGGCAGCGGGTGGAGCAGAACGGGGCGAAGCGGGAATCGCCGGGCTTGCTGCATTCCGGGCACTTAGCCATTGGTGTTTTCCGGGCGCCAACCCAGTCCCTCCAGCAGGCCAACGGTCAAACCCAGCGGCAGCCCGACAACGGTGGAATAGGCGCCGTCAATTGCTTTCACGAAAATCTCGGCCCGGCCCTGAATGGCATAGCCGCCCGCCTTGCCCTGCCCTTCGCCGCCCGCGACATAGGCCGCGATCTCGTCGCTGGAAAGACGGCGGAAGGAAACGCGCGTCATGGCCGCCTTCGTCACCAGCCTGCCGCTTGGCGTGATGACGGCGATGGCGGTCAGCACCTGGTGACGGCGGCCCGACAGCAGCGATAGACATTCCGCTACCTGGCCGGGGGTTTCGGCTTTGGGAAGGATGCGGCGGCCGCAAGCCACCACCGTGTCAGCCGCCAATATGTATTCTCCGGTGTGCTGCGCCTGCGCGGCGCGCGCCTTTTCCGCCGCCAGCCGCAGCGCATGGATGCGCGGCAGTTCGGCCTTCTTCGGCGTTTCGTCGATGTCGGTGGAAAGAACAGTGTCGGGCGTGATGCCCGCCTGCGCCAGCAGCGCCAACCGGCGCGGACTTGCGCTGGCCAGAACCAGTTTAGCGGAAGCGGTAATTGATGCGCCCTTTGGTGAGATCATAGGGAGACATCTCCACCATCACCTTGTCGCCGGTCAGGACACGGATGCGGTTCTTGCGCATCTTGCCCGCGGTATGGGCGATGATGACATGGCCGTTGGCGATCAGCTTGACCCGGAATGTCGCGTTGGGCAGCAGTTCGTCGACGATGCCCTCGAATTCCAGCTGTTCTTCCTTGGCCATTCTTCCTCGTGAGCGTTGGTTAAGGGGCGGAGATATGTCGAAGAAAGGGGCCAAAAGCAAGGCTTTCGGCCGCTAAAACGCCGCTAAACCCCTGTTTCGAAGCGGTCTTTGAGCTTTTTCAACAGGTCATCGCGCACCGCGCGGTAGGCGGCCAGCCGCTGCTCCCGGCTGCCGTCCACCGAAGAGGGGTCAGCCACGGCCCAATACTCGACCGGGGTGCCCAGATTGCGGGTCATTTCCAGGGCGCGGTGCTGGGCCTGGGGCGACAGCGCCACGATCAGCCCGAAGCGGCCCAGCTTCACATTTTCCACGTCCCTTGGCGGTGACGGGATCGCCAGGCCGATCTCATCCAGGGCCGCCGACGAGAGCGGATCGGGATCACCCGGCGTTACCCCGGCGGATTCCGCCGCCACGCCCAGATCGCCGAGCAACGCCGCCGCCATCGGCGAGCGGATCGCGTTGCGGTTGCACAGAAAGAGCACAGGTGCGGTCATCATCAGACCCGAAGCTGTAGCACGCAGATCAGGGTGAAAAGACGGCGGGCGGTGTCGAAATCGGTTTCGATCTTGCCTTCCAACCGGTGGCGCAATTCGTTGGCGCCTTCGTCATGCAGCGCGCGGCGGCCCGCATCCAGCGATTCCACATGCTGCGGCGTGGCGGTGCGGATCGCCTTGTAGAAATTTTCACAAACCGTCCAGTAATCGCGGATGACGGCGCGCATGGGCGCCAGCGAGAACTGGACTTTGCCGTGGGGCTCGCCCGCGCGCTTGATGTCGAACACCAGCCGACCTTCCACCACGCCCAGCGTCAATTCATAAGGCCCGGCATCGGAACCTTCGACGCGGAAGGAATTGGCGTCGAGCAGATCCAGGGTCGCCACTTCGCGCTCCTGCTCGATGGCCGGGCTGCGCTGCACGACGCTGGCCTCATCAAGCGTGATGGCGCTGAGATGAAAATTCATTCTTTGCGGTTCAGGCGGGCGGCGATTGAACGGGCGTGCGCCTCCAGCCCTTCGGCTTCCGCCAGCGCGATGGCTTCAGGCCCCAGTTCCGCGATGGCCTGGGGCGTCAGCGACAGGATGGTGGTGCGCTTCATGAAATCCAGCACCGACAGGCCCGACGAAAAGCGCGCCGTGCGCGAGGTCGGCAGCACATGGTTCGGGCCCGCGATGTAATCGCCCATCGCTTCGGGCGTGTGCCGTCCCAGGAAGATCGCGCCGGCATGGCGCACCTGCGCCAGCAGGCTTTCCGGTTCGGCGGTGGCGATCTCCAGATGCTCGGGCGCGAAACGGTCGGACAGCGCAGGCGCTTCGGCCAGGCTGGAGACCACGATGATGCCGCCATAGTCGGCCCAGCTTTTCGCGGCGATGTCGCGGCGCGGCAGAATGGCGATCTGCGCCGCCGCGGCGGCCGCCACCTTGTCGGCGAAACCCGCATCGTCGGTGATCAGGATGGATTGCGATGAGGCGTCATGCTCGGCCTGACTCAGCAGGTCGGCGGCGATCCATTCCGGATCGTTCTGATTGTCTGCGATGACCAGAATTTCCGAAGGACCCGCGATGGAATCGATGCCGACCTGGCCGAAGACTTCGCGCTTGGCCGCCGCGACCCAGGCATTGCCGGGGCCCACGATCTTGTCCACCGGCGAAATTGTCGCCGTGCCATAGGCCAGCGCCGCCACGGCCTGCGCCCCGCCGACGCGATATATTTCCGAAATGCCGCCCCGACGCGCCGCCGCCAACACCAGTGGATTGATCTTGCCGCCGGTGGCGGGGGTCACCATCACGATGCGCTTCACGCCCGCGACCTTGGCCGGGATGGCGTTCATCAGCACGGAAGACGGATAGGCGGCCGTACCGCCGGGCACATAAAGGCCGACACTGTCCACGCTGGTCCAGCGCCAGCCCAGTTCGGCCCCGGCTTCGTCGGTGAAGCGTTCATCGGCAGGCAATTGCCGCCTGTGATAGGCCTCGATGCGGGTGGCGGCGGTCTCAATCGCGCCCAGCCGCTCGGCTGTCACCTGGCCCACCGATGCGCCGATCTCGTCCGCCGACAGGGCCAGCGTTTCCACGGTGACATTGGCGCGATCGAATTTGTTGGTCAGATCCACCAGCGCCGCATCGCCACGCTTGCGCACATCGGCGATGATGGCGCGCGCGCCGGCGGCGACGTCTTCCTCGACCTCGCGCTTGGCGAACAGAAGATTCTCAAAATCCTGCGCGAAGCTGGCATCGCGCGAATTCAACCGCCGCGCCATCAGACGTCCCCGTGATCGGGCGTGGCAATGGCTGTCCAGGGCTGGGTCATGTCGGCCAGCACGGCGTCGATGCACTCCACCTCCAGCCGGATGGCACCGCCGCCCGCCAGCACGATCTCGATCACGCCCGCCGGATCGTCCACCGCGTTCGGCGTGAATGTCAGCGCCAGGATGGCGATCACGGCATGGTCCGCGCCCAGCTTGACGTTCTGGCTCTTCACCCCCAGCACGCCGTCGAAATGCAGCCCGGCGCGCACGCGCGTCTTGCCGCCCGTCTCCCATTGCAGGCGATTGACCACGCCCGCGAAACGCCGCTGGCCCGGCAGCCAGGCGAAATCGCCGAGCTTGGCGGCGGCATCCTGCAGCCGCGCCGACAGGATGGTGAGATCGTCGGCGTCTTGGGCCGCCAGCTTCATCATTCCGGAATCCGCGCGATATCGGCGCCGACCTTGGCGAGCTTTTCCTCCAGCCGGTCGAAACCGCGATCCAGGTGATAGATGCGGCCGACAGAGGTCTCGCCTTCGGCCACCAATCCAGCCAGCACCAGCGAAACCGAGGCGCGCAGATCCGTCGCCATCACCGGCGCGCCGCGCAGTTTTTCGACGCCCTTGACGATGGCGGTGTCGCCTTCGACGCGGATCTGCGCACCCATGCGCGCCAGTTCCGGCACATGCATGAAGCGGTTCTCGAAAATCTTCTCGCGCACCACGGACGAGCCTTCGGCCACCACCATCAGCGCCATCACTTGCGCCTGCAGATCGGTGGGAAAGCCCGGATAGGGCGCAGTGGTGACGTCCTGCGCCTTCACCCGCCCGCCATTCATGGCGATCTTCAGGCCCTTGGGCGTGTCGCTGACGGTCGCACCGGATTTTTCCAGTAGCGACAGCAGCGAGGCGATGTGCTCACGCTCCGCGCCCACCAGCTCGACTTCGCCGCCCGCGATCACGGCAGCGATGGCATAGGTGCCGGCCTCGATGCGGTCGGGCATGACGCGGTGCGTCGCGCCCTTCAGTTCCTTCACGCCTTCGATCACCAGTTCGCCGGTGCCGATGCCTTCGATCTTCGCGCCCATCGCTACCAGACAGCGGCAGAGGTCGGTCACTTCCGGTTCGCGCGCGGCATTGCTGATGCGGGTCGTGCCTTTCGCAAGCGTCGCCGCCGTCAGCGCGGTTTCCGTCGCGCCCACCGAGACAAACGGGAAAGTGATGTGCGCGCCTTTCAAGCCGCCGGGCGCCTGGGTGACGACATAGCCATCCTCCAGCCAGACATCGGCGCCCATCGCCTTCAGCGCATCGAGATGCAGTTCGACCGGGCGCGCGCCGATGGCGCAGCCGCCGGGCAGCGAGACCTTGGCCTCGCCAACGCGGGCCAGCAGCGGCCCCAGCACCTGGAAGCTGGCGCGCATCTTCCGCACCATGTCGTAAGAGGCGAAGGTCGAGGTGATCGCACCCGCATCCAGCGTCATGACATCGCCTTCGGCGATGCCGCCGCCCAGCGAGATGGTGACGCCGACGCCGAAGCTGCGCAGCAGTTCGGCCATGGCGCGGACATCGGCCAGGCGCGGTACATGGGTCAGCGTCAACGGCTCGGCCGACAGCAGCGAAGCCGCCATCAGCTTGAGAGCGGCGTTCTTGGCGCCGCTGATGGGGATTTCGCCCTTCAGGCGGCGTCCGCCGCGGATTCGTATTTTGTCCATGCAGAGGTTTTAGCGTGGCAAGGGGGGCGGGAACACCCGGAAAAGCAGCCTGTCAGCCCTGCCCGGCCTAAGGGCTTTTGCCCGGCTTTTCCGGCGGCGATTCGGGGTTTTCATGGGTTTCCAGGGCCGGAGGCGGCGGGGCGCTCTTGCGGCGGCGCAGGTTGGCCCTCAGGGCGGCGGCCAGCTTGTCGGGGTCGGATCGGGCCATGGCAACATGCCGCAAAAGGCGGCTTTCCTTACGCAAATCCTTCGGTTATAGCAGCGCTCCCTTCACCGACGTTTGGTTAAGGGTTGGGGCCTTATGGTCCCGAAATACCACCGGGCCGATGTAGCGTAGTGGTAGCGCAATCCCTTGGTAAGGGATAGGTCGTGAGTTCGATTCTCACCATCGGCACCATTCTTCAATCCCCCCATCCGTCGCAACTCGGGTCTGCCAAGAGGCAGACACCTCGTTGCGCCACCTTCCCCACTCGTCGCTTCGCTCGCGGGGGAAGGAAGCTGTCGGAAGCTGAAGGTCGCGCCGCGGCTCTGCTGCGGCGCTCGAGCCTGACGATACAAGTCCTGCAGCAGAGACGCAGGCTTCTTACCCACTTGCATCCGCCCGGCACGATATCCTTAGCTGGCGCCGCTTCAGCAAGAGGGAAAGCAGCATGTCGAATCCGGTGAAGATCGTGGCCATCCTGACCGCCAAGCCCGGCAAGGCCGATGCGCTGAAGACGCTGATCGACGGCATGGTAGGCCCCAGCCGCGCCGAGCCCGGCAATCTGCGCTACGACGTCTGGCGCGAAAAGGCCGAACCCAACCGCCTGGTGCTGGACGAACTCTATGCCAGCGACGAAGCCGTGGCGGCGCATCGCGCCGCGCCGCACTTCCAGGATTATGTCAGCAAGATCGGCGATATCGCCGACCGCGTTGCGCTGGTCTCCGACCCGGTCTCCGTCGCCTGACGGGCGGGCCAACCGCCCATGACCCTCCTGCACTTCTTCACCCTGGCCGGTGTCGCCGTCTTCGCGGCCTCGGGCGCGCTAGCGGCGGGCCGCCGCGCGCTCGATCCCATCGGCGTGCTGGTGCTGGCCATCGTCACGGCGACGGGAGGCGGCACGCTGCGCGACGTGCTGATGGACCGGCATCCGGTGTTCTGGATCGCCGATCCGTCCTTCATCGCCGTTTCCATCCTGGCGGCGGCGGCGACCTGGGCCTGGGTGCATCGCTTTCCCCCGCCCGACAAGGCCCTGCAATATGCCGACGCACTGGGCCTGGCCTTTTTCAGCATCGCGGGCGCGCGCATCGCCGAAGCCGCCGGGCTCTCCGCGCCCATCATCGTCATCATGGGGGCGCTGACCGGCTGCGCCGGTGGCCTGATCCGCGATGTGCTGGTGGCGGAAGTACCGCTGATCTTCCGTCAGTCCGAACTTTACGTCACCGCTTGCCTGGCGGGCATCGGCGCCTATCTGCTGCTGGCGCTGATCATCCCGCCGGAGCCTGCCAGCATGATCGGCATCATCGCCATCGCGCTGATCCGGATCGCCTCGATCCGCTGGCGCATCACCTTGCCGGTGCTGCGCATTCCGCACGACGACAGGCGCTGAAAGCAAAAAGGGCCCGCTGGCGCGAGCCCCTTTCACAATCTGTACGGCCAGTCTTCAGTCCCCCTGGTTGTTGCCGCCGCGGCCACCACGGCCGCCGCCAGCAGCAGGCGCCGCGACCGGCAGGCGATAGGCGATGAACTCGGCGCCTTCGAAGCCACCGCTGGCGACCACGATGTACTGGCGTCCGCCCGTCATATAGGTCACGGGCGAGCCGGTCTGCGCCTGATCCATGAACACGGCGCCCACTTCCCGGCCGGTCATCTTGTCATAAGCGCGCAGGCGCGCCGCCTTGCGCCCGCGTTCGTCGGTGAACAGTCCGGCATCACCGCAAATGACGAGGCTCTTGGTGGTCATCACGCCCAGAATGCCCGACTGGCCAGTGCGCGGGATGGTGACGCCCTTGAGCAGCGGATTGTTCTTGATGAAGTCCGGGGTCTCGCCATGGACCGCCTGCCAGAGCTGGTTGCCCGTCTTCAGGTCGATGGCGGTGATGCGGCCATATGGCGGCTTGAGGATCGACATGCCGTTGATGGTGAGCAGGCCGCGCGTGATCGGATCGTTCAGACCGTCGCGCACGGTGTCGGCCACCGGGCCGCCAAGGCCCGCGCGGCCACCCGGATTGGCCGAGCCGCCAAAGCTGCCGCCCATATTGTCGTTGGTGCCGCGTCCGGTGCCGCCGCCGCCGCCCAGCGTGCCATCGGCGCGGATGACATGGCCGTAAAGCTGCGGCGTCGACTTGGAATAGAGATAGAAGATGCCGGTCGCCGGATCATAGGAACCACCTCCCCAGTTGGCGCCGCCCTGATTTTCCGGCGTCGCCAGCGTGCCCCAGGTGCCCGTGCCGTCCTCCTTGATGGCGGAGGGCGGCGTGTAGATCGGTCCCAGCTTGTACTTGGCGACTATCGCGGTGGCGCGCGCCTTGATCTCCGGCGTCCAGTCGATGACGTCGTTCAGGCTGAAGCCCTGGCGGTCGAACGGCGGCGGCTTTGTGGGAAAGGGCTGGGTCGGGGCATACCATTCGCCGGGCACATCGCCCTTCTCGACCTTGCGCTCTTCGATGGGCCAGAGCGGCTTGCCGGTGACGCGGTCGAGCACGAAGAGGAAAGCCTGCTTGGTCGGCAGGGCGAGCGCCTTGACGACGCGGCCGCCCGGCATCGGCACATCGCACAGCGTCGCGGCGGCGGCGATGTCGCGGTCCCACAGGCCGTGATGCTCGGTCTGGTAGTGCCATTTGCGCTGGCCGGTTTCGGCATCGAGGCAGAGCAGCGTCTCGGTGAAGAGCGCATCGCCATGACGGGTGATGCCGATCCAGTCGGCCTGGGGCAACTCGACACCGGCATAGACAAGGCCCAGCTCCGGATCGGCGGTGATCGGGGCCCAGACGCCGGTGTTGGTGGCGGCTTCGGCCTGGCCGGGAACAAGCCAGGTGTCATAACCGAACTCGCCTTTCTGCGGCACGGTGTGGAAAATCCATTTGCGCCTGCCGGTGCGGACGTCATAGCCGCGCAGATGTCCTGGGCCGGCGGACGAGGAGGCATTGCCGATCACGGCAGTGGTGCCGACGATGCAAGGCGGCGCATGCATGCCCACGACCTGGGCGCGGGGATCAACGACGCGGTCCCAGTCCTGGCGCAGATCAACTTCCGTGCCATTGCCGAACTTCGGATCAGGCAAGCCGGTCTTGGCGTCGAGCGAAATCAGCTGATAGCTGCGCGTGATATAAAGGATGCGCTCGTTGGTGCCGTCGGTCCAATAGGATGCGCCCCAGCCCGTGCCGGGGCGGGCGCCCAGGCGGCCCTTCTCGTCATGGCGGTAAGACCAGATCAACTGGCCGGTGGCGGCGTCGAGGCAGACCATGTAGCGGTCCATACCCACCGGCGCGTAGAGACGGCCCTTGATCATCAGCGGCGAGGCGTTGAAGTAGGCGTCCTTGCGCGGGCCGTAATTGTCGGCCTTGAAGCGCCAGGCCACTTCCAGATTGTTGAAGTTGGCGGCATTGATCTGGTCCAGTTGCGAATAGCGCGAATGGGCGATGTCGCCGGCGCTCTGCTTCCAATCCACATCGGGCATCGCGGGCGCGGCGGCGGGCGCGGGCGCAGCGCCGGGAGCGGGGGCCTGCTGCGCCACGACCTGATAGACCGGCAGCGACGCCAGCGCGGCGGCGCCGGCAGAGCCCTTGAGCATCGCGCGGCGCGACAGCGGCGTGTTCCTGGTATTCATGACGTCTCCCGGTTCGCGAGCCGAAGGCCCGCCTGTTCTGAATTGGCTCCGGTCTCACCGCCGGATAAGGCCGGATGGAAGGTACCGGGTCTCCTGCTGTCAATCATGCCCGAGGGGCGCATCTCATTAAATGAGGAAAGCGCGCCCGCGACAAATCCTTCCAATTCCGTATTTTCCGTAATGTGGGTGGATGCCCCGCCTCAGACCGGCTGCAACAGCCTGGCCGCGCCGGCGAAGGCGGTACGGCGCTCGAAATTGCCCGCCACCCGGCCGGAATCCTCGATCCGCACGCTCTTGTGCTTCACCGTGCCGGAAAGAACGCCTTTGCCCCGCACATGCACGGAATCGCAGATCACATTGGCGGTGACAGTCCCGATCACCTGCAAGGTGCGGCAGAAGATCAGACCGCTGACATGGCCGGTCTCTTCCACCTGGACATGCTCGGCAAAGATCAGACCATCGACCTGGCCATGGATGAAGGCCGTCCAGGTCAGCAGCTTGCCGCTGATGCCGGTGGATTCATCCACGATCAGAAAGAAATTGTTCTTCCGGTTGACGGCGGCGGGCGCAAAGGCGGCCCAGTCGAAATGCTCGACCGCCTCCTCGCTGTCGGGCACCGTCAGGGATGACAGGTCGTACTTCATCGCGGACCCCGCGCGGTGGCGCGAATGCTACTCGCCCACCTGATGCAGTTGCACCACGCGCGCTTCCGGCTCGGCGGGCGCAGCCTGCACGGTCTTGGAGCGTTCCATCACTTCGATGGTGCCGCTGATCGAGCCGCCCTCTTCCACCATGATCTTGGAATAGGAAATAGCGCCGGAGATGCTGCCGCTGGCGCGCAGCACCAGCTTGTTGCGGACCACCAGCTGGTCATCGACCATGCCGCGGATCTCGGCGGTCTCGGCGCTGATCTGGCCGGAGACATGGCCGGTCTGGCCCACGATCAGGGTCTTGGCCTTCAGCGTGCCTTCGAATTTGCCGTCCACCGAAGCCGCGCCCGGCACATCCACATCGCCGCGCAGCGTTACGCCCGCGCCCACGAACAGCGTGCCCTCGGTGGTCTTGTCGCCCTTGGTATCGATCATCCCCAGCCCCGTTAAAAGAATTAGCCCGGCAACGTTAAGCCGCCGGGCCAAAAGAACGCAAGAAACATGGGAGCTTTTACTTAATGCGGCCGGTCCGGACGGCTAACGCACGATCCCGAAACGGAAAAGCGTGGTTTCGTGCATGGGCTTGCCTGGGCTGATGGTCTGGGAGGGGAATGGCGGCTGGTTGACCGCGTCCAGATAGCCCTCGGTCTCCAGGCTCATGGAATTGTAGGTGCGGTAGGTCTTGCCGCCCTTACCCACCGATGTCCGGGTGCCGATATTGTGGCTGTAGAGCTGGACGGCGGGCTGGGTGGTCAGCACCTCCATCACGATGCCGGTGCCCGGATCGCTCAGCTTCGCCGCCGGGCGCATGGTGCCGGGCTTGCCGTTGACGATCATGCTGATGTCGAGGCCGCCGCGCATGGCGATCTGCGGATAGGGCAAGGTCAGCACATCGCCGACGCGCTGGGGCTTGCGAAAATCCAGCGGCGTGCCTTCGACCGATGCGATCTCGCCCGTCACCAGATTGTCGGCATCCTGCGGCGTGAAGCGGTCGGCGAAGACCTGCAAGGTCTGGTTGGAGATGTCGCCATTGCCTTCGCCCTGCAGCGCGAAATAGGCATGGTTGGTGAGATTGGCGACCGTCACATCCGGCGACACCGCCTGATAGTCGATCTTCAAACCGTTATCGCGCGTCATGGTGTAGGTGACGGTCGTCACCAGCAGGCCCGGAAAACCGCCATCGCCGTCGGGGCTGGCCATGGTGAGCATCAGGCTGGGCTCCGGCCCATCCTTCATCTCGGCATGCCACAGTTTGCGATGAAAAGCCGCCGTGCCGCCATGGATGACGAACTTGGCGGCGGGGTTCGCCTTCTGCAGCTGATGCGTCTTGCCGTTGAGCGTAAAGCTGCCGCCCTTGCTGATGCGGCCGACATAGCGGCCGACGAGACCGCCATAAATGCCGCCGCGCTCATAATCCTTGAAATTATCGAAGCCCAGCAGGATGTCGACCTTGCGGCCGTCCTTGGTGGGCACGATCAGGTCCGACAGCACCGCGCCGTAATTGGTGATGCGCGCTTCGAGTCCCCGCGCGCCTTTCAGCGTGTAGAGCTGCACCGTGGCGCCCTTCTCGGTAACGCCCCAATCCTGAACCGTGATGTTCGCGGCGTGCGCCGGTGCGCTGAAAAGCAGCGCGGCGGCCAGCAGGCCAGCAGCACTGACAGTCCTACCGGAAGATAGGTTTTTCATTTGCGCGTGCCCATGTCTTGGATTCAGGAGATGCCGCCCACTTGATAGCATTCAGCATCAGACGGCGGAAGGCGACATTTTCCCAGGCGCGCTGGTCATGGCCATGCTGGATATAGACCACCGGCGAACGCTCTGCTGCCTTGTACCAGCCGGTCAGATTGCTGCCCGGAGGATGGCCTTTGACCTGCGGACGGGCCGGAAAGGCGGTGTCCACCGGCACGAAATTGGTGCGCAGCAGCGGATGCACCGAGTCTTCGAAGATCGGGCAGAGATACGCCTCGTCCACGATGTCGAAATCCTCGACGCCCGCGGTGATGGGATGATTTTTGTCCACCACGGTGATGTGCTGCTGCGTGCCGCCCAGCGCGCCCGATGGCGGATAATCGACGCCGCGGATGTTCTTGATCGGCGTGCCCCAGTCGGCGGCGGCGCCCATCACTTCGACATAGGCGTTGGAGCCGTTGATGCCCGCAGGCCAGGCATGGCACCAGGACGCGATGGCGTGATGGAAGAAGACGAAGCCCTTGTTGCCCGCCTGCATTAGCGCCTTGAGGTTGGCCTGGGTCTTGGCGGATGGCGGGTTGTAGATGGTCTCGTTGCTGCCATCGGGACGGCGGCGCACTTCGCGCCCGGCGAACGCATCATAGAAAAGCAGCACATCGAACGGCGCGGCGATGGCGGGATCGTAGAAGGCTTCCGCCGCCGGATGCTCGACATGGGTCCAGCTGATGTCGGCGCCCAGCGAGTCCAGCGTCGTGGCCAGACCTTCTCGGTCGAACTGGTGATACTTGGAAACGAACAGGACCTTGATGGGGCCCGTGCCGCCCTGCGCCGCACCACGGCCGCCACCGCCGCGACCTGCGGCTGGCGCCGCCGCGCCACGGCCAGCGGGCGCCGGAGCCTGCTGCGCCTGCGCGATCAGCGGCAGCGACGCCGCCGCACCGGCGGCTGCACCCAACGCGCCACGGCGCGACAGGCTCATCGCCTGATCTTTCTTGTCGGACATGTTTTCACTCCCAGATCAGGACACGCACGGTCCTTGAATGGCGGGGAGGGTAAAGCCATTCCCGCGACAGCCGCAATGGATTACGGCGATTTAGTTGTTTCGCAGTTGCCGCAATTCTTCACCTATTGAGGCGAAGACGCCGTCCCAATCGCCCGGCGCTGCCTGCCGGAAGAGACGCGCCGTGGGATACCAGGGCGTATCGCGGCGCTCCAGAAACCAGCGCCATTCGGGGCTGTGGCGCAGCGCGATCCACACGGGCCGCCCCAACGCGCCCGCCAGATGCGCGATGGCGGTGTCACTGGTGATGACAAGGTCGCAGGCTTCCATCGCGGCGGCGGTGTCGAGGAAAGCGTCAGGGCCGGAATCGAAATCATCGCCCAGCGTCTCCACTGTCATGCCCGGCGGCAGCGCGGCGAGCTGCTTCGTGGCCTCGCCTTTCTGCAACGCGATCAGGCACACGCCTTCCATCGCCGCGATATCGCGGAACAGGGCCACGGGAAAGGAGCGGCCGATATCATTGCTGACCTTGGCACCCTGCCAGGCGATGCCGATCCTGAAACCGCCGCTGCCGATCTTTTCGCGCCAGCGCGCCACCCGCACCGGCTCGGCGGCAAGATAGGACGGGAAGGCGGGAATGGTATCGGGCGTGCTCTTCAGCGCCAGCGGCAGGCTGGCCAGCGGCGCATGAAGATCGAACTGCGCCGGCGGGGCATCGACGATTGCCACCTTGGGCGCGAAGCTGCGGAACAGGGCGCGCAGCTTTTCCGGCACCGCCAGCTTCACCTGTGCGCCGCGTTCCGCCAGCGGCGCGGCAAAACGGCTGAACATGATGGTGTCGCCCAGCCCCTGTTCGGGATGCAGGAAGATGGTCTTGCCCGCGATATCACTTTCACCCAGCCAGAGCGGCTGCGCGAAGCGGGCCGCGCCATAGGGCGGATCGAGACGCTTGCGCTCTTCATACAGCGGCAGGCCCGCAGCGAAATCGCCCTGGCGCATCAGCATCTGCGCCTGGTTGAATTTCGCTTCGGCATCGGCGGGGTTCAGCGCCACGGCGCCGGCGATGCTTTCCAGCGCTTCGTCATGGCGGCCCAGATCGAACAGCGCGATGGCGCGGCTGCGCAGCGCCTCGGCGGTGGGGGCGCCGATCGCCAGCGCCTTGTCCACGCTGGCCAGCGCATCGGCATAGCGCTCCGCGTGCCGCAGCGGCGTCACCCGGTTGATCCAGGCTTCGTGCAGACGCGGATCGAGTCCCAAGGCGGCGTCATACGCCGCCAGCGCTTCGTCCTGGCGGCCCAGCGCCGACAGCGCCGCGCCCTTGTTGCATAGCGCCTGCGCAAAGGCGGGCTCGCGCGCCAGCGCCTGTTCGCTCGCCGCCAGCGCTTCGGCCGGACGGTGCAGGCCCAGAAACGCGCTGGCGCGATTGCTCATCGTGTTGGCCCCATCGGGCCGCGCCGCCAGCGAACGGTCCGCCGCCGCCAGCGCTTCGGCGAAGCGCGACAGGCCCAGCAGGCACACCACCTTGTTGTTCAGCGCCGGTGCGAAGTCCGGCGTCGTTTGCAGGGCCTTGTCGCAATCGGTCAGCGCCTCGGCATAGCGGCCTTGCAATTGCAGCGCATTGGCGCGGCCCACCAGCGCGGGCACCAGATCGGGCTTCACGGCCAGCGCCTGACCGTAGCGCCTGACACCGTCTTCGATGCGCTCCAGCTCCACCATAAGATTGCCGATGTTGCAGAGCAGTTCGGGCGGCGCGGGCGGCGGCGCCAGCGCCAGGGCGCGCTCGAAGCTCGCCAACGCACCGGCCTTGTCGCCGGCATCCAATTGCATGCTGCCCAGATTGCTCCAGGCGGGCGGCACGGTGGTGTTGACCGCGACCGCCTGCTGCATCGCTTCCAGCGCGGGGCCGACGCGGCCCTGTTGGAAACGGGCGATGGCCAGCAGATGCAGGCCCGTAAAATCACGCGGCGCCTGGCGCAGCAACGCCTGCGCCTGCCGCTCGGCTTCGGCGGGATTGCCCCGCTGGAGCGCCGCGACAGCCTGGTTGGCAAGGTCCTGAATGCTCATCGCCGGTTCCTCGCATGGGTCCGGAACCGGCGCAAGCATCGCCCATTTTGCGTGCATGCCCGGGTGAAAAGCAGCCCGGAACCAGAAGACATGCGTGCCGGGTTCCTTCGGAACGGTGGGGATGACGCTCCGTTAAAGAAGGGCTGGCGGGCACAACCTTCCGAAAGGGATTTTGCATAATGGCGAACAACCAGAACCAGGGCTCCCAAGGCCAGAAGCATCAGCAGCAGCCGCAGCCGGGCCAGCAGTCCGGCCAGCAGCAGCGCCAGCAAGACCATCAGGGCGGCCAGCAGGCTGACCGCAACCAGCAGGACCGTTCGAGCCAGAAGAACCAGGACCGCTAAATCCGCGACTGGTTCGAAGAAAGGAACCTGGTTCCGCCGGGTTCCTTTCTTTTTAGCCTTTTTGCAAAAATATTCCGGTTCCCGAAGTTCCCTCATTTGAGACCGCCTGCCTGCTTCACGCGTTATGACCGCTGATTGCCGGAGGAGCGAAAGGCATGACGTTTGACGTGATCATACTTCAGCCGCTGGTCGCGCTGCTGGTGGGAATCCTGATTCTCATCCTGCCGCGGCTGCTGAATGTGCTGGTCGCGACTTATCTCATCTTTGTCGGTCTTGTCGGCCTGTTTCCCAACATCATCAGCTAGACGGACACAGGAGCACGCCATGAGCACGCAAGAGCTGCACGAGACGCCCGCCCCGAAGATACCCGAGGCGAAGGCGAGCATCGCCAAGGCCCCCAAGACCCCGGACGAGAAGATCGACCGGCAGATGAAGGACAGCTTTCCGGCTTCCGATCCGCCCTCCTATTCAGGCGGCAACCACGCCATCGGTGCGCCGGTGAATCGCGAAAGCGAGTCGCCGAATGCCGATACGCATGAGGTCAAGCAGGCCGAGAAGCAGGTCAAGGACGGCAAGACCGCGCCCGATAAATATTAGGCGCACAAGTACTAGGCTAGTTATCGCCCGGCTCGCCGACGATATCCTCGACCAGTGCGTCCAGGGTATTTTCGGCGGGCCGTTCGCCTAAAAGGCCTTCGCCCGCCAGCATCACCGTGCCATGCAGGGCAACCCAGATTTTTGTCGCCATGCGCTCGCGCCGCGCCGCTGCGTCTAGCGGCAGAGCCGCCACCAGCAGGCCGAAACTTTCCGCCGCCACCAGCGCCAGCTCACCGTCCTTTGGCGCGACCGCCAGCAGCCGGGACGCGAACATCAGCCGGTACAGGCCAGGCCGGTCGCGGCCGAAATCCAGATAGGCATGGCACATGCGGATCAGCGGCGCCTGCCGGGCGCGCCCGCCCTGCGCCGCGCGCAGCGCAGCGCAGAACAGGCGAAAGCCTTCCGCAGCCACCGAAGCCAGCAAGGTCTCGCGGTCGGCGAAATGGCGATAAGGCGCGGCCTGGGAAACCTTCAGGGCGCGGGCCAGCGCCGCCAGACTGACCGCGTCCGCGCCGTCCCGGTCCACCGCCGCCAGCGCCGCATCCAGCAGCGCCTGGCGCAGGTCGCCATGATGATAGGTGGATTTCGGGGTGCTTCGCGCGGCCATGTATTATCATAATACATTTTTTGACCCGGTCCAGCTTCGCGCCTATGTAATGATGTATTACATTCTCTCGAGGACGCCATGACCATCACCGCTTCCGCCCTGCCACCACGGCGCATTTCCTCCCGCCTGCTGGGCTGGACCGGCGCCCTGCTCAGTCTGGGCGTGGCGCTGACCGCCATGCGCTATCTGGCGGGCGTTGGGCCAGTGCCCGAAGTGGTCGCGGGCAACCGCCACATCAATCCCGCGCTTGTGATCCATGTCGCGGGCGCGGCCACCGCGCTGCTGCTGGCGCCGCTGCAATTCGTGCCGCGCCTGCGCGCCCGCCTGCCCCGCCTGCACCGCTGGACGGGCCGAATCTATGTCGCGGGCTGCCTGCTGGGCGGGATGAGCGGCTTCGTGCTGGCGCTGGGTGTGTCCACGGGTCCGGTCAGCATGGCGGGCTTCGGCCTGCTGGCGTTGCTGTGGATCGCTGTCACCGCGCAGGCCTGGCGAAAGGCGATGCAGCGCGACTTCGCCGCCCATCGGCGCTGGATGATACGGTCCTTCGCGCTGACCTTTGCGGCGGTGACGCTGCGGCTCTATCTGCCGCTGGGCTTTCTGTTGCCCGTCAGCTTCGACGACGCCTATCGCGTCATCTCGTTCCTGTGCTGGGTGCCGAACCTGTTGGCGGCGGAATGGCTGCTGCGCCGCCGTCCTATCTGAGCGCGTCCAACACGATGGATTCCGTCAGGATCTGCGGCAGTACCTTCGGCGCTGCAGCGCCCGGAGCGTAATAAAGGTAGAGCGGCGGACCGGCACGGTCATGCTGCTTCAGCAGCGCCGCCCCTTCCGGGTTGCGGTTGGTCCAGTCCGCCACCAGATAGACGATGTTCTTGGCGGTGAAAGCGGTCTTCACCGCGTCGCTCGCCAGCGCTGTCTGTTCGTTGACCAGGCAGGAGATGCACCAGGCGGCCGTGGTGTCCAGAAACACCGGCCGCCCTTCTGCGCGCAGTTCGGCCAGCCTTGCCGCGCTATAAGGTTCGCGGTTGGGCAGCGCCGCGCCCACGCCCGCCTCGGCATTGGGCGATGCCGCATCCGGGGTTTTCAGCCGAGCCACCGCGCCGCCCGCGCCCAGCAGCAGCAGCGCCACCAGCGCTGCGCCGATGGCGCGTCCGCGTGACGACAATCCGCGCGTCGCATTCCACAGCCACGCCGCCAGCGCCAGCGTCACCGCCGCCGCGAACAGCAGCACCAGACTGTTCACACCCGCCTGCACCGCCAGCACCCAGGCCAGCCAGGCGGCGGCGGCGTACATCGGGAAGGCCAGCGCCTGCTTGAAATACAGCATCCAGGGGCCGGGCTTGGGCACAAAGGCCAAGGCGCCCGGCACCAGGCCGAGAATAAGGAAGGGCAGCGCGAACCCCACGCCCAGCGCCAGGAAGACCAGCATCGCCGCCGCGGGCCCTTGCGTCAGGGCGAAGCCCAGCGCCGCGGCGCCGAACGGCATGGTGCAGGGCGCACCCACCGCCACCGCCAGCATGCCGGTGAAGAAAGCGCCCGCCGTGCCGCTCTTGCGGGTGAGGCTTTCGCCAGCGGTGACGCTGCCGACTTCGAAGACGCCGGAAAGATTAAGCCCCACGGCGAAGACCAGCAGCGCGAAGCCCGCCACCGCGATGGGCGATTGCAACTGGAAACCCCAGCCCACCGCCTCGCCGCCCGCGCGCAGCAGCAGCAGCGCCGCGCCTAGCGCCAGGAAACTCAGCACCACGCCGCCGCTATAGGCAAAGGTCTCGGTGACGACGATGCGGCGTTCGCTGCCGGCATGACGCGCCATTGCCAGCGCCTTCATCGCCAGGATCGGCAGCACGCAGGGCATGATGTTGAGGATCAGGCCGCCCAGCGCCGCGAACGCCATCGCCAGCAGCAGCGGCATGGCGTCGGCGGCGGGCGCTTCCGCTGTTACGGTGAAATCGGCGGCGGGCACCAGCCCCTGCGGCGCCTTGATGTTCAGCGCCTGCACCGAGCCGTCGCTGCCGGTGAGCACCAGCACGCCGTTCAGCGTGGTGAGCGTCGCCGCCTTGGTGCCGGGCGTCAGCCGCAGCACCAGGCCCTTGTCGTTATAACCGACCAGCTGGGGCGCGGGATTGCGGATGGCCCCGGCATCCAGCGGATAGAACTCCACCGAAGCGGGACGCGCCGACGCCAGCGCGGGCGCGGCGACGAAGAGATCGATGCTGGCGCTCATCGCGTGGCTGACGGGCCAGGGCGAATCCGTGGGCAACAGCGCGCGCGCCGCCGCGAAGTCCGGCGCCAAGGCCGCATCGCGTGGGCCATCGCCAATCCGCACACCGACGCTCAGCGCCGCTTCTTCCGGAATGCAGATGCGCTCGCACACCAGCCAGGTGGCGGCCACGTCCAGCGTCACGATCTCGCCGGGCTTGGCGCTGGCGGGCGCGCTTACCGGCACCAGCAGCCAGAGCCTGCCTTCATAGCCATAATCCATCAGCGGCCCCACCGGCAGGCGCTTGGGGCGCGGCCAGTGAATCTCGCCCGCACTCCAGCCGGCAGGCAGCGTCCAGTCGATGGTGGTGGGATTGCCCGCGTCGCCGGGGTTGATCCAATAGGTGTGCCAGTTGGGGCGGATCACTTCTTCCAGCGCGATCCAGACCTGACCACCAGGCGCCACCGGCCCTTCGGCCAGCAGCCGCGCCGTGACGCGGGGGCTACGGTCGGGCGCCTGCGCCAGAGCCGGGATAGCGGTCAGAGCCAGAACAAGCGCGAGGAGAAGGCGTTTCATGCCCCGCTCTTAGCCCAGAAAGGCGGCAAAGTCAGGAGGCGCGGAAAACCGGGCATAACGCCCGGCCTTACGCGATAACCTGCTCGTCTTCCTCGTGATGGACCCGGTTGCCCGGATCGATCACCAGCCAGGCCAGCGCGCCCGCGACGGCGACGCCCGCGCCGACGAAGAAGACCGAGGTCCAGCCATAATGGTTCTGCAGCCACGGCGTGGCGCTGGAGGTGAGAAACGCCCCCAGCATGCCGACCGTGTTCATGAAGCCGGAAACCACGCCCGCATGCGGCCCGCCGAAATCGGCGGCCAGCGCCCAATAGGCGCTCTGCGCGAAATAGAGCGTGCCCGCGCCCAGCGCCAGCAGCACCGTCGCCAGGACCGCACCGGGAGCCTGCGAACCGATGATCAGGAACGCGCCCGCCAGCAGCAGCGCCAGCACCGAGAATAGGCAGCGGCCGACGCGGCTGCCACGGGTCTTGGTCAGCGAGTCCGCGATGGCGCCGCCGGAGATCGAGCCCACCACCATCATGGCGAAGGGCAGCATCGACAGGATGGCGCTGGAGCGCAGATTCAGCCCGCGCGCCTGCGCCAGATAGATGAAGAACCAGGAGATGAAGATGAAGGCGATCCAGCAGAAGCAGAAATAGGAGAAGTTCAGCAGCAAGACATCCTTGCTGCCGAAGATGCGGCCCCACGGCACGGCGACGCTGGAAGCGTTCCGTTTCACGCCGGTCAGACCGGCCTTGATGTGCGCCAGTTCCCGGGCATCGACGCCCTTATGCTCTTCGGGCGTGTCGCGGGCATAGATGTACCAGCCTATCGCCGCCGCCAGACCGATAACGGCGCAGACGAGAAAGGCTTCGCGCCAGCCATAGGCCACCATCAGCCAAGTGACGAAGGGCGCGGTCACCGCGCCGCCGGTGCCAGTGCCGGCGAAAATCAGGCCATTGGCCTTGCCGCGTTCCTCGGTGGGAATCCAGGTGGCGGTGAACTGGTTGGAGCCGGGATAGATCACGGCCTCGCCCACGCCCAGCAGGAAGCGCACGACCAGCAGCAGCATGAAGGCGTTGGTCATCTCCGGCACGATCAGCGTCATCGCGGCGGTGAGAATGCCCCACCACACCAGGCCCCAGGTCAGCACCTTGCGCGGGCCATAGGTCTTGGCGAGCCAGCCCGCCGGAATCTGAAACAGGCCGTAACCGGCGAGGAAGGCGCTGAGGATATAGCCCAGCTCCTGGTTGGAGATGCCAAACTCCGGCATCAGCTGCAGGCCCGCGATGGAGATGTTGGTGCGGTCGAGATAGCTGATCGCCGCCAGGATGAAGACGAAGAAGGTCAGATGGACGCGAATGCGTGACCGGTTGGCCATATGCTGTCTTCTCCCCGGACCGTTGTTCTGCTTTGAACTTATTGTTTTGAAGCGTTTGGCACGTTAGCTAGGGGGTGCTGCACGGTCAATCATGCGGCGCAGCGAGGCATGATGCGGGTTGCAGGTGGAAAGTTCGGTGGACGCGCGCTGGTTGCGCCGTCCGACGCCCGCGTGCGTCCGACCTCTGACAAGGTGCGCCAGGCGCTGTTCAACATCCTGGCCCATCGCGATCTGGGCGATTTCACGCTGGAAAACGCCGCCGCAATCGATCTCTTTTGCGGCACCGGCGCGCTGGGGATCGAAGCGCTGTCGCGCGGCGCGAAGTTCTGCCTGTTCGTCGATGATGACGCGGAAAGCCGCGCCCTGGTGCGGGAGAATGTCGAGGCGCTGAAACTGACCGGCGTCAGCAAGATATGGCGTCGCGATGCCGCAGACCTGGGACCGCTGGGCAGCGGCAGCGGCGGGCCGTTCAACCTGGCCTTTCTCGATCCGCCCTATCGCAAGGGGTTGGCGGACAAGTGCCTCGCTTCGCTCAGGGCGGGCGGCTGGCTGGCGCCGGGCGCGATCGTGGTGGTGGAAACGGCGGCGGACGAGACGCTGGATCACGCCGGATATGCGTTGCTCGACACGCGCGCCTATGGCGAAACGTCAGTGCGACTGCTATCGCCTGCCGAATAGCTTCTCGATATCCGACAGCTTCAGTTCGACATAGGTCGGTCGGCCATGGTTGCACTGGCCGCTGTGCGGCGTCGCTTCCATCTCGCGCAGCAGCTGGTTCATCTCCTCGGCGTTGAGGCGGCGGCCCGCACGCACGCTCATGTGGCAGGCCAGCGTGCCCGCCACCTCTTCCAGCTTTTCCTTCAGGGCGAGCGCATTGCCGGTTTCGGCGATCTCATCGGCCAGGTCGCGCACCAGCCCCTTCACATCCAGCTTGCCCAGCATGGCGGGGACTTCGCGCACCACCACGGCATCGGGACCGAAGGCTTCGATCACCAAACCGAGTTCGGCCAGTTCGGCGGCGCGCGAGGCCACGCGCGTCACTTCGGCGGGATCGAGGTCTACCACTTCGGGGATCAGCAAGGGCTGGCGCGCAATGCCGCCCTGGGCCAGCGCCGCCTTCATCCGCTCATAGACCAGCCGCTCATGCGCGGCATGCTGATCGACGATGACGATGCCATCGGCGGTCTGGGCCACGACATAGGTTTCGTGCAACTGCGCCCGGGCAACGCCCAGCGGTTGCGCCGCCGATGGCTCGATGGCGGTCGCCTCTTCCATCCGCACCGACAGCGGCACCGCATTGTAGGACGGCGCGGCTTCGCGCACGCCGACAGCGGAGAAGATGTTGGGCGATTGGAATGGCGACGGTTCGCGCGAAAACGCAGCCAACGCGGCGCCCGCGACTGTGTTGGAAGCGCGGTGCCCCGCTTCACTCAGGGCTTGTTTCAGGGCGCCGACAATAAGCCCGCGCACCAGCCCGGCATCGCGGAAGCGCACCTCCGTCTTGGCGGGATGCACATTCACATCGACGAAAGCCGGATCGCATTCCACGAATAGCGCCAGCGCGGGGTGGCGGTCGCGCGCCAGGAAATCGGCATAGGCGCCGCGCACCGCACCCACCAGCAGCTTGTCGCGCACGGGCCGCCCATTGACGAAGAGGAACTGCATGGCCGCGTTGGCGCGGTTGTAGGTGGGCAGTCCGGCATAGCCGGTCAGCGTCACGCCTTCGCGCATCGCATCGATCTTCACGGCATTGTCGCCGAACTCGCGGCCCATAATCTTGGCCAGACGGTCCAGGCGGTCGGCGGGCGGCAGATCGAGGGAGGCGCGCCCATCCATGGTCAGGGTGAAGCCGATCTGCGGCCGCGCCATCGCCAGGCGCTTGACCATGTCGGTGATGGCAAGGTCCTCGGAGCGCGCCGACTTGAGGAATTTCAGCCGCGCCGGTGTGGCGTAGAACAGCTCCCGCACTTCAGCGCGGGTACCATGCTGGCCGCGCCCCAGAAATCCGGCGGGCGACGGGCCTTGTACCGCGCCGCCTTCGACGCGGATCTCCGCCGCCTCGCCCGTGGCGGTGCGGCTGGCGATGGCAAGCCGCGCCACCGCGCCAATCGATGGCAACGCCTCGCCGCGAAAGCCCATGGTGACGATGTGCGAAAGATCATCTTCGCCGCCCAAGACCGGCAGCTTGGAAGTGGCGTGGCGCAGCACCGCCAGCGCCAGTTCGTCGGCGTTCATGCCGATGCCGTCATCCTCGACCAGCAGCAGATCGGCGCCGCCATTGCTGGTGGCGATGGCAATGCGGGTGGCGCCCGCATCCATAGCATTCTCCACCAGTTCCTTGATGGCGGCAGCAGGACGCTCGACCACTTCGCCAGCGGCGATGCGGTTGACGGTGCCTTCGGAGAGTCTGCGGATTCGGCTCATGAAGCGCCCAGTCTAACGGGACGCGACGGCGATTATTACCGCGTTGGTGCCGGGGGCTTTGTCGTGTCCGGCTTATCCACCGGCTTCGCGGGGGCCTGGGCGGCGGGCGGCGGCGTCACCACCGGCGGGCGGGGGCGTTGGGCGGCGGTGCCTCCGGACGGGCTGCCCGCCACGATCACGGTCAACCGCGCCGGATCGAACAGGCGGCGGGCGACGCGGCGCACATCATCGATGGTCACGGCCTGGATGAGTGCGTTGCGGCGCACGACATAACCCACATCCAACCCCTGGCGCTGGAAGGTGCCCAGCTGCGCGGCGATGCCGGTGTTGGAGGCGAAGGCCAGCGGGAAGGAGCCGGTCAGATAGGTTTTGGCATCGTCCAGCTCTGCCTGGGTGGGGCCGCGGCTGGCGAAATCGGCCATGGTCTGGCGCACCACCTGAAGAGTCTGGTTGATGGCGTTGGCGCGCGTGCCCACCTGCCCGATCATCACACTGGCCTTACGGTAATTTTGCAGGCCGGTGGAAACGCCATAGGTGAGGCCGCGCTTGGTGCGGACCTCATCCATCAGGCGCGACGAGAAACCGCCGCCGCCCAGAATGTAGTTGGCGACATAGCCGGGAATGAAATCCGGATCGCCGCGCATGATACCCGGCAGGCCGAACACCGCCGTGGGCTGCGGCACATCCATCGGCACCACATGCACGCCGGGGCGGCCCAGCCGCCCGACATCTCGCGGCGGCGGAACGGTGATGCCCGGCAGCGGCGCGAATGTCTGGCCCAAGAGCCGCGTCAGCGCAGCCTGGGTGATATCGCCCGCCACGGCGATCTTGATGCCGTTCTTGACCCAATGGCCCTTGGCGAAACCGCGCACATCGCCCTGCGTGACCGAATTGATGCTGGCGACGTCACCATTGCTGGCATGGCCATACGGATGCCCGTTGAAGAAGTCGCGCATGAAGGCGCGCGAGGCGACGGAAGACGGTTCGGCCGCATCCTGCTGCAGCGACTGGATGATGGAGGCGCGCACCCGCGCCAGCGGCTCATTGTCGAAGCGCGGCCGCGTCAGCGCCAGTTGCAGCAGGCGCATCGCCTCGCCTGCATCGGCGGCCAGGCTGCTGACGCTGATCACGGTGAAGTCGCGCTCGGCGCGGGCGGAGAACTGGATCGCCTTGGCCGCCAGCGCCTGGTGGAAGGCAGCGGCGTTCAGATTGCCCGCGCCTTCGTCCATCATCGCGGCGGTGATCGCGGCCAGGCCCGGCTTGCCGCGCGGGTCGTGCGCCGATCCGGACGGCAGCGAGATGTTGAACGAGACGATGGGAACGGTGTGATCCTCGACGAACCAGACCTGCGCCTGAGGGCCGAGATCGATGTTGCGCACATCGGCGGCGTTGGCGGCGGCGACTGTGGCCACCAGCAGCAGGGCGGTGCGCGCGAAGCGTTTCAGCATCATTTGTCGCCTCCGCCCGGCAGGAGATAGCCCGTCACGGATTCGCGGCGGTTCAGACCGGCTGCGGCGCTGCGCACGGAATTGGCGCTGACGGCGCGGATGCGCTGCGGCCAGGCGTTCACATCTTCCACCGTCAGGCCTATGGTCAGCGCCTGACCATAGGCGCTCGCCATCTGGTACTGGCTGTCGCGGCGGAAAGTAACAGCGGCGATCAGCTGGGTCTTGGCGCGGTCCAGGTCGGGCGTGTTCGGGGCGGTGCGGGCGGCGGTGGCCAGCACTTCGTCCATCGCCCGTTCCAGATTCTCCAGCGTCACGCCGGGACGCGGAATGGCATAGACGCTGAACTCGCCATTGTCGCGGCGATAGCCGTCATAGGAAGCGCTCGCTTCCGTCGCCAGCTTCCGCTGCTCCACCAGCACGCGATAGAGCAGCGCCGTCTGGTCGCCGCCCAGCACTTGCGCCATCGTTTCCAGCGCTTCGGCGCGGCCCGGCTGGGCCGTGGCATAGGACGGCACGCGATAGGTACGGCTCAAGACCGGCACCTTGGCGTCGTTGCGCGTCACGCGCAGCCGCGATTCCGCCAGACGCGGCGGATGGGCGCTCTCGGAACGCTGCACCAGCGGGCGGGCGGCCAGCGCGCCATATTCGCGCTGTGCCATGACGCGCACTTCCTCGGCGGTAACGTCGCCCGCCACCACCAGGATGGCGTTGTTGGGCGCGTAATGCTTGCGGTAGAAATCGGTGGCGCTGGCGCGGTCGATATGGCGCAGCTCTTCCATCCAGCCCACCACGGGGCGGCCATAGGGATGCGAGAGGTGCAGCGCCGCGTTCATCTGCTCGCCCATCAGGCTCTGCGGATCGTTCTCGGTGCGCATGCGGCGCTCTTCCATCACGATCTCGCGCTCGGTGGCGACATTGGCATCGGAGAGATCGAGATTGGCGAGGCGGTCGGCCTCCAGCTGCATCGCCAGCGGCAGCCGGTCCTTGGCGATCTGCTCGTAATAGGCGGTGTAGTCGTAGAAGGTGAAGGCGTTGCTCTTGCCGCCATTGCGGGCGATGGCCTGGGTGAAGCCTTCGCCCGGCACCTTCCTGGTGCCGCGGAACATCATGTGTTCGAAGAAATGCGCCATGCCGGAAATGCCGGCAGGATCATCGACCGCGCCGACCTTGAACCACAGCATCTGGGTGGCGACGGGGGCGCGGTGATCGGGGATCACCAGCACCTGCAAGCCATTGGCGAGAGAGAACTGGAAGGTCTGACCGCCCCGCACGTCGCGCGCCGGTGACTGCGCCGCCGCCGGAAGAAACAGCGCAACGGCCAATGAGGCCGAGATCAGGAAATGCTTGGCTCTAGAACCAGTCAAACCAGCCGCCGCTCGATGCACGGGGGGCGGGCGGCGGCGTCACGCCACGGCGGCGCTCGAACTCCGCATCGGCGTTGATCGTCCCGCTGCCGGGCGTGGCGGGCGTGCCCAGCAGGCGCGCCGTGAAGCTGGCCTCCGCGCCCTGCATCGCGCCGCGATCGGATTGCAGACGCTGGCGAATGCCGGGATCGGCGCGGTTGACGCCGACAGACGCCAGCAGCATGCGCTCGCCGGCGGAATAATTGCCCGTCAGGTTGGCCGCGACGGTGGCGTTGTCGCCGCCGAACAGGGCGGTGTTGGCGGCGGTACTGGCATCCGGAATGTTGGTGGGCGCGGCGCCGGGGGTGGGCGGCATCAGGTTGAAGCCCGGCGGGATCACCAGCGGCGCTTTGGTGGTGACGGCGAACTCGTCCGGCGAAGCCTTGGTGAGGCCGGCGGATTCGCGCAGGCTCTGGCAGCCGGTCAGCGTCACCGCGACGGCAAGGATCACGCCGGTTCCGGCCAAGGTCGAACTACGCATCGTTGCTACTCTCCGACGGCTTCAGCACATCATAGATGAAAGCGATGGCGCCGAGCGTCACGGCCACATCCGCAATATTGAAAACATACCAGTTGTAGCCGAAGCCGTGAAAGTGGAAAAAATCGGCCACCCGGCCATACACCACCCGGTCCAGCAGGTTCCCCAGCCCCCCGCCGACCACCAGGCCGCAGCCCACCGACACCGCCAGAGAGCTGGATTTCCACAGCCACCAGGCTAGGAAAGCGATCATGCCCAAGGTCAGGCTGACCTGCAGCGCGGTTCCCCAGGGGCTGGTGGCGGGGAACAAACCGTAGGAAATGCCAGGGTTCCAGACCATCACCAGGTTGAAAAACGAGGTCACCGGCACTGCCTCGCCCGGGGCCATCTGCGCAAATCCGAAGCCGTAAAGCATGGCCAGCTTGTGGCCCTGGTCCGCCACGAAGGCCAGCACCGCCATGGCAAGGCCGATCCGGCGCAGGCGGCGGTGACCCGATTCGATGAGAACGGCTTCGCTCACGGTTTCAGCCTACAATCGCCTGGGTGCAGCGGTTGCAGATATGCTTGGGCGAGATTGCAACCTCCGGCAGCACCCGCCAGCAACGGTCGCACTTCTCGCCTTCGGCGCGGGTGATCTCCACCATGGCATAGCCGGGCGGCGCGTCCTTCTGCGCCAGCGCCACGACATTGGCGGTGGAGGTGATGGCGATCTCGGTCAGATCCACCGTGTCGAACATGGCGAGGTCGCTGGCGTCGGACAGCTGCAAGGTGGCGGCGGCTTCCAGGCTGGAGCCGATCTCCTTGGCTTCGCGCTTGAGTTCCAGCGCGCCGGTGACGGCCCGGCGCAATTCGCGCAGCCGCTTCCACTTGGTGAGCAGGTCGGCATCGGCCCAGTCGTCGCCCACGGCGAAGAAATCCTGCAGATGCACGCTCTGGTCGCGGAAGCGCGTGGTCCACGCCTCTTCCATGGTGAAGCAGAGAATGGGCGCGAACCAGGTGACGATGCGGCGGAAGATTTCGTCGCTGACGGTACGGACGCTGCGGCGGCGGATGCTGTCGGCACGGTCGCAATAGAGCGCGTCCTTGCGGATGTCGAAATAGAAGGCCGACAGATCGTTGGTGCAGAAATTGAACAGCGTCGTGGTAACGAGGTTGAAGTCGAAGCCGCGATAGGCGGCGCGAACCTGTTCGTCCAGCTCGGCCAGACGCGCCAGCATGAAGCGTTCCAGCTCCGGCATCGCCACGCGGTCGATGCGCTCCTTCTCGTCGAAGCCTGACAGGTTGGCCAGCATGAAGCGGATCGTGTTGCGCAGGCGGCGATAGGATTCGACGTTCGCCTTGATGATGTCATCACCAATACGAAGATCTTCGGTGAAATCGGATGACGCGGCCCACAGGCGCAGGATCTCGGCGCCATTTTTCTCGGCGATGACCTGCGGCGCCAGGGTGTTGCCCAGCGACTTGGACATCTTGCGCCCTTCCTTGTCGAGGACGAAGCCGTGCGTCAGCACGCCCTTGTACGGCGCGCGGCCTCTTGTGCCGACGCTTTCCAGCAGCGAGGACTGGAACCAGCCGCGATGCTGGTCGGAACCTTCCAGATAGAGGTCGGCCTGCTCGGCCTGCGGCCAGGCATCGTTGATCGGATTTTCGAACACGAAGGTGTGGGTCGAACCGGAATCGAACCAGACATCGAGAATGTCGGTGACCTGCTCGAAATCCTCGGGGTTGCGATCCGCGCCCAGGAAGCGCGACGGCGGCGAGGTGAACCAGGCATCAGCGCCTTCGGCCTCAAACGCCTTTTCGATGCGGTCGAACACGGCCTTGTCGTTCAGCACCAGGCCGCTCGCCTTGTCGACGAAGATGGCCAGAGGCACGCCCCAGGCGCGCTGGCGCGACAGCACCCAGTCGGGGCGGCTTTCCACCATGGCGCCGATGCGGTTCTGCCCGCGCGGCGGATACCAGTCGGTCTTGGCGATGGCCTCCACCGCCAGTTCGCGCAGCGTCTTGCCGTTCATAAACGACTCGTCGATGGCGACGAACCATTGCGGCGTGGCGCGGAAGATCACCGGCGCCTTGGAGCGCCAGCTGTGCGGATAGGAATGGCGCAGCGTGCCCTTGGCCAGCAGCTTGCCATGGGCGATCAGCTCCTTGATCACCGCGCTATTGGCGTCGCCGTCCTTGCCTTCCGGCGTCAGGATGCGCTTGCCCGCGAAGTGCGGCACATGCGGCGCATAGGAACCGTCGGCCAGCACCATGTTGAAGGCGTCGGGATTCTTGTTGGGGTATTCGCGGTCGCGGCTGACCAGCAGCTCGAAATCGTCTTCGCCATGGCCGGGCGCGTTGTGCACGAAGCCGGTGCCGGTGTCGGCGGTGACGAAAGCGGCGGGCAGCACCGGCACTTCAAAGCTGTAACCGAGCGAGCGCAGCGGATGCGCCGCAACCAGCGTCTTCAGTTCATCGGCGGGCACCGTGCGGATGCGCGACAGCATCATCTTGGCGTTCTTGGCGACCTGCTCGGCCAGCGTGTCGGCCAGCAACAGATGCTCGCTGGCGCGGGCCAGCGAGCCGTCGGTGGCGTCGGCCACTTCGTAAAGGCCGTAGGAAATCTCTTCCGAGAAGGCGATGGCGCGGTTGCCCGGAATGGTCCAGGGCGTCGTGGTCCAGATGACGATGAAGGTGTGCGCCAGTTCCGGCGATGATTTCACCAGCGGGAATTTGACGTAGATCGTGGGCGACTGCTTCTCGTGATACTCAACCTCGGCATCGGCCAGGGCGGTCTTCTCGATCGGCGACCACATCACCGGGCGGAAGCCGCGATAGAGCAGGCCGTTCTCGACGAACTTCGTCGCCTCGCGGGCGATACGCGCCTCGGCCTTGAAATCCATCGTCATGTAAGGGCGTTCGAAATCGCCGATCTGGCCCAGGCGCTTGATCTGCTCGCGCTGCACGCCCAGCCAGTGGCTGGCAAACTTGCGGCATTCGCGGCGCAGTTCGTCCTTCGGAATCTCGTCCTTGTTGCGGCCGCTTTCGCGGAATTTCTCTTCGACCTTCCATTCGATGGGCAGACCGTGACAGTCCCAGCCCGGAACGTACGGCGCGTCCATGCCCAGCATGCCTTGGCTGCGCACCACGAAATCCTTCAGGATGTGGTTCAGGCCGGTGCCGGAATGGATGTCGCCATTGGCGTAGATCGGGCCGTCATGCAGCAGGAACAGGGGCCGCCCCTTGGCCTTGGCCCGCAGCTTTCCATAGAGGTCCATGTCGGCCCACCGCGCCAGCCATTTGGGCTCCGCCTCGGGCAGGCCCGCCTTCATGGGGAAATCGGTCTGGGGGAGGAACAAAGTCGCCCGGAAATCCGGGGTTTGCGCGGGGCTGTCTGACATGGGGACGCTTCTATCCCGCCCGGGATTAAGCGTCCAGCGCGGGCAGCCGGGGACACTTGGCCAGGATTTCCCGGGCCCGCTGGGCATCCTCGGCGATCTGGGCGATCAGGCCGGGCATGCCGGAGAAGCGCATCTCGGGGCGCATATAGTCCACCAGCTCCACCGACAGATGCTTGCCATAGAGATCGCCGTCGAAATCGAACAGGTGGGTCTCCATCAGCGGCACCGTCACTTCATACATGGGCCGGATGCCGAAATTGGCGACGCCGTCATGGCGCGCGCTTATCTCACCATTGGGCACCTGGCCGTTCTCCACGATGCTGGCGCGCACGGCATAGACGCCGAAGGCCGGCGCCAGGCAGTGACCCAGATGCATGTTGGCGGTGGGGAACCCCATCAGACGGCCGCGCCCGTCGCCATGCTCGACCCGGGCTTCCACCGCCCAGTGGCGGCCCAGCAGCTTGGCGGCTTCCTGCGGATGCGCCGCCTTCAGGGCATCGCGGATGCGGGTGGAGGAAATCTTCTCGGTTTTTTCGCCTGCGGCGGCGGCATTGGCGAGAACCGTATGGAAGGCGGTGACGGAAAACCCGTGGCGCGCGCCTTCGTCCTTCAAGGTCTGGAGATTGCCGCCGCGGCCCTTGCCGAAGACGAAATCCTCGCCCACCACCACGCCGGACACGCCCAGACCTTCGACCAGCACCTCGCGGACAAAGACATCGGCGGTGCGCGCCGCCATGGCGGCGTCGAAGGGCAGCGCGAAAAAGGCGTCGGCCCCCAGTTCGGCGATCAGCCGCGCCTTGGTGCGCAGCGGCGTCAGGCGGAAGCTTTCGGGCGACGGACGGAAGAATTCCTGCGGATGCGGCTCGAAGGCCAGCACGGCCATGGGCGCGCCCGAGGCCCTTGCCTGCCGCGCCGCTTCACCAATCAGAGCACGATGGCCCAGATGGACACCGTCGAAATTGCCCACCGCCACGACAGCGCCGCGCAAAGGCGGCGGCACATCGCTGAAATGACGAAAGATGCGCATTACGCTTTCGGCTTTTTCGGCACGAGAACCTTGACGTCGGATTCCATCACCACCACTTCGCCCACGGTGCAGATGCAGTTGATCAGGGCGACGCGGCCCTCGACCGCCTGCACCGTGGCGGTGACCGTCACCGTATCGCCGATCCGCACCGGGCCCTTGAACGCGATAGTGGCGCTCTGGAAGATGGTGCCCGCGCCCGGCAACTGCGTCCCCAGCAGGGCGGAGAGAAAGCCGATGGTCAGCGCGCCATGGGCGACGCGGCCGCGAAAGATGGTCTTGCGGGCATAGTCTTCATCGAAATGCACCGGGTTCATGTCGCCGGTGGCCTCGCCGAAAAGCTGGATGTCGCGTTCTGTGACGGTGCGGGTATAGGAATCCGACTGCCCAACCTTGATGTCTTCGAGATAGACCGTCATCGCATTACCATTTGAGGGCGCGCAAGGCATAGGCGGCGTGTGTCCCGCCGCCCCCCAGCAATGCGGTCACATGCTCCGGGTTATAAGGCTCGACGTCCTCGCCGTGAATGCCGTCGGCGATGAAAAGCACATCCAGCCCCTGTCCGTTGGCGCCCTTGATGTCGGTGGGCATGCCGTCGCCGATGGCCAGGAAGCGGCTGGCGGACGGGGCCAAAGCCGCGATCTCGCTGCGCGCCATGTCATAGACCGGCCCGTGCGGCTTGCCGTAATAGATCACCTCGCCGCCGATGGCGGCATAGTCGAGGGCCAGCGCGCCGGCGCACCAGTAGAGCCGCTTGCCCCGGTGCACCACCAGATCGGGATTGGCGCAGAGCATGGTCAGGCCCTTGGCCTGCACCCGCGCCAGTTCTTCGGCGTAATCGGCGGGCACTTCATTGTCGTCGTCGCGCATGCCGGTGCAGAGCATCACCGTGGCGGCGTCCAGCGGCGCGATCTCCACATCCAGGCCGTCGAAGATGGACGTGTCGCGGCCGGTGCCCAGATAATAGAAGGGCAGCGTGCCGCTCGTGGCGCGGCGCGCCATCTCGGCGCGGGCCGCGCCGCCGGAACTGACGATGACATCGTAACAGTCGGGCGGCACTGCCAAGCCCGCGAATTGCTCTTCCACGGCCGACGGCACGCGCGGCGCATTGGTCAGCAGCACCACCGGCCCGCGCGTCTGGCGGAAACGGCGCAGCGCGTCGCAGGCAACGTCATGGGCGCGATGGCCGTCATGCACCACGCCCCAGACGTCACAAATCAGTGCGTCATAGCCGGGCGCGATGTCGGAGAGGCCGGAAAGCAGGCGCGTGGTCATGACTCAAGCCGATGACATGGCTCGTCCGGGCCGTCAACGCCGCAAAACGCCTAGCTGGCTTTTTTGAACGGAATAACAGGCGCATCGCGGTCCGGCAGGACCGGCTTGGCGATATCGTCGCGCACTGCGCGGGGTTCGCCGAACAGATAGCCCTGGGCGAAGTCCACGGCATAGTCCAGCAGCTGCAGCACGGTCTTTTCGTCCTCGACCCGCTCGGCGATCAGGTTGAGGCCGTGGCGCGACAGCAGCTTCTTGAAATCCTCGGCGGCGACGGCGGCGCCCGCGCCGCTCATGCCCTGCACCATGGTGGTGGCGCGCACCTTGAGATGGCGGAAGCCGATGCTCTTGAGCTTGACGAAGTCCAGCGCCAGCGTTTCGACATGGTCCATCGAAAGCGCGAAGCCCATCTCCGACAGGCGCGCCAGGTTCTGCTCGCCCACCGGACCGGCCTTCAGCACGGCTTCCTGCGAGAATTCGAAGATGATCAGCGCCGACAGGTCGCGGTTGGCCGCCATATAGTCGAGGAACTGGGGGAAGAATTCGGCATCGGCCAGCGTGTCGGCGGAGATGTTGCAGAAGATGCCGATCTCACGCGTCTTGGCGGCAAGGCGGCGCAGCACCTGGACACAGCGGAACAGCAGCAGATTGTCCACCACCGACATCAGGCCCGCCGCGGCGGCGACGTTCATGTATTCCGACGGCATGATCACCTGCCCGCCCGCATCGCGCAGGCGCGACAGCGCCTCGTAATAGCGCAGCTTGCGCTGCGGCAGGCTGACGATGGGCTGCAGATAGAGATCGACGCGGTTTTCTTCCAGGCTGGCGCGGATGGTTTCCAGCAATTCACTCTTGTCGCCGAAGGTGGAGATATAGGCGGCGGCGAGGCCAGTGGACGGAATGCGGTTGACCTGAACCGGCGTCGCGGTGCGCGAGATCTTGCCCGCGAAATCGCGCATCAGGCTTTCCAGCACCTTCAGCTCGGCCACGATCTTGCGGCTCTGGGCGCTGGTGCGCTCGTCGATGAGGTTGTTGATCGCGCCCATGCGTTCGCGCGTCTCGCTGATCTGGCCCTGGAACTCCAGCGTCATCTGGCGGAGTTGCGCGAATTCGCGCGCCATGGCGCGCTTGTCGCGGCGGCGCGCCAGCGTGGCGGAAACCTGCTGTGTGCCCAGAAAGGCGACGATGGTCGACAGCAGCGCCAGCGGCCAGCCGGTGAACAGCACCAGTGACGCGCCCAGAAAGGCGCAGGCGAAGAAAGCGCTGAGGTTGATGAGAACCTTGGTCATGCGGCAATTATTGCCGCGCGCCTGTTTCCAAAGTCTTAACCGTGGAAACCTAACGCCGGAGCGGTTCGCACCCCGGCGTTAGGATTCTGTTTACTTACTGCTGTGGCGCGCCGCGGGATCTTCCCTCGCCGCGTGGGCCGCCGCCGCGCGGGCCGCCATCGCCGCGCGGCCCTGCCTGCGGCGCCTGCGGGCGCTCGCCCGAGACGCGACCGCTGCGATCCGGATAGCTTCGGCGGTTCTGCTGAACCTCGCCCTGGTTGCGGCCAATACCGCGTCTGAAATCGGGCCGTCCATCATTGTTGCGATCGATGTTGGGGCCGCGTCCGCCGCGCCCTCCACTCAGATTGAAGTCCGGGCGGCCATCATTGTTGCGGTCGAAGCCCGGCCGATTGTTGCGATACCATTCGCGGCCCAGCGCCGGGCCGTAACGGCCATCGCGATATTGTTGCGGCCGCGCCCCGCGCCAATCGTCGTTGCGCCAGCTGCCGCCCAGCCAGTACTGACGGCCGCCATTCCAGTCGCGGTAATAGAAGGGCCCATTGTTCCAGCGGCCGCCATAATAGACCGAGCCGTAATAGAGCGGCTGGTCCCAGTAATTGTCCGGGCAGCCATAGCCATCGCAATAGCCATAGCCTGCGCCGCCGCCATAATAGCCGCCGCCATAGCCGTCATAGGGCTGGCACGCCCCCAGCATTCCCAGCGCGGTGACGCCCAGCGCCGCTTTCCAGATCGTCTTCATTTGCGTTTCTCCTGAAGCGAAGCTGCCCCGGTTTTCACCGGAGCCGCTTCTGTCGTCTGTCAGATTTTAACGGCGATAGCCGCGATACGGCCTGCCGTAAGAGGGACGACCACCATAATAGGAACGCCCATAATAGGCCGGACGGCCGTAATAGGGACGCGGATAGTCATAGTAATAAGGGCTGCCATAGTAGCCGTAGCTCGGGCGGCCATAATAATTCCCGTAATAGCCGCCATAGCCATCATTGTAGTTCAGGGAATAGCCGAGGCCGCCAAGGCTGAAGCCGAAGGACTGCGCGGCGGCGGGGGCGGCGGTGGCGATGGTGGCGCCGACCAGCATGGCGGCGCCGATGATCAATTTCGGGGCGATCTTGCTGAAGGTCTTCATCTCAAACTCCTCTCACTCTGCCCTGCCCAGGCCGGGAATATCGGTCGCTGCGGCTGAACCCAGCATGAACGGGCATTAACCTCTCCGGTATTGAGAACGCGGGTCCGCCCGCCCGGTATCCCAGGTTTCGGTGCGCCCGGCCCTTGATCCTTCCCGAGGGGGAGCCTAAATACCGGGCGTGCCGGGTTGGCACTCGCCATGGCTGAGTGCTGCCTGCGCGTGAATGTCAAATGAATTCAGACCACTAGAAGAGAGGATTCCTCATGAAGTTCCGTCCACTTGGCGACCGCGTCGTTGTCCGCCGCCTCAAAGAAGACCAGAAGACCGCTGGCGGCATCATCATTCCCGACACCGTCGCCGAGAAGCCACAGGAAGGCGAAGTCGTCTCCGTCGGCCCCGGCGCCCCCGACAATAACGGCAAGCTGGTTCCCACCAGCGTCAAGGCCGGCGAGTTCGTGCTGTTCGGCAAGTGGTCGGGCACCGAGGTCAAGATCGATGGCGAGGATCTCCTGATCATGAAGGAGAGCGACATTATGGGCGTGCTCGAAGGCCGCAAGGCGTCGAAGAAGTAATCGCCCTCAATACCCACCGCCACAAAATCCAAAAACAGAATCTAGGAGAATTATCCAATGGCAGCCAAAGACGTGAAGTTCGGCGCCGACGCCCGCGAGAAGATGCTCCGCGGCGTCGACATCCTGGCCGATGCGGTGCAGGTCACGCTCGGTCCCAAGGGCCGCAATGTCGTGATCGACAAGTCGTTCGGTGCCCCGCGCACCACCAAGGACGGCGTCACCGTCGCCAAGGAAATCGAACTGGCCGACAAGTTCGAAAACATGGGCGCGCAGATGGTGCGCGAAGTCGCCAGCAAGACCAATGACGTCGCGGGCGACGGTACGACGACCGCGACCGTTCTTGCACGCGCCATTGTGCGCGAAGGCGCCAAGTCGGTCGCCGCCGGCATGAACCCGATGGACCTGAAGCGCGGCATCGACAAGGCGGTTGACGCCGTCGTGGCCGATCTCAAGAAGCGCTCCAAGCCCGTCAAGAACAACGAGGAAGTGGCGCAGGTCGGCACCATCTCCGCCAATGGCGACAAGGAAGTGGGCGGCATGATCGCCAAGGCCATGGCGAAGGTCGGCAAGGAAGGCGTCATCACGGTTGAAGAAGCCAAGACCGTCGAAACCGAACTCGACATCGTCGAAGGCATGCAGTTCGACCGCGGCTACCTCAACCCCTACTTCATCACCAATGCCGACAAGATGACGGCGGTGATGGACGACCCCTACATCCTGATCCACGAGAAGAAGCTGGCCAGCCTGCAGCCGATGCTGCCGATCCTGGAAGCCGTGGTCCAGGCCGGCCGTCCACTGCTGATCATCGCCGAGGAAGTCGAAGGCGAAGCCCTCGCGACCCTGGTCGTGAACAAGCTCCGCGGTGGCCTCAAGGTCTGCGCCGTCAAGGCGCCGGGCTTCGGCGATCGCCGCAAGGCCATGCTGGAAGACATCGCCACCGTCACCGGCGGCCAGGTCATCAGCGAGGATCTCGGCATCAAGCTTGAGAACGTCAAGCTGAACATGCTGGGCACCGCCAAGCGCGTCACGGTGGACAAGGACAACACCACCATCGTCGACGGTTCCGGCAAGAAGGCCGACATCCAGGCCCGCGTCGGCCAGATCAAGGCCCAGATCGAAGAGACCACCAGCGACTATGACAAGGAAAAGCTGCAGGAACGCCTGGCCAAGCTGGCTGGCGGCGTTGCGGTGATCCGCGTTGGCGGCGCCACCGAGATCGAAGTCAAGGAGCGCAAGGACCGCGTCGATGACGCCCTTAACGCCACCAAGGCCGCGGTCGAGGAAGGCATCGTCCCGGGCGGCGGCACGGCCCTTCTCTACGCCATCAAGGCGCTGAAGGACCTGACCGGCGAGAACGAGGACGAGAACCAGGGTATCGCCATCGTGCGCCGCGCGATCCAGTACCCGATCCGCCAGATCGTCTCGAATGCCGGCCAGGAAGCCAGCATCGTGGTCGGCAAGCTGAACGACCAGAAGTCGTCCAACTTCGGCTACAACGCCCAGACCGGCGAGTATGTGGACTTCATCGCGGCCGGCATCGTCGATCCGACCAAGGTGGTGCGCGTGGCGCTGCAGAACGCGGCCTCGGTCGCGGGCCTGCTGCTCACCACCGAAGCGATGATCGCCGACCGTCCGAAGAAGGACGGCGGCCCGTCGATGCCCGGTGGCGGCGGCGGCATGGGCGGCATGGGCGACATGGACTTCTAGTCCACGGCGTCCGCCAACATTCCAATGCAAAAGGGCCGGAGCAATCCGGCCCTTTTCATTGCCCGCCCCGCACGGGCACCATCGCCCAAAAGGAATCAGATGGCCCTGCCCAACCGCGCCCAGCTACGCGAGCTCTATTTCGGCGAGGGCAGTTATGCCCTGCGCTTCCAGGGCATGTGGATCATCTTCGATCTTTGCGTCATCGCCTTCTTCATCGCCGCGCCCTTTGTCCCCCACACTGCGGTCTTCTATGCCATCGATTACCTGATCGCCGCCCTGCTGCTGGCCGACATGGTGCTGCGCGCCTGGACCTATGGCGACATCAAGCAGTGGCTCAAGCGCCCGCTCTTCTGGGCCGACCTGGCGGTGCTCCTGTCGCTGGTCGTGCCTTTCTATGGCATCAATCTGGGCTTCCTGCGGGCGCTGCGCGCCTATTCCCTGATCCACGAAGCCGCCTTCTGGCGCGTGCTGGCGGGTGGGCGCTATCGCGATACCCCCGTCGCCGACACCGTCAAGGCAGCGGTCAACCTGCTGGTCTTCGTCTTCGTCATGGCGGGGCTGGTGCACAGCATCTTCGCCGCAAGGCTGCCGGCCATCGGCTCATACATCGACTCGCTCTATTTCACCGTCACCACGCTGACCACAACCGGCTTTGGCGACATCGTGCTGCCCGGCGTGGCAGGCCGCCTGATCTCCATCCTGATCATGATCGGCGGCGTCTCGCTGTTCTTCCGCCTGATCCAGCTCTCCATGCGACCGAGCAAGGTGCGCCATCCCTGCCCCAGTTGCGGCCTGGTGCGGCACGATTATGACGCCGTGCACTGCAAGGCCTGTGGTGCGCTGATCTGCATCATCGACGAGAACGACTAGCGCGGGTGCGCGAAACATCAGGCAATCAAGGCGGCGCGCCTTGATTGCCGTATGCGGAACAATAAAGCGCACCTGCCCGTTCTCTCTCCCATGGAAACGTCGATAACAACGGAATCGCTGGCCCTGCGTCGCATCGCGACGGATTTCCGCACCAGCGCGGCCAACACCGAGTTGGCGTGGTTCTCCATAAAGATGAATGACGCGGCGGATGAGCTCGACCTTCACGATGGGAGAATCGAAAGCGCCGATGCCGCCTATCAGTTCGCCCTGTCGTGGCGTCTGTAGCAGCGCGCCGTAACTGCGCCTGTCCGCAGCATTACAACTTATCCCCCTGGCTTCAGGCCACATCCCGGCCGTGATAAAATCGCGGCATGTATGTTCTGCCTTTTCACCGTCGCGCCGCGCTTCCCCTCAGGGGAGGGGGGGGGGGGGGGGCACACAATCGCAAAACGAATATCAACCCCTTGGGGTTTTGCCGGGGACCGGGGCCGGGTCTTGGGGCCAGGTCTTGGTGCCCGAATTGGGGCGGGCTGCGGCCAAAAGCGCCCCGCTCACAATTTGGCCCTGCCCTTCGCTTACGCTTCGGGCGTTCGTCGCTGGAAACGGTCCACTGGACCGTTTCCCCCCGGCTTTGCCGGGGCGCTCCTTACCCGCTAAAAGACCGGCCATGTTGATCCGCTCCCTGATTGCCCTGCCCCTCCTCGCCGCCCTGGCTAGCCCCGCCCTGGCCCAGCCCGCCGTCCCGGCGGTGCCGCCAGCCCCCGGCGCCCGCCCAGCCCCTGTGGCCGCCGCGCCCGCCCCTGTGGCCTCTCGCCCGGCCCCTGCGGCAGATGCCCCGCCCACCAGCGACGCCGCCCCCATGGCCTCGGCCCCCACCTTTGCCCCGGCTCCGGCCGCGCGCCCGGCTGCCCCCAACCCAAATGCCGCTGTGCCTGCCGTCGCGGGCGACGCGCCGCCCACCAGCGACGCCCCCACCACGGTGGCCCGCAATGCGCCTGCGGCTGCGCCTTCCACCGGCGCGGCCCCGACCACCGACGCCGCCGCCATTCCGGCCGTGCCCACCGCGGAGTCGCTGCAAACCGTCGCCAAGAATTATCCGGTGACGGCGGAGGGCAATGCCCGCTTCCTCGCCACCTATGCCACGATGCCCGGCGTCAAGACGCTGGATGGCGGCGTGATGTATCGCGCGCTGGTGACGGGCAAGGGCACCACCTCGCCGCTGGGCCGTCTCGACACCGTCACCGTCTCGTATCGCGGCTGGCTGATCGACGGCACCTCGTTCGACAACTCGCCCATCGGCACGCCGCGCAGCTTCCAGCTCGCGCAGCTGATCGAAGGCTGGCGCACCGCGCTGCTCAAGATGAAGACCGGCGATCTGTGGGAGATCGTGGTGCCCTCGCCCCTCGCCTATGGCGCCGAAGGCCGCCCCGGCCGCATCCCGCCCAATCAGGCGCTGATCTTCGTCATCAGCCTGGGCAAGGTCGAATATGCGGGCTAAGGCCCGCGCAAAATCCAGCAGGACGGAACTATAACGCTCCGCATTGGTTTCCACCGGCGAGAGGGCATCCGTGCGCAATTACGCGTGCGGCAATGCATGGAGACCAACCATGAAGAACACCACACTCGCCGCCCTTACGGCCATCCTCTGCGTCGGCGCTTCGGCTGCCGCAATCGCCCAGACCACGCCACAGTTTCGTGAGTACCAGGACCTCGGGAACGTGACGATCGGCACGGTGACCGTGGATGGTACTCGCGGTCCGGGCCCGACAAAACCGCCAGGCGGCCCAGGCCCCGGCGGTATGGACCGGGACACCCAGCCCTTCGTTCTGGGTGGACCCGTGGAGAGCATCCATCTACGCGCCATGGGCAGCAATATTGACTGCCGTTCGATCAATGCCCGTTTTGGCAATGGTCGAACCAAGCAGATTTTCGACGGCCGTTTGAACCAGGGGCGAAATGTCAATGTTGACCTGCCCGGCGATAACCGCAACCTGAACGGCCTCACTTTCCTCTGCACCAGCCTGGACAGGCGCGATGCGACGATCCAGATCAGCGCCGATGTGGGGCGTTATCGCAATGAGTGGATGCGCGGCCCGAACTGGATGAACACTTGGGCGCGCATTTTCAACGTGGGTAACAACGAAGGCAACAATACCAATAATTCCGCGAACAACTGGCAGATGGTCGGCCGTGAAAGCTTCGAGGGCAGTCGTGACATCGAAATGACATCCCAAGGCCTGCGCGGCCGGCGGGTGGTATCCATTGCCTTGATGCCGGTAAACGCGGATGCCAGTTGCAGCGCCGTGACCGCCCGTTTCGCAAATGGACGCAGCCAGCGGCTGAACATCCGCAACGGCGACATGTTGCGCCGTGGCGTATATGTTGCGCCGTGGCGTATATCATGAGGTGGATCTGCCCGGTAACGTCCGCAATGTGGAAAGCCTGTCTCTGCGGTGCCGCGCCAATAATGCGGCCAGTGTGACGATACAGATCTATTCGAACCGCTAAGTTCTCATCCCTATAACGGAAAAGCCCGGCGGAAACGCCGGGCTTTTTCGCTGCGCTGCCGGGAGGTGTTACTCCGGCGTGCGCATGTAGGGCTCGACCGTGCCCTTGTATTTGACGGTCATGGCGTTGCCGTGGCGGTCCACGGTCTTACCCACGGCAAGCCGTACCCAGCCTTCGCTAACGCAATATTCCTCGACATTGTTCTTGTCTGCGCCATTGAAGCGAACGCCGACGCCGCGTTCGAGCAATTCGGCGTTGTAGAACGGGCTCTTGGGGTTGACCGAAAGCCGGTCGGGCATCGTGTTTTCGTCGCTCATGGCGGCTGAATAGAGAATAGAACCGCCGCGCTCAAGCCCCTGCCCGCGTCAGGGGCTTAAAATTGTTGAAGACGGCGGGGTTTTGAGGTTGGAGTGCGCCTCCAAAACAGAAAGGGCTGTCATGGCTTTCACTATCTACGATGCTTCCGTCCCGCCGCTGGTCTTCATGCTGGAAAATCTCGCCCATGTGCTCAAAGTGGGCGAAGCCCATGCCACCGAGGGCAAGGTCCCGGCTAAGGATTATCTGGACGCGCGGCTGGCGCCCGACATGTATCCCTTGGTGAAGCAGGTGCAGGTCGCCACCGACATGTCCAAGGGTTGCGGTGGCCGCCTGGCAGGCGCCGAAATTCCGAAATATGAAGACAACGAGACCAGCTTCGCCGATCTGCAGGCGCGCATCGCCAAGACGGTTGCGTTCCTCAAGGGCCTGGATGCCGCGGCCTTCTCCGGCGCAGAGACCAAGGCCGTAACGCTGAAATTCCCCAACGCCGAATTCAATTTCAACGGCAAGGACTACGTCAACAATTTCGCCCTGCCCAACGTCTATTTCCACATCACCATGGCCTACGCGATCCTGCGCCATCGGGGTGTGCCGCTGGGCAAGCCCGACTTCATGGGCCGTCGCAGCTAGAGAAAAGGTCCGGTGCAAACCGGGCCTTCTTCTTTTGTGCGCTTCTGGAAAAAGCCGGGAACCTTCCATAGTTTATAGGTGTTCCAACTTATCTATATTTCCAGCTGATTTGCGGATTCCCATGGCCAAGCCCAGCAAACCCGCAAAATCGAATACTCGCCTGGACACCCCCACCGACCTGTCCGGCAACGCCACTCCCGAAATCGCCGCGGCGCTGAATGGCTGCCTGGCCGATGCCTTCGCGCTCTACATGAAGACCAAGAATTTCCATTGGCACGTGTCCGGGCCGCACTTCCGCTCCTATCACCTGCTGTTCGACGAGCAAGCGGCGGAAATCTACGCCACCACCGACGAACTGGCGGAGCGTGTTCGCAAGATCGGCGGCAAGACGATCCACTCGATCAGCGAGATCGCCAAGCTGCAGACGATCAAGGACAGCAACAAGGAATTTGTCAGCGCCCAGGAAATGCTGATCGAGCTGATGGCGGACACCAAGCTAACGATAAAGGCCATGCGCGCCGCCCATGAAGTGGCCGACAAGCATGACGACATCGCCACAGCCTCGATCCTGGAGAATTTCATCGACGCCGCCGAGAAGCGTCACTGGTTCCTGTTCGAAATGAGCCGTTCCGGCGACGGCTCGGGGCACTAGCTCTACGCCGCAAAAGAAAAGGGCCGGTTCGAAAGAACCGGCCCTTCTTCATTTCTGTATTCAGCTCTAGCGCGATGCGGACTTAATCGGCGCGTCGAACTTGCCCAAGCGGCAGATTTCGCCGGTCACCAAAACGCGCAGTGTCTGGCTGCTTTCGCAGATTTCGCCGCCCGGCGCGGTCCGCCAGGCGAAGCCGCCAAACCTGAGACCATCGCATTTCTGCATCAGGCGGTTCACCACCATGCGCCCGTCCCGCAATTTGAAGATCAGGGTTTCACCGCCATCGCGGGAACTGGTGTCGCTGATATTCTTGACGTCTAGGCAACGCAGCCTGGTGGACTGGGCAGAGGCCGGTAGCGCCGTCAGAACGGCGGCGGTGGCCAGGGCCGTGATGAAAATCTTGCTGGTTTTCATGTGGAAACCTCCATGTGCGGGACCCCTCCCTCAGATGGCCAATATGTGCCTCCAAAGGCTTCAAAACAAGCCCATGACGCCGCAACGCTTGACGGGGAACAGCGGCTGCGCCAAAGGTCCGGCCCTGTTTTTCCCTGGAGTTGCCAGTGTCTGCGCCCGCCGCCTCCGTGACCGTGACCTTGCCCGACGGCAAGGCCCTGACGTTCCCGCACGGCGTGACCGGCAGCGACATCGCCGCCGCCATCGGGCCCGGCCTGGCGAAGGCCGCCCTCATTCTGGAGGTCGACGGCACGGAGTGGGATCTGTTCCGCCCGCTCGAAGGCGACGCCCATATCCGCATCATCACCAGGAAGGACGAGAAGTCGCTGGAGCTGATCCGCCACGACGCCGCGCACCTGCTGGCGATGGCCGTGCAGGATCTCTATCCCGGCACCCAGGTCACCATCGGCCCGGCGATCGATGACGGATTCTATTACGACTTCGCCCGCGCCGAACCTTTCACGCCCGACGATCTTCCGAAGATCGAGGCGCGCATGCACGAGATCGTAAAGGAAGCACGCCCCACCCGCCGTGAAGTCTGGCCGCGCGACAAGGCGGTGCAGCACTTCAAGGATATCGGCGAAAGCTTCAAGGCCGAGTTGATCGCCTCGATCCCGTCGAACGAGGACGTCTCTATCTATTGGCATGGCGACTGGCACGATCTCTGTCGCGGGCCGCATTTTCGCACCACCGCCGAGATCGGCGACGCCTTCAAGCTGACCAAGATCGCGGGCGCCTATTGGCGCGGTGACGCCAAGAATGCGCAGCTCCAGCGCATCTACGGCACCGCCTGGCGCGACAAGAAGGAACTGGACGCCTATCTCACCCGCCTGGAGGAGGCCGAGAAGCGCGACCACCGCAAGCTGGGCCGTGAGATGGACCTGTTCCACATGCAGGAAGAAGCGGTGGGCCAGGTCTTTTGGCATCCCAACGGCCATGCGCTGTGGCGCACGCTGGAAAACTACATCCGCCGCCGCGTCAGCGAGGCTGGCTACAACGAGATCAAGACGCCGCTGCTGTTCGACCGCAAGCTGTGGGAACAGTCGGGTCACTGGGACACGTTCCACCAGAACATGTTCATCGCTGAGGTCGAGGACGAGAACCGCACCCTGGCGGTGAAGCCGATGAACTGCCCCGGCCACATCCAGGTCTTCAAGCAGGGCACCAAGTCCTACCGCGAACTGCCGCTGCGGCTGGCCGAGTTCGGCTCCTGCCACCGTTATGAGCCGTCGGGCGCGCTTCACGGCATCATGCGGGTGCGCGGTTTCGTCCAGGACGACGCCCACATCTTCTGTACCAACGACCAGATCACGGACGAGACCAAAAGCTTCTGCGAATTGCTGCTGCGCGCCTATCGCGACCTGGGCTTCGAGTCGGTCAAGGTGAAGCTCTCCACCCGGCCGGAAAAGCGCATCGGCTCGGACGCGGTGTGGGACCTGGCGGAAGGCTCGCTGGAAAAAGCCACCCGCGCCGCCGGGCTGGACTTCACCTTCAACCATGGCGAAGGCGCCTTCTACGGCCCCAAGATCGAGTTCACCCTCACCGACGCCATCGGCCGCGAATGGCAGTGCGGCACACTGCAGGTGGACTTCAACATGCCCGAACGGCTGGGCGCGACCTATATCGGCGAAGACGGCAACAAGCATGCGCCGGTGATGCTCCACCGCGCCATTGTCGGCTCGATGGAGCGCTTCATCGGCGTGCTGATCGAGCACTATGCCGGCAAGTTCCCGCTCTGGCTGGCGCCGGTGCAGGCGGCGGTGGCCACGGTGGTGTCGGACGCCGACCCGTATGCCCGCGAGGTCGTGGCGGCACTGAAAGCCGCCGGAATTCGCACCGTGCTGGACACGGACAACCAGACCGTCAACTACAAGGTGCGCCAGCACTCCCTCGCCAAGACGCCCTATCTGCTCGTTCTGGGCCGCCGGGAAGCCGAGAATCGTACCGTAACAGTGCGGAAACTGGGGGTGGAGAAGCAGGAAAGCCTTGCGCTGGACGCGGCAATTTCTATGCTCTCGGCCGAAGCCGTCCCGCCCGACCTGCGTTGAGCCGTAGCCCGAGGATCCACCCACTGCATGACCGGACAAACCGTTTCGTGAGGCTGGCTGCCCCCCCCTCGCGAGACCGTTCAGGCGTGCGCGTACGTTACCAAACCAGGAGAGAGTCATAGTCCCCAGGCGTTTTCAGCAGGACCAGAAGGCCCCCATCAAGGGAGGTCCGCGCATCAATAACGAGATTACCGCCAAGACGATTTTTCTGATCGGTGATGACGGCCACAAGTATGGCGAGCTGGGCCTCGACGAGGCGCTCGCGCTGGGCGAGGAAAAGGGCTTCGACGTGGTCGAAGTCTCGCCCGACAACAAGCCGCCCGTCTGCAAGCTGATGGACTATGGCAAGTTCAAGTACGAGCAGCAGAAGAAGGCCAACGAGGCCCGCAAGAAGCAGAAGGTCATCGAGATCAAGGAGATCAAGATGCGCCCGACCATCGACGACCATGACTATGACGTGAAGATGCGGGCGATGAAGCGCTTCTTTGATGAGGGCGACAAGGTCAAGGTCACCCTGCGCTTCCGCGGCCGCGAGATGGCGCACCAGCATCTGGGCATGGAATTGCTGACCCGGGTCCAGAAGGACACCGAAGTTTTCGCCAAGCTGGAGCAGTATCCGAAGATGGAAGGCCGTCAGATGATGATGGTCCTCGCGCCGCGCTAACGCGCGGGCTCGGACTATTCAGCACAAATGATAAGGGCTCCTTTCTGGGCCCTTTTTCATTGGCGCCTTCCGTCTTGTAACGGCTGCACTAGACCCCCGTCATCGCCTTGTAGGCGACACGGCCATCATGGATCAGGAACACGACCTCGGCACGCGGTCCGGAAGCCTCCGCGGCATTGACGAAACCGAACGTGGCGTGCTGCTCGCTGCCGGTGGCCCGCGCCAGACGGAAGATATAGGCGCTGCAGCCGTCCGGAGTGCTCAGGCATTTCTGCGCCGCCGGATCCATCTGGTCGAAGCCGCTGCTGTCTTTGGGTGCGAAATACTCCATCAACCCGAGATAGGTCAGGCGGCGAACACCGCCATTGGCGGTGTCGAAGCCCAGGCCCGCCAGGTCAGGCGCGGCAGTCTCGCCCGGCTGCACGCGCGCATAGGCCGCCCGGAGCGCACCCAGAGAAACATCCTCGGCCGATGCGCCGCCGGAACGGAAATAGAGATTGGTCGCCAACAGCAACAGGAGAGCCAGCGTGCCCAGGCACCACACGCCCAGCCGCTTTCCAAAGCCCCTGTCACCACGCAGGTTACGCCTTCTGTCTCTCATCACCGTCAACTGCCTTATGGAACGGGCACGCTAGCGGTGCCCCAATCCGGGACGAAGCGGAGTTCGCGTTTACGGTAAATCGCAACAGAGATTAACGCGCCTAGCAGCGCGCTTCGCACAGATTTACGGCGCGGTCTGGCCGACGCGATAGATCGTCACCAGCACCTTGCGGCCGCGCGAATAGTTGAAGCCTTCCACCGTCGCCAGCGCCGCGGCGTCGGCCTGCAACTCCGCCAATCTGGCGAGGAAAGGCCCTCGTTCCTGCGCTTCGATCAGCGCAAGCCCGCCATTGCGCGCCGCGATCACGGCAGCGCCCTTGCCGTCGGAAAGCCCGAGGTCCGCGCCCAGGGCGAACAGCATGCTGGGCTCGTCATAACCCGCCAGCACCGGCGGCGGATCGCCCGCCGCTACATGACGCTGGGTTTCAGCCGCGAGCCGCCGCGTCATCCACAGCTGATCCAGATGGGGCCCGGCGCCCGCAGTGATAGCGGGATAGAAGGCTAGCGCCCCCGCCAGCATCGCCACCAGTGCCCAGCCCCGCTTGCCCAGGATGTGCAGGCTCAGCGCCGTCAGCGCGAGGATGATGCCGAGAGCGGCCACGCCCCACAGCCAAGGGATATCGCCGCCGCCATACAGGCGCGGCAACAGCACCAGCGCGGCGGCGAGCCCGCTCGCACCCACCACGAACTGCACACCCGCCACCCAGCCAGCGATCTTTCCCCACAGGTTTGCCAGCGCCGGGCCGTTCAGCCAGGCCGCGACCAGGATCGCGAAAGCGGGATAGGCATTGATGATGTAGTGCGGCAGCTTGGTAGGCACGATCTCCACCAGCAGCCACCAGCCCGCCGCCCAGCACAGCAGGAAACGGATCACCGGCTCGCGATGACGCGGCACGGCGGCGGCGATGGCCGGGAAGAGAAACAGGATGCCGGGCCAGAAGGTGGCGGCGGACAGAGCCAGGAAATAGCCGGGCAGAGCGCCATGGCTCTCCTGCCCGCCCGCCAGCTTGGCGGCGAAATCGTCGCCCAGCGACTGTTCGAAGAAGGCGCCATTGCTGGCCAGCGCAATCGCGATCAGCCAGGGCAGCACGATCGCCAGCACCACCGGCAGACCCAGCAATGGCCGGAAACGCGCCAGCCAACGATATTGCCGGTCCCAAAGGCAAAGCGGGATCAGCGTCACCGCCGCCAGCGCTGGCGTCACCGGACCCTTGACCAGAATGCCCAGCCCCAGCGCCACCCAGCCCAGCAGCAGCAGACTGTTGGACGGCGATGGCGCATCCGCCTCGCGCGACGCTTTGTAAACACGCAGAGCCACGCCCTGCATCGCCACGCAGCAAGCCAGCAGCACCGCGTCGGTGGTGGCGATGCTGGCTTCGGCCGTCAGCAACAGCGTGCCCGCCATCACAGCGCCCGCCACAAACGTGCCCAGCGGCGGCAGCACGGCGCGGGCGGTCCACACCGTCAGCCACACCGCCAGCAGCGCGCCCAACAGCGAGGCCAGGCGATAGGTCCAGATCGTCTGCGTGCCCACAAAGGGTGCGGCAGCGGCGGTGGTGACCGATTGCAGCCAGTAGATGCCCACCGGCTTCTTGTAGCGGGGCACCTGCCCCAGCCGGATATCGACATAGTTGCCGGACTCGATCATCTGCCGCGACGCCTGGGCGAAGCGGCTCTCGTCGCGGTCCAAGGCGGGCAGGCTGACGATTCCGGGCAGCCAGAGCAGCAGGCACAGCAGCGACAGAATCGGCAGCGGATGGCGGCCCAGGAAGCCCGGAATGCCCTTCGGGCCCGTTGCCGCCGTCGCTTCCTCCGCCAAATCGCCGTCTGCCATGCGTTTCCCGGTGACCCGGCCCTGTTTGCGAGGGGTCTTGAGCCTGTATAAGGCCGGTCCCAGCCAGTGTCCCGTAGGAATTCGCAATGAGCGTGGCGTTATCGGTGGTGGTGCCGGTCAAGGACGAAGCGGCCAATGTCGGCCCGCTGGCGCGCGAGATCGCCGCCGCACTGGCGCCTGAAGCCTCGCACGAGATCATCTTCATCGATGACGGTTCGTCCGACGGCACAGCGGAGGCGTTGCGCGCGCTCAAGTCGGAAATTCCGGCCCTTCGGGTGCTGCGCCACGACCGCAACCTGGGCCAGAGCCGGGGCATTCGCAGCGGCGTGATGGCGGCGCGGGGCGGCATCATCATCACCCTGGACGGCGACGGCCAGAACGACCCCGCCGACATTCCCAAGCTGCTGCGCCTGCTGGAAGCCGACCCCGACGTGGGCCTGGTTTCCGGCGTCCGCACCAAGCGCAAGGACACCGCCAGCCGCCGCCTGGCGTCGAAGGCGGGCAACGCCTTCCGCAACTGGATGTTGAAGGACGGCGCCACAGACACAGGCTGCGGCCTGAAAGCCTTCCACCGCGACCTGTTCCTGGCGATGCCCTATTTCGATCACATCCACCGCTACCTGATCGCGCTGACGCTGCGCGAGGGCTGGCAGGTTCGTTTCGTGCCGGTGAATCACCGCCACCGTACGGCCGGCCAGTCGAAATACACCAATTTCGGCCGCATGCTGGTGAGCGGCGCCGACCTGCTTGGCGTGCGCTGGCTGCTGCGCCGCCATCGCGGCCGCGCCGGCGCCGAAGAACTCTAGCCCGCGAATCCGTGTAGACTGGCGCGCGGGAGCGACCGCCCAGCAGGCCGCGCATGAAATGCGCGACCGTGAGCGTTAGGCGGCGCGACCAAGAATAAGACCGGGGCTTCACGACATGGGCGCTTTTCCACTGCTGCTTTTCGCGCTGGGATTCTACAATCTGCTCGCCTTTGGCGGCGGACTGGCGGGACAGGATGCCGCCACGCTGCTGGCGCAGCCCATTCCCATCACAATGCCATCCGGCGATGTCTGGAGCCTGACCGGCGCGGACGTCTTCGTGACCGCGACCTTCTGCCTGCTCTTTGTGGAGATCGTGAAGGCGACCCGCACCGGGCGCGGCGAGATTCTCAACCACGCCTTCTCGACCCTCACCTTTGTGGCGGCGCTGGTCGAGTTCCTGCTGCTGAAGGGCTTCGCCACCAGCGCCTTCTTCCTGTTGGTGGCGATGTGCCTGTTCGACGTGGTGGCGGGCTACACCATCTCCATCGTCTCGGCCCGGCGCGACTTTGCCATGCCGGGGGCGGACTGAGGCTTCCAGACGCCATTTCTGGGATTTTCCGCAGTCTTTTCAAGGGACTTGCGAGGGCGGGCCGGACAGTTTATCTCCCCAACCCTCTGATGCGGACAGGTGGCCGAGTGGTTGAAGGCGCACGCCTGGAAAGTGTGTAACGGTGAAAGCCGTTCGAGGGTTCGAATCCCTCCCTGTCCGCCAACAGTCAAGCAATACCAAGGGATTTTTACTTCGCCGCACGGGCGTTCCCTCTTCTGTTCCCTCTTTGCTTGATGCCGTCCGACTAAGGTCAGCTGGCTAGGCCCGCCAGAAGAACCCGCAGGGCCTTCAAGGCACCGACTACTTGGCTACGTAGCCAGTCCGCAAGGGCCTCTACGGTGCTCAAAATCCCGCTACGCCAGACCCACCCACCGGGTACCCCCCTAAATCCGTTGATGGTACCTACGCGTCCCCTACCTACGATTTTGCTCAGCCGATCCACGGTGTGGGTGACACCCCCCCCGCCAGCCACCATCCAGCTAGCACCTAGTCTCACGACACCAACTAGGCCCTCTAAAATCCCCCTAGGTCAGACCCCACTACCCCGGCACACCCCCATTTCCGTTGATGGTACCTACGCTCCCCATACTTACGGTTTTGCTCGGTCGATCCGGTGTGCTGGGGATGGGGTGAGTAGCTAGTTCTCTAGTGGTGACGATCTTGCCCTACACTGTCTGGCAAGCGTGCTTCAGAATCGGGGGATCTGGTGGGTTTCATATATTGGTCTGCAAACTGCCTACTAGGCTTGTTCCTAGTCAGCCCAGCTCACGCTGATCTTGCGCCTGAGGAGATACTTCGGGATGCCGCGCTCTACACTGTCAAAGTGAAGACCTTGGGCGATATAGGTCTGAACAAGGATGAAGGTGGGAGCTCTACAGGCACAGGCTTCCTTATCGACCGTAAACGCGGGTGGTTACTCACAAACGCCCACGTCGCGACCCGATCACCAGCCAAGATTGAAGTCTCCTTCAAGGACGGCGCTGCCGTCACCGCAAAGCGCATTCACGTAGACGCTTACATTGATATGGCGGTCCTTCAGATACCGGCGAGCAACATCCCCAACGCTGCGATAGAAGCGAAGTTAAGTTGTGGCGATCTGCCATCGCCGGGGACACCCGTTCTTGCTTACGGTCATCCTTGGAACATTCCATACACAGCAACTCGCGGGATCGTATCGGGGGTTTCTTGGTTTTACCCGCATGAGCATGTTCAGACAGATGCTCTCATCAATAGTGGTAATTCGGGTGGGCCACTTATCAACGCGTCAAATGGACAGGTTGTGGGCATTAACACCGCTACTTACTCAGATAAGAATGACGCTAACGCCTCTGCCGTAAGCCTTGCTGAGCCTATGCCCGCTATTTGTCGTGTCATATCACTATTACGAGACGGAAAAGACACGCGGCTCAAGTTGTTGCCCCTCGCAACGGCTACTTTCGGAGATGACATCAAGCCTAGGGTTGCGAAGGCGTATGCGGATAATGCGAAATTTCAGCCTGGAGATCTGATCGTAAAGGTAAATGGCTCGGGTCCAGTACGAAGTCTATCTGATCTTATTGATCGGTTACGGGGGGCGGGTGATCGGGCAACTATCACGGTTGATAGAAAGGGAAAGTCAATTGATGTCGAAACACCACTGCAAACAAAACCAGACCCTCTCAAAAACCGTTCGGTCAACATCTCAGGCATGGTCATTTCCAACCCATGGAAGCTGGACGACCACGAGTTAAACCCTGAAGGTTATCTGGTAATCGACTGGATAGAGACTGACAAAGAAGTAGCCCTTACCGAAGCAAAGGTGAGTGACCGAATTGTTAGCGTGGATGGTCAGAAGTTTCGTTCCACTGATGCCTTGTACAGTTACCTGTCCGCTCTGAAACCGGATGCGAATGTTGATTTCGTGCTTCGCGGACAATCCAAAGAGCCCGAGTACTTGATGGAGTACAGGCAGGTGGCTCTATCCCGCGCGGAGCTTGCGCTTATTAGGCTAGATGAATGATCTGCATGAGAATGTTCGCGGTCGCCAGCATGATAGTTTTTACAACTGCCCTGGGTCTCCCACCTGCGAAAGCTGTCGAGATCGTTGGTGCTGGGAAAAGTTTTAAGTGCACCCCTGTTGCTGTCTGGGACGGTGATGGACCAATTTGGTGCGCCGAGGGTCCGAGGATCAGGATATCCGGTGTAGCAGCAAGAGAAATGGACGGAACTTGTAGAGCTAATCAGCCATGCCCTGCAGTTGGAGCAATAGAAGCACGTGATAGGCTTGTGAAGCTATTTGGTGGGGCTACAGGAAAACTAAAGACGGGCCATATCACTGTGAAAGGCCCTGCCATGACTTGTATTTCTGAAGGTGGCGCTGGGGGGAGGCGCACTGCAGCTTGGTGCAATTCTCCTACTTTCGGAGATTTATCGTGTGCTGTTGTTGCTTCGGGTGGTGCTGTGCGATGGCAGAGGTACTGGGGTAATCATAGCTGTAATTAGCGCTGGCAGGGATGTTCATACTTGAAGGCGTTCCTCGCGGCTTCGCTACGCTGTATGCGCCCGTGGGCGTCACCCTGGATGGCCGGGGCTGACGGCGTGGGTTGGACGGCTGTGCAAGCGGACAGCAGGGTGAAGGCAAGGGTGAGCGGGAGTTTGAGGCGGTAGAGCGACTGGCTCATGGGCAGGATGCTGGGGTCTGTCAATCCGTCAACGCGTAAAGGACATGCCCCATCCAGCTTGTTCGCGTTTGGACTTTAGCCAAGCAATCTAGGTCCGGAGGAAGTTCGGCGTTAATGAGCGACTGAACGTGGGGCGGTAGCCGTGTATCTGCCTTAGTGGGACACATACCGACCACAATGGCATAGCGTTGATTTTCAACACGCACTAATGCCGTGGTCAGCCAAACAATAGCAGCAAGCGATAGGGCTAGCAGGACTGATGTTAGTTTCAGTGGCATTTCTTAATCACACTGCTTGAAGTTCGACGCCTGACACTTGCGAGCCATATCCTGCGCTCGTTCAATCTGTGACGGCGTCATCCTCTTGGAGACGATATCGCGATTGGATGCGGCGTCTTTGTCTCCTGAAATCGCCCCAAGATTAAACCACATATGTGCGCGTACATAATCCTGCGCCACGCCCTGACCGTTGTAGTACAGCACGCCAAGACCGTACTGCGCATCCGGATCACCCTGCGCTGCAGCTAGTCCATACAATCGCTCAGCTTCTTTGTAGTCCTGCGCCACGCCAATGCCGTTGGCGTACATACCGCCAAGATTGACCTGCGCATACGAATATCCCTGCGCTGCTGCTAGGCCATACAGGCGCGCGGCTTCCTTGTAGTCCTGAGCCACGCCTCGACCAGCCCTGTACGACAAGGCAAGCCACCACTGCGCTTGCGCATCGCCCTTAGCAACTAATGGACGCAGCAACCGCACTACTGTGGCGAAATCAGAACGACCAATAGCCGCATGTATCGCAGTCCAAGGACCAACAACCTGAACCTGTGCGGGCCTCTGAGCTTGAGCCACAGCCACGCCACCGCATCCAAGCGTGAGCGTTACGGCGAGCAGGGCTGATGTGAGCGAGCGGTTCATATCGTCTTCTCCTGCACAGTTTTTCGCGCTTCGTACTTAGCAACTGTCATAGTCTCAGTGCCTTCGCGCGTTATGATCTCGATCTGATCGCCCGTCTGCGCGATCAAGGTGCCACCACTTTGGGCGATTGCCCAGCCACAGCGCATTGTCTCACGTTCAACTGGTCGTTCTATTTTCTGCCTGACCTTGGGTGGCCGGCCACATGCCCACTCTTTGCAAATCCAGAATACCAAGTAGGGGCAGAGTAGCGGAGCGGCAAACAACGTAAAGACCGCATACAGGGCAAGCGTAGGGTAGCTTTCTTCTAGGTAGCTCTGGCGCTCAAATATGAGTTGGTGGGTCACAACCGTCGCGACCATGCCAAGCCAGATGACCAGTATCAACTGCCACGATATCAACTGGGTCATACGTCGCTCTTATCCCGCACCTTGAACTCACCGATCTCACTTCGTACGCACAGGGTGATTGGCAGCTTAGCTATTCCTGCTTCCCGCTTCGCTACCGACGCCGCTCTGGCTTGTAGGTTACGTTTGAAGACGGACGCGATGATTAGCGCTGTGGCGGCGGCGAGGATGATAATTGCTAAAGCCACTTAGACCTGCTTTGGGCTGAATATATAGCCCTATTTTTATATTGTAGGACTTCACCCACTAGCTGAGAATCCGCTGTGTGTTACATTCATGGTATAGCTAATTTCGATGCCTACTAACTACCAAAAGGAGGATTATTCTATGGCTGATAAAAATTCTAAAGATTCCGCTATAAAGTCATATATGCAAAATCTGATCTGCATAACTGCAAGCCTAGCAGTGTTTGCACTTTCGGGATGCGCAGCACCGCAGACTGTTCTTCCTGCTCTTGGTAGTTACTTGTCGCCCCAGTGCAAGGCGTTAATGACATCGGAGGCTTTGGGTCAATACGGCCATATGGCTAATAGTCCCTTTGGCAAAGCTGTATTTGCAGTCGCAACAGAAGGTGACAAACAAGTTTGCGGCTTGTCGGACAGTGTCCGAGATGATGCTATTTTTTGGGAAAACTTAGATTCTGCTGCTCTTGGGCGCTGCAATGTATTGCGCCCCCAATATGGCATTTCTTCCCCCTGTGGGATTTTTGCCCATAACTGGGACATCCTGTGGACTGGCTCAATTTATCCGGGACCGATGCCAGTTAGCGCTCCTGCACCAACTCCAGTAATTACCCCTCAGCAGCAACTGCCTAATCCACCCACACCACAACAAGCCCAACCGGCGGCATCTCTAGATGACGCTAAGGCTAAGTGTGCGGACCTCGGGTTTAAGGCAGGCACCGAAACGTTTGGTGAGTGCGTGATCAAGTTGTCGCGCTAAAAGCGCCCGCGATAAGAACTTAGATGTCGGTTCAATATTTATCGGCAGGTGTAAGTGTTTCCAAACGAACTGCACCTCAAACGCATACCGGGTAAATTTACTATAACAGGCTCTGGTGGGGTGGGCTGAGGTGGCAAATAGCCCAGTTCAGCTGCCATGGCACCGCGAGCTAGGCCATCAGAAAAATATGGACTGGTAGAGCTCATCATACCAAGACCGAAGCGCAACATCTTCTCTGCTCTCGCTTGCTCACGTTGTTTTTCTGCAAGCGCTTTCTGCTCCGCATAAATCTGCGCTTGCCTTTCATACTGCTGTTGTTGAAACCGAACTTGTAATAGCTGGACCCTGCAGGAGGCATATTCGCTAGTACCTAACGCTGCTCCATAGCTTCTGCACGTCGCATCTTCTGGTGTTCCGTCAGGGGGCGGTCCCTCTGCCTTCTGTTGAGCTTTTGTTATTACAGGAGCGGAAGAACTCCTTCGACTTACTAACTCAAGAACACAGCTGCCGAATTTTTCAGTCTTTTTCTTGAAACCAAGTTCAGAGCAAGTTCGCTCTTGTTCGGAAGTATCTAAAGCAAAGGAAACGGATGGGTAGCTAGCGCTTAAGCAGGCAATTCCTACGCACACCCATATGATTGTCGGAATATTGCGCATCATTGTCCCGCGGGTCGGTAGCGATCTAATTTACAAAACAGCGTACACCCTAACTGAACTGCCGACCACCATTCCATTTTTGGCATCTTAACCCCCTAATTTGCCCCCTCTATTACCTCAGCAGGATTATCGCTGCGTGGCGTGCGCTCCATCAAGCGACTGGGCCCGGGGACAGGGCCGTGACAATGTCACGCCGTCTTCGGCTTCCTACCCCGCCACCTAGGACCCTCCAGCACCCCAACCAGCGCCATCTCAGCCTCTAGGTCTCTAAGCTGCGCTAGCTTCGCACTGCGCTCAGCCCTGGTTTCTAGGGTCTCCTGACAGGGTAGCGCCCGTTAGTCCTAGATTCACATCGGTTGGGATGGGGGTAATATCAGTCTCTGACGCTCTAACTGGGGCTTGATAATCCAAGATGACGATCAATCTTCCACGCAGGGGCCCGCCATACGGCAACCAGAACGCATTCCGCCACGGCCGCAGGTCAGCTCAGGCGGTCCTTAGTCGCAAGTTAGGGCGGGCTAGACTGAAGGGGCTTTCCCACATGGGGCTGGCTACTGGGATGTTCCACAAGGACTGCCTGCCAAACCCTCGCCCCATCCGCAGTGACCAGATCACTCTGCTACAAACCTATGAGCAGGGGCTCTGGGGGCTTCTCGTGACAGTTCTACCCCACATCACTGGGCGGGCCGGGTCGTACCCCCCGGTTAGGCGGGCTTCTTACATTGTGGTGCGGAATAGCGGGGGAAGCTGAGTAGGGGCTTGGGGCTACGTGCTGGCTAGACAGTGGCTTGTTGGGGCTTCCATCTAATTTCTTCATGGAAGTCGGCATCTTCTGTCGGGTAAAGCCGATAGGGCTTACACCAGCCGTGATTATTCATGATGTACCTGCAGAACTCATAGAGCATATCACGGACTTTTCTTCCTTCTGCTGTTCTGGTGATCGCGCCGTGAAAAGCCAGCCTGCGCCGTAGGGTATGAAGGCTAGCTGCAACCGGGACCTGCAATCTTCTTGGATCATCATGCGGAGATGTGATCATCAGTTCGATAGCCGGTCCCTTCGGATCGAATGCTAAAACCGATATTTTACTGGGCCCCAAAACTAGAGAAAATGTCCGTCTCATAATCTTACCTGTACCCCTGATAGTTCAAAGTTAGGCCGGTTTACGTGCCGTCTAGCCGGTGGCTGGGTGTGCTGGGCGTGTTTGGCAGGTGGGGTGTCACGGCTTACGTGCTTGCCATTCGGCGACTGGTTCGCGTGTTGGGCGAAATCCGATACCGGTTCATGCCAGCGCGGCCGCCTTGCCAGCGTTGCCACTGATTTCCGCAAACCTTCTCTGTCTCCTATTTCTTCTATTTTCTTATTTTTAGGAAAAGTACTGGCAACACTGGCAAATGACCGTAAGCGCCCGCGATCATTAGAGGATTTGTTGCCAGTGCCTCTGGCAACCTTTGGCAACGCCGGCAGCGCCAGCGCCAAAAAGGCCTCCAAATGGGTGTTACAGCGGCGATTAGGAGGCATCGGCGGCCCCGTCATCGTCAAAACTCCAGTCAACGTGGCCACCAATGGCAGCGGCGAACGTTCCTCTGGCAACTGAAAGCGCCGGTAACTGGTAGCCGCGTTCTTGCCGGTTACGGACTTGGGGACGATCCTTCTTGGCCGCCGGGCAGAGGCGCTTCATGGCTTGGTGGATGTCTCGCACTTGCTGTGGTGCAAACTGGCGCACCCCCTTCGCATACTCCTGCCAGCCACGTTGCAGCGTTGAAGTGCTGACGAAAACCGGTTCATCCCAAGGGTTGCAAGGAGAGCAGCCACTGCCGGGATGGAAGTCCCCTGACTGCAGAACTTCGTGCCAGTAGCGGTCAAACCCCTGAAGTGACTGCAGCTTCTGGTTTGTATGCTCTTCGGTCTTGGGGCGTTCTCTTACATTAAAGCCACTTAGGTCTATCGCCAGCAGGTCATGGACCATCGCCGCGATTACCGCTGGATCGTCAATTGCCGCGTGCAGGGCGGCGAAGTAGACGAGGTCTTCTTGGTGCTTGTCTGATACCCGGAAGAAGACGAAGCGCCGGTCATCTGCTTCGACGTTAGCGAAATGGTCGTGGTTGCTAGCTGCGACAAAGCGATGGAAAGACTCGATACTGCGGCGGGGCTGGTATTTCTGCTCGATGGTAATATGCAGCTCGGTCACTAGGGACTTGAGCCTGTCACGAGCTTTACGGTCACCGGCGAACAGGGCCTCGTCCATGCATATCGCGTAGTTACGTTCGAGGGTGGCGTTGAACTGGCCGACCACGTGGTCCACGTCTGAGACTTGAAGCGTTGTCCTGGGCCAAAGCCGCCGCAGCAACACGAAAAACGTGCCCTTGCCGGTTCCTTGGCCGCCAAGAAAGACCAGCATAACGCCGGGCTTCTCCTCTGGGCGCTGCAGCATGTGGGCAATGTAGCGGAGCAGGTAATTATAAAGGCGGCGGTTGCCGTTACATAATATGCACAGAAGAAACTCTTGGATGATCGACCAGTCACCCTGTGCGGGCATCACGGGGCACGGCACCCAATAGTTCAAGGTTGTAGCTGGCTGAGGTAAGGGGCTGAACGCCACGGCATCGTAAACGTGGGTGGCCGGGCTAACCCAAAAGGCCTCGATCACCTGCTTCGGCTTAGACGGCGCCGCCAGCGCCTCAAGGAACCGGGCCATCAATTTGGTGGCATCGGCTACTTTATAAAAGGCCACTTCACCAGATCGGCGACCCGCAAGTACGTCGGCAATCTGCTGGCGGTCAGCCACCCGAAGTTCCCCGGCCAAGTCGACCAAGCAAAAACGCTTCTGTACTTCAGAAAGGGGGTCTATTTGGTGTGCTGTGATATGCGCAACGTTACTCATGCCACCCGCCGAGCCGCGCGAAGTGGATGATCGTTCCTATTGTGGGACTACGGTTCCCGTCGTAACTCGCCACCACCTGATTGAAGTTGGCATCATCGAACCGGTCTGGCGCTGTCTCGCACCACTGTTTCGCTAGGCTCTCGGCGTCTGACCAGCCAAGGCTTAGGTGCGCCCAGACTATGTCGCGGTACCGGTCGTAGTCACAGTTTGCAGTTATGTGAGAGGTGGCTTGGGCAAGAACGGCCCGTTGGCGTGGGGTGTCGTCAACCGCCTTGAATGACGCCATAAAGGGCGACTGACGCTTGGGTTTTGGCTTTGCCTTAGGAAGCGAAGCTTCAATCTGTGCCGCTGTATATCTCGGGCCGAACGAAATGACGGTCGTCAGGGGGTATAAGTCTAGGGAAACATGGACACCCATGATCAGGCCCCTCCTTGGCGATATTTCATGTGTCGGAAGCCGGGAAGACGAAGCAGTCGAGAAACGTCAGTGGCCGCTGGATCCGCACCCAATTCAACCAGCCCTCTATTGATCGCCTCGGCCAGATCGAGGGTGATAGTTTCACTATCTTTGACCAGCCAGTAGAAATGGCGTCGGTCATGTGCGCTGGATTGTACTTCGATAGTCGGCTGCAGCCGCGCGCGTACCGCTTCCAAATTTTCGGGTGGCGCGCCATCAAAGTCAGCATGGACGCCCCGAACGCGTGTAACCGTCGCCTTGCTACGCTGGCCTTCGCACTGATTGACGGCGACGTATATCGCTGCGCCATGCGCGTTCAGGCCTTCGAGTTCCGGGATAATATCTGCCACCATATCGAGCGACAGGTTCGCATGACGCCTGCACAGCGGGTCAGGGTTGGGTCTCCGACCACCCTTCGGAACGTCAGTGAATGTCTCGATGTTGAAAGTGGCGGCAGGTGCTGGGTCAAGCACGAAGAGGAAACAGATCGCCGGGTGAATTATTACCTCCGAGCCGGAAACGTCCGCTTTGTCACTAGCGAACATGGGGACCCGCTTTCCTAGCGGTAGGAGTGTCATGGTCGCGCTTGGCGTGCCGTTCCCTTATCCACTCGTCTATATCGGACTCGAGCCAGACACGCAGGTTTGGCGCCAACCTGACCGCACGCGGGAACTTCCCCAAGGCCTCCCACGCAAGGATCGTTGACCCTCCCATGCCTGTTTTGTCGGCAGTAGCAGGGAGCCTTAGGAAGCGACGTGGAAGATCAGCATTCTTGGGAGTATTCATGGCGTCCTCAGAGTTCTTGCCAATGCGGCAACGACTGAGTTTTAGCGCCTAGGGTGTCCTGCTCAAGGAATCTGATGGGTAGCTGCTAGCAAAAACCTAAATGTCTTCGCCCTTGTTCAGTTTCATGGCCCATTTCCGGATGGTGTGATCACTCAATTCATTTTTGAGTTCCGGGTGTTTTTTTAGAACCGCCCTATGAAGCACGTTGGTTTTGGGCGGCTTGCCAACTTGCGCAGCAAGCGCGTCATATACCTGACGGACAATTTCTTTTTTCGGCTCATAATTGCTTGCTCTAGCAAGCGCGCCCTTGAGATTGTGTTTTCTCAGGGCTTCATGTTGCTCTATCGCTATGCTCTGCGCCTCATCACGTTTGTCCATTTCTGTGAGGCTTCGGGCACCAGCTGCCGCTACTAGATCTATGTAATCGGAAACTGGGCGCTTGGCGTAGGTATGCTGAATAAGTACCCCTAGCCCGGCCGCCTCTGGGTTCGGCTCCCTGATTGCCTCCGGGTTCGCCTCGGCGGGCGTCGTCGGGGCAGTCTTCACCTTCGATTTCCTCATTGGATTCCTAAACTCCAAGCAACCAGTGGGCCGTCCCGCGCTACGCGGCGACCAGTCTTACGTTCTTTTGCGCCGAGTCGAGACAATACGCTTCCCAATCAAGCATGAGTTGTCTGCGGGGCACGAGGAGGTCTCCCCGCCGGTAGGCTGATTCCACCTTGTTGCTAATAGTGTGGGCCAGGGCCATCTCGGCCAGTTCCCCACTATGCGAGGTTTCTTCAGCTACCCAATCGCGAAAGCTGGACCGAAATCCGTGCACGGTAACTTTCACGTCCATGCGCTTCAGCAATGTCAGCATAGCCATATTACTCAGCGGCTTGCCATTTCTAGAGAATAGGTAATCTTCGTCGTGTTTTGATCTTTGTGCTTGGCGCAGGATGGTAAGCGCCCGTGGGCTCAGCGGCACCCTATGTTCACGGTCAGCCTTCATTCTTTCGGCCGGTATGTGCCACACATCGCCGCGTATTTCTGACCACTTAGCCCCGATGACCTCGCCGGTCCTTGCAGCTGTCAGAATTGAAAACTCAAGTGCACGGGCAGCAATAGCTTCGCGGGCCTGCAATTCTTGTATGAACTGAGGCAGGTCCGCATATGGCAAGGCTTTGTGGTGTTTAACCCGCGAAACTTTCCGGGGTTTGGCAAGGATCGTGTCGAGATGGCCTCGCCAGATGCTGGGGTTTGGCCCCGTCCGTAATTTTAGAACTGTCGCAGCAGATAAGATGCGTTCAATACGGCTACGCAGTCTTGAAGCAGTTGTAGTCTTACCTGCCCATATCGGCTGAAGGATGCGTAGGATGTCATCCGTGTTGATTTCATCAAGCGGTTTTCTCCCGATCACCGGGAAAGCATAGTGGGACAGGGTATATTCCCACTGGTCGCAATGCTTCTGGTTTTTCCATTCAGACGACCGTTCTTTTAGCCAGCCGAGCGCGAAGACCGCGAAAGTCTTGCTTTGTGTTTTTTTAGGCTCTTCGGCAGACCTAAGGTCTTCCTCTTGTTCAGGGGCAATTACAGGAAGCACTTCTTTCTGCTTTTTTGCGCTGGCCGCTTCGTTGTTGTCGAACTGTTTAATAGGGCTGACACCCTTAGACAGCATTATGCGAGCGTTCATAGCCGCCGCACGAGCCGCCTCCAGTGGCATCTTGGGGAAAGCCCCAAGCCCCTTGTCGTGACGGGTGGAATTGTGCGTGAACCGATAGACCCAGTATTTCCGGCCATTCTTCTTGACCAGCAGGTGGAGGCCCGTCCGGCCGTCGAAATAGCGACCCGGTTCCATAGACTTCGATATTTGTCTGTAGGTGAGAGATAGTGCCATGAGAGATTCCGTTCCATCGCTTGTTCCCTCAATTACACAGCGAGAAGAGGGAAGAAGGTCTCGGCAAGCAACGTAAGCGCCGGGAACTGGATCGTCAGGTTATTTGCCGGGTATTTGCTAGCAAATACCCAAAATGGAAGGCTTCAATTCAATAGGTTAGCCATCCAACACATCATCAGACCTTATCGTTGATAACCAGAGCTGCTTGCGGGATGAACGTGCCTCCCTGTCCGCCATAGAATATAAATATATCAATATATTCAGTTACTTAGTAAAGATACAAGTACCTACCCCCAAGCCTACCCCCAAGGCGCAGATCGCTGCCACCAATAAGCCTCAGCCGCGATCCTGCCAGCTAACAATCAATTCCATAGGCCCGTCTTCCACGCCGACCATTTCGCGCCTAGCGAGCTTGGGAACGTGGAACTCGATCAGGTCCACGACGCACTGGAAGGCCGCTCTTGGGCCGTCGCGCTCGGCTATCTGGTCCAGCCAGCCCTGTAGGCGTTCGGCATTGCCATCCACGAAGCGGGCAATTGCCTCACGGGCCGCCAAGGATGCCTTGGGCGGGCCGTGCTTGCCTTGGTTTGGCTTTTTAACGCCTTTGCGAAAACTGCCTGAATTAGCCATGCGACGCTCCTTTGGACAGGCGCGTAGTATAGCATAATTCGTCCGTGTACGCATCTTCAATCTATTTAGACTAAAAATTCCATGTTCACTTTTTTATTAATCCAGTTGTCGAAAAGGACTTCAGCAACGCCACCTACAATATTTATTATGGAACCTTTGCCGAATTTAGAATGGCGAACAAAATCACCAATGCGAAAACTCCGCTTTTCAGAAACTGCTAAAACAGGTTTTTTGGATGAGAAACTGACAGCTCGGCAGCATGATTTGCTACTTTTTTATGGCCCTTCTTCTTTTTGTTCTTACCAACCGCTACAGACGGAGCCTCTTTTGCTGGTCGCTTTTCAGGCTTTGGCGTAGGCAAGGGGTAGTCATCAAGCCAGCCGCTGTTCTCCAGCCAATTAAGCGGGTGCTTGGTGTATTTGAAATCGTGAAATTGTTTAGCGCGTAACTGGGCAGCATACGCCGCCACTCCTGCAAGAATTTCTTCCTGCTAGACGCCCTTAGACAGTAATAAATCAATCTGGCCTTCTACAGGCACAGTGCGACGGCCATTCGACTTAGGGTACGCATCCCAAAACCATTTATGCTTGCGATAAGGCATATCCGGCTCGGCGGGGATGGCGACCACCGAAGGTAAGGGCGCCGACGCGCCGCTTGCTGGAACAGCAAGTCCTCTTTCAACCGCGGCTTGTTGGCCGGGTTGTTCAGAGGATTCCATGGCAGTGGGCTTCCCTACATCAGGGAACTCGGCTGCCATACATTCGGAAGTCTGCACCCCTACCTTGAAATTGGGCTTGTATCTGTTTGAGATTGTCCGGTTGCCGGAAATTATGGCGACGTAACCATGCTTCTCAAGGCGCTTGGTGCTGTTCTGAACAGTTCGATGGCCGCGCCCAGTATCTGAGGCTAGCCGCTTCAAAGAAGGCCACGCTGACCCCTTTTCTGAATTGTAGCGTTCTAGGATTTGCCAAAGAACAGCATGGTCAGCTGACGATAACTTAGGATCACGATGAGCCGCGCCAATAAGCATCCATTTTGCGAGTAGGCCGTCAGGACGCCCGTCTACCGCGCTCACGGGGACCCGCTGGCCTTTTGGAGCCAGTCCAGAACTTCGCCGCGCCTCCAAACCGTGATCGAGCCAAATTTCGTCGGCTTGGGAAAACGGCCTTGCTTGACCCACAACCAAACGGTGGATTTTGCAATTGGCAAAACCGGTAGCATGTGCCGGAGCGTACACAACGGAGGAAGGCCGTCTTCAATCCCAGCGCTCATATTCCCGTACCCAAATCAGAAGTCGACACACGGCGAGTTTTAGCGAGCCACGCGTCCAAATCAGTCTTTGCGTATAAGACGCTTCGGCCAATTTTTCTGAACGCCGGGCCGCCGCCTTCGAGGCGCAGCCGAGCTAGACGCTGTGATGTAATGCTAAGCCTTTGCGCGACAACGGACGGCCTAAGCAAGGCCGCGTCTATAGTTAGTTGATCTGATATTCCGATGTTTTTCATCTAGGCCATCCTTCAGGATGCGCCATGAATGGCGCGGGATGGCTAAGCAATTTGCACATAGTCGAAGGCAGATCAAAAGGAAACTAGTCCGAGTAATTGCGCGAATTAGTTGGACTAGCGCTCTTCATCTTCGGATGGCCAGCATTCCTCGCGGGTTACACGATCATTTTCTTCAATCGCTGCTTCATAGTTCACTATGGCCGCTTCTATGCTTGATCTTTTCAACCCAAACTTAGTTTCAGCATTTCCTAGTGCCTGTTTTCTAGTGACGCCGTTACGAATGCATTCGGATACATAGATTGCAGCATCCCAATTCCGATTAATGACTGATCTTTTAGGGCCGCGCCCATTCTTTTTAAGCTGAAACTTGAAAGAACTTTCTGCTTCAGGGTCCATCATGTCCGCAAGCCAGTTTCTAATGTCTTGCGGGATGGGCTGATTGCCGCGAAGGACTTGAGCCAACACTAGAAGATTCGATTTTGGCGGCTTTTGAACATCAGGGTCGGAGTTGAATACAGGTAGCCCGCCTTTAATGACGCAGGAGCTAGGCGTCACTTGACCTTCAACGGCCCGTTTAAACGTTGACCAATCATCTGGGAGTTTGGGCATTTTTGACCGCCTGAAGGATGTAGTCCACCAGTAGTGATCGGCCCCCACTGGGTGGTCCGTTTTGATTGTTAGTGCATTCCAGCCTCCAGCGCTATGGCCGGCCGTAGGTGGAGCGTAGCGGAACCGGAGGGCGGCCATAGCGGCGACGCGGTTTCGGGAG
>JBIIWB010000005.1:0-134021 GCA_044339125.1 Rhizomicrobium sp. | reverse complement strand
CCAATAACTTCCTCAGGCTGATGCCTGCGTCCCATTCCAAATCTCCTTCCAAGGTTCCAATATGATAGTCCCTGGACCACTTGGAAGGGGGCAGATCAGAGGTTTGCGTACTTCATCGCGATCACCTGTGGGTAGGCCCGGAGCCAAAGCCCTACCGGGTTGGGTTAGGCCTCGTTGATAACGGGTGGGTTGGAAGACCTCAACAACGCTGCTCGGGGAGCATCTGGCTACCGCTCTTCGACTCCGCCAAGTTGGTATTCATCCCGCCGTTATTGCTGCTCGCGCTGGGTTACATTGGCTTATGGGTCGGGCGCGGGTTTAGGAAATAGCCCTCGAAGGCTGAGGCTACGTCACGCCACTGGTAAATTCATATTCCCGTGGCTGTTCAATTTCTAAGTCTTGAAGAGCCTCTAGGGCCACCTTGTCGCCCTGAGCAGCGGCCAGCCACAGCAGTCGCTCACCTTCAACGATATCCTTCTTAAGGCCATCGCTTTGCAGGTAGAGAAGCCCAAGGTTGCGCTGCGAGATCGGATTATTTTGCTCTGCCGATAGCCGGTACCACTTAACTGCTTCGTCCATATTCTTGGCTACGCCATCGCCGGCGTCATAGCAGTACGCGAGAAATCCTTGCGCTCCGTCATGACCTTTTTGGGCGGCCATTTGAAAATACCGGACACCCTCAGCTTTGTCCTGTGGAACGCCTTCCCCATTGAAGTAAGCAAGTCCAACCGAGTACTGAGCAAAGTCCAGCCCTTGGTCTGCTGCTAGATGATACCATCGCGCCGCTTCAGTTAGGTCTTTGGTGACCCCAAGGCCACTGCGGTACATGTCACCCATATGGTTCTGGCCGGGCGCATAACCTTTATCTGCGGATATACGGAAAAGTCTTAGAGCCTCTGTGTAATCCTTCGGCACACCTTTGCCTTGGGTATAAAGGTACCCCAGATCGTTTGCGGCCCACTCGCTGCCCTTATCGACGCCCAAGCGATACCAGCGTACAGCTTCGGCAAGGTTCTTCTGAACCCCCTTCCCATCCTCGTAAAGCCCAGCCACATTGGCGATCGCTTTAGGGTCTCCTTTAGCGGCAGCGAACTTCCATAACTTCAGTGCTTTTGTGTAATTCCCTAGCTGGTGAGCATTCTTCGCGCTCGTCATCACGTCCGGAGAGCCGCAGCCTGAAAGCCATAGAGCGAGCAGAAAGGCGGTGGGGCGGATTGATCTGGTCATTGTCGCTTTAAAAGAATCGTCTTTTCCCATTTAGCCCATGTAGGGACCGAGGAGGAGATATCCGGTCTGGAGAAGTCCGCATTGGACTGATTTAGTAACGTTACGTCCTTAAATCCCTAAAGGCTAATTCCAGTCTGCGGTGAATATCCTCAGGCCATCGCTATTTAATCCGTACACGAACTAATGTAGTGTCCTTCCGTATTTTGCAGCGGATTGCGGATGGCTCGAAGTTCAACATCAGGACAAGGCCGCCCTAAAGGGGCGCTCAACCGGTCAACTCTAGAAGTCCGGGAAGCCGCGCGGGCTTACACCGCCGAGGCCATGAAGACGCTGGCATCCATCATGCGCCATGGGACCAGCGAGGCTGTCCAGATTCTGGCTGCTAAGGAACTGCTGGATCGGGGGTATGGAAGGCCCGCACAGGCCGCTAGCGAGCCTGAGGCGACCCTGATTGAAGCGCGGCCAGTGAGCATCGATGTGGCTCGACTTAGCCCAGCGTCCCGAGCGGCCCTCAAGGCTGCGCTGCTTGAGGCGCAGGCTTTCGGGGCAGAACAACTGGCTGGGGCGAGTCGGGTACCCGCTAGGCGATTGGCCTCAAAAGCCCCTGCTGCATGATTGCGGCTGGGGTTGGCTTCACCCCAAAAATGGCTTTCTAAATAGGCGCTTGCGGGGATTTGAGCCGGAACGGCCTCCGTAACCATTAGACCCACAGTGCCATGAATTACATTTTTCAGTTGGTAGCCCGGCGGTATCCCGAGCCAAAGAGCGTTCCGCCCCCGTAGGGGTAGTTTCTTCATAAGCCTATGATTTTATTGTGAAAGACATGGAGCGGGCGAACGGATTCGAACCGTCGACCCTAACCTTGGCAAGGTTATGGACTAGAAATTACCTGACTTGCTAGATTTTGATTTCATTTGTTTAATTATTAATTTTCAATAACTTAACAAAATCATCAACTCTCGTCATTTGTCGACAAATGATATCATATCCAATAAAGTGGTGACCATATGGTGACCATAAGGCTCAAACAGATGCCAGAGACAATACGCGCCAAAATTACAAAGTCTGTGGTTGATCACACAGCAGCAACCCCCGGTTGCGACGTGATGGTTTGGGACACCCTATTAAAGGGCTTTAGGCTCAGAGTGCGGCCCAGCGGTCGAAAGGTTTATGAGGTCAGGTACCGGATCAGATCACGGCAGCGGCTCTTCACGATAGGAACCCACGGTAGTCCATGGACACCGGATCAAGCCCGCTCCGAAGCACTCAAAGTTCTAGCGGCGGCAGAAACAAATATAGATCGGCAAAACCAACGCGAAGAATCTAGGCGTGCGTCTACAATCAACAAACTCATTGATGATTACTTACGGCTTGCCCCAGCCGAAGCCCCAGACAAGCGTCAATCTTCATGGAATACTGATGCATACAATTTGAACCGGCATGTTAGGCCCCTGCTTGGGCCACGCATCGCCCAAGAACTGACTAAACAAGACCTGCTTGACTGGCGATCAGATATCACCGGTGGAAAAACAGCCTTCAGAGGGCCGTCTGGAAAAAAACGTGGGTTTATCAACGTGCGCGGAGGGGCTGGCGCTGCGGCCCGCGCCCTACGTACCCTACAGGCAATGCTAGAATGGGCGGGGGTCCCTAATAATCCCGCAAAACAAATTACAAAGAAAAAAGACGGGGAGCGGCATCGCTATTTGAATAGTGAAGAGGCCGTGTACCTCTGGGACACAGTCGCAGAATTAGAAGGGAAAGCGTTGAATGGGATATCCGCAGCACATGCATCAGTATTCCGCCTCATAATGCTGACTGGGGCGCGGCGCGGCGAAATACTAGGCCTAAAATGGGCCGAAGTAGATTTCGCTCACCACATGCTCTTTCTCCCACCCAACCGACACAAAACTGGCAGGGAGAACAAACCCCGGGCAATCCCCCTACCCGCTCAGGCCTTACAAATACTTCAAAACATCCCGCGCATAAAATCCGCCATTCATGTTTTCAGCGCCGCAGGACGAGATGCCCCTATGTCTCCGCCAACGCGGGCGTGGGATCGTGTTCGTCAACAAAGCGGCGTACCAGATGCCTGCTTCCAAGTTCTGCGCCACAGCCTTGCAAGCTTCGCCGTTGCAGATGGTGCCAGTTTATACGTAGTGGGAAAGGCGCTCGGCCACACCAAGGCGGCGACAACACAGCGATACGCTCACCTTCGTGATGACGCGGCCGCCGCAGCAACAGAGCGAGCATCCGCACGCTACACGGCAAAATATCCATGAGTGCCAAACAGCCAGAAAACCACCTCGAGGCACTGATAGATGCGCTCCGAGTTATCTCTCTTAGAGAATATGAAATTCCATTAGAGCATTCGTACGTCGCCCTCGATGTAGTAGTGACCCGTATCGAGGCCATCAACACCGTGGCGGCTCACGAATCTGTGATGCCTTTACGCAAGCTAATGGTTTCTATCAGCGACTTACTGCGTGGAGGTAAGTCAGTACATTTTAACGTGAAGAAGAAGCGTGATGGGCGCCCCAAAGACAAATCTTTCGCGCTGCTACAGGGTGCCATTGCAGGGGCGATGCAAGTATTGATGAGCATTCCATCCAAGCCCATGTCCCCACTCGATGCAGCAATTTATGTTGCTGATGGCGCAATGAAATTGGGGCTTAGGGATCAACTGAATAAACGCATAACAGCCGAACAAGTGACGTCTTGGCGCTATCGTGCTGGCGGGGATTTACCCCTATCCGCTTCAGAAGTTTATGACCGAATAGCTAAAATCCAGCCAAAAAATAAGCAGGAAGCACAGAATCTGGTGAGTGGCATCCTGCTTGCAGCATCCACTGGAGGTCTAGCGACAGGCAAGAATTCTGAGTAACCCCTAGATTAGCCAAGACCAGAAAATGGAACTGTTCGCTCGCAACCGTTGGCCCTTGCCAGCAATTAAAGCGAGAGAACAGATGTCTGAAGTCATTCCCGCCGATCCGAATTACCGCCTGCGCCGGGCGGCTACTGCCGAAGCCCTTACTGAAGCTGGCTTCCCAGTTTCTGCCGCAACACTAGCCACTAAAGCTACCCGGGGCGGTGGGCCGCCGTTTGAAAGGTTCGGGCGGGTCCCGTTATACCGCTGGTCGGACGCGCTGCAGTGGGCGGCGTCAAAACTGTCAGGCCCGTACAGTTCATCATCCGAAGCTGACGCCGGAGATGCCAATAGCACCCGTTACCCTGCCAACAATAAGCTGGCCCAAAACCAATAGCACGCACCGAGCCGCCCAGAAGGGCTGCCCTGTGCGCTATTCGCGGTATTGGAAACACCTGAAATATATCGTCCCGGCAACCTTCAGACAAGCGGCTCTTCCAAAACGGAGAGTTCAAATGTCATTCGTAAATACCTCTAACGAAACCACTGAATCTAAGCAGACAGTTTCTGCAACTGACCAGCCGGGAACCGGTAAAGGCGGCGAAGGCGGTGATTTCCAGATCACAAACGCTGATTTCATAGCTGCTGTTTTCCCCTTCCTACCAGAAGGTGGATTTGTTGCTGTGTCTTCAAAGTGGGGCGACCCTTACATCGGGGGGTGGCCGGCTTGCCGCTTTGACCCTCTAAAATGCGTCGTCTCCGCTGAAAATAACAACTACGTCACTTGCTCAACCTTCTACCCTTGCGATGACGGCTCGTTTAAGGCCCGTAAAGCACAATTTGCCGCCTGCCACTTCCTGATGCTCGATGATCTCGGCACAAAAGTGCCGTTGGAGCGTCTGGATGGTTTCGACCTGTCATGGCTGATCGAGACAAGTCCGGGAAATTACCAAGGCGGAATAATCCTCGCCGAGCCGATAACCGATGGGCCGGTAGCCGTGCGCCTTCTCAACGCGGTGATCGACGCCGGTCTTTGCGACGCAGGTGCGACAGGACCACTGAGCCGCTGGGCGCGTTTGCCTGTGGCGGTTAACGGTAAGAAGAAACATGCCGCCGTGGATGGCTCGCCATTTCAGTGTCGCCTACTCGAATGGAAACCCGACAACCGCTACACGCCTGAGGAGATCGTCAACCGGCTGCAGCTGGAACTGGCACCTGCTGGCAGACCCAAAAAAAACAATAAATCAGAGGAAGCTTTCATTGGTTCGTCGCACGGCAGCGAAAATGATGCCGACGACGTTTTAACGCCCAAGGCATCAGAAAACCCGGTCGTCGCGGCATTGAAGGCGCGGGGGCTTTACAAGACACCACTGGGGTCCGGCAGGCACGACATGACTTGTCCGTGGTTGCTGGAACACACTGATCAACTGGACAGCGGGACGGCTTATTTTGAACCTGATGAACTCTACCCTTTAGGTGGCTTTTGCTGCCAGCATTCCCACAGAGACAAATATCATATTCGCGCACTCCTTGAACTTCTTGGCGTTCGTAACGCGGAGGCACGGCATAAGCCTCTAATTCGCGTTGTGGCCGGGGACCTGCATCGCGTCGTTGATGCGGCGGAAAAGGAGTTGGCTAACCGTGGGCGGCATTATCAGGCCGGTGGCTTGATTGTTTCGGTGTTGACCGACCCTACCTGTGGCGACCCTTCGATCCTGCCAACAAGCGCACCTGCGTTGACACGTGAACTTTCAGTCGCGGCGACATGGGAGAAGTACGATGGCCGTGCGGAAGACTGGGTCCGTTGCGATCCTCCAGCGCGACACGCAGGAATCTTGTTTGACTCGCAGAACTTTCGCTACTTACCGCCATTGGCTGGGGTGGCGCGTCAACCATACTTTCGGGAGACTGACGGAAAACTCATCACACAGCCCGGCTATGACAAAACGGCGCAGCGTTTCGGTGTTTTTGATGCGCGGCAGTTTGTACTCCATGACCCAACACCTGAAGCGGCGCGTACGGCTCTTGCCCTGCTAGAAGACCTTCTTACTGAATTTCACTTCGTTGCTGACACTGACAAGGCAGCAGCCCTTGCAGCGATCTTCACCGCAGTGGTCCGTCCTACGCTGGCGCATGCCCCTGCTTTCCACGTCCAAGCGCCAGTATTCGGTAGCGGCAAGACTTACCTCTGCGAACTCATTGGTGCGTTCGCGGGTCCCGGGGGAAATTCCAAGGTCAGCTATCCAACGACTTCGGAAGAGGCAACTAAGGTCATTCTAGCCCTCCTGCTAACCAGCCCAGCAGTCATCGAGTTTGATGATATGGATACAGACTGGATCCCGCACGGCACCATCAAGCGGATGCTGACAGCCGGAAACATCACAGATCGCATTCTGGGCGTCAGCAAGACGGCGACGGTAAGCACCCGTACTCTGTTTCTTGGTTCTGGGAACAACGTTGGGCCAATACGCGATCTGCTTCGCCGCGTGTTAACGATCCACATCGACCCACGATGCGCGACCCCGGCAACAATGTCCTACAAAGGACTTCCAGTCGATAAGATCCGGCAGAACCGTGGCCTTTACGTTGCGGCGGTGCTGACGATCATTCAAGCGTGGCGGGCCGCTGGAAGCCCCCGGGCGGCGGTGGATAGCATTGTCACGTTCGGCGGCGCTTGGTCAGACTATTGCAGGCATCCACTGATGTGGCTCGGACACCCCGACCCCGCGACGGCGTTGCTAGAGCAGGTGCGCCATGACCCTGACGGCGATGCTCTTAGTGGTCTGATGTGCGAATGGCATGCTGCGTTCGGGTCAGCCGCTACCACAGTGCGGAAGGCGGTCGATGCGGCACTCTATAACCACCCAAATCTGCTTGATGCGATGAAGGAATTCCCAGTCGAAGAACGCAGCGAGATCAATCACGCAAAGCTGGGCTGGCTTCTAAAGAAGAACGCTAACAGGATTGTCGGCGGCTTTAAGTTCCTGAAGGCAGAAGCGGATGGACGCACGGCATGGCGGGTGGTGGCGACTTGAACACCGGCTTTACCGGCTTTACCGCCTTATGCCGCCCCGGCTGAGAAAAGTGTCGCCCCCCCGTGCTAGCCCCCGCCAGCGACTCGCCCAGCGCCATCCGCCCGCCCGGCTAGGCAGGGGTTCGCCCGGCGCGAATGGCCGCCAGCGGAGGCCGCAGAGTCTGTGGCGGGCAACCGGAGGCGCTAGGCCTTACCTACGATCTTGGATCACTACGTCCGGGCGCGTTTCGAGATTGGGGCGCTTTAATTCTGTGTCGCCTTCGGACAAGCAGCGGAAAATGACGTTAGAGTTTTGTGAAATATCTAGCGGCCGTCCCGTATCAGACGAGGATGCCGATATGTCCTGAACTAGAATTTGCTTCCCAGCTTTTGCACAATACTCACCAGCCTCTTTTAGAGCCGTACCCCTTGCGCCGGCCAGACCGCCGCGGGCAGCAGATGCACCCGCTGAAATAGAATATGTGTCAGGACCGACGGGAAGCACACCTGTTGAGCTTGCACACCCAGCCGACATAACAGCCGTTGAAAGCGAGGCTGCAATCCATAGCTTGTTCATCTTATTGCCCTTCATGGCTGTTACCGCCCAGTACACTCGTACTGCTCTACTGCAGACTGTGGCACATCGGCAAGATAGCATACAGGAGATGCTCCGCCCGCCCGGCTAGGCCGGGATTTAGCCGGGGCAAACGCCCGCCAGTGGAGTCCGTAGGGTCTTTGGCCGGCTATTCCCAGCGATCCTTCGCCCTAGCCTCGTCGACGGTCTGCCATTGCATATTCGCCGGGGTGTCCGGCCCGCCGCGCTTAAGAGCGATCACGTGGTCAATGATGTAGCCGGGGCATGGGCCTTTAGGCTGCTGAGTGGCTGGGCATGGATGCTCGCGCTTAAAGGCTGCTCTGGCGGCTCCGCTGCGCTCTATGCGCCCGTGGGCGTCACGCTGGATGGCAGGGGCTGACGGTGCCGGCGGGACGGCTGTGCAGGCCGTAAGAAGGGCGACGGCAAGGATGAGCGGGAGTTTTAGGCGGTGGGGCGACTGGCTCATGGGCGGGATGTGGGAGCTATCAATCCGTCAAGGCGTAAAAGACATGCCATACCCAGCTTGTTCGCGTTTCGACTTTAGCCAAGCAATCTGGGTCCGGAGGAAGCTGGGCGTTAAAGAGCGACTGAACGTCGGGCGGTAGCCGTGTATCTGCCTTAGTGGGACACATACCGACCACAAGGGCATAGCGTTGATTTTCAACACGCACCAATGCCGTGGTCAGCCAAACAATAGCAGCAAGCGATAGGGCTAGCAGGACTGATGTTAGTTTCAGTGGCATTTCTTAATCACACTGCTTGAAGTTAGAAGCCTGACACTTGCGATCGTTTCACTAGTGGTGGAAAATAATTCTAATTAGCGATTTCGCATCTGTATTTACGAAGATAGTTTATCTCCTTGAGTGCAGCGATCATTATTTCACATTCTATTTTTGTACCTTCTTTGCCGGCATACCCGAATACAAGTGCAACATTCTCCCATTCGTTTTGGACGTTGTACAACTGAATCCAATAGTCCTCGCTATCTCCAATTATATTTTTTGATACATATTTATAAAATTCTTCAACACTATTTTTCTGGTCACAGCCCGCCAGCGCCAAAGCCGCGCCAAGCGTTGCAGCAATCCATAGCTTCTTCATCTTATTGCCCTTCATGGCTGTTACCGCCCACTGCGCTTGAACTGCTCAACTGCCGACTGCGGTACATCTGTAGGGTGGCACATAAGCGACGCGATGCATTGCAGGCGAAAATAGTTTCGTTCTATTCGCTGAAATACTGGTTTTTTCTTTTGAAAAACTCTGGACTCGTAAAGTTTGGTGCGTAATTCAGAATGAAAGAGTCTGGTTTTTCTGAATCTTTTGTGCGGGAGAAATTACCGTTAAGGAGAATTCTGTTAGCGAATACGTCTATGATTTTATTGTTGTGATATGAGGTATCACTCGAAAACTTTGCAGTTTCAACGGTACGAAAGTAGACCAAGCATGTATTGAGTTTAATGCTGTAATGATATTCAGGTTCATCGTAACTCTGACCAGAAGACATTGCGGGAACGAGTGTTTCAGTGACTAACTTTTTCCCCACATTGTAGCACTTCTCTTTTAAATCAAGAATTCGTTCGCTTGTTATAACTGGCGAGGTTTCTTTCTTCTGGTCGCATCCAGAAAGCGAAATAGCAGCGACAAGTGCCAGTATTGAAGATGTGATCCTACGGTTCATATCAGCTACTTTCTCATGGGCTTGTATTGATCAACCAATGATTGCGGTACGTCCGTAGGGTAGCACATAGGCGATGCCCCGCCCGGAGCGTTATGGCGAGCAGGGCTGATGTGAGCGAGCGGTTCATGGCGGCGGTCCCCATTTCCGCCCAGCATAGCGGCTTTCGCCCGCCCTGTGCAGCCGGGCTGGATGGCTCGCTGGGCTGATCTAGGCTAGGGTTTGCGCGGATTAGCCGGGGCGGGCCATGTCACTAAGCACCATGAACTGGAAGCGCGGACTGCTGCGGCTTTGGGCTGTGGCGGCTGTGCTGTGGGTCGGCGTGGCGTTCTATAGCAATGACACCGTGCAGCGGGTGCGTGATGCGTATGAAAAAGTTGTGCGACTGAACGCAGATGCAGAAATATGTTCAAAGCTGCAGACACCATCTTTTACGCCAGACGCCTGCAGCGCGGCTGCGTCTACAACACGACTAACACCAGCAGAGACTAAAGAGCTAGCTGATCTTGAAGCAGAATTCGGCTTTTCACCAAGCGCGGCTGCGCCACTGAAACCCAGCATCTGGCCGCCGCTCTTCGACTTCGCCAAGCTGGCATTCATCCCGCCGCTATTCCTGCTGGCGCTGGGCTACATCGGCTTGTGGGTCGGGCGCGGGTTTAGGCGATAAAGGCGATGCACTATTGGTGGGTCAATCAGAACCAAACGTACAAGACCGAAGTGCCGGGTGGCTTTCTTTGGTCACCCAAAGTGAACAAAGATGGTGGCCGAAACCATTTCTACGACACCATGGCCCGTGTAGAGGCCGGCGACATCATCTTCTCGTTTTGCGACACAGAAATTAAGGCTGTTGGCATAGCGAATGGCGCTGCTCAAAGCGCCGAAAAGCCCAATTTTGGATCGGTTGGAGACCAGTGGGCTAATGACGGTTGGCTCGTAGAAGTCGAGTTTACAGAAAGTCGAGCGGCTATTCCTGTTCGCCCCAAAGACTTCATTGGCGAACTGTTACCCTTCCTTCCTGAGAAATACTCACCGCTTCAGGCTAATGGGAATGGCAATCAGGGTGTTTACCTCGCTGAAATATCGGAAGACTTTGCGGGGCAGATTTTTGAAAAACTTGGTCTCAAGCCATCAGACTTTAGAGGCGCACTAGAGCCGATCGAAGATGTGGAGGCAGACAAGGTACAGGGCGCCCTTGAAGGCCGAACGGATATAGGTCCCACCCAGAAGCAGCAGCTTGTTCTTTCTCGACGGGGGCAGGGAATCTTTAAGGCAAACGTTCGCCTCAATGAACGTGCCTGCCGAGTGACAGGCATAACAGACCCCGGACTTCTAATAGCGAGCCACATTAAGCCATGGTCTAAGTCCTCAGACAAAGAGAAGCTGGATGGATGTAATGGCCTCCTCTTGTCGCCCCACGTTGATCGCCTCTTCGACAAAGGCCTGATCTCCTTTGAAGATGACGGGGCAATCATAGTCTCTCCGAAACTAGACCGCTCGGTACTTAGTGGATGGGCATTAGATCATATATCTAATGTTGGACCGTTTAAGCCTGAGCAATGCGCTTACCTGAATTATCACCGGGCTGAAATCTACAAGTCCTAAGGGTGATCTGGGCCAGTCCGCATTTAACCGATTTAGTAACGTTCCGTCCTTAAATGCCTAGAGGCTTATTCCAGTCTGTGGTGACTATCCTCAGGCCATAGCTATTTAATCAGTACACGAACTAATGTATTGTCCCTCCGTATTTTGCAGCGGATTGCGGCATGGCTCGAAGCAGCACCTCAGGACAAGGACGGCCCAAGGGGGCTTTAAACCGGTCAACTCTAGAAGTCCGGGAAGCCGCGCGGGCTTACACCGCCGAGGCTATTAAGACGCTGGCATCAATTATGCGCCACGGCACCACCGAGGCTGCCCAGATCATGGCTGCTAAGGAACTGCTGGATCGCGGGTATGGAAGGCCATCACAGGCCCCTAGCGAGCCTGAGGGGGTGCTTATCGAAGCGCGGCCAATGGAGATAGATGTCGCCCGACTCAGCCCGACGTCCCGTGCGGCTCTCAGGGCTGCGCTGGTTGAGGCGCAGGCTTTGGGGGCAGGACAACTGACTTGGCCGGGCGGTACCCGTTAGGCGATTGGCCTCAAAAGCCACTGCTGCATGATTGCGGTTAGGGGGGCTTCAGCCCAGAAAGGGCTTTCCAAAGAGGCGCTTGCGGGGATTTGAGCCGGAACGGTCTCCGTAACCATTAGACCCACAGTGCCATGAATTACATTTTTCAGTTGGTGACCATGTGGTGACCGACAAATAAATGGCCGCGCCCCCGTAGGGGTAGTTTCTTCATAAGCCTATGACTTTATTGTGAAAGACATGGAGCGGGCGAACGGATTCGAACCGTCGACCCTAACCTTGGCAAGGTTATGCTCTACCCCTGAGCTACGCCCGCATTCCAAGTCAGGGGGGTTATGGCGTAGGGCCGCCCCCGATTGCAAGCATTTAGACGGAACCGCGTTACGGAACTGTTGCGCCCATGGCCGGGATGGGGAAATCCTTGAATCCGGGGATTTCAGCGGGGCGACGGTGGCGAAGGCACCAAGGGTTGTTGAGAGCGGCAACGACACCGGCACTCTGCTGTTGAGCCCCACTCTGGGGGTGATGGCGCTGACCCTGGCTGCACCGCTGGCCCTGCTCTTTCTCTACAGCCTGACCCGCACCACCGGCCCCGTTCTGGAAGGCGGCGCGACCCTGCCCTGATGGCGAGGTGCTGGGGCGCGAAGGCTATCGCACCCTGTTCTGGCGCAGCATCGGGATCTCGGCGCTGGTGACCCTGGCCACCGTGATGCTGGCCTATCCCATGGCCTATTTCGTCGCCTTCCATGCCGGGCGGCACAAATTCCTCTGGCTGATCGCACTGACCATTCCGTTCTGGACCTCATACCTGCTGCGCGTCTTCGCCTGGAAGATCATCCTGGGCTATGGCGGGGTGATCAACTCGGCGCTGATCAGCGCGGGTCTGATTTCCGCGCCGCTGGAATTTTTGCTCTACAATCCCTTTTCGGTGGTGGTGACGCTGACCCATGCCTGGGCCGCCTTCGCTATCCTGCCCATCTATGTGTCGCTCGAGAAAATCGACCGCTCGCTGCTGGAAGCGGCGACCGATCTGGGCGACGGGCCGCTGCGCCGTTTCCTCCGTATCACGCTTCCTTTGTCCATGCCCGGCGTGATCGGGGCGGCGCTGCTGGTCTTCGTGCCCACCACCGGCGATTACGTCACGCCGACGCTGGTGGGCGGGCCGCAGGGCGCGATGATCGCCAACATCATCTCGGTGCAGTTCGACCGCGTCGGCAATTGGCCGCTGGGCGCGGCGCTGGCGCTGACCAGCATGGCGGTGGTCGGCGTGGTGGCGCTGCTGTTCGTGGCGGCGGCGCGGGCCGCGACGAAAGCGATCCGATGAGATCGCGCGGCCTGCTGCTCTATGCCGGCGCCTATCTGGCGTTTCTTTATCTGCCGGTGCTGTTCCTGCCGCTGTTTTCCTTCAACACTTCACAATACATCGCCTTCCCGCTCACCGGCTTTACCACCCAATGGTACACGGCGCTGTTCGCCGACACCGCCATGCTGCAGGCGTTGAGCAACAGCCTGAAGGTGGGTGTGGTGACGGCGATACTCTCGACCCTGCTGGGACTGCTGGCCACCAAGGCGGTGACGCAGTATCGCCTGAAGGGCGCCGGCGCGATGCTCGGCTTCATCAGCCTGCCTTTGTTCATTCCCGATGTGGTGCTGGGCATCGCGCTGCTGCTGCTGCTGGCCACCATCGGCCTGCCGCTGTCGCTGGCCACGGTGGTGCTGGGGCATCTCTGCCTGTGCACGCCATTCGCGCTGGCCGTGCTGATCGCCCGCTTCGAAGGCTTCGACCGCAACCTGGAAGAAGCTTCCGCCGATCTGGGCGAAGATGCCTGGATGACCTTCTGGCGTGTCACCCTGCCCCTGATGCTGCCCGGCATAGTCGCCAGCCTGTTGCTGACCTTCATCACCTCGTTCGACGAATTCCTGATCGCCTATTTCCTGTCGGGGACGCAGACCACCCTGCCCGTGTTCTTCTGGAGCCAGCTGCGCTTTCCCGCGCGGCTGCCGGTGGTGCTGGCGCTCGGCGCGCTGATCCTGCTGGTGTCGGTGGTTCTGGTGGTGCTGGCCGAAATCCTGCGCAACCGGGGCGTAGCGCCGGACAAGAAAACGATTGGGGCGTGAGATGAGCTTTCTGTCGGTCAGCCAAGTGGTCAAGCGCTTCGGCGATGTCGCGGCGGTAAAGGCCGTCGATCTGGAAGTGCCGCAAGGCGCCTTCTTCGCCCTGCTGGGGCCATCCGGCTGCGGCAAGACCACCCTGCTGCGCATGATCGCGGGCTTCGAACAGCCCGATGACGGCGTTATCGCCATCGATGGCGTCGCCATGAACGGCGTGCCTGCGAACCTGCGGCCCACCAACATGGTGTTCCAGTCCTATGCGATTTTCCCGCACCTGAACGTCTTCGACAATGTCGCCTATGGCCTGCGCAAGGATGGGCTTTCGAAGGCCGCGCTGCGGGAAAGGATCGAGGCCATGCTGGCGACGGTACGGCTGGAAGGTCTGGGCGCGCGCCGCGCCGATCAATTGTCGGGCGGGCAGCGGCAGCGGGTGGCGCTGGCCCGCGCCCTGGTGAAGCAGCCCAAGATCCTGTTGCTGGATGAGCCGTTGGGGGCGCTGGACAAGCGGCTGCGCGAGCAGATGCAGCTGGAACTGCGCGCCCTGCAAAAGACGCTGGGCATCACATTCCTGCTGGTGACGCACGACAAGGAAGAGGCGCTGTCGATGGCCAATCATGTCGCGGTGATGAGCGAAGGCCGCATCCTGCAGATCGCCACGCCCCGCGAGCTTTATGAAAGGCCCAATTGCCGCGAGGTGGCTGATTTCATAGGCGAGATCAATTTCTTCCATGCCGGCGTCAAGGAGATCGCGGGCGAGAGCGTCACATGCAATGCCGGTGTGCTGGGAATCGTCACGGTGCCGCGCAGCGCGTTTGGCTTCCCTGTCGCGGCTGGCGACCATGTTCTGCTGGCGCTGCGGCCGGAGCGCATCTCCCTGACGGAATCCGGAAAAGGGGGCGGCACCGTGGCGGGCGAGATCGCCGCCGCCAGCTTCCTGGGCGACCGCAGCCATTTCCATGTCAGGATTGCAGGCCGCGCCGAGCCGGTCTTTGTCGCCTCCTCCGGCGCGCCGCCGCAGGGCGCGGTGATGTTGGGCTGGAATCCCGCCGACATCATTGCTGTGCAGTTTACGGATTCATGATCCGCAGGAAAATGGCGCGCGACTCCGCCTGAAGCGAAAACAGCCGCGCTTCCAGCGAAGTGAAATCCGGCCATTCGCCCGCCTGCGCCAGCAACGCCTTCAGGCCGGGCGTCGCCTCCTCCATCTTGGGCGTCTCATCCAGCGCCACGCGCAACACCTGGGTCAGCGCGTGCTGCAAACCGGCGGCAGCCACCAGCGTCGCCGTGTCGGCATCGGTCAGCACGCCGACGGCATTGAGGTTTTGCAGGGCTGCGACGGTGTTGGTGCTCAGAACTTCCGGGTGTGCCTGCGCATGCACAAGCTGCAGCGTCTGGGCAATGAACTCGATATCCACCAATCCACCCTTGGCGTATTTCAGATCCCAGGGATTGCTGTCGGAGAACGCCGCCGCCATTTTCTCGCGCATGTCGCGCGCGTCCTTGATGATCTGCGCCGCATCCTTGGGCGCGGTGAGACGGGCGCGAATGGCTGCATCCAGCGCCTGCCGCAGCACCTTGGGGCCCGCCACCACCCGCCCGCGTGTCAGCGCCAGCAGTTCCCAGGTCCAGCTTTCGGTGGCGTGATAATCCACGAAGGATTTCAAACTCACCGCCGCCGGGCCCTTGTTGCCGGTGGGCCGCAGCCGCATGTCCACTTCATATAAGGTACCCGCCGAGGTCGGGGTGGTGAGAGACGAAATCAGCCGCTGTGCCAGCCGCGCGAAATACAGCGTGGGCGATAGCGGCTTGTCGCCATCGGACGCCTCCACGCCTTCGGGCACATCGTAAACAAACACCAGATCGAGATCGGAACTGGCGGTCATTTCGCGCCCGCCCAGCTTGCCCATGGCGACGACGCAAAACCCCGCGCCCTGGATGCGGCCCGCCGTCAGCGCCAGCTCGCCTTCGACACGCGGCAACAGCACCGAGATTACCGTCTCGGCGATGGCCGCCAGCGCCGGTCCGGCCGCTTCCGCCTTGGCCGCGCCTTCCACCACCTGCACGCCGACGCGGAAGATTTCTTCCCGCGCGAAGCGGCGCGCCCCGTCCAGCGCATCGTCGTAGCGCACGCCTAGCTGGCGTTCGAGCGCAGCCTCCAGCGCGTCGCGGGGCGGCAGCGTGGCGAGGAAATCGGCATCCAGCAACGCATCCAGCGTGGCGGTGTTGCGCGCCAGATGCGCCGCCAGCCGCGGCGTGGCGCCGACGATGCGCGCCAACAGGCCCAGGAAATGCGGCCGCGCTTGGAACAGCGAGAACAATTGCACGCCTGAGGCAAGATTGGAGAGGAAGCGGTCAAAGCCCGCGAACGCCGCATCGGGATCTGCGGTGCCGCCCAGCGCTTCCAGAATGGCGGGCGTCAGCTGTGTCAGCAGCTCGCGCGCGCGTTCGGAGCGCATGGCGCGGATGCGGCCATGATGCCAGCCGCGAATGGCGCCAGAGACATGGGCCGGATCGCGAAAGCCCATCTTGCCGATGGTGGCCAGCGTTTCCGGATCGTCCTCGACGCCGGTGAAGACCAGGCTGCCCTGCGCCGATGCCAGTTCCGGTTCGCGTTCGAACAGGCGAGCATAATGGCCCTGCACCGTGCGCAGCGTGGTGGTGAGCGCGGCGGCGAAGCTTTCCGCATCGGGATAGCCCATGAAGCAGGCGACATGCGCCACGCCCTGTTCGCTTTCCGGCAGCGTGTGGGTCTGCTCGTCCTCGATCATCTGCAGCCGGTGCTCCAGCGTGCGCAGGAATTCATAGGCCTGGCTGAGATCGGACACCGCATCGGGCGTGATGACGCCTTCGCGCTCCAGCGCCTGCAGCGCGCCAATCGTCATCTGCTCGCGCAGCTTCGGATTGCGCCCGCCCAGAATAAGCTGCTGGGTCTGGGCGAAGAATTCGATCTCGCGAATGCCGCCGCGCCCCAGCTTGATGTTGTGGCCCGCCACCGCGATCTCGCCATGGCCGACATGGGCGTGGATCTGCCGCTTGATGGACTGGATGTCGGCGATGGCCGCGAAATCCAGATTGCGCCGCCAGATGAAGGGCGCGATACCCGCTTTCCAGTCCTCGGCCACGCGCGGGTCGCCGGCGCAGGCTCGCGCCTTGATCATGGCGGCACGTTCCCAGTTCTGGCCCATGGCTTCGTAATAATCCAGCGCCGCGTCGGTGGAGATCGCCACCTGCGTCGTGCCCGCATCGGGCCGCAGGCGTAAGTCCACGCGAAAGACGTAGCTATCGCTGGTGACCTCGGCGATCAGCTTGACCATGCCGCGCACAATATCCACCGCCGCGCCGCGCGGGTCGCCCTTCTTGGCGAAAGGAAAACGTTGCGCGTCGTAGAACACGATCAGGTCGATGTCGCTGGAATAGTTCAGCTCATAGGCGCCATACTTGCCCATCGCCAGCACCACCAGGCCGGTTTCGGCTTCCAGCGCCGCGCCATTGCGCTCGGTGGCGCCTTGGCTCGCCGCCATCTGCGCCAGCAGGAAGCGCAAGGCGCCCTTGACGCTGGCATCGGCGAATTGGGTCAGCGCCTGCGTCACCGTTTCCAGATCCCAGGCGCCGCCGATGTCGGCCAGCGCGATGGCCAGCGCAGCCCGCCGCTTGGCGACGCGCAAGACGGTCATCGCTTCCGCTTCGTCCGCCGCCGCACCGGCAGCGAGCGCCTGCATCACGGCGGCGGCCACCACCGCCTCGGCGCCCTGCGTCAGGATCGCCGCCAGTGTTTCGGGCTCGCGCAGCGCCAGCCGCGCCAGATAGGGCGCGTTGCCAAAGACGCCGTTCAGCAGCGCCGTGGTGGCAGCATCGGGGACAAAGCCCTGCGCCTTGAGGTCGGCCAGAGTGCGCTCGGCGCGCGGTGCGTCGAAGGCCAGGGGCGGCGTGAAGAGGGACGAGATGGGCAAATCAGGCATCGCGTCCCTCTAATAGAGGAAACAGCGCTACTCCGCAGCCATGGCGGGGCGCAGCGCCATCACCTTGGCCGCCCGTGGGAAGGCAAGGCTGGCTTTCAGGCCCGGCGCATTGTCTTCCAGCACCAATTGGGTGCCGTGGAAATGCGCCACCGCCGCCACCAGCGACAGGCCCAGCCCGGTGCCGGGCGAGGAGCGGCTGGCTTCCAGCCGCACGAAGCGTTCCACCACCCGCGTCCGGTCTTCCGCCGGAATGCCGGGGCCGGTATCGGCCACCGACAGCACGATGCCATCCGTCTGTTGCGCCACCGTGATGGTCACGCGGCCACCGGCGGGCGTGTATTTGATGGCGTTGTCCACCAGATTGGCCAGCGCCTGCGCCACCAGGCTGTGATTGCCCTCAATCTGCGCGCCCGAACCGGAACGCTCGATCAGGGTAATGCCCTTTTCGTCGGCCAGCGGCTCATAAAGCTCGGCCACGTCGCGCGCCACGCCGTCCAGCTCCAGCACGGTCATGGCGTTGCGCCCGGTGCCCGCATCGGTCTCGGCGATCAGCAGCAGGGCGTTGAAGGTGGCGATCAGCCGGTCGGTCTCGGCGATGGCGCGCTCGATCTCGCCCGCATCCTGACCTGTCGCCTGCAACCGCGCCTGGCTTTGCTCCAGCCGCTGGCGCAGGCGGTTGAGCGGCGTGCGCAGATCATGCGCAACCGAATCCGTCACTTCGCGCAGGCCCTTCATAAGCCGCTCGATGCGGTCCAGCATGAGGTTGAGGTTTTCCGCCAGCAGGTCGAACTCGTCGGCGGCGTTGGTCACCGGCACGCGGCGCGTCAGGTCGCCCGCGATGATCTCGCCCGAGGTGCGGTTGATCGCATCCAACCTGCTCAGCATGTTCTGACTCATCAGGGCGCCACCCGCCAGACCCAGCAGCAGGATCAGGCCCACCGTCCAGGGCAGCGTGGTGGTGAACATGTGCTGGGTCAGGTCGCGGTCGTGCACATCCTCGGCCACCAGCAGATAGAAGCCGCCGCCTTCCAGCCGGAAAACCTCGCCGCGGGCGCGCCTCGTCTCGGGCACGTTGTTCACCCGCCGCTCGTAATCGAACTCGATATAGTTGCCGGAATCCTGCGCCACCTGGGTGGGCCAGACATCGAGATTGCCCGCGATGCGGTGATGCGTGCCATCGGCCAGCAGATAGAGCGCCTGCCCGGCATTAGTGGAGCGGTTGACGACGCTCTCATACAGGCCCTGCCAGCCCAGCGAGCGATACTGCTCGTTGAGGCCGGTGATTTCCGCCTGAATAATCTGGTCGGCCTGGGCGTCCAGCGTGCGGCGCGTGTTCCAATAGGTGAAACCCAGCAGCGCCGTCACCGACAGGGCGAACAGCAGCGCATAGAGCAGCACGATCCGGAAAGCCTGAGTACGGACAAGCCTCAGGCGCGTCGGTTTCATTTCAGGCTGCGGCGGCGCGGATCATGTAGCCCGCCCCGCGCACGGTGTGCAGCAGCTGGCCTTCGAAACCCTTGTCGATCTTGGCCCGCAGCCGGCTGATATGCACATCGATCACATTGGTCTGCGGATCGAAATGATATTCCCACACGCTTTCCAACAGCATGGTGCGGGTCACCACCTGCCCGGCATGGCGCATGAGATATTCCAGCAGGCGGAATTCGCGCGGCTGCAATTCGATCTCCTGGCCGCTGCGGGTGGCGGCGCGGCTGAGCAGGTCCAGTTCCAGGTCGCCGACCTGAAGCTGGGTCTTCACGCCCACCGGCGAACGGCGGCGCATCAGCGCGTCGATGCGCGCCAGCAATTCGACAAAGGCATAGGGCTTGGTGAGGTAATCATCGCCGCCGGCCTTCAGGCCCTTGACGCGGTCATCGACTTCCGAGAGCGCCGAGAGAAACAGCACCGGGGTGGAATTGCCGTGCTCGCGCATCTCGGCCACCACGCCCAGCCCATCCATCTTGGGCAGCATGCGGTCGACGATGGCGATGTCATAGGGCCGCGACAGCGCCAGGTTCAGGCCGACCTCGCCATCGGCGGCCTCGTCCACCACATGGCCGGACTCTTTCAGGCCCTGCACCAGATAGCGCTGCGCTTCGAGATCGTCCTCGACCACCAGAATCCGCATCGGCAATTCTCCCAACCCTGAAAAAGGAAAGCGGCGGCGGTTGCCCGCTGCCGTTCTCTAAGCTTCCAGCTCCACCGCGACGAAGCCGGTCTGGCCCTGCGCCCGCGCCACCAGCAGCAGCACGCTCTTGCGGCCCTGCTTGCGCGCGTCGGCGATGCCCGACTGGATATCGGCGGGCATGGTGACGGCGCGGTTGTTGATGCGCAGCACCACATCGCCCGCCGTCAGGCCCTGATCGGCGGCATTGCTGTCGGGATCGACGCGGGTGATCACCACGCCGGAGACATTGTCATCCAGCTGGCGGGCGCGGCGCGCCTGCGGCGTCAGCGGCGCAAGGCCCAGACCCATGGCGGTGGCGCCGGCGGGCGGCGTCGCGCTTTGCGGCGCGGGCGCGTTGGACGCCAGACGCGCTTCATCCGGACGGGCGGCGATGCTGACCTTCAGCTCCAGCGCCTTGCCTTCACGGTTGACGGCGAAGGTCGCCGCCTGACCAGAGGCGACCAGCGCCACCTTGCGGGTGAGATCGCGGCTGTCTTCCACCGCCTGGCCGTTGATGGCGGTGATGATGTCGCCCTGCTGGAAGCCGCCCTTGGCGGCCGGACCATCCGGCACGACGCTGGCGACCAGCGCGCCCTTTGAGCCTTCCTTCAGGCCCATGGCGGACGCGACTTCCGCTGTCACCGGCTGCACCTGCACGCCCAGATAGCCTCGGGAGACGCGGCCGGTGGACTTCAGCTGCGCCACCACATCGTGAATGGTGGAAGCCGGGATGGCGAAGCCGATGCCGACGCTGCCGCCGGACGGCGAGAAGATCATCGAGTTCATGCCGATCACCTGGCCGCGCAGATCGAAGGTCGGGCCGCCGGAATTGCCCTGGTTGATCGACGCGTCGATCTGGATGAAGTCGTTATAGTTGCCGTTGCCGCCGCCGACTTCGCGGCCCAGCGACGAGACGATGCCCGCAGTGACGGTGCTGGCCAGGCCGAAGGGATTGCCCACGGCCACCACCCAGTCGCCGACGCGCAGGCCACGGTCATTGCCGAAATCGACGGTCGGCAGTGGACGGTTGCTTTCGATCTTGAGCAGCGCCACGTCGGTCGCCGCATCGGTGCCGATCAGCTTGGCGACGAATTCGCGGTCATCCGGCAGCACGACGGTGATCTTGCTGGCGCCGTCGATCACATGGTTGTTGGTGACGACATAGCCATTGTTCTCGATGATGAAGCCCGAACCGGCGCTGACCGAGCGGCGCGGCTGTTGCGGGCGCGGCTGTGCGCCCTGGCCACCGGGACCGCCCTGGCCGAAACGCTCGAAGAAATCGCGCAGCGCCGGAGGGACTTCCTGGCTGGATTCGCGGGTGACGCCTTCGGAGCGGATGGTGACCACGGCGGGGCTGACGCGCTCCACCAGGTCGGCGAAGCTCAGCGGTGCGCCGGGCGGGATGACGCGCGGGGTGGCGCGCGGCGTCGCCTGGGCCAACTGCATCGGCGCCTCGGTGGCGACGGGCTGCAAACCGCCCACCTGGGGCAGCATGCCGAAGGCGCCCAGACCGACCACCAGCACGGCGGCGGCGGTGGTCATGGCCAATGCCTGGCGGTGGCGGCGGGTAAACGGAGTGCTGTTCTTCTCAGGCGACATTCTTGAGCTCCTAGCGGACGGAATTTCGGTATCCCCAGCCCTCATCTAAATAGTACTCGGGCCTTTCCGAACCATATCCTGTAGATTAATTATTTGAAATATTCTCGAGGGGTGTCGCCGGAATCCGGGATTTTCCTGGCTTTTGCAATCACCAGCCAGGCCACCGCGCCGCCTGCGCCGAACACCAGCAGGGGTCCCAGCCACAGCAGCCAGGTGTGGGGCTGCACCGGCGGCTGCATCAGGATGAAGTCGCCATAGCGAGAATGGAGATAGTCCAGGATGTCCGCATCGCTGCGGCCCGCCGCGATCTGCTCGCGCACCAGGCGGCGCAGATCCTGCGCCAGCGGCGCATCGGACTCATCGATGCTCTGGCCCTGGCAGACCATGCAGCGCAACTGCCGTTGCAGATTGTGGACACGCGCTTCCCGCTGCGGATCGTTGAAGCGGCCTTCGGCGGGCACCGCCTGCGCCAATGCGGCGAGCGGCAGAAGACAGAGACACAGCGCGGCGAGCAGACGCCTCATTCGGCCGCCTGGGCGACAGAGGCGGCGGGCGCTTTGCCGGTGACGCGGGCGCGGGCGCGGCGGAACAGGCTGAGCGTGCCGCCCAGCGCCATCACCAGCGCGCCGATCCAGATCAGCGGCGCCAGCGGCGAAACATAGGCGCGCAGCGTCCAGCGGCCCTGGCCGCGATCATCGCCCAGCGCCAGATAGAGATCGCGGATGCCGGTGGTGCGGATGGCGGTGACGCTGACATCCTGGCCTTCGGCGAGATAGAGGCGCTGCTCCGGCGTCATCACGGCGCGGACCCTGTTGCCGTCCATCACGGAAACGCGGGCGCGGTTGACGGTGTAGTTGGGGCCATCCTCATGGGTCACGCCCTCGAAGCGCAGCGTGTAGGGACCGACATTCAGCGTGTCGCCGGGGCCGACCACCACCAGCGCCTCGCTGCGCCAGACCACGGTGCCCGCCACGCCCATCAGGGAGACGCCCAGACCGGCATGGGCGATGGCGGCAGCGAAAGCCGCCGCGCGGGCGCCCTTGCGCCGGATCACATCCAGCACGCTGGCGCTGATCAGCCAGGCCGCCATGGCGAAGGCGCCGATGCCGGCGGCGGATTTGGGACTGGCGATGGCCAGCGCCGTGATGCCGACAACGGCGGCGATGCCCGCCGCGGGCGCCAGCGAGCGCGCCGCCGCGCGAAGATCGGCCTTGCGCCAGGACAGGCGCGGCCCGAACGGCACCAGGATCATCAGCGCCACGAACAACGGCCCGAAAAAGACGGCGAAGAAGGGTCCGCCCACGGTGATCTTGCGCCCGGTCAGCGCGTCCAGCGCCATGGGATACAGCGTGCCGATGAACACCACCGCCAGCGCCGTGATCAGCAGCACATTGTTGAGCAGCAGCGTGGTTTCGCGGCTGACCAGCTGAAACGGCACGCCGCTTTGCAGCTTGGGCGCGCGCCAGGCAAACAGCGCCAAGGCTCCGCCAATGGCCACAACCGTCATTCCCAGAATGAAAAGACCGCGCGTGGGATCGGAGGCAAAGGAATGGACCGAGGTGATGGCGCCCGAACGCACCAGGAAGGTGCCGATCAGCGACATGGAGAAGCCGGTGATCGCCAGCAGCAGCGTCCAGGTGCGGAAGGCGCCGCGCGCCTCCGTCGCCATGGCGCTGTGCACCAGGGCGGTGGCGACCAGCCACGGCATCAGCGACGCATTCTCCACCGGGTCCCAGAACCAGAAGCCGCCCCAGCCCAGCGTGTAATAGGCCCACCAGCTGCCCAGCGCGATGCCGATCGTCAGCGTGATCCACGCCAGCATGATGAAGGGACGCGCCGCGCCCGCCCAGCTGTCGCTCTGCGCCGGTTCGCCCAGGATCAGCGCGGCGGCGGCATACGAGAAAGCGGCGGCGAGGCCGACATAGCCCAGATAGAGCATCGGCGGATGCATCACCGCTCCGGGGTCCTGCAACAGCGGATTGAGACCGACGCCTTCGAACAAGGGCGGATCGATGCGGGTGAAGGGACTGGAGGTGAAAAGGATGAAGAGCAGGAACGCGGCGGACAGCAGGCCCATCACGCCCAGCGCCGCGCTGGTCAGCCGTTCGCCGCCGCGCCCCAGGAACACGATCAGGCTGGTATAGAGCGCCAGCACCAGCATCCACAGCAGCATCGAGCCTTCATGGTTCGACCACACCGCGGCGATCTTGTAGAACAGCGGCTGCAAGGTGGTGGAATTGCTGGCCACCGTGTTCAGCGAGAAATCCGACACCAGATAGGCGTAGGTCAAAACGCCGAAGGCCAGCAGGCAGAACACCGACATGCCGATGGCGGAGCCGGAGGCGACGCGGCGGGCGGTGGCGTTGGCGGCGCTCGCGCCCACCAGCCCCGCATTGGCCATCACCAGCGACAGCGCCAGCGCGAAGGCAAGCGAAAGCTGGCCCAGCTCACCGATCACGGCTTTTGGCCTTCCTGCCAGCGGCCGCTCTTCTTCAGCGCGTCCACCACTTCGGGCGGCATGTATTTCTCGTCGTGCTTGGCCAGCACTTCATCGGCCATGAAGGTGCCGCCGTCATTGAGCTTGCCGGTGGCGACGACGCCCTGGCCTTCGCGGAACAGGGCCGGCAGCACGCCATGGAATTCGACCGGCACCACGCCCTTGCCGTCGGTGACGGTGAAATGCACTTCCGCGCCCGTGCCCTGGCGGATGCTCTTGTCGCCCACCAGGCCGCCGACGCGGAACGCCACGCCCGGCTGCACCAGATTGTTCGCCACATCGGTGGGGCTGCGGAAGAACATGGTGTTGCTACCCAGCGCCCACACCACCAGCCACGCACCCAGCCCGCCCGCCGCGACGATGGCGGCGGCGAACCAGAGGCGGCGGCGCTTCTTGGCAGACATCGCCATTAGTGATGCCCGCCGTGATGCAGGATTTCATCGGCCAGGCCGGTGTCATAGCCAAGACCTTCGGCGGTGACCGCGATCTGGGTCGGCCACAGGGTTTTGAGAAGGCCCTTGCGGGTCAGCGCGTTCCACACCGCCTGATTTTCCAACCCGGTGGCGTCGCGGCTCATCACGGTGAAATCGCCGAGATGGAAGTGATCGCCATGGGCGTGCGGAAACTGGAGAATCTGCAAGCTGCCATCCGCCTCCTCCCTGGCATTGCCGGGAATGCGGGCGATGGCCTGCAACAGGGTCAGGGTGCGCAACTGCAAGGGATTGAGCTTGGCGGGATTCTGTTTGGGCGGCATCAAGACATCGAAAATGAAAGCGGCGGGAACCATACAGTCCCCGCCGCTATGGCGCAAAGATGGCGCCCCCATGGGGCAATGGGTGCGACGTTAGCGCCGGCCGCGATATCCGCCGCGGAAACCCGAACGCGGGCCGTAAAAGCCGCGATTGCCCCCGCCGAAGCCGAAGCTGAAGCCGAAGGACGGACCGTAGAAGCGCGGATACGGCGAATAATAGGGACCCGGATACGGGCGATAATAGACCGGCGGCGGCGGATAGTCGGAGGCATAGCGGCCCCGGTCGCCATCGTCGCGGATATCGTCATCCTGCGCCGTGTCCATGCAGGCGTAATAGGCGTCGCCATAATCGGCTTCCACATCCGCCGCGGCGCGGCGCGCATTGTCGGCGCCGATGGCGCTGCCGGCCAGAAGCCCGGCGCCCGCACCGATGGCCGCGCCGGTGCCTGCGTCACCCGCCGCACCGCCGATGATGGCGCCCAGCGCAGCGCCGCCCAGCGTTCCGCCGATGCTGCCGCGCGCCTGTTCGTCACGGGCCGCTTCGCGCGCCTCATAGCCGGTGCGCCCGGCCGCATCGCGGCGGCAGAAGACATCGCGGCGCTGCCAGGCCGAGGCCTGGTCGGCGCGATCCTCGGCGCGGGCGTCGCGCGCGGCGCGGTCGTCGGCGGCGCGCGCGCTGGGCGTGCGATCGTCAAAGGCGCGATCCTCTGCGCCGGACGGCGGCGCGGGATCGTCATAGCGATGGGTGCCCGGGGCATTGTCCCGCAGCGGCGCCGGCGGACGGGTGGCGTCCTGCGCGAACGCGGCGGAACTGAGGGACGCCAGCGTGAACGCGGCGAGAAGGGATTTGCGCATGATGGCTCCGGGAAAGCGTTCGCCAATAAGTAGCGCCGCGCCGTGCGCGTTCAAGCACAATCCGATGGTGGAAAAAATAAAGGCGGGCACCGCCCGCCGTTCATGCGCCGTTCAGCTTGGAACCAGGAAATTGCCCCGGCGGCAACAGCCGCCAATCAAACAACCTTACGCGGCAGCTTGCGCAGCCTTGCCTCTGCGCCGCATCAATTCCGCCTCTTCCTCGCTGAACAGCAGCGCGGTGAGTTCGGTGGCGAGCTGGAACTGGGCTTCCACCACGGCGCGGTTGGCGTCGTTGCGCATTTCCCTGACCACATCTTCGTTGTAGCGGCGCAGATAGGCGCAGAGTTCCCCGAAGATTTCCTTCTGCTTGGCGGCGAAGGACGCCTTCTCGGCGAAATTGCGGCTGCTCACCACCATGCGGGCATAGCGCAGCGCCAGTTCCCGCTTTCCGGCGTCGGCAGCGCGGGAGAAATCGGCGCTTTTGCCGGTGCCGCGCTGGATCGGCAGGGCAGCGGCGATTTCCTTCGGCGCGCGGTCCATGAAGCCTTCCATCACCGCGCCGACCTGGGCGCGATCTTTCAGCAGGCGCTGGCCCCATTCGCCGTCGCGGCGCACTTCGATTTCCTTCACCACCGCGCTGGACAGTTCGGAGAAATGGCGCACCTGCTCCAGCAGGATGTCGGCATCGAACAGCGGATGGCGGGTGTTGCGGATTTCCGCCTGCATGGAATCAAGGCGGCAAAAGAGAATTTCGCCGACCAGACCCATATCGGTCTGGGCGATCAGCGTGTCGTTGGTCTGGCGCGCGATCATCAGCGGCAGGCGCAGACCTTCCCAGGGGCGCGACAGGCGGTTCATGGCGATGACGGCGACATAGGGCGCCGCGTCGGGCTGATCGGCCACGACGTCGTCATAGATGGCGCGCAGTTCCCACAGCAATTCGTCGTTCATCGGCACGGGCACCGGCATCAGCGACTGGATCTTCAGCACCGGCTGCGACGCCGTCAGCAGCAGGGCGATTTCCTGCGCATCGGCCACGGCCAGTTCGTCGCCCAGCACGTTGCGCGCGGTCTTGGCATCCGCCAGCGCGCCCTGCAGCGTCTGCGCCGCCAGCATCCAATATTGTCCGGCGCGGGCCAGCGCCTCGCCATTCTTCTGCGCCAGGATCAGCGCCTTGGTGTCGGTGGCATAGGCGGCGGTTTCCTCCGGCAGCAGCATCTCGCTCAGCCAGGTCCAGAGCGGCATCACCGTCGCGCGCGCGATGACGGCCTTCTGCTTGGTCCTGCGCGGCGACGAACTCAGCAGGTCCTGGAAGGGAACGCAGAACAGCCGCAGCGGCGTCGGTGTGCGGTCATGATGGTCGCGGCGCAGCACGGGGCGCAGGCCGGTGAGAATGTCTTCATGGGGCAGGCTACCATCCATCAGACGGTCAAGCTCCACCGCCCGCGCCAGACGCGCGGCGACATGCCCCGGCAAACTGCCAAGGAATGACTTGAGCAAACCTGTCTTGTCTCCGCTCAGCACGGTGCGAGCAGCTCCCCTTGCTTCTCGCGTTCACATTACCGTTGGCGAGGTTAACGGCCCATTGAGGAACTTTGGCGTAAGGCCCGGAAATTGGCGCGTTTTCGTACCACCTAGCCAATGGCGGGCAGGGTCAGCCGCGCCAGCAAGCCGCCATGGGGCGAGGCGTCGAGGGCAAAAAAACCCCCATAAAGCTTGGAAATATCGCGCACGATGGCCAGCCCCAGGCCGGAGCCTGGTACACTTTCATCCAATCGCTCGCCGCGGGTGCCCACCTTCTGCCGTTCGGCGGGCGACAGACCCGGCCCGTCATCCTCCACATCCAGCACGACCTTGCCGCTGTCGCGGCGGGCCGTGACATATACCACCGACTTCGCCCACTTGCAGGCATTGTCGATCAAATTGCCCGCCATCTCTTCCAGGTCCTGGCGCTCGCCGCGGAAATAGAGATCGGGCGCGCAGGTCAGCTCGATCTCGATGCCGCGCGTCTGATGGATGCGCGACAGCACGCGCGTCAGGTCGGTGAGCACCGGCTCGACCAGCGTGCGGTTGCCCAGCGCGCTGACATTGCCGGCGGCGCGGGCGCGGGTGAGATAGTGATCCACCTGGCGGCGCATGGTGAAGACCTGGCGGCGGACCTGGCCGGCCAGCGGCGAGGCGCCCGCCGCGTCGGCCTCGCTGGCCAGCACCGAAAGCGGCGTCTTGAGAAAATGCGCCAGGTTGGAAACATGCGTGCGGGCGCGCGCCACGACTTCCGCGCTGTGGGCAATGAGACTGTTGAGCTCGCTGGCCAACGGCGCGATCTCCTTGGGGAATTCTCCTTCCAGGCTTTGCGCCCGGCCATCACGAATGCGCGCCAGCGCTTCGCTGACGCGGCGCAGCGGCAACAGACCGATGCGCACCTGCAGGAAGATGGCGATCACCAGGCCCGCGCCCAGCAGCAGGAAGGAGATGATCAGCAGGCCGTTGAAGGTATCGACCTGCGCATCCAGCGTCGCCATGTCGCCCGCCACGGTGATGCGGAAGGCGCGCACGCCACCTGATTCACCAGAGGGCCCGGCGAATTCGATGCGCTGGCGCACCACTCGCAGATGCTGGTTGTCGGGACCATCGGTCTCGCCCCAGGAAAAAGCGCCCTGGGTGCTGGTGAAGCTGGGATTGAGGCGCGCGCCGAACAGCGAGCGCGAGGACAGCAGCGGCGCAGCGCTTGGCGTTTCCGGCGCGACCTCGAAATAGCGGCCGGAATAGACGCGGCTGAAGCTGGCGTTGAGAAAACGGTCTTCCAGCGCCAGCTCGCCATTCACGGGGCGCGCCGCGACGATCAGCCCGTCCAGGTCGGTGCGCAACGCGGCGTCGAAATTGCCCAGGGCGGCGCTGCGAAAGGCCGCCGACAGCACCAGGCCGCCCACCGCCAGCCCCAGCATGGTCCAGATCGCGGCGGTGGCGATCAGGCGGGCGGCGAGCGAATTGAATCGGCCCTTCATGAACCTAGTGTCCCGATTCCGAAATTCGCATGATCTTCATATGGGTCTCCTGGCGAATTTCGGAATCGAAGGACACTAGCAATTTATTGATTCTGGTGTCGCTTGGTTTCGAAGGCCGCCAAAGCGCATGATATCAATAAGAAGGCGACCTTCGAAACGCGACACCAGGCGCTACTTGGCGTCGGCAGGCGCGTCGAGGCTGTAACCCAGGCCGCGCACGGTCTGGATCAGGTTGGCGTCCAGCTTCTTGCGCAGACGGCCGACAAACACTTCGATGGTGTTGGAGTCGCGGTCGAAATCCTGGTCATAGAGATGCTCGACCAGCTCGGTGCGCGACACCACCTTGCCGCGATGATGCGCCAGATAGGCCAGCAGCCGGTATTCCTGGCTGGTGAGCTTGACCGGATTGCCGTTCAGGGTGACGCGGCTGGCGCGGGTGTCGATGCGCAGCGGGCCGATCTCGATATCGGCGGCGGCCAGGCCCACGGCGCGGCGCAGCAGCGCGCGCAGGCGGGCCAGCAATTCCTCGGTGTAAAACGGCTTGGCGAGATAATCGTCGGCGCCGGCATCGAAGCCCGCCACCTTGTCGCTCCAGCTGTCGCGGGCGGTGAGGATCAGCACCGGCATCATCTTTCCGGCCTTGCGCCATTTCTCCAGCACGGAGACGCCGTCCAGCTTGGGCAGGCCCAGATCGAGGATCACCGCATCGTAAGGTTCGGTGTCGCCCAGGAAGTGGCCTTCCTCGCCATCAAAGGCGCTGTCCACGACATAGCCGGCATCGTCCAGCGCCTTGCGCAGCAGCCGCTGCAATTCGCGGTCATCCTCGACCAGCAGAAGACGCATCTATTCCTCCCGCCCGCGGCCGCGATTGCGGCCATTGCCGAAACCGGGGCGCGCTTCGCCGCCGAAGCCCGCGCCGGGACCGCGCGCATCGCCGTCACCCATGGCGGGACGGTTGAAACGGTCCTGGCCGAAACGGTCCTGCATCACATCCGGGCGCGGCCCGAAGCCGCGATTGCCGAAGCGCGGGCGCGGCTCATCGTCCCCCGCGTCGTTAAAATTTTGCTGGAAGTTGGCGCGCGGCCGTTCGGGCGGCGGCCCGTTCTCCTCGCCGCGCGAATAGCCACGCTGCGGATAACCGCGCTCGGGCGCACCGCCCATGGTGCGGCCGTTGCGGGCATCGATATCGCGCTCGATCACACGGCCTTCGGGCGTGAGCCATTTGAGACGATAGCCGGGAGCGCCGTTGCGATTGATGCCTTCGGCGTCGAGAAACTGGCCGGGATTGTTGCGGCGGATCTCCGGCAGCAGCCGGTCGAGCGGCTGGGCGCGCTGGCTTTGCGAATCCTTGGGTTGCGCAGACGCGGTCCCGGCCGTCGCAAAGGGCGCCAGAAGCAGCACGACAAGAAGGATAAGGCGCGGGCGCATCGGGGCTTTTCTAAGGAACCCGATATGAACCCGGGATGAATACCGCGTCCAGCCCCGGTTCAGCCTCAGGCCCCTAAGTTCCTCTCTATCAGGCGGCAATCCTGCTGCCCAGAACGAAGGAGACGACCATGTTAGCCAAGAAGACCCTTCTGGCTGCCGCGGCCCTGGCGGCTCTGACCGCCACCGGCCTTGGCTCTGCCAATGCCCAGCCGCGCGACCATTACCGCGACCGCGACAACCGGGTGGAGCGCCATGTGGTGATCCAGGACGATTTCCGCCGCCCCATCGCGCGGCCCTATGTCAGCCGCACCAATGTCTTCCGGACGCTGCGGATGCACCGCTACACCGGCCTGGGCAATCCGTATTTCTGGCGCGGCCAGTATGTCGTGCGCAGCCATAACCGCTTCGGGCGCGTCGTGCTGGTGCGCATCGATCCCTGGACCGGCCGTTTCATCGGCGTGACCAGGATCTAACCAGCTTGGGGCAAAGGACCGGCGGTTAGCCCCTCCCCGACTGGTCCCGCGCCATCCAAGTGAAGCCCCGCGCCGCCCCCGGCGCGGGGCTTCTTCTTATTCCGGCGGCGCGAGCGCGCGCTGCAGATGGTCTAGCTGGCTGGCGTTCTGGCGGGCGGCGCCGAGATTGGCGGCAAGCACGGCGACCATCTCAGACAGCGCAACATCCGAGGCGGCGTCATCAGGCTGGCCGGGGGCGATGCGGTCACGAAGCTGGGCGGGATCGGCGCCGCTGGCGGCGGCGTCGAGCAACCGCACAGCACCCCAGGAAACAACACAGCGGCGATCATCAGGTTGCGTGACATAGAGGGGAACTTCCTTCACCACAGTTTGACTCTGGGTTTGGAGGGCGCGCTGCGATGTCAGATGAAGCCGCACCTGCGCTTCGCCGCGCGCGGCCAACGCGGCTTGCGCCGTCAGCCGCGCCGTTTCGGCTTTGGCATCGGCCAGCGCATGGGCATCGCGTGCGCGTTCCAACTGCGCGATCTGCGCCTTGAAGCCGCCGCCCAGAAACGGCACACCGTCGATGCGCGCGCTCTGCCACAGCAACGCGGCGGCAAAGAGCAGCGCCAAGGCGCTGGCCAGCGGTCCGGCGATGCGCCCACCCAGAAAGGAAAGAAGGGCGCTCACCGCTGACGCACCAGGCGCCCGGCGATGCCCAGCAGCAGCAGCGCCACCAGGGAAAGTGTGGAGCGGTTTTCCGTTAGGAACCGCGACCAATATTAAGTACTCACATCATTGCCCGTGTTGAGCAGCGTCAGCGTCTCGAAGTCCCCGTCCATCAGCGCCCGGACCTGCGTGCGCAACACCTGGCGCACCTGTTCGGGCGAACCCGCTGCCGCGTGACGCATCTCGTCATCGTTCAGCAGCGTCTTGGCCGACCGCATGCTCATCGGCCCCGGCAACGCCAGCACCAGCGGCACACCATCGCGCACCGCGCGCTGCACATAATCGACGAACCAGCCCTGCCGCGCCGTCTTCACGGCGTCGGCCACCAGCATCAGGCTCATGCCCTGGCGCCCTTGCAACGTGACCGCCTGCGCGAACACGCCGGACTGGTCGGGCCGCCAGTCATCGCCCAGCGCGCCATCCAGCCAGGCACAGGTGAAGTCGCGGCAAGCGCGTGGCCGCACGTCATAGATGGCGCAACCACCATCGCCGCAGTTGCGGCACACCGAACCGGTCGCTTTCTGGATCTGCGGCGTGTCGATGCCCGGCACGATGCAGCAGACGGTGCAGGCGCCGCACTGCCGCGCTTCAACCATCCGCGCGCGCGCCGACATTGTTGCCGCTGTTGGTCATCTCATAGGGCACAAACTCATAGACCTGCAGCCGCCGCAGCGCGGTTTCCAGCAGCGCCTTGACCCGTGTCCGCGACACGGCGGCGGCTTCACGCATCGGCTGGATGTTCAGCAGATTCTGCGCGCCCTGATAGCCTTGCGGCCCCGGCAGCGTCATCCAGAGCGGGATGTTGCGCAGCACGCCATTGGCGACGAAATCGATGAACCAGGGTTGGCGCACCGTCTTCAAGGGATTGCCCACCAGCATCAGCGACAGGCCGGTGACGCCGTTGAGCAGTTGATAATCGAGAAACACCCCGGAACGATCCGGCCGCCAGCTCTCGTCCAGATCTGCGATCTGCCGCCAGGCGCAGTGAAAGCTGCGGCAGACCGGATAGCGCGTTTCATAGATGGCGCAGCCGCCATCGACGCAATTCTTGCACAGCGACCCCGAAGGCTTCTGCACCTCCGGCTTGTCGATGTTCTGCACTTCGCAGCAAAGGGTGCATTCCCCGCATTCGCGGCCCGGCACCAGGTTGATCGCGTTCATGCCCCAAGCATGCCACGGCTTCAGGGGGCGTCGCCACCCTCGATGGGGCTGTAACCCGCCGCCGCCCGCTTCTCGTTGATGGTGAGAAAGCTGGCTTCGCCCAGCTTGCCCCACAGCGCCTCGCGCGCTTCGGCCAGGGCTTCCACCGCATCGGCGTCAAAACCCAACCGCAGATTTTCGCCGAAGCGCGGCGCCAGCCAGCGGGTCAGCGCGGCGGCGGTGCGGCCGACCAGCGGCAGCACGGTCTGACGCCAGAAATTCAGGTTGGCCTCGGCATAATTGGCATAGGTGTTGTCGCCCGGCAGGCCCAGCAGCATGGGCGGCATGCCGAAGGCCAGCGCGATCTCGCGCGCCGCCTGGGCCCGCGTTTCGGCGAAATCCATCTCGGACGGCGCATAGGACATCGCCTTCCAGTCCAGCCCGCCTTCCAGCACCATGGGGCGGCCGGCATTCGAGGCGCCCTGGTAGCTGTCTTCCAGTTCGCGCTTCAACCGCCCGAACTGTTCGTCGCTCAATCCCGGCGCCCCATCAGGCCCCTTATATATAAGAGCGCCGGACGGGCGGGCGGCATTGTCCAGCAGGCCCTTGGACCAGGCCGCACCGGCATTGTGGACCTCGATGGCCGAGGCCGCGACCGACAAGGGCGACAGGCCGTAATAATCGTCCAGCGGATGAAACAGGCTGACATGCAGCACCGCCTCGCGCGCCATGCGGCAGCTACGGCCATCCACCGTATAGTCGTAAGCGGCGGGCCAGCCGCGCGCGCCCGGCACCACCGTCACCCGGTCGGGCCGCAGCAGATGCAGTTCGCGCGGTGCGCCATCCAGCAGCGCCGTTTCGAGATAGGCATTGCCCGCGCTTTGCAGGAAGGCGTACCAGCGCTCGAACAGGCTGGCGCCGTCCTCGTTAGGGTTGGGCCGCGCCAGCAGCGCCAGCAGCGGATGGCTTTCCAGCTCGACATCGCCTTCATAGAGCAGCCAGGGCACGGATGCCGCCGCCGAGGCGATCTTGCGGACACAGGCATAGGCGATGGCGTTCTGCGTCACCCCGATGCGGGCCAGGGCCTGCGAATCGCGCCCGCCCCAGCGCGCCTCCGACCCAAGCGAAAGCGCAAACAGGTTTGTGGGCAAAGGCGTGGATTTGCGCTCCAAAGGGCCCCCAAAAGCGTGAAGACGGCGGAAGAATTCGAACATGCTGTTCATTACCTGGAAACCTGATTCTGCGGTAACCTGTGATGTCCCGAAGGGAATCACCCATGGTCGCCACGATGATTGCGCCGCGCTTCGAATATGTGCTGCAGGCCAAGGCTGACGCGGACGCCAGCGCCGTGCGCCTGCTCTTCCTCGGCACCGACCAGAAGAAATATGCCGTCGAACTGTCGGCTCATTGCGCCGGGCTGACGATTGCCGCGGCGTCCGCCTATCTGGGCGAAGTGCTGTCCGCCCTGCCGCCGGAGCAGCATCCGCCGGTGCAGCCCGTCACCGTGGCGGGCGTGCGAACGCAGATGCGCGACAATGGCAATCCCGGCCTGATGGTGGTGCTGGAGAACGGCGCCGAACTGCCGCTGGAATTCCAGCGAGAAGACCTGGTCAAGCTCTCTGCCCTGTTTGCCGAGATGGCGGCCTATGCCGCGCCCGGCATCGGCTACATGAAACCGACTTAGGTCGGCTTCCCAGATTAAAATCTCATTTTTCTCACCATGGGCGGGCCTGACCCGCCCATCCAACTTTGTGCCGCTTGAACGAAAGTTGGATGGCCGGCTCGGAAGCCGGCCATGGCGAGGTATAGAATACTCATCACCGCCTCGACCGCCTTAAAGACTTCGTACGCGCGGTTTGCGCGGCGTGCTCTCGAACAAATCGGCCAGCGCCCAGACCAGCGCATCCATGCGGTCGGGACTGTTTTGCGTGCCGTCATACTGACACATCTGATCCTCCAGCTCCGGCAACGCGCCGACATGATAGATGCGGCCGCGCTCATACAGCGCCGCCGCCGGTTGCGCCCGGACCAGCTTGCCGCGCGTCGCATGCACCAGCCGGATCGGCAGATCGGCGCCGGCCTGCGCCGCACCATCTCGCCGCCCTGGTTGGCTTCCGCCACGATGGCGTCGGCTTCGAAATCGGCGAAGGCCTGCGCCGCCCGCGCCGCCCAGGCAGCGGGCGACAGGCCGCCTGCCGAACGGTCGGCCAGGACATACCCTTCGCCTTGCGCGTCACGGCCCGCGATCACCAGGCCGCATTCATCGCCATGGCTGCTCGCGGGCGGATCAAGCGCCACCACGATGCGCGCCAGCGCGGGCGCATCCTGCACCCGCGCGCGCTCAATCCAGTCGCGCCTCCACAAGGCGTGGTCATTGTCCTCGATCAGTTCGCTGTCCAGTTCCTGCCGTCCCAGCCGCGTGCCGCCATAGCGCGCTTCCAGATACGCCACGAAACCATCGGCCAGGTTGGCTTCATTTTCCTGCGTGAAGCTGCGCGTCACCGCCACGCGGTCTTGCGCCAGCAATGCCTTCAGCGCCATGTCCAGCGCGTCCTGCGGTGCGCGCCACTTGGCGAATTCATCGCCCCACAAACAATCGAATTGATATCCGCGAAACGAATCCGGTTCCGCCGCCGACAGCAGCCGCGCCTCGGCCCCATCCGGCCAGCGCAGCAGATTGTTGGAGGGCTGGTAGTCCAGCCCTTCCACCACCGCCAGCAAGCCGGATTCGCCTTCCACCATCACCTGCCGCGCATCGCGGTCGGTGTCGCCGATCAGGCCGATGCGCCGGGCCCTGCCGTCGCGCACCCTTGCGGCGATCCATACGGCCCCGGCCCGGGTCTTGCCCGCGCCGCGCCCACCCAGAAACAGCCAGATGCGCCAGTCGCCATCCGGCGGCAGCTGTGAATCCCGCGCCCAGAAATCCCAGCGGTCCAGCAGCATGGCATCGTCATCGCTAAGACTTGCGAGAACGCTTTGGCGCTGCGCCGCCGTCAACGAGTTTATCCAGGCGGCACTCCAGCGCCGCCCGCGCACCCTGTTCATGCTTGGCAACCTTGCTTTCACGCACCTGGGCGCGCTGCTGTTCCAGCCGCCCCAGCTTTTCCAGCGTGCTTCCCAGCACCGCCGGGGTGCGGGCATCGGCGGCCCGCGCCTTGGCGTCGTTTGCGCCATCCGTGGCGTCGCGCACCCGCGCCAGCTGGCGTTGCAATTCGTCTTTCAGATTTTTCACCATCAGGCCCAGCCATGCGGAATCGGGTCCGTTCGCCCGGCGGCCTCGTGCCGCGTGCGCCATGTTCCATCCTTACGAATAAGAAAGCTCAGGTGCGCCGCGAGGCCGCGGCGGCGTTTCAGTTACAATTCCGGAGATGACGCTGATGTAGAACCCAGCCGCGCGCCGGTCAACCGCCTGACGCGATTTCCCTTTTCTGTCTGCGCCCAGGGCCTTGAAACCGCCGCAGAATTAAGTGCCTTATCCCCACCATGTTCGACGAATGGATCGCCCAAATCCGGGACCGGATACCGCCGCAGATGCGCGTCTGGATGAAAATGGGCGAACCATATGCGCCCTGGGCCGCGCGAATCCTGGCGGGAATCGCGGTGCCGCTGGCGCTGATCTATCTGGCGCCGCAGATGCTGGGCCTGTTCGCGGGCCGCCTCGATCCCAAGGTTGATCTCTATGCGGTGAACCGGCCCACCGCGTTCAGCTTTCTCGATGCGGCGGGCAACGATGCCGGTCATCGCGGCGCCATCGTCGGCGCACGACTGAAGCTGGAAGAAATGCCCGGCTATCTTCCCGCCGCCTTCATCGCCATGGAAGACCGCCGCTTCTACGCCCATAACGGCGTCGATCCCGTCGGCCTGGCGCGCGCCATGCTGCTCAACGTTCAGGCCGGGCGCTGGGTCGCGGGCGGCTCGACCATCAGCCAGCAGACCGCCAAGATCGTCTACACCCAGCAGGAGCGCACGCTGTCGCGCAAGCTGACCGAACTGGTGAACGCGGCCGGTCTGGAACAGTCGCTGAGCAAGAAGGAAATCCTCGAGCTCTATCTCAACCGCATTTATCTCGGCAGCGGCGCTTACGGCGTCGATGGCGCAGCGCAGGTCTATTTCGGTGTTTCGGCGCGGCAGCTCACCCTGGCGCAGGCGGCGATGCTGGCGACGCTGACGCGCGCGCCGTCGGTCTTCTCGCCGCGACGCGATCTGGTGGCGGCGCAGCAGCGCGCCAGCTGGGTGCTGGATGCGATGGTGGACACCAGCACGATCACGGCGGCGCAGGCCCGCGAAGCCCGCAACAATCCCGCCAAGGTGATCGACCGCCAGGGCCTGGAAGCGCGCAACTACTTTCTCGACACCGCCGCTGACGAAGCGCGCAAGCTGGCGGGCCCCAACGCCAGCGGCGATCTGATCGTCTACACCACGCTGGAGCCCCGGCTTCAGGAGAATGCCCGCACCGCCCTGGCCGCATCGCTGGTCAAGAACGGCAAGCGCCTGCGCGTCAGCGAAGGCGCGGTGGTGACGATGAAGCCCGATGGCGCGGTGGTGGCGCTGATTGGCGGCAACGACTACACCGAATCCGTCTTCAACCGCGCCACCCAGGCCAAGCGCCAGCCCGGCAGCGCCTTCAAGCCCTTCGTCTATCTTACGGCGCTGGAACAGGGCGTCTCGCCCTGGGATTGGCGCGATGACGTTCCGGTGGACATTGCCGGTTACCGCCCCACCAATTTCGGCAACAACGAATATGGCAGCGTCACGGTGGTGGAAGCGCTGACCCATTCCATCAACACGATCGCCGTCAATTTGGCGCAGGAAGTCGGCATCGGCAACGTCATCGCCACCGCCAAGCGCGTCGGCATCACCTCGCCGCTGGGCAAGGATGCTAGCCTGGCGCTGGGCACCAGCGAAGTGACGCCGCTGGAGCTGACGGCCGCCTATGCCGTCTTCGCCAATGGCGGCATGGCGGTGCAGCCCTATTTCGTCACGCGCGTCGATGGCGCGGCGGGCACCCGCACCTATTACCGGCGCGGGGCGCAGAATCCGCACCGCGTCATCAACCAGCAAGTGAACCGCGACCTGCTGGCGATGCTGTGGAACGTGGTGGTCTATGGCACCGGCAGCGGCTCGCGCCTGCCGGGCCGCGAATCCGGCGGCAAGACCGGCACCACCCAGGAATCCAACGATGCCTGGTTCGTCGGCTTCACCACCGACTATGTCACCGGCGTCTGGTTCGGCAATGACAACAATTCCTCCACCCGCGTCACCGGCAGCACGCTTCCCGCCCAGCTCTGGCGCACCGTGATGATCGACGCCGAACGCGGCCTGCCGGTGAAGGGCCTGGACCGTTCGCCGCCGCAGGAGCCGCGCGACGCTTTCTTCCTGAGCGAGCGCGAAACCAGCTTCCCCCGCGATGGCGAAGCCATGGCCGGTATCGGCCTGCCCGGCTTCAACGCCCAGGAAGAACCGCCTGCGGAAGCCGGTGCGCCCCCGCCGCCCACCCGCCGCTCCCGTGGCCTGTTCGGCTGGCTGTTTGGGGGCGATGAGGACGAGGCGCCGCCGTCTGCGCGGCGCGAGGACGCGCCTTCTCCGTAATTTTTTGCTATAAGGGCGGCATGAAACGCGCCCTTATCGCCCTGGCCCTGGTTGCCGGTCTGGCCGCCCCCGCTGCGGCCGCCACCAAGATTACCTTCGTCACCGACTGGAAGGCGCAGGCCGAACATGGCGGCTTCTATCAGGCGGTGGCCGCGGGCCTTTATGCTAAGCGCGGGCTGGACGTCACCATCATCCAGGGCGGCCCGGAAGTGAACGTGCCGCAACTGCTGCTGTCGGGCGCGGCCGATTTCGGCATCGGCTCCAACAGCTTCATCTCGCTGAACATGGCGCGGCAGAATTTGCCGCTGAAGGCGGTGATGGCGGTGTTCCAGAAGGACCCGCAGGTGCTGATGAGTCATCCGCGCCGCGACATCAATTCTCTGGCCGACATGAAGGGCAAGCCGATCCTGATTTCGACGGCGGCGACCACCAGCTTCTGGCCGTGGCTGAAAGCGAAGTTCGGTTTCTCCGACCGCCAGATCCGCAAATACACCCACAATCTGGCGCCGTTCATCGTCGATCCCAACGCCATCCAGGAAGGCTATCTCACCTCCGAGCCCTTCACGGTGGAGAGCCAGGCCAAGTTCAGGCCCAAGGTCTTCCTGCTGGCCGACTATGGCTATCCCGGTTACGCCAACATGGTGCTGGTGAGCCAGGCGCGCATCGACAAGGACCGCGCCACGGTGCAGGCCTTCGTCAACGCCACCCGCGATGGCTGGCTGCAATATCTGAACGGCAATCCGGCGCGCGCGAATGCGCTGATCAAGCAGCACAACCCGGACATGACCGATGCGATCATCGCCCAGGCCATCGCCAAGATGAAGCAGTTCAACCTGTTGCTGACCCGGGACGGCGCAACCTATGGCCTGGGCAGCATGACCGATGCGCGCTGGCAGACTTTCCACCAGACGATGGCGGCGCAGGGGCTTTATCCCAGGACGATGGATTACAAACGCGCCTACGACCTCCGCTTCATCCGCCGCGCCGTTCAGAATTTCGAGTAACCCCGGTGTCATGAGCCGTACCCCGGTCCGCGCTTCGCGCGGCCGGCATATAAACTCTAGCGGGCCATTTCGGATTGTGGCCCCGCCCCTTATACTCACCATGGCCGGCCCCGAGCCGGCCATCCAACTTTCCCGCGCGCGGCACAAAGTTGGATGGGCGGGTCACGCCCGCCCATGGTGAGACAGTTTAATGGCTTTTCTTTCTGCAACACATCTCGCCAAACGCTTCCCCAACGGCGTCGCGGCGCTGGATGATCTTTCCTTTTCGCTGACGAAAGGCGATTTCGTCTCGCTGCTGGGGCCGTCGGGCTGCGGCAAATCTACCGCCCTGCGGCTTGTCGCGGGCCTGCTGTCACCGGATAGCGGCGGCGTCACGTTCGACGGAGCGTCGGCGAGAGCCGGAGCGACCAAAAGTAACGGCAGGCCCGACATCGGCTTCGTCTTCCAGGAACCAACGCTGATGCCCTGGGCCGATGCCCTGGCCAATGCGCGGCTGCCGCTCGATCTCAAGAAAATGCCGCGCGCCGAGGCCGATGCGGCGGCGCAAGCGGCGCTGGCGCGGGTGGGACTGGCCGGGTTCGAGACGGCGATGCCGCGCGAACTCTCCGGCGGGATGAAGATGCGCGTCTCCATTGCGCGTGCGCTCGCCGCAAAACCAAAACTATTATTGCTGGACGAACCCTTCGCCGCCCTGGACGAAATCACCCGCGCCTCGCTGAACGACGATCTGCTGCGGCTGTGGCGGGAAGACGATCTCACCATTCTCTTCGTCACCCACAGCGTGGCGGAGAGCTGTTATCTCTCCGAACGGGTGCTGGTGCTGACGCCGCGTCCCGGCCGCCTCGCCGCCGACATCGCGCTGTCGCAGCAAAGCCAGCGCGCATCGGGCTTCCGCCTCTCGCCGCAATTCCTCGATTGCCAGCGCAGCGTCAGCCAAGCCTTGGAGCGCGCGGCATGAAGAAGCTGGCGGAGTATGCATTGCCCATCCTGCTCGCCATTGCGCTGCTGGGCCTGTGGGAAGCGATCGTGCACATCCGGCAAGTCCCGCCCTACATCCTGCCAGCGCCCAGCGCCATCGCCTCGGCGCTCTGCGCCAACTGGGGCAGCCTGTCGGCGGCGATGGCTTCCACGCTGCTCATCACCCTGAAAGGTTTTCTCGGCGCGTTGATCGCCGCCATATTGCTGGCGATCCTGTTCAGCCAGAGCCGGTTGGCGGAAAAGGCGCTCTATCCCTATGCGGTGGTGCTGCAGGTGACGCCGGTGGTCGCCATCGCGCCGCTGATCCTGATCTGGGTCGGCTTCGAGCGCATCGACTTGGCGCTGGCGCTGATCGCCGGCATCATCGCCTTCTTCCCCATTCTCGCCAGCGCGGTGCAGGGGCTGAAATCGGCCGACTTCAACCTGCTCGATCTGGCGCGGCTCTATGGCGCGACGCGGCTGCAGACCTTGCGCCGCATCCAGCTTCCCGCCGCGTTGCCTGGCCTGCTCACCGGCATGAAGACCGGCGCGGTGATCGCCCTGATCGGCGAAGTGACGGCGGAATTCGCCGCCGGCTCCGGAACTGCCACCGGCCTGGCCTGGCGCATCGCCGAAGCCGGCAACCGGCTGGAGATCGCCACGCTCTTTGCCGCCGTTGCTCTATTGGCGCTGACCGGCGTGCTGCTGTTCGTGCTGCTGTCGCTGCTGGAATGGGCGCTGCTGCGCCGCTGGCACGAAAGCGCGATCAGCCGCGAATTTTAGCCGGGGCTGTTTCACGCATCAGCGCCATGCCCACAAGCCCCACCATCATCGCGACGGTCATGTACCAGGCGGGCGCCAGCGGTGAACCGGTCACCTCGATCAGCCAGGTCACCACATATTGCGCCGAGCCACCGAACACGGCCACGGCGAAGGCATAGAGAAAGCCGATGCTGCGGGCCCGCAGCATGACGGGATAGCTTTCGGCGATGCTGGTGAGCACGGCAGGCGGAAACAGGCCGACGAAGAAGGCCATCACGCCCGCCGCCAGCGCCACCACCAGCCCGGTGGGGAAGGCATACATCACGAAGAAGCACGGCACGCCCAGCAGCATCAGGGCGATCGCGCCGGTCAGCAGCACGGGTTTGCGTCCGATGCGGTCGCTCCAGCGCCCGCCCACCAGCGCACCGCTCATCGCGGCGAAGCCGCACACCATGGTGCAGATCGACGCCACCGTGGGGGCGATGCCCAACGTGTGCTGCGCATAGGTGGCGACGTAATTCATGCAATAGGTGGAGATGGTGGTGGCCGCGATCATCAGCAGCGCCAATCCAGCCACGGCGCGCGACGGCGCGGCGATGCTCTCCTCGGCCTGGGTGGCGTGCAGGGTCTCGGGCAGGCGGCGGCGCAAAATATACGCAAACGGAATCACCACCGCGCCCAGCAGCATGGCGACACGCCAGCCCCATTCGCCGAAGGCTTCCTGCGGCATCAGCGAACCCAGCACAGTGCCGATGATGCCGACACATAGCACGGCGAAATATTGGGTGGCGTTCTGCAAGCTGACATAGCGGCCGCGTTCCCGCAGCGGGGCTGCTTCCATCAGATAGGCGGTGGTGGGACCGACTTCGCCGCCCAGCGCGAAGCCTTGGCAAAGCCGGAAGAACAGCGCCAGGATCGGCGCGGCAATGCCGATCTGGGCATGGGAGGGTGTCAGCGCCAGGCCCGCAATGGCGAAGCCCATCAGGCCGAAGGTGAACAGCATCACCGGCTTGCGCCCGATCCGGTCGCCCAGCCGCCCCAGCACCAGCCCGCCCAGGGGCCGTGTCAGGAAACCGGCCCCGAACACAGCCAGGGTCTTCAGCAGGCTGGCGGTGGCGGAATCCTCGGGAAAGAAGACCTGCCCGATCTGGATGGCGAAAAAGCCGAAGATCAGGAAGTCATAGAATTCCAGCGCATTGCCGGCCACCACGGCCGCCAATTGGCCCTTTGTCAGTTGCGCTTTCACACGACCCGCCCTTTTGACGGAGAATGACCCAAGTTCAGGACGAATTTATTACGTCATATATGGTGTTGTTCTAAACAAACTACACCTGTTCCCTGTTCAAGTCTTGATTCCCGGCCCCGTTCATGGGACATGCCCCGCCATGGCCCAGACGCTCCAAATGCTCACCGCCAACCGCCTGAAAACCGGCGATGTCCTGTATCGCCGTGGTTCCGGCTGGGTGCCGATGCTGGCCGATGGCGAGGTCTATCCCGATGCGGCCGCCGCCGACGCGGCCCTGGCCGCGGCGCAGGCCGAGACGGTGCAGAATGATTTCGTCGCGCCCTATCTCTTTGAAGTGCGCGAGAGCGCGGGCCGCATCGTGCCGGTGAAGGAGCGTGAGATCATCCGCGCTGCCGGTCCCACCGTGCATCCCCATACCGGCAAGCAGGCGGGCCAGTACAATGCTTAACCCGAAGCCCGTCGAACCCAACATGTACCGCTATGACGAGTTCGACTCGAAATTCGTCCATGAGCGCGTCACCCAGTTCGCGGGCCAGGTCGAACGCCGCCTGACGGGCGAGCTGACCGAAGACCAGTTCAAGCCGCTGCGCCTGATGAACGGGCTCTATCTGCAACTGCACGCCTACATGCTGCGCGTCGCGGTGCCCTATGGCACGCTGTCATCGAAGCAGGTGCGCCGCCTGGCCCACATCGCCCGCACTTACGACAAGAATTTCGGCCATTTCACCACCCGCCAGAACATCCAGTACAACTGGATCAAGCTGGTCGATGTGCCCGCCATCCTGCGCGAGCTGGCCGAGGTCGAGATGCACGCCATCCAGACCAGCGGCAACTGCATCCGCAATGTCACCGCCGATCAGTTCGCGGGCGCCGCCGCGGACGAGATCGAAGACCCGCGCCCGCTGGCCGAGATCATCCGGCAATGGTCGTCGCTGCACCCGGAATTTCTCTTCCTGCCGCGCAAGTTCAAGATCGCGGTGGGCGGCAGCCCCAACGACCGCGCCGCGCTGCTCTATCACGACATGGCGGTGGAGATCGTTCGCAACGCCGAGGGCCGCACCGGCTACAAGGTGCTGGTCGGGGGCGGCATGGGCCGCACGCCTTACATCGCGCTGGTGATCGGCGAATTCGTCGAGAAGGACGACATCCTGGCCTTCATGGAAGCGGTGATGCGCGTCTATAACGAGCAGGGCCGCCGCGACAATATCTACAAGGCCCGCATCAAGATCCTCACCAACGCGCTGGGCATCGAAGAGATGCGCCGCCAGGTCAACATCGAGTTCGCGGAAATCAAGAAGGGCGGCACGCTGCAGCTGCCCCAGGCCGAGCTGGACCGCATTACCGCCTATTTCGCAGCCCCGGCCTTTGAAACCGGGCTTTCCGACACCATGCCGGATGCGGGCCCCGACTTCGCCAACTGGGTGCGGACCAACATCACAGCCCACAAGGCGCCAGGCTACGCCATCGCCACCATCACGCTGAAGACGCCGGGCCAGGTTCCGGGCGACGCCACGTCGGAGCAGATGGACATCATCGCCGACCTGATGGACGAATTCAGCGTCGGCGAAGTCCGCGTGACGCATGAGCAGAATCTGGTGCTGCCGCATGTTCGCAAGAAAGACCTGCCCGCCATCTTCGCCAAGCTGAAGGAACTGGATTTCGCGTCGCCCAATGCCGGGCTGATCACCGACATCATCGCCTGCCCGGGTCTGGATTATTGCGACCTGGCCAATGCCCGCTCGATCCCCATTGCGCAGAAGATCGCGCTGAAGTTCGAAGACCTCGACCGCCAGCACAACATCGGCGAACTGAAAATCAAGATTTCGGGCTGCATCAATGCCTGCGGCCACCATCATGCCGGGCACATCGGCATTCTGGGCGTGGACAAGAAGGGCGTCGAATTCTACCAGCTGCTGCTGGGCGGCTCCGGTGCGGAAGACGCCAGCATCGGCGACATCATGGGCCCCGGCTTCACCGAGCATGAGATCGCGGGCGCGGTCGAACGCGTCGTCGAGGTCTATCTCGCCCAGCGCAATGACGGCGAAAGATTCCTCGACACCTATCGCCGCATCGGCATGGAAAAGTTCAAGCTTGCCGCTTACGAGACGGTGGCGGCGTGACCAAGCTCCTCAAGAGCGGCGCCTTTGCCGCCGACGCCTATCAGGCCACACCCGATGACGTCGCTCTGCCCGACGGCCCGGTGATCGTGTCGCTGGCGCGCTTCGAAAAGGAGCGCGAGACGCTCTTGGCCCGCAACACGCCCCTGGGCGTGCGGCTGAAGTCGGACGAGAATCCCACCCGCCTGGGCGATGATGTGAATCGCCTCTCGCTGGTGGCGCTGGAATTCCCCAAATTTCGCGATGGCCGCGCCTTTTCCTGGGCCCGCCTTCTGCGCACCCGCCTGGGCTTCAAGGGCGAGATCCGCGCCGTGGGCGATTTCCTGTTCGACCAGTTGAGCTACCAGCACCGGGTCGGCTTCGACGCCTGGGAAGTACCGGACCATTTCACAGTCGAGATGTTCAATGCCGCCCTGGCCGAGATGACCAACGTCTATCAGCCTGCCGCCGACGGCAAGAAAACCATCCGCGAGCTTCGCGCCCACTAGTCTCACCTGCTTTTAATCTCTGCCCTGGCGCTGTTCATTTTGGGTTCAGCCGCGCATTGTCATGGTCGCCGTCATTGGGGTGTTTCACCCACCGACACGGAGATTTCATGCGCAAATCATTCTTCATTCTTCCCCTCGCCCTGATGCTGGGCGTGGCGGGCGCCAGCCTGGTCAGCGCGCAGCCCCAGCGCCAAGGTCCGGCTCAGGCTGGCGAGCGGCCGCGCCTCCAGCGGCCCGCGTTCACGCCGGAACAGATTGCTGAGCGCCGCGCCACCATGTGCCAGGACATGAACGCCCGCGCCGCCGGACGCCTCGCCTATCTCGAGACGCGGCTGGAACTGGCCGCCGGTCAGCGCGCCGCCTTCAATCGCTGGCGTGATGTCCGCCTTGCCGCCGCCAAGCGCCGCGCCGAGACGTGCGCCACCGCGCCGATGGGCCAGGGCCGTGGCGGTCGCGGCCCGGGCGCGCAGATGGCGCAGGCAAACCCGGTCGAACGCCTGGCGCGCCAGGAGCAGATGCTGCGCCAGCGCCTGGCCGACATCACCGCCGAACGCCCGGCGCTGGACGCTCTCTATGCCAGCCTCACACCGGACCAGCGGCAGAAATTCACCCCCGCGAACGGCCCCCGCAACGGCATGGGCCGTGGGAACCAGCGCGCCCGCATCGGCATGATGCGTGACCGCATGGGCGGTGGCCCGCGTGGTGGGATGCGCCGTGGCCCCGGCGGGCCGGGAATGTCTCCGCCGCCTCCGCCGCCGCAGTAACGTCATCAAAACTTGAAGGAAGGCGCCGGTTCCTCCGGCGCCTTTTTTCTTGCCCCGCACGCGGCATTGCCCCACAAACCGGCATGACTGTACCCGCCACCGCCATCGCCCCGCTGGAATCGCTGCCGCGCTACACCTCCGCTCTCAAGGCGATCGAGGCGTTGAAGCCGGCCGAGCCGCTTTATCTGCTGCATCCGGAAAAGTTCGCCGCCGGGGCCAAGATTTTCCTGGAAGGCTTTCCCGGCGAGATTCTCTATGCCGCAAAATCCAATCCGCATCCCTATGCGCTGGAGCTGTTGTGGAATGAGGGCATCCGCCATTTCGACACCGCCTCGCTGGGCGAGATCGAAGGCGTCAAGGCGGCGCTGCCCGACGCGATCTGCCACTTCATGGCGCCGGTGCGCCTGCCCGGCCAGGCCAAGGCGGCGCTGGAGCAGCATGGCGTCACCGATTTCGTGGTCGATACCGACAGCGAGCTGGACAAGCTGCTGGCCGAAGTGGGCGATGCGAAGAAGATCCGCGTCTTTGTGCGCCTGGTCGCGTCGCTGGGCGGCGCGCTGCTGGAAATGTCGAGCAAATATGGCTGCCGCCCGGAAGAAGCCGCCAAGCTGCTGAAGCGGGTGAAGGCGTCGGGCGCGCAGCCCTGCCTCACCTTCCATGTCGGCAGCCAGTGCCTGTCGCCCTTCTCCTATGCCCAGGCGATCGAGATCGCCAACCGCACCGTGGCTCTGGCGGGCGTGCCGATCCGGGCGCTGGATATCGGCGGCGGTTTCCCCGCCGCCTATTCGGGGCAGGAGCCGCCGCCCTATCACTGGTATTTCGACATGATCAAGGAAGCCTTCGCCAATATGGACGCGAAGGATGTGCCGGTGATGTGCGAGCCGGGCCGCGCTTTGTGCGCGCCGGGCATTTCGCTGGTGACGCAGGTGGTCTTGCGGCGCGGCGACCGGCTTTATCTCAATGACGGCATCTATGGCAGCTTCGACGAGCAGCGCTTCGCGGGCTTTGACGAGGATTATCCGCCCAGCGCCGTCACGCTGGACGCCAAGGGCAAGGCGAAATCGCCGGGCGGCGAACTGCGGCCCTTCCGCGTCTTCGGCCCGACCTGCGATTCCGCCGACAAGCTGCCGCGCCCGCTGATGCTGCCCGACGGGATCAACACCGGCGACTTCATCCTGTTCGGCGCCATGGGCGCCTATACCGTGTCGTCGCGTTCGAACTTCAACGGCTATTATCCGGATAACTGGGCGGTAATCGTCGCCTAAGCCTCACTGACCGCGCGCCGGCCTGATGTAATCGGACAGGCGTGCGGCATCGAGGTCGCCTCGCGCGACGGCCGCGCGAACCGCGCAATCCGGCTCGGTGTCGTGCCCGCAATTGCGAAATCGGCATTGCAAGGCCAGGGCTTCGATATCATCGAAAGCGCCTTCGGGGCCTTCCGTGGAGTCCAGGGTTTCCAGACCCCTGAGACCAGGCGTGTCGATAATAGCCCCGCCTTGCGACCGGACGAACAAGTGACGGCTGGTTGTCGTGTGCCGCCCACGGCCATCATGCGCGCGAATTTCCTGCGTTGCCTGTGCGTCGCGACCGAGCAACTGGTTGGTCAATGTCGATTTGCCGACGCCGGAAGAGCCAATGAGCGCGACGGTGCGATTGCCTGAGAAATACTGTTCCAGAACCTGAATGCTGTCCCGAACGCGCGCGCTGATGACATGAACGGGCAAGTCTGGACCGAGCCCTGCGATTTCGCCATTCAATCCGGCACCATTCCCCAGATCCGATTTGTTCACCAGCAGGACGGGCGCGGCGCCGCTCTGTTGCACCAGGGCGCAATAGCGCTTCATGCGCGGCAGATTGAAGTCGCCGCCCAGTGACGTCACGATAAACACGACATCGATATTCGCAGCCAGAAGCTGCGGGTCGGGCTTTCCCGATGCCTTGCGAATCAAGGCGCTCGTCCGGGGCAACACGGCCTCAATCGTCGCCGGTCCATCTCCGTCTGAAAGGGCCGCCGCTACGAAGTCTCCAACACCCGGCAAGTCTGAGCGCTGCGCGACCGTGTTGCGCAGTCGCCCGGTTGTGCCCGCGGATACTTCCGCGCCTTCCGTCGCGATCCTGTAGTAATTGCGGTGCTCCGCAACGACGCGGGCGGGCACCAGACCCGCGCCGCCCTGGGCCTCAAACTTCTCCTGCCATCGCGCGTTCCATCCTAAGGCTTCGATGGGCAATTATCCGTCTCCAACATCTCGAATGTTCCGGCTCTATTTGCGAGCACGGGTTGCGGCCTTTTGGGCAATGACAAGGGCCTTCGCGTGCGCCTCGCTTGCCAATGTATGTTTGCGCACCGCCGCATCGTGGGAAGCTGTGCCCATGGCAAGCTTCATTTCCTTGTGAGCCGCCGCACGCTCTGCTGCGCATTTGTCCAGCGCGATGTCTTCCGGACTCTTATCGGACATTTCAAATTCCTTCCCAGTTGGACAGACGCTATCGCTTTCACCGCGCGCCGTCCTGCTTGTATCCGTTGCCACAACTTTTAGCGAACCGGGAAACAGCGGGCGTGGGAAGCTTGCTGCCGGACGGGATCGGCAATGGCGCTAGACTGGCGTGGGGATAGCGGGAACGCTATTTCGGCGTCAGCTTGAGCAGCTTGCTGGTGGGGCTGAGAGACGGACCGATGCTTTCGGTGCCGCTGTCGGTCAGCACATAGACGGCGCCATCCGGTCCCACGCCCACATCGCGGATGCGGGTGTTGAACTGCATCAGCATCGGCTCTTCCGCCACCACCTTGCCATTCTTGATGGTGAGCCGGTCGAGAAATTTTCCGTTGAGCATGGCGACGAACAGGCTGCCGCGCCATTGCGGGAAAAGCTTGCCGTCATAGAAGGCGATGCCGGAGGGATTGCGCGAAGGATCCCAGTAATAAGCCGGCTGTTCCATGCCGTCCTTCTGCGAGATTTCGCTGATGATGCTGCCGGGATAGTCGATGCCGTGGGTGATCACCGGCCAGCCGTAATTCTTGCCGCGCTCCAGCACGTTCACTTCGTCGCCGCCGCGCGGGCCCATCTCGGCCTGCCACAACCGACCCGTGCCGGGTTCGAAGGCTATGCCCTGCGGGCTGCGATGGCCGATGCTCCAGATTTCCGGCAGTGCACCGGGCGTCTTGAGGAAGGGGTTGTCCGCCGGGGCCTTGCCATCCGGCGTGATGCGGATGGTCTTGCCCAGATGATTATCCAGCTTCTGCGCCGCCATCCAGTCGGGCACGGTCTGCTGCGGATTGTCGTCGCGGTCGCCATAGACGATGAGAAGATTGCCGCCCCGGTCAAAGGCGATGCGCCCGCCGGTCTTGCCACCCATGCGGCGCGACGGCCAGGCGGGCGCGCTGCGGAAGATCACTTCGACATTGCGCACGGCATTGCCCGCCACATCCAGCGTGGCGCGGGCGACGTAGGTGTTGCTGTTGGTGTTGCCGGGCGGCGGATTGCTGGGCCCGACTTCAAAGAAGGTGAAGAAGATGCGGTTGTTGCGGCGGAAGTCGGGATCGAGCGCCACATCCAGCAGGCCATAGCCGGGCGTGCGTGACGCCGCCGCCACGCCCGCCAGCGGCGGCGAGATGGTACCCGTGGCATCGACGATGCGCAGAGAGCCGGGCAGCCTTTCGGTCAGCAGCACCTTGCCGTCGGGCAGAAAATCCATGCCCCACGGCACATGCAGCTTGTCGGTGACGGTGGTGATGGTGAAGGGCGCACTGGCGCGATACGGCGCGCGCGTCTGTTCCGGGAACAAGGGCGCGTTGTTCGGCCGCTCCGGCGTCCAGGTTTCGATCGACTTGCCTTCGGCGAGTGCAGGCGCGGGTGCGGGGCCGCGCGGTTTCTGCACCACCGGCCCGGCGGGCGTCTGCGCCGCCAGCGGCGAGAACAGCAAAATGGCGGCAAGCGCGAGGCCGATGCGTTTCATCTGTTGCCTTTTTTCAGGGCGGGGCCGGGCGGCGGGCCGGATCGAAGCCGTAAGCGCGTTCTGGATTCTCCACCAGAACGCGGTGACGCAATCCCGGGTCGGGAATCCACTGGCCCAGAATATCGAGCACCAGCACCGGACCGGGCTTGGGATTGTCAGACGGGAAAGACCAGTTGGAGCCCCACAGACAACGCTCCGGCGCCGCCGCGATCAGGGCCAGGGCAATAGCGCTGCGATCGGCGTAAGCGGGCGGTCCGCTCTGCGACAGGGTGTTGGGGGCCGAGATCTTGATCCAGTGGCGTCCGGTGTCGAGCAGGCGGCGCAAAGTGGCATAGGCGGGGGCCTTCACGCCCTCCTCGCCCGGAATGTTCGCCAGATGATCGACGATCAGCGGCACCGGCACGCCCAGCAGCACCTTTTCCTGCGCCGCATATTCGCCCGCCGAGAGATTGAGCTGGATGTGCCAGCCCAAGGGTGCGATGCGCTTGGCCAGCGGCGCGATGGCGTCGACGGTGTGGGGATTGCCGGCGGCGGTCTGCACCCGCACGCCGCGATAGCCTGCCGCGTGCAGGCGGCGCAGTTCCGCTTCGGGTACATCCAGCGGCACCACGGCGACGCCGCGGGCGCGGTCGCCCATCTGCCGCAGCGCATCGGTGGTGGGCTCGTTGTTGAAGCGGTAGCTGGACGGGGTGACGATGATGCTGCGGCTGATACCGAGCTGGCGCTGATAGGCGCGATAGTCGGCGACGGTGGCGGGCGGCGGCCGCAGCACGGCCTCGGGCGCATAGGTCCAGCGCGTATCATAGATGTGATGGTGGCAGTCGCAGGCGCCGTTGGGCGCGGTGAAGCCGGGCCTGGCCAGTTGTGCCCATGCGGGCGCGGCCAAGCCTGCGCCAACAAGCCCGCCCAATATCGAACGCCGCCGCAACGCCATGGTCTCGAACGCCATATCCCTCTCCTGTTGTTGTCCGGCTGTTGCGTCGGGGAGATGAAATGTTTTTTTCAGGCGCGAGCATGAAGGCCCGCCCCCGTCTTGGCAAGGCTTCCGTGGAAATTGCGGCCCTTGGGCATCACCGCTTCCGGCGTCGTCATCCAGGGCCCGCAAAAACGGCGTCAGGCCTTTCAGTTCTTCCGCGATCAGAGGCACGACGCTGGATTCGCTCTGCACCCGCCCCGCGATGGCGACGAAGCGCGCGCCGGCTAAAGCGCCTTCTGCTTGCGCGAACTGACGGCCAGTTTCCTGACCAGTGCATCCGGGAGCGGCTTGGAGAAGGTGATGCCGGTCTTGGTGGCCTTCAGTTTCAGGGCCGCGATCTCATAGGCCTAGTTGCTATCGATCGTTGCCAGGCGGTGGGGGCGGCGGCGCGGGTGGTTCCGGCCGCGTCGGGGCCACTTCCCAATCGTCCCGTTTGCTGGAGCGGCGCGACAGGCCGTTGTGGCGCGTCACCGTGCCATCCACGTGGATGATGCGGCCCGATCCGGCGATCCTGGTGTCGATGGTCTGGGGCTCGGTCTTGAGCCGCACCGTGCCCGAACCGGCGATATCCACCGACAGGCGCTGGCGGGGCGCCACTTCGGCGTCGCCGCTGCCCGCGACATCGATATCCACATCCGCCGCATCGAGATTGCCGAAGCGGCCCTGGCCCGAACCGGCGATGTCGAAATCCAGCCGGTCGGCGCGGCCGGACGCGGTGACATCGCCCGAACCGGCGATGTCGATGCGCAGGTCAGCCTGGTCCAGGCCTTCCAGCGCCATGTTGGCTGAACCATGCACGGCGAAGCGGCGGAACTCCCGCCCCGGCAGGATAATGCTCAGACGCTGGCTGCGCGCATTGCGCATCCGGCAATCCATCACCAGGTCGTTGTCATCGATCTGCACATGCGGCAGCAGCGCCGTGTCGCCTTCGATCACGATCTGCTCGCCCTGGCCCCGGCGATAGCGCACATTGGCGGGCAGGTTGATGGCGATGTCGTCGCCCGCATTCCAGTCCAGGGTCCTGGTGCCGCTTCTGTTGGCCAGCGTGATATCGCAGGCCTCGCCGTCCCAGTTATTCCAGTCGAAATTGGCCAGGTCCGGCCCCGCGATCATCGCCGCGGAGGCGATGCAGATCGCGCCCACCACGAGCCCGGAGGCGGCCACGACCGCAAGTTTGTTCGCCATGATGTCCTCTTGTTACGTCGTGACGGTGTTGATGAGGCGGAAATGCAACCGCGCATATTCCACCAGCGCCTTGATGACGAGATTCAGCAGCAGCCAGAACAGCGCGCCCAGGCCGACGCCGATGGCCATCAGGCCGATGCCCGCCAGCCCCACCGCCAGCACCAGCGCCGCGCTGCCGGTGAAGGCGAACAGGGCCCAGCCGGGAATGAGCGCGCCCAGCACCAGCGCGAAACCGCCCGCCACCAGGCCCACCGACGCCGCGCCGAAGCCGACAAAGAGACCAAACAGCGTGAAGAGGAAGGGCAGCAGGAACATCACGTCCACCGCCGCCAGGCCCACCAATGCCAGCACCGCGCCGGCCATGTTGCCCGGCGTGCGGTCATTCTCCCAGCGGCGGAAGCCCGCTTCGGCTTTCAGCTCGCGCGCCAGGCGGCCAGGATCGCCCAGCGCATGGGAAATCTCATGCTCGGTGCGGCCCTGCGCCAACCCGTCAGTGAAGTGCGACTCGTAATCGCTTATCACGTCATGGATATAGTCGGGCGCCAGCCCTTCCAGCCCGCGCCGCAAGCGGGACATGAATTCGTTGCGGGTCATATCGCTTCTCCCAATATTTTTCGCACCGACGCTTCAAAATCCTTCCAGTCGGCGATCTGTGACTTCAGCGCAAGCGCGCCGCTGCGCGTCAGCTTGTAATATTTGCGCGGCGGGCCGGACGCCGACTCCACCAGATAGGTGTTGACCAGCCCTTCATTCTGCATCCGCCGCATCAGCGGATAGACGGTGCCTTCGCCCATCCCGACCGCATCGGCCATCTGGCTGGCGATCTCATAGGCGTAATTGTCGCCCTTGGAGAGCAGCGCCAGGACGCACATCTCCAGAACGCCTTTTTTCAGCTGGACTTGCAGGGACTCGGACATGGCAACTCACTTTTGACAGCTATCATCTATCACACGGTACCTTGTGACGCAAGGTAGTATTTTCAAGAACCCGCAAACCGCCAAGCCCCGCCTCCCCTTCGCGCGCGCAGCGCGCCGGAAGGGGAGGCGGCCGTAGCTGGCCAGCCGGAGGCGGTTAAGCCAGCGAAGGCCGGAGGGGTCTAGAGAACGTCACCAACCAATCCTTAACGGGAATGGGCGCAGGCTTTGCGTCATGACCGCAAATCCGCGCCTCGCCCACCTGCTCGAACTGGCCGACAAGGGCCCCGCCCTTCGCGCCGCGCTGGCCGAGGAAGTCGCCGCGCTGCTGCTGGACTGGCCGGAGGACTGCCCCGCAGAAATGCGGCCGGTGTTCGAGAATCTGCTGGCCAAGACGGTGCGCGATGTCGATGCCGACACCCGCGCCCGCCTGCGGGTGCAGCTTTACGCCGACCGCGCCCTGTGCGCCCGCGTCCTGCCGCGCGAGAATCCGCTGCCGACTTTGATTGCCGCCGCGCGCGAAGGCGCGCCGGTGGTGCCGCGCCTGGCCGAAACGCTGGGCCTGGACGAAACCCGCGCCGCCGAGATCCTCAAGGAAGACAGCGGCGAGGCCCTGGCCATCGCCTGCAAGGGCGCCGGCATCAGCCGCGCCTGCTTCTCCACCCTGGCGCTGCTGGCCTATCCGCGGCGCGAGCGCATGGCCGAACGCCTGAACGTCTATGACAGCGTCGCCACGCTGGACGCGGCGCGCACACTGCGCGCCTGGCGCAGCGCCAAGCTGCACCAGAGCGCGACGGCGGCGGAGTAACTAACGCGGCTTCCGCATCACGGTGACGCGGCCCACGCTGGTGTCGCCCGTATACAGATTGCCCTGCTTGTCGAAGACGAAGTAGCTGGCCTCGGCGAACTGGCCGGGGCCGATGCCCATGCCGTTGCCGATGGCGCCCACCACATTGCCGGTGGCGCGATCCAGCTTCAGGAACTGGCCATCCTGGCCGCTGCCCATCCAGGGATTGCCTTCCGGATCGAAGTGAATGGCGCAGACCAGATTGCGGGTCAGGATGGTGCGCAGGAACTTGCCGTCGCTGCTATAGACCACGATGCGATACTGCTCGCGGTCACCGATCCAGACATCGCCGGTGCGCGGGTCCACCGCCAGACCATGGGCGTCGTTGAACTTGCCCTGCCCCACTTCATTGCCGAACCACTGGCGGACGAAGCGGCCATCGCTGGTGACCTGCAGAATGCGCGCCGCGCCGATATTGTTTTCGGGATCGCTGCTGCCGGCATCGTTGGGGCTCTCATTGGCGTGGCCCATGGCGATATAGGCGTCGCCATTCCTGCCGAACGCCACCATCACGGGCTGCCACAACAGGCGCTGGTTCTTGCTCTCATCCCAGTCGCCGCGCTTGCCATTGGTGCCCAGCGTCAACAGCAGCTTGCCGTCAGGCGAAATCTTCTGGACCGTCGACATGCCCGCATCGGTGATCCAGACATTGTCCTGCACATCCACCGCCAGGCCATGCGCCTTGGAGCGGTGCGTGATGACGTCATCGCCCACCGACACAACCAGCTTCTTGTTGGCGTCGAACTTCATCAGTTGGGCTTCGCCGGGCGCGCGGCGCTGGAAGGCCCAGAGATTGCCGCGTGAATCCAGGCCCACCGACGGCAGGCCGCCATAGCCGCGCGGCAGATTGTAGGAATAGTCCGGCGTCCAGCCCGGCATCGGATTCCAGAAAACCCGCATCATCTGGTTGCGCGGGAAACCGCCGCGCCGTCCGCACATGATGGAGCCCTGACAGCCCGGCACGGTGTCGGTGGCGCGGATGGGGCTGGGGCCCGTGGGGCGCGACACCGTCACGGTGCCGTCGGCCGCCACCAGCGTGTGGCCGGTGGGATCGGGAAAGCCGGGCTTGTAGGACCAGGCGGGCGAGCCATTGGCGGCGGGGCCGGACAGCGGCGGCACGGTTTGCGCCAGCACCGGCGTCACAGCCAAGGCCAGGCCCATCAGGATCAGCTTCTTCATCGGTTCCCCCTGTTATCGTTGGGGGCAGCCTAGTCGCTTCGGCAAAAGCGCGGAAGATGCGGCAAGCGATGCCGCAGTGCGATATTCACGCCTTTTCAGCATTTACGTCGTGGCGTTCCCGGGTCTTGAGCAGCTTCACCTTGGGATAGCGGTCGGCGACATAACCGACTTCCCAGGCGCTCTTGGCCAGGAAGACCGGCGCGCCGTCGCGGTCGGTGGCCATGCCGCCCTGGTTGGCGGCGCGGAATTTCTCCAGTTCGGCGGGTTCGCCCGACAGCCAGCGGGCGGCGTCGTAAGGCGACGGCTCCAGATCGGCATCGAGGTCATATTCCGCCACCAGCCGCGACTTGAGCACATCCAGCTGCAGCGCCCCGACCACGCCCACGATCCATTGCGCGCCGATCAGCGGCTTGAACACTTGAGTCACGCCTTCCTCGGCCAGCGATTCCAGGGCGCGGGAAAGGTGCTTCTGCTTCATCGGGTCCGACAGGCGGACGCGGCGCAGGATTTCCGGCGCGAAGTTGGGAATGCCGGTGAAGATGACGGTGCCGGATTCCGACAGCGTGTCGCCCACCCGCAGCACGCCATGGTTGGGAATGCCGATAATGTCGCCGGGCCAGGCCTCGTCCACCGTCTCGCGTTCGGACGCAAAGAACAGGATCGGGTTGTGCACGCCGATGGTCTTGCCGGTGCCGGATTGTTTCAGCTTCATGTTGCGGCGGAATTCGCCCGAGGCCAGCCGCAGGAAGGCGACACGGTCGCGGTGGTTCGGGTCCATGTTGGCCTGGACCTTGAAAACGAAGCCAGTCACTTCCTTGTCGCCGGGCTGGGCGGATTTTCCGATGGCCGCCTGGCTGCGCGGCGGCGGCGCGAATTCCGCCAAGGCCGCCAGCAATTGCTCGACACCGAAATTCTTCAAGGCCGAACCGAAATAGACCGGCGAGAGATGGCCTTCGCGATAGGCCTCCAGATCGAACACCGGCAGGCCTTCGGATGCCAGCGACACATCCTCCGCCAGCTTGGCGGCTTCTTCCCGGCGCGCAGTCTGGTCGTTATAGGCGATGAAGGCGCCGGTGCGCAGGTCAGCCACGCCGCGGAAATTCAGCCCCATGCCGCAGGGCCACATCATCGGCGCGGTTTCGATCTGCAACTGGTCGGCCAGCTCGTCCAGCAATTCGAAGGGATCGCGGGCTTCGCGGTCCATCTTGTTGACGAAGGTCATGATCGGGATGTTGCGCAGGCGGCAGACCTCGAACAGCTTGCGGGTCTGGGCCTCGATGCCCTTGGCGGCGTCGATCACCATCACGGCGGAATCCGCCGCCGTCAGGGTGCGATAGGTGTCTTCGGAAAAGTCTTCATGGCCCGGCGTGTCCAGCAGGTTGAAGACGGCATCCTTGTATTCAAAGGTCATCACCGCGCTGGTGACGCTGATGCCGCGTTCCTGCTCGATCTTCATCCAGTCGGATTTGGCACGCCGCGCCTCGCCGCGCGCCTTGACCCGGCCCGCCGCATGGATGGCGCCGCCCAGGAGCAGCAGATGCTCCGTCAGGGTGGTCTTGCCGGCGTCGGGGTGGGAAATGATGGCGAAGGTCCGGCGTCTTGCGGCTTCGCTGGCGGGGGTTTTCGTCATGCGCGGGGGTTAGCAGGGGCAAGCGGTCAGTGCAACAAAACAGCGGCCAGATGGGCCGCCAGGGCACAGAAAGCCACCACCGCCCAAGCGGGGATGCGCAGGAACAGCAGGAACCCAAGGCCCGCCAGCACGATGGCGATGTCGGCGGGCGCGCCGACCGCGCCGGTGATGACGGGATCGTAAAGCGCCGCCGCCAGCATCCCGACCACCGCCGCGTTCACCCCCAGCAGTGCAGCCCGCAGGCCGCGCCGGTGCGACACCGCCTGCCATAGCGGCCAAGCCCCCGCCACCAGCAGCAGCGACGGCAGGTAGATGGCGAAGAGACAGAGCAGCGCGCCCGGCCAGCCCGCGATCTTCATGCCAAGGAAGGCGGCAAAGGAAAAAAGCGGCCCCGGCATCGCCTGCGCCGCGCCATAACCGGCGAGGAAATCGCTTTCGCCGATCCAGCCCGGCGTCACCAGCGCTTCCTTCAAGAGTGGCAGCACGACATGGCCGCCGCCGAACACCAGCGCCCCGGTGCGATAGAAGATGTCGAACAGCGCCAGGTCGCGATGGACAAAGGCGAGCAGCGGTAGAAATAGCAGCAGCGCGAAAAACCCCGCCAGCAGCCAGGGTGCGTGACGCGGCGCTCTCGCCGCTCTGGGCGCGACGCCGTCCGCCTTCAACAACAGCGCACCCGCCACGCCGCCCAGCACGATGACGCCGACCTGGCCCGTCACGACCGGCAGCAGCAACGCCAGCGCGGCGGCGATCACCGCCAGCACCCGCCGCGTCCAATCCGGCGTCAGCGATTTCGCCATCAGCCACAGCGCCTGCGCCACGATGGCGGCCGCCGCCAGCTTCAGCCCATGCACCCAGGGTGCGTTGGTCGCATCGCCGATGCCATCCAGAAACAGTGCGAACAGCGCCATCAGTAGCGCCGACGGCAGCGTGAAGGCGATGAAGGCTGCGATCAGCCCGCCCGCGCCCGCGCGCATCCGGCCCAGCGCCATCGCCACCTGACTGGACGCAGGGCCCGGCAGGAACTGGCAGAAGGCCAGGATGGTGGCATAGCTCTGTTCGTCCAGCCAGCGGCGGCGTTCGACGAATTCGCTGCGGAAGTACGCCAGATGCGCCACCGGCCCGCCGAAACTGGTCAGGCCCAGCCGCAGGAAGATCGCGAAGACCTCACGCATTTTTTGCGGCGTCCATCACCCGCCGCGCCCGCAGATACATCTCCACGCTGCGCACCGTGAACAGCGCGGCGGTGAAGACGATCAGCGCATCGGTGATCAGCAATACGTCCAGATGCCAGGCCTCGCCTTCCAGCCGCACGCCGGTGTTGATGCCGCTGCGCCCCAGGATCAGCGCCAGCATCACCAGCACCGCCGCCTGCCCGCCCTGCACCATCAGCGTGCCATCCTCAGGGTGGACTTCGATCTTCATGGTGCGGGCGAAATACCAGCCCGCCACCGCGCCGATGGCGCCTGCCAAAGCCAGGATCACCCATTCAGCCGGCGTGAAATGCCGCGAAACGCCGGGCACCTCCGCCCACAGCACCAGCGTCGCCACCAGCACCAGCACCACGGGGCGGATCCACAGCCGCTTCAGCTTGAGCGGTTGCGGCCGCGACAGCTTGCGCATGCGAAAATAGAGGATCGGCAGCAGCACCAGCAGCGGCAGGAACGGCAGGAAGGGCGCAAGCGGATGGCCGGGCGGCATCAGACGATGTCCTCGTCCACAAAGGCGCGGCCCTGGCGGTCTTCGATCTCCACGATCCAGAGATCGGGATCGAATTTCACCTGCTTGTCACACCAGGCCTGCGCCGCATCCTCGGCGCCCCAGTTTCCCAGCGGCCGCGCCCAGGCCAGCTTGCCATCGCCCATGCGCACCTGGTTGAGCACCAGCGCGGTCTTGTCCAGCCGCGACAGAAGCAGGATCACCGCGCCCGCATCCTCCGCGCCCTTGCGGACGATGAAGGCCGACGCGCCCGCCACTTCGGCGCGGCGGATGAGCGCGCGCACGAAGATCCCGGCCTTGAGACGCGGTGTCGATTCCATCGCTGCTTATTAGAACTGATTTGGCGCTGATGCGAGGAACAAGGTGCAGGCTTCTCTGGTTGGCCGGATCGCGCTTCGCGGTTATGCCGCTTGCTGTCCGGCCATGACAGGTTTTTATGCCGCGCCGCGAAACCGCACCACGGTTTCTTCCGAGCGGCTGGCGTCCACCGCCGCCTGCGGCAGGCGAACCGTCACACAAGTGCCTTCGCCCAGGGTCGAGGCCATCGTCATCTCGCCGCCATGCAGCGCCGCCAGCGCCTTGACCAGCGACAGGCCAAGCCCGGTGCCTTCCTTGCCGCCCACGCCCTGTTCATAGGGCTTGCCCAGCCGGGCCAGCGTATCGGGTGCGATGCCGGTGCCGGTGTCGGTGACGCGCAGCAGCAGGCCCGCGCCTTCCACTTCCGCCGTCAGGGTGACGCGCCCGCCCGCGGGCGTGAATTTGATCGCATTGGCCAGCAGATTGACCAGGATCTGCTTGACCGCCCGCTTGTCGGCGAAAGCCAGCTGCGCCACTGGCTGCGTCTCCACCGCCAGCGTCACGCCGGCGCGTTCCGCCATCAGCTGGACGAAATGCACCGCGCCTTGCGTGACGTCTGGCAGCACGAACAATTCCTCGTGCAGGGTGAACTTGCCCGCCTCGATCTTGGACATGTCGAGAATGCCGTTGATCAGTTCCAGAAGATGGCTGCCGCTTTCATGGATCAGGCCGGAGTATTCGCGGTAGCGCGGTACGCCCAGGGGGCCGAACATTTCCCGCTCCATCACTTCGGAGAAACCGATGATGGCGTTCAGCGGCGTGCGCAGTTCGTGGCTCATCGCGGCCAGGAAGCGCGACTTGGCGATGGTCGCCGCTTCGGCCGCGTCGCGCGCCGCCTTCAGCGCGCTTTCGCTCTCCTTCCAGGCGCTGACATCGCGGATCACCGCCACGATGTCGCCGCCGCCCTCGGCGGTCATGGGCGTGCGGGTGCAGCGCAATTCGGTCCAGACATGATGGCCCGCCGCATGGCGCAGCCGCGCCGCCGCCGTGCCGGGGCGGCCATGATAGCTGGCCTCGCGGAACAGGGCCTGCAGGGCGGGCAGGTCGTCGGGATGGGCGAGATCGCGCGGCGTCACGCCTTCCAGTTCGGTGGGCAGCCGCCCCAGCAGCGCCAGGCTGGCCTTGCCGGCACTGAGAATGCGCCCGTCCGGCGCGTGCAGGGTGATGAGGTCGCCGGCATGGTCCGCAGGCTGCGGCGCGGCGGGTGCGGCGGCGGGCGCACGGCCCAGCAGCACCGCCAGCGCCGCCTTCAGCCTTGTCGCCTTGTTAGTCTTAACGTGCATTAAGCTTTTCTGCCCGGATTCCGCGGAACCTGCGCAGTTTCGGGCCACAAGCTTTAACGAAAGCTGAAGATCACCCCGCTCCGTTAGGATATGCACAACCGCGCCAGGCGATGAGCCGCCCCGCCCCCGTTCCGTGGAGCATTGGTCTAACCTTTCGGCAAGGGGAGTTCCCGCAAACTGCGCGCGATCTCAGGGATTTTTCCGCCTTGTCAGCAGCGACACAGCAATGGCGGGAAGAGCCCCACGGGGATGCGCTGATCTCTGCGCTCGACAGCTTGCGCGTCGCCATCACCATCTTCGACGCCCAGGGGCGTCTGATCCACGCCAACCGGCATTTGAATTTCATTTTTCCCACCCTGCCGCCGGTGGGGCGTCTGGTGGGCGAAACCTACGAAGAGCTGGTGCGGCGCGAGCTGGCCAGCGGCGCCATCGCCAAATCGGCGCGGCTGCAAGGCGACGAAGCCTTCATCGCCGCGCGGCTGGCGCAGTTGCAGCCGGGCGCATTCGCGCCGCGGGACATCAAGCTGTCGGACGAGCGCATCCTGGAAATCAAGGCCCGCCGCGACGCCAGCGGACGCATCGTGCTGTTGTGGAGCGATGTCACCCAGGCCCGCCACCATCTGGCGCGGCTGGAAGAAGCAGTGGCGCTGTCCGCCGATGCCGTCGTCTTCTACGACAAGGCCGAACGCTTCTTGATGGGCAACGATCTCTACGCCCAGATCGCGGGCGCCAGGCTGGACGAGCTGCTGGGCCGCAGCTTCCTAAATGTGATCACCCGCGTCGCCCGATCCGGCCGCGTCGTGCTCGACATGCCGATCGAGGAATGGCTGGGCAAGCGCCTGGCGGGCCATCGCGCCGAAGCCTCCGCCGCCACGCTCAAGACCTGCGATGGCAAGGACTATCTGATGCGCACCCGCGCCACCGCCGATGGGGGCCGCGCCCTGGTCTTCACCGACATCACCGACAAGACCCGCGCCGAAGCCGCACTGCAATCGGCCGAACAGGCGCTGGCGGACCAGCGCGCCCATGCCGATGTCTATCTCGCCGATCTCAGCGCGCGGCTGGACCGCGCCGGGGCGGAGGCGGAAAGCGCCAAGACCACGCTGCTGCGCTCCATGAGCCATGAACTCAAGACGCCGCTCAACGCCATTCTGGGTTTCTCGGACCTGATGCAGACCATGGCCGACGACCTGTCATCGGCGCAGGTGCGCGAATATGCCGGGCTGGTGCACCAGGGCGGCAGCAATCTTCTGCGCCTGGTCAACCAGATCATGGACCTGACCAAGCTGGCGGCCGGGCGCTACGACCTGCGCTGTGGTCCGCTGGATGCCGGGCTGTCCTTGCTGCGCGCCCGCGAGGCGCGCGAAGGCATCGCCGCCGCGCGCGACATCATTCTCGACGGCGCAGGCTGCGCCCCCGGCCTAGTGATCGAAGCGGATGAGACCGTGTTCGACAGCATGATCGCGCAGTTGCTCGACAACGCCATCACTTTCGTCCATCCCGGCGCCACCGTGCTTCTGTCGGTGCGGCGCGAAGGCGCCATGGTGGCGTTGACGGTGGCCGACAATGGCCCCGGCGTGCTGCCGCGCGACATGGAGCGCATCCTGCGTCCGTTCGAGCAGGCGGGTGAAGTCACCCAGCACGCCAAGGGCTCCGGCCTGGGCCTGACGCTGGTCAAGGCGTTCGCGGAACTGCATGGCGGCACGCTCGCCATCCGCAGCGTGCCAGGCGAAGGCTTTTCCGCCACGGTGACGTTCAGGCCCGCAGCGTAAACGGCCATTTACCATTGTGCCTGCCTGGCGCCCACTCGGCCTGCTTCGCAGGCCTCCGTATCGCTCAGTTTCTGTAACTCGCTGCGCTCGCCAACAGAAACTGGCGCAATTTGCATCGAATTTTAATCACACAAGAGTCAAACGCGACTCGATTTTGAATTGAAGCGCAACAACTCCATCCACAGTGCGTTTCCGGTGCTGCATGGAACAGGCACCACATCCCCGATTGCGCGCAATTTTAGCGATTGATTTCAGTCGCCCGCAAAGGCCATGGCGCAATGCTCCTCGCGTTGTCACAGCAAGGTCTCTCTCTTCATGATTTTCCGGGCTCTCATCGCGATCGGTCTCGTGTCTCTGTTGACGCCGCACGAACCCGATCTGGGCCTGGGCCGGCCGGGCGCCGGCGCATCGCACCCTTCTCCCGCCTCTGTTCTGGAGTCTGCTAGCGGTCTCTCGCGGACTTCGAATTGCGGCATACCCGCATGCGCCGGCGCCCTTGGTCTTGCATCCGTCTTCGGACTGACGCCGGCCGAAGGCCGCACACTCAACGATGTGAAAGCCGAGATCGAGGCCGAGAGAAAAGAGCGGGGCTACTAACCGCCCTGCGCTTACGCTCCGGGCGTTCGTCGCTCGAAATGGTCCACTGGACCATTTCGTTAGCCTCCGGCTAACCGCTCCTCACTCTGCAGACCAGGCACGGATAGGGGCGCGGGTTCGCACCATCGCCATGCCGTAATGGGCCGCCAGCCGGTCCAGCGCCAGCATCAGCACCACCCAGCCTGATCGTTTCGTCCAGCCGCGCTGGGCTTCGGCGCGCTCCAGCGAAACCAGATTGCAGCAGACATCGAAGGCCAGGTCCGACAGGCCCGGCCCCGCCGCCGCCATGGCGCGCGAGAAGCGCTGCCGCGCCGCCACCGCGATGTCGCTCATCGTGTCCGCATCCGGCCCACGGCCGCCGCCCGACACCACCGGCGCGGAAAGGTCGACGCCCATGCGCGGCGTCAGCTGCGCCAACGTATAGTCGCGCCGCAGTTTTTCGCCCGCCGCGAATTGAGTGCCATCGACCAGCCCGCGCGACTGCAAGCGCGCCAGCGGCGATTCCCCCAGATTGACCTGCACCAGGCGGTTGGCGTCGCCTGCGTCCAGCATGCGGCTCTGCATGTCGCGGTGCTGCTCGGCAAACCGGTCGGCGCCGCCAAAGCTGCGCACCAGTAAGGCGTGGCCTTCCTCCGCCAGCACGAAGCGGCCGGGCCCATCGGGCGCGATCCAGGCGGCGCGCAGAAAGGCCGGGACGAAATCCGCGCCCAGGGTCAGGCGCGACTGCGCCGCCGCCGCAGCGCTGCGCGCCACTGCGTAATCCTTGTCGCGCGCGAACAAAGCGGCGCGCGGCGCCGCCAACCGCCGCAGCAGCCGACGCGCCTCGCGCGCGATCTCGGCTGCGGCCAGCAGGCTCATGGCGCCACCGCGGCGGCGAGGCGCAGATGGGCTTCTATCCAGCTCAGGGTGGAATCGAATTCGTCATTCTGCCGCCACAGCCGCGCGATCACCTGGCAGGCATGGCCGATGGTCGAACGGTCGCGGCCAAACTCGGCGGCGAGCTGCTGCTGGCTCATGGCGAAGACCCGCTGCGACAGGTGAATCGCGATCTGGCGGGCCCGCGCCGCCCGGGGGCGGCCCCGTGTGGGGGCCCGCATCTCGCCTGCCGCCACGGCGTAGATCTGCATGACGACGGCCTGGGCCAGCCCCGCCCGCTGGGAATTGAGGAAAATCGCCGGATCCTGAAACGTCCCCATCTGCATCATCCCTATTGTGACCGCGAAATTTTCGCGGGAACAGGACAATTATCCTATACTCCACAGGAGATGGATAGGAATATCCACTCCAGATTGTGCTTGCAGGGAAAATTTTCTTATCCGGATGGAATTTAGCCGATGAAAGTCAGCCATAGGTGGCGGGGATAGGCCGCTATTCCGCAGTCCTGCCGCTGTGGCGGGCGCGGCGACAGACCAACTCAGGGATGTGGGAATTTCTTCTTCTGGTCGTCAGATCGGGACGATATCCGGCGGCGTGCCGCCCTTGAGGACCTGAATCTTGCGGGGGGTGCGGACGCGGCGATCATCGCCATACCAGGTGGGCCGCGCCTTGGCGCGGCGGTCCGGGCCAAAGAAATCCGGCGCCTTGATGAAGGCGCGGGGCGCCACCAGGGCGGCTTCGAGCTTGGCCATCACCGTCTTGGGGCTGATGGGACAGGTGAGGAAATCGGTCGCCCCGGTGTCGCGGGCCTGTTCGACGGTGCGGCGGCGCGCCTGTTCCTGAAACACGAAGACGGGGATCATAGGATTGAGAATGCCGGCCTTGCGACGCACCGCCTGGGGGAAGGTCAGATCATCGATGGGGTCGCAGCTTTCTTCCGCGAAAATGGCGTCGAAATGCTCCATGGTGAGCATGTCGAGGGCGCGGCGCGACTGGTCCACGCCGATGAGCTTGGTGACCCCCGCAATGGAAAGCACCGAGCGCAGCGTGGCAGCGCCGTGGCTCTTGCCCGATAGCAGCATAATGCGAAGTTTCGCGAATTCCGCGCGTTCCATGCCACACCCCGTTGGTTGGCCGGCCTTTGGCCTGACCCTGCTTTTTTATGGGCGGATTTAACCCCTTTGCGCGTTAATCCGCGGTAAAACAGCATGATGAACCGCTCGCTAACCGCCCTGATCCTGCTGCTGCCGCTGCTCGCCGGCTGCAGCCTGTTCGAAAGCCGCGCCACCCGCGCCCTGCGCGCCTCGCCGGATTATCGCGCCGGGTATGGCGATGGCTGCGCCAGCACCAACGTCAGCGCCAATCCCCGCGCCGACACGCGGATTCGCGACGCCGACGCCTATGCCGGCAACCCGGCCTATCGCAGGGGCTGGAACGAAGGCTATAGCGGCTGCCGCGGCACGCAGCAGATGCAGAACAATCCCAACAACCCGATGAGCGGCGGCGGGCTGCCGATGCCGCCGCGTTAAGGCCCGGTTAACCCTTCGGGCGCAGCCTTGCTCCGTGTACGGATTGGAGCCTGCATGCTGGGTCACCTGGTTTCCGTTTTCCACGATCAACGGCCGCATGCGCCGGGCCTGTTCGCCCGGCTGCGCGTGCTGCTGCGGCGTCTGTTCCGGCGCTAGTTGGCGCTTTGGGCGGTCTGGGTGCTGAGCGCGATTTCGATGCTCTGAATCCCGTCGCGCAGTTCGGTCAGCGACTGTTCGATATCCAGCTTCTGCCGTTCCAGCACCGCGATGCGCTCCTGGAACTTGCGCCGCGCCTCGACCATCTGGTCGGCGCTGCCGCCGGGACCTTCATACAGGTCCAGCAATTCGCGCAATTCCGCCAGGCTGAAACCGACGCGCCGTCCCCGCAGGATCAGCACGATCCGGTCGCGGTCGCGGGCGCTGTACAGCCGCGTCTGGCCGCGCCGGGCCGGCGCGATCAGGTCTTCTTCCTCATAAAACCGCAAGGCGCGGGCGGTAACCCCGAATTCCTTGGTCAGTTGTCGTATCGTAAATGCGCGCGTCATCCCAATCCCCCCGGCGGAATGTTGCTACTCTTGGCAACCGCGTCCCACGTCCCACGTCCCGGGGAAGGCGCCTGCTCTTGTAGGACAAAAGCATGCGCCCGCTTTCCCGCGCGCGTCAACGTCAAAACACCTGATGCGCCGCAGCAAAAAACAACCCCCTCCGCGTCCAGCGCGAAGAGGGTTTCAACAAGGGAACGTGTAATGCGTTACACGACGGCGGAGCGGATCAGCTGCGATTCCTTCTCAAGATTCGCGGTGGCATAGTCCCAGTTCACCAGCTTCTCCAGCACGGCCTCGAGATATTTGGGCCGCGCATTCTGGTAATCGAGATAATAGGCGTGCTCCCAGACATCGATAGTGAGCAGGCAATTGGTGCCCTCACTCATCGGGGTGGCGGCATTGCCGGTCTTTTCGATCGAAAGCGTACCGCCCTTCGACACCAGCCAGGCCCAGCCGGAGCCGAACTACTCCTTGCCCGCCTCGACCAGCTTGGCGATCAGCTCGGCGGTGCCGCCGAAATCCCGCGCGATGGCGGAGGCCAGCTTGGCGCTGGGTTCGGTCTTCGCAGGCGACAGGCTGCGCCAGTAGAAATCATGATTCCGGACCTGCGCCGCATTGTTGAAGATTTTCTTCTCCTTCGCGTCCGACGCCTTGGCGGTGGCTTCCACGATCTTTTCCAGCGTCATGTCGGCGAACTTTGTGCCTTCCACCAGCTTGTTCAGCGTGTCGACATAGGTCTGGTGATGCTTGCCGTAATGAAAGGAGAGCGTCTTGGCGGAAATCACCGGCTCCAGCGCGGACTGCTCATAGGGCAAAGGCGCAAGTTTAAAAGGGGCAGACATCAAAATTCTCCTTGAAATGCAAAATTCCCGGCAACGTCGCGGAAACGCTCAAGCCATCGCATCGTTCCGGAAATTTCGCGCGTGATTTTACCAAAACGTCACTCGACTTTTGCGCCCACGTCTTGCGAATCGTCTGAAAGAACGGCGTGCGAAGACAGTAGAGACTGTGGCGCGCCACCGGCGGGGGCCAGTGTACGAAACGGAGAGCCGCCATGCCTGCCTATGACATCCGCTATCTCGATGCCGACGGCATTCTCGCGCACGGCTTTTCGGCGATGTGCGACGATGAGAGCAAGGCGCGCCTGCTGGCGCATGCCATGAAGCTGCCTTCCGCCGAACGGCTGGAAGTGTGGCAGGGCCGGGCGCTGGTCTATGCCCGCGATGTCACGCCGCTGGCGCTAGCGAACTAGCCCTTCACGCGTCGCCCAATCCAGCGTCTTGCGCAGGCCGCTCGCAAAGCGGTCGAACAATTCGTGGATTTCGGCGTGCGAGATGATCAGCGGCGGGCAGATCGCGATGCGGTCATTGGCCAGCGGACGGATCACCAGCCCTTCTTCCAGGCAGAAGCGGCCACAGGCCGGGCCCACCTTGGCGCTTTCGGGGAAACTTGCCTTGCTCTTGCGGTCCGCCACCAATTCCAGCCCGCCCAGCAGGCCGACGCTGTCGGCTTCGCCCACCAGCGGATTGCCCATCAGCTTTTTCAGCCGCGCGGCAAAAACCGGCGCCACCTGCCGCACATGGCCAACAATGTCGCGCCGTTGATAAATCTCTATCGCCTTCAGCGCCACGGCGCTGGCCACCGGATGGCCCGTATAAGTGAAGCCGTGGCCCAACATGCCGATGCGCTTGGCTTCGCTTTCCACGATCTCGCTCAGTTCCGGCGACAGCAGCACGGCGGAAATCGGCATGTAGGCGGATGACAGCGCCTTGGCCAGCGACATGCTGTCGGGCTGGTAGTTGTAGGTCTGGCAGCCGAACCAGTTGCCGGTGCGGCCGAAGCCGCACACCACTTCATCGTCGATCATGCCGACGCCATGGCGGTTCAGCACCGCCATGATGGCGGGGAAATAACCGGCAGGCGGCATCACTGCGCCGCCCGCGCCCATCACCGGCTCGGCGATCATGGCGGCGATGGTGTCGGGACCTTCGCGCAAAATCAGCGCCTCCAGTTCTGCCGCCAGGCGCGCCACAAAATCCGCTTCGCTCTCGCCGGGCAGGCCGCCGCGATAATAATGCGGCGAACTGACCTGGCGCGCGAAAGGCAGCGGCGCGTCGAAGCCCTGCTGGATGACATCCAGTCCCGTCAGGCTGGTGACGGCCAGCGTGGTGCCGTGATAGCCGCCGCGCCGCGAAATGATGGTCTTCTTGCGCGGCGTGCCCCGCGCATTGGCGGCGTACCAGCGGAACTTGATCTGGCTGTCATTGGCCTCGGAACCGGAATTGGCGAAGAATATCTTGCCGACGGGAAAGGGCGCCAGCTCCTTCAGCTTCTCCGCCAGGGCGGAGACGGGATCGTGGCTCTTGCCCGCGAAGATGTGCGCGAAGGCCAGCTTGCGCATCTGTTCGGTGGCGGCTTCGACCAATTCCTCCTCGCCCCAGCCCAGCGCCACGCACCACAGGCTGGACATCGCCTCCAGATATTCCTTGCCGTCGCTGTCATAGACAAAGACGCCCTTGCCGCGCACCAGGATGTTGGGCCCGGTCTCGCCCAGGGCGGCCAGGTTGGTGAAGGGATGAATCAGGCTGGCGACGTCGCGCGCCTGCGCGTTGGTCAGAGTCATTGGCGTTTCCCTTCCTGCAATGTAGGCGTGCAATCGGCCCGCGCCCAGCGCCAAATCGGCAGATCGCAATTGCATGCGGCGCGCAGCGGACTTAGGTTCGCACCGCCCGTCCCCGGATACGTCACCCATGCCATCCCAACAGGCCGCCGCGCGCTTCGGCTTTGCCGCGCTCGTGCTGGCCGCCCTGATCGCCGCCGCCGCCGTCCTCTCGGTGCGGCTGGCGCTGCTTTCCTATGATGACGGCTACACGCTGATGGCGGCGGCCGCTGCGGTGGGACTGGTGACGCTGCTGCTGGGCGGCCTTTGGACGGCGCGCGCCCTGCAGCGCAATGACGGCGCCCATCGCCGCCTCGGGCTGACGGCGTTCCTCGGCGCTGCGCTGCTGCTCTATCCCCCGGTTTCGACCACGCTGAAGCGGCTGACCATACCCGCGCTCTATGACGTCACCACCGACACCGCCGATCCGCCGCGCTTCGTGGAACTGCTGAAACAGCGCGGCCAAGACTCCAACGCGCCGGAGTTCGATGGCGCGCGCCAGATCGCCTATGACGGCGAGATGCACACCGTCACCTATGTGCTGCACGATTATTACGCCAACCAGCTGCGCCCAGCCGCTGGTTTCGTGCCCGGCTCCAAGGACCCCGGCGCGGTCTATTTCTGGCGCGACTTCGAAGCGGTGAAGCAGACCGGCTGGACGATTGTCGCCTTCAACGAACAGACCCGCCGCATCGAAGCCAGCACCGCCAGCTTCTGGTTCGGGCGGATTTCCGACATCGTGATCGAAGCACGCGCCGCCGGCATGGGCGCGCGCACCGTCATCCGCTCGCAAAGCCGCCACGACACAATCGATGACGGCGCCAATGGCGAGAACATCAAGATGTTCCTGGCCCGACGCAGCAAGCGCTGATCAGCCCAGACCCTGATCAACCAGGACCTTGCGCGTCCAGCTTTTGCAGATGCGCCATCACGGTCAGCGCCGCCGCCGGGCGCAGGCCGGGATCGAGCCCGGGATAGATCGCCGCCACCAGATCGGCCAGGACGGTGATGCCGCGCGCCCGCGCCGCCAGGATTTCGCGTTCCCGCATCAGGCGATGTTCCAGCAGCGCCGTCATGTAGGCCGCCGGATCGAACACCGGCGCGCCATGGGTGGGATAGAGGATGGCGTCGTCCCGCGCGATCAGCCGCCGCAGCGCGGCGAGATATTGCGCCATGTCGCCATCGGGCGGCGCGATGACGCTGGAAGACCAGCCCATCACATGATCGCCGGTGAACAGCGCCCGCTCTTCTTCCAGCGCGAAACAGAGATGGTTGAAGGCATGACCGGGTGTGTGCAGCACCGTCAGCGTGAAACCGTCGCCCGTGATCACATCGCCATCGCGCAGCCGCACATCCGGCACGAAGGCGTGGTCATCCGCTTCCTCGCCGGTGCTGGCATCACCCTGTGGCCCAAAGCCGTAGGTCTTTGCACCGCTCCACGCTTTCAAGGCATCGGCGGCTTCGGAATGGTCGCGGTGGGTATGGGTGATGAGAATATGGGAAACACGGGCGGGCCCGATGGCGCGCATCAGCGCCTCCAGATGATCGTCCCGCAGCGGCCCGGGATCGAGCACCACAATTTCTTCGCGAGCCCCCACCAGATAGACCCCGGTGCCGCGAAAGGTGAAGGGCCCCGGATTGGGGGCCAGCACCCGCCGCACCAGCGGTGACAACGGCACGGCCACGCCCACCAGGGCCTCGAATAGGCGGTTGAACCCTTCGGGCAACGAAATATGGCATCTGACAGACATTTTATCCGCCTTTTGCGCGCTTTTCGCAGCGCGGTAAAGCAATCGTTAGGGCCCCGCCGCCATGATCGCGCGATATTTCATACGTTTTCATCACCGGGGCTATTGCCGTGTCATCTGATCGGTCCGTGCGGTTTCTCGACGCCCTTGGCGGGGCGTCTACCAGCCGCGTGCTCAATCTCTTCAAGATCGCCCGCGACAACGCCAACAATCCGGAGCATGCCGACAAGCCGCTCTTCCTGTCGCCCATCATCAACCGCGCCTTCATCATCAAGCATCGCGCCCGCGCCGACGAGACTTATCTCTTCGCCAGCCCGCGTTCCACGGCGACCAAGATCATCACCCCGTTCGACGAAACCGATCTGCGCGCCGGCGGCCGCTCGCTCTTTGTCGAGCAGCGCGGCTATCGCGAGGCGCTGCGCCAGATGGGCGCTTACCGCGACGAAAAGCTGGAGCGCGATTTCAACGTAATGCGCCTGCTGGATGCGGTGCCGTCGCTCGATCCTTTCCTGGTGCGCGAGCATCTGCGCAACCACGAGATCGATGTCAGCCCCAGCTATTTCTCCATCTCGGAAGGCGACCAGGAGCGCATGAAGCGCTTCGTCACCGGCGAGCTGTCGCGCCTGGTGGCGATGGCGGGGGGCGGTCCCGGCACCGACAGCTCCAACCGCATGGTCACCGCGATGCTGTCCAGCCGCGTCGATGAGAAGCTGGAGCCGCTGCGCCTGACGCTGGGCCTGACCGGCAACGATTTCCGCGAAGGCGTCTTCAGCTGGCGCGGCTTCCTCTATTACAAATGGTCGATGGAAAAGTTCTGGCCCGACGTGATGGGCGTGCTGCGCGAGATCAACAGCATCAAGCCACATGGCCCCGTCACCACCGAGCAGAAGATTTTCCTGGCCAGCGCCCGCCGCGCCATCATCGAGATGGTGCACGACAACGGCAACCACGTCACCAAGACGCTGGCGATCTACGATTCCTCGTTCCTGGAACTGGTGGCGCATCAGGCGCCCAAGACCTTCCGCGACTTCCTGCTGTCGGCGCCCTACATGTTCCTGGATCTGGGCGAAAAGCTGGGCGCGATCTCGCACATTGTCAGCTTCTGGCGCTACTGCTTCCCGGTGGGCGGCCCCACCCTGATCGGCGCCGAGGAATTGTCGGCCATCTTCCAAGACTTCTCCAGCGGCTTCAGCGAGCGGGTCAAGCCGGAATCGTCTTCCCTCATCAAGCCGGTGGAAGTGATCGACGCCATGCCTCCGCGCCGCCAAGCCGAAGCGTGAAGGCCGAAGCCTGAAGACCAAAGGCTGAAACTTTTTCCGATATGGCGCGTTTCACCGTCGCCATTAGAGGAAATTCCATTATGAAAACCACCTTTGCCGCCCTTGCGGGCGCTCTCGCCTTCGCCTTCATCGCCGCCACCCCCGCCGCCACCGCCACCGCCACCGCCACCGCCACCAAGGGCGAGCTGCTGCGCGACGCCAATGTGACCGTCAACAACCTCAAGACCGATCCGGCCTTCGGCGCCGCCGCCCGCATGCTGCGTGACGCCCGCGCCATCTACATCGTGCCCAAGCTGATCAAGGGCAGCTTCATCTTCGGCGCCGAAGGCGGTTCGGGCGTGCTGGTGCGCCGCGCCGGCAATGGCTGGGGCGAGCCAAAATTCTACGACATGGCCTCGGCTTCGTTCGGCTTCCAGGCCGGTCTGCAGCAGGCCCAGCTGATCTTCATCATCAACAGCGACCGCGCCCTGCGCGGCATCGAGGGCGGCAACTTCAAGATCGGCGCCCAGGCCGGCATCACCGTCGCCGACCTGTCGAGCGGCGCGGAAGGCGCCACCACCGCCCGTGGCGGCGACATGGTGGTGTGGACCTCGGGCACCGGCCTGCATGGCGGCGTCGCCTTCAATGGCAGCGTCATCACCCCGGACAAGGGCAAAAACGGCACGCCCACCACCGGAGCGCAGGCCCAGCGGCTGCGCAGCAATCTCGCCACCGTTCGCTAGTCAGCACGACACAATTTCTGATCGCGGGCCGGTTCCTTTGCGGGGACCGGCCCTTGCTCTTTTCGGGAGCCGGGCAGCTGGTCTAGTCTGGACCGGCAATTTGGCTGCAAGACCAATTTTCGGGAGAGATCCATGAAGAAGACCATCGCCGCTTCGCTGTCCGGCCTTGCCATCGCCGGGCTGCTGCTGCCCATAGCGGCGTCGGCGGGAATAGGCGAGGAGCTCACCATCGCCCAGACTCATTCGCTGCTGGCCTACCGCTCCGGCGGGCGCGGCGTGGGCGGGGCCAAGACCCATTTGCAGCATGCGCTGAACTGCCTGGTCGGTCCCGGCGGCGAAGGCTACAACGCCACGCCGCCGATGATGGACCCCTGCGCCAACAGCGGCAAAGGCGCGCTGAACGACGCGATCAGCCCGGCGCAGAAGCAGAAGATCATCACCGCCATCGCCATGACCAAGAAGGCGATGGAGATCACCGAGCCAGAACCGATGCAGACGGCGACCACTGATCTGGCCGACGCGATCCTCGCAGCCAAGGAATAACCTCCAGAGCCGCCTGAATTCAGGCGCGAGGAATTTTGTGGCGTGAGCAGGAGCGTCGAGCGACGCGTACTAGACGTACGCGAGCGATGGCGCGACACACTCACGACGCAAAATAACCGCGCCTAATGCTCTTTCGGCTTCTCGGCGCGATTGCCGATGTAGTCCATGATGGCGAACATCAGACCGGAACCGACGAAAGTCAGGTGCAGGATCAGCATCCAGTACATCTTGCTCTCGTCCACCACCGCCTCGGCGTCGGTCAATTCCATGAAGGCGCGCAGCAGCGAGATGGCGCTGATCGCCACGATGCTGCCGATCAGCTTCATCTTGAGGCCGGAGAAATCCAGCGTCCCCATCCAGCTGGGACGGTCCTCGGCATTCTCGGTGTTGATCTTGGAAACGAAATTCTCGTAGCCGGAGAAGATCACGATCACCACCAGATTGCCCGCCAGCGACAGGTCGATCAGCGACAGCACCGCCAGGATCACTTCTTCCGGATCGATGGTCAGCGGGCTGAGAAGCTGGGGCATGAAATGCGCCAGCTCGGCCAGGAAGGCGCCCAGCAGCAGCACCAGCGCCAACACCAGCCCGACATAGAAGGGGGCCAACAGCCAGCGCGAGCGGAAAAGGATGGTCTCGAGAATTTTCTCGGTGAGATTGCGCTGATGCATGACGGTCTCCGGGCCGGGCGGGTGTCAAAAACGCCAAAATTGTGGCGAATCCGCTCCCGGCGGCTGAAAGATCGCTTGGCGACCCGCCTTTCGCAAGCGCAATGGCGGCGATAGGATTTCGCCATAAAAACAAAACACTGGGGCGGAAATGCTGGACCGGTTGCTGGCTTCTGTGGTGGACGTCAAACGCGAAGAGCGCCGGGCGCTGTTCTGGTCCTTCGCCTATTTCTTCCTGATCCTCTCGGCCTATTACGTGCTGCGGCCGCTGCGCGACAATGCCGGCATCAGCGGCGGCACCCGCGCCCTGCCCTGGCTGTTCACCGCCACCTTCTTCGTCATGCTGGCGGCGGCGCCACTCTATGGCTGGGTGGTGGCGCGCTTCCCGCGGGCGAAGCTGATCCCCATCGTCTATCACTTCTTCGCCGCCAACATCGTGCTGTTCTGGCTGCTGCTGACGCTGGGGATCGGACAGCAGATCGCCTATCAGGTGTTCTTCGTCTGGCTCACCGTCTTCAGCCTGTTCGCGGTGTCGGTGTTCTGGTCGTACCTCTCCGACCTCTATCGCAGCGAGCAGGGCAAGCGGCTTTACGGCTTCATCGCCGCGGGCGGCTCGCTGGGCGCGCTGGCGGGCCCGCTGATCACCCGCCAGCTGGTGGATGTGGTGGGCGTGGTCAATCTCTTCCTGATTTCGGCGCTGCTGCTGGAAGGGGCGCTGTTTGCCTCGCTACGGCTGGGCAAGGCGGCGGCGGGCTTCAACACCACCCCCGCCAACCCGCCCGCCATCGGCGGCAATCCCTTTGCCGGGCTGATGACGGTGCTGCGCTCGAACTATCTGGGCGGCATCGCCGGCTGGGTGGCGCTGCTGTCGCTGGGCGGCACTATCCTCTATCTGCTGCAGGCCGAAGTGGTGTCGGCGGCGACGCAGGACGAAGCCGAACGCACCCGCATCTTCGCCACCATCGATCTGTGGGTGGGCGCGGTGCAGATCCTGCTGCAACTGGTGCTGACCGGGCGGTTGATCAAGCGCTTCGGCACCGGCGCGGCGGCGGCCTTCCTGCCCATGGTCTTCGCCATCGGCTTTGGCTGGCTGGCGATGATCCCCGCCTTGATGGCGATCATGGTGTTCCAGGCGGCTCAGCGCACCGCCAACTTCGCCGTCTCCAATCCGGCGCGCGAAATTCTCTTCACCGCCGCCGACCGCGAGGACAAGTACAAAGCCAAGAACGTGGTCGATGGCGTGGTCTTTCGCGGCGCCGACATGACCTCCAGCTGGCTCTTCGCGTTGCTGCACACCAAGCTGGCGCTGGGCGTGCCGCTGATCGCCGCCGTGATGATCCCCATCTCGCTGGGCTGGGCGGCGCTCAGTTTCTATCTGGGCCGCCAGCAGGAAAAGCGCGCCCGCGAACAAACCCAATCATCGATCCAATCCCCAACCCCCTGACAAGGAGTTTCCCCATGACCCCTTCCCGCCGCCACCTGCTCGCCACCGGCGCCGCCGCCGCCGCATTGCCCGGCATCGCCCTGGCCCAGAACGCGCCCGCCGCGGGCGCGCCCATCCTCAAACGCCGCGTCACCCAGAGCGGCTACATGCTGCCGGTGGTGGGCATCGGCACCGCCATCATCTTCGACTTCGAGAATGATCCGGCCAAGATGGACCAGCGCAAGCAGGTGTTGCGCGCCCTGGTGGCGGGCGGCGGCAGCCTGATCGACACGGCAGCCGGTTACGGCAACGCCGAAGTGACGGTGGGCCAGGCGGTGGCCGAGACCGGCCTGCGCAGCCAGGTCTTCATTGCCACGAAATTCTCCAGCCGCGACACGCGCGAACAGGCCGAAGCCGAAACCAAGGCCTCGCTGACGCGCCTGCGCACCAACTATCTCGACCTGCAACAGGCCTGGAACGTCAATGACGCCAATTTCTCCACCGCCCAGATGAAGGCGTGGAAGGCGGCAGGCACCATCCGCCATTACGGCATCACCTCCAGCATGGACGGCGCCTATGACGCGCTGGCCCAGGTGGTGCGCCGCGAGAAGCCGGAATTCTTCCAGATCAACTATTCGCTGGGCGACCGCGACGCCGAAAAGGTGCTGCTGCCCGCCGCGCAGGAAGCGGGCTGCACCGTGCTCACCAACCTGCCCTTCGGCCGCAACTCGCTGTTCAAGAAGGTGGCGGGAAAGCCGCTGCCGGATTTCGCCAAGGAGATCGACTGCACCAGCTTCGCGCAGATCTTCCTGAAATACATCTTGTCCCATCCGGCGGTGACGGCGGCGATCCCCGGCACCGACACGCAAGCCTATATGCTGGATAATCTGAACGCCGGGCGCGGCCGCATGCCCGACGCCGCCATGCGCCGCCGCATCGAAGCCTGGTACAATACGGTCTAGCGGCGGCTGCGCTCGGCGCGCTCGCGCGCGTCCACCGCGTCGAGCTTGAACTTGGCGAAGTTGCGCACCTTGGCGTCGTTGGCGGCAAGCCCGTCCGCGTTGATGAGCTGGGCGCAGCTGGCCTTCATCGAGGCCAGCGCGGGGTCGTAATCCTCGCGCAGAAATTTGTCATAGCCGGTCTGGCTGGCGTCCTCGACGATCATGGCAGCACGATCCAGCATCTGCTGGTAATGCGCCTGGGCGGGCTGGCAGGTGGAAATCGCCACATACGCCGCGCGCAGCGCCGCGCCCTGGCCCGCCAATTCCTGCGCCGCCAGGGCCGAGTCGCCGCTGCATTTGCCGCGCACCTGTTCGTTCACCGCCAGCGCGCCGCCTAGCACATGCGCCATCGCCGGATCGGCCAGGCCCTTTTCCAGCCCGTTGGCCATTTCGAGCAGCCGGTGCTGCACGGCGGCCAGAACGGGCAGGCAGTCATTGGCGGCCAGCGCCGTGGTGACGGCGGCCTGGTAGATCGCCAAATTCTTGGTCACGGCCTGGAAGGTGGCGGCGTCGTCGCCGGGAGCGATGCAGCCCAGCCGCGCCCCTTCCATGAACAGCACCGCGTCGGCGGCATCGGCCAGGGCCTGCGTCTTTTCCTTGTCGGTGGCGGGCGCGGGCCGTTCGCCCCGCGCGTGCAGATCGGCGGCGTTGGCGGCGCCGGCCACGGTCTTGCAGCTGGGGCTGGGGGCCGCCATGGCCTCGCCAGTTCCGCCCGCCAACAGCATCGCCGCCAACATCGCCGCCCAGAGTTTCATGCCGCCGGTCCTTTTTTTCTTCGCCGCTTATCCGGTCCTTTTTTTCTTCGCCGCTTATAAAGAGACAGGGAAACCCGCCGATAGCCTGCAAAAATCCGCCGGGCGCACTATATTGGCGTCATGGCGCACAATAACGGCATGTTGCCCCGCAAGGGGAAAGGCAAAGTGTCGGCGAAAGCCGAGGCCAACACCGCCAGACATGCCCTCGGGGCGGACGAAGTCCGAACCCGGGGGTTCCAGGCGGCGGCGGGCATGGTCGAGGTCGCGGCGGCACCGGCCATCGACCCGGCCTATGAATCGATGCCGATGGCGCAATTCGTGCCGCACCGTCCCGCCCGGCCGGAGAAATCCGAAGGCGGCCGAAAGTTCAAGCTGGTCTCGGAATACGAACCGGCGGGCGACCAGCCCACCGCGATCCGCGAACTGGTGGACGGCGTGAAGGCCAATGAGCGCGACCAGGTTCTGCTGGGCGTCACCGGCTCCGGCAAGACCTACACCATGGCGCAGGTGATCGAACGCACCCAGCGCCCCGCCCTGATCCTGGCGCACAACAAGACGCTGGCGGCCCAGCTCTATGCCGAGTTCAAGAGCTTCTTTCCGGAAAACGCGGTCGAGTATTTCGTCAGCTATTACGATTATTACCAGCCGGAAGCCTATGTCCCGCGCACCGACACCTATATCGAGAAGGACAGCTCGATCAACGAGGAGATTGACCGCATGCGCCATTCGGCGACGCGGGCGATCCTGGAACGCGACGACGTCATCATCGTCGCGTCGGTGTCGTGCATCTATGGCATCGGCTCGGTGGAGACCTATTCGGGCACGGCGGTGTCGATCACCCGCGGCGACAGGCTGGACCGCCAGCAGATCATCGCCAGCCTGATCGCCCTGCAACATCGCCGCAACGATGACAGCTTCAGCCGCGGCGCCTTCCGGGTTCGCGGCGACGTCATCGACATTTTCCCGGCGCATTATGAAGACCGCGCCTGGCGCGTCGAACTGTTCGGCGATGTGGTGGAGACGATCAGCGAGTTCGATCCGCTGACCGGCCACAAGGCGGGCGAGCTGGACAGCATCAAGGTCTATGCCAACTCGCACTATGTGACGCCGCGCCCGACGCTGCAGCAGGCGACCAAGGGCATCAAGGCCGAGCTGATCCAGACGCTGGAGCGCTTCCGCAATGAAGGCAAGCTGCTGGAAGCGCAGCGGCTGGAACAGCGCACCAATTTCGACCTGGAGATGATCGAGGCCACGGGCAGCTGCGCCGGCATCGAGAATTACTCGCGCTGGCTGACCGGCCGCCTGCCGGGCGAGCCGCCGCCGACCCTGTTCGAGTATCTACCCGACAATGCGCTGGTGTTCTGCGACGAAAGCCATGTCAGCGTGCCGCAGATCGGCGCGATGTACAAAGGCGACTATCGCCGCAAGATCACGCTGTCGGAATATGGCTTCCGCCTGCCATCCTGTATCGACAACCGCCCGCTGAAATTCGAGGAGTGGGATGCGATGCGGCCCCAGTCGCTCTTCGTCAGCGCCACGCCCGGGCCGTGGGAGCTGGACCGCACCGGCGGCGTCTTTTCCGAACAGGTGATCCGGCCCACGGGACTGATCGATCCGCCGGTGGAAATCCGCCCGGTGGAGAGCCAGGTTGATGACCTGATCGACGAATGCCGCAAGATCGCCGCCGATGGCTATCGCGCCCTGGTGACGACGCTGACCAAGAAGATGGCGGAAGACCTCACCGAATACATGCACGAACAGGGCCTGCGGGTGCGCTACATGCACGCCGATGTGGAGACGCTGGAGCGCATCGAGATCATCCGCGACCTGCGCCTTGGCGCGTTCGATGTGCTGATCGGCATCAACCTGTTGCGCGAAGGGTTGGACATTCCCGAATGCGCCCTGGTCGCCATTCTGGATGCCGACAAGGAAGGCTTCCTGCGCAGCGAAACGTCGCTGATCCAGACCATCGGCCGCGCCGCGCGCAACGTCGATGGCAAGGTCATCCTCTATGCCGACAGGATCACCGGCTCGATGGAGCGGGCGATGGCGGAAACCAGCCGCCGCCGCGCCAAGCAGGAGGAATACAACAAGGAACACGGCATCACCCCCGCCAGCGTCAAGGCGAAGATCAACGACATCATGGGCTCGATGTACGAGAAGGACCATGTGATGGTCGATGCGGGCGTGCTCAAGGCCGCCGAGGGCGAGCGCGAATTCGTCGGCCATAACATCAAGGCGATCATCGCCGATATCGAGAAGAAGATGCGCGCCGCCGCCGCCGATCTGGAATTCGAAACCGCCGCCCGGCTGCGCGACGAGCTGAAGCGGCTGCAGGCCGCCGCGCTGGCCATCGCGGATGATCCCTTCGCCCGGCAATCCGATGTCGCCCGCGCCGCGCATGATGCGGAGATCAGCGTCAGCGACGAAGGCAAGCCTTCCACCGCGCTGGGCAAAAGCTCGCGCACCCGCATGAAGCGCGCGGGCCGTCCGGGTGCGCCCAAGACGTTCGGCTCGCGTGCCCGATAGCGCCTCCAACACCGAACACCACGATCTGGAAGATGTGGTGGACTGCGTCCTGGGCATCACGCCGGATCAGGGCCGCATCAGCGTCGCAGACTTTATGACGGCGACCGGCTCGCGCTCCTTCGGGCCGCTGATCCTGGTGCCCAGCCTGATCGCGCTGTCGCCGGTGGGCGCGATCCCCGGCCTGCCCGCCATCACATCGATCATCGTGGTGATCTTCGCGGTGCAGATGCTGCTGGCGCAGAAACATGTCTGGCTGCCGCACTGGCTGAAGCAACGCACCGTCGATGGCGCCAAGCTGGAAAAGGGCCTGAACGCCTTCCGCCCGGTGGCGCGCTTCGTCGATCATTTGCTGCGGCCGCGCCTGATGTTCCTGACGCGCGGCCCGTTCTACTACGCCATCGGCGTGATGATCCTGCTCGTGGCGCTGGTGACGCCCGTGCTGGAAATCGTGCCGCTGGGCGGCATCCCGCCCAACGCCGCGCTGGTGGCATTCGCGCTGGCGCTCATCACCAAGGACGGAGTCTGGGCGCTGTTCGCCTTCGCCTTTACCGGCGCGAGCGTCTTCTGGCTGGCGGGACGGTTCTGACGCCGCTTACTTGAACGGCTGGCCGGGATGCAATTTCCCGTCGGGCGCGATGGTGATGTAATAGCGCATGCCATCCTTGGTCGCCATCATGAAGACCGACCCGGCCTGCGCATACGAAATCGCGCCCGGCGTGAAGCCCGCCGCCTTTACGGCGGCTTCGGCGCTGGCGCGCTGGGCGGGCGTGAAGCCGTTGGTGCTGGCCACGCCTTGCTGCGCCATGGCGCCAGTGGTGACGGCCATCAGCAATACGGCGGCGGTGATGATCCTGGTCATGCGAAATCTCCCATCCTGTTATCGGCGGGCAGCTTTTCGCGCCTCGCCCCTTTGCAAGCATCGCGATCAAAGAAAAGGAAAATGGCAGGCTTGAGGCAGCGCGCCCGTCAGCGTCCCGGTGCCGCAGCTTTGCCCCATGGGCGGTCGCCCGGATACACCTTGCCGTCGGGCGTGACGGTTATCAGGTATTTGTCAGGTCCCTTCACGCCATAGATGAAGACGGCATCGCCCTGGGCGAAGGCGACCTCGCCGGGGATGAACCCCGCTGCCTTGACGGCGGTTTCGGCGCGGGCGCGCTGCGCGGCGGTGAAGCCATTGACGGAGGCATTGCCCGGCTGCGCCGCCGGGGCCGACGCGGTGGCCAGGAGCAAGCCCATGGCGAGGACGGCTATCTTCATGGCGCGCAGCCTCAGCGGGCCGGCGGTTCCGCCACCGCCACGCCACCGGCATGCACGGTGCCGTCGGGCATGACGGTGAGATAATATTGCTTGCCGTCCTTGGTCGCGAAGAAGAAGGCGTGGCCGCCCTGCACATCGGCCAGCAGGGTGGGGGTATAACCGGCGGCCCGGGCGGCGGCTTCGGCCTTGGCGCGCTGGGCAGCCGTATAGCCGTTGGTGCTGGCCGCGCCCTGCTGCGCCTGGGCGATGGCCGTGGCGGCCAGCAAGAAGGCCGCGCCCCAGAAAATCCGTCCCCGCATCTCGTTCTCCTGTTTTGGCCAGTATAGCCCCAAAGGGGGAGCCTCGGGGAAGTGTCCGCATTTACACCCATGCCGCCCGCACACCACCACCTCTCCAGGGGCGGGCTTGACCCGCCCATCCAACTTCGGAACGCTCTCTTCATGTCCCGCGCTTTTGTCAAAGGCGCGAAGCGCGCCGAGTCCGCCGGGCATCGGCCTAGCGACAGCGTAGGGCCGATGCCGAGCCGAGGAAGCCATGTCTAGAGCATTCGTCAAGGAAACCGCCGAATCCGCCGCGCCGCCGGAGCGCATGGTCGAAGACGGCCCCAACCCGGTCACCCCCGAAGGCCTGGCGCAGATCGACGGCCATATCGCCCGCATCGAGAGCGCCATGCAGGGCGAGGACAATGTGCTGCTGCGCGAAACCCTGGCGCGCGATCTGCGCTACTGGACCATCCGCAAGGCCAGCGCCGAAGTAGCGAGCCCGGCCAGCGACGGCACGGTGGGCTTCGGCTCCACGGTGACCATCCGGCGCAAGGGCCGCGAGCAGACATTCCGGATTGTCGGAGTCGATGAGGCCGATGCGGCCCAGGGCCTGATCTCGTTCCGCGCCCCGCTGGCGCAGGCGGTGATCGGAGCGCGCGTGGGAGAAATCATCGAGACAGATGGGCCACTGGGGGAGATTGAGATTTCTGCATCTAAATCATTCGGAAGGGATTCTCCTATTGTCGCTTAGACAACTTCTACTTGATGGAGAACTTCCCGACCTCTTTGCTCAAAAGTTCAAGAAAAAGAGTTGGGATGACGCCCACGCTCGCTACACAACGTTCCAAGCTAGCATCAGCGTGTTAGATATTTTGAGTTATGGCGGAGAAGGCCAATTCGACCCTTGGGCCACACCAGTTGTATCTTTAGACAATAACCATTCGTGCCTTATTTCGGGAGTGCTATGTTTCGGAAATAGGGCATTTGTTCTTGAGTCTATCTTGCGCAACCAAGATTACGCCATGGACATACGCGGACCAGCATTTGAAAGGCACTTGCACAGCGAACTCACATCAGCGCTTGAACAATGCCAGTTTCGCTCGCTAGTGAAGCTTTCAAAACCATCGCTAGTTGTCGCTACCGAAGAAGGAAAAGAAGAGATCGACCTCTTCCTGTGCATAGGAAGAGACGTTTATGTTATTGAGGCTAAGTGCGCTCTCTTTCCCGTTGAACCTCGAAGCGAGTACTTTTTCCGCAAGAAGATGCACGAAGCCGACGAGCAGCTGGAACGAAAGATTGAATTCGCTCGAAGAAATTGGCGAAAAGTTCAGTCTGAAAATATCGAACTCGGCAGATTTCCTGCAGACCCATCTCAAATAGCTGGGATCATTGTTACGAATTTTCATGGGGGCCCACTTCCCGGCCTCAAGCACCCCATTTCTGAACCGTCAGCGCTAGTGCACTACTTTGTGGCAGGGCGTACCATTTTAGGTGCTGCGGTCTCAGCAAAATAATCAGAGAGCGACCCACGGCTAAGCGTGCCGTACTACGGTAATTTCTCTACCTTTCGAGAGAACTTTTTACCTACATTGCAAGCGCGCCGCACGTTTTACCATTTTCAGTATTCTGCAAGAAGGCGCCCATAGTTGCCGATTTTAATGATGTTGGGATTCAAATGAAGCCCATAGAAATGGCTTCCGCCGAGCTAGACTATCCTCGGGACAACGAAACGCTATTTCTTAAGCCTGAAGAGGTTGCCACTCAAATACGAGCAAGCTTCTCCAAAAATTGATCACAGGATTTGCTTCGCAGTCTCACTTGGTCTGCACAGCTTCACGCCTTTGGCCGTCCGCACAATGGGCCGGTTGAGCAGCACCGGATAAGCCTCCATCGCCTTGAGCAGCGCGGCGTCTGACGAGCTTTCATCGATCCCGGCGGCGGTGACTTCGTCTTTCTGCTTCCAGCGCACCACATCCTTCACCGCCACGCCCATTTTCTGGACCAGCGCGGCAATCTCGGCGGCGGTCAGCTTGTCTTTCAGATATTCGCGGATCTCCGGTTCGATGCCGTGATCCCGCAGGATGCCAAGGACGTTGCGCGAGGTTTCACACTTGGGGTTATGGGTCATCCAGGCTTTCGTCATGTCGCGCTCTGCAAATGGGATTGGCGACTGCGCCGCCGATGATGATTGCGGGATAATGAAACCTTATCCCCTTGCCGTCTCGCCAGCATAGCGCGCACACGCATCATGATAGAATGCGGTCATGAAAGCGCAGACGCAGTGCCACTATCCACACGCTATCCCGCAGCCCGGCGCAGGTCTTGTCCCCGCGCCGGGGATAAGGCGCGCGGCCAAGTGCTTGATCCCCCACAATCAGGGGGGAGGGGGTGGCGGCAAACGTGAAAAACAAAGGGCCGCCGTCGGCATCGCCGCTATCCCGCGCCTGTGCTCGCCGCTATTCGGCGGCGCGCACCGCGCCGCGAATGCCGGGATGCTCGTAGCAGGCCCGGCAGCGCACCTGGTATTCGCCCGCATCGCCCACCACCAGCTGGGCTTCGCCCGGCACGATGCGATGCGAGATGTAGCCGCCATCGCTGCCGCAGATCATGCAGACGCCGGTCAGCTTCTCGACATGGTCGGCCATGGCCAGCAGGCCGGGGATGGGGCCGAACGGCGCTTCGGCGAAATCCATGTCCAGCCCGCCGATGATGATGCGCAGGTCGCTGCGCGCCCGCTCCCGCAGCAGGTCCCGGATGGCGCGGCCGAACCAGCCAAGGCTGTCGGTCATCGGCGTGTCCAGCGGGAAGAACTGCGCCTCGTCCACCGCCAGCACGTCATAATCGCCCTCGGCGGTCATGGCGGCGAAGTCGGCGGCGTTGCGCACCATGGTGGCGCTGAGGGTGGCGGTGATTTCGGTGGTGCCGTCCGGATTGACGGCGCGGGCGGCGATGGAGCCCTGGGTGCGGGTGTCGTGCGCGGGCTTCAGGATGCGGACGCGCTTCCTGGCATATTGGGCGCGGTGGAGGCGCGCGATCAGCCGCTCCGTCTTGCCGGAGAACATCGGCCCGACAATGACTTCCAAGCGGGCAGTCATCTGTTCCCCTCCTTGCGGACGGCCGTTGCCGCTCGCCCAAGCTCGCGGCGCTCGCGCCCTTTCGCAGGTCCACTGGACCTGCTCATGCGCTTTCGCGCACCGGTCACTCGCACTTCCAGCCGCGCTGTCATGGTCTCAAAGTCGCGGAGTTGGGGGCCTGCCGCAACGCCCGCGCACGGGCCGTCCACAAGCGAAAAGGCGGCAAATGGGGCAAAAGCGATCGGTTTTGCTGCGCTTGCGAAGGGCTCGCAGTCTTGCCTTGAACGGCCCTCGCGCGTAATGTCGCGCCCGTTTGGGAGTACCGCCCCGTCACAGTGAAGCGCGCCTGAAGACATCCTGCCCGCCTTAAGCGCGCCTGGACGACACGTCGGACTTCTTCCCTGCGACAGCCACGACCAGACACCCGGCCCGGCATACGCCGGACGGGCAACCAACGCAGGAACGACCTCTATGACTATAGGCACCGTGAAATTCTTCAATACCTCCAAGGGCTTTGGCTTCATCGCGCCGGAAGGCGGCGGCAAGGACGTGTTCGTGCACGCCACGGCCGTGGAAGCGGCCGGCATGCGTAGCCTGAACGAAGGCCAGAAGGTCTCGTTCGACATCGTGCCGGACGCCCGTGGCGCCAAGGTCGCGAACCTGAAGTCGGCCTAAACCGTCTCGGTTTGAATGCGAAAACGGCGGGTCCTTGCGGGCCCGCCGTTTTTCTTTGCCGGATATGCGGTGTTTAGCGCGCCGCCTGCTGGCGGGTGGGGAACATCAGGGTGAGTTCCTTCTGCGGGCCATTGGCGGCGGTAAAGGTCACGCTGTTGCTGCGGCCGCCTTCGGCGGTGCTGGCGGTGGCGGCGTAGTTCCCGGCGGCGGCGCCCTTGATCAGCAGCCAGGGGGCATCGCAATCGGCCTCCAGCACGGTCTGGCCGTCGCGGGTGACGGTGTAATGGGCGGCGGCCACATTCTCACCAGCGGTGTTGGCCAGCACGATCTTGACCGGATAGCTGGCCCATTCCGGCTTGTCCTTGGACGAACCGACGCCGGTGCAGACCGCCGTCACGCCGTTGACGGTGAACGGCTCATCCTGGGCGGCGAAGGCTGCCGTGGCGGCGCCAACAACGCCGATGGCCAAGGCCAGAGGGGCGACGGAAAAGAGAAAGCTGCGCATGGGGGTCTCCTGTGCCCTTCCTAACCCCTGGGCCGTCTCCGGGTTCCCCAAAACCCGCGCCGCAGGCCTGTTATCCCGGTTCCGGCGGTTTCACTTCCGGGGTGGCGCTCTCTATGATCCCGGCCGTTTCTGGAGTTTGCGCCCGTGGGCGTGGAAAAGCCGCTTGTGACGCTGACGCTGGGCGAGCTTCTCGACGCCGGGGCGCTGAAGCGCGCCCTGGGCGAAGTCGCCGCCAGCCCGGCCCCGGCGGCGGACCGACGCCAGGCCGCGATGATCGTCATCAAGGGCGCCTATCTGGAAGGCCGCAGCCGCGTCCGCCAGGCGGTGGAGAACGGGCTGGAAGGCCTGCCCGCCGCGCGCTGCCTGTCGGTGCTGCAGGATGCGGTAATCGCGCAGATCCATGAATTCGCCCTCACCCATCTGGGCGCGGCGGGCGTGACCATCGCCGTCACCGCCACCGGCGGCTATGGCCGCGGCGAGCTGGCGCCGGGCTCGGACATCGACCTGCTGTTCCTGCGGCCCGCGCGCCAGAGCGCCGGCAGCGAAGCGGTGATCGAGTTCATCCTCTACATGCTATGGGATCTGGGCCTGAAGGTCGGCCACGCCACCCGCAGCGTCGCCGAATGCCTGCGCCTGGCGAAAGCCGATGTCACCATCCGCACCGCCATCCTCGAAGTGCGCCATCTCTGCGGCGACCGCGCCTTGTTCGACGAGCTGCGCAAGAAGTTCTGGGAAGACGCCGCCAACAATGGCCGCGACTTTGTCGAAGCCAAGCTGGCCGAGCGCAAGGCGCGCCACACCCGCCAGGGCGAAAGCCGCTATCTGGTCGAGCCCAACATCAAGGAAAGCAAGGGCGGCCTGCGCGACCTGCAGACTCTCTATTGGCTGGGCAAGTATCTCTATCGGGTCGAGAACGCCGCCGACCTGGTGGAGCACAATGTCTTCAGCAAGGAAGAGTTCAAGGTCTTCCAGAAGGCGGAAGCCTTTCTCTGGAATGTGCGCGTGCGGCTGCATTACCTGCTCGAACGTGCCGAGGAGCGCCTGTCCTTCGATGTGCAGCCCGCCATGGCCGCCGCCATGGGCTATACCGATGCCGAAAAGCCGCGCCGCGCCGTCGAAGCCTTCATGCGCGCCTACTTCCTGGTGGCCAAGGATGTCGGCGACCTGACCCGCATCTTCATCGCCGCGCTCGAGGAGCAGCATCGCAAGCCGCGCCCATCCTTGCGCCGCATCCTGCCCGGCTTCCTGCGCCAGCGCAGCCCCGACGATGATTTCTTCGTCGAGAATGGCCGCCTCAGCGCCAATCCGGCGATCTTCAAGGCCGATCCCGCCAACCTGATCCGCCTGTTTCATGTCGCCGACACCAAGCAGGTCGACATCCATCCCGATACGCTGCGCATCGTGACGCGCTCGCTGGACCTGATCACCGACAAGGTGCGCCAGGACCCCACCGCCAACCGCGCCTTTCTGGAAACCCTGTCGTCACGCTTCGATCCGGAACGCGCGCTCCGCCTGATGAACGAGGCCGGCGTGCTGGGCCGCTTCATTCCCGAATTCGGCCATGCCGTCGGCCTGATGCAGTTCAACATGTATCACCATTATACGGTGGACGAGCATCTGATCCGCGCTATCGGCAATATCGCCGCCATCGAGCGCGGCGAACTTTCGGACGAACACCCGCTGACAAGCGACGTCATCAAGCGCATCAAGTCGCGCGAGGTTCTCTATGTCGCGGTGCTGCTGCACGACATGGCCAAGGGCCTGCCGGGCGATCACAGCGATGTCGGCGCCGTCATCGCGACAAGCCTGTGCCCGCGTCTGGGCCTGTCGGAAAGCGACACTAGCGCCGTCGCCTGGCTGGTGAAATACCATCTGGTGATGAGCGACACCGCCCAGCGCCGCGATGTCTCCGATCTCAAGACGGTGCGCGATTTCGTGACCCAGGTGCAGACGCCCGAGATGCTGCGTCTGCTTTTGATCCTCACCGTCTGCGATATCCGCGCGGTGGGCCCGGGCGTGTGGAACGGCTGGAAAGGCCAGCTGCTGCGCGAACTCTATTATGCCGCCGAAAGCATGATGACCGGCGGCGACCAGGTGCCCGCGCGCATCGCCCGCGTCGCATCCGCCAAACAGGCGCTGCTGGAACGGCTGACGAAGTTCACGCCGCAGCAGCGCGAGCGCGCGCTGACGCGCCACTATGACAATTACTGGCTGGCCTTCGAACCCGAAGAGCATGAGCGCCACGCCCGGCTGATCGCCGCCGCCGACACCAGCGGCGAGCTGCTGGTGCTGGGCGCCGACAGCAACAGCTTCCGCGCCGTGACCGAGATTGTGCTCTACACGCCCGATCATGCCGGCCTCTTCAGCCAGCTGGCGGGCGCCATCGCCATGTCCGGCGGCAGCATCGTCGACGCCAAGGCCTTCACCACCACCGAAGGCTTCGCGCTGGACGTCTTTTCGGTGCAGGACGCCGAGGGCGAAGCTTTTGACGACAAGGAGCGGCTGACGCGCCTGCGCCAGTCGATCGAGAAGACGCTGCGGGGCCAGGTCTGGCCACGCCGCGCCCTGGCCGGCAAGCAGCAGAAGAGCAAGGCCAGCGCTTTCCGCATCAAGCCCAAGGTGCTGTTCGACAATGACGCCTCGCAGATCGCCACGGTGGTGGAGGTGGAATGCCTCGACCGGCCCGGCCTGCTTTATGACGTCACCCAGGCGATCTTCGAATCCGGCCTGTCCATCTCGACCTCGATGGTGGCGACCTATGGCGAAAAGGCGGTGGACGTCTTCTATGTCCGCGATGGTTTCGGTCACAAGATCACCCATCCGGCGCGGCTGGAGGCGGTGCAGGCGCGGCTGAACACGGCGCTGGCGGGACCCGTTGCACCGCCGCCCGCGCCCGGGGCATAAACCCAGGCATGACACACGCGCCTCTCGTCCTGTCGGGCATGCAGCCCACCAACACCCTTCACTTGGGCAATTATCTCGGCGCCCTGAAGAACTGGGTGAAGATGCAGGAACAGATGCCCTGCCTGTTCTGTGTCGTGGACATGCACGCCATCACGGTGGCGCAAGAGCCCGCGGAGCTGGCCCGCGCCACCCGCGAAGTGACGGCGGCCTATATCGCCGGCGGCATCGACCCCGGGCGCTCGCCCATTTTCAACCAGGCCCAGGTGCCGGAACATGCCGAGCTGGCCTGGATTCTGAATTGCGTGGCGCGGCTGGGCTGGCTGGACCGCATGACCCAGTTCAAGGAAAAGTCGGGCAAGCACAAGGAACGCGCCAGCGTTGGCCTCTACACTTATCCGGTGCTGATGGCGGCCGATATCCTGGTCTACAAGGCCACCCATGTGCCGGTGGGCGAAGACCAGAAGCAGCATCTGGAACTGGCGCGCGACATCGCGCAGAAGTTCAACAATGATTTTTGCGCGCCGGATTTCTTCCCGCAGCCCGAACCGGTGATCATGGGTCCCGGCACGCGGGTGATGTCGTTGCGCGACGGCACCAAGAAGATGTCCAAGTCGGACGAAAGCGACCTGTCGCGCATCAACCTCACCGACGATGCCGACGCCATCGCCAGCAAGATTCGCCGCGCCAAGACCGATCCTGAACCGCTGCCGGAGAACAAGGACGGGCTGGCGGGACGGCCGGAAGCGGAAAATCTGCTTTCCATCTATGCCGCGCTGTCGGACCGCAAGCTGGAAGACGTGATCCCCGACTTCGCGGGCAAGCAGTTTTCCGAGTTCAAGAACACGCTGGCCGATCTCACCGTCGCCAGGCTGTCGCCCGTAGCCAGCGAGATGCGCCGCCTGCTGGCCGATCCGGCACAGATCGACCGCATCCTGCGCGACGGCTCGGCCCGCGCCCGCGCCATCGCCGCGCCCATCGTGGCGGAAACCAAGAAGCTGGTCGGGTTTGTCGGCTGACCGGCGACGCAGAAACGGCGTGCCATCCTGCTATCCCCCTGCCTATCCCCATCCGTCCATGGCAGAATGACGCCATGACGTTTGAAGGACCATATTCGCGCCCACATCACGGGCGGCAAACCGCCCGGGGACAAAGGGGGGAGTGTGCGAAATTTGGTACCGTTTTGCCCGCCCGTTTCCTGGAAATGCCCCTCCCAAACCGGGGGATAGGAGCATGAGAAACGTCCTTGTCACCGGCGCGGCGAAACGGCTGGGCCGCGCCATCGCCCTGGATCTCGCATCGGCGGGCTGGAACGTGGCGCTGCACTACAACACCAGCCAGGCTGATGCGACAAGCGCCGCCGACGCCTTGCGGGCGCAGGGGGTGAAGGCGGCGCTGCTGCAAGCCGACCTGGCCGAGGAAGCCCAGAACCAGGCCCTGGTGGGGCGCGCGGTGGAAGCTATCGGCCCCCTCACCGCCCTGATCAATTCGGCTTCGATTTTCGAGAATGACGATTGGCAAAGCGCCACGCGCGCCAGCTGGGACAGCCACATCGAAGTGAATCTGCGCAGCCCGCTGGTGCTGTCGCAGACTTTCGCGGCGCAACTGCCGGATGGCGCGGCTGGCAACATCATCAACATCATCGACCAGCGGGTGCTGAAGCCCAATCCGCAATTCCTCTCCTACAGCCTGTCAAAGGCGGGATTGCACTGGCTGACCACGACGCTGGCGCAGGGCATGGCGCCGCGCATCCGCGTCAACGCCGTTGGCCCCGGCCCGGTGCTGCGCAATGCCCGCCAGTCGGTGGAGGATTTCGACCGCCAGCGTGATGCCACCCTGCTGGGCCATGGCGCCGATCCGGCCGACATCTGCGCCGCTGTGCGCTTCCTGCTGGACGCGCCGTCCGTCACCGGCCAGATGATCGCGGTGGATGGCGGCCAGCATCTGATCTGGCAGACCCCTGACACGGCAGGGCACGAATGAGCGACCATATTGCCAGCGCGACGCATGGCACCCGCCATGTCTTCATCCGCAATCTGGAACTGCCGGCCCATATCGGCGTCTATCGCAACGAGGAAGGTCGCACCCAACAGGTGCGGATCAATCTCGACCTCGCCACCGACGACATCGCCGATGCGCAGGATATGCTGGAGAATGTTGTCGACTATCACGTGATCGAGAAGCGCATCCGCGCCATCATCGCCGAGGGCCATGTCCGCCTGGCCGAAACCCTGGCCGAACGCATAGCCGCCGCCTGCTTCGAGGATGCCCGGGTGCGCACCGTGCGGGTGCGGGTGGAAAAGCTGGAGGCTTTGACGGCTGCGGAGAGCGTGGGGATCGAAATTGAACGCACCCGATAATATATTGGCGGCATGAGTTCCGATGCCCTGACCGGGGCAGCCCGCATCCAGGCCTATCTCAAGACCCTGCCCGACGCGCCGGGCGTCTACCGCATGCTGAGTGCCACCGGCGACGTGCTCTATGTCGGCAAGGCCAAAAGCCTGAAGAAGCGCGTCACCGCTTACGCTACCGGCCGGGTCCATAGCGACCGCCTCACCCGCATGATCTTCGAGACGGCGGAAATGCTGTTCGTCACCACCGCTTCGGAAACCGAGGCGCTGCTGCTGGAATCCAACCTGATCAAGCGGCTGAAGCCGCGCTACAACGTCTCCTATCGCGATGACAAGAGCTTCCCCAACATCCTGCTGCGGGAAGATCATCCTTATCCGCAGCTGCTCAAGCATCGCGGCGCCAAGACCATCAAGGGCGTCTATTACGGCCCCTTTGCTTCGGCGGGCGCGGTGACACGCACCCTCAACACGCTGCAACGCGCCTTTCTGCTGCGCTCCTGTTCGGATTCCGTGTTCGACAGCCGCACCCGGCCCTGCCTGCTGTTCCAGATCAAAAGGTGCAGCGCGCCCTGCGTCCAGCGCATCGATGCGGGCGGCTACAACGCGCTGGTGCAGGAGGCGGAGAATTTCCTCTCCGGCAAAAGCAGCGCCGTGCAGAAAGCCATGCGGGCGGAAATGGACGTAGCGTCGGACGCAATGGATTTCGAGGCCGCCGCCAAGCTGCGCGACCGCCTGCGGGCCATGAGCCACATCCAGGCGAGCCAGGGTGTCAATCCTGCGAGTTTCGACGAGGCCGATCTCTTCGCCCTGCATGTCGCAGGCGGCCAGACCTGCATCCAGGTCTTCTTCTTCCGCGCCGGGCAGAACTGGGGCAACAAGCCCTATTTCCCGCGCATGCCCTTCAACATGGAGCCGCAGGAGGTTCTGGAATCCTTCATCGGCCAGTTCTATGACGAACGCACCGCGCCGCGCCTGCTGCTGGTTTCGCACGAGATGAAGGAAGCGGCCCTGATGGCCGAAGCGCTGGCCAGCAGCGCCGGGCACAAGGTCGAAATCGCCGTACCATTGCGGGGCGAAAAACAGCAGATCATGGAGCGGGCCCTTACCAATGCCCGCGAGCAATTGGGCCGCCGCATGGCCGAGAACAGCGCCCAGACGCAATTGCTGGAAGGCGTGGCCGACGCTTTCGGTCTCGATACCCCGCCACGGCGCATCGAGGTCTATGACAATTCCCACATCCAGGGCGCGCATGCGTTGGGGGCTTTCATCGTCGCCGGGCCCGAAGGCTTCGAGAAGGCGCAGTACCGAAAATTCAACATCAAGTCCGCCGAGCTGACGCCGGGTGACGACTACGCCATGATGCGCGAGGTCCTGAGCCGCCGCTTCGCCCGGCTGGTGAAGGAGGAAGCCGAAGCGCCGCCCAACGAAAAGTGGCGGCGGCCCGACTTGGTGCTTATCGATGGCGGGCCGGGACAATTGTCCGTCGCCTGCCAGGTCTTCGCCGACCTGGGCGTGGAGGATGTTGCGCTTGCCTCCATCTCCAAGGGGCCTGACCGCGATGCGGGCCGCGAGCATTTCTACCTGCCGGGCAAGGAGCCCTTCCGGCTCGATCCCAAGAGCGCGGTTCTCTACTATCTGCAACGGTTGCGCGACGAAGCGCACCGTTTCGTCATTGGCGGCCATCGCAAGAAGCGCAGTGCCGCCATCGGCGCCAACCCGCTGGACGAGATCGGCGGCATCGGCGCGGCCCGCAAACGTGCCCTGTTGCAGCATTTCGGCTCGGCCAAGGCGGTGTCGGCAGCCAATCTGACCGATCTCTCCTCGGTGGAGGGCGTCAGCGCCACATTGGCCAAGAAAATCTTCGATTTCTTTCATCCCGGCAGGTGACGGCGCGCCGGGCCGCGTTCTAAGGTTGGGGGATCATGCTCGCCCTGCCCAACATCATCACCATCCTACGCATCCTGCTGGTGCCCGTCTTCGCCATCGCCTTTGTGATGCCGGGGGATCCGGCCCGCATTGTCGCTTTTCTGATCTTCGCCATCGCCGGGGCCAGCGACTGGCTGGACGGTTTCGCCGCGCGAAAGCTCAATGCCGGATCGGATTTCGGCCGCATGCTGGACCCCATCGCCGACAAGGTGCTGGTGGCGGTGGCGCTGATGATGCTGGTGGCGGAAGGGACGTTTTTCACCGAAGTGAAATCCAACGGTATGCTCAGCCTGCTCAAGCTGGTGCCCGCCATCATCATCCTGTCGCGCGAAATCCTGGTCTCGGGCCTGCGCGAATTCCTGGCGGGAACGCGCGTAAGCGTGCCAGTGACGGCCATCGCCAAGTTCAAGACCGCCGTGCAGATGGTGGCAATCGGCGCCATGCTGCTGACGCCGCTGGCGCACCGGATCGTGCCCGGCATGCCCGGCGCCACTTATGAAGTGATCGCCTTCATCCTGCTGTGGGTCGCCGCCGCACTGACCGTCTATACCGGCGTGATCTATTTTCGCAACGGCATGGCGCATATCGATACCAACCCGAAGGGCCGGGCGTGAATCTGCTCTACTTCGCCTGGGTTCGGCAGATCATCGGCACCGGCGAAGAACAGATGGCCTTGCCACAAGGCGTGCACGATGTGCGCGGCCTGATTGCAAACATGAAAGGCCGCGACGAGAAATACGCCCGCGCCTTTGCCGAGGAAGGCTGCATCCGCGTCGCCGTGAACCAGCGCCATGCCGGGCTGGATGCAGCCTTGGCCGATGACGACGAAGTGGCCTTCTTTCCACCCGTGACAGGCGGCTGATATGCGCAGCCGGATCGTCATCCAGAAAATTCCGTTCGACCTGAATGCAGAAGTCGCAGCCCTGGCGGCAGGCGGTGCAGTCGGCGCGGTGGCGAGCTTCACCGGCCATGTCCGGGCCGAGGATGGCCTGACCAGCCTGACGCTGGAACATTATCCCGGCATGACCGAAGCCGAGATTGCGCGCATGGCGGCGGACGCGGCGGCGCGCTGGCCACTGACCGGCATCACCGTGATCCATCGCGTTGGCGACCTGAAGCCCGGAGATGCCATCCTGCTGGTGGCCGCGGCATCGGGTCATCGCGCGGACGCCTTCTTAGCCTGCAAATTTCTGATGGACTATTTGAAGACGCGCGCACCGTTCTGGAAGCAGGAAACGCGGCATGGCCAGACGCGCTGGATGGAAAGCCGCGCCAGCGATGACGCCGCCATGGGGCGCTGGCGCGAATAAATGCTCTGGGCTGTCTTCACCCTGCTGGGTGCGGCCGGACAGGTCGCCCGCAACAGCCTGCAGCGCCACCTGACGCCGCAACTGGGCACGCTGGGCGCGACGCTGGTGCGCTTCCTGTTTGGCTTTCCTTTCGCACTGCTTTTCCTGGCTACCGCCTGGCTTTCGACTGGCGGCGCGGTGCCGTCCGTAACCCTGCCCTTCGCACTCTGGCTGCTGCTGGGCGCGCTAACCCAAATCGCCGCCACCGCCCTGATGCTCCTGACGATGGAGCGCCGCTCCTTCATCGTCACCACCGCCTATCTCAAGTCCGAGCCGCTGCTGGTGGCACTGATGGGCGTCACGCTGCTGGGCGATCATCTTACGGCGCTGATGGCGGCGGCGATCCTGCTCGCCATGGCGGGCGTGATGCTGATCTCGGTGAAGCCGAAAACTCTGGAGGCTGGAGGCTGGACGCCCATGCTGCTGGGGCTGTCATCGGCTGCCCTGTTTGCCGCCTCGGCCATCGGCTATCGCGGCGCCATCCTGGCGCTGGGCCGCGCCGATTACCTGCTGCCCGCGACCTTCGCTCTCGCGCTGGGACTGGCGCTGCAGACCGCGCTCCTGCTGGCCTGGTTCGGCGTGATGCAACGCGGCGTGCTGCGCGCGGTGCTGGCGCATTGGCAGCCATCACTGGCAGCCGGCTTCACGGGCGCGGCGGCATCGCAAATGTGGTTCCTGGCCTTTGCGCTGGCGACGGCGGCGAGCGTGCGGACACTGGCGCTGGTGGAAGTGCTGTTCGCACAAGCCGTCAGCAAAATGTTTTTCCGCCAGGGCGCAACAGCGCGGGAAGCTGTCGGAATTGCCCTGTTGGTGGCAGGCGCCATACTGATCGTCTGGGCAGAGCCGTAAGACTTAAGCCGGAACCTTGGCGACAACGCCCCGAACTTCGTCCGCATAGGCGTTCATCAACTGCTCGGTCAGCGCGCCGGGCGTGAAGGTGTATGGCCCGATCTCGCGCACCGGCGTCACTTCCGCCGCCGAGCCGGTGAGGAAGCATTCGCTGAAGCTGCTCATTTCTTCCGGCAGGATGTGGCGCTCGATCACCTTGATCTGGCGCTCCTTGGCGATGCGGATCACCGACTGGCGGGTGAGCCCGTTTAGGAAACAATCCGGGATCGGCGTGTGAATCTCGCCATCCTTGATGAAGAAGACATTGGCGCCGGTCGCCTCGCTGACATAGCCGCGATAGTCGTAGAACATGGCGTCGGCATAGCCCTTGGCCTCGGCCTCATGCTTGCACAGGGTGCAGATCATGTAGAGACCGGCAGCCTTGGCATGCACCGGCTCGGTTTCCGGCGAGGGCCGCTTGTAGCGGGCGATGTCTAGGCGAATGCCCTTGAGCTTCTCCGCCGGGCTGAAATAGGAGGGCCAGGCCCAGGTGGCGATGGCGACATGGATGGTGGTGGCCTGGGCCGACACGGCCATCATCTCGCTGCCACGGAAGGCGACCGGGCGCAAATAGCCATCGACGATGTTGTTGGCCTTGCAGACATCTATGCAAGCCTGGTTGATCTCCTCTTGGGTGAAAGGAATCTTCATGCCCAGCGTTTCGGCCGAGGTGAACAGCCGCTCGGTATGTTCCTTCAGCTTGTAGATGGTGCCGTTATACATGCGCTGGCCCTCGAAGACGCAGGAGCCGTAATGCAGGCCATGGGTCAGCACATGGGTCGTGGCGTCCTTCCAGGGCACCAGTTTGCCGTCCTTCCAGATGACGCCATCGCGCTGGTCAAAGGGGATCACACCGGCCATTCCACGCTTCCTTATTCCCTCGATAGTGTTCTTTGGGCCCGCAGAGCGGTGGGGCTTGCCCCCGCCCCGGTCCGGGCTTTACGTATTGCAGCATGGCGGAGACGAAATCGGCAAGGCCGGCCAAGGGGTTTTGGCATCGGTTCCGGGCATGGCAGCCATGAACGCCCCCCTGGCCGATCCGCATCTTCTGGTCGTTGACGACGACGAGCGGCTGCGCGCCCTGCTGCAACGCTATCTCGCTGCCAATGGCTACAGGGTCAGCGCCGCCGCCGGCGCGGCCGAAGCGCGCGCGCTGATGGCCAACATGGAATTCGACCTGCTGGTGCTGGATGTGATGATGCCGGGCGAATCCGGGCTGGATTTCGCGCGCGACCTGCGCCGCAGTTCCTCGGTTCCCATTCTGATGCTGACGGCGCGCAGCGAAACCTCCGACCGCATCGAGGGGCTGGAGCGCGGCGCCGACGATTATCTGGCCAAGCCCTTCGAGCCCCGCGAGCTGGTGCTGCGGATCAACGCGCTGCTGCGCCGTACCGCCGCCGTCGTCCCACGCCAGGCCGCCGGGCCGGTGAAGATGGGCGCGGCCCTTTTCGATACCGAAGGCGGGCGCCTGCTGCGGGACGGCAAGCCAGTGAAACTCACGGGCGCGGAGGCGGCGCTGCTGCAGCTTTTCGCCGCCCATGCCGGGCGGCCCTTCTCCCGCGCCGATCTCTGCAAGCGTCTCAATGTTGCGCTTGAGCGCTCCATCGACGTGCAGGTGACGCGCCTGCGCCGCAAGATCGAGGATGATCCCAAGCTGCCGCTTTATCTGCAAACGGTGCGTGGAGTCGGTTACATGCTGGTGCCCGACCGGTGATCAGTCTCTGGCAGCCCATCAAGCAGGTTCTGCCGCGTGGGTTGTTCTGGCGCTCGCTGATCATCATCATCGCGCCGATCCTGCTGCTGATCGCCATTCTCTCTTATGTCTTCTTCGAACGCAGCCTGGAGACCAGCACCCGCGCTCTGGCCACTGACGTCGCCGCCGATGTGGCGCTGCTGGTGGCGCTGGAAGACAGCACGCCGCCCGGCGAGCGCGAACGGGTGCGTAGCTTGGCGCAGCAGCAATTGGGCTACCGCATCCGTTTTTATGCCGGCGAGAAAGTAACGCCGCCGCCCGTGCCCCAGCGCAGCACCATCGACCGCGCGCTGGATGAAGTTATGGCGCAGGAAATCGGAACGCGCCGTCATTTCGTTACCGGCCGCAACGGCGAGGATTTCGTCATCCGCGCCGATGTTCGCGGCGGCGTGCTGGATATCCTGGTGCCGCGCGACCGCGTCACCATCGGCCAGCCGCATCTGTTCATCGCCTGGATGACCGGTTCCTCGCTGCTGCTGATCGCCATCGCGGTGCTGTTCCTGCGCGGGCAGGTGCGCCCGATCGAGAAGCTGGCCCGCGCCGCCGAAGCCTTCGGCAAGGGCCGTGCCGTGCCGGACTTCAAGCCCTATGGCGCCACCGAGGTTCGCCGCGCCGCCCAAGCCTTCATCACCATGCGCGAACGCATCGAGCGCCATGTCGGCCAGCGCACCGAGATGCTGGCGGGCGTCAGCCACGACCTCAAGACGCCGCTAACGCGGATGAAGCTGGCGCTGGCGATGATGCCAGCCAATGCCGATAATGAAGCGCTGCATGCCGACATCGCCGAGATGGAGCATATGCTGGACGAGTACCTCGCCTTTGTCCGCGGCGAAGGCGGCGAGGATTCGCAGCGGACAGATTTGGCGGCGCTGGTGCGCGACACCGCCGATGGCGTCGCCAGGGCCCGCCGCGCCGGGACGGAGCGGCTGCGCGTCACCGCGCCCGACAGCGATCCGGTGAGCGTCAAGCCGGCGTCGCTGAAGCGCTGCCTGTCCAACCTGATCGACAACGCCCTCAAGCATGGCCGTCATGTCACCGTGACGCTGACGCGCGACACGCGGCTGGTGGAGATCACGGTCGAGGATGACGGTCCCGGCATTCCCGAAGCGCGGCATGAAGAAGCCTTTCGGCCCTTTCATCGTCTGGACGAAGGCCGCAATCTGCAAACCGGTGGTTCCGGACTGGGACTTGCGATCGCCCGTGATGTCGCCCGCGCCCATGGCGGCGACATCTTTCTGGGCAGCTCGCCGCTGGGCGGGCTGCGGGCGACGATCAGGCTGCCGGTCTAGCTTTAAGGGTTGGCTGGCACGGCCGCCGGCGCCGCTTCGCCGCTCACCGGGCAGACGCCCTGATTGTCCAGCAGCACAACCACTTGGTCGGCCTTCTCCTTGCTTTCGCCCGCCGACCAGACATCGGCGAAATTCGCAAAACGGTGGATCTGGCCGCACTCCATGGCAATCTGCAGGCCTCCAGGTCCCAGCCAGCGCAGGCGCGGAGCGTCGCTGCGATCCGCCTCCATGACTTCAACCGCCTGAGCGGGGTCGCGGGATTTCTCAATATAGACGCGGTAGCGGGCGGGCGTGTCTTCATCTCCGGCCTCGCGGGTGGAGGTGGCTGCAACCAGGCCATCGGGGCTCTGCACCTTTTCCAGGACCTGGCCCTTCATGCTGGTACTGCCGCCACTGTCGCCGCAAGCCGCCAGCAGGGCGGTGACGCAGACAAGGCCGAGATATGTGAGGGTGCTTCGCATGGCGTTTTTCCGCGGAGAAAGCTCCCACGGGTAAGCCGCCAAGCGATGAAAAGTTCCATTTATAAGGGCCGCGCGGCCTAACGCTGACGATACGGCGGCGGTGCCGCCCAACCTGCTGGGCCGTCGCTTCTAGCGCAACTTTTGCGCGCGCTTTTTGGCGGCTTTCAGGGCGCGGGTCATCAGCGTTGGCAATTCCGGCATCAGCACTTTTAGCGCCGCCTCGGTGGTGCCGCCGGGGCTGGTGACGGCCACGCGCAGGTCGGCGGCAGCGGACTTGTCGGCATCCAGTAGCGCACCCGCCCCTGCCACGGTGGCGCGGGCCAGCTTTTCCGCATCCGTCTTCGACAGGCCGATAGCAACGCCCGCCTGCGTCATCGCCTCGACCAGATGGAAGACATAGGCGGGTCCCGAACCTGACAGCGCCGTGACACTGTCGATCAACGCCTCGCTTTTCACCCACACGGTCTGGCCCAGCGCCGCCAGCAGCGTGTCCGCTTTCTTTTTGTCGGCGGTGCTGACGCCCTTGGCGGCGGTGAGGCCGGTGATGCCGCGACCGATGGCGCCCGGCGTGTTGGGCATGGCGCGGACGATGCGCGCCTTCGCGCCCCACGCCTTGCGCAGCACCGCGATGGAGGTGCCCGCCGCAATGGAGATCATCAGAGATGTCTTGGCGATCTCCGCCAGCGCGGCGGCTTCGCCTTTCAGCACCTGCGGCTTGATCGCCACGATGCAGGCATCGAATTTGCCGCTGACCTGCGACGGCGTATCGACCAGCGCGATGGCCTTGGCTTTGGCGAGCGCCCTGATCTCCGCCGATGGCTTGGGCTCGACCACGATGATGGATCGGGCGCCGTTGTTGCGCCAACCCTTCAGCAATGCCGAGCCCATGCGGCCCGCGCCGATGAGCAGAATGCTCACGCCTGCCCCTGGCATTCGAGCACCGCCGACGCCACCGCGTCTTCGGCGCTCTTGCCGCCCCAGAGCACGAACTGGAAGGCAGGGTAGTAATGCTCGCAGGCTTCCAGCGCCAGATTGAGCAGCGCCTCGCATTGCTGCGCGCTGGCCTCGGCATCCGGGAAGATCATGGCATGGCGGAAGACGATGGTGCCGTCCTGTGGCCACAGATCGAAATGGCCGATCCACAGCTTGGCGTTCACATACATCAACAGGTCGGCGATGTTCTGGCGGCGCACACCGTCGGTGATGCGCATGTCGAAGGCGGTGGAGAGATGCAGCGACTTCAAATCCTCGCGCCAGACGAAGCTGAAATGATGGTCGCTCCAGCGGCCCGCCACCGACAGATTCAGTTCGTCGCGCTCCGAGCGCTCAAAGGCCCAGCCATTGGCTTCCACCGCGCGCTCAAGTAGGTCGAGCGGGTGCAGCACGGTCTGGGGCTCATCGAAATGGGGGAAGCTCATGCGCCGCTGTTCCTGGTCCCTGCAACACCAAACGAAGCAGTTGTGAACCAAACTGGCACAAGATTTTGGGAAGACAAGAGTCCGGGTCTCGTCATCCCCGGCGCGGCGAAAGATTCCACAGGTTCGTGCGGTCTTCTTGGGTCGCGCGGCCTAGCGCTGTCGCTTCGCTACGCTGGGCCGACGCTCCGCCCTGCGGCGGATTGATTCACCCACAATGAAAATAGTTGAAACCTGTGTGAATCAGCCTTGCTTGCCTTCCAGCGCCGCGATCCGCGCGGCAAGGGATTCGTTCTCCTCACGGGCCTTGGCCGCCATGGCCTTCACCGCCTCGAACTCCTCGCGGGGGACGAAATCCATGTCGGCCACCAGTCTTTCGAGCCGCTGGCGCATGAAGGTGTCGATTTCGGCGCGCAGGCCCTGGGCCATGCCGGCAGCGTCGGTGAAGGCGCGTGCCACGCCATCGAGAAAGGGATTGTCGGTTTGCGCCATGATGATCTCCTTGCCCGCGTTATAGCCTAACTTCACTTGACTTAAATGCCCCAAGCCGCAGGTTACGCCGCATGATCGAAGCCGCCCTGCCGTTCCCCGCCATTGACCCGGTGCTGATCCGCCTGGGGCCGCTGCAGCTGCACTGGTACGCCATGGCCTATGTCGCCGGCCTGGTGCTGGCCTGGTGGGGCATCGTGCGGACGCTGCGCCGCCAGCGCCCGTGGGCCGCACCGCCCTTCAACGGTGCGCCCCCGGCCACCGAGGACGATATCGGCGACCTGGTAGCCTGGGCGACGCTGGGCGTGATCGTGGGCGGACGTCTGGGCTGGGACCTGTTCTACGGCATCATTCTTTGCAGCGTGACGCCGGATGCGGGCGGCGCCTGCAACGGCCTGCCGGGCGATTTCCTGGTGCGGCCCTGGCGGCTGATCGCGGAATGGAACGGCTTCGTGCCGCAGTTGCGCGGCATGTCCTTCCATGGCGGACTGATCGGCGTGATGGTGGCGGTCTGGCTGTTCTGCCGCAAGCGCAAGCTGAATCTGCTCGCCATCGCGGATCTAATCGCGATCTTCGCACCCATCGGCCTGTTCTTCGGACGCATGGCCAATTTCGTGAACGGCGAATTGTGGGGCCGCGTCACCGACGCGCCCTGGGGCATGATCTTCTGCAGCCCGCATTTCCCCGCCGTCTATGGCAATGTCTGCCCGGCGGGCCTGCTGCCGCGCCATCCCAGCCAGCTCTATGAGGCGGCGCTGGAAGGCGTGCTGCTGTTCCTCATCCTGCAACTGGCTTTCCATGTCTGGCATCTGCACCGGCGGCCCGGCCTGCTGGCGGCAATCTTCTTCTTTGGCTACGGCCTGTTCCGCTTTGTGGTCGAGTTCTTCCGCGAGCCCGACGCGCCGTTTCTAGGCTTCCTCACCATGGGCATGGCGCTGTCGCTGGTGACCTGGGTGGCCGGGGCGCTGCTGCTGCGCGCGGCGCTGAAACCGAAAGCCGCATGAGCCTGCCCACTTCCGATACTTTGAAAGCGCGCATTGCCGAGCTGATTGCGGCGCAAGGCCCGATCTGTGTGGCGCAGTTCATGACCATCGCGCTGCATGATCCGGAAGGCGGCTATTACGCCACGCGTGATCCTTTCGGCGCAAAAGGCGATTTCATCACCGCGCCTGAGATCAGCCAGATGTTCGGCGAGATGCTGGGCCTGTGGCTGGCGCAGGCCTGGGACGATCAGGGCCGTCCGCATCATCCGCTATTGGTGGAACTGGGGCCCGGGCGCGGCACGCTGATGGCCGACATGCTGCGAACATTGAAGGCCGCGCCGGATTTCTTGAAACAGGCCACCGTGGTGATGGTGGAAGCCAGCCCGCATCTGCGCGCCGTGCAACAGGAAACGCTCAAGGCCCATCCCGGCATCGTCTGGCAAAGCCAATTCGACCCGCCCTCGGCGCGGCCCATCTTCCTGGTCGCCAACGAATTCTTCGATGCCTTGCCCATCCGCCAATATGTGAAGACGCCGCGCGGCTGGTGCGAGCGCATGGTGACGCTGCGCGACGGCGCGCTGGGCTTCGCGCTGGCGCCTGCGCCCGCGCCGGGCGCACTCATCCCCCAAGCCTATGCCGCCGCACCGGAAGGCGGTGTCTATGAAACCGCGCCATCGGCCATCGCGCTGGCGGAGGACATCGCCCGCCTGATCGCCGCCCAAGGCGGCGCGGCGCTGCTGGTGGATTATGGCTATGCCCATTCTTCCAATGAGAAGAGTATTGGTTTCGCCGAGACGCTGCAGGCTGTGGGAGGCCACGCCTTCGCAGATATTCTGGCCGAGGCCGGCGCGCATGACCTCTCCGCCCATGTCGATTTCACCGCCCTGGCGGCGGCGGGCAAGCGCGGCGGCGCGGGCGTGCATGGTCCCGTCGGCCAGGGCGCGTTGCTGACCGCGCTGGGAATGGCCACAAGGGCGCAGGGACTGGCGGCGAAGCGTCCGGCCAGCGCGCCGGAGTTGGCTGCCGCGCTGGAGCGACTGACGGCGCCCGACAAGATGGGCACGCTGTTCAAGGCGCTGGCCTTCCTGCCCCCCGCCGCTGTCAGCGCGCCAGGCTTCGAAAATGTGGGGGCCGCGCATGAACCGGCTTGAGGCGAAAACGCTCTCGGCTTTACCAGGCATCGCGCATGGCTTTTTCGGCCGCGACGGCGGCGTTTCCACCGGCCTTTACGCTTCGCTCAATTGTGGACCCGGGTCCAAGGATGACCGCGCCGCCATCACCGAGAATCGCCGCCGCACCTCCGAGGCGCTGGCGCCAGACGCCATGCTGGCCAGCCTGGCGCAGATTCACAGCCCCATCGTGCATGTGGTGGGCAAAGGATGGGACGCCGCACAGCATCCCGAAGGCGACGGCATGGCCACCGCCACACCGGGTATCGCCCTGGGCATCCTTACTGCCGATTGTGCCCCCGTCCTGTTCGCCGACGCCGAAGCCCGGGTGATCGGCGCCGCCCATGCCGGCTGGAAGGGTGCGATCGGGGGCGTACTGGAAGCCACGGTGGACGCCATGGAATCGCTAGGCGCGTCGCGCGTCCGCATCGCTGCCGCCATCGGCCCCTGCATCAGCCAGGCAAATTACGAAGTCGGCTTCGACTTCCGCGACCGCTTCCTGGAACAGGGCGGCCTGCGGATGCGAAAATTCTTCGTGCCCAGCGGCCAGGAAGGCCATTACCGCTTCAATCTGGCGGCCTATGTCGCCGCCCGGCTGGCCGCGCTGGGGCTGGCAGCAGTGGAGCCGATGGGCGTCTGCACCTACCCGGCGGAAAACGGCTATTTCAGCTTCCGCCGCACCACCCATCGGGGCGAGCCGGATTATGGCCGGGAAGTCTCCGCGATTTTGTTGACGGAATAAGCACTTCCGGGCGAGTGCGGCGCGGCGAAATAGGACTGGCGACTCAGACGGCCAACCGCTAAAAGCCCGTCATCAAAGTTACACGGGTTGCGGGGGCACATGGGCGATAACGGTTCGCGGGGCATGCGCCTCATTACCGGCAATTCCAACCCGCACTTGGCCGAGGCCATCGGCCAGTATCTGGGCCTGCCCTTCGTCAAGGCCGCGGTGCGCCGCTTCTCCGACATGGAGGTCTTCGTCGAGATCCAGGAAAATGTCCGTGGCGAGGACATGTTCGTGCTCCAGAGCACCAGCTATCCCACCAACGACAATCTGATGGAATTGCTGATCATGATCGACGCGCTGCGGCGCGCATCAGCCCGGCGCATCACGGCCGTGATCCCCTATTTCGGCTATGCCCGCCAGGATCGCAAAGTGGGTCCGCGCACGCCGATCAGCGCCAAGCTGGTGGCCAATCTGATCACCGAGGCCGGGGCCAACCGCGTTCTCACCGTCGATCTCCATGCCGGGCAGATCCAGGGCTTTTTCGACATTCCCACCGACAATCTCTTCGCCCTGCCCGTGATGCACCGCGACATCATGGATTACATCGGCGACAAGAACCCGATGGTGGTGTCGCCCGATGTGGGCGGTGTGCTGCGCGCCCGCAGCCTGGCAAAGCGGCTGGGCAGCGACCTGGCCATCGTGGACAAGCGCCGCGACCGCGCCGGTGAATCCGAAGTGATGAACATCATCGGCGATGTCGAAGGTCAGGTCTGCGTCCTGGTGGACGACATCGTGGATTCCGGCGGCACTCTGTGCAACGCCGCCGAGGCGCTGCTGGCGAACGGCGCCACCGAGGTCTATGCCTATGTCGTCCACGGCGTGCTGTCGGGCGGCGCGGTGCAGCGCATCCGTAGTTCCAAGCTGAAGTCGCTGGTGGTGAGCGATTCCATTGCCCATGGCGATGAAGTGCGCAAATGCCCCAACATCCGCACCGTTTCCATCGCGCCGCTGATCGGCGAAGCGATGCGGCGCATCAGCAACGAAGCGTCGGTGTCGAGCCTGTTTGACTAGGCCTAAAGGCCCAGGCCCGACACGAACCCCAGTATTGCGCCCATGATGGTGAGGACACAGACCCAGTGTCCGCTATCGAGCAGCATGAGCATCGGCTTGCGGCCGGGGAAGATGTAATTGACCACCACCGTCGGCCCCACCACGACCAGGCCGATGATCAGGCCGCACATCGCACCCCAGTGCCAACCCACCACGCTCATGCGGTCCAGCACATAGGACAAGCCCGCCGCCAGCACGAGTTCGGCCAGCACCGACACGATCATGGGGTTGTAGAAGCGCGGTCGCTTCTCGACCTCGGCCTTGCTCATCTCGATGGCCGCCAGCCAGGGCTTGCTGAAGCTGGTGTACCAGAAGGCGCCAAACATCCATGCCGCCAACGCCGCCGCCGGTATGCCGAGATATTCCATGCTTTCCTCCCCTTTGCGTCCAACCTTAGCCCGGTTGTCTTTGCCGGGGCCATCCGCTACACACCGCGCGTCTTTTCGGGGCGCCCTTTGGCGTCTGGAAACCAGAGGAGCGGAAAAATGACGAAGATACAAGAACTTGCTTTCGAGCCCCGTGCCAACAGGGGCAAGGGTCCGGCCTATCAGGCCCGCCAGAAGGGCCTTGTCCCCGCCATCATCTATGGCGGCGCGGGCGAACCCCAGACCATCACCGTGGACGTCCGCTCGCTGGAACGCGCCATCGAGAAGGGCGCCTTCCTGACCAGCCTGCTGAACCTGACCGAAGGCGGCAAGAAGACCCGCGTACTTCCGCGCCAGGTCCAGCTCGACCCCGTCAGCGACCGCCCCGTGCATGTCGACTTCCTGCGCCTGGCGCAGGGCGCCACCGTGCGCATCGAAATTCCCGTGCACTTCAAGGGCCAGGGCGAGTCGCCCGGCCTGAAGAAGGGTGGCGTGCTGAACATCGTGCGCCACAAGATCGAGATGATCTGCCCGGCCGACCACATTCCCACCGAGATCGTTGTCGACATCTCCAAGGTGGACATCGCCGAAACCGTGCACATTTCGGCCGTGACCCTGCCGGAAGGCGCCAAGCCCGTGATCCGTGGCCGCGACTTCACCGTCGCCTCCATCGTCGCCTCGAGCACGGTGCGTGAAGAGCAGAAGGCCGCCGCCTCCGGCGCCGACGCTCCCGCCGCCGAAGCCGCGCCGGCCGCTGGTGCCGCCCCCGCCGCTGGCGCCAAGGCCCCGGCCGCTGGTGCCAAGGCTGCTCCGGCCGCCGCCGCCAAGCCTGCCGCGAAGAAGTAAGACGTCCTGGCGCTTCGGGGAGGCGTCTCCGTCATGGATACGCCTCTCCTTATCGCCGGACTGGGCAACCCTGGCTCGCAATATGCGAAGAACCGGCACAATGCCGGCTTCATCGTGCTGGACGAGATTCACGCCGCGCACCGTTTCGGGCCGTGGAAGACCAAGTTCGACGGCCTGCTGTCGGAGGGCAGCCTGGGCGGACGAAAGACATATCTTCTGAAGCCCCAGACCTACATGAACCTGTCGGGCGATTGCGTCGGCCCGGCGCTGCGCTTCTTCAAGCTGCCGCTGGGCGCGCTGGTGGTGATGCATGACGAGATCGACCTGGCTGCGGGCAAGCTGAAGGTGAAGACCGGCGGCGGTGATGCCGGCCAGAACGGCCTGCGCTCCATCACCGCCACGCTGGGGCCTGATTATCGCCGCGTGCGGCTGGGCATCGGGCATCCCGGCGACAAGGAGAGGGTCAGCGGCCATGTGCTGCAGAATTTCAGCGCCGACGAGATTGGCTGGCTGAAGCCGCTGGTGATGGCGATGATGGAAGCCGCACCGCTGCTGGCCAAGGACGACGATACCGGTTTCATGAGCAAAGTGGCGCTGCTGACCGCGACGACCAAACCAGACAAGCCAAAGAAGAAAGAAGACGAGTAGATGGGTTTCAAATGCGGAATCGTGGGCCTGCCCAATGTCGGCAAGTCCACCCTGTTCAACGCCCTGACCCAGACGGCGGCGGCGCAGGCGGCCAACTATCCCTTCTGCACCATCGAGCCCAATGTCGGCGATGTGGCGGTGCCGGACCCGCGCCTGGAAACGCTGGCGCAGATCGCCGGTTCGCAGGAGATCATCCCCACCCGCATCACCTTCGTCGATATCGCGGGCCTGGTGCGCGGCGCGTCGAAGGGCGAAGGGCTGGGCAACCAGTTCCTCGCCAATATCCGCGAGGTTGATGCCGTGGTGCATGTGCTGCGCTGCTTCGAGGATGACGACATCACCCATGTCGAGAACAAGATCGATCCCATCGCAGACGCGGAAACGGTCGAAACCGAGCTGATGCTGGCAGACCTGGATTCGCTGGAAAAGCGCGTCAAGCCGCTGGAGAAGAAGGCCAACAGCGGCGAGAAAGAAGCCAAGGAGGCGCTGGCGCTGATGACCAAGGCGCTGGTGCTGCTGCGCGACGGCAAGCCTGCCCGCGTTGCCGATCTCGCCCCGGAAGAACGCGCGCCCTATTCGCAGCTGGGCCTGATGACGGCCAAGCCCGTTCTATACGTGTTGAATGTCGAGGAAGGCTCTGCCGCTGCGGGCAATTCGATTTCCGCTCGCGCCGAAGCGATGGCGAAGTCGCAGGGCGCGCACAGCGTGGTGATCTCGGCCAAGATCGAGGAAGAGATCGCCCAGATGCCCGCCGCCGAACGCGGCGACTTTCTGGAGTCGCTTGGGCTGGACGAGCCCGGCCTGAACAAACTGATCCGCGCCGGTTACGAACTGCTGGGTCTGCTCACCTTCTTCACGGTGGGGCCGAAGGAAGCCCGCGCCTGGACCGTGACGCGCGGCTCCAAGGGCCCGCAGGCCGCGGGAGTGATCCACACCGATTTCGAGAAGGGCTATATCCGCGCCGAAACCATCGCCTATCCCGACTATGTCGCGGGCAAGGGCGAAGCGGGCGCGCGCGAGGCGGGCAAGTTCCGGCTGGAAGGCAAGGAATATGTCGTCGCCGATGGCGACGTCATGCACTTCCGTTTCAATACGTAAGCCTAGCGGAGGCTCGCCTCGATATTGCCGCCATCAACGGTGACGACGGCGGCCGTCGTCTTTGACGCGGTGGCGAGATAGACGAAGGCATCGGCGACATCATCGGCGGTGACTTCGCGCTTCAGCAGGTTTCCGGCCATATAGTTGGCTTCCGACACGCCGCGCGCCGCGGAGCGCTTGGCCACCATGTCGTCGGTCAGGAGCCCGGTGCGGATGCGGTCGGCATTCACCGCGTTGGAGCGGATGCCGTCCTTGCCGTGATCCAGCGCATATTGCTTGACCAGGAACAGGGTGGCAGCCTTGGGCAGGCCATAAGGCCCGAAATCCTTGCCCGGATTGACCGCCTGCTTGCTGGTGTTGAACAGCAGACAGCCGAAGGTCCCCTGCGCCAGCATGATGCGAGTGGCGCTCTGCGCCACCGACTGGTGCGCCCAGAAATTTAGCTCGAAGCTTTTGCGCAGGGTTTCGTCATCGACCGTGCCGATGGCGCCCTGCCAGGCCGCGCCCGCATTCGACACCACGATATCGACGCCGCCAAACTTCGAGACCACGGCGTCAAACGCCGCCTTCACAGAAGCCGCGTCGGTGACGTCGCAGGCAATGCCGAGCGCCGCGGCCCCAATGGCCTTCGCGGCCGCCTTGGCCGCTTCGGGATCGCGGTCCAGCACGGCGACTTCCGCGCCCTGTTTTGCCATTGCCTTGGCCGTGGCCAGCCCGATGCCGGAACCGCCCCCGGTGACAACCGCCACCTGGCGGGCCAGCGCCTTCTCGTTCGACTTGCCCAGCTTGGCCTGTTCCAGCGACCAGTATTCGACTTCGAACATGTCGTATTCGCTGATGCATTTGTATTCGCCGATCGCCTCGGCGTCGGTGATTACCGCCACGGTATTCTCGGCGATGTCGGCGGCGATGGCCGCATCCTTCGCCGTCGCGCCGATGCCGAACAGACCCAGGCCCGGCACCAGGATAACGCGCGGCAGCGGGTCCAACTCCTTCTTCTTGTCCGGCGACTTGTCGTTGTTGCGGGCGAAATAGGTGTGGTAGTGCGCCACATACGCCTCGACCGCCGCCTTCACATCGGCAGCCCAGGCGTCCAGCTTTCCCGCTTCCGGCGCGGGCAACAGCAGCGGCCAGTTCTTGGTGCGAATGGTGTGATCGGGCGTCACCACGCCGACCTGGGAATAGCGCACCACATCCTTGCCGTTCACATAGGCCAGGATTTTTTCATTGCTGCGGAAATCCAGAATCTGCCGCTTGGCGGTACCCGCATTGGCGTTCTTTTCAATCGCCACCGCGCCGCGCAGGATCGGCGCGATTTCCGGCAGCTTCGCCAGATCTTTCGGCAGCGATGCCGCTACCAGCGTCTTGCGCTGCTGCTTCAGGCGTTCCTCGGCCATGGTCACGAACTCGATCATGCGGCTGTAAGCCTGCTCGGCCGTTTCGCCCATGCTGAAAATGCCATGTTGCAGCAGCACCAGGCCTTCCGCCTTGGGGTGCTTGTCGAACACTTCGGCCACCGCCTTGGCCAGCGCAAAACCGGGAATGGTGTAAGGCACATAAGCGACACGGTCGCCATAGACCTCGCGCACCACCGCTTCACCATCGGGCTGGTCGGTCAGCGCCAGCACGGCGGTGGAATGAACATGATCGACAAATTTGTGCGGCAGGAAGGCATGCAGCAACGCTTCCACCGACGGATTGGGCGATGTCGAATCCAGCAGGTTGATGCGCTGGTAATTGACCATGTCTTCGTCCGACAGCTTGTCCAGCACGCGCAGCTTCCGCAGCGGCTCCAGCTGCACGGCGGGCAGGCCGGCGGGCTCGATCTCGCCCATGTCCCAGCCCGAACCCTTGATGTGCAGCACCGCGACATCATTGCCCAGCATGTCCTTGGCCGTCGTCTTCACCGACGTGTTGCCGCCGCCATGCAGCACCATCGACGGGTCGCGGCCCAGCAGGCGCGTGGTATAGGTACGCAGCGCGACATCCTCGTTCACGCCCTTGGCGGCGTAATCGGAAACATACTTCTTCGCCTCGTCGGCGGACCATTTGCTCTGCATGGCGAAGAAACCTTTATGTCTTTTTCCCGGGTTTCTCTTCCGGGAAAAGGCTGCGTAAGCCTTCAGGTGTGGCGGCGCAAGTGCCGCGTTCGGTGATCAGACCGGTGACCAGCCGCGCGGGCGTCACGTCGAAGCCGGGATTGGCAGCGCCGGAACCCGGGGCGGCAATCTCGACGATGGTCACGGAACCGTCCGGCAGACGGCCCGACATTTTCAGCACCTCATCGGAGGAGCGTTCCTCGATGGGAATGTCGCGGCCGGATTCCAGCGTCCAGTCGATGGTCGAAGACGGCAGTGCGACGTAGAAGGGAATGTCATTGTCCTTCGCCGCCAGCGCCTTCAAATAGGTGCCGATCTTGTTGGCGACATCGCCATTGGCGGTGACACGGTCGGTGCCGACGATCACCATGTCGACCGCGCCCGCCTGCATGAAATGACCGCCGGCATTGTCCACCAGGATGGCATGCGGCACGCCATGGCTGCCCAGTTCGAACGCCGTCAGCGCCGCGCCCTGGTTGCGGGGCCGGGTTTCATCGACCCAGACATGGAGCGGAATGCCCGCGTCATGCGCCATATAGATCGGCGCCAGTGCGGTGCCATAATCCACCGTCGCCAGCCAACCCGCGTTGCAATGGGTGAGGATGTTGACGGTCTGACCGGGCTTCTTCGCCGCGATGGCCTGGATGATCTTCAGGCCGTTGGCGCCGATGGCTTCGCTCATCGCCACATCTTCGTCGGCGATCTTTTTTGCTTCTTCCCAAGCCAGCGCCGCGCGCTTTGCGTGCGACTGGTTCAGCAGCGCACCACGCATGCGCCACAGCGCCCATTTCAGGTTGATGGCGGTGGGCCGGGTTTCGGCCAGCATCTCCACCATCTTGTTAATGCCATCGTCGGAAGCATCGTAGCGTACCGCCAACGCCAGACCGTATGCGCCTACGGCGCCGATCAACGGCGCTCCCCGGGCCTGCATCGAGCGGATGGCGTGCGCCGCCTCGTCCGGCGTGCGGATGGTCAGCGTCTCGAACGCATGGGGCAGCTTGGTCTGCTCGATGATGCCGAAGGCATCGTTACCGATAGCCCAGATGGAACGGTAATGCTGGCCGTTGATTTTCATGCCGTCACCTCAAGGCGCCGCGGGAACCGTGGCTTGCATCGAAGGCCGCTGCGCGAAGGCGGCATACCAGCTTGCCAATTTGGGGCGGGAACTCTTCCAATCAAGGTCCGGCAGGCGGAATTCGACATAGCCGATGGCGCAGGCGATGCTGATTTCGCCGATGGTGACGGGATCGTTGAACTTCGCCCGTTCCGCCGCGTCCAGCCCGGCTTCGATCGCCGCCAGCTGGCGGGTGCGGGTGGCTTCCGGCGGCACCGGCTCGCGCCCCAGCATCAGCCAGGCCACGGCGGCATCGGAAATACCGTCGCCCAGCGCCTGCAAAACCAGCGATTTCCAGCGGTTGGTGGCGGCTTTCCAGATCGTGTCGGCAGGGAAGAATTTTCCGCCGCCCCTGGCATTGAGATATTCGCAGATCACCGGACTGTCGAAGAGCACCGAGCCGTCATCCAGCACCAGCGCCGGGATCTTGCCCAGCGGATTGACGCGGCGGAATTCGGGATCCTGCGTCGGCAGGGTGCGGATGATCTCCAGCTTGAGATTGAGTTCATGCGCGATGACCTTGGCCTTGCGGCCAAATGACGAGGCGGTGTTCGAATACAGCTTCAAGCTCAGTGACCCTCGAACGCGACCAGCGCATGCACCTGATGGCCATTGGCGCGCAGCTTGTCAGCGCCGCCCAGTTCCGGCAGGTCGATGACAAAGGAACAGCCAATCACTTTCGCGGCGGCCCGTTCCATCAGGCGGATGCCCGCCAGGGCGGTGCCGCCGGTGGCGATCAGGTCGTCGATCAGCAAAACATTGTCGCCCGGCTTGATGGCGTCGGTGTGAATCTCGACCCGGTCCTGGCCATATTCCAGCGCATAATCCTCACCGATCACGCTGAAGGGCAGTTTGCCCTTCTTGCGGATCGGCACGAAGCCGGTGGACAGCTGGTGCGCCACCGCGCCGCCCAGGATGAAGCCGCGCGCTTCTAGTCCCGCCACCTTGTCGACCCGCACGCCGGCCCAGGGCTGCACCAGTTCATCCACCGCGCGGCGGAAGGCGCGCGGATTGCCCAGAAGGGTGGTGATATCCCGGAACATGATCCCGTCCTTGGGATAGTTCGGAATGGTGCGGATGGCGTCCTTGAAATCCATGGTCGTGCTCCGCTTACTTCTTGAGGATGCGGCCGGCGACCGCGTCGAGTTTCGCCATCAGGGCAGGGTCGCGCTTGTCGGGCGCCGTCATCACTGCCACGTCCAGCATCTTTTCGATGCCCAGCGGCGAGTTCTGGCGATCCGGGCTCAGCTTCGGGGCAATGGCGGTGATCAGCTTGCGGGCATTGGCGGCGTTGCCCTTCATCACTGCGATCACGGCATCGACCGTGACGCTATCGTGATCGTCGTGCCAGCAATCATAATCGGTCACCATGGCGACGATGGCGTAGGGCAGCTCGGCCTCGCGGGCCAGCTTGGCTTCCGGCATGGCGGTCATGCCGATCACCGAGCAGCCCCAGGACCGATACAGTTCGCTTTCGGCCCGAGTGGAGAATTGCGGCCCCTCGATGCAGATATAGGAGCCGCCCTGGTCGTGGCTGATCTTCTGCTCGCGCGCCGCCAGCGTCAGTGCGTCGGACAGACGCGGGCAGACCGGATGCGCCATCGGCAGATGGGCGACGAAGCCGGGGCCATAGAAGCTCTTCTCGCGCGCGAAAGTCCGGTCGATGAACTGATCGGCCATCAGAAAGGTGCCGGGCGGCAGCTCCTCCTTCAAAGACCCGCAGGCCGAAACCGAGATCACGTCGGTGACGCCGACGCGCTTCAGCGCATCGATATTGGCGCGGTAGTTGATGCTGCTGGGTGTCTGGATATGGCCGCGGCCATGACGCGGCAGGAAGACCATGTCGACGCCGTGCAGCGTGCCGGTGAGGAGCTGGTCCGAGGGTTCGCCCCACGGGCTTTTGACGGCCTGCCAGCGGGCATTTTCCAGCCCTTCAATGTCATAGACGCCGGAACCGCCGATGATGCCGAGAACGGTCTTGGCCATGGATTTTTCAGGGCTCGGGGGTTGCGGGGCGTTCTACCACACCCCCGAAAGCAGACAAGCGCAGGCGCGAGCCGAAGCGCCAAACAAACAAGCCGCGAGGGGGAACCTCGCGGCTTGCATACTCACCGCTCGCGCGGAGATAACAGTTTTACTTCAGCGCATACTCGGACTTGACCCGCTTATAGGCCAGGCCCAGCACGCCGGCGAAGGCAATCAGGAACAGCAGAACGCCGATACCCAGGCGCTTGCGCTCTTCCATCTTGGGCTCGGCGGCCCAGGCCAGGAAGGTCACAACGTCATGCGCCTGCTGGTCGATCGTGGCCTTGGTGCCATCGGAGAAGGTGACGCCATTCTCGTTCAGCGGCTTGGGCATGCTGATGGAGCCCCCCTCGAACCAGGGATTGAAGTGCTTGCCTTCGGGCACCTTGATCTCCGCCGGCGGCTTTTCGCCATAGCCCGTCAGAATAGAATAGACATACGCCGCGCCATGGCGGCGCGTCTTGACGAACAGCGACAGGTCGGGCGGCAGCGCGCCGCCATTGGCGGTGCGGGCGGCATTCTCGTTCGGGAAGGGCGGCGGGAAATAGTCCGCCAGAATGCCGGTGCGGGTCAGCGGCTCACCGCTGTCATTGTGGGTCTCGCCCGCATCGTTGGGACCGGCGACAACGCGGGTGGCGGTGGCCAGCGCGCGCGCCTGGGCGACGGAGAAGCCGGGGCCACCCTCATCGGTCAGGTTGCGGAAGGCGATGCGCTTCAGGCTGTGACAGGCGGAGCAGACTTCCTTGTAGACCTGATAGCCGCGCTGCAGCGCCGCGCGATCATAGGTGCCCATCAGGGTCTCGAACTCGAAATGCACCGGCTTGTCCTCGCGGCGGGTGGAAACCTCCGCGGCGAAGGACGGCGCGGCCAGGCCAAGGGCCAAGCCGGCCGCCAGGGAAATGCGAAGAGCAAGGCGCATGTTCTGGCTCACTTGTCACCGCCTTCGGACTTGCCGAGCACGGATTGGGCAATGGACGCCGGAAGCGGTTTCGGCGTCTCGAACAACCCGACAAAGAACATGATCGGGTAGATGAAGGCGAAGTAGTAGAGCGTCGCCACGCGGGCGATCCAGACCGCCGGAATGCCCGCGATGGTCGCGTCGACTGTCTGCGCGCCGCAATAGCCCAGCACGACGCAGGCCACGACGAACATCCAGAAGAACCACTTCATGGTCGGGCGGAAGCGGTTGGAACGCACCCGGCTGGTGTCGGTCCAGGGCAGCACCGCCAGCGAGACGATGGCGGCACCCATCACGAGCACGCCCAGCAGCTTGTCGGGGATCGAGCGCAGCATCGCGTAGAAGGGCAGCAGGTACCATTCCGGCACGATATGCGCCGGCGTCACCAGCGGGTTGGCCGGGATGTTGTTGTCCGGCGCGTTGAAGAACTCCGGCTCGAAGAAGACGAAGCTGGCGAAGAAGATCACGAACAGGACCAGGAAGAAGGCGTCCTTGATCGTGTAGTAGGGATGGAAGGGCACCGTGTCCTGCGGGGTCTTCACGTCGATGCCCAGCGGGTTGTTGTTGCCCGGCACATGCAGCGCCCAGATGTGCAGACCGACCACGCCCGCGATGATGAAGGGCAGCAGGTAGTGCAGCGAGAAGAAGCGGTTAAGGGTGGGATCGCCCACCGCGAAGTCGCCCCACAGCCAGGTGGCGATGCCGGGGCCGATCACCGGGATGGCGCTGAACAGGTTGGTGATGACGGTGGCGCCCCAGAAGGACATCTGGCCCCAGGGCAGCACATAGCCGAAGAAGGCCGTGGCGGTCATCAGCAGGTAGATCAGCACGCCCAGGATCCAGATGATCTCGCGCGGGGCCTTGTACGAGCCGTAATAGATGCCGCGGAACATGTGGATGTAGACGGCGAGGAAGAACATCGACGCGCCGTTGGCGTGGATGTAGCGGATCAGCCAACCATAGTTGACGTCGCGCATGATCTTTTCGACCGAGTTGAAGGCCAGCTCGGCATTGGCGACGTAGTGCATCGCCAGCACGATGCCGGTGACGATCTGCACGGCAAGGCAGAAGGTCAGGATACCGCCGAATGTGTACCAGAAATTCAGGTTCCTGGGCGTCGGGAAGGTGAGCATGGTGTCATGCATAAGGCGCGGCAGCGGCAGGCGCTGATCGAGCCACTTCTCGAAACCAGACTTGGGATTGTAGGTCGAAGGACCGGACATTGTTCTTGTGCTCCTCAACCGACCTGGATGCGCGTGTCAGACATGAACGAATAGACCGGAACCGCCAGGTTCTCCGGCGCGGGGCCAGAGCGGATGCGGCCCGAAGTGTCATAGTCCGAACCATGGCAATGGCAGAGCCAGCCGCCATGTGCGCCCTGCGGCACGGCGGGCGTGGACACGGCCGGCGTGCAACCCAGATGAGTGCAGACGCCGCTGACCACTAGCCACTCGGCCTTGATGACGCGATTCTCGTCGCTGGCCGGCAGCGCGGCATCCTTGCCGGCGTTGCGCGCCAGGCCGTCGGGCAGCGACGCCACGTTGACGGACTGCGCCGACTTGATCTCGACGGGCGTGCGGCGGCGCACGAACAGCGGCTGGCCGCGATGCTTGATGATCACCTGCTGGCCCGGCTGGATGGTGCCGATGTCCAGCTCGGTGGTGGCCAGCGCCAGCGCCGCAGCACTGGGGTTCATCTGCTGGACCAAAGGCCAGGCGACGGCACCGACGGCCACTGCGCCCATCGCGCCAGACGCCACATAGATAAAGTCGCGTCGCGTGCCCGCGTCACTTGTCGTACCTGCCACTGGGATCACCCTTCAGAACTGACTTGCGAAATCTATTGCCACACCGGCCCGAGAAAACGGTAATGACGCGGTGACGCGCCGTGGCCGTTGTCCCCCGGTATCTTGCTTTTCTGGACCGGCAAAATAGAGAGTCGTTTTTCAGGGGTCTTGCGGCACGATGACGCAGAAAATGCCTTTTCTGCCCGTGCCTTGCAGCAATCCCACAAATAAGATGTGGTTTTGATGCGTCTGGCCCTGTTCGAGCCTGATATTCCGCAGAATACGGGTTCCCTGCTGCGGCTGGGGGCCTGTCTGGGGGTGGGCGTCGATATTATCGAGCCTTGCGGCTTCCTGCTCACCGACAAGGCGCTGCGCCGGGTGGGCATGGATTACGTCGAACTGGCGGAAATGCGCCGTTTTTCCTCCTGGGAGCGCTTCCAAGCCGACCGCCCGGCCGGGCGCTTGATCCTGCTGACCACCAAAGGCGCGCAGCCCTATCTGGAATTTGCCTTCCGCCCCGATGACATCCTGCTGCTGGGGCGGGAGAGCGCCGGGGTGCCAGAGGCGGTCCATCACGCCGCAGACGCACGGCTGCTGATTCCCATGCAGGCATCCGCCCGCGCCTTGAATGTGACGCAAGCGGCGGCAATGGTGCTGGGCGAGGCGCTCAGGCAAACTGGGCCGCACGCGCGTTAGTCATCCCCGGAGACATTCCCTTGTTCGACATCTTCAATCCAAGCTGGCTGTTCGCACTGGGCCAAGTCCTGATGATTGATGTGCTGCTGGCGGGCGACAATGCCGTGGTGATCGGCCTGGCGGCCTCCCGCGTGCCGGTGAAAATGCGGAAGAAGGTCATCCTGCTGGGCCTGATCGCAGCGGTGGTGCTGCGCATCGCCCTGTCGCTGGTGGCGGTGCAGCTGCTGTTAATCGTCGGGCTGCTCTTTATCGGCGGCATGCTGCTGGCCTGGGTCTGTTACCGGATGTGGCGCGACCTTGCCCACCACGGCAAGCATGAGATCGCGCCGCACATCGAGGCGGGCGCCTCAGTCAAGAAGGCGATCGTGCAGATCCTGATCGCCGACGTTTCCATGTCGCTGGACAATGTGCTGGCGGTGGCGGGCGCGGCGCGTCATCACATGGACGTGCTAGTGATCGGCCTGCTGCTTTCCATCGGGTTGATGGGCGCGGCCTCGAGCTACATCGCAAGCTTGCTCGAGAAGTATCGCTGGGTCGCTTATATCGGCTTGGTGATCGTGGTCTATGTCGCGCTGGATATGATCTACAAGGGCGGAGCCGAACTTCTGACGGCATATCAGGAAGGCCGACCGATCTTCTTCGGTCTGCTGTAGACGCGGTTATTCCACTGTCAGCAGCAACGCCGTTGCATCGTCACTTTTTTTGAACCGGGCGAATTTGTCACCCAGCATGTCGGCGTTCTCGATGGCGCGGATTTCGTCGCCCAGCGCCTTCAGGCCCTTGGCCTTGGCGGCTGCCAGCAAACCGCTCGCGTCGTAAGCGCCATAGTCGGACGCCAGCGACAGGAAACCGTCCGTCGCCAGCAGTAGATATGCGCCCTTTTCCACCGTCACCAGGCGGCGCTGCGCATGGGCGGCCGCGCGCTTGTCGGGCGAGAACAACCAGTTGCCGCCATTGTTGACCCGATTGCGGGCGGCACGCAGGTGGCCGATGAATTCAGGCCGCGACAATCCCGACGCGGGCGAAAGATTCTTTTCCTTCGCCAGCGCCGCTGCCCGTGCGGATTCCGCCGCGCGCTTGTCCAACGTCTCACCGATGATCTTCAATCCGTCCGGCTGCTCGACCAGCGCGCCGCAATCCCCGAAGTATAAGAATTCCAACCCCCTCCGGCCTTCGCTGGCTTGAGAGCCAGCTACGGCCAGCATCATCGAGGCGCAGGGCATCTGCCATTGCTCCTCGGGCTCCGCCCGGCGCAGCGCGCCGAAGGATTTCTCCGCATCGCCCAGCGCCAGCTTCAGCGCTTTTTTAGGCTCTTCCTCCTTGAGATGCGCGATCAATCGCCGCGCCCCGAACTGCGCGATCCAGGCCGCGTCGGAAGGGCCGGGCATTAGGCCATCGCCCAGCATCGTCGCGCCGTCCAGCACCACGGCCGCCTGATCGCTGCCGCCAAAGGCGTCTTCGTTCGGCTTGGACGGATCGCCCGCCAGCGAAAAGCTTTCCACCAGCTTCAGCATCAGGATTTGTCCGTGATCAGCTGAACCAGACGCTCGCGCAGCGTTTCTTCCGGCGTGGCGAAATCTTCCTCCGCCCAGCCGGTTTCCAGCATTGCCAGAACCTCACCGACGCGCCCGCCTTCCGGCACGCCTGCCTCCATCACATCGCGGCCGGTCAGCGGGAAGCGCGGCTTTTCCCAGGCATCGGCCATCGCCAGCAGCATGCGCCAGGCCAGAGCCGGTTGCGATTTGGGCGCCGCCGCCCAGGCCAGCCGCACACGATCGCGGAAGGTGGGCACGCCCAGCCGGTAGAGCAGCTTGCGCACATCGCCCGCCTTGAGATGCGAAGCAATCTTTTCAGGCGTATCCAGCGCGGCCACCAGCCGCGTCTGATCGGCCCGTGACAGCTTCAATGCTCCGCCGGTCTGCGTCGCGGCATCGCTGCCGGTCAGCAGCGCCGCCAGCCGCAGGACAGGGTCGGGCGCCAGCATGTTCTCGGCATCCAGTTCGCAGAGCCGCTCCAACCGCGACAGGTCGTGCGCCGCGGGCAGTACGGCGGACAGCACGCCCGTCGCCGCCATCACCCGCAGCACCGGCACGGGCCGCCAGGCTTCCAGCAGGCGCAGCAATTCCTTCGCCACCCGCTCCGCCGATAGGGTGGCCAGCTTGTCCTTGGCCGCCGCCGCCGCGCGCAGCGCCGCTTCGTCCATCTCGCCCTTGCCGTACCAGGCGTGGAAGCGGAACAGGCGCAGCACGCGCAGATAATCCTCGGCGATGCGGGTGGCAGGGTTGCCCATGAAGCGGACGCGGCCCGCGATCAAATCTTCCACGCCGGTGGCGTAGTCGAAGATTTCGCCTTCGGCGCTGGCATAGAGCGCGTTGATGGTGAAATCGCGCCGCGCCGCATCTTCGGCCCAGTCGTCGGTGAAGGCGATCACGGCATGGCGGCCGTCGGTCTCGACATCGCGGCGCAGGCTGGTCACTTCGAACGCCTGCTGCCCCGTCACCGCCGTGACGGTGCCATGCTCGATGCCGGTGGGAATGGTCCTGATCCCCGCCGCCGACAACCGTGTGACGGCCTCGGACGGCGGCATCGGCACGGCGATGTCGACATCGGCGACGGGCGCGCCCAGAATCGCGTTGCGCACGGCGCCGCCGACGAAACGGGCTTCCACCAGCGCGGCCATCACCGCCGCCGTTTCCGGCGCGCTCATCCATGCATGTTGAGTCGGATCAATTTTCATATTGTCAGTTTATGTGTTTGTCGCGCGACGCGCGACGGGGCCGCATCACGCTTCCATACCATCAATCCGCGCCACCAGCGCCACGATCAGGGCCGCCGTCGCACCCCAGATCTCATGCCCGCCATGGCTGAAGGTATAGAAGCTGCGCTGCTGCCCGTTCCAGTCCCGCGTCTCGCGGCGTCGATTGCGCGCGTCGCGGAAGAAGCACAGCGGCGCCTCGAAGATTTCCGCCACCTCGGCGGGATCGGGCGTCAGCGTCAGCTCCGGCGGCAGCACACCCACCACCGGCTGGATGTCGAAGCCGGTGCCGGTGCGATAGCGCGGCAGGTAGCCAGCCACCGCGACCTGGGATAGGACGATGCCGGTCTCCTCCGCCGTTTCGCGCAAGGCGGTTTCCAGCGGCGAGTGGTCCAGCGACTCCACCCGCCCACCGGGAAAGCTCACCTGACCCGCATGGCGCGCCAGCCGCTCCGTCCGGCGGGTGAAAAGCAGGGCGGGTTCCGGGCGGGCAATGATGGGGACCAGCACCGCCGCCGGCGTGCCACCCAGCACCAGCGGCAACGCCATATCGAGGTGATAATCGTCATGGCCGCCATCGTCCGGCGGGGTCTGGGCCAGCCGCGCGGCCAGCATGGCCGCGAGCGCTTCGGGGCGGAACCCGATACCGGCGAAAGGAGGATGGGAAGCGGTCATATTCGCGCCTTTTTCGACGCTCTCCCTTGCGTTTAACCCAGATGGTGGCGGGGTTGTCCCCCTTCCGGCCACGGTGCAACATGACTTTGGATTTTGACGAAACGGGCAATTCCAGCAAGCCCAAGCACCCAGAAGGCACCATGAGCGACGCCGACATCCTGAACCTGACGGACGGCAAGGATGCCGCCGCTCGCCTGTCCGAAGCTGCCGAGACCTTCGCCAAGGTGAAAGCCGGGCTTGGTGCAGTGATCTTCGGCCAGGACGAGGTAATCGAGCAGACACTCATTACCCTGCTGGCGGGCGGTCACGGCCTGCTGATCGGCGTGCCGGGCCTGGCCAAGACCAAGCTGGTCGAAAGCCTGGGCATCGTGCTGGGGCTGGATACGTCGCGCATCCAGTTCACACCCGACCTGATGCCCACCGATATCACCGGATCGGAAGTGATGGAGGAAAGCGCCGGCGGTTCGCGCGCCTTCCGCTTCATCCGTGGGCCGGTCTTCACCGAGTTGCTGATGGCCGACGAAATCAACCGCGCCTCGCCCCGCACTCAGTCGGCATTGCTGCAGGCGATGCAGGAAAAGCATGTCACAGTGGCGGGCGTGCGCCATGACCTGCCGCATCCCTTCCACGTGCTGGCGACGCAGAACCCGCTGGAGCAGGAAGGTACCTATCCCCTGCCCGAAGCGCAGCTCGACCGTTTCCTGCTGCAGATCGATGTCGGCTATCCCGGCCTAGAGGCCGAGCGCCGAATGCTGCTGGCCACCACCATGGGCGAAGAGACCCGCGCCGCCCGCGTCTGCGGGCCCGAGCAGCTGGTGGAAGCGCAGGCGCTGGTGCGCCGCGTGCCCGTCGGCGAGAAGGTGATGGAATCCATTCTGAAGCTGGTGCGCGCCGCGCGTCCCGGCAGCGGCGGCGCCGATGCCGCTATTATTGAAGAAGGCGCGATCGCCTGGGGCCCCGGCCCGCGCGCCAGCCAGGCGCTGATGCTGGCGGTGCGCGCCCGCGCCCTGCTGGAAGGACGATTCGCGCCGTCCACCGACGACGTCGTGGCCCTGGCTGGGCCCGTGCTGCGCCACCGCATGGCGCTGTCCTTCACCGCCCGCGCCGAAGGCCTGACCACGGCCAGCGTCATTGAAAGGCTTTGCCAAGGTCTCCTATGAGTTGTCTTCTTTGAGTTCCACGCTTCAGCATGAAGCCGAGGGCCTCAGCGCCACGCTGCCGCCGCTGCTGGTGCAGGCCGACCATCTCGCCGCGAGTGTGAGCCTGGGCGTGCATGGCCGCCGCCGCACCGGCACAGGCGAAAGCTTCTGGCAGTTCCGCCGCTACCGCGCCCAGGATGCGGTGACCGCCATCGATTGGCGGCAATCCGCCAAGTCGCAGCATCTCTATGTCCGCGAGCGCGAATGGGAAGCGGCACAGACCGTATGGCTGTGGCGCGACGGCGGCGCCAACATGGATTTCGCGTCAGCCAAGGATGCCCCGACCAAAAAGGCGCGCGCCGATCTGCTGCTCCTGGCGCTAGCGTCGCTGCTGATCCGGGGCGGCGAACGCGTCGGCTATTGGGCGAGCGGCGATCCCGCGGCGGCATCCAAGCTCTCGCTCACCCGCATCGCCCGCAAGCTGATGGTCCCGCGCGCCGATGGCGGCATCCCGCCGCCCGCGCCGGTGCTGCGCGGGGCGCAGCTGGTCTGGTTCGGCGATTTTCTCGATCCCGAAACAGAAGAAGCGATGCGGCGCATCTCCCGCGCCGGTGTCGAAGGCCATCTGGTCCGCATCATCGACCCGGCGGAGGAAGAATTTCCCTATGCCGGGCGCACGCGCTTTGAAATTGGCAGCCGCGAAAGCGAAATCTTCGGACGGGTCGAGCGGCTGCAATCGGCCTATCGCGCCAAATTCACCGCCCATGGCGAGATGATCGCACAGGCCGCCGCGCGGCTGGGCTGGAGTTCGACCGTGCATCGCACCGACCATACGCCGCAGGCGGCGCTGATTGCGCTCTATGGCGCCATCGGCGGGATGTAAGAGATGGAGTTGCTGTCGCAGATCAGTTTCGGCGCGCCCTGGCTCCTGACGGGGCTGTTGGCGCTGCCGGTGCTGTGGTTGCTGCTGCGGGTGACGCCGCCCGCGCCGCGCAAGCAGAAATTTCCGCCGCTGCGCCTGCTGCTGGGGCTGATCAATGAGGAAGAGGCCCCCGCCAAGACGCCCTGGTGGCTGCTGCTGCTGCGCCTGACGGCCGCGGCGCTGCTCATTCTGGCGCTGGCCGATCCCATCATCGGACGCGGCGTCGCCATCACCACGACGGGCCCCATGGTGCTGGTGGTGGACAATGGCTGGACCGCCGCCGAAGGCTGGGATGGCCGTGGCCGCGCCATCGCCGACCTGCTGCACAAGGCGGGTGACCGGCCCGTGCTGCTGCTGCAGACCGCCAATCCGCCCAATGCCACCCAGCCGCCCAATCTGCTCAATGCGGGCGAAGCCGAGCAGGTGGCGCGCGGGCTGCAGCCGATGCCCTGGGCCGGCGACCGCAATGCCACCGCTGCGGCGCTAGCGCGCTGGCGCTTCGCCGGCGCGCCGTCGATCTTCTGGCTCAGCGATGGCATCGAGGACGGATCGTCGCGCAAATTCCTGGCGGCGTTGCGCGCCAAGGGATCGGTGACGCTGATCGCGCCGATCCCGGCACAGACCGCGATGGGCCTGCTGCCGCCGTCGCGTGAAGCCAGCGGCTTCACCGTCACCGCCGTGCGCGCCGCTTCCGCCGCGCTGACAGATATCGAAGTTGCGGCGTTGGGCGCCAATAGCGAGACGCTGGCGGCGACCAATCTGCGCTTCAATCCCGGCATGGGCCGCGCCGAAGGCAAGCTGGCCTTGCCGCTGGAACTGCGCAACCGCGCCCAGCGCATTGTCTTGCGCGGGCAGGAAAGCGCAGGCGCAGTGCAACTGCTGGACACCGGCAATGTCCGCCGCCGTGCCGGCATCGTCGCCTCCAGCGGCGGCGAGCAATCGCTGCTGGCCGACTCCTATTATCTCGACCGCGCGTTGAACCCCTATGCCGAGGTCTCGCGCGGCAACATCGCGGCGCTGGTCGCGCAGAAGGTTTCGGTGATGGTGCTGGCCGATGTCGGTCGCATTGCGGGCGACGACGCGCCGCGCGTCGCCGAATTCGTCAAGAATGGCGGCGTGCTGGTCCGCTTCGCGGGCGAGCGCCTGGCGCAGGGCGCCGACGCATTGGTGCCGGTGCTGCTGCGCGTGGGCGAGCGCTACTTGGCGGGCGCGATGGCCTGGGGCAAGCCGCAGCGTCTCACGTCCTTCGGGCCCGACAGCCCGTTCAACGGGCTTTCCATTCCGCAGGACGTCACCATCTCGCGCCAGGTGCTGGCCGAGCCGTCCGCCGAACTCGCCAACCGCGCCTGGGCGCGGCTGACCGATGGCACGCCGCTTGTGACGGCGAAGAAGGAAGGCAATGGCTGGATCGTGCTGTTCCACACCAGCGCCAGTCCCGGCTGGTCCACCCTACCGCTGTCGGGACTCTATGTGGACATGCTGCGCCGTGTGCTGGCGCTGGCGGGCGGCGCGCCCGCCGAAACGCTGGCCGGTCTGACGACTTTGCCGCCGGTGTCGGTGCTGGATGGTTTCGCCCATGCCACTGCACCCGACGACGAAGCCATGCCCATCGCGGCGCGCGATTTCGCCAACACCGAGGTCAGCCGCATCCATCCGCCCGGCCTGTATGGCGCGCAGGGTGTGGAAAGCGCGCTCAACACGCTGGGCGCGGGCGATGCGCTGCTGCCGCTGCCCGATCTGGGGCTGGAACGCCACGCCTATGGCGAGATCGATGCCCGCGCCCTGATGCCATATTTATTGGCCGCCACCGCCGCGCTGTTTCTGCTGGATGCGATCCTCTCGCTCTTCCTGCGCGGCCATACGCCCGGCCGGCTGCTGGCCCGCGCCACGGCGGTTGCGCTGGCGCTGGCGTTGCTCGCGCCCGCTTTCCACGACGCGCAGGCGCAGGACGCCGCCATGAACCAGGCGGCGGCGCTGGACACGCGACTGGCCTATGTGAAGACCGGGCTCGCCGACCTGGACAATACCAGCCGCGCCGGACTGACCGGGCTGGGCCTGTTGCTGAAGCAGCGCACGGCTTACGAGCCGCTGGAGCCGATGGGTGTCGATCTGGAGCGCGACGATCTCTCCTTCTATCCCCTGCTCTATTGGCCGATGGACCCGCGCCAGCGCGCCCTGTCGGCGCGGGCGCTGGCGCGGGTCAGCGATTACATGCGCCAGGGGGGCACGGTGCTGTTCGACACCCGCGACCTGTCCATCGGCGCGCCGGGCGCGGGCCAGCAGATCCTGCGCCGCATCACCAGCGGCCTCGACATTCCGCGACTGGAACGTGTCTCCAGCGATCATGTGCTGACCAAGGCGTTCTACATCCTCAAGGACTTTCCCGGCCGCTGGCAGGGTGCGCCGGTCTGGGTCGAAGCCCTGCCGCCGGCTGAACGTGGGCGCGAGCGTCCGCCCGCGCGCGGCGGCGACAGCGTCACGCCCGTCATCATTGGCGGCAATGACTTCGCCGCCGCCTGGGCGGTGGATAGCGGCGGGCGCTTCCTCTCCGAACCCACGCCGGGCGGTGACAACCAGCGCGAGATGGCGTTCCGCTTCGGCGTCAATGTCGTGATCTATGCCCTGACCGGCAACTACAAGACCGATCAGGTGCATGCGCCCGCGCTGCTGCAACGGCTGGGGCGCGAAAAATGACCCGGCTTGCCTTCGCGCCGCTCCTCCCCACCGAATGGCTGATCGCGCTCGCCGTGGCGGCGCTGGCGATCTGCGCCTTTGGCTTCTTTGCCCGCGCCAAGGGCGCCTGGGCCCGCACACTCGTCTTTATGCTGCTACTGGCGGCGCTGGCGGGCCCGATTTCGGTGCATGAAACCCGCGCGCCGCTCAACGATGTCGCGGTGATTGTCACCGACCGCTCCCAGAGCATGAACACAGGTGTGCGCGCCAAACAGGCCGACGCCGCCCAGGCCGCCATCAAGCGCGCGCTGGCGGCGATGCCCAACCTGACGGTGCGCGAAACCTCGGTCACCACCACCCGCGGCGGCGACAATAACGGCACCCAGGCCTTCGCGGCGCTGAACGCCGCCATCGCCGATGTGCCGCCGGGCCGCATGGCCGGCGCCATCCTGATCACCGACGGCCAGGTGCATGACGCGCCGCCAGGTGCCGAACAAATGCCGCTGAAGGCGCCGTTGCAGGCGCTGATCGCGGGGGCGCGCGACGAAAAGGACCGCAAGCTCACCGTCACCGGTGCGGCGCGCTTCTCCATCGTGGGCCGCAACGCCGAGATCGAATTGCGGGTGGATGACCTGGGTGGTGGCGGCGGCGGCACCTCGGAAATGACCATCGCGGTGGATGGCAAGCCCATCGGAAACCGCAGCGTCACGGTGAGTCAGGTCAGCCGTATCACCGTGCCGGTGGCCCATGGCGGCGAGAATGTCATCGAAATCACCGCCGCGCCGGGACCCAACGAGCTGACGCTGGCCAACAACCGCGCGGTGGTCACCATCACCGGCGTGCGTGACCGCCTGCGGGTGCTGCTGGTGTCGGGCGAGCCGCATGCGGGCGAACGGGTCTGGCGCAATCTGCTCAAGGCCGATCCGTCAGTGGATCTGATCCACTTCACCATCCTGCGCCCGCCCTACAAGCAGGACTTCACGCCGATCGACGAGCTGGCGCTGATCCAGTTTCCCACCCGCGAACTCTTCCTGGAGAAGCTGGATGGCTTCGACCTGGTGATCTTCGACCGCTACAGCGAGCGCGGCATCCTGCCGCCGCTCTATTTCCAGAACATCGCCCGCTATGTGCAGGAAGGTGGCGCGCTGCTGTTGTCGGTCGGGCCGGAATTCGCCACCGCCGCCAGCGTCTCGCGCACGCCGCTGTCGCAGATCCTGCCGGTGCAGCCCACCGGCGAGGTCGTCACCGGACCGTTCCGGCCCACACTCACCACCGAAGGCCAGGCGCATCCTGTGACGTCGGGGCTGGCGGGGGCGGGTGACGCCAGCACGCCGCCCAGCTGGGGCCGCTGGTTCCGCACCATCGGCGCCAACAAGCTCACCGGCACCACGGTGATGAACGGAACCGGCGGACGTCCGCTGCTGGTGCTGGATCAGGTGGAGCGCGGCCGCGTCGCCGCGCTGCTGTCGGACCAGGCCTGGCTATGGTCGCGCGGCTTTGACGGCGGCGGGCCCGATGCCGAACTTCTGCGCCGCGTGGCGCATTGGCTGATGAAGCAGCCGGAACTGGAAGCCGAAAGCCTCACCACCGCCGTCGCCAATGGCGAGATCAGTATCGCCCGGCGCACCATGGCCCCGGCGGCGCGGCCCATCACGGTCGCGACGCCGTCCGGCAAGACGCTGACCGTGGAACCGGCCAAGGCCTCGCCCGGACTGTGGAGTGGACGCGTCACCGCTGACGAACTGGGCCTGTATCGTCTTACCGATGGCGCCCTGACGGCAGTGGCCGCCGTGGGCCCGCTCAATCCGCGCGAGGTCGCTGACATGCGCGCCACCGATGCTATCCTGAAGCCACTGACCGAAGCCACCAAAGGCGGCGCGCACTGGCTGGCCGATGGCATTCCGCAGGTGCGCGAAGTGGCAGCAGGCGTGACGGCGTCTGGCTCCAACTGGATCGGCATCGTCCGAAACAACGCCTATCGCGTGACGCAGCTGGAGCAGAAGCCGCTGTTGCCGCAATGGGCGACGCTGTTGATTCTGGCCAGCGCGCTGCTGCTGGCCTGGCGGGTCGAAGGCCGCTAACCCAAAGCGGCGCTATCCGCGCAGTTGGCGTGATCGATCCGCGCCCGGCGAATCTGGCCCGACACGGTGAGCATCTCGCCACCCTTGAGCGACAGGCCCAGCACGCGGCGCTCGTCCACCGGACCCGGAAAGCGCACACGACCGGGCGGCAGGCGCGAGAATCCCACCTTGGCGTAATAGGGCTCGTCGCCGACAAGCAGGATACCGCGCCACGGCCCCAGCTTGGCGGCTTCGATCCCGGTCTGCATCAGGGCGATGCCGATGCCCTTGCCGCGCTGGTCGCCGCGCACCGCCAGCGGACCCAGCAGCAATTCCTCATGCCCGCCGACGCTGATCGGCCAGAAGCGCACCGAACCCAGCAATGCATTCTTCTCGAAGGCGACGAAGCTCAGGCCAGGCACGGCATCGACACCTTCGCGCAGGCGATAGGCCGACTTGGCGAAGCGGCCGGGACCGAACCCGGCATCGCTCAACGCTTCCACCGCCGCCGCGTCGGCGGGGGTTTCAGGCCGGATCTGCCAGCTGGGATCGCTCATGGCCGCTCCGCTAAGGGCAAAGTCCGCCAAAGGCAAGAACTACCACTGTCCGCCAAGCGGGACGCCGCGCAGTTCCGCCAGCCGCCGGGCGGTGACGGGCGTCATCCCCCCGCGGGTGGCTGGGCGGGGTCGGCCCACAGCACCTCCGCAATTTCCCAGTTGGGCTTCAGCGGACCCGCCGCGCCTTCGACCCGGTACAGCACCACCGTATGGCCCAGCCACAGAATCCGGCGGGCATAGATGCCCATCAGGGCATGGCGCCCACCTTGCAGCCCCAGTTCCTCCGCCAGCTCGCGGCGCAGACTGACCTCCGGCGTTTCGCCCGCTTCGACGCCGCCGCCGGGCAACTGCCAGCCGGGCATATAAGTGTGACGCACCAGCAGCACGCGCCCGGCATCGTCCCGCACCAGCGCACTGACCCCCAGCACCTGCCGCGCCAGCAACATTTTCGCTGTCAGGAACAGGGCTTCAGCGAGACGGGAGAAGGGCGTTGCCAATGTCTTAAGAGCGCCGCGAAATGTTTGTAACGGATAAATAACCCTGCCTGATTAGGGTAGTCCATGGGGACCGCCGCCCCGAATCAGACCGGCGGACCACGTGTTGGCGGAACCACAGGCATGTCCGGAGCAGCATTCGATACGCTCAAGGCGCTCATTGTCGAGGACAATGCGCACATGCGCGTGCTGCTGCGCGAACTGCTGAACACCGCCGGCATCCGCGACGTCGCCGAAGCCGCCAATGGCAGCAGCGCCCTGAACGTGATGCGCGAGCGCAAATGCGACATCATTCTCTCCGACCTGGCGATGGGTCCCATGGACGGGATCGAGTTCACCCGCCACATCCGCACCCATGAAAGCAGCGCCAACCCGTTCGTGCCGATCATCATGATCACCGGCCATACCGAGAAGCACCGGGTGGAGATGGCGCGCGACGCGGGCGTGACCGAGTTTCTCGCCAAGCCCATCACCGCCAAGAACCTTTATTCCCGCATCGCCGAGATCGTGTTACGGCCCCGCGCCTTTGTGCGCGCCGAGGGTTATTTCGGCCCGGACCGCCGCCGCAGGGCGATTGAATCCTATGCCGGGCCCTGGCGGCGCCATGACGATTTCAAGGATATCGGAGTCCAGTGATGAGCAAGAAAGGTCAGATGATCGCGCCGGACGCCTATCCGCAGATGATGAACAAGGCGCAGGCGCGCCAATTCTCGCAGCGGTTGCGCAGCGCCGTAACCGAGGTCAAGGCGGTGCGCGTCATCGAGGAGAATGCCGAGCCTTTGCGCGCGGGCGTTTTGATGTATGTCGAACAGCTCGAAGCGGCGACGAGCATCGCCGTGCTCTCCGACAAGGCCCATGAGATCAAGGGCTTTGCCGATACGGCGGGGCTGCATGCCACCGCCCGCATCGCCGAAAGCCTGTGCCGTTATCTGGAAGAAAGCGATGTCCGCGGCACGGCCCCGGATGCCGCTGTTCTGGCGCTGCATGTCACCGCCATCGGCCGCGCCGCCCGTGCCACCGATCTGGAAGCCCAGATGAGCGATGCGGTGGCGAAAGAGCTGGCGACGCTGGCGGCGCGCAAGCTGAACGAAGCCGTGGCGCGCAAAAGCGCATGAACCGTTAAGCCGCGTTAACCTCCGCCAACAACGCATTGCGCGCCGGTTCACGCCTCCTTAAGCCCTGCCATTAATAATGAACGCTCAATATTCCGGGCGGCTTTCCTTCCATGCTTCAGATCGGCGGCATCGTCTTTCTCTTCATCTGCGTCTTTGGCGTCTATATCGCCACGGGCGGCGCGATGGACGTGGTCATGCACGCCGCGCCGCACGAACTCGCCACCATCTTCGGCGCCGCCATCGCCGCCATGCTGATCAGCGGCTCGATGTACAATCTCAAGAAGATTTTCGGTTCGCTGGGCAAGGTGGTTTCCGGCCTCGCCTGGAAGCCCAAGGATTTCACCGATCTGCTCTGCCTGCTGTTCCTGCTGACCAAAACGATGAAGTCCAAGGGCCTCATCGCGCTGGAAGCCCATATCGAAAAGCCGTCCGAGAGTTCGATCTTCAAGCGCTATCCCAAGATCTGCAAAGACCATTTCGCGCTCGACTTCATCTGCGACACGCTGCGCATGATGACCATGAGCCTGGAAGACCCTCACCAGGTCGAGACCATGATGGAAAAGCAGCTGGAGAAGCACCATCACGAAGCGCTGGTGCCCGCCAATGCGCTGCAAGCGATGGCCGACGGCCTGCCCGCGCTGGGCATCGTCGCCGCCGTGCTGGGCGTCATCAAGACCATGGGCGCGATCAGCGAACCGCCGGAAGTGCTGGGCGGCATGATCGGCTCGGCGCTGGTCGGCACCTTCCTGGGCGTGTTCCTGGCTTACGGCGTGGTCGGCCCGCTGGGCACCCGCCTGAAGGCGATCATCGACGAGGAAGCGCTGTTCTATCACGTCATCCGCGACGTGCTGGTGGCGCATCTGCACGGCAACGCCGCCCAGGTGTCGGTGGAAATCGGCCGCGGCAGTGTTCCCAGCGAGTACCAGCCCAGCTTCCAGGAAATGGAAGCGGCGATCTCGGGCATTCCTCCGGATAATGGGTGAAGGCGGATCAGCGAAAGGTCCAGTGGACCTTTCGCCCGCCTGAACGCCGCAGCGGCGCGCGTCCAAGCGCGGTGCGAGGCCGGGCTTAGCGTTTACGGCGCGGCCGGCGATCGCGCGGATCGGGCAGCACCACGGCTGCCAACTTCCGAAAATTCTCGCGCGCTTCGGACATCGAGACGAAAAACATCGCCAGCGCGCCCGCGAAAATGCCCAAAGGCACGGAATAGACCGCATCAAGGTCTGTTCCAAAGGCGACGATTCCCGTCACCAGCATTCCGGTCAGTTGGGCCACGCTTCTAGGCATGTCCCAATATGGGACAGGTCCAGGGCGAAACTTAAGCGGCGACTGCATTTACCGTTAATATCGACAGGGCTTAGAGCCTGACCGAGCCATGCTCCCCGACACTGGGCTTCTTGCCCGTGGCGGCCGAGATCAGCATGTCGGCATAGGTCACCAGCTTGCCGGGGCTTTCCCAATATTCGGCCTTGCCCGGCGTCACCACGATCAGGCGGATGCGCGGATCGCCCGGGCCATCCCACCACGCCTTGTCGAAAACGGTCCAGAGATCGGCGATCTTGGCGCGGTCGGTGGACGGCGTGGCGATGCCATGGACCACCACATAGGACACGCCTTGCTGGAAGGAGAGCATCACTTCGGCATCGCGCTGGATCTGTTCGTCGGAATCCTCGCCCTTGTTGGCCAGGGTATAGATGCGCCCGGCCTTGGGCCGCGCCATGGCCCCCATGGGGCGGGCATCGAGATGGGGACCGTCCTTGGTCACCAGAAGCGCCATCGGGATGTTTTCAATCAAATCCCAGAAATGTTCCGCCGCCGTCTTCGCCATGGGTCTGTTTCCGGAGTTTCCGAAACGACAACGACGCGCGGCGCAGCCCGTTCCTTAAACAGCGAGCTTGAATCCGGAATCCAGCAGCTTCTGGCGGATTTCCCCGGCATGGGCGGTGTCGCGCGCCTCGGTCACCAGGCTGAGGCTGGCCGATTTCAGCGGCGTGCCGGTCATCATGCGGTTGTGGTTGACCTCGAGAATGTTCCCGCCCGCTTCGCCCACCACCGTGGCGACCAGCGCCAGCTGACCGGGCCTGTCTTCCAATTCCACCGTAAGGGAGAGGATGCGCCCTTCCCGCGCCAGCTCGCGCAGGATCAGGTTGGACAGCAGGCGCATGTCGATATTGCCGCCCGACATCACCAGCCCGACCTTTTTGCCGGCGAAGCGTTCGGGATGCGCCAGCAATGCCGCCAGCGCCGCCGAGGCCGCGCCCTCCACCAGCGTTTTCTCGATCTCCAGGATCAGCGCCAGCGCATGCTCGATATCGGCCTCGCCCGCGATCAATATGTCCGTCACCAGTTCGCGCACGACCTGCGTGGTGATCACGCCCGGCGCTTTCACCGCGATGCCTTCCGCCACGGTCTGCACCATGCCGGGCGCGGGCAGCGTCTGATCATGGAGCGCCGCGCGCATGGCGGGATAAAGTTCGCTTTGCACGCCGAAGATTTCGATTCCCGGTTTCAGCGCCTTGGCCGCCACCACGATGCCGGAGATCAGCCCGCCACCGCCCACCGGCACGATGATGGCGTCGAGATCGGGAAGCTCCTCCACCATCTCCAGCCCCACCGTGCCCTGACCAGCGATAACCCGGACATCGTCGTAGGGGTGGACGAAAGTGAGGTTCTGTTCCTTCTCCAGCCGCCGCGCCACCGCTGTGGCCTCATTCAGGTCGCGGCCTTCCACCAGCACCGTGGCGCCGAAATCGCGCGTGTGCTTGATCTTGTTGAAGGGCGTCGTCACCGGCATGACGATGGTGGCGGGAATGCTTAAGCGCCCGGCATGATAGGCGACGCCCTGGGCATGGTTGCCCGCACTCATCGCCACCACGCCACGGATGCGCTGGGTGGCATCCAGCGTGAGCAGCTTGTTGAGCGCACCGCGCTCCTTGAAGGAGGCGGTGAATTGCCGGTTCTCGAATTTGAGATAGACCTCTGCACCCGCGATGGCCGACAGGGTGCGCGAATGGCGCATGGGCGTTTTCAGCACCGCGCCCGCGATGGCGGCGGCGGCGGCGCGGATATCGTCGAGGGTGAGCGGGGGAGGCATGCGCTTATATAAGCGCGGCGCGGATGCGCTTGTCATGCATTTGCGAAGGAATGGTAGCACCGGACGGATTTGAACCGCCGACCAAGAGATTATGATTCTCCTGCTCTACCACTGAGCTACGGTGCCATGGAGCGATCCATCCGGATCGCGACCATTCAAGAAAGCCGGCCACAAGGGCCGGGAGGCGGCGATGTAGGGGTGGGGTGCCCCACCTGTCAAGATTTTGGGCAAGATTGGCGGAAATCAGCCCGAAATCAGCGCCCGGCGCAGCCGTTTGGCCGGTCCGAACTGGGTCTGGGCCGCGCCGCAGACGGCGAACCCCAGCTTCTCGTAGAAACCCAGGGCGTTGCCATTGGCCACCACGTCCAACGCTGCCAGGCCCGCCGCACGGGCGCGGGCAACGGCGTCTTCCACCAGCAGCCGTCCGATGCCCCGGCGCCAATGCTCCGGTTCCACGAAAAGGCCATCCAGCGCCGCATCGGTATCGCGCGGCACCAGTACGGCGAAACCCAGCACCAGGCTTAGCTCTTCGGCCACGCGCACGCGCCCTTCGCTGATATGCGCCAGCGGCAGTTCGATCACATCGGGATTGGCCAACAGATAAGGACGGTCATCGTCCCACATCAGCGAAGCGCGGCGCTGCAACTCTTCCAGCGCGCGCCGCTCTTGCGGGCGGGCACCGCGCAAAATCATGCGACCTGCGCCATGGGCGCGGCCGCCGTGATCCAGCCGCCGCCCAGCACCCGCAAGCCATCATAGAAGACACACGCCTGGCCCGGCGCCACCGCGTCTTCCGGCGACAGCAGCTCGACGCGGGCCGCGCCGCCCTCCAGCGGGATTACCCGCGCCGGCACCGGCGGGCGCATCGAACGCACTTTGACCTGGCAATCGATGGGGCCCTGCACCGGCATCAGCCAGTTGACGTTGCGCAGGGTGAAGGCGGTCGACGCCAGCGCCGAACGCGGCCCCACCACCACACGGGCGTTGGCGGCATCCAGCTTCAGCACGAACAACGGCTCACCATTGCCGGACAGGCCCAGGCCCTTGCGCTGGCCGACGGTGAAATGGGTGATGCCGTCATGGCGGCGCAGCACCGCGCCGCTGACATCGACGATCTCGCCGGGCCGCGCCGCATTGGGGCGCAGCTTGTCGATCACATTGGTGTACCGCCCTTCGGGCACGAAGCAGATATCCTGGCTGTCAGGCTTGGCCGCCGTGATCAGACCCAGTTCGGCAGCGATGGCGCGCACCTCGGCCTTGGGCATCTCGCCCACCGGAAAGCGCAGATAATCGAGCTGCGCCTGGGTGGTGGCAAAAAGGAAATAACTCTGGTCGCGGGCGCCTTCCGACGCCGCATGCAGCTCCGCGCCATTCGCGCCTTCGACGCGGCGGACATAATGGCCAGTGGCCATGGCCTCGGCGCCCAGTTCGCGGGCGGTGTCGAGCAGGTCGGCGAACTTCACTTTCTCGTTGCACTGGACGCAGGGCACCGGCGTTTCGCCCCTGGCATAGGTGTCGGCGAAATCCTCGATCACCGCCTTCTTGAAGCGCGCTTCGTAATCCAGCACGTAATGGGCAATGCCCAGGCTGGCCGCCACGCGCTTGGCGTCCTGAATGTCCTGCCCGGCGCAGCAGGCGCCTTTGCGAGCAGAAGCCGTGGCCGAATAAAGCTGCAAGGTGACGCCGATGGCTTCGTGCCCGGCGCGCGCCACCAGCGCGGCGGCGACCGAGGAGTCGACGCCGCCCGACATGGCAACCACGATGCGTTTCTTGGACATTTGCGGGCCTAATTAGGCGCGCGCGGCTCTTCCCGCAAGTTCGGTCTTACCGAACGGGCAGATAATTGAGCAAAGACAACTGGTTGAGCGTGGCGGTGACCTGCAGCGCCGCCTGCAGCGCGGTCTGGTTCAGCGACAACTGGGTGGCGGCTTCCGCCATGTTGGTTTCCTGCACCTTCTCGATGAAGCCGCCATACAGGGTCTTCATGGAATCCTGCTGGCCCTGGGCGTTCTCAAGCTGCTTGAAAAGGCCGCCATTGCGCGCGGTGACGGTCGTCAGATCCTGCGCCACCGTGCCGGCGATCGCGATGTGGCCGGTGAGAAAGCTGTTCTGCGCCGAAGACAGGCTCTCGCTGCCGTCGAAGTTACCGCTGCCGCCGGCATCGAAGGCGGCGATGTCCTTCAGCGCCTGCATCAGGCCGGTGGCGACATCGGAAGCAAGCACGCCAAAGGTGATGGCCTGGCCGTCCGCCACCTGCACCGACTTCTTGGCGGTGCCATTGGTGAAAGCGCCCGACACGGCGGGCAGCGCCACCAGATCGTCCAGCGTTGAAACCGAAACCGGGGCGGTGTCGGTCTTGCCGCCGGCATAGATGTAATCGCCGTTGGCATCCTTGCTGTTGAGGATGGTGGTGGCCTGGCTGAAAATGCTTTCGATCTGCGCCATCAGGGTACGGGGATCGTTGGCGGCGACGGTGTCCGACACCGTCTTCTTCAACTGCGCCGCCAGCTCCGACAGCTTGGTGAGCTGCGCGTCCTGCAGATCGGTCTGGCTGACGGCCATCGTCGTGGCGGTGGCATAGGCATCGTTGCGGGCATGGGCGGTGATGGTCGCCTGCAGCACCTGGGCGCGGTCGCCGAACCCGGCATAGGTGTCCGCCACCTTGCCGGAAGCGATCTGCTGCTGGGTCTGGTCCAGCCGCGATCCCGCCGCCTGAAGCTGGTTCAGGAAGTAGGTGTTCTGCTGCGAAGTGGCGACGCGATTGATGCTCATCTGTCAACTCACGAGATCTGAAGCAGTGTTTCGTAAAGCTTGTCCACCACCGACAAGATGCGCGCACCGGCGGCATAGGCCTGCTGGTAGGAGGTCAGCGCGCTCAGCTCCTCGTCCAGGCTGACACCGGAGTTGGAGGCGATGCGGCTCTGCGCTTCCTGCAGGCGGTCGCTCTGGGTGGTCTGCGCCTGGGTGACGGCGTTCGAGCGGGTGGAGAGGTTCTGGTAGAAGGCCGCGGCATAGTCTGTGATCGAGGCGCTCTGCGCTGTCAGACCACCCGCCGCGCCGAAGCTGCGGTTGGTGTTGAAAGCGTTCTGCAGCGCGATGGCGCCCGAATTGTCGCCGCCCGCCAGGATGGAGCTGCCCAGGACGCTGTTGGCCGTCAGGGTAGACTTGGCCATGCCGATGCGCTGGGGCGAAGCCTGCACATCGCTGGTGATGGCGAAGCCGACCGCCTGGCTGGCGATATTGTTGTCGCCGATGCCGAACAGCGAAGTGAAGCTCATGCCGGTGGCGCCGCGCACCGTGGTGTCGTTGGCGACGTTGAGCTGGTAGCCGGCATAGCCGGCCGCCTTGGCGGTGGAAATCGAACCGTCGGCGTTCAGCGTCAGGGTGGCCGCCCCGCCCAGCGCGGTGTTGAGGGCGCTGACGACGTTGGCGACGCTCATGCCGGCCGTGGTGGTGACATTGACCTGGCGGACGATGTCGCCATTGGCGCCCTTGAGCGACAGTGCGATGACGCCACCCGCGGCCAGGCCGCTGGCGTCGGAACCCGACAGGCCGGTGGCGGCGATCGACGGGGCTTGCGCCTTGAAGACATCGTTCAGGCCGAAGAACTGCGAGAAGCCGGCACCGCCGCGCGTGGCGGGCGAAGCGGCATCATTGGCGATCACCAAGCCGTAGCCGCCGGTGGCGGTGAGGGACAGCGCGCCGTTGCTGAAAGAGGCCGTGCCGTTGCCGCCCAGCGCCGCGTTCAGCGCCGCGGCGAAGCTGTCGATGGTGCCGCCCAGCGCGGTGGCCGCTCCGCCATTGACCGAGAGCGTGCCCGCGCCGAAATCCACCGCGATGCGGCGGACCAGATTGCCGTCAGCCGACGTCACGGCGATGGTGGTGCGGCCGGTGAAGTTCAGGGCGTCGGTGCCCAGCAGGCCGGTGTTGCGGCCGTTCAGCGCCGAAGGCGGCGGATAGGCGGCGTTGGCGTTGGCGACTTCGTTGATGGTGCGGGCGGTTTCACGGGCGAAGTTGCCCAGCGACTGCGACAGGCCGCCCAGCGACTGATCGCGCATGTCGATCAAGCCCTTCAGCGCGCCGCCCGAAAGGTGGGAATCCAGCGCCGAAGGCTGGCCGATCGCCTGGCCGGTGACCGGATTGAAGTCCTGAATCTTGATGTTGCCATAGACGCCGTTCTGCCCGCCCGGCGCGTAGGAGAGCTGGGCATAGGTGTTGCTCACCAGATTGAGGCCGTCGGTGGTGGAGACCACCAGGCCGCCATCGGGCTGGGCGCTGATGCGAATGTCCAGCTTGTCCGCCAGCTGCTGCAGCGCCACATCGCGCTGATCGGCCAGGCCGGTATCCTCGTTGCCCGCCGCAGTGGCGTTCTTGATCTGGGTATTGATCTGCCCCCTTCCAAGTGGTCCAGGGACTATCATATTGGAACCTTGGAAGGAGATTTGGAATGGGACGCAGGCATCAGCCTGAGGAAGTTATTGGCAAGCTACGGGAGGCGGAGATCGTGCT